>DASUHR010000016.1:0-186129 GCA_036273415.1 Silvibacterium sp. | reverse complement strand
CGGCTACGTGCCGATGCATCCGGTACTGGCGCAATACTTGAAGGAATGGCGCGCGCAGAGCCCTTATTCGAAAATCGACGACTTCGTCTTTCCGTCGCTAATCAAGGACGGCAAGGTCCCAGTCAGGGCGTCGACTTTCGTGCAGGACCATCTGCGTCCGGCGGCAATCAGCGCCGGAATCGTACTTGCAAAGGGCCAACGCTTCGGTCTTCACAACCTGCGGCACAGCCTTAGCACCTGGCTCGTGAATAAGGGGAAGGTCGATCCGAAGACGGTTCAGGGAATCTTGCGGCATAGCGATATCCGCACGACCATGAATCTCTACACGCAGGATGATCGCGACGAAAAGCAAGCAGCGCAGGGCGCTTTCCTAGACGCAGTAGGACTTGGAAGTCGTCTAGTGCAGTAATTTGTGGATCGGATTGTGGATTGTCACTATAGGAGCCATACAAACTTAAGTTCTTTGTTTTGTATGGCGGGGACGACGGGGCTCGAACCCGCGACCTCTGCCGTGACAGGGCAGCGTTCTAACCAACTGAACTACGTCCCCGGAAGGTGATCAACTGATTCAGTGTAACAGAGCATTAGGGGTGGCTGAAAACTGTGACGACGGTGAAACTACCGCTGTGGTGCGACGGTTTGGTCGGTCGAATCCGGGGGCGACGGGATGAATTTCTCCGGAGGCGGCGGCGCTGTCGGTTCGATCTTTGCGGGCGGATTGGTTGGATGGAGAACGAGCTTCCAGCCCGGCTCGTCCGACGCTTGCAAGGTGGATGGCTCGCGGCCGCGCGTGGTGGCTGCGTACGGAACTGCCGGAGCACTGGGTGAAGGCTGGGGCTCAGATGCTGCTGCGTTTTCTGTTGTTCTTCGCGGTGATGCTGTCTCTCGCGATGGCTTGGGGGATGGCGGCGATACGCCTGCAGGCGATACGGGTTGTATCGTCGGATTTGCTTCGGCCTGGACGGTCCGGTCTTCGGTTACGACGGCGGTCACTCTGGCGTTGCGGTCGAACGAGACGCTCCACACTCTGTAAGAACTCTCGCCTTCGCGGGTCGCTAGGGTGACGCGCGCGGCTTTGTCCTGTTCATTGGCGTGAATCGTCGGCGAGGGCGCTCCGGCAATCCCGATTTCCTTTCTTGATTGGAGCGGGAGATCGATTGTTGCACCGGTCATCTCTGCATAGCACGCGCTCAACTCGATCCATTCCTTGTTAGAAACTGCGCCCCGGTTTGTAACGCTCGTTGATACGAGCGCGTTGAAGAGCGCGTAATTGCGCGGGTTCCTGGGAGCCGGCACAAAGGGGGTTGTGTTGCGGTAGAGCACAGGCACGATGCGGACGCGCCCGGTATCGCGGGGCATGAGAGCGGTGAACAACGACTCCGATCCATCTGGAAATTGCCGCCAAAAATGCAGGAGAACGGTGTCCGGCATGGCTGCGCACAGCGTCTGCCGGTAGGTCCAGTTTCCTGCCGCGAGATTGTATCCGTAGATCTCTGCGGCCTCCATGAGTTCCTTGTGATCGCGCTCCAGCGCGGCCTGATCGGCGGCGTTCATGGAATTCGCAGGAAGATGCTGCAGCCCATTGTCATGCGAATCGGCGGTTTGCTGAGCATTCGAGGGAAACCATGCGAACGAAGCAACAGCGAGTAAGAGCGCGGCGAACGTCGATTGTGAAAACAACTTCATTTCAGTTTCACTCTATCATTGGCGCGGAAAAAGCAAGGGCAGCCGCGAGGCTGCCCTTGTGGTTGGATTGGAAGGCGACTATCTGCCACGAGGGTGGCGCCGGGCGGGGGCGTGATGCACCGTCCTCGCAGCGGGCTTTGGGCCGCCATCTTTCATGATGATCATGGGAGGATTCTGCGTATAGGAATCGAACGTTGCGATATATGTCACGTTCGTCTGAGGCCCGGGAACATCCTTCAACGGTGTCTTCATATTAATAGTGAAGTCCGCCTTCTGCGATTGTTTCGCGTCGTCGGAGACAGCCAACTGCACCGAATCAGGAGTGGCCGAAATCACCATTCCGGGCACTTCTGCAGTGACGCCGTTCAGCACCGCCCAGACTTTCTGCGCGTCCTCCGGAGTTCCATTTGCGAGCACGAATTCCTTATCCGTCAACGCGAGGGTCTTGAGGTCGGGAGTACCGACAACCGCATTGTGCGCGAGTTCCTGCGGGGATGGCGGCGGGGGTGCCGGTGTTGGAGCGTATGAGGCGGGCGGGAAAACATTGTCATGCGCGAGCTGCTGGATCTGCGGGAAGCCGTCCATGCTGCCGTGATACTTGTTGTACCAGTACTCGGCGGCCTTTTCGGCGGTGGTCTTGTAAGGATCGGGCAGATACTGCGCGGCGCGGGCGAGGAACCAAATTCCATTCTTCAGGTTGTCGGGATTCTTGGAATCCGCCTGCACGTACGCGGTTCCGAGATAGTAGGTGTCGGCGAGGCTGGGCTGCTGCGTGGTCTGCGCGGGCTGTTCGGACTTCAGCTCCGAATTCAGAGCGTCGATTGCATCCTTGTAGTCCTTCTTGGCAAGATCGTCGGCCGCAATAGCGTTGTAAAAAATCGGGGTGGCGGCGGATTTGAGCTTGTCAAAGTCAGCCTGGCTCATTGCAGCAGGCTTGGTGGCTGTGAGCCCCCTCTGCGCGTTGGCGGCTGCATCATCGAGCTTGGCCTGATCGGGCGGAGTTGACTTCGAGGCCTGCGATTTTTCCATGTAAACCACCAAGGTCAGAGCCCGAAGATTGGTCGGATCCACCTGAAGCAGGCGTTTGCCCGCATCCGCGGTCTTGGCCAAATCGCCCGCCTGCTGGTACGCGCCGACCAACTGTTCCAGCATCTCCTGCTTAACCACGCTGTTGGGGTACTTCTGGAGAAAGTCTTCAATCGCCGCTGCCTTGGCCGCGGGAGACGACTGCCCGATGGCATTGGTGTAGGCGTTGTATTCGGCCGGGTCTTTAATGGTGATTTGGCTCGACTGCGCGTCCTGGGCCTGTGCGAATACGCAGGGGGTGACGGCAGGCACCAGGAAAGCGGCGACCAGCATGGAGGCAAAAAGTACCTTTCTCATTCAACGCTCCTAAGGAAATCCTTCAAATAAAGATTGGAACTGTACGAGTGCAAGCCGGGAGGAATGCGCACGGTCGGCATCGAATCGTTTGAATCCTTTCAGCAAAAACGATTGACTTCAAAGACGGATGCGACGATGGCAGGATTATAGAAAGCTTAACCCTAATATGACAAGCTTCGTCCCAATTCCCGACTATCGTTTTCCATTTTGGGCGCATCTCCCAGCACAAACAGATGTTGGATGCATTTTGGAGACGAATCTGTTGACCGGAGATGCAGAGGAGACGTCCGCTCATCCTATTCAGGTAGCGAGCCAAAGAGGAGGACCGATGGAAGAGCTTTCCCGGCAAGTTGCGGTAATAACGGGCGGGGCGCGCGGCATCGGCGCGGCCATTGGCAAACGGCTGGCGAAGATGGGCGCGACCGTAGTGCTGACGGCCCGCGACAAGGCGCGATTGAATGAGGTAGCGCAGGAGATTCAGGCTGCCGGCGGGCAGGCTGAGTTTTCCGCGTTCGACCTGCTGGACGAGGCGGCAATCACGGCCTTTGCCGCCCACATTAAGGAGAAGCACCGGCGGTGCGACATTCTGGTGAACAACGCCGGAGTGGCCAAGATGGGAGGGCCGCTGCACGAGATGGCTCCGGCGGACTGGGACGCGGTGATCGGGACCAACCTGCGCGGCGCTTATCTGATGATCCGGGCGTTCGCTCCCCTGATGATCGCGGGGCGGAAAAAGGGTGAAGGCGGACATATCGTGAACATCTCCTCTCTGGCCGGGCATAATCCGCTGAAGAACGGGGCGGCCTACGCGGCTTCAAAATGGGGGTTGAACGGGTTGACTTACTCGGTGGCGGAAGAGCTGCGGGAGCATGGCATCCGGGTTTCGGCCATAGCGCCGGGTTCAGTGAATACGGGGTTCAGCGTAAGCGGCGGCAAGGACCCGAACAAGAGGCTGCAACCGGAGGACGTGGCGAATGTGGTGGCGATTCTGCTGACGCAGGCTCCACAGTCGTTTGTGAGCGAGGTGCTGCTGCGGCCCACAATGAAGCCGTAAAAAAATTGCCTGAAAATGCAAATGATAGAAACAGAAGGTGTTACGGAACTAACTTTCTGCTAAATGATAGAGAGCGAATGAGTTAAAGCCTTGTGATAAAGAAACCACGTACTTAACAGCACACTGCTCGTCTGGCATGGGAGCCTTTGAGGCCCGACGCGAGATGAAGAAAAGCTTTGCGTTGTTTTCCTAAATGATTGATTCTTTGATGCCTTCCGTATGGCCACTCTTTGCAGTTGATACAAACAAAAGGAGACTCAGTGCTTCCATCATTCTCGTAGTCTGAGATCCCGAAATTTCTTGACCCCTACTTACTATTATAGTGATTTCGAATAATTCAACTGCATTCGGTAGGGCATTTTTTCCCGCCAACCAACGGTCCGATTTGGCTGCCGGGCCGCATTACAATCAACCCATGCTGCTCGAAGGCATTTTCCCCGCTGCAACCACTCCCTTTTACCCCGACGGGCGCCTTTACCTCAAAAAGCTGGAGCATAATGTCGAGCGTTTTTCGCGCACGCCGGTAGCCGGGATTGTTGTGCTCGGCTCGACGGGAGAAGCCGTCATGCTGGGAGACGAGGAGACCCGCCAGGTGCTTCGCTCCGCCCGGGAAGCCGCCGCGGCCGAGAAGGTGCTGATCGCCGGGATCGCGCGCGAAAGCGTGGCCGAGACCCTTCGCCTGGCCGAGTTTGCCGCCGACCAGCAATATGACGCAGTGCTGGCACGCACCCCCAGCTACTATGCAGCAAATATGAGCAGCGCGGAAATGCTCACGTACTATCGGGCGGTCGCCGACCAGTCGCCGCTGCCCGTCATCCTCTACAGCATTCCGAAGTTCACGCATTACGAGATCCCGGTCGAGGTTGTGGGGGAGCTCGCGCAGCACCCGAATATCATCGCTATCAAGGATTCAGGCGGAAGCGTGGAGCGCATTGCCAAGCTCGTAGCCGCCACACGCAATGCTCCGCGCCGCGAGCTGCTGGTCACGCCGACCTTCACGGCCTTAACCGGCCGCATGTTGCTGGAGATGACCTTGCCCCCAGGCAACTTTGTTTCCGCTGAATCGCTTGGGGGAGCAGCCGTGGCGGCTGTCGCTCCGCCACCAGTGATGGCAAAGGCTTCGCGCAAGAAGGAAGTCGGCTTTCAGGTGCTCGCGGGGTCTGCCAGCCAGCTTCTCGATTCAGTGATGGCGGGCGCGTCTGGAGGAATCCTTGCACTCGCCGCTTTCGCACCGCAGGCCTGCCAGGAAATTTACACCGCGTGGAAGGACAACGATCCCGCGCTCGGCGCTCTGAAGCAGCAGCGGGTAGTCTCAGCTTCGCAGATCGTAGTCGGCAAGTACGGAATACCCGGCATCAAGCACGCGTGCGATTTGAACGGCTACTATGGAGGCCGCCCGCGCCTGCCGCTGCTACCGCTGAATGCAGAGCAGCAGGCGGAAGTCACGCGCGCCGCCGCCGACCTGCGCAACTAAGACTAGCCGTCGACTAGCCGTCCAAGGACTAGCCGTCCAGGCACACGCGCTTCGCGCCAATCAGCATGTAAGCGTCAGCGGCCCTCCCCTTGTCGGAAGCAGTCCGATCTCTGCGCGCTGTTGGCAGCATCCCGCACGACCTGCGAACCACCATTGGTAACGTGCGAGTCGGGATAATCGCCTCTCCAATCGCTATAATTAGAGAGAAAGCCAGCTCCATCGATTAATTTAATCCGAAGGGAATCCCGCCACATGGCGACAGGACACGCTGCCCTGGACAGCGCCGGCGTTGACGCCGCGCAGCAGGGCACGAAAGCAGTTTCAAAGAAGCCCATCATCAACGATTTCAGCCTTCAGGTAGCAACCGTCAACGGCTCGGGCTCGCAGTCCGCCAATAATGTGCTGCTGCGCAGCATCTTCGGAATGGGCGTCCCGGTCAGTGGCAAGAACCTCTTCCCATCGAATATTGCGGGCCTGCCCACCTGGTACACCATTCGCGCCAGCAAGCAGGGATACGTCGCGCGTAAGCAGGAGATCGACATCCTGGTGGCGATGAACGCCGAGACGGCCAAGGACGATATGCTGTCGCTGCCCGCCGGCGCTGTCGCAATCTACGAAGACGCCGCGAACCTGAAGCAGTATCGCGATGACGTGATCTGCTATCCGATCCCTTTCGACAAACTTACTGCCGCCGTATGTCCGGAAGCCAAGCTGCGCAAACTTGTCAAGAATATGATCTACGTCGGCGTGCTGGCGAAGATCATTTCTCTCGATATGAAGGTGGTGGAAGCCGCGCTGCGCCGACAGTTCGCCAAAAAGCAGAAGGCCGCCGACCTGAACTGGGCCGCGATTGAGGCAGGCTATAACTATGCCGCCGAGTCGCTCACTAAACAGGACCCGTATGTGCTGGAGCGCATGCACGCGACCGACGGCAAGATCATCATTGACGGCAACGCCGCCGCTGCACTCGGCGCTATGTTCGCCGGAGTTACGGTGGTGACCTGGTATCCGATCACGCCGTCCTCCTCTGTCGTCGAACAGCTCATTGACTATCTAAAGAAGTACCGCATCGAGGCAGACGGCAAAGCGTCGTTCGCTGTCGTGCAGGCTGAGGACGAGCTGGCCGCTGTGGGCATGGTGCTCGGCGCAGGCTGGGCGGGCGCGCGGGCGATGACCGCGACCTCCGGCCCCGGCATCTCGCTTATGGCGGAGTTCGCCGGGCTTGGATACTTCTCTGAGCTGCCCGGCGTCATCTTCGACATTCAGCGCGTGGGCCCCTCGACCGGATTGCCCACGCGGACATCGCAAGCCGACATTCTCTCGGTTGCGTATCTCTCGCATGGAGACACGAAGCATGTAATGCTGATTCCGGGCAGCGTGCGGGAATGCTTTGAGTTCGCCATCGCGGCGTTTGACCTCACCGAGCGTCTGCAGACGCCGGTGTTCGTGCTCTCCGATCTCAGCCTCGGCATGAATAACTGGATGTCGGAGCCGTTCGAGTATCCGGAGAAGCCGCTGGACCGCGGCAAGATCCTGACGGCGGAAGATCTTACGCGCCTGGGCGGCTTCGCGCGTTACAAGGACGTGGACGGTGACGCGATTCCCTACCGGACGCTCCCCGGCACGGACCATCCCCAGGCTGCATATTTTGTGCGCGGCAGCGGACACAACGAGAAGGCCCTCTATACGGAGAGGCCTGACGACTACCAGAACCTAATGGAGCGGCTGGCGCGCAAGTTCGAGACAGCGCGCACGCTGGTTCCAACTCCGGTGGTTGTGCAGACCGGCAAGTCGAAGATTGGTTTGATTGCTTTCGGGACCTCGGATTTTGCGGTGTTCGAAAGCCGCGATCAGTTGAAGAAGGAGTACGGCATCGAGACGGACTATCTGCGCATCCGCGCTTTCCCGTTCACGGCGGAGATTCAGGAATTCGTCGCATCGCATGAGCGCGTGTATGTGGTCGAGCAGAACCGCGACGCACAGATGTTGAGCTTGCTGAAGCTGGAGCTATCCGCAGCTGATGCGGTCAAGCTGCGAAGCATCCGCCACTTCAACGGATTGCCTATCGACGCGCGCTCCGTCACCGAAGCGATGATTCAGCAGGAGGAGATTTAATGGCTACCGCAACCGCTCCCAATCCCAAGGTCAATCGGCTCGGCTTGCCCATCGTCGATTATCGCGGCAGCAAGACCACGCTGTGCGCGGGCTGCGGCCACAATGCGATCTCGGAACGCATCATCGACGCTTTTTATGAGATGGGCATCAAGTCGGAACGCATCATGAAGCTATCCGGCATCGGCTGCTCCTCGAAAAGCCCCGCGTACTTTCTCGCGCGCTCGCACGGCTTCAACAGCGTACACGGACGCATGCCATCTGTAGCCACGGGCGCGATTCTGGCAAACAAGACCATGCAGGCCATCGGCGTCTCCGGCGATGGAGACACCGCTTCGATCGGCATGGGTCAGTTCGCGCACCTCATGCGCCGCAATTTGCCACTCATTTACATCATCGAGGACAACGGAGTTTACGGGCTCACCAAGGGCCAGTTCTCGGCGACGGCCGATGTGGGATCGAAGCTGAAGACCGGGGTCATCAACGATCTTCCGGCAATCGACACCTGCGCGCTCGCCGTCCAGCTGGGCGCGACCTTCGTAGGACGCTCCTTCTCCGGCGACAAGAAGCAGCTTCTTGCCATGCTGAAGGCGGCCATCGCGCACAAAGGCACGGTGATGCTCGACGTGATCTCACCCTGCGTGACCTTCAACGACCACGAAGGCTCAACCAAGAGCTACAAGTACATGCAGGAGCATGAGGAGGCGATCTCGGAAGTAGGCTTTGTGCCGCACTTCGAGGACATCGCCATCGAGTACGACGCGGGCTCGACTTATGATGTGACCATGCACGACGGCTCGCATCTGCGCCTGCGCAAGCTGCGCGAGGACTATAACCCGTCGGACCGCGTGGCCGCGGTAAAGTCGCTGATGGAAGCGCATGAGCGCGGCGAAGTGCTCACCGGTATCTTTTATGTCGACACGCAGAAGCCGAGCTTCACCGATTTGCTGAATCTGGTCGATGAGCCGCTGGCGACCCTTCCCCAGGAGCGCACGCGCCCCTCAAAACAGGTGCTCCAAGAGATCATGACCAAGCTGGCCTGAAATCGAGTCGCAGGCGCGATGCGGCGGCAACCTGCGCCTGCGATCATTCCTTCTAACCGAAAAGTTGAAAGGGATTCCCGTTATGCGCTCTCTCCCGCAACGTTACCTCAGCTGGATGTTTGTAAGCTTCAGCTTCATCCTTTTTTCTGCAGCCCATGCGTGGGCGCAAACGGGCGTTTATGCGGAGTTCAGCGGCTCGAATATCGAGGTGCCGAACGTCGGCTGGCAATACGGTCCGACTTTCGGCCTGTACCACGACGCTTGGCATTTCCCGTTTGTGAGAGTCGGCCTGGACGCGCGCGCCACGCTACTCAGCTCCAGCACCGCGACGGTGGATATGGGCTTCATCGGGCCTCGCCTGCAGATTCATCCTCACGTGCTGCCGTTCATGCCCTACGTCGAGGGCCTGGTGGGGGCGGGCAAGGTCGATTTGGGGGGCGGAACTGCCACGATCAAGCAGACAGCGCTGGCCTACGAGGGAGTGGCCGGAGTCGATTGGACGATACTACCCCACGTCGACTGGCGCGTGGCGGAGTTCTCCATTGGCGGATTCTCCGGCGTCATCGACAACCCTTCGCCGAGAACGCTCAGCACTGGAATCGTTGTGCGTTTGCCATGAATGAAAAAGTCCCGAACCTTCCGGCTCGGGACTTTGGCGCTCCTTTGGCGCTCCGGGGAAGCTAATTAATCCAGGAGCACAGCGTCGAGGATCACGCCGGTGTTCGGGTCATAGACGATCGCCCAGCCATTGTAGTAACCAAACACGTATCCCGGAGGCGGGGGCGCAAGCAGGGTAATGTCTTCCTGAGGTAGCGGCTCAACCTGGCCCTGCCATCCAGAAGGCAGACTTTCGCCACGACGCCAAGCCCAACGGTGAGCGTTCGCTGCGTGTTCATGATGTGCAGCGCGATAATGTTGTTGTAACTTGCTTCTGTCCTGAGAACGGAAACGATAGTTCTGGTGCGCTGCGGCTCTATGATCATTGTCGTGGCGCTGGGCTTGGTGTTCTTGCGCGGGTACAGCAAAGGAGCAGGCGGGCACTGCCACAATCGCAGTGCTCAGCACAAAAGCCAGTAGGTTCGATTTCTTCATTATTGAAAATCTCCGTTTTCGAAGTTGTTCCGCAACCGGCGGAAGCATGTTTCCCAACTAAGTAAGATGCCCGAGTTTCCGCGCTTCGTACACAGTTTTCATTTGTTTTCAGAGCATTGCGGGCAACCCGGCAGCTACAATGTCTTCGCAGCTACGGAGGTTTGTCCGTGTTTCTTGGGCTCGATGTCGGAACCGGCGGCACTCGTGCCGTCCTCGTCAATGCGCAGGGCAAACTCGTCGGCGCTGCCTCTTCGGAACACGCTGCCTTTCGCAGCCCGCAGCCCGGATGGGCTGAGCAGGATCCGGAAGACTGGTGGCGCGCCGCGCAGCAGGCAATTCGAGAGGTACTCACGGCGAGCGGAGCGACGGTCGACGCGGTGGGGCTCACGGGACAGATGCACGGCGCTGTGATGCTCGATGTAGCAGGCGAAGTCCTGCGCCCATCGCTGATCTGGTGCGATCAGCGGACCGGTTCTGAGTGCGACTGGCTGCACAAGGAGATCGGCCGTGAGCGCCTGATCGAGCTTACGGCGAATCCGGCGCTGCCGAATTTCACGCTGACGAAACTGCTTTGGGTCCGCAAGCATGAGCCGGAGCTGTTCACGAGAATCGCGCACGTGCTCTGCCCGAAGGACTACGTTCGCTTTCGGCTGACGGGAACCTATGCGATGGATGTGCAGGAGGCTTCCGGCACGCTGCTGCTCGATGTTGCAAATCGCCGCTGGTCGAGCGAAGTCGCCCGGGCCGCAGGCATTCCCGAATCATGGCTGCCGCAGCTTTTCGAGTCGCCGGACGTGTGCGCGCGAATTTCGGCGAGCGCCGCATCTGCGACCGGACTGCTAGCCGGAACGCCTGTCGTGGCTGGGGCGGGCGATCAGGGTGCAGGAGCAGTCGGCATGGGGATTCTCGAGCCGGGCTCGGTCTCGGCCACCATCGGCACATCGGGAGTGGTCTTCGCCGCGACCGCTGCGCCTAAGCGCGACCCGCTGGGTCGGTTGCATACATTCTGCCACGCCGTCCCGGGACGATGGCACGTGATGGGAGTGACACAGGCCGCCGGGCTTTCTCTGCGATGGCTGCGTGACATCATCGCGCCGGGCGCGGACTATGACGATCTCACCGCGGCCGCAGCCGAAGTGCCCGCGGGCAGCGACGGGCTGCTATGGACGCCGTATCTGCTGGGCGAACGCACGCCGCATCTTGACTCGCAGGCCCGCGCTGCTTTCGTCGGACTCAACGTCGGACACACGCAAGCCCATCTGGTTCGCGCAGTGCTCGAAGGCGTGGCCTATTCGCTCAAGGACACATTCACGCTATTCGCTGAACTGGGCATCCCCGTTAAGGGCGTACGGCTTGGCGGAGGCGGCGCACGCGGGCGGCTCTGGCGCGAGATTCAGTCGTCGATTTACGGGTACAAATCCGACATTCTGGTCGCCGAAGAGGGCGCAGCCTTTGGAGCTGCCCTGCTCGCCGGAGTAGGCGCAGAGGGATGGCCCGATCTTGAAGTTGCATGCGCCGCAGCCATCGATGTAGCACAGCAGATCGAGCCTGACGCCGCCAACATGCAACGTTATGCTGAGGGCTACAAGGCATATCGCAAAATTTATCCGGCGCTCCGGGACATCCACGGGTGATGAAGCTCTTTGTGGCCAGCAGCAACTTGGGCAAGCTGCGCGATTTTGAAGTAGCGGCGCGAGACCTCAATGTGAGGATTGAACCGCTGCCCGGATTAAAGAACATTCCTGCGCCGCCGGAAGACGAGCCGAGTTTCGCCGCCAACGCTCGCGCAAAGGCGAGTTACTATAGTCGATTCGCGCCAGGCGAGCTGGTGCTGGCTGACGACTCCGGGCTGGAGGTGGATGCGCTCGAAGGCGCACCCGGCGTACGCTCGGCTCGCTATGCCGAAGATGCTGGATTCGCTCCTGACACTCCGAAAAGCGCAGACGAGCGAAACAATTTATTTCTGCTGTCGCAACTTGAAAGTGTTCCCACGGGCGAGCGCCAGGCGCGCTATCGCTGCTCTCTCGCCGCGGCGCGCGATGGTGTCTGCCTCTTCACAGGCGAAGGCGCTGTCGAAGGCGAGATCGTCACTGAGCCCCGCGGCGAAGGCGGCTTCGGCTATGATCCGCTGTTTCATCTTTCGCCACTCGGCAAGACAATGGCCGAGATCGACCTCATCACGAAGCAGCAAATCAGCCACCGCGGCGTGGCGCTGCGCGCTCTTCTGCAGTCCGTCCCGCAGCGCGCTCTTCCTTGACGCTCGCCGCCAGCAGAACCAATAATAAAGATTGATACTTCCACAGTTTCAGCATCGGCTCAGATACGCGCGCCACGCCGCGTGCGGTTTCATCAGCAGCCGCATCACTCTTCTACCCAGGGCTTGGAACATTCAATGAGCGCAACTACAAGCGAAGCAGCGTCCGATGTGAAGAAGAATCGCGCGCCCGGTTTCTGGCAGTCCACAAACGGCAAGAAGGTTGTGATGGCGGTCACGGGAGCGATTATGTTCCTGTTCCTGATCGGCCATCTTATCGGGAATTTGCTGGTATTCGCCGGACGGGCAAGCGAAAACAGCTATGCCGAATTTCTTCACTTCGATGCCACGCTGCTCTGGATCATCCGCTCGATTCTTATCGTTTCCGTCGTGCTGCACATTATCGCCACGGTGCAATTGGCGCTACGCAACAAGAAGGCGCGCCCGGTGGGCTACTCGCGAAAAGAGGCCATCAATTCTTCCTACGCGTCGCGCACAATGTATTGGTCCGGTCCGATTGTTCTGGCCTTCATCATCTTTCATCTTCTTGAGTTCACCGCGGGAACGATCCATCCTGAGTCGCAGTTCATCCCGGGCGATGTTTACCACAATGTAGTCGCGGGCTTTCAGGTCTGGTGGGTTTCTGCATGGTACATTTTTGCCCTCATCCTGCTCGGCTTCCACCTCCGCCACGGCCTGTGGAGCATGTTCCAGTCCGTCGGGTACAACCATCCGCGCCACACTCCGATGTTGAAGAAGGCGGCTTTCGTCGTCGCCGCCTGTATTGTTCTCGGTTACATTTCGATTCCGATCAGCGTTCTAGCGGGGCTGCTAAAGTAAATGACACTCGACGCAAGAATTCCTTCCGGCCCGATCGAGCAGGCGTGGGACAAAGCCCGGTTCGACATGAAGCTCGTCAACCCGGCGAACAAGCGCAAGCACACCATTCTTGTCGTAGGCTCCGGACTCGCGGGAGCGTCGGCCGCCGCATCGCTGGGCGAGCTTGGATACAAAGTCAGATGCTTCTGCTTCCAGGATTCGCCGCGCCGCGCGCACTCCATCGCTGCGCAGGGCGGAATCAACGCAGCCAAGAATTACCAGAACGACGGCGACAGCATCTATCGACTTTTCTATGACACGGTGAAGGGCGGCGATTTCCGCTCGCGCGAAGCCAATGTTTACCGGCTGGCCGAGAATAGCGTGAAGATCATTGACCAGTGCGTGGCGCAGGGCGTTCCATTCGCGCGTGAATACGGCGGCTCACTAACGAACCGATCCTTTGGCGGCGCGCAGGTTTCGCGTACCTTTTACGCGCGCGGACAAACGGGCCAGCAGCTTCTGCTCGGCGCCTACCAGGCGCTGGAACGGCAGATTCACGAGGGCACTGTCGCCATGTTCCCGCGCACGGAGATGCTGGACCTGATCGTGATTGATGGGCAGGCGCGCGGCATTGTGACCCGTAACCTGATTACCGGCGGCCTGAACGTTCACATTGGCGACGCCGTGGTGCTCGCCACCGGCGGATACGGGAATGTCTACTACCTTTCCACCAATGCCAAGGGATCGAATGTCACCGCAATCTGGCGCGCGCACAAGCGCGGGGCGCTGTTCGCCAATCCCTGCTTCACGCAGATTCACCCTACGTGCATTCCGGTCTCCGGCGATTACCAGTCCAAGCTCACGCTGATGTCAGAATCACTCCGCAACGACGGACGCATCTGGGTGCCGAAGCAGAAGGGCGACAAGCGCCCGCCCCGGCAGATTCCGGACAACGAGCGCGACTACTATCTCGAGCGCCGGTATCCGAGCTTCGGCAATCTGGTGCCGCGCGATGTTGCTTCGCGAAATGCCAAGGCGGTGTGCGACGAAGGCCGCGGCGTGGGCGAAAGCGGGCTGGGCGTTTACCTCGACTTTACTGACGCAATTGCGCGGCTTGGCGAAAATACGATTCGTGAGCGTTACGGCAATTTGTTCGACATGTACGAGCGCATCACGGACGAGAACCCGTATAAGGTTCCGATGCGCATCTATCCCGCAATCCATTACACAATGGGCGGCCTGTGGGTGGACTACAACCTGCAAAGCACCATTCCCGGACTCTTCGTCGCGGGTGAGGCGAACTTCTCCGATCATGGGGCTAATCGCCTGGGCGCCAGCGCGCTGATGCAGGGCCTTTCGGACGGCTACTTTATTCTGCCTTACACGGTGGGCAACTATATCGCGAGCAGCAAATTCGCGAGTGTCACTGAATCGCACGGTGAGATTCAACGCGTAGTCGCGGAAGTCCGCGCAACGATTGACAGGCTGCTGTCCATCAAGGGCAAGCGCACGGTCGACTCTTTTCATCGCGAGCTGGGAAAGATTGTTTGGGATTATTGCGGCATGTCGCGCACGGCGCAGGGCCTTGAGAAAGCCATCGGAGAAATTCGCGCGCTTCGCGAAGAGTTCTGGCGGAACCTCACAGTGCCGGGCAGCGGAGATGATTTGAACCAGAGCCTGGAAAAAGCTGCCCGTGTTGCCGACTTCTTCGAGCTTGGCGAACTGATGTGCATTGACGCGCGCGAGCGCAACGAGAGCTGCGGCGGCCACTTTCGCGAGGAATACCAGACGCCGGACGGCGAGGCGCAACGCGATGACAAGCACTACTCGTACGTTGCCGCGTGGGGCTATACGGGGCCGAATAGCCCGCCGTCGCTTACGAAAGAGCCGCTGGAATTCGACTACGTTCATCCCAGCCAGAGGAGCTACAAGTAATGAAACTCACGCTGAAAATCTGGCGCCAGAAGAGCCGTGGGGATAAAGGCCGGTTCGTGAACTACGCGATGAACGACGTGAATCCAGAGATGTCCATGCTGGAGTGCCTGGACGTTCTGAACGAAACGCTGATCGAACGCGGCGAAGAGCCGGTTGCTTTTGAGCACGACTGCCGCGAGGGCATCTGCGGATCGTGTGGGTTCATGATTAATGGCGTCGCGCATGGCCCGATGCCTGCGACCACTGTCTGTCAGCTCACCATGCGGCACTTTAAGGACGGGCAGGAACTGGTGATTGAGCCGTGGCGCGCGGCTGCGTTTCCTTCAGTGAAGGATCTCGTCGTCGATCGCCGTTCGTTCGACCGCATCATTGAAGCCGGCGGCTACGTTTCGGTATCTACTGGAAACGCTCCCGACGGTAACGCGATTCTCGTCGGCAAGGATGTTGCCGATCGAGCTATGGATGCTGCCGCCTGCATCGGCTGCGGGGCCTGCGTAGCGGCGTGCCCGAACGCCTCCGCCGCGCTGTTCACGGGAGCCAAGATCACCCACCTGGGCATTTTGCCCCAGGGCAGGCCTGAGCAGGACCGCCGCGCACTGAACATGGTGGCGCAGATGAACGTGGAACCATTCGGAAGCTGCACCAACATCGGCGAATGCACCGGCGCCTGTCCCAAGGAGATTCAGCTGGAGGTTATTTCCGCAATGAACCGCGACTACTGGCGCGCGAGCTGGAAGCAACGCGACGACGTGGTGCGCATCGTCACTCCAATGACTGAATGGAGCACAGGATCGAAGCTGAAGATCGATCCAAACGCGACGAGCTGAAGTTGGATGTCGAGGAAGCCGAGTGCTTTATGGATGTGAGCGCCAACCTATAATTGATGCATGGGCAATTCACGGCTCCATTCGGTTCGCCACTGGATCCCGGCGGCGCTCGCGGTTCTGATGATCGCAATCGAGTCTACGGTGATGATGTCAGCCGACAACACCAGCCGGTGGCTCCTGCCGATCTGGGTGCATCTATTTGGGCCGATTACTCCCGCGCATTGGGCAACGGTGCATCACTACATCCGCAAGACCGGTCACTTCACGGGATATGGGATTGTAAGCCTGTGCTTCTTTCACGGATGGAGGAAGACTCTGCATCTGACGAGTTCCGGTGTTCGCGCACTGTGGATGCGTTCCGCGGCCTTGGCCATTGGCTGTACCGTGCTGGTCGCGTCTGCGGATGAATTTCACCAAAGTTTTCTGCCCAGCCGCACGGGCGTACCGCAGGATGTCGTCCTTGATACTTCAGGAGCGATTGCCGTGCAACTTCTGGTTCTCTTGCTGATGCCACTCTTCATCCGCAGGAAAGCTGGCATCGGCTCTTTCGCCTCCGACATTGACTAGTGCGCGGCTGTTCTCGTCTAATCCTTTGCGTTAATCTGTGTCTTGGATCCTTTTCGCATGAAATTCATCTCCCGTGCTCTCCTCGTTCCCGTCGCCGCTTTCCTTCTTTCCACGGCTGCATATGCGCAGCAGTCGCAAGCAACGCCGGATGCGCCGACGGCTAATACTGCCGGTCAGTCGCTACCCTCGTCGCCCGATACTCAGGCGCACGTAAGCCCGCAGCCCACCGGCCCGACGGTAATTTTTGATACGACGATGGGAAAATTGACTTGCAAGCTGTTCTCGAAGGAAGCTCCGCAAACCGTCGCGAATTTCACCGGTCTTGCCGAGGGCACGAAAGAGTGGACCAACCCGGCCACGCACCAGAAGATGCACGGCAAAGCACTTTACGATGGAACGACATTTCATCGCGTTATTCCTGGTTTCATGATCCAGGGCGGTGATCCGCTCGGCAATGGACAGGGGGACCCGGGCTATTACGTTCCGGACGAATTCGATTCCAGCCTGAACTTCGACGTGCCTGGACGACTCGCGATGGCAAACTCGGGTCCGAACACCGATGGCTCACAATTTTTTGTCACTACCGCGCCGTACCCCAGCCTCGACCAGCACTACACTATTTTTGGTCAATGCGATGCTCACAGTGTTCTCGTCGCTCAATCCATCGAGGACGTGGAGCGCGATGCTCACGATAGGCCACTTCAGCCTGTGACGCTGAACAAAGTCACTATCGTGCCAGCAGGGCAGCCTGTTCCGTCCGCCTCCACAGCCAATTCTCAGCAATAATTTTCCCTAAGGAGTACATGCATGTCCCGTCAGCCCGGAACCTATGCCGTTTTTAACACCAGCGAAGGCCGCATCGTCACACGTTTGTTTGAAAAGGACGCGCCGAAGACCGTCGCCAATTTTATCGACCTTGCCGAGGGCAAGCGCGAATGGACCCACCCCGTTGGCAATAAGAAGAGCAGCGACAAGCTTTATGACGGGACGATTTTCCACCGCGTGATTCCCGATTTCATGATCCAGGGCGGAGATCCTGCGGGAAACGGAATGGGTGGCCCGGGATACCGCTTTGAGGACGAAACCAAAGGGTCGCCGCACAAATTTAACGCTCCCGGAAAACTTGCCATGGCCAACGCCGGTCCGAATACAAACGGCTCTCAATTTTTTATCACCGTAGCGTCCACCGATTGGCTGACAGGCAAGCACACGATCTTCGGCGAAGTGGTGGAAGGGCAGGACGTGGTGGAGAAAATTTCACGCGTTCCCCGCAACTCGCAAGATAAGCCGAACAAGCCTGTGGTGCTTGAGTCGTTGACGGTTGAGAAGGCCTGAAAAGCGAAAAATGGTCCGGTGGGAAAACCCGCTGGATTCACCGCACTACTGCGGGCTGAGAATTTCCTGATCGACGGTCGTATGCAGCGGAGAACCGCCTAATGACTGGCTTTTGAGGCTGTCGTTCGGCTGCAAAATCAACGAACTGGATGGCTTGTTCTTCATACCAACGCTTCGCGTAGCGTGCAGCATACCCGTTTGATTCGCTCGGCCACGGTATGAATTCGCGCCTGCCTTGAACGTAGGGTTGAGAAAGATTCGGTCTGAGAATTTCGGCAGGCCGAAATTAATTCCCGGCTTCCATTCGAGCGGGCTCACGGTTCCAGCATCGGAAGGATTAGGAAAGGCGGTTCCGTCCGTGCTGTCGGGAAACTCGCCTGGCGTGGTCCCCCCCGCGCCATATTCACTTTCGCCCATCGCTGTCGAACGTTTGACAGAAGTACGCCCACTTGTGGTTGAAGGTCCCGCGTGGGACAATTCTCCCGAGCTAAAAGCCTGGCGCGGGTTCAATCGTTCCAGCCGGTTCAGCTTTAGAGCTTTACCTCGCGCGTGGCCCATCGCGGGATGCAAAGCGACACGTCGCGCGGTTGAACCGGGGCCGCCGCCAGACTCAGCGCTCAACTCCTCGTTCGCCGCCGATCGCACCGAAGCGAGCGCGGACGAATCGCTCACGGCAGAGCTGGCCGCGGCGGAGACAGTCTCGCTGACGCTTTGTCCCGAAGCGATCGCTCCACTGAGACAAAAGATGGCGCAGAGCCAGAGATTAAAGATGCCGCGCATATCGATCAAAACCGTCCCTTCCAGGCCATCGACCCACCGCCCACTAGCGAAAGAGCCATGAGTACGCGGGCATGCCATCGAAGAAAGGACAATACCCGGTCGAAGTACTCTCCGTCTCCAGCATGCAAGACATTTGCCGCGCAGCAGTCCAGGCAAATCTTCCTGTGATCATTTTATCCGACGCCTCACCTAAAGTAACTGCCATAATCAGGCTGCATGACAACTCCCCAACACTTCATGCAGTGGTATCATTTCGCGCCTATCTCCGCCAAGTCCATCCGAGCAGCAGGGAGGATATATATTTGCTCAACATAAACACAACAGCGTAAGAAACTCCTATTGTTATCCACGCGCGGGTAAGTAGCGCTGCATAGTAAGACACATCTTGCGCTATCGCCAGATAAAAAGCATAGCCAAACAGCGTTGCCGCGATCAAAGGATTGAACACTACGTAACCGGCTCTTCTATTATCTCCACCCCAACAACTATCGACATCGGTGCTCGCATCGAAAACAGCAAAAACGAAGGTCGCCATAAGCCCATAATATACTGGCCACATTATCCCGAATGTCATGCGCAGAATTACCAATGCTGATCCGGTTTTAAATCCACCGACAGGGAATCCCGTCGCCAACTCGTACAAAACATCTTCGCTTGATCCGCTAAGCACTTCAGTCTTGTCAATATTCCAATTCAGGAACCGGATAATCGGGTCAGGGAGAACGGCGATAACTCTCTCAAGCTGATTTCTTCTGAAGTATGAGCTGCGCCCAGATGCCATTACACCGCGCGCTGCATCGATAGATAGATCGGTGAGACGCATGTTTCCGAATCTATTAAGAAATAGACTGCTGTAGTAGGCTTCGTTATAGCTCCCCGCCCGTACAGGATGAGCCAGGGAATTTTGATATGCTTTAATTGCGATACCGCTACGGTAGATGTTTCCTGTTGTTCTTGCAAGCTCTACAGGTGATACGTTAGCGCGCATCTTTCGGGCTATAAGCATAGAGGCGGCCAAATTGCTCATCGGTCCGGTTATCAGCCAAAGGCAAACCGCTATCACTATGAAAAACTTTGCCGTGAGCTTTGGAGGTGAAATAGTTCCTGTAATTACCCTGTAGCCGTAAACGCAGATCAGCGACGCAAAGCCCGTAAGCATAAAGCTTCTGCTGTTCACCGCGGCGGACGCTGCGATGAGCACAGCGCTGTAGGCAATTAGACGCAATCGAATCGGTCCGCGCTTGACCCTGTAGCGGGGGTCAACGAGGTTTGGAAACGCTGCCAGATACGGCGTATAAATCAGGGGGACAAACCCTCGGGCGACGGAGGACAGAATGGACGATCCCCCGGCAGACGGGTGCCGAAATGTCGCCAGCGTCGCGGCAATTCCGACGATGCCCATGATCCAGAACTGAATCTCGTTTGGCATGTCGAAGAAGTGCAGTGGTCGATAGAAGATATTGGTTACCGAGAATCTTATGGTCTGGTAAGGCAAGAAGCCACGATACACACAGTGGGCAAGCACTAATGCGAACAGGCCCATGACCCCATACACCCAGACGAGGATTGGATGATTCAGGCCTTGGAGAATGCCTTGGAAGTCAGCCAGTTTTCCCAGGGGAGGAACTACAAAATTATATATCGTGTATCCGATGATTGAGTAGGTAGATATCGGGTACTCATCCAAAAGCTGCCGATTGACTGCATAATAAAAGCCTGTAAGAGCTCCGCAGAGTACTAATGCTGAAGCAATAAGATTATCGACACTGAAAAAGATCGCCAACTGAATCAGTGTCGCAGCGGACGTGGCCAGCAATGCAGCATTCCGGACATAGGAGATCTTCAAGCCCATAATAAATCCCCATTTATCATCGTCGAGTCGATGCCCATCGCGGACTTCGTCAGATTTAATTCCAAGGCCTGCGTCTTATCGGTGCGTGACGAGAGCAGAATGGAACGGGCCGCGGCGCACGATGGCGGCTTCAAACGCCGCCCCCAACCTTGGCAATCCGCCGTGACGCTCGTTGCTCCACGCTCAAAGATTGCCGGAGCTGGAGCTATACACCACAGCTGTCTGTGCCGCGGCTATCACCGCTTCCATTCCACGATAAGCCAGGTTCTTCCCAAAGCTGACCGGCACATAGAGAATGTCGCCGTTCTCCACGCTGATGTCGGATTGCTGGCCGTTCAGCACGTGCTTCAGATCGAGCATCAGCTCCTTGTGCCCTTCCGGCACTTTGCGAATCAGCCGAGCCTTGCTCAACCCGGCTGTCTGCGTCCAGCCGCCCGCCAGCGTGAGCGCCTGTATAAGAGAGATGTGCTCGTTATTGTCGATCAGGAACCCGCCCGGCTTGTTCACCGCCCCCATGATGTAGATGATTCCGGCCCGCCCCACCATGATCGTGTCTCCCGGCAAGATGATCGGGTTCTCCTGCGTGCCCAGCGCTTCCGCATTGGGAACGAGCGCAATCGATACGGGATGCTGCGGATCATCGCGATGGGCAATGGTCACCAGCTTTCCAGCCGTGCTCGCAACCCCTCCCGCCAAAGCGATTATGTCCAGCAGCCTGCGGCCTCCGAATGTCGGGTAAACCCCCGGAACCTTCACTTCGCCCAGCAACGTCGCGCCCTGGGTGGCGTATTCGACCACTGAAATCGTTACACGCGGGTCGACCATGATGCCGCGCGCTCGCAGCTCCGACTCGACCCGGCGGGCCGCCTGATCGGTGTTCAAGCCGGCTACCTGGATCACCCCCAGCACCGGCAGGCTGACCTGCCCGGTTGGGCTTACGCGGCTTCCTTCGGTCGAGAGTTCGGGGGTGTCGAAGACCTGCACGTTAAGCGTGTCTCCGGGGCCGATCACGATATTTGGGGCCTGCAGCGCCTGGGCTGAAGGCGTCTCCTGCGTCTGGGCCAGCTGCGATTGCGGCGCATTCGCTTGTCCCTGCGCCGCACATGACACCGCGCAGACGCAGAGCACAAGAAGAGTGCGCGAAGAGCTATTTCTTGCCATTGGACGCCCCATACCCCGCTCCATAATTGCTCTTGTAGCCGTAGGCGTAGCCTTTTGAATATGTGTAGTAATTTTCAAGCCGCAGATCTACATCGTTGACGACCGTTCCGGTAATTCGCGCACCCGCGCGCCACAGGAATTCTCGCGTCCGAAGGAGGGCCTTCTTGCGCGTGCTGCCCGAACGTACCAGGATCAAGACGCGGTCGACCTGCGGCGCGAGGGCCAGAGAGTCCGAAACGGCGAGAATCGGAGAAGAATCAAGAATAATTCGGTCGTAGTTCTTGCGCCATTGCACGAGGAGGTCTTCCATCGCGTGGGAGGAGAGCATTTCACCTGGATTCGGCGCGATAGGTCCGCGCGACAGCACCGCAAGCCTGGGCAAATCGTGCAGCGGATGTTCATAGGTCTCGGGTCCTGATTCTCCGGCAAGGACGGTCGATAGCCCCGAACGATTGCGAAGTCCGAATTTAAGGTGTGTTGTCCCCCGGCGCAAGTCGGTATCCACCAACAACACCTTCTCTTCCCGCTGCGCGAAGGAAATCGCCAGGTTCGCGGCGATGGTCGACTTCCCTTCTTCCGCCAGACTGCTAGTAATAAGGAGAACCTGGGGAGCGCTGTCTACGGCTGAAAGCAAGATTGCCGAACGTAGAGTGCGCAACGACTCCGCTCCGATCGACTGTGCATCGAGATAAGAGACGATATCGGGCAGGAGTTTCGTGCCACCCTCCCGCCGGACGAGGGCTGCATCTTTTTTGAGTTCGAAATGCGGTACTACGGCGAGAGTGGGCAATTGCGAGATCGATTCCGTTTCCTCTGAAGTGCGCAGGGTATCGTCCATCGATTCAAGCACGAAAGCCAGTATCAGTCCGAACACCAATCCGCCGAGTAACCCGAACATCATGTCCGACCGCTTGTTCGGGAGCACGGGAGACATGGGCACGGTCGCACGGTCGATGATGTCCACATTGTTGGAGTTCAGGCCCGCGGTTATGCCTGCCTCCTGCAGCTTCAACTCAAGCGCGTCGTACAATTCCGCTGCGGCCTCGGCGTTGTGCTTAAGGATGTCAAACTGGGCCGCCGACTGGTTCTCCTGATATGCGGTCTGCTTCAAGGCGTCCAAACGCGACTGCATCAGCGCCTCGGTCGACTGTGCCGTGTTGTACTCCTCCGCAAAGCGCTTCGTGAGGTTCGTGATTTCGGTCTCAATATCGCTTTGCACGCTAGCCAGTTGCTGGTTGAGCTCTCGAACCTTTGGATATTCAGGCCCGAACTTGGCCTTTAACTGCGCCTCCTGCACCATCAGTTCACCCTGGTTCTGCCGCAGCGAGCTCAGAATTGTTCCCGGGGCGACAGAAACCAGCAGCTCCGGGTTCCGTGTCAGCGCCATCTTGTAGCGCGCCTCTTTTACAATGCGATCTGCCTTGGCCTCAGCCAATTGCTGATTTACTATGCCCAGGCTGTCGGTATCGAGATTGGTGCCCTCGTTGCCTGTCGGCACAATATTGTGCTTCTGTACATAATCCCCCAGCGCCTTCTGGTTAGATTCGACCTGCTTTTTCAGACCTGTGAGCTGTTGCGCAAGCCAATCCGAGATGCGGGTTGTTCCCTGGAAGCGCGCCTCCAGGTCGCGCCGCATGTACGCGTCCACCAAAGCATTAGCCGCATTGCTCGCCACCACTGGGTCGGAGCTTTGGAAACTTACATCCACGAGCCCGGTGTTCGGAACGATGCTGACCTGGGTCCCTCCCTGGAAAACGGCGATTAGCGAGTCGCGCTGTTCCGCCGTCAGGTGTCCGTTGTAGGGATGCTTTTCAAAGACTTCCGAGAACGGCGGCTTTCGATATAGGTTCAGCGCCTCCAAAGCGTCCATGGCAACAGTCTTGCTGCGCATGATCTGCACCTGGGTCGCGAGCGCCTGGTCGGTTTCACCATATTGATCGTTCTGCTGAATCAAGCTTTCGATGCCGATGTTGGTCGACTGGTTTACGTTGACGTTGATGCGAGCGGTCGCCTCATATTGCGGCACGGTAGTCTCAATCACGTAAATGGCAACGGCAATTCCCGCTAGTACCGAGAGAAGAATGATCCACTTGCGCTTGAAAAGCATTTTGCGCAGATCGGCCGGCGTTACCGCTGAGGGCTGAGAGGAGATATGAGCTGGCGGCGTCTCCGGATGAACCCCCTGCGGAGGAATAGTCAACCCTTGCATCCTGTAATGTGCTCCTTGTGCCGATCCTGGTCACGCGCACCGCTCCGGAGGAGATGGTAAATCTCATCTCTGGCTTCTCTTACAGCCTTGAACTCGGGAGTCGTGTTCTATAAGTGTAACCAACAGACGAATGTGGAGCAATAGACTGAACCGGGATATTGTCTGATCAGAGCCGCCAACGAAGGTATTCAGGCCCGTGACAGCGGCTAATATCGCGGGATTGAGGGATCAATCTGGGCCGACCAGGCGTCGATGCCGCCCCGCAGCGACTGCGCTTTTTCAAAGCCTTGATCCCTCAACCATGCAGTCACGCTCATAGATCGCACCCCATGATGACAGATCGCTATGACGTGGGCCTCGGGATCGAGCTCCTGAAGGGCGCGGGAGGGAACATCTCCCATCGGCATCGAAACGCTTCCTTCAATGTGCGCCTCTTCATACTCCCATGGTTCGCGAACATCGAGCAGAATGCATCCGGGTTCGACATTCGACCCGAGCAATTCTGTTAACTCCTGGTTTGAAACTTCGTAGGCCAGCATTCCGGATAGCATACATCCCCTCTCCTCCGGGCCGCTGCTCCCGTGATAAAAGAGAGAAGGTCCCCTTTATACTCCGATGGAAGCTGCATGACGAACCAGGAAAAGGTCCTGATTGTCGAAGACGAACCGCACGCCCTCACCGGGCTTGCAGAGCTGGTTTCCGGCTGGGGATATCGCACCGAGACCGCCCGGGACGGCATCGAGGGCCTTGAAAAGGCGCGAGGTTGGCAGCCTGGGATCATCGTCACCGACCTAAAAATGCCGCGGATGGATGGACTGGAACTCCTGGAGCGCCTGAATGAACTGAAGCAGAACCAGGCGGTTGTGGTCCTCACAGCGCAAGGTTCTATCCAGGCTGCCGTGGATGCCATGAAGCTGGGCGCCTACGACTTCATCCAGAAGCCCGTTGATTCGGTCCGGCTGCGTCAGATTCTGTCCAATGCTTCACGTCAGCGCGAGACCGAGCAGGAGCTGGAGGTTACGCGGCGCAAACTGCGCGACGCGGGCGTGCTGGGGTCGCTGGTGGGCTCCTCCAAAAAAATGCAGGAGGTCTTCGCGCTGATTGAGCGCATCGCTCCCTCGAATGTTTCCGTGCTCATAACGGGAGAGAGCGGCACAGGAAAAGAACTGGTGGCCCGCACTCTGCACTCGCTCAGCCCGAGAAAGGCCCGGCCTTTTGTCGCTGTGAATTGCGCGGCCATACCGGAAACCTTGATTGAAAGCGAAATTTTCGGGCACGAGAAGGGCGCGTTTACGGGAGCCATGGAACGCCGCGCCGGATGTTTTGAGCTTGCCGAAGAAGGCACTCTGCTTCTTGACGAGATCGGCGAAATGCCAATTGGCACCCAGGCCAAGCTGCTGCGCGTTGTTGAGGAACGCACGCTGCGGCGGCTGGGCAGCAAGATCGAGTCTCCGGTGGATGTGCGCGTTCTTGCCGCCACCAACAAAAATCCCGATGAAGCTGTCGCCGACGGCCACTTGCGCGCCGATCTTTTTTATCGGCTGAATGTGTTCAATATCCGCATGCCTCCGCTGCGGGACCATAAGGAAGATATTCCCGCGATTGTGGAGGCAATGATTACTGACATGAACCGCAAGCACGACCGCCAGATCACCGGCATCGACATCGGCATGATGCAGCAGCTCATGGCCAGTGACTGGCCCGGCAATGTGCGCGAGCTTCGTAACACCATCGAGCGAGCCGTGGTTCTGGGCGGCGAGGGACTGCTGGAGAGTCGGCATCTGCCCCCCGGTTTTGGCAAGATCACGGAAAGACCTCTGGAGTTGCCGCCAGACGACAACTCGATCCGGATCGAAATCGGCTCGACCATCGACCGCGCGGAGCGGCTATTGATTCTGAAGACGCTCGAATCCCACGGAAATAATAAGACGCGCGCCGCCGAAACGCTTGGTATCAGCCTGAAAACGCTGCATAACAAGCTGAAGGAGTATGGCAGCTCCGTGGCGGACGGATCCTCTGATACCAGCGAAGAGCAGTAAATTACTGTCTTCGACCTCTATTCTTTGCTTCCGGCGTCTATGCGGCCCATTTATGCTTGACTATCACGATCCATGCGCCTGAAGACCAAACTCGCCGCGGCCATCACAGGACTGGTGTTTCTGGTTGTCTCGGTCCTTTCCTGGCTGTACATCAGCAAACTGTTGCAACAGTACATTGAGCAGTCATATCTATCGACGGAAATCATAGCGAACCAGCTTTTCTTCACCACCCGGCAGGCGCTCGAAAACGGTCTGCCAAATAAGAAGATTGATGTGAACGATCCCGCAGCTGTGCGCGCCGCCGTGGCCGCAGCGCTGCGCAAGGATGCAGCCCTGAACGCCCTCATTAACTCCGTGATCAATTACGCTCCTACGGTGCTCGACATTTCCATTGTCGACCGCAATGGACGCGGTCTGGTTACGGCTCCCGATCCCTCGCTCGAAGACAAACTGCTGCCGCAGCGGCCCAACTACGCAGCATTGCGCAAGCACTCGCTCGTCTCCACGCTGGAGATCGTCTTCGGACCTCCACGCGTGTACAACGTCTCTCTGGAGCTTACGGCCAATAATCAGCCTGTCCTCAACATACGCATCGGCATTCGCACAACATTCCTGGAGAATGCGCTTCGTCCCTCGTTGATTGAGGCGATCGGTTACGCCAGCCTTGCCATCCTGCTGTCGCTCATTGCGGCCGCCTTCGTCGCCAACCTGGCCCTTGCCCCGATCGCCCAAATCAGCGCGAGACTGGATGCGTTATCCCACGTCGAAGCAGAAATGGCGGAAGAGGCGGCCGCTGAACCGGAACCGGAGCTCAGCACGGCGGGTTCCAGCGATACCGTCGTCCAGGTGTCCCACAAAATCGAGCGCCTGGGTCGTCGAATGAGAAACGTGGAAGAGGTGTTTTCTGCGCTCAAGGAGAACCTGGACCAGATCCTCTCGAATCTTCAGGATGGCATGATGCTGTTCACGCGCGACGCGCGCGCCGTGCTCGTCTCCCGCTCCGTGGAGCGGTTTCTTTATGTAGACCGCGATCGCGTGCTGGGCGCGTCAGTGGACGAGATATTCGATCAGCGGACCGTTCTTGGGCGGACGGTCCACCATGCCTTTGAAGCCGGGCTCTCCATCGCGCAGGAAGAGCTGACCACCGAAACCGGCCGACGCGTCGAAGTTTCGCTCGACTTTATCCACGATGACCACGCCTCTTTCCAAAGCCAGTCTTTGGGCGCGCTGCTCACCTTGCACGATCTTGAATCCGTCCGCGAAATTGAGAGTGAGCTGGAAGTGTCGCGTCGCATGGCCGCCATTGGCCGCCTGACTTCAGGCGTGGGCCATGAAGTTAAGAATCCTATCAACGCAATCGTTGTGCATCTGGAGCTGCTCCGCAGCAAAATCACGGCGGATTCAAGCGCGGCGCGGCATCTGGAGATCATCCAGAGCGAAATTCGACGGCTGGACCGCGTTGTCCAGACCCTTGTCGACTTCTCGCGCCCCGTTGAACTGCAGTTGAAGGATCAGGACCTCCGCAGCATAGTCTCAGCGGTGCTTATGCTGGCCTCAGCGGAGATGGAAACCCGGAACATCACTGTGGTCAATGAAGTTCCCACTCGTCCCGTCAACGTGCGCGTGGACGCCGATCTGCTCAGGCAGGCGCTGCTGAATGTTGTCCTGAACGGCGCGCAGGCCATGGCAAATGGGGGCGAACTCTCCGTGCGCCTCACCGAAGATTCCCGCGCCGCCATTCTCAAGGTGGAAGACCATGGTGAGGGCATACCGAACGAAATCCGGGACCGAATCTTCGACCTCTACTTCACCACCAAACGCGAGGGCAGCGGTATCGGACTCGCGATGACGTACCGAATTCTGCAATTGCACCACGGCCAGCTTGACGTAGAATCGAGGCTGGGGAAAGGCTCGACCTTCACGTTGCGTATTCCGGTTATTCCCATTTCCGATTCGGCAACGAACTCGGGGCTTCGCGGCCTCGCTGAGACGAAGGCGGAGTCTCTCAAGGGGATCGCCGAATGAACTCCGCAGGAAAATCCGCGGCCCTGGTCGTCCTCAGCCTGACCCTGGTCGGGTGCAACCGGAAGCCCAAAGCAACGCCTCCGGCGGCGGCGCAAGCTCCGTCCCTGCCTGTTTCCGTACTGGCCAAGAACACTCCTCCGCCCCAGCTTCCTCCGGCCAGTCTACCCAAAGTAACACCGGCTCCTCCAAAGAGCACGCCTCCGCCGCCAAAACCAAAGCCGGAGAAGGTCTCACGGCACAAACCCCGGCATACGACGGTTGATGCGAGTGTGCCCGATCAACCTGCCGCTCAGCCTCCGCCGGTAAAGCAACAATTGCCTGAGCAAGCCTCCAATATCGAGCCCAGCGATATCTCGCCTATCGGCCCGCTTGCGAAACCCGGCGAAAGCACCGACGTCCCGCGACGCGACCAGATTATCAATGAAATTAATTCAACGGAAAAAGGATTGGATGACTTGAAGCGTCCATTGAGCCGGGACGAGCAAACAACCGCCACTCAGATTCGGACGTTCCTCGAAAAGGCGAAGGATTCAATGAAGCAGGAAGACCTTGACGGCGCGCACATCCTCGTCACCAAGGCAAAAGTTTTGCTTGCCGAGCTCACGAATCCATAGAAAATGCGCGCGGGTATCGTTCAGCCGCCGACGCTATCTCTCTCCCCACTTTAACTTTGATCGCAGCACATCGAAAAATCCCGACGATCCCAGCCGTACCAGCTTCACACTGTAGTCTGAGCGCCGACACCGCAGCTCATCGCCGACTTTCAACGCAATGGCCTCCTGGCCGTCTACCGTCAGAAATATCTGGTCGGGAACCCCTTCAATGCTCACGCTGAGGCGCGCATCGCCGCGTACTACCATGGGCCGGATCGTTAGCAAGTGCGGGCAGACCGGCGAAACAATCAGCGCGTCTACGTCGGGAACGAGAATGGGCCCGTTCGCCGCCAGCGAATAGGCGGTAGATCCCGTTGGGGTGGCGATGATGACCCCGTCTGCGCGAAACGCAGCCGCCAGTTGGTTATCGAGCATCACGCGAAAATCGCCCATGCGCGCAATGGCGCCTTTGGCGACGACTACGTCGTTCAAGGCTTCATGCTCAACAAACAGCTCACCCTCGCGCCACACTTCGCTATGCAGCATGAAGCGCGAATCGACGGTGAAGCAGTCACGGCACCATCCTTCAAGGGTGGAATAAAGGTCGGAGAGTCTGACCTCGGTAAGAAAGCCAAGCGAACCAAGATTGACGCTTAGAATCGGCGTATCTGTCTTCGCAAAAACCCGCGCTGCCGACAGCAATGTGCCATCGCCCCCCAAAACAATCACCAGATCCGGCTTTTCCGCCGGCATCAGGTGCCGAGCAACTACGGGCGCGCTGTGGGTGTAGTTCCCGCTCACCGGATCGAGAATCGGTTCCAGCCCATGCGCCTTCATCCAGAGCACAAGCTCCGGCAGGAGCGCCAACAGCTCTTCCTTCTGCGGCTTGGAAACAATTGCGACGGGACGCATGCGCTTAGGGTACAGGGTACAGCGATCGTGGTACAGGACGGGGGGGGGATGTTGCTATGTCAGCGCATGCAGCAGAAACTCCTTGTTGCCTTCCGCTCCGGTGATCGGAGAATCGATCACCTCAATCTGCCGGCAGCCCAGTTGCGCAACGCATGCGCGAACACGTGCTACGGCGATCTGGTGTGCCGTCGGGTCGCGCACAATTCCCCCCTTGCCAACACTTTCGCGTCCTGCTTCAAACTGCGGCTTTACCAGGACCACCATCTCAATTCGGGTTTGCGTTCCGATACTCGCAAGCACTGCAGGTAACACCAGCGTCGCCGAAATGAACGACACATCCAACGCGAGAAATTGGATTCCAGGCGGCAGATCGCCTGCGCTGAGTCGTCGCGCATTCGTGCGCTCCATCAGCGAGACGCGGTCATCGCGGCGCAGTTTCTCGGCAATCTGGCCATATCCCGTATCCACGGCCAGCACCTGCGCCGCTCCGTGCTGCAGCATGCAGTCCGTAAATCCCCCGGTCGAAGCGCCGACATCCAGGCAGAACTTCCCGTTTAGGTCGATGCTCCAATGCTGCAATGCGGCTTCCAGCTTGAGGCCGCCGCGACTTACATAGCGCAGGTCGTCACCCAGCAAACGCACCGCAGCCGCCTCTGAAACCGAATGCCCCGGCTTTTCGATCTTCTGCTCGTCAACCAGAACGCGCCCAGCGAGAATCAGCGCCTGTGCCCGCTCACGGCTGGGCATCAGGCCACGGTCGACGAGCAATTTATCCAGACGATGCTTTCCGGTACGCGAAATTTCCGGATGGGTCTTCACAGAAAGTCTCCGCCGGCAGGATCAACACCGGAGCAGTTAAGTGCTTCTTATTGTGTAACACCGCCCGATCCGGAATAGAATACAGATGGAAAGTCAGCATGTCTGAAGGCCTCCCCAATCCAAATGTTCCATCGAGGCGTTCTTTCGACATAGGCGTCGGAAATCCCAGCACGGATGATTTGGACCTGTTGTCCGGGATTCAATCGGGCAAACAGGACGCGATGGCCGCGTTCTTCGATCGCTATTCGAGAATGGTCTATTCCGTCGCGCTTCGCGTGCTGAACGACCCCGGTGAAGCGGAAGACGTGATGCAGGAAATCTTCATCCAGCTTTGGCAAAAGCCCGCGTCATTCGTCTTCGGGCGCGGCTCGCTGGGTGGATGGCTGGTCGTGGTCGCGCGCAACCGCGCCATTGACAAGCTGCGCCGCCGCAAGCCGTCGGACCCGGTAGAGTCCTTCGCGCTGCCGGCTTCCACCAATCTGGCGCAGGAAGCAGAACGCGGATTTCTGCTGGACAAGATTCAGCGGACGATGGCGACGTTACCCGCCGAGCAGCGCAGGTCAGTGGAGTTGGCCTTTTTCGAAGGCATGAGCCACTCGGAGATCGCTGAGAAAACCGGGGAACCGCTGGGAACTATAAAGACAAGGATTCGTCTGGCTCTGACGGCGATACGGAAAGGATTGAAGGTTTGAGCGGCACGCAGCACATCTCGCAAGAAGATCTCGCGCTCTACTCCATGCAGGCGCTCACGCCCGCGGAGAATGCAGAAGTTCGCGCGCATCTCGATTCCTGTGCGGCCTGCCGCGCAGCGCTTGCAGATGTGCTCGCCGATGTCGCTCTCGTAGGACTTTCAGTTCCGCAGCAGCCAATCCCGGAGGGGGGTCGCCAGCGCTTTCTGGCGACTATGCGGAACACGCCGCAGTCGGCGAGTTCTACAGCCACCACCACAACACGCCGTTCCGATTCAACTCCGCCGCCCCGTGGCTCAAGCCTGGGATGGTTGGCGGGCCTGGGCTGGCTGGCAGCCGCCGTCGCAATTGCGTTTGCATTTTATTTTGGAGTGCACCGCTCCGCGCTTCAGAGGCAGCTCGACCGACAGAGTGGGCAGGTCGCGCAACTCTCAGCGGAAAACCAGCAGCTATCCGAAGAGGCGCAGGAACTGCACAAGCTGATGAATGCCCTCACCTCGCCCGACGCGAAACAGGTAACGCTTACGGAAACCAGACGCCCGGCTCAGCCAGCGGGCCACGTGACCTACATGGCGAAGAGCGGCGCGCTTCTTTTGGTGGCCAGCAATCTGCATCCGCTGCCGCAGAACAAGACCTACGAGCTGTGGCTCATCCCCGCAAATGGCAAGGCTCCCGTGCCCGCCGGCCTGTTCCGTCCTGACGCGAGCGGCAGCGCTTCCGTGGTGATGCCACCCATGCTCGAAGGTATGCAGGCCAAGGCTTTTGGCGTAACTGTCGAAATAGCGCAAGGCTCGCCCACGCCGACGCTACCCATTGTCATGTCCGGCCAATAATCCCGCCGCTCTGCTCCCCGCATCAAAATCGCGTTAGAGTTGAGAACGGCGGGAAAATTCCCGGACCCGGTGGCATGAAGAAACGCAGAGAAGCGAAAAAAGCGAATCCAGTCTCAGCGAAGCGCACGATCGTTGAGCACACTACCGCATCCCCTTCACTTCATCCGATCACGCTGGCAGTTGATATCGGCGGCTCCGGGCTCAAGATCATGGCGCTTGACGCCAACGGCAAACCGCTCACCGAGCGGCTCCGGACCCCCACTCCGAATCCCGCAACGCCTGCCCGCATCCTCGCCGCCCTTGAAAAATTGCGGGGACAGATACATGCGTGTGACCGCGTTTCGGTCGGCTTTCCCGGCGTAATCAAGCACGGCAAAACCCTTACCGCTGCCAATCTCAATCCCCGGTGGATACGCTTCCGTTTGCAAACTACGCTGGAAAAGCATTGGAAGCTGCCGGTGCGCGTTGCGAACGACGCTGCCGTGCAGGGCTATGGAGCCATTCGCGGCAAGGATGTGGAACTGGTGCTCACGCTGGGCACCGGACTCGGATCGGCGCTCTTCACCGATGGCCATCTCTGCCCCGGCCTGGAGCTTGGCCATCATCCGTGGCGCAAGAAAACTTACGAGGATTACCTCGGCCTTCGCGGCTTGAAAAAATTCGGCCGGAAGCGATGGAACCGCCTTTTGGCTAAGGCCATCGACCAGACCGCGCATACCTTCAATTGGGACCGGCTTTACCTCGGCGGTGGAAATGCCCGACTGATCGACTTCAAACTACCCGCAGCGGTCACTATCATTTCGAACGAAGACGGACTTTTCGGCGGCGTAGCATTGTGGAGATATCAGGACTGACCCATGCCGTACCACATTACATGGGAAGCGATCGCGCTGCGTCTCGTGCTCACTGTAGCCGCCGGCGCGCTGCTCGGCATCGACCGCAGCGAGCATGAGCACCCGGCCGGTCTTCGTACCACCCTGTTGGTGACACTAGCGGCGTCCGTCGCCATGATCCAGATGAACCTGCTGATGCCGACAAGCGGGAAATCGCCCTCCTCTTTCTCCGTAATGGATATCATGCGGCTGCCCCTCGGCATCCTCACCGGCGTGGGCTTCATCGGCGCGGGCGCCATCGTTCGCCGCGGCGATATGGTTTCCGGCGTGACCACTGCCGCCACCATGTGGTTCGCCACCGTCGTCGGCCTTTGCATGGGCGGCGGCCAAGTCATACTGGGCTGCGTGTCCACCACCATCGGCTGCATAGTGCTGTGGAACCTGAAATGGATCGAGGTACGGCTGCATCGCATAAAACGCGCATCGCTCATAGTAACCACTGACCGCGGAACGTGGACCGAAACTGAGTTCCGCTCCGTACTGGCCTCCGGGGGAATCACGATAAAGACACTCGGCGTTATCCTGCACTCCGCGCCTGAGCCTGTGCAGACCTTCGACTGCTACGTCCAGTGGCATCAGCCGAAGGCCGGAGCCGAATCGCCCTCTGTGCTCCGCGAATTCAGTGACCGCCCCGGGCTTATCAGCCTTGCCTGGAAACCTACCGGGGCGCCACCGACATAGTTCATGACATCTGTCATCTCCGATTGGTGACAACCGCTACTGCCGCCGCGCTCCTCAGTGAGCGATTCTGTTTCTGTAAGGAGAAACAGTATGGCCGCAACCGCATTCGCATCGGGATTTCAGGTTGAGTCGCTCACCCCTTCTTCCACCCCGCTCGCAGGTCAGCCCATCGCGCAGCTACAGTCTGTGACCCGGCGCTACGGGCGCGTCACCGCTCTCGACAACCTCAATCTGTCGCTCTATCCCGGCGAAGTAGTCGCCCTGCTGGGTCCGAACGGCGCGGGCAAGACGACAGCCGTCCGCCTGCTGCTTGGGCTCATCGCGCCCACGTCGGGGACCGTTTGCGTGATGAAGGGCGATCCCCGCGATTCCGAGACGCGTACCGTCATCGGCGCGATGCTCCAGGTCACGCGCGTGCCTGAGGCGCTGCGAGTGCGCGAACACATCGACCTGTTCCGCAGCTATTATCCAAACCCGCTACCCGCCGCTGAAATCGTCCGCATCGCGCGCCTCGAAGGCCTGGAGAATACCTTGTTCGGAAAGCTCTCCGGCGGCCAGAAGCAGCGCGTGCTCTTCGGCCTGGCACTCGCGGGCAATCCCAGGCTGGTTTTCCTCGATGAGCCCACCGTCGGCATGGACATTGAATCGCGGCGGGCGCTGTGGGAACAGATACGCGCTCTGGCTGCGCAGGGCAAAACCATCCTGCTTACAACCCACTATCTTGAAGAGGCCGACACGCTCGCAAGCCGCATCGTGGTCATAGGCAAAGGCAAGATCCTCGCCGAAGGAACCCCGACACAGATCAAGCATCGCGTGGCCGGGCGCAGAATCCGATGCATCACTAGCCTCGATCCCGAGTTCATTCGCAGCCTTCCCTCCGTGCTCAGCGTCGAGCAGGACCGGGATGCCATCGCCATCATTGCAACGGAGACTGAGGTCGTTGTACAGGCTCTATTGCGCTGCGATCCCACCCTTCGCGGACTCGAGGTTTCAGCGCCCGCTCTGGAAGACGCCTTCCTCGCGCTCACCAACGCCGACGCAAACTGACTTATCAAAGGAGATTGCACATGGCTACCGCTGTTCTCGCCCTTCAGCCCCGACCCCTCGGCCTGCGTTATTACGCGCGGGTCATCGCTCAGGAAACCCGCTATGAGTTCCTCAAATTGTTTCGCGCCAAGGCATTTTCGCTCTCCGTGATTGGCTTTCCCGTCATGTTCTACGTGATCTTCGGCCTAACCAACCACCACACGGAATACGCACGCTACCTACTCGCCAGCTACAGTTGCTTTGGCATGGTAGGCGCTGCCCTGTTCGGTTTGGGCGCCGGCATCGCGATGGAGCGTGCGCAAGGGTGGCTGGAGCTCAAGCAGGCCTCGCCCATGCCGCGCTTCGCGTATCTCATTGCGAAAACCGTGGCCTGCGCCGCCATCGCGCTGATCACCGTCGCGATCCTGCTCGCCCTCGGCCTCACCATGGCCGGTGTCACCATGTCTGCTCTTGAGGCGATCGAGCTCATCGCCATCACGCTCGCGGGCGCGGTGCCCTTCGCCGCCATGGGCCTGCTCATCTCTTTCATCCTGCCCCCGAACGCAGGGGCCGGCATGATCAACATCATCTATTTGCCCATGTCCTACGCGTCAGGCTTGTGGATGCCCATTAACATGCTGCCGCACTGGGTCCAAAGGCTGGCTCCTGCGCTACCCACCTACCACTACGCGCAACTCGCGCTGAACATCTTCGGTTACGCGCAGCCCAGCGGCAGTATGTTGCTCCATTGGGAAGCTCTGATAGGCTTTACCTGCCTGCTGCTGGGAGCGGCATGGCTGGTGTTTACACGGAGCGAGGCGACTGCGTGAGATCAGAGCGCAAAATCCAGGATGTCGAACGCAGATTCAGCATGACTGGGGCTGCATACGATTTCAAAAAGTCGCAAAAGCTGGCTGTCCGGCTGAATCTGCGCGGGGAAAGCAAGCGCACAGACTACTGGGATTTCATCTGGGTGGTCTACTCCCTCTTCTTCTTCATTGATCCTATCTCCCGTCACAACACCCGTTATTGGTTTGAATTCGCAGGCTTGTACGCGCTCTTTCTCGCTCTTTACTCCGGGGTCATCCTGGCCCGCAGACGTTGGCACGGATATGTCTGCATCATCGCGCTCGGCATTTTAGGACTTTGCTGGTTCCCCTGGAACAATGGCGCATTCGGCTGCCTTATTTATGCCGCAGCCTTCCTGCCTTTCACCACTGAATCATTGGCCATATGCCTCACGGGCGATGCGCTCCTATGCGGCACGCTGGTTAGTGAGGGCATACTGCTGCATACGAGCGCCTGGGCGTGGGCACTGGGTTCTTTCTTTATTTTTGTAGTCGGTGGCACCAATCTATTTATGGCGCAAAAGATGCGCGCCAACTCCAAGCTGCAGCTTGCGCATGAGGAGATCGAGCAGCTTGCAAAATTGGCTGAGCGCGAACGCATCGCACGCGACCTGCACGATGTGCTCGGACACACGCTCTCGGTCATCGTGCTCAAATCGGAGCTTGCTGGTCGGCTGATCGCCGGTGATCCGAAGCGCTCCGCTGCCGAAATTGCTGACGTGGAGCAGATCGCGCGCAAGGCCCTCAGCGAAGTGCGCGACGCGATTAGCGGCTACCGGAGCGAGGGTCTCGCAGCGGAGATCAAGCGCGCATATTCCACGCTCGACGCCGCGGGCGTAACACTCGTCTGCGATGAAAAGCCGCCGAAGTTAACTCCAACGGAAGAAACCGTGATGTCGCTGGTATTGCGGGAAGCCGTTACCAACGTAGTGCGCCACGCGCAGTCCAGTCTGTGTGTCATTCGCTTCGTCATGCGGGATGGCAAGACCGCGCTGGTGGTAGAAGACAACGGTCGCGGCGGGGTGCGCGAAGAGGGCAATGGCCTTCGCGGAATGCGCGAGCGCATCGAAGCCCTCGGCGGACGCTTTGCCATCGACGGCACAGGCGGCACGCGTCTCACAATCGAGCTGCCGGTCAGCTAGGGACTGGCCGTCCAGGCACTCTGCTGCGCATGGCCGCTGCCTTCAGTCGCCGCGGTTACGGTGGCCATGCGGATAATCCACCTGCACCGACACAATCTCATACGGACGCACCGGGACCGTCACTTTATTGCCAGCCACAGACAGCGGCGCTCCTTCCGGATGCTCCATCAGGTTCGTCTCCGTTGCGCCGGTCGCGCCCGGCGGCAGAGAGATTTCAATGTTGCCCGCCTTCCCTGCCCATTCGTACAGATGGAAAATCAGCGCGTCTGAGTCCTCAGCCTTCTTCATCGCCGTCAGGCCTACATTCTGAGGGTCGACGGAGACGAACGAATGTCGCCCTGCCATCTCTCCGCTATGCGGCTCAACCTGCATTGCGCTCAGCCTGTAATTGAAGTCGAAACCATGCCGCACCGTGAGCGCCTGCTTCCAATCGCCAGCGTGAGGATACAGCGCATAGCTGGAGTGCTGATGCCCGCGGTCAGCGTCGGGATCGGGCCACGTGGGCGAGCGCAGCAGCGTGAGTCTAAGCAGGTTTCCTACCGCGTCATATCCAAATTTTGAATCGTTGATCAGACTGAAGCCGTGCTGTCCGTCGCCCAGGTCGGCCCAGCGCTGCGCCGGAACTTCAAACCTCGCCTGCTCCCAGCTATTGTTTCGCGTGGTCGGCCGCTCGATGGTTCCGAACGGAATTTCATAGGTCGCCTTTGCGCTCGACGCAGCCAGCGGGAATGCCACCTTCAGCAGCTCATGGGTCTCATGCCAATCAATGTCGTTCACCACGACAACTTGGGTCGCACCCTCGCGCAGAACAATGTCCTGCGTGAATTTCGAATCCTGCGTGTGATGCGTTACGCGGATCACCGCCCGCAGTGGCCCGTTTCCGATCAACTCCACCGAATCGGCCGTATCGAGCCGCACCGGAGGCTTATCCAGCGTGCCCGGATCGATGTTCCACGCGTCGTATTGCTTCGGCAGATCGTGAAAGAGCTGCAGCTCATTGCCGCAGCTATTCGCCGCCAACGATTCGAAACCAGTCCTCTTATCAAACAAACTTGTAATGCAGCCCGAAGCCTTATCCACGGTCACGCGCAGTGCCGCATTTTCCATCGTCAGCCCGGAGATCTTCAGATCGCTCGGGAAGGTCCGCTTGCCGGGAACCACATGCAGCACTTCATATCCGAGCGATGGCGCATTGTTCACGTCGACCAGCAGCTCGAAGCTATGCGTCTGCGCATCCCGAGACAGAACCTCCGACGGCAGTGGCCGCCCTTCTGCATCCAGTACCGAAACCGTGTCCACGGCCTGCGGCATCTGCACGCTCACCTTCGCGAGCCCATCCCGCTCCCATGCCAGCGGATTGAACACCATTACCGGAACGCCCTCGCCCGCCGTGTTCACACGCGCATCGAGTGTCTTGAGCGCCCGCGCGGAGACTTCGTTCGTCTCCCAGCGGACCACGTCGAAGTCCTTCTGCGCGTCCTTGTAAATCACACCGATGCCGGAACCCGCGGCAAGATCGTGAAAATCGTTAAACGTGATCTTCTTCCATGCATCGGTCAGGCGCCCATTCGGATAAGCGTCTCCGTCGAGCCACGCCAGCGACGCAGCTTTCTCAGCATTCAGCGTCCACTCCGGCCCTTGGCGGAGGTTGCGCTTGTGCGCTGCCTGCGTCGTGTAAACGCCGCGATGGTATTCCAGATACATCTCATCATTCCACGTCGGAATCGCGATCCGGCCGGCTACCGCATTCGGCTCGTGGTAGCCCTTCGCGATCGAATCGTAGTTCCACGTTTGCGATTCTGGCGCAATCCTCTTCTCCACCGCCGAGAAGTAACTCTGCGATGTTCCGAACTGCATCTTTGGAACCACCTTGTCACCCTTCGCCCAGTGAACTCCCTCGTCCAGGATCGCGCGCGTCGGGCCGCCGCCGTGATCGCCAATGCCGTACAGGTCCATCATCTCCAGCATCCCCGGTGAATACACGCGCGCCTGCTTGAGATCCGCCGACAGCCGCACCGGGCTCAGGTTGTCGTTGGCATAATCGTGCGGAAAATACGTCAGCACTTTGCTCCCGTCCGGCGATTCCCACCAGAACAGCTTGAACGGCAGCTTATTCGTGTCGCTCCATGCCATCTTCTGCGTGACAAAATAATCCACGCCGGATTTTTTGTAGATCTGCGGCAACTGCCAGTTGTATCCAAAGGAATCCGGGTTCCAGCCGATGTGCACGTCCACTCCGTAGTTCTGCCGGTACCAGCGCTTTCCGATCAGCAGCGAGCGCACTGTCGATTCGCCATCCGGCAGGTTCAGGTCGGGCTCCACCCACATGCCGCCCACGACCTCCCAACGCCCTTCCTTGATCCGTTGCTTGATCTGCTCGTTCATCTCCGGATATTTGTCGGCAATCCACGCGTTGTACTGTGCCGCTGACTGCGTGTACGTGTAGTCGGGATATTCATCCATCAGCTGCAGCGCGGTTCCGAAGGTGCGCTTCACAACGTCCACCGTTTCCGTCCAAGGCCACAGCCACGCCGCATCGATGTGCGAGTTCCCCGTCAGGTGAAGTGTGGCTTCCTGCAGCACGGGCCGCAGAGCTTCGAGTGTCCGTTGGGCGTGGTTGAGCGAGGCGTCGAATCTCTGCTGGTCGCCGGCGTCAAGTGCCTTCAGGTCCACAGCGGATATCGCCTTATCCAGCGTTGCTTCATCGGCGGCCGTATTTTTTGACAGGCTGGGAACGAGCAGCGCCGCGGAGATAAATTCCGTGCGCTCATCCTCAGGATTGGGCCGGTTCGCCGCAAAATCGATCTTCATTTCCGAGCCCTTGAATCTCTTCTTGTCCACAGTCGCCAGCAGTTTCACCGCCACCAACACTTTGTCTCCCGGCTTTGCATCGTCGAACAACACAATCGGCTCCAGATCATCGCCAAGAGCCACTCGCCGCCCATTGAAGTAAACGATCTCCGGCATCGGCCCATTCGCGTCCGCCCGAAATTGGAACCATATGCGCGTGCCGGTCAGATCATAGCCGTGCAGGCTCTTCGGGACCTCGATCCACTGCCGATACCACACCGCCTCATTCGGCCCCTCTGACCCGGGGCTCGCCAGCGTCCATGCAGAATCATCGAGCGAAGGGTTTTCCCCATGCGCCACGTCTCCAGGGTGGTAATGCCACGTTCCCGAAGGAAGCGTGCCCAAATCGCCCAAGCGAGTGATGACCTGCTGATCCTGCGGAGGAAGAGAGTTGGCAATATCGGCTGCCGATTGCGCGCCGAGAGCGGAAGGAAAGAGGATACCGAAGGTCAAGGCGGAACAAATGCATAGCCAGACGCGAACCAGCTTCAAAACGGTACCTCCGAAAGACTGTTGAGGATTATAAACAGCCGACGGCTGACAAATCGGAAGCGGTCCAGCGAGTAGCCGGCATTTGCAGGCAAAAAAAGACGCTCGAATTGAGCGTCGCTCGGGAACACGAGGTTCCGAAAAAAATCAGGTCTAGGAGAATTCGCCCATTTGCAACTCCATCTCGTCGAGTTGCAAGACACCATTTTCATCGCCCGCAAATCCATATTGGTTGCCGCCCGCATGCTTCGCGCGATACATGGCGGAGTCGGCCAGCCGCCAAAGCTCGTAAGCAGCGGTCCCGTCGGTTGGAAACAGGGCAATCCCGATGCTCGCCGTCAGGTTAACCATATGACCTTCGATCAGCAGCGGCTGCCGAAAGGCGTCTATCAGCACCTGGGCGACGCCGGCCGCATCTCCCCTGTTCTTCAGCTGCCCCAGCAACACGATGAATTCTTCGCCTCCAGAACGTGCAATCGTATCTGTGACTCGCAGCTTATCGCGCAGCAAAGCGGCGACCTCCTGCAGGCAGATATCTCCAACGTGGTGCCCGTAGGTGTCATTCACTTGCTTGAAATGATCGAGGTCGATGCACAGAATCGCAGCCCGGTCGCCATGCCGTTCCGAGCCGGCCAGCATCTGCTCCATCCGATCTTTCAACAGCAGGCGATTGGGCAACCCGGTAAGGATGTCATGGTGCGCCTGGAAGAGCAGCCTCTCGTAAAGTTGATGCCGCTCCGTCACATCCTGCACCAGGGAAAAGCGCGCGCACCTGCCCTCAAACTGAATTTTGTGCGAGTCCACCTCCACTTTTATCGCCGAGCCATCCTTGCGAATATGCGTCCAGGGTCCGGTGAACAGTTTGTTGTCGCCAGCCGCCCTCAGATGTTCTTCCAATCTGGGCACTTCGTCCGGCGGTCGAATTTCCCGCAACGTCTTTGCAAGAAATTCAGCCTGCGAAAAACCGTACTGAGTAACAGCCGCTTTGTTCACCTTCAGAAAGCGCAGCGTCTCACTGTCGAAAATCCACATAGGATGAGGATTTCCGTCGAACAGAACCCGATATTCCTCTCGCTGCCGAGCCGTCTCGATCACGTCGTCCTCAAGCAGCGTCAGAATCATGCCGAACTCAACGAAATATTTGGGCAGGTTCCAAAGCTCTCCCGACACATGAATATTCGGCAGCCACGCCGCCATTGACACCGCGATCGGGAACACCAGGCCCCACGCCACCAGCCCGGCGGAAGTCGTGACTGCGCCGATGGACCGCCGGCGGAAACCATACCAATAGACCACCGCATTCATCAGGTAAATCTGCGTCAGCACTGGATAAACGCCAGGAATATCCTGATGCGTGACCATGTCATGCGCCGCCCACACCGCCGCCATCACCGCGCAAATCGCGGAAGCCACCAGGATGAGGCGGTTCTGCCGCCAACAGCGGAATACAAAGGAAAGGACCGCGTATTCAACCAGCGCCAGAAAGGCCGGCATCAGGGCATTCGAGAAACCGAATACCGCCACAAATCCGAACAACGCCACCGGCGCAGCCAGCAACACCTGTGCGCGTAGCGCAGGACCCGGCTTGGTAAAGGCAGGAGACGACGCCACAAGGAAGCACAGGCCGCCCAGCAAGAGGGCCGCAATCCCCAGCCCTCCAGTGACGTTCAACCAGAGTTTGCCGGCTGGATTGAGAAGCAGAAGAGCAAAATGCGCCAGGATAAAAAGCCAGCCCGCAATCCAGTACCGAAGACGCAGCGTCTTCCGCGTCCGGTAAATTGACCCGAACACCAGCACCAGCAATCCTAGAATCAGAATATCGAGCAGCGTGCTTTGCATAATCTGACGATCCCTATATGGGCGATGAGCGGACGATCCCCATTATGAAATGGTGTGATTGTCCTCAAAAAAAATGTGAGTTTCAAGAGAAAACTGCAAGGCAAAGGGTTCAGCCCGTCCAATAAGTAACCGAGGGCATGGTGGGCAGTGAGGGACTCGAACCCCCGACATCCTGCTTGTAAGGCAGGCGCTCTAACCAACTGAGCTAACCGCCCGGGTACTGATTCCGCAACGCTTTTACGGTGATGTGCGCGCGGTCCGGTTCAGACGATTGTAACAGTCGCCCTGGCCCATACCGCTAACCATATTCAAAAAACCCGCCTGTATAAACTAAAGTCCTGTGACCCGCATCATCCTCAATGCCGATGACTTCGGCCTCGCACCCGGCGTAAATCATTCCATCCTTGAACTCAACCGCGCCGGGGCGCTGAGCTCTGCAACTCTGATGGCCACAGCTGGTCACAGCGCCGCTGCGGTCGAGGCCGCCGCCAGCAATTCCAGCCTCGGAATAGGCTGCCACATCGTCTTTGTAGACGGCACGCCCGCCCTCTCCCCTGCCAGCATTCCGGCACTCGCACTGCACTCAGGAAAATTCCGTCCCACCCTCGGCGCGTTCGTCCGCGACTTGCTGCGCGGAGTTATATCCGACTCCGAGATCGAAGCGGAAGCCATCGCACAAATTCGCCGACTGCAATCCGCCGGGATCCGCCTCACTCATCTGGACACGCACAAGCACACACACGCGTTCCCGCGTGTTCTTCGCCCACTGCTGCGCGCCGCTCTCGCCTGCGGCATCCGTGCCATCCGCAACCCGTTCGAGCCGGATTGGGCCCTCAAGGCCACCCCGAGCGCTCCGCTGCTGCGCCGTATGCAGGTTCGCTTGCTCCGCACCCAAAGACGTGAGGTTCTCAGGCTGGTGCAGCAGGCCGGACTCGCCACCACCGACGGCGCCATCGGTGTCCTCGCCACCGGCACACTCGACTGCGCAACACTCCAGTCTCTGCTCGGCGCCATGCCGTCCGGAACGTGGGAGCTGGTCTGCCATCCCGGCTACCTTGATGATGAGCTGACCAGCGCAAACACTCGGCTGCGCGGGTCCCGTCCCATCGAACACGCCGCCCTGCTCGAGATCGTCCCGGCATTCCTACGAAACCATCCGCAGGTGGAGATGATCCACTTTGGGCAACGAACAACGGAGGGAACTGCCGAGTAGAATTAACTTCCCTGAATCCACCGCTCTTAACCTCGCGTCCAATCACCACGGCTGGAGCCTATGAAAATCGGCATCACGTGTTACCCCACCTACGGCGGCAGCGGAGTGGTCGCTACCGAGCTCGGCATAGAGCTGGCCGCCGCCGGCCACGAGGTTCACTTCATCACCTACTCGCAGCCCTTTCGGCTCACCGGACGCGAGCACGGCATCTTTTACCACGAAGTGCCGGTTTCCAATTATCCACTCTTTGAATATCCTCCCTACGATCTCGCCCTCGCCACCCGCATGTCCGAGGTGGCCGCCTACTACCGACTCGACCTGCTCCACGTCCATTACGCCATCCCCCACTCCATTTCCGCCTATCTTGCGCGTCAGATGCTGGCGGAGCGCAATTACCGGCTGCCCTTCGTTACTACGCTTCACGGTACCGACATCACTCTTGTCGGGCTCGACCACTCCTATCTCCCCATCACCAGCTTCGGCATTGACGCGAGCGATGGCGTAACCGCCATTTCCAACTACCTGCGCGAAAAGACCGTGCAGGCCTTCGGCATAAAGCGAGATATTGAAGTTATTCCCAATTTCGTAAACTGCGATGTCTACACGCCATTATCCGAAGAAGCGCGCAGCAACGGCCGCTCGCAGTTCGCCGACGCGGGAGAAAAAATCCTCCTGCATCTATCGAACTTCCGGCCCGTCAAACGCGCCATCGATGTTGTCGAAATCTTTGCGCGGGTCGCGCGCGAGGTCCCTGCGCGCCTGCTGCTCGTCGGCGATGGTCCCGACCGATCCCAGGCTGAATGGCTCGCGCGGCGGCTCGGCATTCAGGACCGCATACATTTCCTCGGTAAGCAGGCTGGCGTCAGCGATCTGCTGCCGCTCGCCGATCTCATGCTCATGCCCAGCGAGCTTGAGTCCTTCGGGCTGGCCGCGCTGGAATCGATGGCTTGCCGGGTGCCTGCGATAGCCACCGCTGTTGGCGGCGTCCCCGAGCTGATTGAAGACGGCGTGAACGGGCGGCTTTTTGAAGTGGGCGATGTGGAAGGAATGGCGCGCGCCTCGATCGAGCTGCTAACCGACGGCGCGGATTACGAAGCCATGGCCTGTGCCGCGCGTCAGACCGCGCAAAAGCGCTACTGTGCTTCGCGCATCATTCCCCAATACGTTGCCTACTACAAGAGCGTGCTCGAGCGGAACGCCGCGTCCTGAGGTTCAGTGTCTCGTTCGCCACGCGCCGGAATACCAAGCGTGATTTTGGTTCCCCGCCCAGGACGGCTTGTCACCTCAAAATGAGCGGCATCACCAAAGAGCACCTCCAGCCGCTCACGCACATTCTTCATACCGATTCCTGTGCCGCGCAGCACTCCGCTTGAGTGGGAGCGCCCCGGGGCGATCCCCACACCGTCGTCCTCCACCTCGATCAGCAGTCGATCCGCTTCCACGCGGCTGCGCAGAGTGATGGTCCCTCCGCTGATGCGCGGCTCAAGCCCATGCTTGATACTGTTCTCGATCAGCGGCTGCAGCAGCATGCTGGGAACGGCAAGGTCCAGCGTCATAGGATCGATTTCCTTCACCACCCGAAGCTTCTCCGCGCCAAAACGCACCACCTCAATGCCCAGATAATCATCGGTAAAGCTCAGCTCGTCGCGCAGCAAAATATAGGAGTCGTGGTCTTTCAATAGCGCGCGGAGAATATTCGCCAGCTTCACAATCAGCTCCCGCGCCAGCTCGGGACGAAACCGCACCAGCGACGCGATCGAGTTCAGCGTATTGAACAGAAAATGCGGATTGATCTGCCGCTGCAACGCATCCAGCCGCGCCTCCAGCAGCAGCCGCTTCTGCTCTTCAAGAAAGCGCTCGTTGCGAATTGCGTTCCACACCTTCAGCGGAATTCCGACCACCATGGCGGCGCACGTCCATATCGCTAGCCGGATGGCCCAGCTGTCCGTCATAAGAGCAAACAGCCGGTCCGGGTACATTCTGGCCAACGACTCGCGGCAGATTTCCATGCTCACAATCAGAATGAGCAGCAGAATCTGGCGATCGAAACGTGGCTTGCGCAGGTTCCTTCGAATCCAGCGATAAATGCTCAGGTCCACGAAAGGAGAGAAGGACCAGACCTCTTCCTCTTCAACCAGGCTTCCAAACACCCCTGCTGTGATCGCCACAGCGAGGTAAAACGGCAGCGCAAGATATTCATGGTGCATCATGGCAGGCAACGAAAGCGCAATAGCGCCGCAGATCGCCGACCACGGCCCCAGCAGAATCCCCAGCAGAATAGTCGTCTCAAAGGAAAGATCGGCGGCCAGAAAATTGGGCACGATCACCCGCACCCACACGCCGAGCGCCAGCGGAATCACAATGAACGCCAACAGCCCAAACGTCTGCGCGGGCCGCCGCTTCTGCGTGAACAGCAGGTTCTGGAAGACACGTGAACGCGCCAGCGCGCCCGATACCGCCGCCGCCACGCCCAGTTTGATCAGCAGCGTGATGAGGATCAGCTTCGAGTCGATCACGCTCTTACTCTACTCTCAACGCGCCGGAACACTGTCGGACAAATGGCCCAACTTTTCGCGCTTCACCTTGAGATAGTCCCGGAAGCTGTCTTCCGGCTCAACCTCGGCCGAGATGCGCTCGAGCACCGAAATTCCCGCCGCTTCAAGGGCAGCTACCTTCTCAGGATTATTCGTAATGAGCCGCACTGAGGTCACGCCCATCAGCTTCAAAATCGCCGCCGGAAGCTCGAACTCGCGGCAGTCCGGCTTGAAGCCAAGCTCCACGTTTGCCTCTACCGTATCGCGCCCCTGGTCCTGCAACTCGTATGCCTTCAACTTCGCCATCAATCCTATCCCGCGGCCCTCCTGCTGCTCGTAAAGCAGAATGCCTGCACCCTCCGCTGCAATTCTGCCCAGCGCCAGCTCAAGCTGCTGGCGGCAATCGCAGCGTAGCGAATGGAACACGTCTCCGGTGAGGCATTGCGAGTGGATGCGCACGATCGGCGCGCCGGAAACATCTCCCATCACCAGCGCAATGGCCGCCTCTTTCTTGCGCGAGTCTCCGTCAGCCGCGTCGCGGCAAGGCTCGGGCGACGTCACATCGCCCTCAAACCCCAGAATGCGAAACTTGCCCCATCGCGTAGGGAAATCCGCATCCGCCACTTTTTTCAAGCTCTGGAGAGGCATAGCTTGATTATAGATGCGGTACTTCCGGGGGATGTTCCCCGGCATGTTTGTGCAAAATTAATACATCGCACTGCGATATAATGAATTAGTTCGCAATGCGATATAAGTCCCCCGCTTCGCTTCGCCCCATAAAGTCCCGCGCGCCAAGGAGCCGGCGTGCGAGCGAAGAGGCTGTCCGCGATCTCGCTCAATTCCGCTATGCGCTGCGAAAATTTCTCCGCTTCAGCGAGAATGCCGCCCGAACCTATGGAATCACTCCGCAGCAGCACCAGCTCATGCTGGGCGTTGCCGGATACACAGGCCACGGCTCGGCCACCGTCTCCGAGTTGGCCGAATTCCTCCAGGAGCGTCCGCATTCGGTCGTGGGACTCATCGAGCGAGCCGCCCAGCATGGCCTTGTCCGGCGCGCCCAGGACAAGAATGACCGCAGAGTCGTTAACGTTTCGCTGACTGCAAGCGGCAAAGGCATTCTCTCTTGTCTGACGATGCTCCATCAGGCGGAAGCGATGCGAATTCAGGAGCTCTTTGGATCTCGCCTGGCAACAGCGCGCACATTGCTGAAGGGCGCGCAGAATGATGCGCGAGTTCTGGGGAGATGAATTTGGAAAAGAGGCCGTCGAAGAAAAACAACTGGCTCTTGCATCATCCGCTGCTGCGCCGTTACCTGCCGCTTGTGCATGAGGACCTCACCGCCGTCTACTCCCGCGACTTGCGGAAATGGCTGATCATCGCGCCCATTATCGGTGTCACCACCGGTCTGGCGATCACCGTTATCGCCATCATCATTTTGCGCAAGCTCTGGCCTGCCGTCCTCGGCTACTATCTTCGCCATCACTGGGCAATTGTTCCCGGCATGGTCCTTGGGTTTGCCGTCACGGGCCTCATCATGCAATTCTTCACGCCTGACCCGGATGAGCACTCCACCGAGGAGGTAATCCGTTCCTACCACGAGCATCAGGGCGATATCGACATGCGGCCGTTCTTCGCCAAGCTGATTGCCGCTATCACCACCGTCGGCTTCGGCGGCAGCGCCGCGCTCGAGGGCCCCAGCATTTACGGAGGGGCAGCCATCGGCTCATGGCTCTGGGCAAAGTTGAAGGGCCTGCGTCTCGATAGCCGTGACCGCCGCATTATGCTCATCTGCGGCGCGGCTGCGGGCATGTCCGCCGTGTTCCGCGCTCCGCTCACCGGCATTGTCTTTGCGCTGGAAATGCCTTATCGCGACGACCTCGCGCATGAGGCGCTGGTTCCCTCTCTTATCGCATCTGTCGTTTCCTTCGTAACCCTCAGCTCCTTTCTCGGATCTTCGCCGCTGTTCAACTTCGCCGGAGCCACCTCCTTCCGCCACCGCGATCTCTATTGGAGTGCGCTTCTCGGTCTCATCATCGGACTCATTGCCATGGCGTTCACCGTAACCTTCCGGCGCGCACGCACCTTCTTCGTCAAATGGCCCGCCCCGCACTGGATCAAACTGTCAGTAGGGGGTTTGCTCACCGGTCTCTGCGGTGTTCTGTTCCTGCACATTTATCAGGGATCGCTTGTGCCGCTCGGCCCTAACTATGAGGCGGTCGGAAACATCCTCGGCAGATCTCACAGCACCCTTGAGTTGCTGGACTTCAGCGCGCTCAAGCTCGCGGCAACCATCTTTACCCTTGCCTCCGGGGGAGTCAGTGCAATGTTCGTCCCGCTCTTCCTCACCGGCGGAGCGCTCGGCACCGCCTTCGCCCAGTCGGCGATTCACAGCCCCGCCTTCGGCCTTTACGCCGCTGTTGGAATGGCCTCGTTTATCTCCGCCGGATACAAAACTCCGCTCGCAGCTGTGGTCTTTGTCGCGGAAGCCACCGGCGGACACGCCTTCGTCATTCCCGCACTTATCGGCGCGGCCGTCGCTTATGTCATCTCCGGCGACGCATCCGCATCCGGAGACCAGCGCCTCCATGAAGGCGTAAAGCTGCAGGAGCTGCAGGGCATTCCTGTAAGCGAAGTCATGCAGCAGCACATGGTCTCCGCTGACTCCGCCCTTACCCTCCGCGAGTTCGCCGGAACCCTTTCCCCGCACTCGCATCATGAAGCGTTCCCGGTGTTCGAGGGGACCCAGGTGATCGGCGCTGTAACAATGTGGTCGATTTTCCGGATTTCTCCGGAGCGCTGGGGCACCACTACCATTCGCGAGCTCACCGACACACGCATTCACATCATCCAGCCTGATACCGATGTCTCCGAGGCACTCCGACTTCTTATGAGCGAGCACAAGCAGCCCATGCTCCTCGTGGTCTCGGCTGAAGGCCAGATGAAAGGCATCGTAACCAAGACGGACATTTTGCAAACATTAAAGCTTCGCCGCGAAACCCCGCTGCAATTGAACGATCCAATTCCCATGACCGAGTGACATCGAGGAGGCCTTATGGCTGAGTTTCCGATTCCAGAGATTGCCGCCGTTCCCGAATCCCAGTCCAGCAAGAAGGGCCAGTTCGGCGTAGCTCTCGAACCGGAGGTCGTCAAAATATGCGTTTTTGCAGTTCTCGTCGGCTTTGTCGGCGGAGTGGTGGCACAGGCCCTGCTCGAATTGATTTATCTCTTCACCAACATCTTCTATTACGGCAAATTCTCCTTCGCCATAACCAACCCAGCCAATCACCATCTCGGGATCTGGGCCATTTTCATTCCACCCATCGGCGGCCTGCTCGTGGGCGTAATGATTTACTTCTGGGAGCCAACGCTCAAGGGCCACGGCATCCCTGAAGCGATGGAGTCGGTGCTCTTCGGCCACAGCCGCATGCGCATTCGCGTAGCCCTTCTGAAGCCGCTCGCCACCGCCTTCGCCATAGGAACCGGCGGTCCGTTCGGCGCCGAAGGTCCAATCATTCAGACCGGCGCTGCCATTGGTTCCCTCTTCGGCCAGGCCATCGGGCTTACCCCGTACTACCGCCGCGTCCTGCTCGCATCCGGAGCCGCCGCCGGCATGGCCGCCACTTTCACCGCGCCGCTTGCCGGAATTCTCGTTGCGGTCGAGCTTTTGTTGTTCGAGTGGCGCGCCCGCTCCTTTATTCCCGTCGCGCTTGCCGCGTCTGTTGCCACCGGGGTACGCATTTATTTCGTCGGATGGAAACCGCTCTTCCCCATGCCCGCATACAAGCTCACCGGCACTAATGAGCTCTGGTTGTTCGCCCTGCTCGGCGTGATCGCGGGAGTCATCGGCATTGCGATGATCCGCGTGCTCTCCTGGCTGGAGGACTTCTTCGACGAGCTGCCCATCAAGCGCGCGCTCATCTGGTCGCCCGTGATTGGCGCATTTATCCTCGGCGGCATCGGCTATTTCTATCCGCAGGTGCTCGGAACCAGCTATGACACGATCCGCGACATGCTCAACGACAGGTTGACCGTTGGAAATCTGATCGGCATTTCCGTCGCGAAATTCGGGGCGCTCGTCATCTCACTCGGCTCGGGCACCACGGGCGGCGTCTTTGCCCCATCGCTCGTGGTCGGTGGCGGCATCGGCGCGGCTTATGCGATTCTCTTCCAGCATATCTTCCCATCGCTCGTCAGCAATCCGGCGTTCTACGCGCTCGCAGCCATGGCCGCAGTATTCGGAGGCATCGCCCGCGCGCCGCTCACCAGCATCGTATTTCTGTTTGAGCTAAGCCATAACCCCAACGCGCTTCTGCCACTGATTGTCTGCGTTGTGATCTCCGACGGTTTCGTCCGTCTCTTCAGCCGCGACTCCATCATGACGGTCAAACTCGTCAAGCGCGGGCTCATCGTATTGCAGGATTACTCCGTCCCCGTTCTCATGCGCGCTCGCATCGACCAGGTCATGCACAAGCAGTTCACTCAGCTTCACGCAGACGACGAACTCCGCGCTGTTCTCGCAAATTTTTCTCACAGCGAGATCGGATTTATTCCCGTAGTCGAAAAGGACTGCTCGCTGGTGGGCATCGTTGAGCCGCACGACCTGCTTCGGACTGAACCCCCCGATCACCACTTCAAAATGCGCGAGCTTGCCCGGCGTGACTTCGTCATTGCCTATCCCGGCGAACTGATCGACCAGGTGCATCGCGACATGATGCTGAAAAACACCGAAAACGTCGTCGTCGTCGACCCCGCCAACAAGCTAAAACCCGTGGGGGTCGCAAGGGCCAATGACATTCTCCAGTTGCGCCGCTGGCTGATGGAAGAAGAAACTCGCGAAGAGCGAAGCAGAGACAAGAAAACGCCCGAAAATTCCGCTACTCGGATTTAGTACCAGGGTTGGCAACGCGAAAGAGGCTTACGCCTTCTTACGAACTAACGGAAGAGAGATCTTCCACTCAGGAGAGAGTAGACTATGACCATCACGAGAATCGGCAACGAAGCTCGCGACAGATGGTCGCGAGGACACTCTTACAATCAATGCGATAACGGAAGAGTGAGGGAAACTCGGGCTGAACTCGAAGTCCCGACCGCTTTCGGGATTATTTGATTGGGACCTGGCAAGCCGAGCCAGATCTTCGAAAATTCGGAATAGAAAGGCGAACCCCTCAGGGTTCGCCTTTCTGCTTTTCAGGCAGCTTTACCAGATGGCACGCACTGCCCGTCGCACAACTTCCGTCGTCGAGCCGTAAACAAGGTGCGCAGCAAATGGATTCACCATCGCCGATGCCGGCTGTTCCGTCGCCGATGGCCCCAGGCCAAACGCAGGCACTGCGATCAGATCTCCGGCCACAAATAGAAGGCTGCCGAAAACCGTTCCCAGTCCGGCCCTCGATGCCTTTAGGTACTCCGCCGCGCTGCCGTAGAGCCCTCCCATCAACGCCCCGTAACTGTAATGAACGATCGGGCCTCCCTTCTTTCTTCCTTCATGTGAAAGGTGCCGACCGCCTGTGGTAATCTCCACCACCGCGTCGGCCGCTTTCATTGTCGCGTCCTCCTCTTTTCCATCTTTCTTCTGCTGCTGTTGCGGCTGGTCCGTGTGTACTGCCCCCTCTACGGCCGCCTGTATCTTCTTGCCGGGGCCGGCCATAAACTCGTTCATCACCCAGGAGGCAATCAGTCCGCCTGCAATTCCCGCTACTGCGCCATGAAGCATATTGCTTTCGTGATCTGCGCTCATATTTTTCCTTTGGATTACGCAAGGTGCATTGGCAGTCCTTACAGCGAATTCCGCACGCCTTTGCGAGGTTAAGGTTATTGAATTAATTACGCCGCGCGCTTTCCGCGTCTACTGCTGCTCACGCCGCGCTTCGACGTGCTCGATTTACTTCTGCTGCGCGTTGTAGCCTGCGGATGCACCAGCTTGTTGAAGTTGCTTTGCCGACCGCCTGCCGTCTTCTCCTGATAGACCATTTCGAGGTTGTTCTCGTCAAATTTTTCGAAGAAATCATCCCAGGATATTTCGCTTAGATTATCGTCGTTCCTCCGCTTTGCTCTCGGAAACGCAAATCGCAGAAGTCCCGGCTCGTCTTTGGTATGCGTGCTCGACACCTCGGAAGGCACAGCGCCGCGCTTCTCTGCCCAGTTGCGAATTTCATCGTGATCTTTTGTAGTTTTTGACAAGGCCATTTTCCAAATCCTCCGCTCGCGATGTAAAGGCGTCCTAATTGTTTGGATACGTTCGTTCAAAATGCAGGTTGCATATCTCGCGCCGGTTGCCATTCCATTCAGCCGCGTAGCCTATCTCGTCGCGCATCCGCCTGTTGTGATCGCCTTTTTGCTGAAACCATTGATGACTATGGAGCAACCTCCACGCTTCTTTGTACCCTCTGACTCTTCAGGCGAAAGAAAAAATATTGATACCAATCTTCGGCCAAAGAAGGAGCAGTAGGTGTTGGAAGCTGTTGTAATTTGGAACGAGCCGAACAATCTTTCGCATTGGAACTTCCATCTCGATCCAGGATGGCTGCGGTTCTGTGATCTCGTAAAGCAATCCTCGGCTGCCATTCGCGCCGCCAATCCCGGTCTCCCCATAGTCCTCGGGGGAGTCTCCTCCTGCGATTGCGATTTCATCCGCCTAATGGCAAGTAACGGCATCATGGAATACGTCGACGCCGTCGGCGTTCATGGCTTCCCACTCGATTGGAATCACTGGCAGCTATCCGAGTGGCCTGACCGCATCGCTGAAGCAGCCGATATTTCCGGCAAGCCGGTATGGGTGCTTGAAGTTGGGGCATCCTCCTTCGGCGCGGAAGAGGTGCAGGTCTTCGGCTTCGAACGCACTATTGAACTGATTCGCGGACGCACCGAACGCATTCACTGGTATAGCCTGCTCGATCTGCCCGCGACCTGGCCCGCCGAGACCCGGCACAAAGAGGCGGAAGGTTCCTCGTATTACCGTCACTACTATCTCGGCCTGCTCAAGAGCGACGGCACTCCCAAGCTCGCGGCCGATCTCTTCCCTAGCGATGGCTCCGTTGGGCTCTGCCAGTGGTTCCATTTCGAAGATCCCCGTTTGAAGGACGCGGTGCGCTGGATGAAGGACCACGGAGTTCGACATGTCCGCACCGGCCTGAGCTGGGCCGACTCGTTCCGCCCCAACGCCGTCGCATGGTTCGACCGAATGATGGAAGCACTGGAACCGTTCGAGGTCGCAGCGACCTTTTGCTTCACCCCTGCGCATCTCGGGTTGGAAGAGCATCACACCAGTCCTCCAAGAGACAACGCGCAGTTCGCAGAGTTCGCGCAATGGGCGGTGGAGCGCTATGCTCCCACCGCGGCTACGACACAGAACAGGGCACAGGAGGCCACAGCAGCATGAGCAAGCGAATTTTAATTACCGGCGGCGCTGGTTTTGTCGGCTCGCATCTCGCGGACGGATTGCTCCGGGAGGGCCACCAGGTTCGCATCCTCGATGACCTCACTCCTCAGGTGCATCAGTCGCGCAGACCCGAATATCTCTCCCCCGGCGTGGAACTCTTCGCGGCCGATATCCGCGACTCCAGGCGCGTCAAGGAAGCTCTCGCCGGTATCGAGGTCGTCTATCACTTCGCAGCCACGGTCGGCGTCGGCCAGTCCATGTACGAGATCAACCGATACATGAGCGTGAATACGCAGGGCACGGCGGAACTTCTACAGGTGATCCTCGACTCACGACCGCCTTTGGACAAACTCATCGTCGCCTCATCCATGTCCATCTACGGCGAGGGCCGCTATTCCTGCTCAAAATGCAGCCGAAGCGTCGCGCCGCCGGTGCGATCAACAGCGCAGCTCCGGTCCGGCAAGTGGGACTTGCAATGCGATATTTGCGGTGGAGTCCTGAAACCGCGCCCCACTGACGAAACTAAACCTTCCGAAATCAATTCTTTCTACGCACTCTCTAAACGCGACCAAGAAGAAATGTGCCTTATCTACGGCCGTACCTATGGTTTGCCCGTCACCGCGCTGCGCTTTTTTAACATCTATGGAACTCGCCAAGCCCTCTCCAATCCCTACACTGGCGTAGCCGCCATATTTGCTTCGCGGCTGCTCAACCGGCAGGCGCCGCTCGTGTTCGAGGATGGAGAGCAGATGCGTGACTTTGTCAGCGTGCATGACATTGTTCGTGCCAACATCCTCGCCATGGAGCGAGCGGAATCCGACGGCGAAGTCATCAACATAGGATCCGGGCATCCCATCACCATCCGTCAGGTAGCGGAAATCCTCGCCCGCTCTCTCGGGAGCACCCTGGAGCCGGTTATCACCCAAAAATATCGTGCGGGAGACATCCGCCACTGTTACGCCGACCTGACCAAAGCGCACACGCTGCTCGGCTATCAACCCCGTGTGACGCACGAAGAAGGCTTCCGCGAATTGGCCGAGTGGCTGAGAGACCAGAGGGCGGAAGACAAGGCAGAAACCATGCTCAAGGAACTCAGCGCGTATGGATTAACAGCGTAGATGCTAAGCGCCGGGAACCAGCCGCCGCGCGAACGACGGCCACGCCCACGGTCCCCGGGGAAAGGAAAGCAACGATGAAAAACGAATCGGCGCGAATCGTTCTTATCACCGGAGGCGCGGGTTTTATCGGCTCTAATCTTGCCGAGCGCCTCCTCTCCGAACCGGATACGCGGGTCCGGCTGTTCGACAATTTCTCCCGCAGCGGCGTCATGCATAATCTCAAGTTCCTGCGCTCTCTTCCCGGAAGCTCGCGCCTCGAAGTGATCAAAGGGGATGTGCGGGATGCCCGCGCCGTACAAGAGGCGGCATCAGGCGTGTCCGACATCTTTCACTTGGCTGCGCAGGTCGCCGTTACCACCTCTGTTGACGATCCGGCCACCGATTTTGCGATCAACGCCGGCGGCACTTTGAATGTTCTCGAAGCGGCCCGACTCTCCGGTCGGAAACCGTTTGTCCTGTATACCTCCAGCAACAAAGTGTACGGATCGCTCAAACGCCTCTCCGTCAATGTGGAAGGGACCCACTACCGCGCCTCCCTCAACGGATTCCGCGGAGTCGCTGAAGGCGAGCCCCTTGACTTTCATTCTCCTTACGGCTGCTCCAAGGGCACAGCCGATCAGTATGTTCACGACTACGCCCGCATCTACGATCTTCCCACTGTGGTCTTTCGCATGTCGTGCATCGCGGGCCCGCGCCAGTTTGGCAATGAAGATCAGGGATGGGTGGCGCACTTCCTCTATTCGGTGCTCAACGGCAAACCCATCACCGTATATGGCGACGGTTACCAGGTGCGCGACATTCTGCACGTTCACGACCTCATCGATGCCATGATTGCCACGCGCCGCTCCATCGAGCGCACGCGCGGGCAGGTATTTAATCTCGGCGGGGGCATGGAGCGCGCGGTCTCCGTCGTCGAAATGCTCCACGCCATCGAGCACAAAACCGGGAAAAAACTGCGTCTGCGCTACAGCGCCGTCCGCCCAGGCGACCAGCCGCTTTATATCTCCAACACCTCCAAACTGGAGCAGATGGCAGACTGGCGCGCGCGCCGCTCCATCGCCCAGATCCTCGATGCAATCCAACAGTTCTGGCTGACCAATCACGACAACCTCGCGACCTTCCCGAGCCCCCGGCTCGAGCCAGCCGCCGCCCTCAAGATGGAGGTCGCATGAAATATGCCCTCGTCAATCCGCAATGGAATTTTGATGGCTCAACCTATTTCGGTTGTCCCGATCCGCATTTTCCTTTGGAGCTGCTCTCCGCCCGCGAGTTGCTTCGCGCCGCTGGACAGGACGTGCTCCTGATCGATGCTTTTATGGAGGACCTTGCGCCGGATCAGGTGCGACAGCGCCTCGAAGCGTTCGACGAAGACTTCCTCGTCGTCCCCACCGCGCCTTCGTACCTATTCTGGCGCTGTCCCCAGCCTGAGCTGCGCGTGCCGCGAAACTGGATTTCCGCCCTCAATCGGTCATCACAGAAAATCGTAATCGGCCCACACGGATCAGTCACACCGCGCGCCACTCTGCAGAAAACCAGCGCGGACATCGTACTGCGTGGCGAACCCGACCAGACCCTGCCGGAGCTTGCCACCATGCCTTGGGAGATGATTGCCGGCTGCTGCTGGCGCGATGAACATGGCGCATTTCGCATGGCACAGGGCCTCGGTGTCACGGAGATGAAAGATGTCCCGATGCTCGACTACTCTGATTATCCCGTGGAGCGCCACCTTCACCGTCATCACGTGTTCCCGGGCCACGGCGCCGACCAACTCAAGCTCGGAGCAGAGGTCGAGTTTGCGCGCGGATGCCCTTACTCCTGCACATTCTGTAACAAAACTCTCTTCCGTAATAAGTTCCGCGAACGCAATCTCTCCACCGTGCTCGCCGAAATCGATCAGCTCATCTCGCGCGGCGTGGATTACATCTACTTCATCGATGAAATCTTCGGAGTAGGCAAACAGGTCCGCAGCCTGCTTGAAGAAATCGCCCGCCGTCCAATTTCCATCGGCTTCCAGTCGCGGATCGACCTCTGGAACGAGGAGTCGCTCGAGATGCTGGGCCGCGCCCACTGCGTCTCCTTCGAATGCGGCATCGAGTCCATCACCGAAGCCGGCCGCGACGAGATGAACAAGAACTGCCGCCTGTCGACCGATCGCATCTCCGATCTTTTGATTTGCGCGCGCAAATTCATTCCCTGGGTGCAGGCCAACCTCATCAAGACCGCCAACGACGATCCCGCGATGATCGCCGCCTGGCAGCAGCGCCTCAAGAGCAACGGCGTATGGGTCAGTGAGCCGGTGCCGATGTTCCCCTTTCCCGGCAGCCCCGAATACGTGCACACCTTCGGAGCGCAGCCCGATGACGAAGCCTGGGAGCGCGCGCATTCTTTTTATCTGGACCTCTTCGCGGAGAAAGGATACAGCGATATTCAGGACCAGCACCCACGTTCTCTCGCGGAGCTCGAATGCGCATCCTGATGACCACCGACACTGTCGGAGGAGTCTGGACATTTACTCAGGAGCTTGCAACCGGATTGCTGCAGCGCGGCTGTACCCTTGTCCTCGTAAGCTTCGGCAGAAGTCCTTCGCTCGCGCAGCAAGAGTGGACCGAAGAAATCACCCGCATATGGCCCAATTCATTCCGCTACAAGGCCTCCGAGGCGCCGCTCGAATGGATGCGGAATAACGAGAGGGCCTATTCTGACGCGGCCCCGTTCCTGAATGAGATCGCCGTAGAATTCCGTCCCAACATCTTGCTCAGTAGCCAATACTGCTTCGGTGCACTTCCCCTCGCAATTCCTAAACTCCTGGTCGCGCACAGCGACGTATTGAGCTGGGCAGAATTCTCTCAGGGCGGTTCTCTTGCCGATTCGCCCTGGCTCCGAAACTACATCTCACTCGTTCAAAACGGTCTCGCAGCAGCAGACTCTGTAGTCGCGCCCACACGATGGATGCTCAACGCGCTCGGGGCTCATTTCACTCTGCCGAGCAAAACCGGCGTCATTCCTAACGGGCGGACGATCGTCGACGGCAGGCCCAGCCCGCGCAAGCTGCAGGCTGTCACTGCGGGCAGACTCTGGGATGAAGCAAAAAACATCGCGCTCCTCCGCCATGTGCAATACCCGATCCCGATCTTTATCGCGGGCGAAGATCGGCCTACCGCAGCGGTCGCCGTGCCGCCCAACGTCAACTTCACCGGCGCGCTGCCGGCCGAAGATCTGCACACGCTCTTCCGCGGCAGCTCCATCTACATTTGTCCGTCTCTATACGAGCCATTCGGGTTGGCGCCGCTTGAAGCAGCTCTCTGCGGGTGCGCTGTTCTCGCGAACGATATTCCCTCGCTGCGGGAAGTATGGCAGGACGGCGCTCTCTATTTCTCCGGCGCGACTGAGCTCACCGCGCTCCTCCGCCAGCTCTCTCAGAACCCGCAGCAATTAAACGCCGCCCGCTGGAACTCATTCCGCCGCGCCCAATCTTTTTCCTCAGAACGAATGGCCGATAGCTACCTCCAGCTTTTCAGAAACGCACTCAACCGCGCCCACGAGGCCGTTTATGCCGCCTGAGTTGCGCGTCGCCTATCTCGCCCATTCCTTTCGTTCGGACTGGAACAACGGCAACGCTCATTTCCTCCGCGGGCTAATGCGCGGCATGGTTGAATTGGGCCATGATGTCAAAATATTCGAGCCCTGCTGCTCGTGGTCCATTCAGAACCTGCGCGAAGAAGACAGCGGCAGGCGCTCACTTGATCAATTCCGCGCCACTTACCCCGACTTATCTATTTCCACTTACAGCAGCGCCGACCCCGCAAAACTCTCATTCTGGCGCGATGCGCTCCGGGACCGCGACATCGTGATCCTGCATGAGTGGAATCCGCCTGAGCTGGCCCACACCCTGCTCGAGCTTCGCGACCATCTCGGTTTCCGTCTACTCTTTCATGACACCCACCACCGTGCTTCCTCATCGCCAGAACAAATTCGCCTTTTCGGGACCAATCGGTTCGACGGCATCCTCGCCTTTGGCGAAGCCCTCCGTCGCATTTACCAGGACAGCTTTGGAATCAACCGCGTTTGGACTCTCCACGAAGCCGCCGACGTCACCATCTTTCATCCGCGGGTGCATACGGCAAAGATGACCGACGTAGTCTGGATCGGCAACTGGGGAGACGACGAGCGATCTCAAGAACTTTCCGAGTTCCTACTGGAGCCCGCTGCCGCTCTATCCAGCCACAGCTTCGCTGTATACGGGGTTCGTTATCCCCAGGACGGCGTCGATGCGCTTCACAAGGCCCGCGTCCAGTACCGCGGCTATCTTCCCAACCTTGACGCACCCTCCACCTACGCGTCCGCGCGCCTCACCGTCCATATCCCGCGCCAGCAATACGCGAGCGCCATGCACGGCATCCCAACCATCCGGGTATTCGAGGCGCTGGCCTGCGGCATTCCTCTCATCTCCGCGCCCTGGCAGGATTCCGAAAACCTCTTCCGCGAAGGCGATTTCACCTTCGTACGGAACGCCGCCGGAATGAAGCGCGCTATGGAGAAGCTACTCTCCGATACAAGAGCAGCCGAGGCCCAGGCCCTTCGTGGGCTGGAAACTATTCTCTCTCGACATACCTGTCGCCATCGCGCGGAAGAGCTAACATCCATCTGCCAGGAGTTACTCCGTTGAATATCTTCGTCTTCGGTTCCAGCATTGTCTCTTCTTATTGGAACGGCGCCGCTACTTACTACCGCGGCATCTACAAATATCTTGCCCGACGCGGCCATCATATTATCTTCGCCGAGCCTGACGCCTACGGCCGCCAGCAGCATCGCGATAACGGCGATTATTCCTATGTGCAATCGCTCGTCTATCAACCCGGCACAGACATTCACCGCATGCTCGCATGCGCGGCGCAAGCCGACGTGGTTATCAAAAACAGTGGGCTCGGCGTAGACGATGAACTACTCGAAACCGCTGTCCTTCAGCTTCAACAAAATAGCAGCGTTTTTTTCTGGGACGTGGACGCTCCCGCCACCATCGGGCGAATCGAGTCGAACGAGCGCGATTCCTTCCGCGCAGCCATCCCTCGCTACGACGCGATCCTCACCTATGGCGGCGGCCCCGGCATTCGCGACGCATACCGCAGCTTCGGCGCCCGCGATTACTACAGCATCTACAACGGCCTCGACCCGGACACACACCACCCCGTGGCCGCTGACCCCTCGCTCGCCTGCGATGTAGCCTTTCTCGGCAACCGCCTTCCAGACCGTGAGGCTCGCGTCGAAGACCTCTTTCTTCGCGCCGCTACGCTCGCTCCCGGGAAGCGATTCCTGCTTGGCGGCGAAGGCTGGGGAGACAAGCCGATGCCGTCCAATGTTCGCTGGATCGGCCACGTGCCCACCCACGATCACAATCGTGTGAACTGCTCCGCCGGAATGGTCATGAACATCAATCGCTCCTCCATGGCCAGTTTCGGCTTCTCGCCTCCCACCCGCATCTTTGAGGTCGCGGGGACCGGCACGTGCATGCTCTGCGACGACTGGCCCGGTATCGACGAGTGCTTCGAGCCCGGCAAGGAAATTCTCATCGTGCGCACCGCTCAGGACGTCGTCGACGCCCTGGAGCGCCATGATGAGGCCGCGCGTAAGAAAATCGGAGCCGCTTTCCATGCTCGCGCGCTGCGCGACCACACCTACGCACGCCGTGCCGAACAGGCCGAGCAGGCATTCACGCAATGCCTTGCCCGCAGGAATGCCGTCGCGAACGCCGAGCCGATCGAGGAGCCCGCGTGAAAATCGTGATCTATGGCCTCACCATCACCTCATCGTGGGGCAACGGCCACGCCACTACCTACCGCTCGCTTGCCAAGGCGCTCGCCCTACAGGGTCATCACATCCATTTCATCGAAAAAGATGTGGAGTGGTATCGCAGCAATCGCGACCTCCCTCAACCGGATTTCTGCACGGTTCATCTCTACGACGACTGGCACGCAAGCTCCTTATCCTTGCTGCGCGTGGCCGCAGACGCCGAAGCCATCGTCATCGGCTCGTACTTCCCTGACGCAATCGCAGCTACAACTGCTCTACTCGAGGCAGGACGCGGGCCTCTGCTCTTTTACGACATCGACACACCGATTACGATGACCCATCTCCGCACTCACGGCCGCTCCGAATACCTTGATCGCGCGCTTATTCCGCACTACGCCACCTACCTCACCTTTACCGGCGGCCCTGTTTTGCGCGAACTCGAAGACCGCTTCGGTTCGCCGCGCGCGATTCCCTTCTACTGCTCGGTCGACCCCGATCTTTACAAGCCCACGCGCGCCCTCGACAAATACCGCTGCGACCTCAGTTATCTCGGAACTTATGCGAAGGACCGCCAGCCCAAGCTGATGCGCCTGCTAAACTCCGCCGCCGCGCTGCTTCCGGACAGGGCCTTCCTCGTTGCCGGCCCGCAATATCCGCCCGAAACTTCCTGGCGGCCGAACGTGCGACGCATCATCCACATCTCGCCATCCGGCCATCCGACCTTCTACTCGTCCTCGCGATTCACCCTCAACCTCACGCGAGACGACATGGTTGCCGCCGGCTATTCCCCCTCAGTCCGGCTGTTTGAGGCATCCGCCTGCGGAGCCGCCATCCTCTCCGACGCGTGGCCTGGCCTCGAAGATTTTTTGCAGCCCGGTGAAGAAATTCTTCTCCCGGCTGATGAGCATGAGGTCGCTGATATTTTGCAAAATCTTCCAGATGAGGATCGCCTAAGGCTTGGCCAACGCGCCCGCGACCGCATCCTGTCACAACACACCGCCGCGCATCGCGCCACCCAGTTTGAGGATGTAGTCGCCCAGTGCTACGCGGGCAGGCATTGAACCGCGGCGAGCAACTCCTGCATAGAATTCACGCACAACTCCGGTCCCGCCGGCACCAACTCCTCGAGCGGATATATCCCCGTCGCGACCGCAATCACCGGTAAGCCATTCTCATGCGCCGCCCATATATCCGCAGGCGTATCTCCCACCACGCAAATTGCCGCTGCGTCTCCGGCAATACCGCGCGCTTTCGTCACCGCCGCCTTGAATACATCCGTGCGAAACTCAAACTCATCGCTCCAGCCGCCAAAATCAAACAAGGTAAGCAGGCCCGCGCGCTGCAGCTTCAATTTTCCAATCGCCTCCAGATTGCCCGTAGCCACGCCCAGCGTCGCTCCCCTCCCGCGCAGATGCTCCAATACCTCACGCACACCCGGCAGCGCCGCCGCGCACACTTCCTTCTCCCGCGCCTGCACGTTCGCGCACATCCGCCGCTTCATTGCATCCAGCTCAGGCCTCCATCGCTCCTCGCTCACGTCTGCCAGCACCAGCGCGTCGCGCAAGATCCCAACATCGGTATTGCCGTGCGCCACCACGCCGTCCAGCGTAAGCGGTCTGCCTGCCACCCGACTCAAAACATCGCAGAAGGCAAAGTAATGCACTGCATCGGCGCACTGCAGCAGCGTCCCATCAATGTCGAATAGATATACTTCGAAGCAGTTCCATGGGCGCGGCAGCTTGCTCATGCCGCAATGCTTCCAGCTTCGTAGCTCAGCCACTCGTTCAATGCTTCGTCCACCGAGTCAACAACCGCGCCCCACTCGTCCGCGCGCTTCTGCCGAAACAACCGCATCGACGAATACCACGGGCTGTTACTGCGATTCACCATCCACCGCCAGTCCGCCTGATATTGCAGCATCAGCCAAACGGGCTTGCCCATGGCTCCGGCCAGGTGCGCCGCCAGCGTGTCCACCGTAATCACAAGATCAAGCTGCGCTATCACCGCAGCGAGCGCGGCAATTCCGCTGTTGCAAGAGCGGGACTCCCGCAGCTTCCCGCACCTCTCCAGCTCCCGTGCCGTCCCGCCCTGCAAATTCCAGAACTCGCATTCCTCTGTCCGCATCATCCCGCGAAAAAGCGACAGCGGAACAGAACGCGACGGGTTCCATTCGCCCGCCCCCCACACCAAGCCCACCCTCGGCGCGATCCGCGGCGCCATCTCCGCTGCAGCCGTCGCCATCAGCTCGCGCGGCACTCGAAGATAGTTCCGCGCGATTGGCAATTCAGCAATATCCGTGCGAAAAATCCACGGTAGTTCCATGACCTCTATCTGCACGTCCAACTCCGGAGGAGCCTGCCCGGTTCCCCATGTAATCGCGCGCTCCACTCCGGTAAAGAATAGCGCCAGTTCCAGCAACGCCGGAGGAACCTCCCAGATCACCTCCGCCGCCACCGCATTCAGTCGAGGGGCATACCGCAGGAGCTGCACCGCGTCGCCAAACCCGTGCAGGCAGCGCACAACCACGCGCTTGCCGGCCAGGTCTTCTCCCCTCCACAGGCTGTTCGATCCGCCCGCGCCTCGTGCGCCAATCGCATCGCTCTCTCGCCACGCCGCCGGAAAATCCCCACGCAGCATGTGTGCGATCCACCGCCTCGCCGCGCAGCGGTCGGCATCCGCCCCATACGTCTCCGCGCTCTGGAACATCTGCAGAGCCGGCCGCAGCTCGCGCGCGGCAAGCAGCTCCTCGGCTTTCTCCAGCAGCGCGGCAGCAGAAATGGTAGTCGTCGTCATCTCTTCCGCGCCCCCCGCGATGGATAAACGCAGTGCGGTCCGTCCGGTGGGACGGCAACCTCCTGCCATCTGCAGAGATACACCTCATGTTCCGGCTGGTCCTCGATCGCGAATCCCGACGACCGCAACATCGCCTCCACACACGCGCGATTCGGCGCCCACCAGTTGGTCTCGTCATGCGCGTAGCGATGCTCGATGAAATGCATCTTTGGATAGCCCGGACTGTCGAACACATCCGTCGCACTAAAGTCATAATCAAGATCCACCGGCGCAATCTCCCTACTTCCCCGCTGCATGCTTTGGAACAGCAGGTAATCTTTGGCCACGTGATCGTGAATCAGATCGAGCGCCAGCAGCGGATGCCGCAGGTGGTACAGCACCCCCATGAAAATCACCAGATCGAATCTCTCCCCCAGCTCGGCCAGGTCCCAAACCGCCATCCTCCGAAACTCAATGTCCGCATCTTCAATCTCGGCCGCAAAACGCGCCTGCCGCAAATAATGCTCGTCCGTATCAATCCCCAGCACCCGCGCGGCCCCTCGCCGCTTCATCTCCAGCGAATAAAATCCTGCATTGCACCCGATGTCCAGCACCGTCTTGCATGACATATCCTCCGGAATCGCATCGCGAAAATTCGCAAACTTGATCTCCGGATAATCTCCGAGGAAATGCTCCGGTGCTGTCTGAATACCCCGCAGCCGAAGGTTGTGGAACCACGGACCCAGTGCAGCTATTTCCTCCTCGAGCGTCTGCTCTTTAGTCGCGATTGAGTGTGACGGGCTCATGAATGCGGCTCTCCTTTGCACCAACATTGCGCAATTTAACTTCATCCTTCGAACTCTCCAACACCCGCAATGCCGCGCGATAACCATGCAGGGTTCCCACATCCACATACTCGCGCCCGGCCTTCACGCCCACCGCGCTGCCGCCCTCGGCAAGCCACGCATTCACCAGCGTTCCAAAATACTCGTCCTGCCGCTCGGCGCGCTGCCAAAGTCTGTTCAGGCTTTGAAAGACAGCCCCCGGCATCTTAATCGCCCCCCAAATCCAATTTGAAGTCGCATTGAGCTGCTTCACCTGGATCTGCTGCACCGCGCCGCCCTCATCCACCACCACTGAGTCAAAAAACTGCGGCTCATCCACCGGGAACAGCAGAAACGAAAGCACGTCATTCGGCAGAGCCCGCAACCCATCGTCCGGAAACCAGATCGTGTCCGGCAGCCCGATCAACACTGGCTCATCTTCGTTGACCACGGCCGACGCGCGAAAAACCGCATCGCACAATCCTCCCGGATTAGGCTGCACTACATACGCAATGTCCGCGCCCCACAACCGCGATCCGTAATACTGAAGAATGTCCCCTTTGCCCGGAGCGATCACAAAGCACAGCTTGTCTGCGCCCCCGCGAATCATCCGCTCCACCAGATATTCGCTCACCGCCCTCGGTCGCTCGCGCCCGCTCTCCACGCAGCTTCCCACCGGCAGCAACTCCTTCGAAAACGCCAGCGGCTGTATCCTGCTCCCCGCTCCCGCTGCTGGAATAATTCCCCACATAGCCGTCTCCTTCTCTACGCCGTCATCGCCATTCCCGGCTGCCTGGCAATCACGCCTTCGCAAATCGCCTCCAGCTCCGCCACGCGCCGCGCGGCCGTGTGTTGCTCCAGCGTGCGCCGCCGTGCCGCTCTCCCTATCTCCCGCAGTTCTCCGTCTGAAAGCGCCAATGCATTCTCCACGTCTTCGGCCGACCTAGCGCGCAAAATCTCTTTTCCCGGCGTGAAGAAATCATCCAGCCCCTCCCACCAGTCGCTCACAATTACAGCTCCGCACGCGGCCGCCTCAAACAGCCGTCCCGACGGACAGTACCCGTACTCCGCCATCGAGCTGCGCGTAATGTTCAGCGTGGCCCGCGCCGAGCAAAAAAATGCTGGATGCCACGATGGCGGCAGGTGTCGCACAAAAAACAAATTCTGCGTCCACGGAAAGCTCTCCGGATATTGCGCGCCGCCAATTACAAAGCGCTCCTCAGGCATACGCGCCGCCGGCTTCAGAAACAGCTCTTCCAACGCGCGTTGCCGGTCCGCGGCATACGTCCCCAGATAGGAAAGCGCGCCGCGAAATTCCTCCATCGCAGCCGTCGGAAAATGCGTCTCCGGATCGACCGAGCCATACAGCGGAGCAACCCGGCGCGCGCCGAGCTTCACCTGCAGGTCTTCAAGCGCGCGGCCGCCCGTGTAGCTCAACACCAGGTCAAAGGCGCCGAGCCCCTCAGGCGGCAAATAGGGCACGCGTTCTTCTGAATCAACCGCCTTCAGCGTAATGGGGGTATCGAGGTCGTAGAACGACTTTATCGCCGCGTCGGAATCGAGAATCAACTGCGATGCTTCCGGGCCGTCCGGACAATAGCTGGTGCAGAACGCCACATCCGTCGTGGCCAGCTCCCGAACGGCCTCCGCCCGAACATCATCGAGCGCATCATAAAGGCGCAGCCGAATCCCATCCGGCGGCAACCACCCATCGCGGGCATTCGCGTAGTAAGGAACATTCTTCTCGTAGAAGGAAGCGGTATGCCCACGCCCCCGCAGCGCCTTTAACAAACTGCGCCACAGTGTTGCGTGCCCATTACCCCACGACGAAGAAACAGTGAGGCCGAAGATAACGAAATGCATTCCCGCTCCGAAAGACCTGTCTACCCCATTTCTGGGATGTCCCTCTTAAGGTTCAGGATGTTCGTCAGGGCTAGGCGGCGCGCAAGCCGCAGCGGGTCTTCCCGTTTCGATCCGCCGTCGTCACCGGACGCGCATCTCATAGAAGTCGGGGTGGGAGTCCCCGGCGCGGCCCTAACGTAAATGGAAGCAATCACCACCGACCCGGTTCAATCCGCCAAAGAGGCTGGCCTGCGATATGTCGCGGACACTCAGCCGGGCATCCGGCGCATTCGCTCCGGCAAAGGATTCCGCTATATCGACGCCGACGGCTCCCCGGTTCGTGACCCGCAAATTCTCGGCCGCATCAAGTCCCTGGTGATTCCCCCTGCGTGGAAAGACGTATGGATTTGCTCCAGCCCACGCGGCCATCTGCAGGCCACAGGCCGCGATGCCCGTGGCCGCAAACAAGCCCGTTACCATCCGCGCTGGCGCGAGGTCCGCGACGAAACGAAGTACGAGCGCATGCTCGCCTTTGGGGCGGCCCTTCCTGCAATTCGCGAACAGGTTAACCGGGACCTCGCCCTCCCCGGCTTGCCGCGCCGCAAAGTCCTGGCCACCGTCGTCCGGCTTATGGAAACCACCTGCATCCGCGTCGGAAACGTGGAATACGCGCGCGAAAATCATTCTTACGGCCTCACGACCATGCGCAATCACCACGTCAACGTGGACGGGTCAACCATCACATTCAAATTCCAAGGCAAGAGCGGCATCAAGCACACTGTCGACCTGAACGATCGCCGCATCGCGAAAATTGTCAAACGCTGTCAGGACATTCCCGGCTACGAGCTTTTCCAGTACGAAGACAGCGAGGGGCACCACAGCATTGACTCGGCAGACGTGAATGAATACTTGAAGGAAATAAGCGGTCAGGACTTCACCGCAAAAGACTTTCGCACCTGGGCCGGCACTGTTCTCGCGTGCACCGCGCTCCGGGAACTCGCCGTCTTCGATTCAGAGGCTCAGGCAAAAAAGAACATCGTCCAGGCTATCGACTCCGTCGCTGAACGCCTGGGAAACACCCGCGCCGTCTGCCGCAAGTGCTACATTCATCCCGCGGTTCTCGACTGTTACCTCGCCGGAGCCATGGCCGCCGCCCTTACGTCGCTTCAAAAGCGGGCAGCCGAACCCGCCCCAACCGCGCTACGCGAAGAGGAGTCCATCCTCCTTCATCTGCTCGAGCAAGAAGGCTCTCGCGCCGCCTCAAACTCGAAACAATGACCCCTCACGCCGGCAGCCTCAGTGATGCCGGATAATGGTGCTGCTCCTTCAAAATCATCGGAGATACGCCGTCGCAAAGCGCAGCGCAGGCCTCCTGATGTATCGCCGCTCCGGCGGACGCCTCGAAGTCTTCCTAGTGCATCCCGGCGGCCCGTTCTGGGCAAAAAAAGACCTCGGCGCGTGGTCCATTCCTAAGGGAGAATACGAATCCGCCGAACTCGCCCTCGAGGCGGCGAAACGCGAGTTTCACGAAGAGACGGGCCTGATACCTCAAGGTGCATTCATCGAGATCGGAACCATCAAGCAGTCAGGAGGCAAGCTCGTCACTGCGTGGGCCTTCGAGGGCGACTTCGATCCCACCCATCTCATCAGCAACACATGCAAGATCGAATGGCCGCCACGCTCCGGACGGCTTACCGAATTCCCCGAAGTAGATCGCGGCGCCTGGTTTTCTCTCCCTCACGCAAAAGAGCGCATCTTGAAAACCCAGCAGCCTTTTCTCGAGAATCTCTCCCAAGCTCTGAACGCGTAATTTTGACTGCGTCTATATGTGTATGCGCCTCTTCATCGGCATCCCGCTTGCAGCCACCGTAACGAACGAACTCTCATCCGTCTCTCTACGGCTGCGCAGCACCGAAAACGGTCTCCGCTGGTCCGCGCCAGAAACCTGGCACATCACCTTGCAATTCCTCGGCAACACAACAGCAGACCAACACGCCTGCATCGTCGACCATCTTCGCGAACTGCGCTTCCGGCCTCTTTCCATCCAATTCGACTCGGTCGGCTTCTTCGACCGCGCCGGAGTCTTCTTCGCCGCTGTCGCCCTCACGCCTGAGCTGCTCTCGCTCCAGCAGCGCGTCGTCACCGCCTCTTCACTTTGCGGATTCTCACCCGAAACTCGCCCCTACCATCCCCACATCACACTCGCGCGCACCAAAGGCAAAGGCGGAAAGCAGTCTCTCGTTAAATTAAAAAACAGCATCCGCACCCAGCCCCACTTCACCAGCTTCTCAGCTGAAGAATTCGTCCTCTACGAAAGCTTCCTCAAGCCCAGCGGCTCGCAATACATCATCCGCGATCGCTTTCCGGCCCGGCACTGACGGGCATCCTCGCCATCTTCTACCGACTCCTACTTAGGAGATGCAATTTTATTGAGAGTTGGCCCGCATTCATGAATCCACCCCCAGTAGTCGCAATTACCGGAGCCTCCGCTGGCCTTGGTCGCGCTATCGCCCATGCCTTCGCCAAAAAGGGCGCTCACGTCGGCCTCATCGCACGCAACCCTGAAGCGCTCGCCGCCGCCCAGAAGGAGTGCGAGCAACTCGGCGGACGCGCAATCTTCATTCCCACGGACGTCTCTGATCCCGAAGCCGTCGAGCACGCCGCCACTACCATCGAGAACCAACTCGGCCCGATCGATGTCTGGGTGAATGACGCAATGGTCAGCGTCTTCTCGCCTGTCAAAGAGATGGAAGCCGCCGACTATCAGCGCGTAACCGATGTTCTCTACCTCGGCTTCGTCTACGGCACCTTGTCCGCTCTTCGCCGTATGCTCCCTCGCGATCGCGGCACCATCGTTCAAATCGGCTCCGCGCTCAGCTACCGCTCTATTCCGCTCCAGTCCGCCTACTGCGCGGCCAAGCACGCCATCAACGGATTCACAGATTCCCTGCGCTGCGAGCTGCACCACGACCACAGCCATGTGCGCATCACCACCGTGCAAATGCCGGCCATGAATACCACCCAGTTCGACTGGGTAAAGAACCGCATGCCGAATGACCCCCAGCCCGTTCCGCCCATCTTCGAGCCGGAAGTTGCTGCGCAGGCTGTGGTGGCGGCCGGCCTCGCCCGCAACCCGCGCCGCGAGTACTGGATCGGAACCCCCACCGTAGTCGCCATCATCGGACAGAAATTTATCCCCGGCCTGCTCGACAAATATCTCGGCAAAACCGGTTACAAATCCCAGCAGATCGCTAGCGAGCCGCGCGATCCTTACGCCCCAAACAATCTTTATGAATTCGTGCCCGGCGTACACAGCGCGCGCGGCAAATTCGATGACCGCTCTAAACGGACCTCATTCGAGCTCTTCGCCTCATTGCATCGCGAGTGGTTCGCATTCGCCGCGCTCGCTATCGCCGGAACCGGAGCCTTCCTCGCCGCAGTGAAGTCTCGCCGATGAATGCCGCCTCACCTATCTTGTGATCCCCTCGGCTCCATCCAGCCAAACTGTGCCCCCAATTCCAAATGCTCTATCCTGAAGCAGTGAGCCCCGCAAGCGAACCCTTCGCAAGCAATACACGGGCAAAACTCTCCCCCGACTCGCCCGTCTCCGACCTGCCCATTCTGTTCAGCGCGCAGCAGATCGCCCAACGCACCGCCGAGCTGGGCCGTCAGATTGACGCCGACTTCGCCGGCCAAAGCGTCATACTTGTCGGGGTCCTCAAGGGCGCGGCCATCTTTCTATCCGATCTCGCCCGCAGCATCACCGTCGACTGCACCTTCGACTTCGTCGCCGTTTCCAGCTATGGCAAAGGCCAGCGCTCCAGCGGAGCCGTAAAGCTCATCAAAGACCTCGACCAGCCCGGCGAAGGCAAAAATATCATTCTCGTCGAGGACATCCTCGATACCGGCCTCACGCTCTCATTCCTGCGCAAGCTCCTGCTCCAGCATCGACCGCGCGCTCTGAAAACCGCGGCCCTCCTCGACAAGCCTTCGCGTCGACTGGAAAAAATCGAAGCCGATTACGTCGGCTTCACCATCCCTAACCACTTCGTCATCGGCTATGGCATGGATCACGCCGAGCGCTTTCGCAATCTGCCCGACATTCGCGTCATGCCTTCCGATTTCGCCGAATAACCGGCATCAAACAGCGATATCGTCGACCTGAGGATCTTCTCGCAATGTCTCTCCCAACACTTGAGTAATCCGCCACATCTATCGATTAAAACAGCATTTAGTATCAGTCGTCGCTAGGGAGCTCGCCAGCTGACGACAGCTCATGTGGCTCTGCTGCAAGAAGTCGCCTGCGTTCGCGGCGAAGTCACAGCCTGAGGAGGCATCCGCAACCTTGCCGATGGCCGCGCCATGCTCGAGGCCGGAGCCAAACCATATCTGAGCTGGCGCCAGCGTCGCCATCGTCGATGCATTCAATGCGTGAAGGATGTGTCCTTCTTCGTGAGTGCTTTTGCCTGCTCCGGCAGATAAACTATCTACAGAACCCGTGAGCAAAGAGAAGAACCACACCGCCGGAACCCACGAAGGCTTCGAGGGAGATTACCGACCCACTGTCGGCACGTTCGCGCCTGTTCAGGTCCGGGTCGATCCGCTCGAGATCGAGTTTCTGATTCGACTGGCCGACGCCCTTAACACCACGCTCGACCTGCAAACGCTCCTCAAGCGCACGGCCGACCTAGTGCGTGCTGTTATTGACTACCGCATCTTCGCCATCCTTCTCATCAACGACCGCACCAACGACCTCCGCATGCGCTTCCAGATCGGCCATACCTCCGAGGTCGAGCGCATGCGTATCAAAATGGGCGAAGGCGTCGTCGGTCAGGTCGCGCAACAGCGGCAGGCCATCCTCGTCAACGATGTCTCTAAAGCCGAAAACTACATCAACGCCAACCCGCAGGTCTGTTCCGAGCTCGCCGTTCCGCTGATTGTCAAAAACCGCCTCATCGGCGTCATCGACATACAGGCCGAGCAGCTCAACTACTTTAAACCGGAGCATCAGCACCTGCTCCAGCTCACCGCCTCGCGCATCGGCCAGGCCATTGAGAACGCCCGCCTCTACACTCGCGTATCACGCCAGGCGCAGACCCTCGAAGTCCTGAATGAAATCAGCCGCGAGCTTACCTCCATCCTCGATCTCGACGAACTGCTCGAGCGTATCAGCCAGCTCCTGCGCCGCATCATTGACTTTCAGATGTTTTCCATCTGGATGGTCAACGAGCATGAGCGCGTACTTGAGAATCAGTTCGCCCTTCGTTTCGGCGAGCGTTTTTATCCCGAAGAAAAAATCCCGCTCGGCCGTGGCCTCGTCGGCGCAGCTATCTCCTCACACCGCCTCGTCCGCGTCTCCGACGTGCGCAAGGATGAACGCTATATCCTCATCAACCCCGAGGCCCGCTCCGAGATGGCCGTCCCGCTCATCTACAAGGGCAAGGTCATCGGCGTACTCGACATAGAGCACACTCGCGCACATTACTTCAATGAGGACCACGAGCGCGCCCTCACCACCCTCGCAGCGCAAATCGCCATCTCCATCGAAAACGCGCGCCTCTACCAGCGCGTAACCCAGCAGGAGCAGCGGCTCGAGCGCGATCTTGCCATGGCCCGCGAAGTCCAGTTGCGTCTCCTGCCGCCGGCTAAGCCAAAGCACCAGCAGGCCGAGTTCTCCGCGCGCTTTATCCCCGCACGCACGATCGGCGGCGATCTCTACGACCTGATCCAGTACGATTCCAACCGCTCCGCCATCGCCCTCGGAGACGTAAGCGGCAAGGCCGCGCCCGCCGCGCTTTACGCCGCGCTCGTCAGCGGAATCATGCGCTCCGCAGCCAACCTCACGCTTTCGCCCTCTGCGCTGCTCAAATCCCTCAACGACTCGCTCCAGGAGCGCAAGCTCGACTCGCAATACGTCGCCATGCTCTACGCTGTCTGGAACGACGAAAACCGCACCCTGCAGATCGCCAACGCCGGAGCCGTCCAGCCGCTTATCTGCCGCAGCGGCGAAATCGAAACCGTCAAAGCCGAAGGCTTCCCTCTCGGCCTCTTCCCCAATGTCGAGTACGAGGAATTCACGATGGCCACGCAGCCCGGCGACTCCATCATCTTCTTCAGCGACGGCATCGTCGACGCGCAGAACCAGGAAGACGAGATGTTCGGAGACGACCGCCTCAAATGCGTCGTCAGAAAGAACCAGCAGAACTCAGCATCAAAAATCGCCGATGCCATCCTCGCCGAAGTAGGCAAATTCCAGCACGGCCGCGAACGATTCGACGATGAAACCGTGGTTGTGCTGAAGGTGCTCTGAGGAGGCTGCTTAATATGGATTCGAATCTGATTTCAGGATTGGCCGGCGCTGATGCCGTGAAGGATTGGTTCGATGGCTGGCCAAGCTTTCACGATGCGGAGGTCGTCAGCATCTTTCTCGCGCGTCAAAAAGAATCAGTACTTCGGGTCTATCCCTACTATCCGCAAAAACCTGCAACAGTTGATTTCATCTTTGAAGACGTGACAGATATAGAGCTGAAAGACTTCAGTGGCCAAAATGTCATCTTTGGTTTGGAAATCCAGAAAGCAACGGACCAGAATGGCAGCAGTGTATATCGCCTATTTCTTGCGCCTTGCTATGGAATGGCAGGAACGATAGACGCTAAATCGCTTCGAATCGAATTGTCGCCGGGAAGCAGCCCAGATGGCGGAAGCCAATGGTGAGGTGACTCTGGTCCATCCTTATTTCGCAAGTTTCCCCATGTAGGATAGAAGTAATTTTGCATGGAGCGCATTCTACTTTGTCCGTAACCGAAACCACCGAACGCATCATCGCGCCCGCGCGCAACGTCAACGGCAGCCTGCGCCTGCCCGGAGATAAAAGCATCTCCCATCGCTGCGCCCTGCTCGGTGGCCTCGCCCACGGCGCAACTCGCCTCTCCAACTTCTCTACCGGAGCCGACTGCGCCAGCAGCCTCGCCTGTGTCGAAGCCCTCGGTGCCAAAATCACGCGCTCCGCAGACATCATTGAAATAGAAGGCACAGGCGGCGAATTTCGTCCGCCAAACAGTCCCCTCGACTGCGGCAACTCCGGCTCGACCATGCGCATGTTGTCCGGCCTGCTCGCGCCGCAGCAAGGGAGCTTCACTCTCACCGGGGACGCCTCACTCAGCCGCCGTCCAATGGAGCGCATTCGCAAGCCGCTAACGCAAATGGGCGCGCGCATAGACCTTACCGAAGGCCACGCTCCCGTAACCATTCACGGAGCCAAGCTCGCGGCAATTGACTACGCCACGCCCGTACCCAGCGCGCAGGTAAAAAGCGCCGTCCTCTTCGCAGGACTCCAGATCGCCGGACGGACTACCGTCCGCGAGCAGGTCCGCACCCGCGACCACAGTGAACTCGCCCTCCGCGCCTTTGGTGCGAGCATTGACCGCACTCTCGAATCCGTCTCCATCGACGGCCCGCAGCAACTGCAGGCCATTGAAGGCGCCGTGCCCGGAGACATCTCCTCCGCCGCCTTCTTCCTCTGCGCCGCCGCACTCTTTCCCGAATCCAGCCTCATCTTCGACTCGCTCGGACTCAACCCGACCCGCGCCACGCTGCTCGACGCCCTCACCGCGCTCGGCGTCCACATCGGCGTGCTCAACCTCGAAGAGAAGAACGGAGAGCTCGTCGGAACCGTGCAGGTCAACGCGCCGCGCGTCGGACTCACCGGAACCACCATCTCCGGCCCGCTCGCCGCCCAACTCATCGACGAGCTTCCCGTGCTCGCCGCCATCGCGCCCTACACAAAAAATGGAATTCGCATACGCGACGCCAAAGAGCTCCGCGTCAAGGAGTCCGACCGCATCGCCCTCGTGGCGGAAAATCTTCGCGCCATGGGAGCCGAAGTCGCCGAGTTCGAAGACGGTCTAGACGTTCCCGGAGGCCAGCAGCTTCACGGCGCCGAAATCAACTCAGGCGGTGACCACCGCATCGCCATGGCTTTCTCCGTCGCCGCTCTCCGCGCTACCGGCGACACCGTAATCCGCGGAGCCGAATCTGCTGCAATCTCCTTCCCGGAATTCTTCGATCTGCTCGACCGTGTAATCGAGCGCTAAACAAATCCACATACTCATTTCGCGCGGATAGCGAATCCATCTTCCGCGTCTTTTCCAGGCCGGGTGTGTCTAATCACATAGTCTTCAAAACCAGGGGGAAACCGGGCCCACTGAGCGCAGCTTTCTCGCTCTGCGATTGCGGTCATTCTGTCGCGCAAATGCGCAACCTGCCCGGATCGCAACAGCCCGGCCAACTTCGGCGGCGAGGACCAAAACCTTGCGAGCCATGAGCTGTTGAATCAGCACGCTGAATTCTTCACGCACACAAGCTAAAAAACGAGAACACCGCAAGATCCGCAACCATAAAAGCTCCGGAGACGGAAACCGGGGCTTCTTTTTTTGGACTATCCGCTCAACGCTTCCAGCAGCACTTCCCCATCGCTGGTCGGCGGCAAACAACTCGCTCCTCTGCATACCACCGCAAAAGCCTTCCCGCCTCGAAGCTCTGGCAGATTCGGCAGCGTCTCTGCCAATACCGGAGGCAGCTCCGCAGCAACCACCTGCTCCGGACGCAGCACAATCACGCGCTTGTTCACCGCGTAACGCGCCGTAGCCATCGCGGCCAGCTTTCGCACCTCAATGCCGGCGCCAATCACCACCACCTGCATCGGAGTCATCAACAGCAGCTCCAGAGCCAGCCCATATGTCCCCGCATAAAGCCCAAAGTGCTCCACGATTCCCGCAAAATTTTCCAGCGTGTCTTCTGCCATCTCGCGAAAATCCGCCCTCCCGCTCAGCGCCTCCAGCCGCAACAGCGCCGCCGCGGCCGCAGGATTCCCCGCCGGGGTCGGCGAATCCTGCAATGGTTTCCGCCGCGCCGCCAGTACACCCAGCGCACCCTCCACCGGCTCCGTGTCGAAAAACCCGCCGCCGCTATTGTCATAGAACCGCGCAGCCATCGCTTCGCCAATCTCCATCGCCACTTCGTAATACCGCCGCGAGCCCGTCGCTTCCCATCCATCAAGCGTTGCCATCGTTAGCAGCGCGTAATCATCCAGCGCGCCGGCGACATGCCCCGCGCTCCCATCGGGATATGCCACCACATGCGCCAGCCCCGTCTCGCGATCCCACCCCTCCGCCAGCAGCCGATCCAGCGTCTTCAGCCCGAATTCACGCGCCTCGCGCAGATCCAGTACTCGCGCCGCATCCAGATACGCCGACACCGCCATCGCATTCCATGACGTATAAATCGTGCGGTCAATGTAAGGAGTAGGCCGCGCCATTCGCGCCGCCATCAGCTTCTCTTTTGCTGTAGCAAGCAACGCCTCAACCTCGCCCACTTGTCGCCCCGTCTGCTTCGCAACTTCCTCCACCGTGATCTTCCGATGCAGCACATTCTTCGCCGGATTGTGATGCATATCCCCTAGCTCGCCAACGTCGTAATACGGTCCCGCCACCGCCATCTCGTCCGCGGTCAACACTGCAGCCGCCTCATCGCGCGTCCAGGTAAAGTAATCGCCGTCGTCGTCCAGAGACAGATCCGCATCCTGCGACGCATAGAACCCGCCCCTCTCGCGGTCTGTCATCGCCGCATCCAGCCAGCGAATAATATCCCGCGCCACCCGCGCAAAATCCGCGTCCACAAAAGTCTGGAACGCGTGCACGTAGTTCGCAAGCAGGCCCGCATTGTCGTACAGCATCTTCTCAAAGTGCGGAACCACCCAGCGCTCATCCACCGAGTAGCGATGGAAGCCGCCCGCAAGCTGGTCATACACGCCGCCGCGCGACATCTTTTCCAGCGTCACCACTACGGCTTCACGTGCTGCATCGTTTCCAGTCCTCGCCGCCACATCCATTAGCAAATCCAGCGCTGCCGGATGCGGAAACTTCGGCTGTGACCCAAACCCGCCATGTCGCGGATCGAACTGCTTCACCGCGGACGTTACCAGCTTGTCCACAATCTCCAGCGACAGCGATCCCGCGCGCCCCGCAAACGTCTCCCCGTGTTCGATCGCCGCAAACACGCTCGCTGCCGATTCCAGCGCCTCCTCGCGCCGTGTCTTCCACACCTCCGCCATTGTCAAGAGCACGCGATCAAACCCCGGACGTCCATACCGGTCCCCGCGCGGAAAATAAGTCCCGCCAAAATAAGGCCGCCCATCCGAAGTCAGAAACGCTGTCAGCGGCCATCCGCCCTGCCCGCTGATCGCCGACACCGCCGCCTGGTACCGGCTGTCCACATCCGGCCTCTCGTCTCGATCCACCTTGATCGCCACATAATGCTCATTCACAATGGCCGCCAGCGCCGGATCCTCATAGCTCTCGCGGTCCATCACATGGCACCAGTGGCACCACACAGCGCCAATGTCCAAGAGCACCGGCTTGTCCTCGCGTGCCGCCCGCTCGAACGCCGCCGTGCCCCACTCATGCCAGTTGACCGGCTGATGCACCGCCGAACGCAGATACGAAGACGCAGCGTTATCCAGAGAATTGCGCGAATGTTCCATTAATCCCGAGTCTAACGAACCCTCCCACAACGCGGCCAGAGAGGGCGATTGATAACCTAGCCCCAGCCATCCATAGGAGGCAAACAATGTCCTGGGTCTTCTGGTCTGTTCTGTCGGCCATTTTCGCCGCCGCGACCGCACTACTCGCGAAAATGGGAGTGGCCCACGTCGAACCCAATCTCGCCAACGCCATCCGCACTACTGTCGTCGTAGTCTTCACCTGGATTATCGCCGTCAGCATCGGCAGCCACACCGGCCTTGCACACATCGATCGCAGAAGCTGGATGTTTCTCGCCGCATCGGGTATCGCCACCGGCTTCTCATGGATATGCTATTTTCACGCTCTCTCGATCGGGCAGGCATCGAAGGTCGCTCCCGTCGACAAACTCAGCGTAGTTTTCGTCATCTTCCTCGCATGGCCCCTGCTCGGAGAAGCAATCACGGCTCGCAAGCTCGTTGGCGGAATCCTCATCGCCGCGGGAGCAATCGTCCTCGCCCTCGGCTAGCTCTTCGCCCGCAACTCCGCATCCGCTTCCCGCCCCAGCCGAACCACCAGCGGAATCAGCGCCTCCACATCCCGCAACGAAGTCCGGAAATTCACAATGCAGGCCCGCAGCGCGAATTTCCCGCCAATCACCGCGTTCGACACATAAGCTTCCCCGCTCCGCTGCAACCGGTCCAGCACTTCGCCATTCAATTTGTTCAGATACTTCTCCGCACCCTCATCGCCCACACCCATCCCCGGCGGCACATACCGAAACGTCGTAATGCTCAGCGACTGCGTCAGCGCCTGAATCTCCGGCTCGTCTGCCATCCGCCGAAACATCTCGCGCGACAACCTGATATCCTCCGCGATCATCCCCGCATACCCCTCGCGCCCAATCTGCTGCAGCGCCAGCCAAACCTTCAGCGCGCGAAATCCCCGCGAATTCTGCGGCCCCAGATCAAAATAATTTGTCGCCTCCACGCCAAAGTGATAGTAAGGCGGATGATACGAAAACGCCCCGCGCAGCTTCTCCGAATCGCGCACCAGCGCGCAGCCCGCCTCCAGCGGAGCATACAGCCACTTATGAGGATCAACCGCCACCGAGTCCGCCTCGCTCAACGCTTTCAATTCCGGCGGAGCATCCGGCAGAACCGCCGCAAACCCTCCATACGCCCCATCCACATGGAACCACAAATTGAACTCGCGGCACACCGCCGCAATCTCCGGCAGCGGATCAATCGCCCCCGTGCTCACCGACCCCGCCGCGCCCACCACCAGAAACGGCTTATCCCCCGCCGCCACATCGCGAACAATCTGCTCGCGCAGCGCCTTCACATCCATCCGCTGCTCGCCATCCGCCGCAATCCACCGAATCGCGTCCGTGCCCGCCCCGGAAATCTCCATCGCCTTATGAATCCACGCGTGCGTCTCCTTCGAGCAGTACGCGCGCAACCGGCTGCCCTTCATCCCCTGCGCGCGAACATCCCATCCCGCCTTGGCATGCCGCGCCGCCAGAAAGCAAATCAGGTTCGCCACATTGCCGCCGCTCGCAAACAGCCCGCCGCAGTTCGTCGGATAACCCAGCATCTCCGCTACCCACCGAATCGTCTGCGCCTCAATCTCGCTCGCCATCGGCGACAGCGGCCACGCACCCACATTCGGATTCACCGATGCCGCCAGCAAATCCGCCAGCGCACCAATCGGCGCCGCCGAAGAAGTAATGTATCCCCAGAATCGCGGATGCCCATTGAACAGCGAGTGCTCAAACAGCAGGTCAGCGGCCCTGTCCATCAACTGCGCGGCATCACCTCCCCGCTCCGGCAGCGAACGCCCCGCCTCCAGCGCCCGCCGCACGTCCTCCGGAGACTCATTCGGAACCACCGGCCGCCCCGGCAACGACTCCAGAAACTCCGCAATCCTCTCCACCACCCGATGCCCAACCGCCCGAAATTCTTCCGCCGTCATTTCCAGCGGAGAAACCCGCCCAACCGGCAATCCCACTTCGTCCATAGCTTGAGTTTAACGAACCGCTCAGATCGATGGCCTGCTATGGCATCTGCGGCGAGCTTGTGCGAAGCATCCTTGACGTCCACTCCGCACCTGGCAGACCGCACGTCGCAAGCGCCTCTAGTTCCTCTTCAACGGCGTACTCGACTCGCCTGATCGTTGGCGCGTCCCCGTCCAGAAGCAGGTATGACGTCCGCGGATCGCCATCGTAAGGCAGCCCAACGCTTCCCGTGTTGAGCAACAGCTTCAACATTCCACTCATCCTCCGAATCGATGCAGGGTGCGTATGCCCGAAGACAACGATTGGTCTTCCCAGCACCCCATATACAGCCTCCAACTCCGCATCCGGCGCGTCCACGGCGGGAGTCCGCCAGCAATTCCCCGGTGATGCGTGCACAAGCGCAAATTCCGGGTGATCGATCTTCATCGGCAATCCGCGCAACCACGCAAGTCTGTCGGCGCCGAGAATTGCGCGGGTAGCCGACGCGATCTCGCGAACGGCGTTCCACAAACTCGCCGGCGCGGAGGAGTTGCTCGCAAAATCCTCCAACGACTCCGGCCGCACTAGCATTTCGTCCGTATTCCCTAGAACACCTTGCCATCCCAGATCGCGTATTTGATCGACAATTTCGACCGGGCTCGATCCGCTGTCGGCGAGATCGCCGCCGTGCAGCACCAGATCAGGAGAAACACTCCGGAGATCCGCCAGCACCGCCTCGAACGCAGTCAAATTCCCATGCACATCGGACAACACTGCCAGCCGCATAGTTGCTGCTCCGTTCCCATACTCGCATAGCTTGTGACCCTGCTTGCATTTTCGCTGTACCATGGAATTCTTCGGAGGCCTGACATGGGACGCGAAGCAGTCTGCGAATGCGATTGGGCAGGAACAACCGCGAGAGTAAAGGTCCTTCTCGAATCCACCGACCTCATTGTTCGCGGCGACATTCGCAAGCGCGTACTGCTCAAGACACTCAAGAACATCGAGGCGCGATCAGGCTGCTTCCGATTTAGTGCCAACGGCGACAAGGTTCAAATTTTTCTTGGAGAGCCTTTGGCAGAAAAATGGGCTAAGGCCATTCTGTCTCACCCTCCGTCTCTCGCCAGCAAGCTCGGCATCACAAAGCAATCCACCGTGAGAACAATTGGTGACATCAGAGACGAATCGCTCAAAGAAGCTCTCTCTGAAGCTGCGCAAATTTCCGCAAAAAATTCAGACCTGATCGTCGCCTGTGTTGACACACCCGAATCACTTGCCGCTGCCCTGCGATCAGCGAAGCCGCAGCTTTCCAGATCAATTCCTATCTGGCTCATTTATCCCAAGGGACCGGGACATCCGCTCAGCGAAACCGCGATTCGTTCCGTACTCCGCGCCGTTGGCATGATGGACACCAAAGTCGCATCCGTCTCTTCCGCGCTGACCGCGCTCCGTTTCAATCTGCAGAAGTAACTGCGGATGATCGACCTAGTTTGAAGAACAGTAGGCAACGAATTTCATCTGTACGGCATATCTTCAAACGTACTCGCTATGAAAGCTCTCGCCGACCCAACGCGCCTAAAGCCCATCGACAAGAAAAGCGGCCTCCTCCAGGTCATCGTCGAAACTCCTGCAGGCAGCCGCAACAAATTTGCCTACGATCCCGAGCAGGGCATCTTCGCGCTCAAGAAAGTCCTTCCAGCAGGGATGGCTTTTCCCTATGACTTCGGATTCCTTCCCCGAACCATCGCTCCGGACGGAGACCCCATCGATGTTCTTCTGTTGATGGACGAGCCCGCTTATCCCGGCTGCCTCGTCAGCTCCCGTCTCATCGGCGTCATCGAAGGCGAACAGCTCGACGGGAAAAAGAAAATCCGCAACGACCGACTTCTAGCTGTCGCCGAAGCCAATCACCGCTACTCCAATATCAAGAAGCTCACAGACCTTCCCAGCAAATGGACCAAGGAGCTGCAGGATTTTTTCGTGAATTACCACAGCCTCGAAGGCAAGGAATATCGCCTGCTAGGCTGCAGAGGCGCAGTCATCGCCATGCGCCTCATCAAAGAGGCAGAGAAAGCCGCCTGAGAACGACGAGTCCTATTCCGCCCGTAGCGCGTTCATTGGATCAACCGCAGCCGCTTTCCGCGAAGGCAGCCAGCACGCCAGCCACGCCGTCGCAAACACCGCCAGCGCAATCGCCGCATACGTCAGCGGATCGTCAGGGCTCACTCCAAACAGCAAGGACTTCATCAGCCGCATTGCCACAAACGCCGCCGCCAGCCCGCATCCAATTCCGATGCCAGCCAGCAGCAGTCCGCCCCGCACAAACATCGCCGTAATCGCCCGCCGCTGCGCTCCCAGCGCCATGCGGATGCCAATCTCCCGCGTCCGTTGTGTCACCGAGTATGAAATCACACCGTAGATTCCCACTACGCCCAGCAGCAGCGCCATCGCGCCCGCAACCGCCAACATTACCAGCGTGAACGAGGTCCGCGCCATCGAGCGCGTCAGGTAGTAGCCTTCCGTATTCTCGTCCGCCAGCGGCAGCTCCGAGTCTACCGACCACACCGCTTGCCGCACCTCATTCAGAAAAGCCTGCGAGCCTGCCTGCGGGCTGCGAATCACATACGAGACAAACCGTTTGAAACCGATCTTGTCGCCTTCGAAATTCGCCACCATCATTGGCCAATAAACCGTTGTCGGAGCCCCCTCGCTCGCTCCATCGTCATACACATCCGCCGTCACTCCCACAATCTGCCGCCAATCATCCGAAGGAGTCGCGCGGATCTGCTTGCCCAGCGCATTCTGAACGCTGCCCCAGTACTTGCGCGCAAAATTCTCTGACACCATAGCGACCGGCAGCTTGTGGTAAACGTCGTCCCAGGTAAAATCGCGCCCCGCAATCAGCGGCGTGCCCATCGTTTTCAGCAGGCCGGGAGAAACAGATTTGAACCGCCGGATCGGAGGAATTTCTCCGTCGCGATAAGTTCGGTCGCGCGCAAAGATCAAATCATTCGAGGTGTTTCCGCTCAATGGAATCGCCGTCGTCATACCCGCAGCCTGGACTCCCGGCAGCGCGGCCACCTTATCCAGGATCGCCTGCTCGTTGTGCATCACCCTGTCGGGCTGCGAATCCGGAATCTGCGTCTCAGGAATCCATAAGCTGAGTGTCTGCAGCGATTCGGGATGATCGAAGCCCGGATTCACCTCTTCCATCTTCCAGAACGTCCGGATCATCAGACCCGAGCAAACCAGCAGTACCAGCGCCAGCGCCACCTGCACCACCACCAGCGTGCTCCGCGCGCGGTGCCGTTCGCGGCTCTGGCTCAACGCGCGGCCGCCTTCGCGCAGCCCGGCATTCACTTGTCCGCCGGCAACTTTGAATACCGGAATCAGCCCAACCAGCACACCGGCAATTACCGCCACGCCCAGCGTGAACAGCAGCACCGGCAGACTGATTCCAATCTCATGAATGCGAGGCAGCCCTGTCGGAGCCATCGCCACCAGCACTCGCATCCCAATGTATGCCAGCGCCAGTCCAATCACGCCGCCAATCACCGCGAGCGCCACGCTTTCAAACAACAGGTCTCCTGCAATCCGTCTCCAACCCGCTCCCAGTGCCGACCTCACCGCCAACTCCTGCCGTCTGCCCTCTATGCGCACCAGCAGCAGATTCGCCACATTGGCGCACGCGATAAGCAGCACGCCGAATATCGAGCCCATTAGCACCCACAACACGTCGCCCACATCGCCCACGACGTCCTGCTTCAGCGGACGCAGATTTGTCCTGAACTCCGCTTGGTCAAACAGCGTTTGGCTGAAGCCTACCGGAGCAGGAAAGCTGTGGTTCGCCACCGGAATCAGCCGCTGCAGGTCCGCGCTGGCCTGCTGCATCGTCACTCCCGGTTTCAAGCGCGCCAGACCTTTATAGCTAAAGTTTCCCAGCTTTGTTTTGCTGCGGTCCCACTGCATGGGCAGCACCAGGTCCGTATCATCCCGGTCCATGAATACAAAACCACGCGGCAGTACTCCAATAATCTGCCGCGGCTTGCCGTCCACCGTAATCGACTGCCCAATCACCCCGCGCGATCCGCCGTACTTCTTCTGCCAGTACCCGTACGAAAGCACCACCGTTTCAGCGGCGTCCGGTTTATCCTCCGCCGGCGTAAACAGTCGCCCTATCACCGGCTGTACGCCCAGAATCGGCAGCACCTCCTGGGTCGCGTTTATGCCGTCCACTCGCTCCGGCTCCCCTGTCCCCGTAATGCTCACGTTGTTGTCGTTCCACGCGCCAACCGCTTCCAGCGTTGTGTTCTGCTCGCGGTCAATGAAATACAAAGACGGCGACATATTAAGGTTCTTGATATCGACCTTTGGCGTCGAATACCAAACGCCTATCAGCCGGTCCGGCTGCGAATAAGGCAGTGGCTTCAGCAAAACGCCATCCAACACGCTGAAGATCAAAGTCGTCGCGCCAATTCCCACGGCCAGCGTAATCAATGTCAGCGTGGTAAACAGCGGAGCACGCCCAAGTCTCCGAAACAGTTGCTTCAATCGATCGACAAAGATACCCATTGCCGCGCCTCCGAGAAGCCCCATCCACAACACATCGGTTTAATGTGCCATGAACACCAATACGCGAGCATCGCGGAAATCGTTCCCTTAGACGACAACCAGTCCTTGGGCAACCTTCACATACAACTCGACCGCCTCGCGCAACTCCCGCTTCGCAATCCGCTCGTGCGGTGTATGCGCAACATGGATCGATCCCGGACCCAGCAGCAACGGCTCGCCCCAGGCATTCAGCCATGGGATATCCGTCGTAAATGCCGCCACCATCGTCGGCAGTCCCTCAATCGCTCGCAGCCGCTGGAATGGAATCTCCAGCGTAAAGTCCGCCTCCGCCAGTCCCTCGACCGCCTTCAGCACCGCCGCGCGTGTCTCCTCCGCCGGTCCCACCAGTCGAATCATCACCTGTGCCTCAGCATGGTCGGCAATCACATTCGGAGCGCGACCGCCCTCTAGCGTGCCGACATTCAGCGTGCTCGGCCCCACATCCTCGCTCACCGGCAATGGCAGCGCCAGCAGCCGCCGCAGCGCCTCAATCAATTTATGCGTGGCGCTCTCGCCCAGCTCCGGATAAGCCGAGTGCGCCATCTTTCCCTTCGCTGTCAGCCGAACCCGGAGCGTGCCCTTCGAGGCCAGAGCCAGCCGATTGTCCGTCGGCTCTCCGTTGATGAAATAACGACTCCCGCGCGGCTGCTGGTTTGCAGTCTTCGCTCCCGCCGAGTCGCGCTCCTCGCCCACCACAAACAGCAGCCCCACGCGCGCTCCCGCCGCCCGCAGCCGCTCGGCCGCCATAATCTGCGCCGCAATAATTCCCTTCGCGTCGCACGCCCCGCGCCCATAGATGAACTCATCGTCTTCATGCGACGCAATAAACGGAGGCACCGTATCCATGTGCGTCGACAAAACCACATCCGGCGTCTCACCCGCGTTGCCTGCGTAGACGTTAAAGCGCTCGCTCTGGCTGCGGCTCTCATCATCCTGCCGCACCGGCATCGTCTCTACCGCAAAGCTCCGCCCCGCCAGAATCTGCACCAGCTCCCGACCCACCGCGCCTTCGTTATATGTCGTCGATTCGATGTCCACCAGACGCCGGGTCAACTCAACGACATCAAGCTCAGCAACAGGACGCGCAGGCTGTACCTTCATAGTCTCCCCAGCATACCAACTAGTTGGACAGGAACCTGATTCTGAAAACGGTGTCAATATTGAAGAAATGTTTTCCGAAATTCATCGCTCTACAGCATCCAGGAGATTCGCGCAGTTGATTGCTTTCAGCGCTGCCCTTGGAATTGTGGGCGCCTCGCTCGCAAATGCAGGTTCTCACTCCGTCAAGAAATCCTCTGCTCTTCGGTTTCTTATCGATCCAAGCAAACCTTACGTTTACCTGGAGGTCGATCACATCGGTCCGAGACAACCGGAACTGCCGGGCGAACCCAGTACAGGAATATGGCTGCGCTTCCACAATAATTGCATCTTGCCTATAACAGTCGTCGCTTTCGGGGCTGGAGTTCCTCCGCTTGCATTCACTCCACCGTCGCTCGGCGCCAATCAGGAAGTAGGGGTTTACGACGCTGTCATCGCCAACGCGCCAGCTTTCGGTTCTTTCAAAGGCGGTTCCGTCTATGACCTACCCGGATATCCGAGCGTACTCAGCCTCGCAGCACAGCTATGGGGTAAACCAAGACAGCCACAGGCGCCGTTCGCCCCGAGCCCTCCTGCCCAACCGGTTCCTAAGCCAACGCATTCACAAATGCCATCTGGCTACTGGGCAGACGTGGGTACTCTCACGACAATAGAGGCCGGACACAGCATCTACTTCAGCCTTCCCCGGAATCACGTCAGCACAGAGTGGCACGTCGAAATACCATTCGATTTCGATTTGGGAGTCCGCTCACCAATTCCGAGTCCGCACGGCTATGTAACACTTTACGAGGACCAGGTCGCCGAAAAAGAAAAGTAAAATTTTCCAATGCCTCCTCCCACCGTCCGCACCATCGGAAATCTCACCGGTCCAGCCGGACGCCTCGAAGCCATCCTCAACAGCGGCTCACCCGAAGCATCACACGCCGTCCTCCTCTGCCATCCGCACCCGCTCGGCGGAGGAACCATGCACAATAAGGTTGTCTACCACGCCATGAAAGCATTCCTGTCCTTCGGCCTGCCTGTGCTCCGCTTCAACTTCCGCGGAACAGGGCTCAGCGAAGGCGCGCACGACCATGGGCGCGGCGAGCAGGACGACGTCCGCGCCGCCCTCGACTGGCTCGACCAGCACTTGCATCTGCCCATCCTCTTCGCCGGATTCTCCTTCGGCTCCTATGTCGGCCTGCGCGTCGCCTGCGCCGACGCTCGCGTCAAAGCCGCCGTCGCCCTCGGCCTTCCCGCGCACGCCGAGGGCCGCGACTACACCTACGAATTTCTCTCCCGCTGCTCCATGCCCAAGCTCTTCATCAGCGGCACCCACGACCAATACGGCCCGCGCGAAAAAGTCGAAACCGTCGTCGCCGACGCGCAACCGCCCGCCGATCTCGTCTGGATCGACAACGCCGATCATTTCTTTGGAGGTAAGCTGGAACAAGTCCAGGCCGCGATTCGAACCTGGTACCAGGCCCGCTTTCAATGAGCACTCCCTCCACCGCGCCTGTAGGCCCTCTCGACCGGCTCCACGCCGACGCCTCCGCCATCTTCACCCGCGCGCTCGAATCCTGCGACATCCCTGCCGCCTTCGACCGTCATCTCCGCTTCGATGGCAAAACCCTCATCCTGCGATCCTCGCCGCGTGTCAAACCAGTTGCCATACCTCTCAACACGTACAAAAGAATCTTCGTCATCGCCTTTGGTAAAGCCGCGCTCACCATGACCCGCGCGCTCCTCGACCGCCTGCCAACAAAAATCCCATTTCGCGGAATCTGCTCCGCACCGGAAATTCCAACAAAGCGCAGCTGGCGCATCCGCTACTATGCCGGAGGCCACCCGCTCCCCAACGCCGAATCCTTCAAAGCCGCTCGCGCCGCGCTCAAGCTGCTCAAGCGCGCACGCAAAGACACCTTCGTCTTCTTTCTCATCAGCGGAGGCGGCTCTGCAATGCTCGAGCTGCCGCCCAACCCGCGCATTTCCCTGGAAGACACCGTCGCCTTCCACGAAACCCTCATCGCCTCCGGCGCGACGATCACTGAAATCAACACCGTGCGCAAATATTTTTCCGCCGTCAAGGGGGGACGCCTCGCCCTCGCCGCACCCGCAGCCGAAAAGATTTCCCTTCTGCTCGCCGACGTGCCGCTCAAAGACCTCGGCTCCGTTGCCTCATCTCCTACGCTGCCCGACCGCTCCACACCACAACAATGCCAGGAAATCCTCGACCGCTTCCATCTGCTTGAAAAATTTCCCCACGCCGTCCGCGATTACTTTGACGGACTCAACCTCGGCGCATCCCCGCACCAGTCTGAGGCCGCCATCCAGCACACTCACTTTGACACCCTGCTCTCGAACCATGACTTCGTGAACGCAGCACGCGACCACGCCCGCTCCCTGGGCTACCACGTCATCATCGACAACACCTGCGACGACTGGGATTACAAAGAAGCCTCGCAATATCTCCTCAAGCGCTTTCACGATCTTCGCCGCGAGTTTTCCCGCCTCTGCCTTCTGTCCAGCGGAGAGGTCACCGTCAAGCTCGAAGGAAGCCCGGGATGCGGCGGCCGCAACCAACATTTCGCACTTGCCACATCATTTGAGTTAGCAAAAACTCCAGCGGAGAACATCGCAGTTTTAAGCGCCGGCTCTGATGGCATCGACGGGAACAGCGCCGCCGCCGGAGCCATCGCCGACCCCACCACCGTCCTACGCGCCCGCGCCTACGGTTTCAACCCCGAATCCACCCTTGCCCGCTTCGACGCCTGCACCCTTTTCACCGCCCTCGGAGACACCATCGTGACCGGCCCCACAGGAAACAATCTCCGCGACCTCCGCATCCTGCTCTCCTCTCCTACCACTTAAGAGCGGCCTCCGCGAGTAAACATCCGCAAACTCCGTTGTTTGTCGCCCGGTCCAAAACTGTTTCACGACTATCGAACACTATCAACCTGGGAAGGCCCGGATCCAAATCCGGGCCTTCGTTTTTCCCGCAGCCTCTTCGCTCTATCGTGCTACCATCTTCGCTACCGGAGCCCCCTCCCGCCTCCCTGTTTTCTTTTCTTGGTTTCACCGTCCTTTGACCGGAGGCTTCACCTGTCCGCCACGCAAATCACGGCTGAATCTCTACTCCCGCCTCCGAATCAAGTCGACCCCATCGGCCGTTCCGCCCTTCGCAAGGCGAGCCTTCACTTGCTTCCTCTCCTCGGCATCGGCTACGGCATCGCCTACATCGATCGGGTCAACGTCAGCTTCGCTGCTTTGCAAATGAACCGCGAATTGCATTTCAGCGCATCTGCCTATGGGCTCGGCGCCGGGTTATTCTTCCTCAGCTACGCGGCCTGCGAAATACCTTCCAATCTGCTCCTCGTCCACTTCGGAGCTCGCCGATGGCTTGCCCGCATCATGCTCACCTGGGGCCTGCTCTCCATCGCCATGATGCTGGTGCGAACGCCGCGCGAATTTTATTTCGCCCGCTTTGCCCTCGGAGCCGCCGAAGCAGGTTTTTTTCCGGGCATTATTTTTTATCTTTCCGAATGGTTCCCCGCGCATAAACGCTCCCAGGCCATCAGCCGCTTCTATGTAGCGATGCCTCTCAGCTCGGTCATCATGGGCGGCCTCGCCGGCATGCTCCTCAACCTCGATGGACGGCTGCATCTCGCCGGATGGCAGTGGCTGTTTCTTGTTGAAGGCCTGCCTGCACTCTTAATCAGCCTTCTGCTCCTGTTCTATCTTCCCGATGGCCCACAAAATGCGCGCTGGCTCAAGGATGATGAACGCGCCTGGATTCTCAATGAGCTGAAAAAAGAAGCAGCCGACAATCGCGCGCATAGCGCCAACGAAATCGTGCGCGCGCTCAAAGAACCGCGGGTCTGGCTCCTCGGGTCCTTCCTCTTTTGCCTTTATTTCACTTGGTATTCCATCACCTTTGTCGCCCCTTCCGTTATTCAGAGAGCGACAGGCTTCAACGCCACCAATGTCGGTTTGGCCATCGCGCTGTTTGGAGTGGTCGGAGCCGCCTCCATGCTCATCAGCGGATGGCATTCCGACCGCACCCGCGAGCGATATTTCCACACTCTCATCCCAAACCTCGGAATTGCCGTGGCCGTTCTCGCCATAGCGCTCTCCGCCACTCCGGCAATAACGCTCGCAGCATTCGCGTTTCTTTTCCTGTTTGGGATGGCGACCCAGCCTCCGGCATGGTCTTTGCCCACCAGCTTTCTCAATGGCAAATCGGCGGCTGTGGGAATCGCCGTCGTTAATACCATCGCAATGTGCGGAGGCTTCGTGGGGCCGTGGTGGATCGGAGTGGCCCACGATATTACGGGAACTTACCGACGCGGTATTCTCACTCTCATCCTCCCGCTGCTCCTCGGCTGCGTTTTGCTCCTCATCATCCGCTATTTAAGCAAGACGCAAACTACGGCTGGTCCCCAGCAAAATGGCCCTGCATTCATCGAATGAAACAGTCGCGCATTTCCCATTGAACCTGCCCCTTTCCTGTGGCAAAGTCTTCTTATGGATCAGCAGTTGGTCATCCAGACCCTGCGCGCGCATGAGCCCGAACTCCGCGCCGCCGGCATTCTCCGCCTTCGCCTGTTCGGCTCCCTAGCTCGCGGTCAATCCTCACCCGCATCAGATGTAGACCTCATGGCCGACTTCGATCCCGCAAAAAGCCTCTCTCTCCTTGCCCTCGTTACCCTTGAAAATCGCCTGGCTGAGTTGCTGGGAGTAAAGGTCGACCTCTCTTCTGCCGATTCAATGAAGGACTATGTACTCAACGATGCTGTTCGTGAGGCCGTACTTGCCTTTTAGAGACCCCCAGGCCCGTCTGCGCGATATTAATGAAAGCATCACTCAGATTGAAGAATTCATCCACGGCATGGATCTCCGCCAGTTCCTTCGCGATCCCAAAGCCCAGGCCGCCGTCGAGCGCAAACTCCTCGTCCTCAACCACGCCGCTCTCAAACTTGGCGAGGACGGCGAAAAACTCTGCCCCGGTATTCCCTGGAACGCTATTCGCGGAATGGGCAAATGGCTCCTGCATCAATATGATCGCGTAAATCCTGAGGCGGTATGGAACACCGTCGCCAACGACCTCCCGCAACTTCGCACCTCAATTGAAAGGGCCCTCTCCTGATTCTCCCTGCAACCGCAGGTGTTCCATCCAATCCACAGCTTTGAAGGAAAACCAAACTTCTCCATTCTGCGTCTCTTAATCAGGCAGGTTGGCTGCACGATGCCCAACCGTAATCTGTCTTCAAGGAAGGGCAAGGCTCGTGTCTCAATACACAGGTAAAGTCAAATGGTTCAACAACGCTAAGGGGTACGGATTTATCGGACGAGACGATGGACCCGACGTTTTTGTGCACTACAGCGCCATCCAGATCGATGGATACAAGAGTTTGAAAGAAGGCGACGAAGTAGAATTTGACATCATTCAGGGACAGAAGGGCCCCCAGGCCGACCAGGTGGTACGCCACCAAGACGCTGCCTGACCTCCACCCATTTCCCCGATCTTGAAGTTAGTGCGCTCGCAAGGCAAGAACGAAAGCGCACGCGCAACCCGAACCCAGCACGCACTACCCTGCTGCTGGGTTTTTGCGTGCCCAAAAGCCCGCCATTTCAAGCACTCTTCACCCCGCCGTAAGCCCCAATGCAAAGGGGAGAGCCATCAGCTCTCCCCCTCCTGCACGAACTGCGCTAAAACTAGACCGGCTGAACGTTCTCAGCCTGCAGGCCCTTGGGTCCGCGGACTACGTCGAACTGCACCTTCTGCGCCTCTTGGAGGCTGCGGAAGCCGTTCGCGTTGATCGCCGAAAAATGAACGAAGATGTCCTCGTTGTTGGTTTCGCGGGTGATAAATCCGAAGCCTTTCGCATCGTTAAACCACTTGACAGTGCCCTGTTCCATAATGGGTGTTTCCTTTGGTATTGGTATTCGCTTGAAAATTTCGAGGAAGGTGTAGCGGCAGGCAGTGCAAGAAGCATTACGTGCGGTGTTAGACCCACTCGTGTACGAGCGTATCTTTATTATACCTCAGCTATGTCCCCGGAATTGACCAACCATCCAGATCACCGACAGGATACTCACCACCACTGCCGTCACCCACGCAATCGCGTTGAACCAGCGCGAGTTAGTGTGCTTCCCCATCAGGTCCTTGCGGTTGATCAGCAGCAGCATCAACACAATCACTAGTGGCAGCAGCACCCCGTTGAGCGCCTGCGACTCTATCGCCCACTTCACCAGCGGAAACCGCGGAATCAGCACCACCGCAGCCCCGCCCGCAATCAATATGGTGTATAGCCAGTAAAAGAACGGCGCTTCCTTAAACCTCTTGTCTATACCGGATTCCACACCCAGCCCCTCGCACACAACGTATGCCGTCGAAAGCGGCAGCACAGACGCCGCGAAAAACGACGCATTGAACAGCCCGAATGCGAACAGCAGAAAAGCATACGGCCCCGCCAGCGGCTTCATCGCAACCGCCGCATCGGACGCCTCCTGGATCGATCCCATCCCGTGCACCCAAAGGGTGGCCGCGCACGCCACAATAATGAACCACGCCACGACATCGGTAAAGATGGACCCCACAATTACGTCCAGCCGCGACGCGGCATAGTCCTTCGCGCGCACCCCCTTTTCAACCACTGACGATTGCAGGTAAAACTGCATCCACGGCGCAATCGTGGTGCCGATCACGCTGATCACCATGAACAGATACCCGCCGTCCTTCCACACCGAACGCGGAGGCAGCTTCACTGTCGCAACCAGCGCTGTGTGCCAGCTCGGCTCTGACAACACGCCCGCAATAATGTAGGCGATGTAGAAAACCGACGCCGTCAAAAAAATCTTCTCCACCTTCTTGTAATCGCCGCGCACCGCCAGCAGCCACACCAGTACCGCCACAATCGGCACTGAGATGTATTTGCTTAGATGGAACAGCTCCAGGCTGCTCGCCGCTCCCGCAAACTCGCCGATCACGTTGCCGAAGTTCACCAGCACCAGCAAAATCATCACAACCACGGTCACGCGCAGCCCGAACTCTTCTCGTATCAGGTCGCTCAGGCCCTTGCCCGTCACCACTCCCATGCGCGCGCACATTTCCTGGATCACAATCAGCGCAATCGTGATCGGAATGATCGTCCAAAGCAGCTCATACCCGTACTGCGCGCCCGCCTGCGAATAGGTAAGGATCCCATTCGGATCGTTATCAACATTCGCAGTAATAAACCCCGGCCCAAGCACCGCAAGGAACAGAAGGACCCGAATTTTCCAGCGCTTCAGCATGTATTTAAAGAAGGAACTTCAGAATTTGCGGAGCGAAAGCTCAACGCTGAACATACCAGAGACAGCAGTCATCTGCCTTCCCTCAGAAACGCAATCACGTGGTCCGCCTCTACGACCCCCACCAGCTTTCCTGACTCATCCACCACCGGCAGCGCGCGCAGATTGTACCTATCGAACAGCTCCGCTACCTGCTGCTCATGCGCACTCGCAGCACAGGCGATAAATCTTGCGTCCGCCAGCGCATCCAGCCGCGTCTCCGCATCCGCCAGCACCAGCCTCGCCAGCGGAACCACTCCCTGCAGCACCCTCGCCTCGTCCACCAGATAAATCTCCGTAATCGTTTCGATGTCGCCGTCGAACTCCCGCAGCGCCCGAATCGCATCCGCAACCGTAGCCGTCTTCGCCACCGGCACATACTCCGTAGTCATTCGCCCGGCAGCCGAGTCCTCCCGGAAAACCAGCAGATCCTCTACCTCCTGCCGCTCTTCCGGATCCATCTCTTCCAGAATCGCTTCTGACCGCGACTCCGGCAGCTCCGCCAGCAAATCCGCCGCCGCCGACGGGTCCATCTCCTCCACAATTCCCGCCGCCACTTCGGAATCCAGTGACTCCATCATCGACTTCTGCAGCTTCGGTTCAACCTCCTCCAGCGCCTCTGCCGCGACTTCTTCATCCAGCGTCGTCAAGATCGCTTCCCGCTCCGCCGGAGCCAGGTCTTCCAGAATGTCGGCAATGTCCGAAGGATGAAGTTGCGCCAGCCGCTCGTGTTCGATATTCAGCCGCACCCGCCGGGCCGGGTCCACCTCAATCACGTCCACGAATTCCCACGGAATCACCCGCGCCGGGAATCTCCTCGCAATCGAATCCAGGGCCCCCGCCGGCAGCGCTCCCTGCAGTAACCGCCGCACCGCGCCGCGCATCCCCACTTCCACTTCGCGCACCCGCAAATCTTCCAGGCCGCCTTGCTCGAACCATTGCAGGTCGACGTCGTTCACCCGCACTACCTTCCGCCCGTGTACGTCGATAATCTGCCGGTCCAGCAAATCCTCTCGAAGGAAGATATACTCCTGCCCCTTTAGCGACAGAATTTCCGCGCCATCGCGCAGCTCCAGCGCGCCGCTCGGCGTTGGCCGCAAGCCCGTAGCCGGGACCAGTTTTGACCCTTTGCGCGTCTTCAGCACCAGCCCCGCGATCTTGCCCGCGTCCGCCCCTGTGGCCACCGCCAGGTCCTTCACCCTCCCGCACAGCTTGCCTTCCATATCGGTCACGGGAGTGCCCAGCATCGTCGTCAGTGTCGGCGTTATCTTTAGTGCCTCGCGCATCCCCGCTCCGCTTTCCCCGCTGAGTCTACCTTAGAACCGCTTTCCTGAACCCGAGTTCCTGCAACAGCACTTTGAGACCCGCCCTCGAGATGTGGCCCTGGCCGATCGAGGTGTGGCCCAAGCCGATCGCAGAAACCGGAAATAAGCCCCTTCTAAAGAACACGTCTTCGGCATTGGATGCCGTTCTCGGCTTGACATTGCGACCTCCAGGCAAGCAAACTGCGTCCAACAGGTGTAACGTCTTCGTAATATTTCAGACGCAGGGACATCATGCCGCATCACGAGGAAGAGCATTTGGCCGGACAACAGGCAAGCCGCATCACCTACACGCTTGAGTCCTCCCTGGACAGCGTAAATAAGGTGGAACAGACCGCCGAACAAATGGCAAAAAAGGCTGGCATCGACGAGGACGAGCTCTTCAAAGTCACCATGGCCGTCCGCGAAGCCGCTGTCAATGCCGTCCTCCACGGCAACTCCTACGATCCAGAAAAACGCATCACGGCGTCTTTTGAGAACACCGGCAACTCGCTCGTCATCCGCATCGCCGATCAGGGCAAAGGTCTCGACCCCGACACCCTCCCCGACCCCCTCGCACCGGAAAATCTTCTCCGCGGCTCCGGCCGAGGTATCTTCCTCATACGCTCCTTTATGGATGAGGTACACTTCAAGCAACTGCATCCCGGAACAGAGCTGACCCTCATCAAACATCTCGGTACTGCCCCATAGATAATCTGTAGCTTCAAGGAGGAATTGACGTGAGCATGAAAGTAACCACCCGTCAGGTGGACGGTGTAACCATTCTCGATCTAAGCGGACGCATCACTCTCGGCGAGGGCAGTGTTCAGTTGCGCGATGCAGTCCGCGATCTGCTGGCCAAGGGACAGAAGAATATCCTGCTCAATCTTGCCGACGTGAATTACATTGACAGCTCCGGTATCGGCGAGCTGGTGAGCGCCTACACAACCGTCCGCAATCAGGGCGGCGAACTCAAGCTCCTCAACCTCACCAAGAAGGTCCACGACCTGCTCCAGATCACCAAGCTCTACACCGTCTTCGACGTAAAAGACGACGAAGCAGGCGCCATCGCGTCCTACAACCGCAAATAGACCTTTTCGCAAATAAGAAGGGCTGCCCAATCCAGGGCAGCCTTTTTCTTTTGCATTGAACTCTGAGCTTTGCCGGCAACCGTCAGCCTGCCGCCTATTGCCTCCTGCCTGTCTTATCAATTACCTATTGTCTGATTCCTGCTTCCCTGATCCCTGCACCTCACACGCCATTCTTCATCTTGTCCTTCACCGTCTTCGCCAACTTCTCAATCTCCTCTGCCTCCTTCACCACTGAGACTGACAGCATGTCCTTGTCGCTCTTTGAAACTTCCTCGTTCAACTTCTGCGCCAGTTGCAGCAGATGCGCCGTGTCCGCCACTATCTGCTTCTGCCGGTCCGCATTTCTCATCGCGCTCATGCGCGCCTCCATTCGCGCCGCCGCCGAATTGGGCTCCGTTGATCTGCGCCCCATCCCCCGAACCCCCGGCTCTGGCGGAGTCGGTACCTGCTGTCCCGGCACACCCATCGGCACGAACAGCGCCAGCAACACCACACCCCAGAAAGCCTTCGCCGCCAGTGCCCAGATCCTCTTGCGTTTGCTCCTTGGGTAACGTTGCCCAACCTTGGTTATCTCCGAATTCATAGTTCGCCCCATTTCGCTGTCCTGCCCGATAATTATGAAACGATGATTTTCCCGATGCAAAGAGTTTCTCTACTGACCATCGCCGGCGCCGAATCCATCTCCGGCGGCGTCCGCGGATTTTTCAAGACCATCGACCAGAAATGGCTCTTCGATCTCCAGAACTTCATCCACGAAGCACTCCCCAAGATCGTCGTCATCCTCATCTTCGCCTGGCTCGCCGTCCGCGTCGTCAAGCTCATCACCACTCACGTCCTCAGGGTAGCCGAGCGGCACTCCGGCGGCCTCGCCCACCTCTCCCAGGTCCGCACCCTCACCTCCGTCATCCGCGCCACCGGCCTCGGCATCATCGTCTTCCTCGCCGCGCTTGAAATCCTACCTCTCCTCGGCTTCCGCCTTGAACCGCTCATCGCCTCCGCCGGAGTCGCCGGTGTCGCCCTCGGCCTCGCCGCTCAGACCATCGTCAAGGATTGCCTCAACGGCGTCCTCATCCTCGTTGAAGACCAGTACAACGTCGGCGACGTCGTCAAGCTCGCCGGACTCGCCGGCACCGTCGAAGCCATGACCCTCCGCCGCACCCTCGTCCGCGACAACGATGGAACACTCTACGTCATCCCCAATTCGCAAATCACCACTGTCGCCAACCTAACCCGCGACTTCTCCGTCGCCACCATCAACGTCTCCGTAGACTTCTCTGCCGATCCCGACAAGGTCATGGCTCTCCTCAGGCAAGTCGCTATGGGAGTCCGCAACGACCCTGCCTACCGCGGCGTATTCCTCGCCGACCCCACCCTACTCGGCGTCGACGCAATCAAGGGCTCGCAGGTCATTTATCCCGTGCAGCTCAAAACCAAAGCCAACCAGCAGTGGGCCGCCATGCGCGAAACCCAACGCCGCATTCGCATCGCCCTGTCTGAAAACGGACTCCTCCCCGGCGATCCCCTCCGCGTCTTCGGCCCGCACGGAACGATCGTCCCCACCCTGCCCGGAAACCAACCCCAGCCCACCGCACCCGACCCCACCGCCGCCAAACCAAACCAGATCAACCCCTTCACCGGCGAAGGCATGTAGCGCGCCACCAGCCGCACCCTCACGCCGACCTATCGACCACCAGTCGTCACCTGCTCGCCAGGAAAGAAGGACTGTTTCTTCGTCCTCATGCCTCTCGGCGGCATCAACGCCGAAGGCGTTACCAACGCAACTAGCCTTTTCTTTGATGGCTGATCGTTTCATGCGACAGCTAGTCGCCGGCTCGCGCATGCAGCAGCGCGCAAGCGACGCCGAGCGGAATATAGTCGCAGCTTCTTAGCCGGCCGCATCGCTGGCCGCGGCCTCCGCTATTATGGCAGCGTGAGGTTTTTATGCAGGCTCTGGGACGGGACATTCGCTACGCACTCCGGCAATTGCTTAAGACTCCGGCCTTCACCATCGCGGCGCTTCTCACCCTCGCGCTCGGCATTGGAGTCAACGCTGCCATGTTCTCGGTCATCGATCAGGTCCTGCTCCGGCCTCTTCCCTACGGCAACGCCAGCCGCCTGGTAAAGTTCGGCGGGGTGGATCCGGCGGACACGCAGGGCTTCAGCGCCATGTCTCTCCCCGACCTCCAGGACATCGCCGCGCGCTCCCACTCCCTCCAGGGCGTCGGCTTCTTCACCTTTCAGCTCCCCACGCTCGGCGGCGGCTCCGCCGAACCCAAGATCACTCCGCAGGTCGTCGCCAGCGCAAATCTTTTCGACCTCATCGGCGTCCGCCCCATGCTCGGCCGCGGCTTCGTCACCACGGATGACCAACCCGGCCACAACAACGTCCTCGTCCTCAGCTATAGCGTCTGGCAGCAGAGCTTCCACTCCGACCGCTCCATCGTCGGCCACGGCGTCACCATCGACGGGGATCCCTACACCGTCATCGGTGTCCTGCCTCCGCAGGTAGCGTTCCCCGGCGACGTCGGCAGCGATGCCATCTATTCTCCGCTCGTCACCAGCGACAAAACCCTCTCAGAGCGTGGCAGCGCCGGGCTCTCAGCTTTCGCTCTCCTCCGCCCCGGCGTCACGCTCCCTCAGGTCCGCAGCGAGCTCAACGGAATCCGTCGCCAGCTCCAGCACGAACACCCCAAAGAAGAATCGAAAGATACCATCAGGGTCAATGACTACCGCGATTCCCTCACTGAAGGCATCCGTCCGGCCATCAACGCCCTTAACTTCGCCGTCATCGCCGTCTGGCTCATCGCCTGCGCCAACGTTGCCGGGCTTATGCTCACCCGCTCCAACGGACGCCGGCGCGAGATCGCCATCGTTACCGCTCTCGGCGCGCCCCGCGGTCGCGTCATCCAGCAGTTCCTCACAGAAAGTCTGGTCCTCGCACTTGCCGGAGGAGCCGCCGGCCTCGGCCTCGCCGCACTTGCGCTCCACGCATTGCGCCATTACCTGTCCAATGCCGTGCTTTACGGTAATGACGTCCACATCAATGTCGCCGTCTGCCTCTACCTGCTGATCGCCTCCATTGTTTCCGCCGTGCTCTTCGGCCTCGCGCCCGCATGGACAACCTCCCATGTGCCCGTTCAGGAAGGACTGCGCGAAGGGGCCGTTACCAGCGGCATCAGCCGCCGTCAGGCCTTATGGCGCGACGCCCTCGTCGCCGGCGAGATCACCCTCACTCTGGCGCTGCTGATCGCCGCCGGACTCATGATGCGCACCCTCCTCGTCCTGCGCAATGCCGACTTCGGCTTCCAATCCGCCAGCGTCGTCACCGGAGACCTCTACCTCCCGACCCACGGCGTCTGGTGGTCAGTCCATAATCCGCAGCAGGGCAATCTCGTCACCTCGTTCTACCAGCCGCTGCTCCAAAAGCTGGAGCACACGCCCGGAATCCTCTCCGCCGGCTTCACCACCGTTCGCCCGCTGCAGCCCGACTGGAGTTTCAACGGTCATTTCAAAATCAAGGGTCAGATCTACACCGATCACAACGCCGAACCTGAAGCAGTGCTGCGCGCCACCACCGCCGGCTACTACAACTCCTACGGTATTCGCCTGCTCAGCGGCCGCTTCTTCAACGATCAGGACACGCCCGATGCGCCCATCGCTGTCATCGTGAATCAGGCGTTCGTCAAGCGTACCTTTCCCAATCAGAACCCGCTTGGCCAGCAGATTGAGGTCGGTGATGAGAAGAATCCCGTTCGAGAATGGGGAACTATCGTCGGCGTCGCCGATGACGTGCGCCAGCGCTCTGCCGGCGAGCCCTCGCAGCCGGAGATCAATATTAATCTCTTCCAACTCACGCCGGCCGATCCGCTCTACCCCATCGTCTCCTCGTTCCTCATGAACGTTGCGGTGCGCACTCACCTGCCTGCCGCAGAGGCCGAATCCGCCATCCGGACCTCTGTCCACGCCTTGCAACCGCAGATCGGGATCGACAAACTCGAACCCATGCACCAGATCGTCGACGACTCCATGGGCAACCAGACCCTCTCAGCGCGCCTGCTCGGCATGTTCGGCTTCGCTGCCCTGCTCATCGCCATCGCTGGAATCTACGGCTTGCTCTCCTACTCCGTGAGCCAGCGCACCCGCGAGTTCGGCGTAAGGCTTGCCCTCGGCGCTCCGCAAAGCAATGTCCATTGGATCGTGTTGCGCCATGCACTCCTGCTGCTCGCCATCGGCATCGCCGCCGGAATCGCACTCGCCGTAGTCGCCAGCGGCGTCATGCGCGCCTTCATTTACGGCTTCCGCGGATATGACGTCGTCACCGTCTCCGCGGTCGCTGTTATCCTGGCGCTCTGCGGACTCGCCGCCAGCTATCTCCCTGCCCGCCGAGCCGCCTCCATCGATCCGATGGTTGCCCTCCGCGCCGAGTAAGACCCGCACAGATCAAGCGTGATCATCACCTGACAAACGCGACCTCGTTCGCGTAAACTCATCTCCTCTTCTTAGCTATCTAGAACTTCATCACCAAACCAGAGGAACACTATGAGCGCCACAATGGAAATGAACACCCCCGCCCAAGCTCTGCAAGTCACACCGCAACGCATCATGCAGTTCGCCTGGGGATACGCAGCCCCGCTTATCCTTGAATCGGCTATCCGCAACAAGGTCTTTGACACACTCGACGCCGGCCCCAAGACCGTAGACGAGGTCCACGCCGCCACCGGAGCTTCCACTCGTGGCCTCACTGCCATCATGAACGCCCTTGTCGGCTTTGAATTTCTCGACAAAGACGCGCACGGCCGCTACTCCCTCACTCCTGAAAGCGCCGCCTTCCTCGTCTCCACCAAGCCCAGCTTTCAGGGCGGAATGCTCGCCCACACCAGCGAACAGCTCATGCCCAAGTGGCTCAATCTGAGTGAAATCGTCCGCACCGGCAAAACACAGGCGGTAGTCAATCAGCAGGACTCCGGCGCCGCTTTCTTCGAGAAGCTCGTCCCCAACATTTTCAACATGAGCTATCCCGCCGCTCAGGTGCTCGCCGGCCATCTGCACCTCGACAAGGCTCATGTGCTCGACCTTGCGACCGGCTCCGGAGTTTGGGGCATCGCTCTCGCGCAAAGCAGTCCCAACGTCCGCGTCAGCGTCGTCGACTGGCCGTCTGTCCTCGAAATCACAAAGAAGATTGCCGCTAAATTCGGCGTTGGAGATCGCTTCAGCTACATCCCCGGCGATCTCTCAAATGTCGATTTCGGCTCGGGATACAACGTCGCCACTCTCGGCCACATCCTGCACAGCGAGGGCGAAGCCAAGGCACGCAAGCTGCTCAGGAAAACGTTCGAGGCCCTCGCAACCGGCGGCACCATCGCCATCGCGGAATTCCTCGTCAACAACGATCGCAAAGGCCCCACCTCCAGCCTCATCTTCGCCGTCAATATGTTCATCAACACCGACAACGGAGATACTTACAGCTTCGAGGAAATCAGCCAATGGCTCCGAGAAGCCGGCTTCACCAATCCCCGCCAGCTCGACTCACCCGGCCCGTCCCCACTCATTTTGGCGACCAAACCTTAACCCACCTCAGATCCACCCAATGTAAAAGCCCACGCCCGAAACTTTCGGACGTGGGCTTTTTGTTCCGGAATTATCGGAGGTGCTAGTCGAGAGCCTCTGGCTCAATCGCAATCCCCGTCTCGCCCGCAGCCTTCTTCTCCCGGTACTTCTTCACCCAGGCCTCAAAGCTCTTCCCCGCCGCCGTATCGCGCCCGGTAAAGGCCAGCGCCGCAATCTCGATGTAAGGAACCGTCAGCTTCGTCCGCTCATTCGCCGGAATCACTCGCACGGCCGAATCCGCCAGCGTTCGCCCCGCGCGCCGATCGAAAACGTAGCCCTGAATCGAACGTCCGTTCTTCAGCGTAAGCGTCACATCGCCGCGATAGTCAAACGCCTTCTCCAGCGCCTCGCGAACCTCGTTATCGCTTGCCAGCGCCGGAATCCAGCCCTCCAGATTCTCGCGCTCCCGCCCGGCAATATGCTCCAGCTCATCCGCGCTCTGGTGTCTTAGCTGCTCAATCCTCAGGTGCTCCTGCTGCTCGGTCGCCATCGCGCCTAATCTCCTGAGACCGTCTGCACCGCTTCGCTGCTCTGTATCTGCACCAGCGGTGCCGCCGTCTCCGGCCGCCACTCATTCAGCAGCTTCTGCGCGCCCGCGTCCGGATACAGCGAGGGCCACATATACTTCTTCGCCGACACCAGAAATCCCTTCAGCGAGCTAAAGTTGTAGTCCACCGCCGTGGCCTCGTGCCCCGAGTGCACCATGCAGTTTGCGCACTGCGGATTCCCGCTCTTCGCCCCGTAGTTCGCCCACTCCGTAGCATCCATCAACTCTTGGAACGTGTCGGCATATCCGTCCTGCAGCAGATAGCACGGCTTCTGCCACCCGAAGATCGAGAACGTCGGCATCCCCCACGGCGTGCACTCAAAGTTCTGCTTGCCCATCAGAAATTCCGAGAATAGCGGATGCGTATTGAACTGCCAGCTCTTCTTGCGGTTCGAAAGGATCGCACGGAACATCCGCCGCGATTTCGCCTTGCCCAGAAAATGCTCCTGGTCCGGCGCCTTCTCGTACGTATACCCCGGCGACACCATCATGCTCTCCACGCCCGCCGCCATCATCTCGTCGAAATGCGCCCGCACAGAATTGGGGTCCGCCCCGTCGAACAACGTCGTATTCGTCGTCACGCGGAAGCCCGCCGCAACCGCCGCACGAACACCCTCCATCGCCAGATCGTATCCGCCCTCGCGACAAACCGAGAAGTCATGATGCTCCCGCTGCCCATCCACATGCACCGAAAACGAAAGGTATTTGCTCGGCTTGAACAGATGAAGTTTCTCTTTAAGAAGCAGCGCGTTCGTGCACATATAGACATACTTCTTGCGAGCGACCAAGCCCGCGACAATCTCCGGCATTCTCGGATGCAGCAGCGGTTCCCCGCCCGGAATCGAGACCATCGGCGTCCCGCACTCCTCCACCGCCCTGAAGCACTCCTCCGGCGTCAGCTCCGCCTTCAGAATATGCGCCGGATACTGGATCTTCCCGCACCCCGCGCACGCCAGGTTGCACCGGAACAACGGCTCCAGCATCAGCACCAGCGGATACCGCTTCCGCCCGCTCAGCTTCTGCTTCAAAACATACGTGGCAACCGTCCACGCCTGTGATATCGGTACTGCCATCCTGTAAAAACCTCCTCGGCACATTTTGCCGCTCAAATCCTACCCACTTCGAACCTATGCCGCAGCAGCCTCTTTCTCCAATGCCCGCTTGTAGTTCGTCAACGCCAGCAGCGGGAAATAATCGCGATACAGGTGGTACGCCAGATAGAACACCCGCGGAAACCCCGTCCCTGTATAAATCGCCTGCCGCGTCTTCCCTTCGCCGAGGCTCTCGTCCCAGCTTCCGTCCGCCTGCTGCCGCCCTAATAACCATTTGATGCCCTTGGCAACCGAGTCGCTCCGGGTGTCCCCCGCCGCCAGCAGCCCCAGAATCGCCCATGCTGTCTGCGACGGCGTGCTCGGCCCAATCCCGCGCTGGTTAGGATCGTCATAGCTCCCGCACGTTTCGCCCCAACCGCCGTCTGCGTTCTGCACCATCCGGATCCACTCCGCCGCCTGCTGAATCTGCGGCTCGTGATTCCACACCCCAATCGCCTCCAGCCCCCGCAGCACCAGAAACGTCCCATAAAGATAATTCACGCCCCAGCGCCCAAACCAGCTTCCGTCTGGCTCCTGCTCGCGCAAAATAAACTGGATCGCCCGCTCCACCCGCTTGTCCTTGCGCGTATATCCGTAGCTCGCCAGCATCTCCAGAATCCGCCCGGTAATATCCACCGTCGGCGGATCCAGCATCGCATTGTGATCGGCAAACGGAATGTGCTGGAAGATCATCTTCGTATTGTCTTTATCGAAGCTCCCCCATCCGCCCTTCCGGCACTGCATTGCAAATATCCAGTCGATCGCCCGCTGCGACACGTCATAGTGGTACCGCTCCCGCGGATTCTCCACCTTGTTCAACGCAAGCAAAACTTGCGCTGAATCATCGACATCTGGGTAAAACTCATTGTTAAACTCGAAGTACCACCCGCCTGGCTGTGTCCATTTCACCTTCACGGCCCAGTCACCCTTGTGCCGCACTTCCTTTGACAACATCCAGTCCGCCGCCTTCAGCAACCGCGGATCGTTCTTTGACACTCCAGCTTCGCCGAGCACATACACTGCCTGCGCCGTGTCCCACACTGGAGAAGCGCACGGCTGCATCCGGAACGTCGGTTCCGCATACTCCGCCGTCCCCTTCGGCTCGTCGATGCCCAGCTTCTCAAACTCGTCCATCGCCCGAATCACCTGCGGGTCGTCCAGCGAATACCCGAGACAGCGCAGCGCCACAATCGCGTTGAGCATCGCCGGATAAATCGCCCCCAGCCCATCCGACATTTCGAATCGCGCCAGCATCCATTTTTCCGCCTTCTTCAGCGCAATCGCCCGCAGCGGGCGAATATGGATGCGCTCGAACCAGTGCGTCATCCGATCCAGAAACAGAAAGAAGTTTCGCCAGCTCACCACCTGCTCGCTGTTCCAGCGCAGATGCAGGTTGGCGTTCTCGCGCCCGCCCACAAACAGCTCGTCAATGCCCTGCTCCTGCGGAATCTTCCGGAACATCTTCTTCGCATAGGCAATCGACAGCGGCACCAGAATCGCCCGCGACCACGCAGAAATCTCATAAATATTGAAGTAGAACCACTTCGGAAAAAGCACGATCTCCGGTGGAACCGCCGGCACCGCGTCATACTCGTACTGCCCTAGGAAGCACAGGTAGATCTTGGTAAAGGTGTTGCACTCCACCACGCCGCCATGTGCCAGAATCCACTTCCGCGCCCGCGCCAGAATCGGATCATCCGGCGACATGCCCATCAGCTTGCACGCAAAGTAGCACTTCACTGACAGGCTGATGTTCGATGGCCCTCCCGTCCATATCGACCAGCCGCCGTCCTCATTCTGGTAGCGCAGCATTTCGGTGAGCGCACGCCGCAGCTTGCCTTCATTCCCCGTGCCCAGCAGCACATGCAGAAAGATGTAGTCGGCCTCGAGCATGGCATCGGCCTCAAGCTCGCCGCACCAGTACCCTTCCGGATGCTGGAGCGAAAAGATGAACTCGCGCGCGCGTGCCGCCGCTGCCTCAACGTCGCCGAGCGCGGCGTCAATTCGCCCGAACCTGACCTGCTTTTTTTCTGAGTCCATGGCAGCCGATCTACTGGGCCCTGCAGCACCGAAAACTGGGCCGCCCGATTTTCCTGTTCCAGAAAATGCGCTCATGCTGTCCTTGCCCTGCGTTTAAGAACCTGCAATATGCAACCTGGAAAACCAAAAAAAATAGCCAATCTGCGAACCATGTGCCTGGTTTCGCTATACCGCCGAATGGATCGCCTGCACAATCTCCGGCGGCAGTCCGAAGCGCACGTTTTCGGGCATCACTTCCACTTCCTCAACTGACCCGAACCCGCGTCCTTTGAGGTAAGCAACAACATCCTCTACGAGCACCTCGGGTGCAGAGGCTCCCGCCGTCACCGCTACGGTCGACACTCCGTCCAGCCACTTCGGATCGATCGCGTCCGAGTTCTCAATCAGAAAACTGTTCGTGCTCAGGTTCCGCGAAACCTCCACCAGCCGGTTCGAATTCGAGCTGTTGTTCGATCCCACCACCAGCACCAGGTCAGCCGTGTGCGCTACGTTCTTCACCGCTACCTGCCGATTCTCGGTCGCGTAGCAGATGTCCTGCGAGTGCGGACCCACAATCTTCGGAAACTTCGCTTTCAGCGCATGAATAATATCTCTCGCCTCGTCCAGCGAAAGCGTCGTCTGGGTGAGATACGCCACATGCTCCGGGTCCGGAACCTCCAGCGCATCCACTTCCTTGGCGCTTGAGACTACCTGCGTTACATCCGGAGCCTCGCCGAGCGTGCCCTCGATCTCGTCGTGGTCGCGATGCCCGATCAGCACCAGTGAATAGCCCTGCTTGGCAAACTTGATCGCCTCCACGTGGACCTTGGTCACCAGCGGACAGGTCGCGTCAATCACCTTCAGCCCGCGCTCCTTCGAGTGGACGCGCACCGCCGGAGAGACCCCGTGCGCCGAATAGATCACCCGCATCCCCGCCGGGACTTGGTCGATGTCATCGACAAAAATCGCGCCCTTTTCCGCCAGCTCGTTAACCACAAACCGGTTGTGGACAATCTCCTTGCGCACGTAAATGGGGGCGCCGAAGGTCTCCAGCGCGATCTTCACGACGTCAATCGCGCGCACCACGCCCGCGCAAAAACCACGCGGTTTCAGCAATAAAACACGTTTTTCCGGATCGGGCACACCCGTAGCAGGCCCGGCAAGATGGGTGTCAACAGTCGATGCGATCACACTCATAAGTATACCGTGCCGCTGGCTGAAACACAGCAGAAAGGAACCATTACAGTGATCTGAAAACAAAGCCATTCAGGCTGGCATCGGACCATCGTCCGCCGCCAGCCTGTTCTCTCGCGTCCACCCGTAGCTACGCCTGCTACTTGGCTTTCTCGAGCGCCTTGGCCGCGTCAAGATGCTTCTGCAGTACCGGCAGCGCCGTCTCCGCATAGGACTTGATTGCAGGGTTCTGCGCGTTCGCCGCTTCCGTCTTGTAAACCGCAATCGCCTTCGTATGTCCGGCAATCATCTCCCGGATGTAACGGTGATCGAAGGCCGCGCCCTTCAGCTTTTCGAAAGGAACGATCATCGCTTTATGGTGCGTGGCGTCGATCGCGTTCGGCACATTCAGGCTGGCCTGCTGAGCGGCGGTGTGCAATTGCTGGAAGTCGTTCGTATGGTCCGTAACCAGCGTTTGACCATAGTCCTTCACCTGCTGCGACTCTGCCACGTTGCCGGCATCCTGCCCGAGATTGGATTCCACCATATCGGTCTGTGCTGCGAAATCCACAAATTGCTGATCGGTCATCGCCGCTCCCGCTGCGGCCTTTTTGGTCTTGGCCAGCCCGGGCATTGAGCAAAGAGCAATACAGCAAACGGCTGCAAGAATACGTTTCATCTCATCCTCCCAATCAAAACTCTATATGCCTAAGTTAGATGCGTCTGCGCAAACACAAATGCACGGCATTCAAACAAACTCCGCATTCCGCAGTGCACCTCGCGATAAAAATCAGCGTCCAAGCAACCATGGCCAGCAATCCGTCGTCGCGCCCCCACCTGCATCCGCGCCCCGGTCCCCGCCCGGTTCCTGCTCCGGCGTCTTCGGCATCTTATGACCCCTGGTACCACCCGCGCACCATTCGCAACTGGAGAAACGCGCCGCCGCGCACGCAGCGCATCTGGATCATCGTCGCCGCCATCATCGTCGTTCTGCTCATCGCAATTTTCATCGTCGATCATTTCCTTGACGCCGACACCTACCGCCCGCGGGTTGAAGCTGCTCTCTCGCAATCCCTCGGCCGACCCGTCCAACTCGGCCATCTCAGCTTTTCCATCTTCTCCGGCAGCCTCGTCGCCAAAACTCCGTCCATCGAAGACGATCCCGCCTTCAGCAATCAGCCCTTCCTCACCGCGAAAGACATCCGCATCGGCGTCGACACCGGCGCGTTTCTCTTTCACCGCCAGCTGCACATCACCGGACTCACCATCGACCAGCCGCAGATCGCTCTTATCCGCAACCAGAACGGCGTGTGGAATTACTCCACCCTCGGCGGCAGCCAGCAGAAAGCCGCCACTGCGCCCACCACAGACTCGGCCAACGCCGTACCGGACCTTACTGTAAAGCGCCTCAACGTCAAGCATGGAACCATGACCGTCTCCGATCTCCCTGCCCGTGGCCAGCCCCACGTCTACAGCGATCTCGATATCACCGCGCGCAATTTCTCCTTCGCCAGCGCCTTTCCCTTCTCCGTGAGCTCCAAGCTGCCTTCAGGCGGAAGCCTCAACATCACCGGCAATGCCGGCCCGGTGAACGCGCATGACGCCTCGCTCTCTCCCTTCAACGCACACATCGCTCTGAATCACGCCGACCTGCTGGCCTCAGGATTCGTCCAGCCCAGCCAGGGCCTCGCCGGCATCGCCGATCTCGATGCCACCATCGTCTCCAATGGACAGACAGCGAATGCGAACGGCAAGCTGCATCTCACGCAACTCAAGCTCGCGGCCAACGGCACACCTTCATCGCAGCCCGTCGACATGCAGTTCTCCATCGATCAGGACCTTCAGTCCCTCTCCGGAAAAATCTCCAGCGCCAATCTCCAAATCGGAAAAGCTGCGCTTGCCGTCAACGGCGCCTACCAGACACAGGCCAATACCACTAGCACGCAACTCACCGCGAATGGCAACGAGATGCCGATCAACGATCTCGTCGCCTTCCTGCCGTCGCTTGGCATTCAATTGCCCGCGGGCTCGCGGCTTCAGGGCGGCACCCTCACCGCCAACCTCAACATCAGCGGCCCATCCACCGCGTCGGTCATCAGCGGCCCGGTTCACATTTCAAACACGCAGCTCGCCGGCTTCGATCTCGGCCAGAAGCTCTCCAGCATTCAGTCCCTCACCGGAGCCAAGACCGGCCACGACACCACCATCCAGACCCTCAGCGCCAATCTCCACTACGGCCCCGATGGAACCCGCACTGATAATCTCGTCGCTGTCGTCACGGGACTCGGCTCCGCCTCCGGCAGCGGCTCCATCAGCCCCGCCGGCGCGCTCAACTATCACCTCAACGTCAAGCTCAACGCCGGCGTCGGCAGCGTCGCCACCAAAGCTGTCGGCCTGCTTCCTGGGGTCCTGGGTTCGGCGGCTAGCCAGTCCACCAGCAACGGAATCCCGCTCAGCATTACCGGAACTACCTCCAGCCCCATCTTCACTCCCGATATGGGGAAGATGCTCGGCGGAGTCGTCCCCGGCGCAAAGTCTGGAGCGAAATCGAAGCCGCTCGGCAAATCGCTCGGCGGCATCCTGGGCCACTAATTTTTTTCGGTCTTAAGTTGCGCTTTCCAAACCACTCACCCACACTGAGAACGAACTCTCATCGCGACACGCTTGCAGCCGCATCAATCCGATCGAATCTCTTCGCCCTACTTCGCTAGCTACAATCTTCAATGCAATAATGGGCTCGCATGGCTAAACCCGAACAACCAGCTCGCATAAATTCCGGCGTTCCCGGACTTGACGACATCCTTCTCGGCGGCATGCCCCAGGGCCACACCTTTCTGGTTGAAGGAAGAGCAGGCACGGGCAAGACTACTCTCGGCCTGCAGTTCTGCATTGAAGGCCATCGCAATCGCGAGAAATGTCTTTACGTCACTCTCTCCGAATCTAAGGCGGAGCTTGTCGCCTCCGCCAACGGACACGGCTGGTCGCTCGACGGCATATCCATCGCCGAATTCGTCCCGGAAGAGGCCAGCCTCAATGACGGAGACCGCTACACCGTCTTTCATCCCGGAGAGATCGAGCTCGCCTCCACGGTAAAGAAACTCATCGGTGAAATCGATCGCGTCAATCCCGAGCGCCTCGTCATCGATTCGCTCTCCGAGTTCCGTCTCATGTCGCAGGAAGCGGTTCGCTATCGGCGCCAGCTTCTGTCCCTGAAGCAATACTTCATCGGGCGCAATACCTCCGTCCTGCTGCTCGACGATCTTTCGCCGGATGACGACAACAACCAGCAGGTGCTCAGCATTGTGCACGGCGTCATTCGCTTTACCCACGTGCAGCGCAGCTATGGCGTGGTGCGCCGCCGCATTGAAATCGTCAAAGTTCGCTCCTCCGCCTATCGCGGCGGCTTTCACGATTACACGCTGGGTATAGATGGCGTGATTATCTATCCCCGGCTCATTGCCGCCGAGCATCCTGACGACTTTAAAGACGACCTGCTCTCGAGCGGCATCGCCTCGCTTGACGCCATGTTCCACGGCGGCATCGATCGCGGCTCCAGCACGCTTGTCCTCGGGCCCGCCGGCGTGGGCAAATCCTCCGTCTCCATGCAATATGCGTATGCCTCCGCCGTGCGCAAGGAGCGTGCCGTGATCTACTCCTTCGACGAGACGTTGCGCACCGTTCTCAAACGAGCGCGCTCTCTCTCCATGAAGATTGAGGGCCTGATCAAAGACAAGCACCTGTACATCGAGCAGATGGACGCGGCCGAGCTCTCGCCCGGAGAATTCACGTGGAAGATCCGCCGCGAGGTCGAAGAAAACGGCGCTCGCGTCATCGTCATCGACAGCCTCAACGGATTCCTGCGCTCCATGTCCGGCGAAGCCGACCTCGCCCTGCACCTGCATGAGCTGCTCGCCTACCTCAATCAGAGGGGCGTCGATACCTTCATCGTCCTCACCCAGCAGTCGCTCATCGGCGAGCGCCCCGAGCCTGTCGACGTCAGCTATCTGGCCGACACGCTCCTCATCCTCCGCTACTTTGAAGCTGAAGCATCCGTGCGCCGCGCCATATCCGTGCTGAAAAAGCGGAGCGGCGGTCACGAAGACACGATCCGAGAACTGCAGTTCAGCGGGAAAGGCATCCAAGTAGGGGAGCCCCTCACGGGCTTCAAGGGAATCCTGTCCGGCCTGCCTGAAACGTTGCAGATACAGGAGCCGAGTCAAAAGGAGAAGTAGGCCGTGGCCGCAGAGGAAGAATTACGAGTTTTGCTCGTTGCGCCAGTCGGCCGCGACGCAGAGTTGATCTGCGCCGCCCTGGGGGAGGCCTCCGTAGAATGCACTCCTCTGGAAGACGTAACCGCCGCCGCCCTCCTCCACCAGGACAATGTCGGCGCGCTGCTACTGTCAGAAGAAGCGCTGAGCAATGGCCAGGCATCCGTGCTTGGAGAAGCGCTTGCCAGCCAGGCTCCTTGGTCCGCCCTCCCTGTCCTCGTGCTCACCAGCGGCGGCAAAGAGACCTTCGAGAGCAAGTTCTACCGCCGTCAGCGCATGCCGCTCGGCAACACCATTCTGCTCGAACGACCCATCCGCGTCTCCACCCTGGTCAACGCCGTCAACTCCGCCCTCGTCGAGCGGGCACGACAGTTCGATCGCAAGCGCGCGGAAATTGCGCTTCGCCAAGCCGAAAAACTCGCGGCCGTCGGACGCGTGGCCTCCAGCATCGCCCACGAGATAAACAATCCCCTGGAGGCCATCACTAACCTCCTTTTCATTCTCGGAAATACCTCTCTTAACGAAGATCAGCGCAAGCTCCTCAACATGGCGCAGAGCGAGCTCACGCGCGTCTCACAGATCGCCGCACAGACCCTCGCCTTCAACCGCCAGCGCGACGTCAAAGGCGATGCTTCCATCGCCGCGCTGCTCGACTCCGTTCTCGTCCTGTATCATGGCCGCCTTACCGGCTCCAAAGTGTCTATTGAGCGCCGCTACCAGAACACCGCGGCCTTTACCTGCTACCCCGGCGAGCTGCGCCAGGTCTTCGCCAACCTCATCGGAAATGCCTTCGACGCCACGCGCATACGAGGCGGTCGCATTATCCTCCGCGAACGCGCCGGCACCCGGCCCACAACACGCCAGGCAGGCGTGCGCGTGACCATTGCGGATACCGGAGAGGGCATGCCGGCAAAAATCAAAGGCCGGCTATTCTCCGCATTCACCTCGTCCAAGGGAAACAACGGGACCGGCCTTGGCCTCTGGATCAGCAAGGGCATCATCGAAAAACATCGCGGCACCATCCGCTTCCGCTCCTCCACCACTCCCGGCCAGAGCGGCACCGTCTTCTCCATCTTTATTCCGTTCCCGGAGCTGACAAAAAGCAATCTCATTACCCCGGCGGAGTCTCCAGTCGTGAGCCGCGCAACACCGCCGGCCGCAAGCGAACCCGTACTAAGAACGGCATAGCCCAGCCGGAAGCCTCCTATCTCAATCTCGGCGACCGCCCATTTCTGTGCATAGTCAACGGGCTGGTCCCGATTTACTATTAGTTTCGGAGCCCCAACCATGAACCTAAGCCTTAAGAAGACGCTCGCCCTTCCGTCCGTTATCCTCGCCCTGGCCCTCGTCGCGCCCGCGCCGCCCGCGCACGCCGCCTCCAAGGAGATCATTCAGCTGCAGGATCAGGTTCAGCAGCTGCAGGACGCCATCCAGCACCTTCAGGACACCAACGACGCCCGCATGGCCGTCCTGCAGCACCTCATCGAGCAGACCTCGGACAACGTCAACCGCATCTCGCAGTCGATGACCGCGCTGCAGCAGCAGGTCTCCTCCGACAGCCAGAACAGTCAGGTCTCGGGCCAGATTCAGAGCCTCAATGACTCCGTCGACGAGCTCAAGACGCGTGTCGCCCAGGTGAACAAAACTCTCCAGGATCTGCAGTCTCAGCTACAGAACATCCAGACTCCGCCCGCGCAGCAGGGAGCACAGCCGCAGCCCGGACAGCCCCAGCCCGGCCAGCCCAACCAGCCCGGCGATAACAGCCAGCCACAGGCGCAGCAGCAGCCCGCGCAACCCCAGGCGCCGCCCGCCGACCAACTCTACCAAAGCGCCCTCACCGACTACAACGGAGCGCGCTACGATCTGGCCGCCGGAGAATTCAGCCAGCTTCTGCAGGCCTATCCGCAGGACAACCTCGCCCCCGGCGCACAGTACTACCTCGGCGAAATCGACTTCCGCAAAGGAAATTTTCCCTCCGCCATCCAGAGCTACGACGCTGTGCTCGAGCAGTACCCCGGCAGCCCCAAAGCACCCGCCGCCCAACTCCGCAAGGGCGAGGCCGAGCTGCGCGACAGCCTGCGCGATGCCGCCGTCCGCGACTTCCGCAGCCTCATCCAGCGCTATCCCCAGTCCCCTGAAGCGCAGCAGGCCCGCAGCCACCTGAACGGAATGGGCGTGCGCATCACCCCCACCAAACCCTCCGCCTATCGCTAAAAAGCGCGTTTATCTGCGCAGGGAGCCCGGGAACTTCCACAACTTTCTTCGCGGCCGATGCAGTTGAATTTTCCGAACTTGGTAGAATAGAAATAAGAGGGTAAGAAAAGAGGGCCGCCATTGCGCGGTCCTTTTGCTTTTGGGGAAATTTTTTACGGTGGAAGGACGTCGCATCTCGAGAGATTCGGCACGGAAAATCAAATGGAATCAATGATCAACAAAGTCTTACTGAATGTCCAGCCTAATCAATCACTTGCGCACAGCCGAAAATCGGAAAAACAAATTGAATGAATCACTTGCGAGCAAGGCCAAACAATTAAATGCAATCATGTGAACTGCGAACACTGCCGAACCCAAATCTCTCAGTCCTCATAGAACCCGGCGATCTCCGCCGCATACTTCGCAAGAACCACCCGCCGCTTCAGTTTCAAACTCGGAGTCAGCTCGCCCGTCTCTAGCGACCACTCCTCCGGGACTAGCAAAAATCGCTTGATCGTCTCAAAGTTCGCCGATGAGCCGTTCACGCCGTCGACAATCGCCTGATACAGAGCCACCACTCGCGCGTTCCCTGCCAGTTCGCGCCGGGTCGCCGCCGTTATCCCCTGCTCTTTCGCCCATGCCTCAAGCGCGGCAAAGTTGGGAGAAATCAGCGCCGATGCAAATTTATGCCGGTCGCCCACCAGGGCTGCCTGGCTCACCAGAACATTTGCCTTCAGCTTGTTTTCAATCGGCTGCGGAGCGATCAACTTTCCACCGGAGGTCTTCAGCAGCTCTTTTTTACGGTCGGTTATGTACAGGAATCCGTCCGCGTCCAGGCGCGCAATATCGCCCGTCTTGAACCAGCCGTCGGCGTCAAAATATTCCGGCTCATGCGCCGCGTGCTTCCAGTAGCCGGAAAAAACATTGGGTCCCTTTACCAGCAGCTCGCCGTCCTCCGCGATCCTGCACGCAACCTGCGGCAGCGGCTTGCCCACCGATCCCATTCGGTTGGCTGCCGGGGTATTGATCGCCAGCACCGGTGATGTCTCGGTCAAACCGTAGCCCTCGAGTATCCGGACCCCCGCCGACGCAAACCAGTGAGCCGTGTGGATCCCGAGCGGCGCGCCGCCGGCGATAAAGTACCGCACCCGGCCGCCAAAACCAGCTCGCAGCTTTTTGAAAACAAGGGCGTTTCCGAGCTTCCATCGGGCTGAGCGGGGCTCCTCGCCCCTGGCCACCGTCTCCCTGTGCTTGACCCCGCCGGCCAGTGCCCAGCCCAGCATCCGCCGCTTCACCGCCGACGCTCCGGCCCGCCGCTCGACTTCCTGCCGGAACTTCTCATAAACCCGAGGAACCCCGACAAACACTGAGGGCTTCACCGCTGCCAACGCCGCTGGCAGCCGGTCAAAGCTCCCGCAGTAGGCCACCGTTGCCCCCCGCGTGTAGATCGCATAGTCAAGATGCCGCGCCGTGATGTGCGACAACGGCAGGAACGAGATGCATGAATCGTCTGCGCCGATCTCGAACCCGCTCAGCGACTCGTTGATGTTCCGCGCGATGTTCCCGTGCGTCAGCATCACGCCCTTCGGCTCGCCCGTCGTGCCCGATGTGTAGATCAGTGTCGCCAGATCATCAGGGCCAATCGCATGCGCCGCGCGATCGAAGGCTGCATCCCTGCCCGTCGCCCGCTCCGCCCCCGCTATCAGCGACGAGAACCGCACCGCCTCCGGAACCGCATCGTCGTCCATGATGACGATGCGCTCCAACACAGTCTGGCCGCGGTGCGACGCCACCTTCTCCAGTTGCTTCCTGGTCGAAACTACCGCCACGCGCGCGCCCGAATCGGCTATCAACTCAGCCGTCTGCTCCGCCGTAAGCGTGGGATAGATGGGAACATCCACTGCGCCCAATGCCAAAGTGGCGAAGTCCGTGACCGCCCACTCCCACCGGTTCTCCGCGAGAATGGCAACTCGGTCGCCCTTGCGAACTCCCCACCCCGCAAAGGTCGCCGCCAGCGCACGCACTCGTTGATAGATCTGCTCGCTCGAGATTGGCTGCCAGCCGCCCTGCGCATCCTGAGCAAGCACGGCGCGCTCCCGATTGCCCCCGGCGATCAGGAAGAAGACATCGTTAAGAGTCTTGAGATCAAGCACAACCGGTTCAGCCTAGAGCAAGTACCGCTCCACCCGCAAGCGAATAGTAGGCGCGGCTGCCTGACTGCGTCACTGCGCTTTCGGCGTCAGCCGCACAAACTTCGGCGCCAGCTCATCCCACTTCGATAGCAGCCAATAAGCCCGCGTGCTGAATGTCTTCTCGGCATGCAGTTGCACCAGTCCCTGAATCGCTTCCTTCGCCTCCGCGTCCAGCGTTTCGTAAGGCTCCGGAATCAGAAAGTCCCCGTGATACAGCCGCTTATCGAGGAAGGTGCCTTCTTCATCGAACACCCACGCCAGCCCGCCCGTCATCCCCGCTCCAAAATTGAAGCCCGTAGATCCGAGGATCACCGCCAGGCCACCGGTCATGTACTCGCATCCGTGGTCGCCCACGCCTTCCACAATCGCCAGCGCGCCCGAGTTCCGCACCGCAAAGCGCTCGCCCGCGCGTCCCGCCGCAAATAGCGCGCCGCTGGTCGCCCCATACAGCGCGACATTGCCAAGAATTACATGCAACTCCGACTGCAGAGCCGCGCGCCCCTCGCCGCGCAGGATGATCTCGCCGCCCGAAAGCCCCTTGCCCACAAAGTCGTTCGCAAGCCCCTTCAGTACCAGACGCATCCCCGGCGCAGCGAACGCACCAAACGACTGACCGGCGATGCCGCTCATCTTGAACGTCAGTTGCGAATCCGTGCGCGTGCCGTTTGTATTCAGCATGGCCAGCTCACCCGCCAGGCGTGCGCCAAGCGTGCGGTCTTCATTCGAAATGAGGGCGTCGCGAGTATAGTTTTCCCCGGCACAATACGCCGCCAGCGCCGGCTCGACCCATGCATCGTCAATGGGAGTCTGTGTCGAAGGCCGCGCATTCCGGCTTCCCTTCCAGTGAATATCGCCCTCAATCGGCGCAGCCAGCAGGGCCGCCAGCTTTAAGCCGCCATCATGGCGAACCTGCTCCAGCAAGTCGGTCCGTCCAATCGCCGCCTCAAGCGACGGCAATCCGTATTGCGCCAGCAGCCCCTGCAAATCGCGCGCCAGCTCTTCGTAGAAGCGCACCAGATGCTCCGGTTTTCCACGAAACTTAGCTCTCAAATCAGGCCGCTGTGTAGCAATCCCCGTAGGGCAAGTATTCAGGTGACATTGCCGCGCCATGTCACAGCCCAGAGCCACCAGCACCGCAGTGCCGAAAGCGTACTCGTCTGCGCCAAGCAGCGCCGCAATCAAGATGTCGCGCGCAGTGCGCAAGCCGCCATCGCAGCGCAAGCGAACGCGCCCGCGCAGTCCGTTGGCGAGCAGAACCTGCTGCGCTTCCGCCAAACCAAGCTCCCACGGACTCCCCGCATACTTAATGCTCGACAGTGGCGATGCTCCCGTTCCGCCGTTGTGTCCCGCGATCACGATGTAGTCGGCATAAGCCTTTGCGACACCCGCCGCTACAGTGCCCACACCGCACTCCGAGACCAGCTTCACGCCGATTGCCGCTTTAGGATTCACTCGCTTCAGGTCATAAATAAGCTGAGCGAGGTCCTCAATCGAATAGATATCGTGGTGCGGAGGCGGGCTGATAAGCTGCACGCCGGGCTGAGCGTGACGCAGGCGCGCAATCAACTCGGTGACCTTGTGACTTGGCAATTGGCCGCCTTCACCGGGCTTTGAGCCTTGCGCGATTTTGATCTCAATCTCTTCCGCGTGCATCAGGTACTCGGCGGTAACGCCGAACCGTCCCGAAGCCACCTGCTTCACCTTGTTGTTCAACAAATACGAAGGCGTTGGCCTGCCCACCAGATCGAGGTTCACATTCGGCTGATACACTGCCGGGTCTTCGCCGCCCTCGCCCGTATTCGATCGCCCGCCCAGCATGTTCATTGCGGCAGTGATGGTCTGGTGCGCCTCCGGGCTCAGCGATCCCAGTGACATCGCGCTTGCAATAAAACGCTTGTACATGTTCGACGGCGCTTCGACGTGCTCCAACGCAAGCGGAGCGCCCGCCGGACGTATCTCCAGCAGATCGCGCAACACTGCCGGATGCTTCTCTACTGCCTGCGTCGAAAACGCCGCCCAGGCTGCCGCCGGTTGTTCAGCGACTGCCGCTACCGCGCCTCGCGCTGTGCCCACTACGCTCTGTAACAGGCGCACCGTTGAAGGCTGCCACGAATGCGGCTCCGCTTTATCAGCCTTGCGAAACCGTACCCATCCATAATCAGGCAGGTCTTTCGCCACCGTTGTAACCGGCGCTCCCGGAGAATCCTCAGCCGGCTCATCGCCGCTCTCCGGCAACGTCCAGGTCTGGCGCAATTGCGCATCGAGTTCGGCGAACCCAATACCGCCCAGCGGCGCAGGTGTTCCGTAAAAGCACCGCTCAACAACTTCCTCGCTTAATCCCAGAGAGTCGAAAAGGTGCGCGCCGCGATAGCTGTCCACCACCGAAATGCCCATCTTCGACATGATCTTCGCCAGCCCAAGATCAAGCGCGTGCAGCAGGTTCGCTTCGCCCTTTTCGGGATTGAGATTGCGCGCCGTCTCCAGAGCCAGCCATGGACACGCCGCCCCCGCTCCCATCCCGAACAAAACGGCGACATGATGCAGGTCGCGGCAATCTCCCGCTTCCACCGCAAGGCCCACCCGCGTGCGCTCGCCCGCGCGAATCAACGTGTGGTGCACGGCTCCGGTCGCTAACGCCATCGGAATTGGCAGTGCTCGTTCGTTCGCGCTCCGATCACTCAGCAGAAGAATGGCCGCCCCTCCGCGTACCAGCTCAATCGCCTTGGCGCAAATGTCGTCGAGCGCCGTCGCGAGATTGCACACCGGATTGAAAACACAGTCCAGCACCGCCAGAGGCAGATCGCTAGCCAGCGCGTGATGCCGCTCGCGCAAGGCTTGCAACTGCGCCAGCGATAAAAACGGCGACTGCAGCGAAAGCCCCGGCAACGGCGCGTGCTTGTCCAGCATGTGCGGCCACGGACCCAGTCTCGTATGCAGCTGGATCACGCACGCCTCGCGCAACGAATCAATTGGAGGGTTCGTGACCTGCGCAAACCGCTGACGAAAATATGCGTACACGGGCCGGGGCGACCGCGCCAAGGGCGCCAGCGGAGTATCGTCGCCCATCGACCACACCGCGTCCTTCCCCTCAACCGCCATCGGCTTCAGGATCATCGCCACATCTTCGCGCGTGTATCCAAATCCATGCTGCAGCCGGCTAATCTCCGCCGTATCCATCGCCGGAATCAGCGCGTGGTCCTCGAGCGTGCTGTTCTCGAGCAGGTTTTCGTACTGCGGAGCGGCGGCCGCGAAGATAGCTTGTATCTGCTCGTCTTCAAGCAGTACCTTATCTTCCAGGTCCGCCACAATCATCTGCCCGGGTCCCAGGCGTCCGCTGTGCACAATCATTTCCGGATCAAGGTCGACCAACCCCGCCTCGGATCCGAGCACAACCAAATCATCTTCCGTCACAAAGTACCGGCACGGCCGCAGTCCATTGCGGTCCAGAATCGCGCCGACAAGGTGTCCGTCTGCAAAGGCGATCGCTGCCGGCCCATCCCATGGCTCGGCACAGTCCGCCGCATACTTGAAGAAAGCCGATCGCGGCCTGACAATGTGCGCCGGGGGAATCAGCATCCTCAGCGCCTCTGCAACTGTGCGGCCGCTGCGAACCAGCAACTCGACTGTTTCATCCAGGCTCGTTGAATCGGAGCCATTCGGAGTAAAGACCGGCTTCACCTCATCAGGAAAAGTCGCGGCTCGGGCCGACATCCGCGCCCGGTTGCCCCACACTGTGTTGATCTCGCCATTGTGCGCCAGCATCCGCAGCGGCTGCGCCCGATCCCATGAAGGAGCCACATTCGTCGCGTACCGCTGATGGAACAGCGCGAATGGAGTCGTAAATCGCTCATCCGTGAGATCAGGGAAAAAGTCGCCCAATATTCTGCCGGCACACATCGACTTGTAGACCATCGTCGAGGCCGAGAGCGAGCAAAGGTATCCCTCAGATCCGGAGCGCTCAAACTGTTTGCGCGCAAGGAACAAACGCCGATCCAGCTTTCCTGTTTCGCTGCGCTCCAAATCGCTGGCCGTAATCAGCACCTGCTTTATTACCGGCATCGTCGAGAGCGCAATCTCTCCAAGAATTTCCGGGCGCACCGGCACATCGCGCCACTTCAGCACCGTGAGGTTCTGCGCGGTCAATGCCTGATCAAGCTGGGCATGCGATTCTCGGGCTTCTTGGGGAAAGAACACTACGCCAACGGCCAGAGGACTGCCGTCATCCAGCGCAACACCGGTCTCCGCAAGCAAAAAATCACGCGGAATACCTGTCGTTATCCCGATGCCATCGCTTGATTTGCCGTCGGCGGCAATCGCGCCGCGATGTTCGAGGCGCGAAAGCGCAATCAGCGCCTTGGAAAGAATGTCATGAGACGGTTTATTCGTAAGGGTCGCGACGAAACCCACGCCGCACGACTCATGCTCAAAACGCGGGTCTACAAGCGAGGGGCTTGAGTTCTGGTTGCGCGAAGAAAACAGCGGAGAATCAGAAATCTTTATGCGACCCATACGTTACTATACGGCCTCCATACTTGTCTGGCACGCTTAAAAGCAGCGAGCAGCGCGGCTTTTTTACTCACCATAAGAATTTGCAATCGCGTACATCAACAAAAGTTATTTCAAGCGCTTGACATGAGCTCTCCGTATATTTATACATGTAATTGCATCTTTATGCATTGAGGCGCGCGGTAATTCGATCGCGATTTTTTCTTTGGCAAAATACGACCGGCACAATGCGATTCGCGACTTAGTAGCTTCCGCCAGCGTGGCCAATCAGGACGAGCTGCGCCGCAAGCTCGTCCGCCGCGGCTTCGACGTCACCCAGGCGACGCTTTCCCGTGACATCCACGAAATGCGTCTCTACAAAGGGCCCAATGGTTATGCCCTTCCTACCGGAAATGGCGCCGGCAATCATGAACAGGAGGAGTTCCCGTCTATTCGCGAAGTCCTCGCCAGCTTCGGCCTCAAGGTAAAGCAGGCGCAGAACCAGCTCGTTCTCGTCACTACCGCCGGAAGCGCTCAACCCGTCGCACTGGCAATCGATCATGAGGATTGGGATGAGGTTGTGGGCACCATCGCAGGCGATGACACTGTGCTCATCATCTGCCCTGACCCAAAGCGGGCCACGAATCTTCGCGAGCGCCTCGAAGAGATGATCGGATAAGCAGCGGTCGCAAAACCAACATATTTCCGAACACTATTACAAGGAGCAGATGTCAGATTCGATACAAACCGCGGTTGTAGGCGTCAGTGGCTATGCCGGCATGGAGCTGGCGCGGCTGCTGCTGCATCATCCGCGGCTCAAAGAACGCGCGCCGATCTTTTTGGGCCGCTCCAAAGGTGGCGAAGGCACTTCTCTCAACGCGCTTCATCCTCAATTGATGGACAACAACGGTTCAACCTCGCACACCATTGAGCCTTTCTCATGGGAGCTGCTGAAAACACGCGGAGTAGAGGTTCTGTTCCTCGCCACTCCGCACGAGCAGTCGAGAGAGTACGCACCGCTCGCCCTCGCGCACGGGATGCGCGTCATCGATCTTAGCGGTGCATGGCGGCTCACCGAGCCGGCAAACCGTGCCGTCTACAAGTTCGAGGACGATAGAACGCCCGAAACTGTACAAGTGCAGGCGCAGGCTATCTACGGAAGCCCCGAACTCCATCGGGATGAGATCCGCTCCGCGAATCTCGTCGCAAATCCCGGCTGCTACGCAACCTCTGTTATTCTCGCGCTCAAGCCGCTCCTCGCCGCCGGAGGGGTAGATCTCGATCGCGGCATCGTATGCGATGCCAAATCCGGAGTTTCCGGCGCGGGAAAAGCGCCCACGCCGAAAACCCATTATATGTACGCGGCGGATAACCTCTCCGCTTACGGCGTCTTCTCGCACCGCCATACCGGCGAGTTGCTTGAGCAGCTCAACCTCGATCGATCGCAGATCGTCTTCACGCCGCATCTGCTGCCAATTCCCCGCGGCATTCTCGCCACCACATACATCACTTTCAAAGAAGCGCGCACTGCTTCCGAAGTCGCCGCGATCTATCACCGCTTTTATGCGGACAGCCCCATGGTGCGCCTCTTTGGTCCTGGAAACCTGCCTCAGATTCAGCATTCCGTTCGCACGAACTACTGCGACATCGGTTTTGAACTGGACTCCGATGGCCGCCGTTGCGTCATCGTTTCCTGCCTCGACAATCTGCTCAAAGGCGCTGCCGGACAGGCGGTCGAAAATCTCAATCTGATGTGCGGATGGGGAGAAGCGGAGGGACTTGCATGAAATTCGTCGTCAAGCTCGGAGGAGCCACCCTCGAAAATCCCGAAGTCCTGCATCAATGCGCTCAGGCCATCGCCGAGCTGGTAAAGGATGGCAACCAGGTCGCGGTCGTCCACGGCGGAGGCCTGCAGCTTACCCGCACACTCAAGCAGTTGGGTAAGGAAAGCGAATTCGTCGCAGGCCTGCGCGTTACCGATGCCGAAACCCGCGATGCCGCTCTTATGGTCTTGGGGGGCCGCGTCAACAAATTCCTTGTCGCCTCGCTTGGCGCGCATGGTCAGTCCGCCGTAGGCCTCTCCGGCGGCGACGGTCTAATTTTCCGTGCTCGCAAGAAACGCACAGCGCCGGATCTTGGATTCGTCGGCGAAATCGTCGCCTCCGATCCACGTTGGCTGGACGCCATCTGGAATATGGGAGCCGTGCCGGTTATTTCGAGCATGGCACTTGGCTTCGATGGCGAATACTACAACATCAATGCCGACGAAATGGCCTCTGCCTGCGCCTCTGCCTGCGGCGCCGACGCGCTCGTCTTCCTAACCGATGTCGCTGGAGTTCGCGGCAAGGATGGCGAAGTGATGCGCTGGCTGAGCGTCGATCAGATCGCCGCGCTCACCGTGGATGAAGTCATCAGCGGCGGCATGCTTCCGAAACTTAGTGCGTGCCGCGAAGCTCTACTTCAAGGCGTGAAGCGCGTCCGCATTCTTCCCGCGGACGCCGTCTCCGCCCTTCCCGACCTATGCACGTCGCGCGTACTCCACGGAACAGAAGTGCTGGTGGCATAACCCAGATGAGGAGACTGCAATTGAAACTCGATGAAGTCCGTGCGGCAGAAGCGAAGCTGCTTCTCCAGACCTATGAGCGGAATCCGATTTTGTTCACATCGGGCGAAGGCGTGCACCTTATCGCCGAAAACGGCGACCGCTATCTCGACCTGCTGAGCGGAATCGGAGTCAACGCGCTGGGCTACGCGCATCCGGCCATCGTAAACACGGTTGCGGAACAAAGCCGCAAACTCATCCACATTTCCAATCTCTATTTTCACGAAGGCCAGGCAGAGCTCGCGATGCGCCTGACGGCGGCCAGCGGACTCGACCGCGCCTTTTTCTGCAACAGCGGAACGGAAGCCTGGGAAGCGGCCCTGAAACTCGCTCGCGCCTGCGCCGGACTTAAGCGCAGCGAGGGCCACGCGCTCGGGACAAAATTCCTCGCACTCGAACAGAGCTTTCACGGGCGCACCATGGGGGCTGTCGCCACAACACATAAGGAGAAGTATCGCCAGCCCTTCGCGCCGGTCATGCCCGATGTGGAATTTGTCCGCTTCAACGACGTTACCGACCTGAAAGCAAAGTTCTCGTCGGATGTTTGCGCGGTTCTCGTCGAAGCCATTCAGGGCGAAGGAGGAATCAACCCGCTCTCGCAGGAGTTCTTCGCCACCGCCCGTGCTCTCACGCAATCCAGCGGCGCGCTGCTCATCTGCGATGAGATCCAGTCGGGCTTGGGCCGCACCGGCAAATGGTTCGCCTATCAGCATTACGGAATCCAGCCGGACGTCACCACGCTCGCCAAGCCGCTCGGCGGCGGCCTTCCCCTCGGAGCCATGCTTTGCTCCGAAGAGGCCGCGCGCGCCATCCATCCCGGCATGCACGGCACGACATTCGGCGGCGGTCCCTTGGCATGCGCCGTAGCACTCGCCGTTATCGACACCATCGAAAAGAATCACCTGCTCGATCATGTGACGGAAACAGGGAAATATTTCCGTGACCAGCTAACCGCCCTCGCGGCAAAGCATTCCGCTATTGTCGGGGTGCGCGGAATCGGCCTCATGCTTGCTTTCGAACTCGATTCGGCAGACCTCGCGAAGCAAACCGTAGCAGACATGCTGGCGCGGCGAATCCTTATCAATCGCACCAGCGAAACAGTCCTCCGCTTCCTGCCGCCCTACATTCTGGAGAAGGAGCACGTCGACCGAGCCATCTCCGCTCTCGACGAAATTTTCACCGCGTACGCGCCGCAATTCGCAGCATCAGCCATCTCTGGAGTAAAGATTGGAGCCGCGCAAAATGGCTAGCAAAACCTACACCTGGAACGCACCCGAAAGCGCAACCAGCACGATTCCCCTGTCCATCGAGTCGCTCTCCGGGCGCGACCTCTGTTCCATTGCTGATTTCACGACCGTCGAAATCGCCGCTCTCATGAAACTCGCGCACGCGGTCAAGGCCGATCCCGGCAAATACCGCTGGGCACTCGATGCAAAGCAGATGGTCATGTTTTTCGAGAAGGCCTCGCTCCGCACTCGCCTCACCTTTGAGACAGCAATCAATACCCTGGGCGGAAACGCGATATTCGTCGATCAAACGCATTCCCCGCTCGGCGAGCGCGAGTCGCTGGCGGACATGGCGCGCAACCTGGAGCGCTGGGTCTCCGTTATCGTACTCCGCACCTATTCGCACGAGACCATTACTGAAATGGCGCAGGTCGCCGCTTGTCCGGTCATCAACGCCCTCAGCGATCTTGAGCATCCTTGCCAGGCTCTCGCCGATTTTATGACCATTGAAGATCGCTTCGGCACGGCCAAAGATCTCAAGTTTGCTTACGTCGGCGACGGCAATAACGTCTGCCACTCGCTCATGTTGACCGCCGCGCAACTTGGTGCGCACTGCACCGTGGGCTCACCTAAGAACTACGCGCCCAAGGCCGACATCGTAGCCCAGGCACGCGCCATTGCGAACGAAACCGGCGGCACAATCAATCTCGTCAACGATCCCGTTGTGGCTGTCACCGGAGCCGACGCTGTCTACACTGACGTATGCACCAGCATGGGTTTCGAGCATGAGGTCACCAAGCGCGCGCCAATTTTCAAACCCTATCAGGTCAACGAACATTTAATGGCGCACGCCTCGCCGCACGCCGTCTTCATGCATTGCCTGCCCGCGCACCGCAATGCCGAAGTGACTGACGCTGTATTCGATGGCCCGCAGTCCGTCGTCTTTGACCAGGCCGAAAACCGCATGCACGCGCAAAAAGCGTTGCTCTTGCTCCTGCTCGGAGGAGTTTCGCAAGCCGCTTTTTAGCTGACTTTTAACCAGCCAGGTTATTAGCATTTACACAGGAGCCGTATTGATGTCGAAAAAAGTTGTACTCGCCTATTCCGGTGGACTGGACACGTCCATCATCATCCCCTGGTTGAATGAAAATTACGGCCTCGATGTGATCGCCATGATTGCCGACGTCGGCCAGGGCGACGATATTGATGCGGTGGTCAAAAAGGCCTATGACACCGGCGCCAAGAAGGCGATCGTGCGCGACCTTCGCGACGAGTTTGTCCGCGATTACATCTTTCCCACCCTCAAGTCCGGAGCTGTCTACGAGAACAAGTACCTCCTCGGCACCTCGATCGCGCGTCCTGTCATCGCAAAGGCACAGGTGGAAGTCGCACTGGAGGAAGGCGCGGAAGCCGTCGCTCACGGCTGCACCGGCAAAGGCAATGACCAGGTGCGTTTCGAGCACGCCTATCAAGCTCTCGCGCCCGAGCTGAAGGTTATCGCGCCCTGGCGCGAGTGGACGTTAAAGTCCCGCGAGGATTGTCTTGATTACGCGGAAGCCCACGGCATCCCCGTCGCGCAAAGCCGCGAGAAAATCCACTCTCGCGACCGCAATCTCTGGCACATCAGCCACGAGGGCGGTGAGTTGGAAGACGCAGCTAATGCGCCGCGGCCCACCACCTGGGTAATGACAAGAAGCCCCCAGGAAGCATCCGAACGAGAAGAATTCGTCGAGATCGGATTCGAGCAAGGCATCCCCGTGTCCGTTGACGGCATGAAACTCGAGCCGGTGCAGCTCGTCGAGTTGCTCAATGAAATCGGGGCGCGCAATGCAATCGGACGCATCGACCTGGTGGAGAACCGCTTCGTCGGAATCAAGTCACGGGGCGCCTATGAAACTCCCGGTGGAACCCTCATCGTGCTCGCCCATCGCGAGCTTGAGGCGCTCACGCTCGACCGCGAAGTCTCGCACTATAAGCAGCACGTCGCGCTTAATTACGCCGACCTCGTCTACAACGGCCTCTGGTTCACGCCGCTGCGCGAGGCCTTCGATGCTTTTATCGACAACACCCAGCAAAACGTCACCGGAACGATCAAACTCGGGCTCTACAAGGGCAACGTGAATATCGTCTCGCGCCATAGCGAGCTATCCCTCTACTCCAACGAGCTCTCCTCTTTCACAATGGGCGATAGTTACGATCAGAAGGACGCCAAGGGCTTTATCCAGATTCTTGGATTGCCCGCCCGCACCCGGGCCCGTCTGCTCAGCCGTAAGAAAGAGGCCGTCAAGTGAAGATGTGGTCCGGACGCTTTCGCGAGCCGCTGGACCCGTTCTTCGACCAATGGCAGCGCTCCATTCGCTTTGACTGGCAGCTTCTCCCCGAAGAAATAGCTGCCAGCCGTGCGCACGCGCTCGCGCTGGAAGGGGCCGGCGTCCTTACCCCTCACGAGACGTCGCAGATCCGCGCGGCATTATCTGAAGTTCTCGCCGAATTCGTAACCAGGCCTGAAGCAATCTCCGGCAATAGCGAAGCCGAGGATATTCATCACTTCGTCGAATTGAAGCTGGTGGAACGCGTCGGCGACCTCGGCCTCAAGCTCCACACTGGACGCAGCCGAAACGAGCAGATCGCCACCGATCTGCGCCTGCATATCCGCGCCCGCATTACCGATCTGCGCACTCGGATCGCCGCATGGGCGACTGCCCTGCTTGAACAAGCTAAGTCCGCCGGCAACGCGCCCATGCCCTCCTACACGCATCTTCAACGCGCCGAGCCTGTCCTCATCGCGCACTGGCTCCTCGCCTATGTGCAAATGCTTTTGCGTGATGCTTCGCGTCTAGAGGACTGCGCCCGCCGTCTCAATTACTGCCCGCTCGGTTCCGGTGCTGTCGCCGGAGCCACCCTCGCGCTCGACCGCTCCATAGCCGCTCGTGAGCTCGGCTTCATCGGGCCTACCGCCAATAGCATGGACGCGACCGGCGATCGCGACTTCGTGCTCGAATTTCTTCAGGCGCTCACAACGCTCGCGCTACATGCCAGTCGCTTCGCCGAAGAAATTACGCTCTTCGCCACTGCTGAATTCGCCTTCGTTGAGCTCCCCGAAGCGTTCTCCACCGGATCAAGCGCCATGCCGCAGAAGAAGAATCCCGACCTCACCGAGCTGGTTCGCGGCAAAGTCGGCCGTATCCATGGAGCCGCCGAAGCCGTCACTCTCCAACTCAAAGGTCTTCCCCTCGCCTACAACAAAGACCTGCAGGAGACACAAGAGCCCGTCTTGCTCGCAGGCGCTGAAGCCCAGAACATGCTCCGCGTTCTCGCAGCGTTCACGGCGGCCCTTTATTTCCGCCAAGACAGAATGCGCGCGGCGTGCGAGAGCGGTTTTCTTAATGCCATGGCTGCCGCCACATATCTGGTCCACAAAGGAGTCCCCTTCCGCAAAGCTCACGAAAAAATCGGGAGTGCCGTGCGCTACTGTCTCGACAGGAAATGCGAACTGAACGACCTCACTGTCGCTGAGCTCAAGCAGTTCGGCACCGAGTTTGACTCTGATTTCTTCGCCTCTATTACTCTGGAAGCGACGCTCGACTGCCATAACGTCGTCGGCGGAACTGCGCGCGCCCGTGTCCATGAATCGCTAGAGCAAGCCGAAGCGCAAGTCCGCGCAGTCACTCCTGAAACGGAGGCCTCGCATGCAAGTGCGTAAGGCACGCCTCCACGACGCAACCAACATCTACGAGCTCGTCAACAGCCTCTCGCACGATGGGACTCTGTTGCGCCGCGTTTTCGCTGAAATATGTGAGAACATCCGCGACTTCACCATCGCCGAAGCCGATTCAGGCGTCTTCCTCGGCTGCGGTGCGCTGCATCTTTACGGACCCCATCTCGCGGAAGTGCGCTCCATCGTGGTCCGCCCTGAAGCGAAGAGCCATGGAGTAGCCGGCAAGCTGCTGAAGTCCCTCCTCGAAGAGGCGGAATTCCACGGCATAGGCTGCGTCTGTCTTTTTACCCGCATTCCGGACTTCTTCTTCCGCCATGGATTCCGGGAGGTCGAGGATCGCACCGCCCTTCCGGACAAAATCTTCAAAGACTGTCAGAATTGTCCACGTCTGTACCGCTGCGATGAGGTGGCAATGGCGCGCGGTCAGGTACCGAAGGTTTCAATTCTCGGTCCGCGCGTTCAGGCAGAACAATTGGTCCGCCTCAGCTAAAATCCTTTTTGCGAAAGGTGCTCACCTCACATGCACATGACCGGAGCATGGTTCCTCCTTATCTTTGCCGCGCTGGCCACAGCGGGAATGCTCCTCTTTCTCCGCCTCACACGTCTCGGCGAGCTCGTCCACGCCAGGATTCCCGACCGGCCGCGCCGCCGGCTCTTCCTCGCCTCCGTCAGCTTTTTCGTCACCTTTCTCGGCGTGCGCCTTCTCGTAGCCGCTATCACACACCACATCGGCCCATTCGGTTGGGTTGAATTCGGTGGCCGTCACATTCACCACCTCGTGTGGGGAATCCTTATCCTGCTCCTCGTCGGTTACGCCTGGCTTGCTGAAGCGGGCTCCGGCTCGAGTGCAACGTCCATCTTCATCAGCCGCCTGCTCGCAATTCTCTACGGAGTAGGCGCGGCGCTCACGCTTGACGAATTTGCCCTATGGCTCAACCTTGCGGACGTCTACTGGTCTCCCCAAGGGCGCGAGAGCATCGACGCGATCATTCACTTCGGAGCCGCTCTCTCTATTGGCGCGTGGGGAGCGCCATTCTTCAAAGGTGTCGCCCGCAAGAAATAGCGTAGGGTCTACTGCACCGCCAAATCTCGCTCTCCCGCCACACCCGACACGTACCAGTCCTCTCTCCTTAACGGCAGTCCACTGCGCCCATGCTCCGGCCTGCTCAGCAGCGTCTGGAAAATCGCAATATCGCCCCTCCGGAAGGCGGCCGCTGATCCTGCCATGTACAGCAGCCAGATGCGATAGGTGGACTCGGGCACCAGCTTCAGCAGCGCAGCGCAATTCCTCTGCAGCCCATCCACCCAACGTCGCAGGGTGAGCTCATAATGCTCTCTCAGGTTCTCCACGTCGCGGACTTCAAAGTGGGCCGCTTCAGCTCCGCTCATCGCTTGGGAAATGGTCATCAGCTCGCCATCAGGAAAAACATATTTATCGATAAACGAACCGGTCCCCGGTCTCCTCTGGGATTTAGCAGCTTCACTCAGGAAAGGAGCTGCCAGCCGATAGAGGAGTGACGGCGCGCGGTTTCGCTTTTCGTCGCAGCATGCGATCGCATGGTTCAGAAACATGCCTCCCGGCTTCAACAACCTGTATGCCCTATCGAAGTAGATCGGCATGTTCCTCAATCCCACGTGCTCGAACATGCCCACACTGGCGATCTTGTCAAACGGCGGAAACGCTTCCGGAGCCTTCCGGTAATCGAGCAGTTCCACATCGCAGCTTTGCTTCAATCGCGCCGTCTCAACGCGCTCTGAGGTTACCCTGGCCTGCTCCCGGCTGATCGTAATACCCTGCGCAAACACATTATGTCCGGAACTCGCTTGTAGAATCAGGCTGCCCCATCCACAGCCAATATCCAGGAAGCGTTCGCCCGGCTGCAGGCGGAGCTTGCGGCAAATCAGTTCAAGTTTGTTTGTTTGCGCCTGATCAATGCTGTCGTCCTTTGATTCAAAATACCCACAGGAATACGCCATCGTCTTTCCCAGCCATGGGCGAAAAAACTCAACCGGCTGGTCATAGTGGTGGGAAATTGCTGCGCTGTCCCTCTCGATGGAATGTGTCTTTCCCTGGCTCAGCCACCTGCGGATTCCGAAAAATGCGGCCGACGCAACCTCGAGAATCCATTGCCTCCGGCTGCGTGGACATTCAAAGACATGCTCCGCGACATCGAACACGGAGAAAATATCCCCTTCGACGTCGATTTCCTTCTCGATGAATGCCTCGCCTAAGGTGATCTCGCTTGGACAAGCGATCAGGGATTGCAGCGCGCTCGCGGAGTTAACAACAAGCGTGCAAACCGGCTTCCCGTTTCCAGGAGAAACCCAACGCCATTGGTCCCAGAAACGAACATCAAACGATGGCCCTTCATAACGCTCGAAAAGAGCATCGAGAATCTTTTGTCGTTGCGTATGGGCAGAATCGGACATGCCCCTTCCTCGCTTTCTGAAGCAAGCTGTCCCACATCAGTGAGATGCTCAGTCAGCAGTCTCGGCACAACCTTAAATGCCCCCTGCCGTGTCCGGCAAATCGACCCTTCGTCCGGCCTGGTGAAATACTTGTAAATATGCCCAATCCGCGCCTATGGATTGTCCTGCCGGTCGCTCTCAGTTTTGCCCTGCAGTTAGCGACAGCTCACGCGCAGAACGACGGGAGCGCCGCAATCCGCGGCCCTATCGTTGTGCTCATCACCATCGACGGCTTCCCCGCCCGGGCGCTGAACGATCCTCGCCTCCCCATGCCCACGCTTCGCACACTTGAGGCCAACGGAGCACATGCCGACGCCATGCAGCCGATCAATCCCACGGTCACCTGGCCGAACCACACCACCCTTATCACCGGACTCGATGCTGCCCAGCATCATGTCGTCGCCAACGGACTCATTCTCTTCCCCGGCAATGGCGCGGCCCCTCAAGTAAAACAATGGGTCCCTGAAGATCAGTTGGTCCACGCGCGAACGCTCTATGACGCCGCTGCGGAAAAAGATATGACAACGGGACAGGTCGATTGGGCCGCAATCTACAAAGCAAAAAACATTCGATGGCAATTCGCGGAGCGCCCCATTGCCGATGGCCCGATCTCGACAGACTTGATCAAGCAAAGGCTAGTCACGAAAGACCAGCTTGTGCACTTCGCCGACGACAGCAGCCCGGCATGGCGGGACGAAATCTGGACCGACGCCGCCATCGACATCCTCACAAGGCACACCCCCAACCTTCTTCTCTTTCATCTGCTTCAGACCGACACGCTGCAGCATGAGTACGGCCCAATGTCGTCGGCCGCCTACGCTGCCTATGCGTATGCTGATAGCTGCCTCGCGCGATTGGTCAATGCAGCGCGCTCCGCCGGCCTGCTCGACCGCATCACTTTTGTCATCGCCTCAGACCATGGCTTCGCAAGCTACAGGCACTTCGTTCGCCTCGATGTCGGCCTCGCCCAACAGGGACAGTCCGCCAACATCTGGATACACCCCGAGGACGGCTCAGCTCTGCTTTATATCCGCAACCGCTCCGAGCGCGCCGCTCGTACTCCAAAGCTCAAATCGTATTTCGAGACGATGCCCGGAGTCGCTGCCGTCTACACCAATCAGGAAGCGCGGCAATTCGGCATCCCTTCGCTCGAAGCAACAGACCAGGCCCCGGACCTGTACCTCACTGCAAAAACTGACTACGCCTTCATCGAAGGTACCGATGGCCCTCTGGTGCAGCAGATCGATCCGCCGCGAGGAACGCACGGCTACCTTAATACCGATCCCGACATGCAGGCGCTCTTCATCGCGTCGGGCGCGCACATCCGGCATGGAGTCAATCTCGGCTCCATCTCCAACCTGCGCGTCGCGCCCACAATCGCCGCAATCCTCGGAGTCTCACTTCCGGCGGCGAAACAGCCGCCTCTCATCGAAGCTCTGCAATAATCAAAAGCTCGTGGTCAATCGCAGCCCGAAGCTCCGCCCCGGCCCAATCGCGTTGCCAGAAAACAACCCTCCGAAATCAAGCACGTTCAGCCGATCGTTCAGGTTTTCGCCGTCCGCCTGCAATTGCATATTCACTTTGTCGTTCTTATAGACATCCACGCCCACGGAGGAGTCAACCGCCAGCAGCGGCCGCACCCGTCCTCTCGCGAAATTGAAGCGGCTGATTACCTCCGGACCATATTCTGCCAGCGCCTGCCCCTCGGTTCCGTCAAATTCAAACGGCAGACCCGACCCATAAGCTTCTCCCGCCGCAATCCACAATCGAGGAGCGATTTGATATTGAATTCGGCTTCCTAAAGTATTCCGCTGGTCCTGCGTATCCGGGAAATGCCCCGAAATTTGCGAAGCCGCATTGCTGGCGTCGCTGCCGAGAAAAAGTCCCCCCGTTACCGGGAACCACACTTTCCCCACCATGTAGGAGTAGCTCACAAACCCACTCAGCTTCCCCATCTGCACAATCGACAGCTTGCCCTCCGCTCCATAGATCACTGCCCGGTTGAAAGCAATTGGATAACTCACTCCAGTATTCAAAAGCTGATCGTCGTCAGCATAATTCCTCGCGTCGCGGCGATACACATTTGCGTCCAGGCGCATCCGGTTGCGAAAACCCTTCGCCAGGCCGGCTTCATAGTAGTTGCCTCGCGATGGCTGCACCGGCAGCCTTAGGAATTCGCTGCTGAGCGCCCCAATATGGGGAGAGCTCGAGATCAGAATGTTTTCCGACGAAGGCGTTTGAAAAACGCGGTCGTATGACGTGTGCAGAACCATGTTTCGCGAGCGGAAATAACGTCCAATCGAAATCCGCGGACTGAAAGCGTTCTCATTCAGCAGCAGTTGATAATGGTCCCAGCGCACCCCGGCAGCAACGGTCCACCGGCCCAGGCTGATCGAATCCTCCGCGAATGCCGCCTGCTCCAGGTCCGGACGGTCTCCCGCAAACTCCAGGCTTGGCGGCGTACCGGAATCAAAGTAGTTTGGGTTCGCAATAACGTAGCTGAAACGCTGATGCAGAAAAATCGCATCTGACTCCAGTCCAGCCTTTATCTCCTGGTTGCGGTAATGCCGCGAAAACGCTCCCTTGAAATAACCTTCCCGAAAATGGTTGTGCTCGGATGCGATGATCGGGATTGACTTCTGGTTCGAATACAGATTGTTACTGTTGTCCCGCACCATCCCGGAAAGCGCGAACAGGCTGTCCGCTGACAGTACGTGCTGGTAATGCGCAATCCCGATCGTTTCGAAATTGTCGCCGTTCTGGATCTGCCCCGCCTGCTCCTGCACCAGCTCGTTAGGAATCAGAAATCGCGAAAACTCATGCCGCACGCTCAGCCCCATGCGATCTCTGCTGGTCAGGTTGCGCTCATACCTGCTGGAGAAGTCTCCGGTCGTTCCTGTGTTCGTATAGTTTTGCGGCACAACAGGATTGAGATAGTGGCTGGTCATGCTGCCGGCGGCACTCGCCGACAGCGTGTTCGCGCCCCACGCCTGCTGCAACTGGCCGAAGGAAGAAGCCGTATCATAGCTGCCGCCGGACAGCACCAGCCGTCCGTGCAGTCCGGGATCGCTCTGCCTTCGCGTCTCCAGTTCTACAACGCCGCCCATCTTCCTGCCGTATTCAGCTGGAAAACCGGCCGTATAAACGCTCATTGAATCCAGATCGTCCGCTTCAATCTCCGGGCCGAAGCTCGGCGAACGATTGTCGGTCAGGGGAACTCCATCAACAACGAACTGCGTCTGGTATTCGGATCCGCGAGGGTGCAGAACCGCATTCCCTTCGTAAAGCCATCCCGGTTGCGAAACCACTAAATTCTGCACGGACCGACCCGGCAACGAAGAGAGCCGTTGTTGAATCTGCTTCGAACCGATCCGCGCCAGCGACGAAGAATTCTCAGGATCAATCAGCGTGTCCGCTGCGGTCACCTTCACCTTCGTCATCACGGACGCAAGCCGCAGCCGGACGTTTTCGCTGAGAGGCAGTGGCGACCGCACTTCAATGACTTCAGAAAACGGCGCAAAACCGGGCTCACGCACCTGCACCTGATATGCCCCATAAGGAAGATGCAATACGTCTACTTCCCCCGCCGCGTCACTGCTGAATTCCTTTTCGTAGCCGTTTCCGGAGCAGGTCAACTCAACCGAGGCTCCGACCGCCGCGCCATTGGGATTGCTGATTTTAAGGTGGACTTCGCCGTAATTTACCTGCGCCCACACCGGCATTGCTGCCAGTAGAACCAAGACCAGCGCACTTTTCATCCTTTGCGTTCCATGGCCCCGGCCGCAACACGGCAGACTGTACTCCCGAACAAAGCTAGTCTACTTCCCTTTCGGACCGCTGGAAACTGCCGCTGATTCATCAATTGGCAGCAATCAGCTTCGCCTGCGGAACGCGTGTTCCGCGTGTGATCGGCCGCAGCGCCTCCGGCCACAATCGAATTCCTTGCGCCAGCACAGGGGCAGCCACCATCACACGTGAAAGCATTGTCGCCGCGCTCACCTGCCGCCGCAGCTGCCCGTACAAACGCTGCTGAAATGCATTCGCGCCGCACCCGCTCAGGTACTCCTCCGCCGCAACATGCGCGCTGTGCAGAGCGATTGAAATTCCATCGCCTGCAAACGACGGAATCACCGCAGCCTGATCGCCCACGCTCCACACCTCCCCGCGCGCGTCACTCCGAACAAAGCCGTACGGTATCGACGAGAGCGCCAGCGGTTTCTCCAGCAAAGCCGTCGCGCCTTGCAAATATCCAGCCAGATGCGGTGAAGCCGACAATACGTGTTCCAACACGTTCGGCCACTGGCCGCCGCAACTCCGCAGCCTCGACCGCCTCACCACCAGACACAAGTTCGCCGCCCCTTCTTCCACCAGTTCCAGCCCCGCATACCCATCCGGAAATAGAATTAGCTCCACATAGCCCGCCAGCGCGGCCCGCCTTTTTTCCGCGAGACGAAAATACATCTTGAACGCGACCAAATCGTTCTGCTTTCCAGCGCCTCTCGGCCAGCCGTGCAGATCATGCTTGCCCGTCGCTACGAAGCTAATCGCAGCGCGAACCTCGTCCCCATCAGTGAATCGTGCTACCCACACATCTCCGCTGCGGCTCAATGACTGCACACGTCTGCCCCGCAACACTGTCGCGCCGCCTTTTTCCGCGCAGCCCAGCATGCGTTCATCCAGCGTTCGCCGCGTCAGTGACATCCCCGTGAATGGCAGCGCACATTCGCCGATCGCGTGTCTGGCCGACAACCGCACCCTCGATATGGCCGCCGCGCCCATCGCCGCCGGGTCAATCCCAATGCCCCGCAAGTACGCTATCGCTTCATAGCTCAGGAAATCGCCGCACATTTTGTCGTGCGCGCCCGCGCTCTTCTCAATTATCGTTATGCGTTGCCCCGCTCGCGCCAGCAATACTCCCAGTGTTGCTCCCGCCGGCCCACCGCCCACCACCAGCGCGTCCACAGTCGCGCTCATCGCTTCACCCGTGAAACGCAAAGTCGCCCTGGTCGAAACTCTTCAATACTCACATCAGAGCCGTTCAACCCAGCCGTCGCGCAGTATCGCTCCCAATCCCCACGCAAAAAACTCCTGCGAATCGAAACCGGCGCATCATGCTGTATGAACCGGTGGTATCGCATCGCCCACGCAAGTGCCTTGATGCCGTAATATGGCGCGATCTTGCGATGCAGATCGTTGATAAACCACCCGCGCTGCGCCACTCGCTCCATCCATCGCAGGAAATCCACGAGCTCCGCATCGCCCAGATGATGCGTAAACTGCGAACTGATCACCACCCCGACGGGCGCCGCCGGCTTATAGGAATAAATATCACCGGTGACCCACTCAATGGAGCTGCCCGAGGAAGTAAACTCGCGCGCCGCGCGCGCCGCGTGGGAATTCAGATCGATCCCCGTCAGCTTTAAGGCCAATCGCCGCGCCCCTGCCCATGCTTCTATCCGCCGCAGCATGTCACCGCCCCCACAGCCCACATCGACAATATGCAGTGGACGATCGCCATTCCGCTCAATCCGCTCCAGCCAACGCAGAGTAGGTCGATAGGCGAACACCGTCCGGTTCAGCACCTCCAGGTCCCGCAAGCAGTCGCGAAATTCCGCGTAGCTGGACGGCTCGTCCATCAGTTCTGAAAGGTAAGCCCGCCGGGAAAAATCCAAAGCGTCAGATGGCATGGAAGCGCATCGTCTCTGCCGTCAACCCCGGTCCAAACGACATCGCGCAACCCCTCTGCCCAGAGCGTGCGCTCTTCATCAGCTCTTTCAAAACAAACATAACAGTGGCTGACGACATGTTCCCGAATTCCGATAACACTTTTCTCGATGCCCAGAGCGCCTCTGCCCTAAGCGCGAGTCCTTTCTGCACCGCATCCAGCACCGTCCGCCCTCCCGGATGCACCGCCCACATATCCACCGGGCCCGCTTCAGTAAACTTTCCAGCCTGCGCTCGCATCGCCTGCGCTATTTCCCTCGGCACCTGCCCGGAAAGCACCATATCAAAGCCACCGTCGCCCACCCGCCAGGTGATCAGCTCGCGCGTCCCTTCGATCTGCGTCGCACGAAATCCGTCAATCTCCAGCCCCTCGCCCTCGCTGCTGATCAAGCTCGCCGCGCACCCATCTCCGAAGATCAGGAACGAAAGCACTTCATTCAAGTCCTGCGTCTCCTGCAGATGAATGGTGCAAAGCTCCAGGTTCAAAAGCAGCACGCTTTCCCCCGGCTCTGACCGCACAATGTGGCGCGCCTGCTTCAGGCCGTTGATCGCCGCATAGCATCCCATAAAACCGATCATGGTCCGCTCTGTCGAATGCGGCAGCCCCAGATAATCGATCGCCGCAAAATCCAGCCCCGGCGCATACAGCCCGGTGCAGCAGGTCACAATCACATGACGGATTCGATCCCGCTCTTTGCTGCTTAGCGCCAGATTGTCCAGGGCCTTCGTCGCAAGCTTCGGCGCAAACCGCTCGAATAGCTTCATCCGCTCTGCCGTCGATGGAAACTCGCCGCTGCGGTAAACGTCGTAAGCACTCGTCCCGTTCAAATGCTTTGTCCCGTTTGCATACATAGGCGAAAACCGATGCTCGATCTCCGCCTTCCCGGCCATGCGCATAAACAGTGCTCGAACGTGCCGGTCAGCCAGCATCTTTTCTGCATATGAAACAAAGGCTTGATGTACATCGTGTTCAGGAACAGCAGTGGCGATTCGGTTGATGCAAACGCGTTTTATCTCGTCCATAGGCGTCGGTTTCGGCGGCTCTGCTCCTGGCTAAATCAAAAAAGGTTCTACTTCACAATATAAGGATCACCTTTAAAAACGAAGGGAATGCACATGGAAGGTTCACATTATGGAATCAACAAATCCGCTCCTCAACGCCCCAGCGGAATCTCGATGGAAGCACCGAAAGCGCGATTACCAACATCGCCCATCGGCCTGACCGAGTCAATCATCTGCATCACCATTCTCCTCTTCGCGCCCGGCCGGTAAAGCGCTCGATGATTCAATAGATAATTCCCCGTCAAAAATCCGATGGCCTGCCCCACCAGAACGTCCGAACGAGAGTGCCTGATCGCCCTCATGCGCGACACGCCCACTGCTTCCGCAAATCCGTACGCCGGGGCGGCTACATACCAAAGCGGATATTCCCCTGCAATCACCCGCGCCAGCGCCATCGTTGCGGTTGCATGCTCCGACGGAAACGTTGAATCTTGCTCCCAGTTTGACGCGCCGTAGAGCCAGAAGTCTCGTTGCCGGTTTCCCTGCCGCGGCCGTTGGCTGTTGCTCATCAGCTTTAGCGCCAGCGTAACACTGCCGGAATCGATTACCGCCTCCGTGCCCAGCCTTCCCGTCTCGGCCAGCTTTGGGTTATGCCCCGCCAGCCCTATCAGGTAAATTCCTGCGCCTTCTCCGCCCGTCGCGACGAACGAACCGAAGTCCGCGAATCGGTTCGCGGTTCTCGTGCGGTTCGCATCCACGCCCACGGTCTGCGCGCCATCCGCGTCATGCGCAAATGCCCACCCGGTAGCCGCTCCCAGCGGCGCAAGCCAGAAGGCATCCTTCGGCTGCAACCGAAACGGACTCGTAAATATCCCCACCTGGTCCTTACCCAGGTCCGCAATGCATTGTCCCAAATGCGAAATCCCGCAAATCACCTGATCGTTCATCGCAGGCGCACTGGTATATGGGTGCGCCGGCAGCTCCAGGCTCGCCTGCTCCATTATTTGGCTGGAATCTTGCGGCAGCGCGTCCGATTGCGCAAAAGCCTGAGATACGGTAAGTAGAACGAGAACAAATCCGCTGAAAACCTGAGTTTTTCGCATAGATCGAATTACCGTTTGCCAAACGGATCGGCCTGAACCTCAAGGCGTCGGAAGAGACTTCCGGCTGGCCTCCGTAGTCACTTCGATGCGCGTGTCCTTGGTAAAGGCTACATTCTGCCCGCGAACCAGCCATCGCTCCGAGAACGAGAGCCCCGCCGCGTAAAACCCAATCCCTGCTGCCAGCCCCCGTGAGCCTCCTACAATTCCGACAACCCGGCCCACCAGCCCAAATCCGTTCGACCCCACCGCAGCGCCTCCGGCCGCGCTGCCATCGTCGTCCAAAGCCCTGTTGGCTAAGACACTTAGCACCAACGGAATAATCACCCGGTTTTTCGGTTTCGTTTGCACCCCGCCTTCCTGGTCAATCTGCAATTGCTGCGTTTTGCTCGAATCTGCACCCGCGAGAGTACCCATCACATGCTCGGGCGACTCGCCCGGCAGCTTCAGCTGGCGAAAATCGAACCGCAGTTTCCCCGCCCGGCCGAAAAACCGCGCCGGCTTCGCCTGAATGATCGTGCCCACCAGCATCGATCCTTCCGGAATCGCCAGGGTGTGGTCGGCATTGAACACCGGTTCGGCCACCACCGCGTTGAACGTATTGCCCGGCTTCTCGTTCGCGGAACTAATCGTCTGCTGAAGATACGCCCGTATCCGCCATACCGGCTTTTCATTCACCTTCGCTGCCGGCGTCGTATTCCCCTCCTCTACCGCAGTCGTTTCCTTCCTCACAGAGATAGGCTGTTCGAGAGTCACCGTCCACGCGGTGCCGTCGTCCACCCTTTGCGGGTGATACGGCAGTTGCCTATACAAGAACTGCACCAACCGGTCTTTTCGCCCCGGAGCGGTCACCAGCGCAATTGTCTCTTTCGCTTGCTGTTTAGCTTGCGCAATCTGCTGGGCTACAAACGAGCGCGACTTCCTGGCAGCAGGCGGAGAAAGATGCAGCACCGGTGCTCCATTCGTCGCGTCGCCACTAACGATCCGCTTCACCTCTCCGTCGGGCAGAGTCAGCTCATAAAATCGAACTACCGGAACACGGTAAGGAGTAAAGTCGCCCCACAGCCGAGCATGAATTCGCCGGCTGCGGTCGGAATCAAGCCCAACAATGCTGCCGCGCATCACGCTCCCCGCGGGAATCGCCAATTGATTATCCGCATACACCGGATAAAGCAAATGGCATTTCAGGACCTCACCCTTTTTCATCGGAACGTGCTTCCCAAGCTGCGCCTGCAGTACGGCGGATGCTGGGACCACTACTGGGGACGCGGCGGGAGTGCCGGCTGGAATAGTTTGCGCGACTACACTCGATGCAACAACGATCAGCGACAGCAAAGTGGCCATGCGCAACATGGCGCGGGTACTATGAATCATTATCTCGATAATTCTTTCTCGATACTACCTAAAAGGATAATAGATAACCGCCTGACAACGTGTCCGGCTTCGCGCTGTCAAACCTTACATGCTTGAGTGCCGGAGTCTTCCGGCGTCATCCCGCATCTAAAGCTCTGCCGACCGAAAGGAGCGCAGTGAAACTAAAGCTCGCAATTTCTTTCCTTTTACTCATCTTCTGTTTAGCCGCGGCGACTAAATCCTCTTCCGCACGGGAACTCACCGCTCCCTCGCTCCCCGAGGCGCCTCTGCCGCAGAGGTGGACGCTCGTCCCCGCTGGTCTTTCCGCTCAGCAGCAGCCCCCAAGTCAACGGAATCCCTCAGAGGATCAGCATAAAAAGGAACACAGCCCGTCCGCAGACAGCGGCTCACCCGGACATATCTTCTGGGTGGTTCCCGCCTTCAAGGTCGTTTACGGGCAGAGTTTCAAGCCTCTGACTTCGAAGGAAAAATTCCAGGAATTTGCGCAGTCCGCGTACGACCCACTGGGCCTGGGCGCGGGCGCCGTTGAAGGTGCCACGCTGGAATACTCATCCACGGATGGCTTCTGCGGTTATGGCAAAGGTTGGGCCAATTATGGAAAATGTTTCGGCTCGCTCGAACTCGATGGCGACATCTCCAGTTTCATCGGCGACTACGCTTTGGCTGTGGCGTGGCACCAGGATCCTCGCTACTTCCGGCTCGGAAAAGGCTCCATCGGCAGGCGTGCATGGTTTGCCGTTTCCCGCGTCTTCGTCGCATACAACGACTCGGGCCAGACCGTTTTCGATTCATCCGCGCTCTCCGGTACCGTGATCGCCGGGGCCATCTCCAATCTTTACTATCCCTCCAACGACGTCGGCGCGGCGCATACCATGAGCCGCATCGCCATCGACCTCGGAAACACCGCTCTCTACAACGGAGCGGCAGAATTCTGGCCGGACATCCATCGCGGGCTTCATCGCATTTTCTGACTTCATCCCCGCTCGGCGTTCACCTGCTCTGTGAATGGAAGATTTTTGCGACAAAATCGTCGCGAATGAAAGTTCTCCAGCATCTTAATAGACATGCCCGAGCAGCCAAATCCAAAGGAATATCGCCTTTATCCCAAAGGCCCGCGCTTCGGAATCATCGTCCTCCTTTCGGGCGTGGCTATGATAGTCATTTTTATTATTTTTTATTTCTTCGTGGGCGCACACGGTTCAAACATGCTTCCTCGCACGACTCCGCGCAAAGCGGAGCCCAACTCGCATCTAGTCCGGCCCGCGCAACCAGCGCCCCCGATCAACGTCTAGCTGCAGGCGCAGCTTCCATGCCTGCTGCTCCCGACGACATTTTGCATTCAGATCTAGCATCCCGGAGAGCAGGCATTTCCGTCTCTATTGGTTTTTCGGGAGATGCCCCAGCGTAAAGCGCAGTCCCACCCTCGCATTGAGCGGCAGCGATGTGTATCCGATAGGCGAGATATGCTGATCGCTCAGAAGGTTGTTCAACTGCGCATAGACACTGAACCAGGAATTCATCCTGGCTGTTCCACCGAGATCCACCTTGGCGTATCCGTGATCGAGATTGCGATTCGGTAGCAGGAGGGTGTTGTCGAAGCTGGGGGTAGCTCCGGCGAGAAAAGTGGAGTCGTCGCTGCGGCTGGCGAAAGCTCCCGTGGCAACCACGGTAAACAGGTGGCCGTTGTACGTCACTGTAGTGAAGCCGGTGTGCGGAGGACGGCGGAAGGGACGCGCGTCGCGCAATGGCGACGTGTCTCCGATGGGGATGTTAGGGAAGAACGGATTGAAGCTGGGCCCGATGGCGTCCGCGGAGAATGAGCGCTGCACGGCGGCGTCGAGATAGGTGTATCCGCCGCGGATGAAGATGATCCGGCCGATGCCGTACTGCAACTCGGTTTCAAAGCCCTGGGCGCGAAAAGCCAGCGAGTTCAGCGCGAGCGAAAAGGCTCCCTGCTCGTTGAGGAAAGCTTCAAGCGATTGCTGTTGCGCGGGGGGCAGGTTGGGCAGCAGCGTGGGGATGATGGTCGCGGGTACGAATTCGATCTCATTGCCGAACTGGTTGTGGAAGTAGGTAGCGCGAAGCGTGGCGCGCTCGCTGAAAAGACTCTGCTCGATGCCTCCGTCGTATGTGCGCGACTCTTCCGCTCCGATCGGCCGGATACCGAACTGCGAGACCGTGGACTGCCCTCCGTTCGTGAGCAGGAAGGTAAAGAGCGAGCCGAACTGGTCATCGATGTTGGGCTCCTGCACGCCTTTGGCGAAGTTGAAGTTCACTTTTGTTCCATGCAGAACGCCCTTGCCGGGGCGGATTGGGTAATACGAGACTCCGATGCGCGGAGTCCCCGCGGTGCCGTAGAGCTGGTTTTTTTCAATGCCGCCGCCAAGCGAGTAGAAGACGCGCTGCTTGAAATCTCCATTGAGGGCGAGCATGTAGTCATAATTTGTGCGCTCCAGGTCTTCATTAAATCCGAAGACCCACTCGTTTTCTGCGCCGCGCTCGTCTTCAAAGCGAAAGCCTCCGACAACTCCGAAATGCGGCGTGATGTTGTAGTCGGTCTGCGCGTAAAGATTGTCGCGATTATTTGCTTCGTCGACGGTATTGGGAAAGATGCCGGCGAAGTTCATCAGCGCGAAGCCACTGACGGAGTAGCCGTTCGCTCCCGTGATCGTGGTGAAGTTGCCGAAGTAATTCCCTTCCACCAGATTTCCCGCCGGAAACCACTGCTTCGACTCTTCCCTCTTGCGTGCGAGGCCATAGCGCAGCAATCCATGCCATGCGTCGCTGAAGCTGTGGTCAATGCTTGCAGCCAAATAAATGTTCTGGTCGGACTCTTTGCCGTCATTGGGCATTCCCCAGAATTTATAGGTACCGGGCAGATCGGTCGCGTTGTCATTGTTGTGCGCGCTCACGCGGAGAGCGGTGTTGCTGGACAAGGCGTAGCCGAGGTTGACTGCCTCCGCGATGTTGTGGGCTTCATCCGCAGGAACGGAGTTCTGCGTTTGCAGGTCCGATGCGCCAGCGTAGTAGTCGAACTTTCCGTGGTTGCCACCCAACTGCAGCTCGTTGCGGTATGTTTTAAAGCTGCCCAGATCGCCTTCGTAGATGAGCGTTGGAAACGAAGTGCTGCCGCGCGGTGTTGTAAAGGCGATTACTCCGGCGGAAGCGTCGGAGCCGTAAAGAACGCTGTTAGGGCCGCGATACGCTTCAACGCTTGCCACGCCGGTGGTGGAGAGTCCGGCAAAATCGAAAACTCCGCCGATGTTTTCGATGGGCACGCCGTCGAGAAGTACCTTGTTCGCGTCTGAGTTGCCGCCGCGAATAAAAATCGATGTCGAGCCCACGCGCTGCCCCGTCTCCACCACGTCGAATCCCGCGACCTGCCGCAGAGGATCGACCATATCCACGCGATCCATGAAATCCGTGGCCGGAATAGTAGTAACGGATGCGCTGACCTGGGCCTGCGGAGTGGGCGTTCCGGTTGCGGTAACAACGATCGACTGGCGCACCCATTCCGGCTCAAGAACAATGTTCTGCTCGACGGAATCGAGTTGGCCCCCGTAGAACGCCTTCGTGGAGATCTGGCGGAAGGACGTGCCCGCGGCGAGAACGTAAAACTGGCCGGAAGATCCGCTGCTGAGCTGGTAAGTTCCGTCGTAGCGGGAGACGCCGTTCACAATCACTTTGCCGTTCTGAACCAGCGCGACATTAGCATTGGATACAGGAAGGCCGACGCTGTCGGTAATGGTCCCGTGAACGGTAACGGCGTGGGTGGTGGATGCGAAAAGCACAGCGCCTGCGACGAGCAGAGCGCGACGATGCCATGGCTGGATGCGATGGAAAAAGGGCATGAGATCCTCCGTCCCCCTCGGGACGCGGGCAAAGGCACAGGACCGGTCTCCTGACTTGCGCCTGGCCGGATTCCCTTCCCAGAGACAGGCTCCAGTGGGCTTGCTTTTCCGGACCATCCAACCGCTGCACAAAAACAAGACGCGGCTGAGTGCGCTTACAGTTGCGGGGCAGTGGCGGATTTTCACCGCCTTCCCGAGCATCCTGATGCGTTGATGGTTATAGTTGGGCCGCAGGGCAATACCGCGCCCACGGCAGAGCTGCGCTGAGTTGCAGCGGATTTTCTTTTTATATGTGCACGGGCAACAAAAGTCAAAGAGGGGGCATCCGTAATCGTTGGCCTGGGCCTTTGGCTTCACTTTTCCTTTTTGCTTCTGCCTGAGCATTCTCTCTGCAGTTTGAAACCCTGGAAAGAACAGAACTTTTAGAGATATTCAAGTGCTCGTGGGCGACTGCTGCCGCGGCTGAATGACGACCCCTCGTTCGATGACGCAGCCTCCTTAACCAATAGTCCCGGTTTTACCGGAAGGAGTTCCGTATGCGCACTGCTCTCAAGGCGTTTTTTTGCTGGTTCTGACCTTCGCTCTTTACAACCCGGGGATGTATGCCCAGAAGGAACAGTTCGGCCCGTCCCGTGTGATATGCAATACGACGCCGTGCGCTTCAGCTACTTCTTTCTCAGCAGGCGACGTGAATGAGGACGGCAGAACGGACGTTGTCATGGGCCTGGACGCGTGTTTGTGGACAACTTCGGCGGAAAACGACTGCAGCTACCTTTACCTGCTGAAGCAGAACTCGGATGGGAGCTTCACGCCGAGTTTCATTCAAATGGTGCCGCCTGACTTTTCGACCCCTGGCGGCCCTTTCGATGTGAAACTGGCGGATGTGAACGGCGACGGTCATCTGGACATTATTGCTTCCGGAAGAAATCGTTCTCCAAACGAGTTGATCTTTCTAGGCGACGGCAAGGGGAACTTCCAACTCAAACAGGATCTCGTCGTGCGCTATCCGGGGACGCCCGTGGTCCAGGACTTCAATGGAGACGGACGGCCCGATATTGCTTTGTTATCCGAAAACTTTTTGTCCATATTTCTGAACCAGGGTGACGGCACCTTTGCCGAGAAACAGGTTCTTGATTTAGGAAACCAGAACTGGCTGGACGAAGCGGGTCGTGGACGCAACATGGTGGCCGGAGACTTTAAGGGCGACGGGAAGGTAGACCTGGCATTCTATGGCTTAGGCACAAATCTGGACGCATTTAATCCCATGCAGATGGAAGTGGTGCTTGGCGCCGGTGACGGCACATTCAAGCAAGACTATATCTATAACTTTTCCACGCCGGTTTACGCCATTGCGGCGGCGGATCTGAACCACGACGGGAAAACCGAAATAGTGGCCAGTCTGGGCCCTACAGGGCAAGCGGGCTCCGAGGATCGAATTGCTGTGCTGACGCCCAACCTCAAAGGAAAACTGTATTGGGCATGGGCAGAGTACGGTGACCAGCTTCCGGGCAAGATCGAACAGACGATCGGACTCAGCGACCTGAACGGAGACGGCAAGCTGGATATCTTCGGAATCACAACCGGCAATGACCTGCTTACCGTGATGAACGGAACCGGCGGATATACCTTTGGCTCTCCATTCACCTTGCAGGATGCTTCCGATGCGGATTTCCCTTTTACGGCTCCGCTGGTAAAGGGCGCCAAACCAAGCCTCTTCTATTCCACCTCAGAAGGGATTTCCGTACTTCCGAATACAACACCGTGAGCTGCCATGGAGTAGGCGGCTTTGCTTGCTTCAGCGGTTTCCAAATTTAATCCGGCGAGCAGTCTCTTAACGCATGGTGACCCTGGGCTGATTCGAACAGCCGACCTGCGGTTTAGGAAACCGTTGCTCTATCCATCTGAGCTACAGGGCCACATTCAACAATGTCCCCAGGGCCGGTTAGCTTCTGGATTCGCCCCTCTCGGCAAATCGCTACCTGGGCTGCGTTCACCATTATGATGATATCGCACAAGATCCGCTGAATATCGGAGGACCGTTGGCGAAGATCACGCGACGAGAGATTCTGGGGCAGTCACCGCTTCTGGCCGCCTCGCTGGGTGCCAAACTGCCGTTCTCGGCCGCGGGCGCAGCTTCCGGAGCGGAAACCCGGAAGCTGAACATTGTCGTAGTCGGCGGCCATCCGGACGATCCCGAGTCGGGATGCGGAGGAACCATCGCTCTCTATACCGCGCAGGGCCACAATGTCGTCATCCTGTATCTCACTCGCGGAGAAGCCGGCATAGTGGAGAAGACAGCGCAGCAGGCCGCTGCGATTCGGACGGCAGAGTGCGAAAAGGCCTGCTCAATTTTGAAGGCGCGTGCTGTCTTCGCGGGACAGATCGATGGCAATACGGAGGTAAACCCGGCACGCTATGCCGATTTTCGAAAGCTGCTCGATGCTGAAAATCCCGATATCGTGTTTACGCACTGGCCGGTGGACTCGCATCGCGACCACCGCGCTGCATCCCTGTTGACCTACGATGCTTGGCTTGATGGCGGCAGAAAGTTCGACCTCTATTATTTTGAAGTGGATCTGGGCGAACAGACACAGAATTTTCATCCAACCGATTACGTGGACATTGCGCATACCTACGATGTGAAGAAAGATGCGTGCTTTGCTCATGCCAGTCAACAACCGGCTACAACCTTCTGGCCCCTTCACGAGCGTATGGCCCGTTTCCGCGGCATGGAATCCGGCGTGGAGCATGCCGAAGCATTTATCTCAGAAAGCCAGAATCGCGAGACAGGTGTGCTGAAGAAGGCTTGAGCGATGCGCGCCGCGGTTTTACATTCCTCTTCGATCAAGAGCGCCTCTCCCCTGACCTTGGAAGAACTGCCCATGCCGCAGCCTGCGGCGGGCGAGGTGCTGTTGCGGATTGAGGCATGCGGTGTCTGCCGAACCGACCTGCATATCACCATGGGCGAGCTCAAGCCTCTGCATGACGCGATTATTCCCGGGCACCAGATTGTGGGTCGCGTATCGAAGGTTGGCGTAGGCGTAGATTCGGATGTTTTCGGCCGACGCGTCGGCGTCTCGTGGCTGGGTGGCGTAGACGGAACCTGTTTGCTGTGCCGCAAGGGCATGGAGAACCTCTGCGATCATCCCGTGTTTACCGGCTATTCCGTGAATGGCGGCTATGCCGAGTACGCTGTGGCACGCGCAGATTTCCTTGTCCCGCTTCCCCAGGAACCTCCGGCTGAGGAGCTCGCGCCGTTGCTGTGCGCTGGGATCATCGGCTACCGCAGTTTGCGAGTCGCCGGCGTCCAGCGTGGAGATCGTGTTGGCCTCTTCGGCTTTGGAGCTTCCGCGCATCTGGCGATTGATGTCCTGAAGGCGTGGGGATGCGAGACCTACGTCGCAACGCGGGGCGAGTCGCACCGCAAGCTTGCGCGGGGGCTGGGCGCGGTGTGGGTCGGGGATGCGCTGGACACGCCTCCGGTGCCGCTTGATTGCGCCGTGACCTTCGCGCCGAGCGGCGACGTCGTGGTTGCGGCGCTGGCATCGCTGCGCAAAGGAGGAGTCGTTGCAGTTAACGCGATTCATCTTGACCGCATGCCTGAGTTTGACTATGACCAGCTGCTCTGGGGCGAACGGCAGTTGCGCAGCGTGACCAACATGACTCGGGAGGACGCGCGGGAGTTCATCGCTTTGGCGCAGGAGATTGGGATCAAGCCAAAGACAAGGTGCTTCCCGCTCGCCGAGGTAAATCGCGCGCTGGATGCCGTCTACCACGAAAGAATCGATGGCGCGGCTGTCGTGATCTGCTAGCCGAGAACCAGCGCCAGCGTGAATCCATCGTAGCCTTTGCTGCCGACCGTCTGAATGGTCGTCGCAATCACACGCGTTTCCTTCGCAAGCAACTCGTTAAGACGGCGAATGCCCAATATCTTTAGCTCTTTGCTGGCAGAGTCGGCCACCTCTCCGTGCCAGACGACATTGTCTATGAAAATCAGCCCGCCCGCGCGAGATAGTTTGAGCGCCCACTCGAAGTAAGCCGCGTTGTTCTCCTTGTCCGCGTCGATAAAGATGAAATCGAAGGCGGCCCGTCTCTCCGCCGCGAGGTTCGGCAGGGTATCGAGCGCTGCTCCCTCACGCAATTCGACAATTCCAGACAGACCTGCATGTTCGATGTTCTTTCGCGCGACTTCTGCGTGCTTCGCACTGTATTCAAGCGTGACCAGGCGGCCATCGTGAGGCAGCGCCCGCCCCATCCAGATAGTGCTGTATCCGCCCAAAGTGCCGACTTCAAGAATATTGCGCGCACCAATGCTGCGGGCCAGCAAGTGCAGCAGCTTGCCCTGGCTGGCTGTAACGGCGATCTCGGGTAAACCGGCCTCGGCAGAGGTCCGAACCGCCGATTCGAAAGCTGGATCCTGCGGCACAAGCTTGTCGTTTACGTATTGATCTACTTCGCTCCATAGGTCCTGCAACTTCTCAGGCACAACTTCTGAACTCATCGCCTTCGCCCCTCTTTGACTTTTCATCTTACTCACTCGCGCTGAGCACCGTAGCCATCGCGTGCGGAGCGGCTCTAGTAAACTGTTGCTGAGGATTCTATGCCGGAAATTCAGCGCAGGAAGACGGTTACGGTCAGCGTCGGCGGCGTTCGCGTGGGGTCGGATGCTCCCGTGGTTGTGCAGTCAATGACGAACACGGATACCGCCGATGTTGCCGGAACCATTGAGCAGGTCGCGGCGCTCGCGGAGGCAGGCTCAGAGCTGGTTCGTGTCACCGTAAATAATGACCACGCGGCGCAGGCGCTTCCCTTCATCGTAGAAGGGCTGGCGAAGCGCGGCGTCGCTGTCCCGATCATCGGCGACTTCCACTACAACGGTCACCTGTTGCTGACAAAATATCCGGAATGCGCGCGGGCCCTGGGGAAGTATCGCATCAATCCCGGAAACTGCTCGATTGGGCGCAAGGACGACGACAATTTTCGCGCCATGATCGAAGTTGCGGTGAAGAATCAGAAGCCGGTGCGGATCGGCGTGAACTGGGGTTCGCTGGACCAGGCGCTCTTGACGCGCATGATGGACGAGAATTCCAAACTTGCAGAGCCGCGCGAGGCGCGCGATGTGATGATGGAGGCGATGTGCCGCAGCGCCCTTGATTCCGCCGCAGCCGCCGAACGCTACGGGCTGCGCCATGATCAGATCATCATCAGCGGCAAGGTAAGCGGCGTGCGTGATTTGATTGACGTGTACGAGATGCTGGCGGCGCGCTGCGAATATCCGCTGCACCTTGGGCTGACCGAAGCCGGTATGGGAATGAAAGGCATTGTGGCCTCCGCCGCCGGTCTTGCTCCGCTACTGCTCAAGGGCATCGGCGATACAATCCGGGTTTCCTTGACGCCGAAGCCAGGTGGAGACCGCACTGAAGAGGTGTTGACCGGCCAGCAGATATTGCAGTCTCTCAGCATTCGCAGCTTCACTCCCCAGGTCACGGCGTGCCCTGGCTGCGGACGCACCACAAGCACGTTCTTTCAGGAACTCGCGCAACAGATTCAGAACTATCTCCGCGACTCCATGCCCGCCTGGCGCGCGCAATATCCAGGCGTGGAAGAACTCAAGCTTGCGGTAATGGGCTGCGTCGTCAACGGGCCGGGCGAGTCGAAGCATGCCAATATCGGCATCTCGTTGCCGGGAACATTCGAGGATCCAGTGGCTCCGGTGTATGTGGACGGACGACTGATGACCACGCTTCGCGGCGACACCATCGTCCAGGACTTTAAGAAGATTCTGGATGAGTATGTCCGATCACGATTTAGCACGACGGATGAAAAGGGACCACTGACCGGAGTTCGCTAGCTCTTACAAACTTTCCATGACAAAGGACATCCGCGTCGGCGTAGTTGGTTTCGGCCTTGCCGGTCAGATCTTCCATTCCGCCGTAATCGCGGAAACACCGGGACTGGAACTGGCCTGCATTGTTCAGCGCAGCGGCGAAAAATCAGCTATTGCTCATCCCGGCGTGAAGATCTGCCGCTCGATTGAAGAAATGCTGAGCGATCATTCGATCGGGCTGGTGGTCGTGGCCACTCCGAACTATACGCATTTTGAGATTGGCCTTGAGTGCCTGCGCGCGGGACGGAATGTGCTGATCGACAAGCCATTCGCCCTAACCTCTCACGATGCGGCGGAGCTGATCGACGAAGCCCGCAAGCGCGGCGTGTTGGTCACGGCGTACCAGAATCGGCGCTGGGATGGCGATTTCGTAACCCTCAAGCAGGTGCTGAATTCCGGCGAACTCGGGCATGTCGTTTCCTACGAGTCGCATTTCGATCGCTTCCGCGCGGCTCCCCGGCTTGATGTCTGGCGCGAGAGTGGTGGCCCCGGCGGCGGAATCCTTTTCGACCTCGGCCCGCATTTGATCGATCAGGCAACTGCGCTGTTTGGAAACCCTGAAAGCATCTGGGCCGATGTTCGCATCGATCGTGAAAACGGGGTGGTCGACGACGCATTCGACGTACTTCTGAAATTCGGCAAAGTGACGGCTCTGCTGCGTTCCACGTTGACCGCCGCCGCCCCGGGTCCGCGCTTCGTAGTACACGGCACAAAAGGCAGCTTCGTGAAATGGGGGCTTGATCCCCAGGAGGACGCTCTGAAAGCCGGTGCTAAATTCAGCGATCCCGGCTTTGGCGAAGAACCCGAATCGCAATGGGGCCAGTTGCACATTCCCGGCGCGCCCGTTCGAAAAATCAAGACCGCGCCTGGGGATTATCGCGCCATCTATGCCAACGTGCGCGATTCGCTGTTGGGCAGCGCAAAGCTGGAGGTCACGCCGGAACAGGTATGGCGGACAACGCGCCTGATCGAGCTGGCGCGCGAATCAAGCGGTCAGGGACGGCGTCTCGCCTTTCAGAAATAATTCCTCGGGAACTACTTCCCCATCATGTAAAGAATGCGCTTGCCAATCTTACGCGCCAATAATTCCGGCGCTGCCGATCGCGCTTTGAGCACGTCGCGCCTTGGATGGACACCGGGATGCGCAGGGGCTATTCCTAGCTTCCGTTGATAAAAATTGAACGCGCGCGCGCGGCATACGGCACGCGAGGTCTCCGTCTCGAAAACAACAGTGTAGGAAATGGAGCGCGTCTCGCAGGTCTGCACCCAGTGCGGCGAGTTCTGCGGCTGGTGGAAGCCCGCGCCGGCCTTCAGCTGATATACGTGCTCCTTCGCCGGATTGCGCCTCTGCAAGTCCACGCGGCAGGTGCTCACCTGGTCGCGCACGTAGAAATTCTCCAACTCTGCTTCGCTCAGATCGTCTGGAGAATAAACGTGGTAGATTTTGTCGCCCTCAATTTGGCAGAAAAAGCCGATTTCCGGATCGAAATGCAGCGGTGTGATGGCGGCGGCGGAGCTGATCAGCACTGAACCCTGTGCTCTCTCGATCTTTTGCGAATGCGCTCCTCCGGGGAGCTGCTGAATTTGCTTGAGCAGCACATCCATGAGCTTGCGAAAGCGGTCATCGTGGTCCTCAGGCCGTTTCAGAAGAAGGCGCAGAGGCAGCTCGTCCAACAGACCAACAGCGGAACTGGGCTTGAGCCCGCGACGCCGGTCAGAAGGTGAGGCGAAGACCTCGGGACTGGCGGCGCTTCCGGCAAGGTTATAGTCCCCTGGCTTATCGTCGTACTTCCCGGCTAACTCGCACAGGGACTCAAACGCCATCAGGTCCAGCTTGTGCAGATAGTGCGTGAAGGGAAAGGGCGTGGCGTCGTAGTCGCGTGAATAGACAGCAGGATCGATGCTCAGGCAAGCATCCGGTACTCCGGACACGCTCTGCTCTTCCTCAACAATTGCGGTTTGTCGATTCAACGGCATGGCGCTTCCCGTGATTCAGAGATAGAGTCTGGCCCACGGCGGGGATTCAGACGGGCAGGAACTCAAGGCAGAATGTTGCACGCGTGCTGCCATCGTGCGAACTCCATTTTCGCTCACAAAGCGGCTTAACCACTGCCTCTGGACTCATCGCACACCCGCTGTTTACGAATCACCTAAACCGAAGGGTGCAAGATTCTGCACAAAACTCCCGATGTGCCGGAAGAATCATTGGTATCCATGGGTCCTAAATTGCGAAACAGCGACGTAAAACGTAGTCACGTCTATACCCGGTTCAGTCGTGTTTTGCTGCGCGGATCCTGCGAATTTCCTCCATTCGCTGCGCAAGTAGTTTTTCGCGCCCCTCACTGGTCGGCTGATAATACCGCCGGTCTCTCAGGCCTTCCGGCAGGCATTCCATATCGGCGATCTTGCCTTCTTCATCGTGGGCATACCTGTACCCTTTTCCGTAATCGAGAGACTTCATCAGTCCGGTCGGTGCGTTTCTCAGGTGCAACGGAACGGGCTCCGCGCGGGTGCTTTCAATGTCGGTGAGAACGGCGCCGTACCCGGTATAAAGCGCATTCGATTTGGGAGCGAGAGCGAGATAGGCGACAGCCTCAGCGAGCGCGAGATCACCCTCTGGCGAGCCGAGGAAGTGGATCGCGTCGCGTGCGGACAGGGTGAGGTTCAGGGCTTCGGGCGCCGCAAGGCCGATGTCCTCAATGGCCATACGCACCACGCGCCGGGCGACATACATCGGGTCTTCGCCCGATTGCAGCATGCGCCCCAACCAGTAAAGCGACGCATCCACATCGGAGTTGCGTACAGACTTGTGTAATGCCGAGATGAGATTGTAGTGCTCTTCCCCCTGCTTGTCATAGAGAAGCGTTCTTTGCTGGAGCGCTTCGGTTGCGATCTCCGGAGTCACCGTCTTCTCGGCGCGCGCTTCGGCAAGCTTCACGGAGATTTCGAGCGCGTTAAGAGCATTGCGGGCGTCTCCGCTGGAATACGAAGCGAGAAGCCGCAGCGCCGCGTCCTCCGCGTCTACCTGCATCATTCCCAGGCCACGCTCTTTGTCGTTCAAAGCTCGCGCAAGCAGGGTTACGATCTCCTCTTCGCTCAATGCGCGCAACGTGTAGACGCGGCAGCGTGAGAGCAGCGCGGAAATGATCTCAAACGATGGATTCTCCGTCGTGGCGCCGATGAGACGGATCGTTCCATGCTCGACGTACGGCAAAAACGCATCCTGCTGCGCCTTGTTGAAGCGATGAATTTCATCGATGAACAGGATGGTTCGCGAGCCGTACTGCGCGGCCTTTTCGGCCTCGGCCATCACCTGCTTGATTTCCTTTATCCCTGAGAGTACGGCGGAAAACTGGATGAACGTGGCTCGCGTGGTTTCAGCGATGATTCTTGCCAGAGTCGTCTTACCCACCCCGGGCGGTCCCCAGAAAATCATCGACGCCGTGTCATCGCGCTCAATTTGCACGCGAAGCGGTTTGCCGGGCGCAAGAAGATGCTGCTGACCAACATATTCATCCAGTCTGCGCGGGCGCATGCGCTCGGCCAGCGGCGCGCTGATCGACGTTGCATCGCGCTGCTCCGGAAGCTGATTGAAAAGACTCATGCCTTGGCCCGCTGGCGAGCGGCTTCATACAAAAGGATGCTCCCGGCAATTGCGGCGTTCAGTGATTCCACCGCGCCCGGCATTGCGATGCTCACGCGAGAGCGGACGCGCCGAAGCAGTTCCGCCGGGATGCCGCCGCCTTCGTTGCCGAGGATGAAAGCGCAGGGCTGGGTAAGGTCAAGGCGAGCGAGGTCTTCGCCCTGCGTTGCCACGGCAGCGACGGTAGCGATGCCGCGTTGGTCGAGTTCATGAAACAGGTGGTCTTCGCACACGGTAATTCCAGGCAGCCGAAAAATTGATCCGGCCGAAGCACGCAGTGTCTTCTGGTTATCGACGCTCACTGTTCCCGGAAGCGGGACATAGCCGGTCGCGCCGAAGGCTTCGGCAGATCGAATGAGCGTGCCGAGATTGCCCGGATCCTGCAACCCCGCCGCGACGAACAGCAGAGGCCGTATACCGCCTAACACCTGGTCGAGAGAGAACGCTGCGGGTTGCACAAGAGCTGCAATCCCCTGCGGCGATTCGGTATGGACGGCACTCGAGAAGACTTCGGACGGCAGGACGAGAACTTCTGTTTTTTCCGGGATTGCAAGACGCTCCAGCAACGCTTCGCTTCCTGCTTGTACAAAGACGGTTGTCAGTTCCAGGCCGCTGACAAGCGCTTCCTGCACCAAATGCTCACCCTCGATGGCGAGCAGGCCGTCCGCAGTCCGCGTGTTGCCCGCAAATGCCGCACGAAGTTCTTTTACCCGCGCGTTTTGCCGACTCTGTACAATGCGAATGGGGCGCGCGCGGTTAGCAGCGATGGGCATGGGTGCGATTTTAAACCTCTGATCGCGTGAGCGGCATTCGGAAGACGATCCCCGCATCTGCCGCCCTGAAGATAACAATTTTCGCGCAGGTGGAGTGATTTGGTAGCCGAGATTCTGCGGATTGATCCGGATGAGCCGGAGCCGGACCGAGTGCAATATGTTGTTTCGTGCCTGCGGGCCGGCAAGGTTGCGGGAATGCCCACGGACACCTTCTACGGCTTGGCCGTGGACCCTGTGAATCTGCGGGCCGTGGAGCTCATTTACCGGATCAAGAGCCGTTTGAAGCATAAGCCGCTCTCGCTTCTGATAGCCAACGTTTCCCACGCATACGAACTCTCGCGCGACCTGGGCACCAATTTAGACCGGCTGGCAGAGCGGTTCTGGCCAGGTCCGCTCACCGTCATTGTCAAGGCCAGTTCCCGGCTGCCCCTGCGCAGCACGGCGAATACCGGCAATGTGGCCTTGCGAGTGCCGGATGCGGCGATTCCGCGCGCCGTTGTAGAGGCATTTGGATTGCCCATCACCGCAACCTCGGCCAACCTGGCGGGCACGCCGGAATGCACCAACGCGGCCGGAGTCCGCGATCAGCTCGGCGACCGCATTCAGCTGATCGTGGATGGAGGCCCTACAGGACGCAGCGTGCCGACGACCATAGTCGATCTCTCCGAGGGCGAAGGCCAATGGCGAATTCTGCGCGAGGGCGCAATTCCCACGCATGAAATCGCTCTGACGTTGCAAAATTAGATCTGACTGCGAGTGATGATCGTTCCCGAGTCAAATCTGCGTTCCATGAGACGCGGCGCTTCTGTCGTGCAACCCCGCGCACTGGTGTGGATAGTCACCATTGCCGTCGTGCTCGCCGCCGTAGCCTGGTCCCTCTGGGTGGAATCGCGGATCCGTTATTATGCGACCCACGACGAGGCAAGGGCCGCCGATGCCATCGCTGTATTCGGCGCAGCGGAGTACGATGGCCGCCCTTCTCCGGTGCTCCGGTCGCGGCTGGAACACGGGCTTGTGCTTTACCACGACAAGCTGGCTCCGCTCATCATCACGCTGGGCGGGGGAGATCCCACCGACCGTCATTCCGAAGGCGGCGTAGGGCGCAATTACCTGCTGGCGCACGGCGTTCCCGATGAGGCAATTATTGCCGAGACTGAAAGCAACAACACTGAGGAGTCAGTAAATCGGCTGGCGGCAATCGCGCGCGAAAACCACCTGGCCAACATCGACGTGGTCAGCGACGGCACACATCTCTTTCGAGTGCATGCCCTTTGTTCCAGCCTGGGACTGAATGTTGCCACGTCGCCGCGTCCGGAGCTGAGGACCCTCTCTTCGTGGTACCGCTGGAAACGCGTGGCGCACGAAATTCTGAGCTATTCGTTTTGGCGATTCAGGAACCTGCTCCACGCGCGTGCGCCTTCCGCGCCGGCCTAGGATGTGGAGAACGCAACCGCAACAATCGCTGCCACGATTGTCGATAGAAAATTGACGGCGTCATTGTTGAGCAATCCTCTGTTCTCAAGCACTGCTCCGAGCAGGCTATCCGTAAATAAACCGATGATTGCCGCCAGAGCGACGAGAGCCGCATCTCCCGCCACGATGCCCAACGCCACTGATGCAACAGCGGACACAATCAGCGCGGCGGCGCATCCCGCGGCGGTCCCGGCAACGCTGATCGCCCCGTCTGTCCCAATAGGAACGCGCCAGAAATGAGTGAGCATGCGCGGTTCTCCGCCCAGAACTTCGCCGAGTTCGGAGGACAGCGTGTCGGCAGCGGCCTCCGCCAGCGCCGCCGCAATCGCCATGTGGATTGCGCCGGTGCTAATGACCCATAGACCGCACGGAAACTCCGCGAATTTGAGAGGGAAGCTGGCCAGAACGGCAGCTCCAAGGTTCGCCGCTACTTGCGGCGCGGTGCGGCCACGAGCGCTCTCTGCCAACCCAAGCCGCTGCTTGCGGGCGCGCCCGTACCGAGTGGCAGCAAGCGTGAGAAGCAGTAGTGCGAGTAGCGGCCAGAGCGCGGTCCACCAACCAGGAGTAGCCAGATACAGAGCGGTCGCACATAGGCCGCCCGTGAGCGCGGCGCCTAAGGTAGCGGCGCGCACCTTCCAGGTCAGGACAGCGAGGGATGTGCCGATACCAATCGCCTGCTCAATCTCGCCGAGGTTCGTTGCCGAAATATCGAAGCACTTGAATACAATTGCCGTGGCCCCTACAGCGGCCGTCAGAAAGAGCGGAATTTGCGATTGCCAGCGCAGGTGAGTGACGGATCGATCTTTCAGCGTCATACGGCGATTCCGGATTCAGGCCTTGAGAATGCTGTAGTGATTTACAATCATCTTTTCAGACCGGGTTCAATGTTCATACCCGGAAAGTGAACGCAGTGGTCTCTCCTGAACGGAAAAGACCATGCAAGAGAAATGGTACCGACAGAGAACACCGTGGAATTCTGCATGACAGGATTTTTCGCGGAATGAGGTAATTGCGAGTGCAGAGCATGAAATGGCCGGCAACCGGAGCGTTGCTGGTTCTGGCCGGGCTGGCCGGATGCGGCAGCCAGTATCGTCCCGTCATTAATCCAATCAACCAGGTTGGGCCGTCCCCACAGCCGCTTACCTTTGTTGCGGTTTTTTCGCAGCAGGGACTTGTTCCTCCTTCCACTCTGCCCAATGCTTCTCCGCCTTGCATCGCTTATCCCACTCCGGGCATCGTTACTGTGCTCGATTCTGCAGGGGACAGTGTCGCCGCCCAGGCTACCGTCGGCAACGGACCTTTGAGCTTTGCCCTCGATCCAGGGGGGGCAAACGCCCTTTCGGAGAATTGCGACGGCACCCTCAGCTCGTTGACTGTGAGCAACGCGTTGATGAGCAAGAATGTAGGCACAAGCACTCTGCTCCCCGGCTCGGCTCCGATCAATAATTTGGCATTGACCGGCTCCTCCTATGTGGTTGAGCAAGGGCGAAATGCGATCGCGGCGATGGCAGGTAATCCGCCCAGTCTTAAAGTAGAAATCACGAATGCGGCGCCGAGCCTTATCAATTTGACCGCAAGCCCGCTCTCCACGCGCATCTACTCCATCAGCCAGGGAAACTCCCTGAGCGCCGCAGGCGCTCTTCCCTGGGGATCGTGCGCCACCCCTGCAGCGGTCAGCGTGAACGGCGAGGCGGACGGAATTGAGACGGCCTCGAACAGCATTTCTTCGCGAATTCCGCTCGGAGTTTGTCCGGTATATGGAGTCACTTCGCCTGACGCCAAAAGGGCCTTCATTCTCAATCGGGGCAGCGGCACAATTACCGTGATTAACGCGCAGACCAATCAACTGGACACGACCAACGCGTCTACTTTTCTGAATGGGAACGCCACAATCAATCTTTGCGGCGGCATTACTCCATGCAATGCCGGTCCGGTTTACGGAGACTTTTACACGCTCGGCAATCTGCTCGTTGTTTCAAACTACGATAACGATACTGTGAGCGTGATCGATACCAGTCTAGATGTTTTCGGCAATGACAGCCCAACCTTTGGCCACGTGCTGGGTACAATTCCCGTTGGCAGTCACCCTGCTGCCGTCTCGGTGCTGCAGGATGGAAGCCGCGCCTATGTCGCCAATGAAGGTGATGGCACGGTCACAGTGGTCAGCCTGACCAGCTTTCAACCTCTTACTACTATTACCCTGACCCCGGTGCCCGCTCCCACCCCCACCGATCCCAACCACACAGTAATAGCCCAACCGCGTTCCATTGCTTCCAGTTTCAACTTTCCCATCGGCGACGTCTTTGTCGGCGCTCAGAACAGCCCATTTGTAACGGTGATCCGGACCGATACCGATGTTGTGTCGAGTCAGGTTTTGGTCCAGGGAAACGTCGTTGACCTTCGGACTACCAGCCAATTCGCCGCTCAGGGCACAAAAAACACCAATATCCAAAGCCATTCCGTAGGCTCAGGCGCGCCCTGAACCTTCACTCATTGCTCATCGCGAAGGCATTCCTGCGGGAGTGCCTTTTGCTTTGCGTGACCGCAATCGAGGAGCTACATCAGGCTTACCGCATCCACATCCACAATCAAATTACGGCGCGGGATGCCCATCACCTCCGCATGAGCCAGCGCGGCGCGCAGCGTTCGCGCAAGCGCCTGTCGTTTCTCAGCCTTCAAAACCATGTGGAAGCGGTAAATGCGCTTAACCCTCGCGATCGGCGCGGTGGCTGGCCCGAGCGCGCGCACGCCGTCGTGCTGCGTCGATTGAAACCACCGGCCTAGTACTGCCGCCCAGCCGGAGGCTTCCTCCAGGCGCGGGCTTTGAATAATAAGGTTCGCAAGCGCGGCGTAGGGCGGATAGTGCATCCACTTGCGATACTTCAATTCTTTCTCTACGAACGCATGGAAATCGTGCTTCGCTGCGAATTGAATCGCATAGTGGTCCTGGTGATACGTCTGGACCAGGACTCTTCCCGGCAGCTCCCCGCGGCCCGCTCGGCCGGACACCTGCGTAAGCAATTGGAAGACGCGCTCCGCTGCACGGAAATCCGGCAATCCGAGCGCGAAATCCGCGCCGACCACTCCGACCAGCGTAACGCCATGAATGTCGTGACCTTTGGCTATCATCTGCGTGCCCACCAGCAGGTTGATTTCCCCTGAGTGCAGCCGCATCAACATCCGCTCCATGTCGCTGCGGCCCCGCACCGTGTCGCGGTCCATGCGTCCGATCCGCGCGTTCGGAAAAATCTCCTGCAGACGCTCCTCGCCCTGCTGCGAACCCGCTCCCAGAAAATACAGATGCTCACTGTCGCATTTGGGGCAGCACTTGGGCACATTCCGCTTGTAACCGCAATAGTGGCATTCAAGGCGCTGGCCCGCGTGTGCCCGGTCATCATTGCCTGCCAGCAGTTTGTGATACGTGAGCGAAATCGAACAGTTTTCGCATTGCAGCTTTTCGCCGCAAGCGCGGCACATCACCACAAACGAGTAGCCGCGTCGATTAAGCAGAATGATCGCCTGTTCGCCGCGGTCGAGCGTGGACTGCGTTTGCTCGATCAACCCCCGCGAAAAAAGATGCTCCTGGCCGGTCTCCTGAAATTCCCGGCGCATGTCGATCAGCTCCACCTCAGGAAGCGGCCGCTGGTTGACGCGCTCGTGCATCTCGATCCGCGCGTATTTTCCCTGCTGCGCGTTGTGCCACGACTCAAGCGATGGCGTAGCCGACCCCAGCACGATGGTCGCATCGGCCAGCTTGGCTCGCATTACCGCCGTGTCCCGGGCATGGTAACGCGGCATGGACTCCTGCTTATAGCTGGAGTCGTGCTCCTCATCCACAATGATTAAGCCGATATTCTCAAGTGGCGCAAAAATGGCAGACCGCGTGCCGACCACTACACGCGCTTCCCCGCGTCGAATACGGTGCCACTGTTCGCTGCGCTCCTCAGGAGTGAGCGCCGAGTGCAGAAGTGCCACTTCGCTGCCGAAAGTGTGGTGAAGCTGCGCGGCCATTGCGGGCGTAAGCCCGATCTCCGGAACCAGCAGAATGGCCGATTTTTCGAGTTGCAATGCGCGCTGCATAGCGGCCAGATACACCGCCGTTTTCCCGGAGCCGGTTACTCCGTGAAGTAAATGCGGCCGAAACCCGGCTGTTTCCACCGCTGACGCAATGACGTTCAGCGCGGCCTGCTGCGCGGTGTTGAGTGTGTGAGTCTCACGGTGAAGCGCTGAGAGACGGCTGAGATGAAATTCCGCCGGACGTTCATCGATGCGGACCAGTTCTCTTTTCAGCAGCGTATTCAATGTTGATTGCGGCACAGCCAATCGCCGAAGCTCGGCAACGGGAAGCTCGTTGCCCGATCCAGCGAGTTCCGCCAGGATCGCCTGTTGATTGTCATTCAGCTTCGGCAGGCGCGTTCCTTCAATCAGCACGGCATAGCGCACGGTGCGGCGGGCGTCGCGCGGAGAGGCGCTGGTCTCGCGCGCAATCCATTTCTTGCGGAGCATTCCGGTGAGCAGTTCGCGCGTCGCTCCGGCACCCGAACGCAGTGTGGACAAGCGAACGGCGTTTCCGCTTTCGAGATAGTTAAGAATTCTGTATTCGGCGTCCTGCTCCTCGGGTGTTCGGCGGCTGCGGCGCGACGAACCCTCCTGCGCGCCGCTGAAGAGAGCTTCGCGACCCTTGTCCGTAATGCGAAAGAGCACCTGCCTGCGAACTTCGCTCATTAACGGCAGCATGGCCCGCAAAACTTCGCCAATAGGCGCGATATAGTAGAGCGCAATCCATTGCGCGAGCTCGAGAAGCTGTGGCGAGAGAATGGATTCCTCGTCGAGAATATTGAGCAGCGGCTTGGTTTCCACCTGTGGCGCTTCGTCGTGGACGCGAAGCACGATCCCCGCCAGCTTTTCATTGCGAAACGGGACAAGGACGCGCGCGCCTATTACCGGCGTTACTTGGTCAATCGCATATGTAAAGGCGCGATCGAGCGGAACCGGCAATGCGACATCGCAGAAGGCTGGCACTGGTTAGAGGGTAACGGGGAAAGCGAAAAGCGGATAGTGTCAGGATTCCGACGCAGTTGGCGCTTTCGGCGGCTTCAGGCCCAGTTCTTTCATCGCGATTTGCAGGTCTTTCCACGCCTCTCCCTTTTGGCGAGGGTCGCGCAGCAGGTAGGCGGGGTGATAGGTGACGATCAGCTTCGTATTACGAACCTTGTGGATTCGTCCGCGTAGGCTGCCTAGCGAAGCCTTGCCGCCCAACAGGTAGGTGGCCGCGGTTGCGCCAAGCGCAACGATGATCTCCGGGCGAACCACATCGATCTGGCGCCACAGAAATTGCATACAGGTGTTGGCCTCTTCCGGCTCCGGCGTGCGGTTTTGCGGAGGCCTGCATTTCACCACGTTGGCAATGTAGACCTCGCTGCGTTTCAGCCCCATCGCATTAATCATGTTGTTCAGGAGCTGCCCGGCGCGGCCCACGAACGGCAATCCCTGGGCGTCTTCGTCGGCTCCGGGCCCTTCCCCCACGAACATCAGGCGCGCGTTCGGATCTCCGTCCGAAAACACAATCGCATGCCGCCCCGTAAACGCGAGCGGGCACCGGGTGCATTCGCCAATCTCGGCGCGAATCGCTTCCAGCGCAGCTGACCGCTCCGCCGCGGGAGTGATCCTCGAGATCACATCGGATGTCGGACGCAATAAATCGCGCTGCGGAATCACAGGCTCCGGCTGAAATTCTGGAATGTTTTGCGTTGCAATTTCAAGTTGCTGCTCGCCGGGTTGGCTGCGGCGATAAAGATCATACACACCCAGGTCGCGATAGTAGCGCAGGCGTGCCTGGAGCGCAGATTCCAATTCAGGCGTGAGCAACTTTCATCCCTCGAATACTGGCCCGGTTTCCGCAATAACCATTTGCGGGCGGCGTAGCGCGAGTATCTCCTCGAGAATCCGATCGGCCAAGTCTCGTTTTGACATCTCTGGAAGATCTTGCGCCGTGTGCCGCGTCAAGAACGTCACTGCATTGCGGTCGGAGTCGAAGCCAACCCCTTCACGCGAAACGTCATTGAGCACAATCGCATCAGCTCCTTTGCGGAGCAGTTTGTCGCGCCCATGCTCAACCGCATTCTCGGTTTCCGCGGCGAAGCCCACGATCAACTGGCCAGCGCGGCGGCGCGCGACCACTTCGGAAAGGATGTCGTCCGTTGGTTCGAGTTGCAGAGTGAGCAGCCCCTTGCGCTTCATCTTCTGCTCAAAAGTCACAGCCGGCCGGTAGTCGGCCACGGCCGCCGCTTTGATAACAATGCTGGCCTGATCGACCCGGCTCAGGACCGCTTCGCGCATTTCTGCCGTAGTGATTACTCCCACTACTTCGCAATTAGCCGGCGGCCTCAGCGCGGTAGGGGCGGTCACAAGAATCACCCGCGCTCCCCGTCGCAAAGCGGCCTCGGCAAGCGCGTATCCCATCTTTCCACTGGAGCGGTTGCCGATAAAACGTACCGGATCGAGCGCTTCGCGAGTGCCTCCCGCAGTAATGAGAACGGTCTCTCCATTAAGATCGTTGCGCTGCTGCAGCGCACCCAGAACGCTCTCCACGATGGCCGCAGTGTCGGCGAGCCTGCCGGCGCCCGTCATTCCGCAGGCGAGATATCCGCTGCCGGGGGGCACAATGCGAACGTTTCGATTAGCCAGCGTCTCAAGATTTGCCTGCGTGGCGGGGTGCTGCCACATGTTCACATTCATCGCCGGAGCCACAATTACCGGCGCGGTCACCGCGAGATAAAGAGTGCTCAGAAAATCATCCGCAATTCCGTTGGCGAATTTTGCGATCGTGTTGGCGGTGGCGGGCGCTACCACGAGCGCGTCCGTTGTCTGCGCTGAATCAATATGTGCAATCGATGAGGCGGGATCCCGTTCTGACTCGGCCCCCGAATCGTCCCAAAGGCCGGACATCACAGTGTGTCCGGTCAGCGAAGCGAAGGTGAGCGGCTGGATAAACTTGGTGGCTGCCTCGGTCATCACAACGTGAACATCGAGCGCGTGCTGCTGGAGAGCGCGCACCAACTCCGCTGCTTTGTAAGCGGCGATCCCGCCTGAGACTCCGACCGTTACCTTCATAGAGACATTCTACGGGAGTGCGGGAGCAGCGAAGGTGACTGCTCCCCACGAATCAATATCGACTCAGGAAATGGCAAACTTTGGGATCTCGGGGGAAGCGACTTCCGGCTTCAGCACCGCGGCGTCTCCCTTTATATAGCCAACTTTGCCGGCGGCGATTTCGTCCTGTGCCACTCTGCAGGGCTTGCCGGAGCGGGATGTGACCAGCGCCGGTGAACCGTTTTGAAGTTGACGTGCGCGTCGTGCGGCAACCATCACGTAGCGGAAATTGCTATCGAACTCTTGCTCAACACCCATGGCTTCTCCTAAAAAAACATCTTTCCGGCCTACCCTGCGGCGGTCCCGGAGTTGATGACTCCGAAAGCCCGAAGCACCGGCTGAATGCGCGCTTCAGAATTTCGCTGGCGGCATTTTTCCGCCATTTTCAGCAGCTCCTCGTCCTGCGGGCTTATCGCGCTGGTGGACCGTGCAATTCGTTCCGCCGCTACGATGGCTGCCATTTCCTCAACCGCTCGGTCGAGGACGTCGTTGACGAGAATATAGCCATATTCGCGGTAATTCTCAATCTCATGTCTCGCTTTCGCCAACCTCCGTTCGATAACCTCTTCCAGCACAGCGCCTTCCGCCCGGCTGCGATTGCGAAGGCGGGTGGCCAAAACCTCCGGCGAAGGCGGCATCAGGAAGATTGTGACCGCGTCGGGCATCTTGTTTCGCACCTGCGCCGCACCCTGCACGTCAATGTCGAGCAGGAGATCTCTGCCTCTGCTGAATGCGCTGCTGAGGGACTGGCGCGCTGTCCCGTAGTAATTTCCAAACACGTCGGCATACTCTAAAAAGTCGCCCGCGTCGATCATTTTTTGAAATTCTTGGCGCGTGATGAAGTGATATTCGCGTGCCTCCTGCTCGGAGCCGCGAGCAGCCCGCGTCGTCCACGAAACGGAAAACTCAAGGTTTTCGACGAGCGAACGAAGCTGGTTTACCAGGGTCGACTTGCCCGAACCGGAGGGCGCCGAAATTAAAAACAGGATGCCGGCCAAACGCTGAGGTTCTCCTTTGATCAGTTACTTCTATTCCTACTTCTATTCCAGGTTCTGGACCTGCTCCCGCAATTTCTCAATTTCCGATTTCATGCTCAGCCCCAGCTCCGTGATATGCGGACCGTTTCCCGCAACGCCTCCTGTTTTTGAGAGCAGCGTATTGGCTTCACGATTCATTTCCTGAATCAGGAAATCGAGCTTTTTTCCGGCCTCGCCGCCGCTCTCCAACATGCCGCGGAAATGATCGATGTGCATGCGTAGACGCGCCGCCTCCTCGTCCACATCGCTGCGTTCGGCAATCAGCGCAGCCTCCTGCAGCACCCGATCGCGATCGAAGGCGTTGCCCAGCATTGCCGTCAGGCGTTGGCTGATGCGATCGAAGTAGGCCTGCTGCACGTCTTCGCGCAGGCCTGCCGCTTCATCGACCAGTTTGCGCAATCGCTGAAGTCCGGCGAGCAGTTCCTTTGACAGAAGATCGCCCTCCTGCGCTCGCATCGCATTCAAAGCTTCAATGAGCGGATTAATCTCCCGAAGCACCGCGGTTTCAATCGCCTGCGCCTCCTCGTCCGACCCTCGCTCGATGGAGGATTTGCCATCGACGCCAAATACGCCCGGAATGCGAAAAATGGCATTCAGGTCGGGCTCGCTGTGCAGGTTGTGCGCGGCAGCGATCTTGCGAAATGCGGAAATGTACTCCGCTATTAGATCGGCGTCATATCCGGCTTCGGATCGCTGCCCGCGATCGAGGTTCAGCGCCACTTCGATATGCCCGCGCACCAGATGCTGCTTCAGCAACCGCCGAAGCTGCATCTCCAGCCCGTCCATCCCTGGAGGAAGCCTTAGGTGAAGGTCGAGAAATCTGTGATTCACGCTCTTCAGCGTCAGAGTGATGCCGAGCGTTTCGGAGATTCGGCTGGAGGCGCGCGCGAATCCCGTCATAGACCGTGGCCCGCGCGTGCGCTGCGCGGAAGCCGTGGTTACTGGAGCTGAGCCAGTCATGGGTTTCCCTTTCCGGTGAGCGCGGTTTCGGAAAGTTCAAGCTCCGGCGCATCCATAAATTGCAATTTATAAAGTTTCTGATAAATCGGTGAAACGCGCAGCAGTTCCTCGTGCGGACCGATCGCCGTTATGCGTCCGCTTTCGAGCACGGCAATGCGCGTCGCCCGCCGAATAGTGGACAGTCGATGCGCAATCACGATCACGGTGCGCCGGACCATAAGGTTGCCGAGCGCCGCCTGTACCAGCGATTCACTCTCTGAATCCAGCGCTGATGTCGCCTCGTCAAGAATCAACACGGGCGCGTTCTTCAGAATTGCGCGGGCAATGGCCAGCCGCTGCCGTTCCCCTCCAGACAGGCGAAATCCCTTTTCGCCGATCACCGTGTCGTAGCCCTGTGGCATCCGCTCGATAAAATCGTGTGCGAGCGCGTCCTTGGCCGCCGCGACAACGCTCGGGAAGGGAATGTCCGGCTGGCCATATGCAATATTGTTGCGCACCGTGTCATTGAACAGAATGGTTTCCTGCGTCACTTTGCCGATCTGTTCGCGCAGCGACTTAAGGCTGAGATCGCGCAGGTCATGGCCATCGATAAGGACGCGCCCTGAGGTCACATCGAAGAAGCGCGGGATCAGGTTCACCAGCGTCGACTTCCCTGCACCGCTGGGGCCGACCAGCGCAACTACCTCTCCGCGGCGGATGTCCAGGTTGATATCGTGCAGCACCTGCTTTTCACCTTCCTCCGTGCTATAAGCAAAGCCCACATTTTCCAGCCGAATGCTTTCCCTGAATCCCTTTAAGGTGTGCGGGTGCTTCTTTTCAAGAATCGCGTCCTCGTCCTCCATGAACTCAAAAATCGCGGACGACGCGCCCACCGCCTGCTGGAAGCTGTTGTAATAAGTCGCAAATTTGCGCACTGGATCATAGAGCTTGAACAGCGCCACGATGAAGGCGAAAAACATGCTCGTGGTCATCACGCGGCTGCTGATCGCGTCGCGTCCCAACAGCAGCAGCCCCGCGATAGCGATCGCTCCAATCAGGTCCATCAACGGAGAGCTGATCGCCTGCGCGCGCACTGAGTTGAGGTTCGCGAAAAAAAGCCGCCGGGCCGCCTTGCGGAACCGCAACAGCTCCCAGAACTCCATATTGAAAGCCTTCACAATGGGATTGCCGGTGATGGTCTCATGCAGGATGTTCTGAATTTCCGCCAGCCTGTCCTGGCCTTTGCGCGTAGTAAGGCGAACGCCTCGCCCGATACGTCGCATCGAGCTGATCACAACTGGGATGAAGATAATCAGTATCCAGGAAAGCTTTCCTCCAATTGCGATCACAACCGCACTCATGAAGATCAGTGTGAAAACCTGCTGGAGAAAATCGGACAGCACCGACGCCATCGCATACTGCACGCGCTCAATATCGGTAATCAGCGCCGAGAGCAGCGTTCCCGTAGCGTGCTTCTGAAAAAATGAGACCGACCGGCGCAGAATGGCCTCGTATAAATCGTTGCGCAGGTCGGTGATCATTCCGAAGCCCGCGTAATTCGCCAGATAGGTCCCGGTGTAATCGCAGATGCCCTTCAGGAGCGTGGAGCCCACGAAGAGATATGCGACGACGGTCCAGTCATTGTGGAAGTGGGACGGGACCAGGTCCTCAAGATTGATGTGGTATCGGGTACTCAGCCATGAAAACAGCGTAAGCTGCCTGTGATCCGTACCCGGATGCAGCACGTTATCGAAGATCGGCATGATCAGCAGAACGCGGAACGCGTCACAAAGGCCCACTCCGGCCGCAAGAACTACAGCAGCTAGCGCCTGCCACCAATACCGGTAGGCATAGTGCAGCAGGTGGCCTGCTCGTCTCACTCGCAACCCTGCTTTCGTCGGTAGGCCAGCGCGGGAAATTGCAGGGGTTGCGGAATCATCCCGCTATTTTACAGCGGCCCATTGCCAAGCGGCCCCTTACAGTAGCTCGCGACGATCGCGGAATATGTCGGTTCACTATGCCTTGGCCTTTACATTGCCCCGGATAAACTCCACTGTCTTTTCCAGCGGAGTCCCCGGCCCAAAAATCGCCGCCACGCCCTGCGCCTTCATTGACTCCGAATCCTGCTCCGGAATTGTCCCGCCCAGCACCACCAGAATGTCCTCTGCGCCCTGCGCCTTCAGCAGCGCCATCACCCGCGGAACAATCGCATTGTGCGCGCCGGAAAGAATGCTCAGCCCTATGCAGTCCACGTCCTCCTGCACCGCCGCATTCACAATCATCTCGGGAGTCTGCCGCAGCCCGGTATAGATCACCTCCATACCCGCATCGCGCAGCGCACGCGCAATCACCTTCGCGCCGCGATCATGGCCATCAAGCCCGGGCTTCGCCACCAGAACACGTATCGGAGTCGAACGTTCACTCATAAACTGGTGAGAATATCACGCTTGCTCTCTCGTAAGCGCCCTTCGTTGTTTTTCAGGATGAAGACCCCGACCAACGTTTTCACGCGGAGCATGTCGCCGCAAGGCGATCCTTACTTGTCTCGCGCGACCACAAAATCCGGGACCCACAACAGCGCTCGCTTGAACTCCGAATCCGGCAGCCCCGTCAGCGAGGCGCGCGCCCTCTCCGCATACTGGAAAGCCGTGTTCATCGCATAATCAACTGACCCATTCCGGTTCAAAATCCCCAGAATCTCCCCGTGGGTCACCGCCTCAAAGTTGCGGTCGCTCAAAACCGTCAGAATCGCTTCCCGCTCGCTCTCCGTCCCATTCTCCAAAGCATGAATCACCGCCAGCGTCGCCTTCCCTTCGCGCAGATCGCTCGCCACCGGCTTGCCCAGCACCTCTTCGGTCGCCGTCAAATCGAGCACGTCATCCACCACCTGAAATGCCATGCCCAGCGTGCGCCCGTACTCACCCATCGCCTGCTCCATCGCCTCGCTCACGCCCGCCAGCACCGACCCCAGCCGCATCGACACCTCAAACAGGCATGCCGTCTTGCGATAGATCAGCGTGTTGTAATCCTCTTCCCCGATCGCCAGCCCCAGCTTTTCCATCTGCAGCAGCTCGCCCTCAACCATCTGCTGCGTCAGGCCAATCAGCAAATCCAGAATCCGGAAGTTCCGCTCCTCCAGCGCCGTTCGGAACGCCTGCATGTACAGCCAGTCGCCCGCCAGCACGCACTTCGCGTTGCCCCACGTCGTATTTGCCGAAGGCCGCCCCCGCCGCGTGTCCGCAGCGTCAATAATGTCGTCGTGTACCAGCGTCGCCGTGTGTACCATCTCCACCACAGCGCCCAGCCGGATCATTCCCGCACCCGCGTAGCCCTGCGACTTGGCCGCAAGCAGCAACAGTGACGGACGTATCCTCTTCCCGCCGCCGTCCCGCAAATACGCACAGATTTCGGTGATCGCCTCCACCGGCGACACCGATCCCGAACTCAGCTCCCGCTCAATCAGGCGCAGATCGTCGTGCAGCAGGTCGAAGACCTCTTTCGCCGTCGCTATCGCCAGTGTGCTCACGCCTGACCTTAGGATGCCTTTCTCTAATTCGAGCGATAGTTCGTAAACTGCAGCTCCAGCCCGAAATCGTGTCCCCGCAGCAACGCGATCGCCTCTTGTAGAGTATCGCGATCCTTGCCACTGATGCGCACCGTATCGCCCTGTATCGATGCCTGCACCTTCTTCTTCGAGTCCTTCATCAACCGCACGATCTCCTTCGCCTTCTCCGTCGGAATCCCCTGCTGCAGCTTGATCTTCTGACGCACGCTCGACCCGGCTGCCTGCTCCACCTTCTCGTAAGTCAGGTTCTTCAGCGACACCCCGCGCTTCACCAGCTTCTGCTGCAGAATCTCCGTCACCGCTTTCAGCTTGTACTCATCCGCCGACGCGAGCTGCAGCGCATCCTCGCCCTCCAGCTTGATCTCCGAGTGCGAATTCTTCAAATCAAACCGCGCATGGACTTCCTTCGAAGCCTGCTCCACCGCATTCCGGACCTCCTGCAGGTCCACCTTCGAAACCACATCAAACGAATTCTCAGCCGCCATAACCTGACCCCGCTCTTTTAGACTAACCGTTTCTACATACAATACGCATCCGTGCAGCCGAGTTGCCCCAGCCTTGACGCGCTTTGCGGCAACCTTGGGAGAGCACGAATCCATCCATTACCCGATGCCATCCTGAGCGAACGTTGGCGCTATTAACGGGTGCGGGTGCTCCACATCTCGAAGAGACGTGGGGCTACAAATCTACGCGAGCTTGAATAACTTCCGAAAATTCCCGGTCGTCTTCTTGCCCGCCTCTTCCGCCGACACGCCCTTCACCTCACCCACCAGCTCCGCCACCCGCGCCACCCACGCCGGCTCGTTCCGCTTCCCGCGATTCGGCGCCGGAGCCAGAAACGGAGCGTCCGTCTCAATCAGCATCTTCTCCAGCGGAACCTCCGCCATCGCATCCCGCAGGGCCTGCGCCTTGGGAAACGTCGCGTTCCCCGCGAACGAAATCAGGAACCCCATCTCCATCGCCTTCTGCGCATGCCGCAGCTCGCCGGTAAAGCAGTGCAGAATCCCGCCCAACCCCGTCCCCTTCCAGTTCCGGTCCAGCATGTCCAGCGTGTCATCCCACGCGTCCGTCGAATCCTGCGACGGCCGGCAATGGATCACAATCGGCTTCCGCCTCCCTGCCGCAATCTCCATCTGCCGCGCAAATGCCGCCCGCTGCACATCGCGCGCCGAGTGCTCATAAAAATAATCCAGTCCAATCTCCCCGCACGCCAGTACGCCATCCTCGGCTAGTAGCCCATCCAGCTTTTTTAGCGCCGCCTCGTCCGCAAACTGCGCCTCGTGCGGATGCACACCCGCCGTCGCCCATATTTCCGGAAATCCCTCGCGCCCCGCGCACGTCTCCGCTATCTCAAGCGCCCGATGCATCGTCGCCGGCCCATCCCCAATCCCAATCGACAGAATCCCGCGCACCCCAGCCTCATACGCCCGCTCCAGCATCGCATCGCGATCCTCGTCGTAACGCTCGCTATCGAGATGTGCATGCGAATCAATCATGATCCCCACCATGAAATAAATGATGTCATCCTGAGCGAAGCGAAGCGCGTGTGCCTTGACGGCGAGTCACTTAAGGCGCGCCCCGAGTTCCACGTCTTCGAGGAAACTCGCCAGCACCGGCCTTCCGCCCTCGAGCGACGCCGCCAGCAGCATCCCATTCGACTCCAGGCCCCTCAGCTTCCGCGGCGCGAGGTTCGCAACAATTACGATCTTTCGCCCAATCAGCGACTCCGGCGCATACGCCTCCGCAATTCCCGCCAGAATCTGCCGCTGCTCGTATCCAAGATCAACCTCCAGCCGCAGCAGCTTGTCCGCTTTGGGAACCCGCTCCGCCACCTTGATCTGAGCCACCCTCAGCTCCACCTTCGAGAAATCATCAATAGAAATCTTCTCTGAAGTCGCCGCTACCGCCGCCGCAGGAATTACCGCAGCCGCCCCCACCGGGCCTGCCGCCGCAATCGCCGTTCCCGAAGTCGGCGCAACAGGAGCAACAGCCTCCACAGAAGCCACCGGCACAATCGCCTTCCTCGACGTCCCTGAAGAAGAGGTCGCAGCCGATGCCGAGCGTCCGCCCATCTCATGCCGCGTCTCTTCTTTTTTTGTCTCCGAAGTCGTCTTCGCCTCCGCCTGCTTCTCCACCTTCACCAGCTTCTCCTCGGCAGCCGCAGCCGCCGGATTATCCCGCGCCTCAATCTCCTTCATCCTCGCCACCGCATCTTTCTCCGCTCGCGGAAACACCGGCCCAAGCTCTCCCAGCTTCGTCCCCGCCTTCAATCCGCCCCACCGCACATTTTTCAAATCCGCTTTCTGAATGTCACCCAAACCAAGCTGCGCCCAGACTTTCGCCGCCGCCTCCGGCAGCACCGGATACACCAGCGCCGTCACTATCCGGATCGCCTCCGCCGCGGTGTACAGAACCGTGGCCCGCAACGCCTGCTGCTGTTCATCCGTCAAGCTCTCCGCCTGCTTCCACGGAGCGCTCGCCGTTAAATATCCATCCGTCGCCGCGACAATCGTCCACAAGCGCTCCAGCGCCCGCGAAAAATCCAGCGCCTCAAATGCCTGCTCCACCGCCGCAACCGTCTCCGGAATTTCCGTCGCCAGCGAACTCGCCTGCAACGCCACCGCTTCCGGCACCACCCCATCGAAATACTTCCCAATCATCGTCAGCGTGCGGCTCACCAGATTCCCATACCCATTTGCCAGATCGGAGTTGTACCGCTGCACCAGCGCATCGAACGAAAAGCTTCCATCCTGCCCGAACACCACCTCGCGCAGCAAAAAATAGCGCAACGCATCCGCGCCCAGCACTTCCAGAATCGTCTCCGCCCGCACAATATTCCCGCGCGACTTCGACATCTTGCTCTCTTCAAACAGCAGCCATCCATGCGCCACCACAGACTTCGGCAGCGGAAGCCCTGCCGCCATCAGAAACGCCGGCCAGTACACGCAGTGGAATCGCGTAATCTCCTTGCCTACAATGTGCAGGTCCGCTGGCCAGTACTTCTCAAATAGCGCCGCATCCTCGCCACCCCAACCCAGTGCCGTAATGTAGTTCGCCAGCGCGTCCATCCACACATAGATCACGTGCTTCTCATCGCCCGGAACAGTAATTCCCCATTTGAAGCTTGTCCGGCTCACCGACAAATCCTTCAGCCCGGCCCGCACAAACGCAATCACCTCATTGCGCCGCGTCTCTGGACGAATAAACTCTGGATGCGCCTCGTAATACTCCAGCAGCACCCGCTCAAACGCCGACAGCTTGAAGAAATAATTCTCCTCGTTCACCGTCTCCGTAATCCGGCCGCATTCCGGACAAGGCGCGCCAGGCGGCACGTCCACATAGGCCTCGTCGCTCACGCAATACTGCCCCGTGTACGAGCCCTTGTAGATGTACCCGCGCTCCTTCAGCAGCGCAAATAGCTTCTGCACCGCGCGCTTGTGCCGCGGCTCCGTCGTCCGGATAAAGTCGTCGTACGTCAGCCCCATCCGGTCCCACAGCGCGAGAAACTTCGCCGAAACCTCATCCGCAAACGCCTGCGGACTGCACCCCGCCCGCTCCGCCGACCGCTCAATCTTCTGCCCGTGCTCATCCGTGCCGGTCAGGAAAAATGTATCCACGCCCAGCGCGCGCTTCCGCCGCGCAATTACATCGGCCACCACCGTCGTATAGGTAGTTCCGATATGCGGGCGAGCGTTAACGTAATAAATCGGAGTCGTAAGGTAAAACTTATCTGTCATGAAAGGAAGAAAACACCGGAAACTCCTTCATGTTAACAGGGATGCACACTCTCTCCGGGCCGCGGCGAACACCCGCAGTCCTGTAAAATCAGCATGAATGCCGACCATCAGCCGGTTCTACGGAATCTTGATTCAGATGTACTTCGGAGATCATGTTCCGCCCCACTTTCATGCTCTCTATGCTGAATATGAAGCTGTAATCGACATCCGGACCCTCGCCGTCCTTCGTGGGGAATTGCCTTCCAGGGCCATGGCGTTAATATTGGAATGGGCACAGCTTCATCGGAACGAACTCTTGAAAGATTGGGATCTATGCGCACGGAATCAGCAGCCAGAGAAAATTCTTCCGCTGCCCTGACCGAACCCCGACCTCAGTCGCCTTGGCGAGTCATAGTCGTCGAAGCTCTTCCAGGCCTTCGACTCCGCGTCGCATTTGCCGACGGCCTCACCGGGATCGTTGACATTTCCGGGCTCGTGCAGTCCAGCCGTGCTGGAGTATTTGCCGCACTGGCCGATCCCGCTCTATTCGCCCAGGTCAGATTGGAATACGGCGTCGTCACCTGGCCGGGGGATCTCGACCTCGCACCCGACGCAATGCACGCAGCAATCCAAGCTCAGGGAGAATGGCGGCTCTAGAACTTCCTGGAACGGGATGCTCCTCATCAAAACTTTCAAGCGATTCATAAAAACGTAAGGTCTCCACGTGTATTTGAAACAGCAAGAACAGCTCGAAGCAAAACTTCGCTCCGTGCTTCGCGAAAAATTCTCCATCGAGCTTGATACCCTCGCCATCGAGCAGCCGCCCGACACAAAATTCGGCGAATACGCTCTCCCCCTCGCCTTCGAGCTCGCGCGCCGCTTCAAAAAGGCTCCCCGCAAAATCGCTGAAGAAATCATTGCCGCGCTCGGCCCCATCGAAGGCTTCGCGTCATTCGAGGTCGCCGGTGCCGGATACATCAACGCTCATCTCGACCGTGCCGCCTTCGCCAAATCCCTCGCCGCGGCTCCGGGAATTACATCCTCTGCCCTCCAACATCCCGGCCACGCAATCGTCGAGCACACCTCCATCAACCCCAACAAGGCCGCCCACATCGGCCACCTCCGCAACGCCATCCTGGGAGACACCTTCGTCCGCCTGCTCCGCGCCACCGGCCAACAGGTAGACGTGCAGAATTACATCGACAACACCGGCGTCCAGGTCGCCGACATCGTCGTCGGCCTGCAGCACCTCGAAAACAAAACCCTCGCCGACACCAAATCCCTCATCGTCCAACTAGCGTCCCGCAACGACCCCATCGATTACTACTGTTGGAACCTCTATGCCCGCGTCTCCCAGTGGTATGACGAGGACGCATCACACAAGCCCCATCGCATCCAACTCCGCCTCGAAACCCTCCATGCCATCGAACGCGGCAATAACGAAACCGCCGCCGTCGCCGAATTGATCTCAACCGCCGTGCTGCGCCGCCATCTCAAGACCATGCTGCGCCTCGGCATCGAATACGACTTCCTGCCCCGCGAAAGCGAAATCCTCCACCTGCACTTTTGGGAAAGCGCCTTCGAGCAGATGCGCGCCAAAGGCGTCCTCTATCTCGAAACCGAGGGCAAAAATAAAGGCTGCTGGGTCATGCGCCGCCCCGGCGCAGACTCCCTCGAAGACGGCGCTCCCGATGAAGACGCAAAGGTCATCGTCCGCTCCAACGGAACCGTAACCTACGTCGGCAAAGACATCGCCTACCACCTCTGGAAGTTCGGCCTGCTCGGTCGCGACTTCGCGTATCGAAAATTCTTCAGCTACCCGAATCACGAATGCTGGATATCCTGTACTCCCGGGGTCCCCGCCGCGCCCGGTGTTGGCGTGGCGGGGTTGGAAAGCGGAGAACCAGACCATCCGCCGTTCGGACACGCCACCGCCATCTACAACGTCATCGACTCTCGCCAGTCCGACCCGCAGGCCAATGTCATCGAAGCACTGCGCGGGCTCGGCTACACCGATCAGGCCGCGCACTACACTCACTTCTCTTACGAAATGGTCGCTCTCACTCCACGCTGCGCCGAAGAGCTCGGCTACGCCATCTCCGATGAAGACCGCGCCCGCTCCTACATCGAAGTCTCTGGGCGCAAGGGCTTCGGCGTAAAGGCAGACGACCTCATCGACAAGCTCCTCGCTGCCACGCAGTCCGAAGTCGACCAGCGCCATCCCGAACTCGACCGCGCCGAGCGCTCCGCAACCGCGCGCGCCATCGCCCTCGGAGCCCTCCGCTACTTCATGCTCAAGTACACGCGCAACTCAGTCATCGCCTTCGATTTCAAAGACGCACTCAGCTTCGAAGGAGAAACCGGCCCTTATCTCCAATACGCCGTCGTCCGCACCCGCAGCATCTTCCGCAAAGCCGGCGCCACGCCGGAAGAATCCCTTGCCGCCATCGCCGCCCTCGACCCTGCTCCCTGGCTCAACGGAGAAGAAAACGAAAGCATTTGGCAGCTCTGGCTTCGCGCCTCCAAGACTTCCCTGCTGCTCGAACAATGTATCGCCACCGCCGAGCCCGCCTACCTCGCCAAACACGCCTTCCAACTCGCGCAGGACTTCAGCAACTTCTACCGCAAGCACCACATCCTCACCGAATCCGACCCCGCGCGCCGCACCTTCCTGCTCGCCACCGCAGCCATAGCGCAGCGCGAACTCATCCGCTCCCTCGACTGGCTCGGAATCGAAGCCCCGGAAATCATGTAAGGCTCAGCATTCAAGCCCTCGCGTTCCGATAAATGTGAAGGCCACCGAATTCTGATCTGGAGGGCGGCGAAACCGCGAATGCCAGGACCGCCACTCCCTCCATCTTCCGATTGACCACGCCCTCCATCAACCGCCCGATGCGCACTCATCCTCCGCATCGTTACAGTCATTCCACACTGTTTCATTTTCGGAGACCAGACTTGCGCAAAATCCTACTCACCGCCATCGCGTGCGTCGTAGCCACCCCGTTCCTCAGCGCTCAAACCCAATCACCGAACAACTTCTTCACCTCATGGCAGCACCGCGCCTCGGTTGCGCAATCAAAACAGCCCGCATGGTCCGTGCCACTCAATCAGCCCTACCCCATGCTCATCCAGGTCATCCGCTACGACGCTGCCCGCCAGATCACGCCCACTCACGCCGACAACATCAACTTCGGCTCCGCCAAAGGACTCAACCTCATCCCCGGCTTCAACAGCGAGATCGATCTCTACCCGCCGTCCTACTTTGAACACAACTCCGCCAGCAGAGACGGCTTCGGCGATCCCACCTTCGGTTACAAATATCGCATCGCCTCCGCGAATGAATCGCACGGGGACTACGTCATCAGCGCGCAACTCTTCGCCACCATTCCCACCGGCAGCTATTCCAACGGCAGCACGGACGCGGTCCTCACGCCCACTTTCGAAGCCGGCAAGGGTTACCGCCGCTTCGACGTCATCTCCTGCCTCGGCGGCACGCTGCCCACCGGCAACGTCCTCAAGCTCGGTCGCACCATCGCCTGGAACACCACCGCCCAATACAAAATTGGAAAATATATCATTCCCGAGCTTGAATCGAACGCCACTTACTTCTATGGCGGCAAGAATGACGGCAAAGCGCAGAACTTCCTCGAACCCGGCATCACCGCCGGCAAATTCAAAATCCATCCCGGCAAGGAAACAAGCCGCCCCGGCTTTGCTTTCGGTGCGGGAATGCAGATCGCCACCTCCGGCTTCCACACCTACAACCACGCCCTTGTCTTTACCAGCCGTTTCCTTTTCTAGCTGGCGAAACATTCGGCCTCCTTCCGCGTTGTATCCTTTAGATTGCGAAAGGTAGCCGGACACATTGACTGAGAACGAGATCATCCGAGAAGTTCATTGGCGAAATCGAATCTGCAATTACCTATTTCTGCTCGCGTTCCTCTGGATCATCGCCGGAATTATCGTGGCGATTGGCAATTCCCGCGCCAATGGAGACTGGCCGAGCGACACCTTCGTGTTTGTCGGGCTCGGCATATTCACAGCGGCCCTTACCCTGAGCTTCGCAATTTCCCGTTGCCCGGTCTGCGACGGCTACCTGAACAGGTTCCGACCTGACAAGGAACGATGCGCCCACTGCGGCGCTAAAGTCCGGTGAGCGCATCGCTCAGTACTTGCTGCAAGGCTATCGCGCAGTAATTAAAAAAGCGGCCAGCGAATCAATTCGCCAACCGCTTCTCAGCTACCCGGACTATAGCTACCCGCTTCTTCAGCCAGCCCTACTGCAGCGTCTGCCCCTCCGCTGTCATCAGATTGATCTGCTGCTGGTCATACTGCTTCACGCCGTCCGGCAGCGGCGCGTAATTCAAATCCTTCGCCACAGGCTGGCCGTCTGTCACCACATATTGCAGAAAGCTCTTCAGCGCCGCCCGCTTCGCCTTGTCCGGCCCGTCCTTCGGCACGATCAAAAATGTCAGCGTCGAAATCGGATAAGCGTCCGCCGCCGTCGCCGGAGCATTCACAATCGGTGTCCGTGGGTCCTGCGCGAGTTGCGCCGCAAACGCGCTGATCGCCGCTGTAGTGCTCACCAGGCTCGGAGTCACGTAGCTGCCTGCCAGATTCTTCACCTTCGCCACCGGCAGTTGGTTCTCCTGCGCATACGCCAACTCCACATACCCAATCGCACCGGGAGACTGCTTCAGCTGCCCGGTCACGCCCTCGTTTCCCTTGCCGCCTAATCCCACCGGCCAGTTCACGCTTCCGCCTGCTCCCACCTTCGTCTTCCACTCTGGGCTCACCGCGCTCAAATACGTAGCGAACGCGTTCGTCGTGCCGCTGCCGTCCGAGCGGTGCACCACCACAATCGCTTCCTTCGGCAGTTTCACGCCCGGATTGTCCGCCGCAATCTTCGCATCCTGCCAGTTTGTTATCTGCCCCAGAAAGATTCCCGCAATCGCGTCCCCGGAAAGCTGCAGCGGCTGCGTCATTTCAGGCAGGTTGTAGGTCATGCACACCGGACCCGCCGATTCCGGAAACTGGATCACAGGACTCATCGCCGCGATCTGCGCGTCCTTCAACGCATAATCCGACGCGCCAAAATCCACTGTGCCGGCCTTCACCTGCTGCACCCCGCCGCCCGATCCAATCGATTGATAGTTGATCTGCACGTTCGGGTGAGCCTGCATAAACCCTTGCACCCAGCGCGTCATCGCGGGATAAACAAACGTGCTTCCCGCGCCCGAGAGTGCAACATTGTTGGAAGACGACTTGCACGCGGAGAGCGAAAAAGCCGCCGCGGCAAGCAGAGTGGTGGCAACAATTCGTTTCGTCATGGCTCAAGCCTACCAATCCCGGCGCTCCCGATATGTTTCAAAACATCCGCAGGCTCATTAAAAATCTGTGAATTTACAGCAAAGCCAATTCCCCCTCCGCTGGCAACGCGCACCGGCCCTGCGTAGTCATACCCAAAGAAGGAGTTGAATCAATGAAAGATTCTTTGTCCGGAAAAAAAGTGGCCATTCTCGCGACCGACGGAGTCGAGCAGGTCGAGCTCACCGACCCCAAAAAACAGCTCGAGCAGGCCGGAGCCGCCACTTACGTCATTTCCCCCAAAACCGGCGAAATCAAAGCCTGGAAAACGAAGGACTGGGGCGACAACATCAAGGTCGACAAATCTCTCGACGATGCCAGGCCCGCTGACTACGATGCCCTCGTCCTCCCCGGCGGCGTCATCAATCCTGACCATCTCCGCGTGGATCCTAAAGCTGTCGAGTTCGTCAAAGCGTTCGTCAGATCCGGCAAGACCATAGCCGCCATCTGCCACGGTCCCTGGACACTCATTGAAGCCGACGCCGTCAGAGGTAAGACCATGACATCCTGGCCGTCGCTCAGGACCGATCTCGAAAACGCCGGCGCAAACTGGGTGGATGAAACGGTGGTAGTCGACGGCCAATTCATCACCAGCCGCAAACCCGACGACATCCCCGACTTCAGCAACGCGTTGATCGACCAACTCGGCCGCGGACACCGGCAGCACTTGGCCGCCGCGTCTTAAAGCATCTGTGAATAGAAAAAGGGCACGCCACACCGCGTGCCTTTTTTGTTTTGCAGTTCGCTTATTTCCTATCAAACAGAGGCCTGGCGCGAATCAGCAACCAGAAAATGGCGAGACTGGTTAAAACTCCAGATATCTCTCCCAGCAAATAGAAGGGACCAAGCATAAATTGATTTGAATTCACGGGAACTAATCCTGAGAACATCCGCCGAACCAATTCACTCTGATAATCCATCATTACTGCGCGGTTGCGCGGAATGAACAAAATTAACGTGGAAACTAGTCCGAAGCCATTGAAAACCAGAGCAGTCACCCAGGCGGCCTTCATGCGTCGAAGAAGACCAACACCAATCCCGATGCTAATTACGAAAAACAAACCCGCGAACAAAGACGCCGTAGTTCCGCGCACAATGAATCCGAAGACAAACAGCGGAAAATGAAGAAATGCCGTAATAAGGCCCGATGCTCCTGCAATCAGGTAAAGAGCCGCCAGACAGATCAGGAGTATCTCGACAATGCCGCGCGACGATTTACTCGAATCTATCCAAACTCCCTCGATTTCGGCCGGCACTTGGCTACCTGGACCAGAACCCGGGCGCAGGCCGTCCGCCGCGAAAATCATGCGAATTCTTCGGCGGCTGAAATAGAACAACCACCACAGCCCGAGAAGCACCCCCATCAGGTAACAGCCTGCAATGGAGATGAACACGGCTTTCATTATCGCCGCCGACGCGCCGGGCGCAGCGTGTACATCAACCCCCAGAGCTCCATCAGCGGGAATAGCCGAACTGAACGTCAGCACGGAAAACCCGACGAAAGATAACAAGGAAAACGCTGCGACCAGTCCACCCATTATGAGAATGCTGATACGTGCCCAGTTCTTCATCCGGAAAAGCCCCACCACGGTCCACGCGCAAAACCCGGAAACGAGCAACATGAAAATGCCGGAAACAACCTGTACAGCCTGCATCGCCGGATATTGGGGAATCTGCGAAGTGGGAACGAAAACAGATATCAGGAGAACTGACGCCGCGCTAACCAGCCCCATGCAACTCATTAGAGCCAGCACGATCGCCGCAAGTACAACCCCAAGAGGGCGCTGAGGAGCTGGAGTTGGCACAAGAGGAGAAACGGAAGCGCTCATGGGTATCCTTCTGCGTCCGAAGCAGCGCATAACATCGGTCAAGCCGTATGGCGCGCTAACGCAGAATAGCAGTACCGAGTCGCCTTCGCTAATGAAAAATAAAGTCTGCGAAGTGTCGGCCGCGACCAGTCAATTTGACTTATCCCAAGTAACAGCTGTCCCCGATTCCGCCTAAGGCTCAACCCCTGAAGGCCGCGAAAGCCGGCTTCCGGCCACGCGCTGGTTTCGCGTGTCGGCGCGTGAAGCAGCCTGCGCACCCATTCCCGCCTCCACTCCCGGAGCCATCCACGATTCAGGCTTGCACGAATACCGCGCCCAGACTCTCACAAACCGAATCGCCGTCATCAGCCCCAGCGGAGGCTTCCCCTTCGGCCAAAGCTCCCGCAGCGGGCGCATCGTTCCCTGCGCATCAGGATGAAACGCGCGCTCGTCCCACCTCTGCCATCCCGGCACGAACTGCGGAAAATCCGTAACCGCATCCACCGTGGAGCGCAGAATCCTGTGTTCCCACTTCTGCTGGTACTGGTCCATGAAATGAACATGGCTCAGCCGCTCCACGCGAATCTCGTCCACAAACTCCGTAAAGCTCTTCGCCGAAGTTAAATTCAGAATCGCATTGGGCTCCATCCCATGGCGGTCTCCGCCGGAAATCATCAGGTGCCCCGTCTCGTCCGCCAGCCGCTCCGTTTCCTGGTTCTCCTTCGCATGCCGCAATCCATTCAGCTCCAGCGCGTGAACGCAATCGCCCGCCTCTGCAATAAACCGCCGCACCTCGCTCACATGCACCCGCCCCAGGTTGTAGAGGTCCCACATCGGGTGATTGAACACAATCATTACCTGCCGCTGCTCATGCAACTCGCGCAGTATCGCCAGCAGCTTCGCGTCGTCCGGCGCGGCCGTGTACGACTTGAAGCGCCGCATCCACTCCGCCGCGTCCGCGCTCGGCAAATTATGGATGCCCAAATGAAATATTGTGCGCCCAAACGGCGCCGACCACTCCACCGACATTGGAATATGTCGCGACGAAGGCATCGTCCGCAACAGCACGGCCGCCGCAATCGTGTCGTGGTCCGTAATTGAAATCAGCGGAGTCAGCCCCATCCGCTCGATCTGCTGCTTCTCCAACTCATACGCCATCCGCGGTTGCAGCGGAGGCCGCCAGTTCCCGCGCGCAAAATCCAGCTTCAGCCCGTATTTTTTCCGGCAAACTCTCTCGTAATAGCGGGCCACAATTCTGCCGCCCGGCAGCGCCAGCCCCATCTCCTGAATGAAATCCAGCGTCTCTTCCGACGCGCTCGTGTGGCTGTGCAGTGAAACGCCCGTCGAATACTTCTCAATTGCTTCTGGCTCGCTCCAGTTCGTTGAAATTTTCGAAGTTGAAATTCCCGACGATGAATTCCCTGCCATCGGCTGCATGCTTCTCCCCTCCCGACACCAGCTCAACCGTTCACAGCCTTTCAAATTCACGCACCGGTCACGTGAACGCACCAACAAGAATTCTTTAACTTACTTTGGAACACAAGAACAGCTATCGAGGTTGCGCCGCGCCGCCAAGGTTGAATTCATCAAAGTGAAATGCAATCATCGGATTGCCGCATGACCGCAAAAATCCAGGTCGTCGTAGCCGAAGATCAAGCCATGGTGCTCGGCGCCCTCGTCGCTCTTCTTGAAACCGAGCCCGACATCGCCGTCTGCGCCCGCGCCGCCAACGGACACCAGGCCCTCGAAGCAATCGCGAAACAGAAACCCAACATCCTCGTCACTGACATTGAAATGCCCGGAATGACCGGCCTCGCGCTCGCCGCCGAGGTCCGCGACCGCTATCCGCAAACCCGAGTCGTCATCCTCACCACGTTCGCGCGACCCGGTTATTTGCGTCGCGCCCTCGACGCCGGAGCCAAAGGCTATCTCCTCAAAGATCGCCCCGCCGCCGAGCTCGCCGACGCCGTCCGTCGCGTCCATCGCGGACTCCGCGTCATCGATCCCGATCTCGCTGCCGAAGCATGGGACTCCGGCCCCGACCCTCTCACCGATCGCGAGCGCCAGATCCTGCAACAGGCGGGCGAAGGAAAATCCAGCCAGGAAATCGCCGACGCCCTCCGCCTCTCCGAAGGCACAGTCCGCAACTACCTCTCCGAAGCCATCAGCAAACTAGGCGCCGCCAACCGCATCGACGCCGCCCGCATCGCCCGCGCCAAAGGCTGGCTCTAGCGGTACTCTGAAATAGCCAATGGACAATCGCACCATCGCCCAGCTCTTTTATGAAACCGCGGACCTGCTCGAAATCTCTGCCGCCGATCCCTTCCGCATCCGCTCCTATCGCCGCGCCGCCGAGGCCGTCGAGTGCAGCACCGTCCAGCTCAGCGAAATCGCTGAGGACCCCAAAAAGCTTCTCGCTATCCCCGGAATCGGCAAAGGCATGGCCGCCAATATCCGCGACATGCACTTTACCGGAACACTCCCGCTCCGCGAAGAGCTCCTGCAAAAATACCGCCCCAGCATGCTCGATCTCCTCAAGCTCCCCGGCATGGGTCCAAAGTCCGTAGCGCTCTTATGGGAGTCGATTCAAGTATCTTCAATTGATGAACTTGAAGCAGCAATCCTCGCGGGACACTTGAATGATCTTCCTCGCTTCGGCGCGAAGCAAATCGAAAAACTCCGCAAAGGCATCGAGGACTACAAGAAGAACAGCGGCCGCTTTCTCATCGACGCTACCGAGACCGCCTCCGAAAAACTCATCGCCTATCTCCGCGCCTTTCCCGGACTCGACACCATCCAGCCTGCCGGCTCGCTCCGCCGCGGACGCGAAACCGCAGGCGATCTCGACATCCTCGTCACTGGCCACGCCTGCTCTGAAGATAAAGTTGCTGCTGCCGTCGAACACACCGCCGCTTACCCACCCATTGTTGACCTCATCGCGAAAGGCCAGAACAAAGTCAGCTTCCGCCTCCGCAACGGCCTTCAGGTTGATGTGCGTCTCCTGCCCGAATCCTCCTACGGCGCGGCGCTTCAATACTTCACCGGCTCAAAGATGCACAACGTAGCCATCCGCCAGCGCGCTCTCAAGCGCGGATACACCCTCAACGAATACTCGCTTGCCCGCCTCGATGACGGCTCCATCGTCGCCGGCGTAACCGAGCACGACATCTACGCCGCCCTCGGCCTCCAATGGATCCCCCCCGAGCTTCGCGAAAACAATGGCGAAATCGAGGCCGCCGAAAATAGCTCCTTGCCAATACTCATCGAGCAGAGCGATATCCGCGGCGACGTTCACATGCACACCAACGCCACCGATGGCCGCAACACCATCCGCGAAATGGCCGAGGCCGCTATCGAGCGCGGCTATGAATACATTGCCATCACCGACCACTCCAAGAATCTCGCCATGACAAACGGCCTCGACGACGAACGCGCGCTCGCGCACATCCGCCGCATCCGCGAGGTCGAGCAGGAGCTCGAAGGCAAAATCCGCATCTTCACCGGCATTGAAGTTGACATCCTCGCCGACGGCGCGCTCGATCTCTCCAACGAAGTCCTCGCGCAAATGGATGTGGTCATCGCCAGCGTCCATTCCCTCTTCAACCAGCCCGAAGAAGAAATGACCGCGCGTGTTCTCCGCGCTATCGAAAATCCTTACGTCTGCATCCTCGGCCATCCCACCGGTCGCCTGCTGCTTCGCCGTGAAGGCTTCCAGATCAACCTGCCTGCAGTCCTCCGCCGCGCCGCCGAGCTGGGAGTCGCGATGGAGCACAACGCCTACCCCGACCGCCTCGACCTCTGCGACCGCGATCTACGCCATGCTAAGGGAACCGGCTGCAAGATCGTCATCAACACGGACTCGCATCACACCAGCCATTTGGAGAAGATGCGCTATGGAATCCGCCAGCTCCGCCGCGCCTGGCTGCAGCGGCAGGATGTCCTCAACACACTCGGCGCACACGACTTCCTCGCCGCCCTCCGGCCCCGCCCATCCTGATCACGGAGTAGAATTCCACCACAGGTATGAATGAAGAACGAACACTCCCACGCGCGATCCTCATCGTCATTCTCGCCATCGTTATTCCCGCCGCCGTAGTCGCCGCTTACGTCTGGGCCAATCATGTCCCCACGCCTTACAAAGGACAGATCCTCAGCCTCAACGTCTATCCCATCCATCACGACTACACCCAGCCCACCACTCCCAACGGCATTGGCGGACAAACCGAGACCTACGACGAGATCTTGATCTTCGCCTACGTCCGTGTCGAAAATGTCTCAAAAATTCCGCTGTTTTTGCAGGATATGTGGGCCGTCGTCGATATACCCGATCAGACCGATCGCTCTACCGCCGTATCGCAGAGCGACTTCGACAAGGTCTTCATCGCCTACCCCAACCTGAAGCAATTTGAAAAAGCGCCGCTCCCCCGCGACCTTACTCTGCAGCCCGGCCAGAAAGCCGACGGCCTCATGATCTTCCATTACCAGATCACTCAGGCGCAGTGGGAATCGGCAACTTCAATGAAGATCAACATAGCCTTCCGCCACCACCCGCCGCTGGTAATGGAAACAAAATGATCGTCGTAAGTCGCAAGATCATCGTCAGATATACGCTCGTATTATCGGATGAATAGAACGATGATCGTTGATCTTTTAAATCAATTTGGGCCCGATTCAGAAGGTTTGTTACGCGAGATTTCCAAATACATCGATGATGAGGTCTTAGCGAGCATCGCTGCGGCAGATTATGGAATGGACCAGGAAAGACACCTCGTCGCTCTGCGGCAAATTCGCGACACCAATACATTTCCGCAAGAAATGTATCGCTACCCGGCCGAGGTATTGGAGTTGATTCGGTGGTCTGAACCAGAAGACCATAATTGGAAGCCTGGTGAAACTGGCGAATTTGGACATTGGATGAGGGCCTTTTCTTGCGCGGCTCTCTTACGCGCCACTCGTGAGCCTTGGAAGCACGGGGACGGCATCGGAAGTGACAGCGCCCTTGTCCAGATGATTCTGAGCCTGCGCGCATTGCCGGTGGATTTCACCGATCAGGCGATAAGCTTTCTCGCATGGCTGCTGCTTCGCTCGGAACCAGAAGGGCAGGATGAACAGGTATGCGCTTATGCCGTTGGTCTCCTTTGGTATGCCCTTCAGCGTCCCGCGCTCTTCTCGGATGGGACTCTCACGTCACTTGGGGAATGGGTTATTCAAAAGGGCGAACAACTCTTTGGGAGTTTTTCTTCGGGCAATTTTTCGGGACTGCGCGGAATGGTAATCCATTGCCAAAAGCGATCATCTTGGGAGCATTTTGGGATCAGATTGCTGGAAATGGATTTAAGTGGACGATCCCGCGATCTTAGGGCCTATGTCGAATTGATAGCCGAGCAGTTGGTAAGTTGAAATCTCATCGAGTGGCTAGTGGCTGGCAACTGGCAACTGCTTTCACCGAATCACGCCCATATTATCTGCCGGCCAATAAACAAACGCCGCCTTGCCATAGATCAGGTCCCGGTTTACCGGCCCGAAGTCACGGCTGTCGCTCGATATCGAGCGGTGATCGCCCATCACGAAAAATTCGTTCGTCGGAATCACCATCTCCGGCTGCGACCGCCCGTCCTGATACTCGCGCGGGACGTAGGACTCCGCAACACGCTTACCGTTCACGTACACCCGCCCGTCATCTATATCCAGCGTGTCGCCAGGCAGCGCAATCACTCGCTTTATGTAGCTCTTCGAAGGGTCCCGCGGATAATGGAATACCACCACATCCCCTCGCGAAATATTTTCGAAGTGATACGCGAACTTGTTGATGAATAGCCGGTCCTGGTCGCGCAGCTCCGGCTGCATCGACGTTCCCTCAACCCGCACCGGCTGATACACAAACGTTATGATCATGAACGACGCCGCTACGGAAATCAGAATGTCCCGCAGCCACAGCCCGGCGCGGCTCTGTAAAGGCAGCTTCGGTGAAGGCTCTATCGGACTTTCGCTGCCAGGAGCAGGCTGCGCACCTACGTTGGGGCCACGCTCAGCGCCGGCGACCACTTCGGGATCACCACTCGAATTTAGATGAGTGTTTTCGTCAGTCATGGTTCCGGGGGGCTATTGCTATTGTAGACGCTTCGAGCGCCTTTCCCGTGAGCATGCCCATCGTCCGTTAACATAAGCTCACGCCATGAACGCCGCCGCGTCCATCCCGGAACCAGCCCACAACGGCCGCCACCGCTTTGCCGCCGCTCACGCCATCATCGAGCAGGCCATAGACCGCCGCGTCTTCCCCGGCGCAGCCTATGGAGTCCTGCACAACGGCAACGTCGTCGCTCTCGACTCCGCTGGCCGCTTCACCTATGATCCCGCTTCGCCGTCTGTCGCCCCGCATACCGTCTTCGATCTCGCCAGCCTCACCAAAGCCATTGCGACCACCGCCATCGCCATGCGGCTCTATGATCGCGGCATCCTCTCGCTCGATGCTCGGCTCGGCGAAATCCTCCCCGGCTTCATCATCGGCGCGCCGCCCGGCTCCGGAAAAATCAACGTCAGCCTGCGCTCGCTGCTCGCCCACTCCTCAGGACTGCCCGGCTACGTCCGTCTCTTCGAACAGCACCGCACGCCGGAAACCCTGCTTCGCGCCGCTCTCCGCCTTCCTCTCGAGCACCCGCCCGGCACGCACGCCGAATATTCCGACATCGGATTCATCCTGCTCGGCAAAGCCCTCGAAGTCCTCGCGGGCAACTCACTCGCGACGCTCTTCCAAAACGAAATCGCCGCGCCGCTCAGTCTCGAAACCGCGCGCTTCAACCCGCCGCCCGCCTGGCGCAATCAAATTCCGCCCACGGAAGACGACACGACCTTCCGCCATCGCATCCTTCAGGGCGAAGTGCAGGATGAAAACTGCTCCGCCCTCGGTGGAGTCGCCGGACACGCCGGCTTGTTCTCCCACACTAAAGACGTTCTTCGTTTCGCCGCCTGCATTCTTAATGATGGCCGCACCCCATCCGGCGCGCAGCTCTTCCGGCCGGACACAGTAAAGCTCTTCGCCACCCGCCAGGCGCAGCCCATCGGCACATCCCGCGCCCTCGGGTGGGATACTCCAACTCCGCCATCGTCCTCAGGAAAATTTTTCAGCGCCGAATCCATCGGCCATCTCGGCTACCCAGGGACTTCGCTCTGGATCGATCCCAGTCACGATCCCGCCCGCAACCTCGCCGTCGTCCTGCTCTCCAACCGCACCTGGCCCGACCGCGCCAACGACGCCATCCGCGAACTACGCCCCGCTTTTCACGACGCCATTGCCGCGAACCTCTGATTCAGCCGCGCTCTTGAATTCTTAAATTTCCGGTTGGTCTTCTAACGTGCCGTAATCATCGCACTCTCAGGGTAGAGTCGCTCGAATTCAGGATCGCCGTGCAGCATCGCCAGATCCGGATCATTACGCACCCAGTTTGGATCGGTCCACCCCGCTGTCCACGCCTTGCGAAGCGATTCCAGAGCCTCAGGCTTTTTCCCCATCACACATAAAACGCAGGCCGCGTTGTACAACACATTTGCCTCATTGGGCCGGAGCGCCGTCGCGAACGTCGTCTCCCGTACAGCCTCTTCCATTCGACCCATCGCAGCGTAGCCTCCCGCCAGAATCATGCGCGCCCGCGCGTCTTCCGGCACTTGGCGCAGATGCTGTTCCACCGCAGCGATCTGCCGCTGACGGAAATGGCGAAGCGCCTCCTCTTTTCCCAGCGCTCCCAGAGCGTTCCCGATCGGAACATATACGTTGTAATCGTCGCCGCTGGCCTCCAGAGCCGCTTCCGCAACATCTGCGAGCTCCTGGTAGCGCCCTGCGGAAAATAACGTTCGCTCCAGCAGGTAATATCCGCCTTCGCAATCGCGCTTGCGGCCGATCGCCTTTTTCACCATCGCAAGGGCTTCGTCATACTTGCCGCTCGCGTACAGTATCCATGCCTGAGCAACCTGCACCTCCGGCAAGTCGGGACGCAGCACAACCGCCGTTCCCGATGCTCGCACGGCGCGCTCGATCCACGCAGGATCGCGCCCGTGCAGGTAATAGTTTTGCGCGCAAACATTCGCGAGAGCGGCATAGGCGAGCGCAAAGTTCGCGTCCATGAGCACCGCGTTCTCAAACATCTGCACCGCAAATTCCAGGTCCGTGCGCTGCAGGCGTCGCGCGTAGCTCTTGCCCTTCAGATAAAGATCGTAGGCCTGCAAATTCTCCGTCGGCTTCGCCGCCAACGCCTCCTGCTCTTGCGGAGACAATGTAATCCGCAGCGCCTGCGCAATCTTGCTGGCGATCTCATCCTGCAGCTCGAAGACGTCCTTCATCTCCCGGTCGTAACGTTCCGACCAGATCGGAAAATCGGTGACCGTATCGACCAGCTGTGTGTTGATGCGGAGCCGGTTGCCCGCACGCCGCAGGCTGCCCCCAAGCACATACGAGGCTCTCAACTGCTGCCCGATCTGCGCCGGAGTCACCTGCTTGTCGCGGTACGCCAGCACCGTCGGACGCGAAAAAATGTTCAGCCCCTTGATCTTCGAAAGCTCGGTAATGATGTCCTCGGTGATGCCGTCGCGAAAGTATTCGTCTTCCTTCGCCCCGCTGAGGTTCTCAAAGTACAGAACCGCCACCGATTTCGCGACGTGCTTCGCCGCTCCTCCATGCGATTCGCCGGAATCGCTTATATGCCGGCTGCCGGAATCAACATCGCGCTTTAACCGGATCAGGTCGGTCTTAAGATCGGTGGCTGTCTGATAACGCAAATTCCTGTCCTTCTCCAGCGCCTTCTCCACAATCCGCGCAAATCCGCCCGGAAGCGAAGCATTCACCTGCAGAATCGGAACCGGATCGCGATTGAGGATTCCTTCATAAATAACCGCCGGCGTATCGCCCTGGAACGGCAGAACTCCGGTCCCCATCTGATACAAAACCGTTCCCAAAGAAAATAAATCCGTTCGACAATCGGTGAACTGTCCGCGCGCCTGCTCCGGCGACATGTATGACATCGTACCCAGCGCAGTTCCTGGCGTCGTAAGGTCCTGTCCCAACTGCATCGTTTCCATTTGCGCCAGATTCATCACCCCGGGACGCGTAACCTCAACCTTGGCCAAACCGAAATCCAGAATCTTCGCCTGACCTCGCGACGTAATGAAAATATTCGCCGGCTTGATATCCCGGTGCGCAATGCCCTTCGCGTGCGCCGACTCGAGCGCATCCGCAATCTGAATCGCCAGCGTCAGCAATTCAAGAATCTCAACAGGATGCCGCCCGATCATCTGCGCCAGCGATTGGCCTTCGAGTAACTCCATCACTATGAACGGCTGCCCCCCATCCTGCTCGATGGCATACACCGTGCAAATGTTGGAATGATTGAGAGCGGATGCCGCCCGCGCTTCGCGCTGAAATCGTTCAAGCGCATTCGGGTCCTGAGCCAGCTCCGGCGGCAGAAATTTCAGCGCAACGTGGCGACCGAGCTGCGTGTCCTCGGCTTCATAGACAATGCCCATTCCCCCAGTGCCTATCTTGCGCACCACCGAGTAATGAGAAACGGTTTGCCCTATTACTGAAACTGATTCCATGTATCACGACCAAGAAGTAACAGAAGTCTAAATCGGAAATCCAAAGCTTGCAGAGAACGCACTACGACCCTCCATCCGCGTTGTGCACGTTATAAAGCCGTTCAAATTCGGGATCGCCGTGCAGCAGCGAAAGATCAGGATCATTCCGAGCCCAGTTCGCGTCGCTCCAGCCCGCATCTCGGGCTTTGCGTAATGCCTCCAGGGCCTCGGGCTTCTTCTTTATCAGGCAGAAGCTGCAGGCAGCGTTGTACAGCACAGTCGCCTCATTGGGACGGAGAGCGACAGCGAACTTTATCTCGCGCATGGCGTCCTCAATGCGATTAAAATCGGCGTAGCTGCTCGCCAGAATCACCCGCGCGCGCGCATCCTCGGGCACCAGGTGCAAGTGACGCTCCAGAGCAACTGCTTGTTGCTGCCGCCAGTGACGGCGCTCCTCCTCTTTTCCCAGCGCTCCCAATGAGTTCGAAATCGGAATGAAGACGTTGTAGTCGTCACCGCTTGCCTCGATCGCCTCTTCAGCGATTTCCGCCAACTCTTGATGGCGGCCGGACGAAAATAGGGCTCGAGCCAGCAGATTGTAAGCGCCTTCGCAATCGCGCTTGCGTCCAATCGCTTTCTTTGCAACCATCACCGCTTCGTCATACTTATCTTGCGCATACAGAATCCACGCCTGCGCCACCTGCACTTCGGGCAGATCGGGGCGCAGAAGAGCGGCTGTCTCCGAAGCCTTCATCGCACGCTGGATCCATATAGGATTGCGTCCGTGGTAGTAGTGATTCTCCGCACAGGCGATGGCAATTGCGGCGTAAGCCAGGGCAAAGTTCGGGTCGAGAATGACCGCATTCTCAAACATCTGCACCGCGAATTCCATGTCCTGTCGCTGAAGACGTCGCGCGTAGCCTTTGCCCCGCAGATAAAGGTCATAGGCTTGCAGATTCTCTGTCGGTTTTGCGGCAATCTCTTCCTTCTCCTTCGGAGACAGAGTAATCCGCAGCGCCTGCGCAATCTTGCTCGCGATCTCGTCCTGTACCTCGAAGACGTCCTTCATTTCGCGGTCATAACGCTCTGACCAGATCGGAAAGCCCGTAGCCGTGTCCGCCAGTTGCGCGGTAATGCGCAATCGGCTCCCGGACCGGCGCACGCTGCCTCCCAGAGCAAATGCCGCTCCCAGTTGCTGCCCGATCTGCGCTGGAGTCACCGGCTTGTCACGGTAAACCAGCACCGCAGGGCGCGGAAAAATATTCAGCCCTCTGATCTTCGATAAATCCGTGATGATGTCTTCGGTGATACCGTCACGGAAATATTCGTCTTCCTTTTCGCCGCTCAGGTTCTCAAAGTACAACACGGCCACCGACTTCACGCTGGCCTTCCCCGTTCCCGGACGGGACTCTCCTGAATCCGACCTCTGCCGGCTTCCGGAATCCAGATCGCGCTTCAGCCGCAGCAAATCCGTCTTCAATTCACCGGCTGCCTGATAACGCAGATTCCGGTCCTTCTCCAGCGCCTTCTCCACGATGCGCGCAAACGCCGGCGGCAGCGAAGGATTCACCTGCAGTATCGGCACCGGATCCCGATTCAGAATCGCGTCGTAAATCACCGCCGGACTCTCGCCCTGAAACGGCAGCACTCCGGTCGCCATCTGATAAAAAACCGTGCCGAGCGAAAACAGATCGGTGCGGCAGTCCGTATACTGCCCGCGCGCCTGCTCTGGCGACATGTATGCCACCGTGCCAAGAGTCGTCCCCGGGATTGTCAGGTCATCGCCCAGTCTTATCGTCTGCAGCTCCGCGCTACCGATTTGCGATGCAAGTTCGATTTTTGCCAGCCCGAAATCCAGGACCTTTGCCTGACCGCGCGTAGTCACAAAAATATTTGCCGGCTTGATATCG
>DASUHR010000015.1:0-33299 GCA_036273415.1 Silvibacterium sp. | reverse complement strand
GGTTGTATTTAAGCAGGTGGTCGAAAGATATCCAAGGTGACAGTAAACTAGTGAAGTGACATCCACATCACCAAGTCGCCGGGCAGAACGTAAGGAGAGGCTGCGGAGCGAAATCCTGGCGGCTGCAAGCAAAATGTTTGCCGATCGCGGTTACGAAGCCGTGACGCTTCGTGCGATCGCTGAAGAGATCGGCTATACGCACGCCGTGATCTACCAGCATTTCCCTGACAAGTGGCACATTTTTGCCGAGTTGAGCAGCCAGACGATCGGGCTGCTGATTCAGAACTTCGACGCGATTGCCGCTAAACATCCTGCACCGAAAGAGCGTCTTTTTGCGACTTCACGTGGCTTGATTCAGTTCTGCACTGCCCATCCACAGCAGTTCCGCAACGTCTTCTTCGGGCCGGAGAACCGCAACGGCATGCGCGCTGGACAATATATCGACGACATTGGCAGACCTTTGTTCCAACGTTTCGTACAGCTCTTCTTCGAAGTTGCCAAGGATGAAGGATTGCCAGGCAGGGATGACATTGTGGTAGCCCACACATGGTGGTACACGATCTTTGGCCTCGCCACCCTCATGGTCATCCAAGGGGTTGTGCCTGACCGGCCCGACCAGACTCTCGTAGTCGAGCAAACGCTCGCAACGCTTTGGGCGGGCGTTCAGGTTGTTCCGCGAATGCCGAAGAGCGCGGTCTCTAAGCGATCCGGCCGATCCCGTGCCTCAATGCGATAGCAACTCTGTCTACTTAGGATTCGTTGCTATGCCCGTGGCGCACCAGGTGTCAACCGTTTTTCCACGGCCGTAGTAGACCTACTGGTGACACAACAGATCGGTGACGGTCGAGATTTTGGCGGAAGGTTGGCAGATGGAAGTCCCAGTGCGCGCTACCGAAACCTTCTGAAGTCCAGTCCCGCACATCAACTGTTGCCAACGGGCCAATGCGCTCATTGAGCGGTTCGCGATTTTGCACTCACCGCGATCGAACACGAGCTCAGCAGCAGTTGCTGGGCCGGTTTGCGAGAAGTCTGTCGTTGAATCGTTCGGGCTTCCAGATTGGCACCAACCCCGTTGACCTTGTTCACTTCAAACGTTCAGTTATTGCCGGAGCGCAGCAACCGGCGAATTGTGTCAAGCCCATTAGTAATCAAATCCCCATAAGCCACTCATTCCAGACACCAGAAAAATTCACAACCAATGCAGTTGAATTATTGGGAATTGATAAAATAGAAATAGAGACAATTTAACCAACAAGAGGACTGCCCAACGGCAGTCCTCTTTTATTTGCATGAATCCAAATCTGATTTACAGGAGACCCGCCATGATGAAAGGCGTCCGCCTATGCAGCCACGATCTTCCCTCCGGCAGAACCTGCCGCCAACCCGTCATTAAAGATGAGCAGGTCTGCCGTCACCACATGCGCCCATACCGCCACGGCATGTACGAAATCACCCATGACGAAGCCATGGAACGCCTCGTCGCCGACCTCTCTTCCATGGACGCGCCGCGCCTGCTCCGCACTCTCCAGGCCAAACTCAAACGCATCCAGAGCGCCGTCCGCGCAGACCCCGAAGCCCGGATCGTCCTCAGCGCGGTCCTCGATCGCCTTCGGAAAATCCAGTCATTTCAATGACTCAGCGCTCCCCCGCAACGGAAAACTCAATAGAATCACATACCTGCAAAACAGCCACTTACAGAAAACCCAACCCTACGAATCACTTACTGAATTGCGAATCAAAAAAAAGCGTGAGGCGGAAGGCCCTAACCAGCCCATCCGCCTCACCGCTTCCACATCAAAATTTGCGCCGGAGCGGCCCGTCCCGGCCAGCCAAAAAGGACAGCCAAAATCTCCCTATCAGACCCCGCTTTACTGAAAACCGAACAAAATCAATCATCTGGCTAAAGCAAATCTACAGAAGCAAATGCAAAATCAATCACATGCGAGAAATGGAGGGGAAAAAATTGACAGGCGACACGCCTCAGTACGCCTGCAATTGGTCGACCGGCAGCCGGACCTCAAAGCAGGTCGAGCCCGGCTCCGATGTCACGTGCACATACCCGCGATGCCGCCGCACAATGCGCTGCACGGTATCGAGGCCCAGCCCCAAACCGCTGCCTGTTGGCTTGGTCGTAAAGAAAGGCTCAAAAATGCGGTCCTGGATGTCTTTCGGAATGCCCGGACCGTTGTCCCAGACCTCGATCACCAGCATTTCCCCGGAGCAGTGCGTGGCCAGTGTGATTTTCCCTTCGTTATTCATTGCATCCAAAGCGTTTTCCAGCAACGCCATCCACACCTGGTTCAGTTCGCTCCCGTACGCCGAAATTTTGGGCAGATTCGCCTCGTATCGCCGCTCGATCTGTACCTGTCCCAGTCGCGACTGCAGCATGGCCAGCGTGTTCTCCATGCCCTGCCTGATATCCACTTCCTGAATGGGAGCCTGGTCCATATACGAGTAGTCTTTGATCGCGCGGATCAGCTCGAAGATCCGCGCCGTCGAATCCAGCATCGCCTCCGCAATCCGCTCCGCCCGGAGCGAGGATGCAAACTGACCCAGCACAACCTGCAGCGCCTCGTGGCTCAGAAACTCAATCGGCTCAAGCTGTTCCGCCGTGACCCCCAGCTCGGCCAGCTCCGGCGCGATCTTCCATGTCTTCTCCACGCCATGCGCCTTCAGCCATGCCTGTACTCCGTCCTCAAGGGCCGCATGCTGTGCCGAACCCTCCGCCAGCATCTTCCGCTCGCCTCGAACGGAGCTCTGCCACTCGCGCACCTTCCGGATGTGCTCGTCATCCAGGCACAGCCCACCCATCCGGTACTTCTCCTGGCCGTAGACGCGCAGCTCGTCCAATAGCCCGGATGCGGCCCGCTGCGCCGCCGAGGCCGGGTTGTTCATCTCGTGCGCCAGGTTGCCAGCCAGCTTGCCCAGCGCGTTCAGCTTCTCAGCCTGCTGCTCCAGTCGCGTCACTTCCCGCACCCGATCCAGCAGCACGCTCACGCAGCGCTGGGTCATCGACGGCACCGCCGCCGTCATCTCCGCGAAGGTGCTTCGCGGAAACTCCAGCGTCCACAAGTCGCTCACCGCATACCCGTGCCCTCCATACGTCTTCATGCGCGAGAAGGGAAGCAGTCCGGTAATCATCCCGGTGCGTCCGATGAAGAGCGCTGCAGGTCCGCCCCGCTCCCGGCGAACATGCACTTCGCCCTTGAGCAGAATCATCATCGTATCCACAGCTTCGCCCTCGCGGAACAACGTCGCTCCCGCCGCTGTCCTGCGCTCGATGCCATGCGTGGCCAGCCACTCCAGTTCGCACTCCTCCATGCCATGCAGCGGCCCAACTCGCTTCAACGCTTCAACGATTTCCGGAACGGGAGTCCGGATCGGAACAGCCTCATCCAGCATCGGCATGGAACTGGCGGTAGTCATAGAAACTTGCCTCTCTGTGATGGTAAACCGAATGCGGGTCCCCGCCGCCGCACCCCGCTGTGCGGGCGGCTCCTCTTGAGCCGTCCCGTACCTCGTCTGAACACTTAAGCGGTCGCCACTTCCGTCTGCGGGGTGTTGTCCTTCACCGTCACCGGATCAAGGAACGGCATCGCCGCCCTCAACCGTCCGCCGACTTCCTCTATCGGATGCTTCGCCTCGTCTTCGCGCATCCGCGAGAAGTACTTGCGCCCCGTCTTGTTCTCTTCAATCCACTTCTTCGCAAACGAGCCGTCCTGGATCTCCTTGAGCAGCTTCTTCATCTCCGCTCGCGTATCGTCCGTAACGATGCGCGGCCCCGCCGTGTAATCGCCGTACTCGGCCGTATCGGAAATCGAGTACCGCATGAACGCGAGACCGCCGCGATACATCAGATCCACGATCAGCTTCAACTCATGCAGGCACTCGAAATACGCGATCTCCGGCTGATACCCGGCATTCACGAGCGTTTCAAATCCCGCCTTCACCAGTGCCGACGCGCCGCCGCACAGGACCGCCTGCTCGCCGAACAGGTCCGTCTCCGTCTCCTCGGCAAAGGTCGTCTGTATCACGCCCGCGCGTGTGCATCCAATTCCCTTTGCATACGAAAGCGCCGTCTCCAGTGCCTTGCCGGAAGCGTCCTGATGGGTTGCAACCAGCCCGGGCGTGCCTCCGCCCTCGGAAAACACCTCGCGTACGCGATGTCCAGGCGCCTTCGGCGCAACCAGCGACACGTCAATATCCTTCGGTGGATCGATCGTGCCGAAGCGAATATTAAATCCGTGCGCAAACATCAGCGTCTTACCCTTCTTCAGATTCGGCGCAATCTCCTTCGCATACGTCTCACCTTGCGAGTGGTCCGGCGTTAGAACCATGATCACATCGGCCCATGCCGCAGCGTCGCTCACTGTGTTGACTTCCAGCCCGGCCTTTTTCGCCTTCGCAATCGACTTGCTCGACGCAGGCAATCCCACCCGAACTTCCACTCCCGAATCCTTTAAATTCAGCGCATGCGCATGGCCCTGCGATCCGTAGCCGATTATGGCTACCTTCTTCTTCTGAATAATGGATAAGTTGGCATCATGATCGTGATACGTCTTCGGCATTTCGTTTCCTCTTGTTCTTTCGTGTGGTTTGAAGTCGAAAATTGCAAACTTGTGTGACCGCGACTGGAAGACTCAACGGGCGACTCGTTGCGCGGCCGGTGATTACTGCGGCAGGTCGGCCTCTTCCGCAATATCCTCTGGAATCTCTTCCGCGTCGCCAGCATCGTCGCCCGCAACCCGCATCGCATCCAGCACGCGGCTTGTGTGTTGGCCGCGACGCATCACCATCCGTCCTGTGCGCGACACTTCCAGGATCTTGTCTTCGCTCTCGTTCAGTACCTGGATCAGCCCTTCAATCTTGCTCTCTACGCCTGTAATCTCGATCATCAACGACTCCGGAGCCAAGTCCACAATTCGCGCGCGAAATACCTCGGCCAGCTCAAATATGTGCGAACGCGTCTTCGGAGTCGCCGCAACCTTTATCAGCGCCAACTCCCGGCTCACGCTCGAATACTGCCCAATGTCATCCACCTGCAGCACATTTTCGAGCTTGTAAAGACTCGCCCTAATGCGATGCCCCGCCGTCGGCGACGCTTCGGACACAATCGTCATGCGCGAAATACCAGGTTTTTCCGATCGTCCCACCGTTAGCGACACGATATTGATGTTCAGCCGTCGGAATAACGATGCGACGCGCGTCAGCACGCCCGGCTTGTCCTCCACAAGAGCAACAAATGTGTGCAGCATCCGCTTTCCCTTTTCCCTCTAACCTTTTCTCTGTTTCACACATCCTGCGGAGTCTCAACCAGCGGATTATCCGACCGCCGGATCATCTCATGAAGAGCCGATCCAGCCGCGATCATCGGATACACCGAGTCTTCCTTCTCCACTAGAAAATTAATCAGGAACGGGCCCTTGCGCTCGCGCGCCGCCTTGACCGCCGGCAGCACCTCGCATCGGGCACGCACCGTCAGCCCCGGAATCCCGTGCGCCTCCGCCAGCTTCACAAAATCCGGACTCAGTATCGGAGATGACTCATAATTCTTCTCATAGAAAAACTCCTGCCATTGACGAACCATCCCCAGATACCCGTTGTTCACAATCGCAATATTCACGTCCAGGGATTCCTGCGCAACTGTCGAAAGCTCCGCCGCGGTCATTTGGAACCCACCATCTCCCGCAATCACCCAGACCTCTCTCTCCGGTTGTGCGACCTTGGCACCAATACCTGCCGGAAGCGCAAATCCCATCGTGCCCAGACCGCCGGAGGTAATCAGTGTCCGCGGCTCTTCGTGCTTGTAGTACTGCGCTTCCCACATTTGGTGCTGGCCTACGTCGGTCGCAACAATCGCCTTGCCATCTGTCGCGCGCCACAAATCGTGCATCACATGCGCCGCGTACAAATGCCCCGTATCCGGAAGATTCTGAATATCGCGCACCGCGCACTCACCCTTCATTGCATTCACTTCCCGCGCCCAGGCCGAGCCGCCCTTCTTTGAGCCATGCCCCGACAGGTGCGGCAACACCGCCTCCAGCACCTCCGCCAGGTCCCCGAGCAGCGCCACATCCACCCTCACGTTCTTGTTGATCTCCGCCGGATCAATATCGATGTGAATCTTCTTCGCATGTACTGCGTACGTCGACAGGGACCCCGTCACTCGATCATCAAATCGCATGCCGCAGGCAATCAGCAAATCGGCCTGTTGGATCGCCTGGTTTACCCATGCCTCGCCGTGCATGCCCATCATTCCCAGCGAGAGGGGATGCGAAGCTGGAAATCCGCCCAACCCGAGCAGCGTTGAAGCAACTGGTATATGCAGCCGCTCCGCCAACGCAATCACCTGTTCGCGCGCGCCCGAAGCAATCATCCCGTGCCCGGCCAGAATCACCGGCCGCTTTGCCGCGCGAATTAACTCCACCGCCTTCAGAACCGACTCGCTCTCCACGCGAAGCATCGGATGCGGACGATAAGGCCTTGGCGCTGCCGCCGCAAAATTAAACTCCGCCGTCGCCTGCTGCGCGTCTTTCGTAATGTCTACTAGTACCGGACCGCGGCGCCCCGATTGCGCCACTAAGAGCGCCTCGCGAATTGCCGGGGAAATGTCCTCCGCGCGCGTCACAATGTAATTGTGCTTCGTCACTGGCAGCGCTATACCGGTGATATCGACTTCCTGGAAGGCGTCCGATCCCAGCACCTTGCTCGAAACCTGTCCCGTAATGCATAACAGCGGAATCGAATCGAGCATGGCCGTCGCCATACCCGTCACCATATTGGTGGCGCCCGGCCCTGAAGTCGCAATCGCCACGCCCACTTTGCCCGACGCACGCGCATATCCGTCCGCCATGTGAACCGCACCCTGCTCATGCCGAACCAGGATGTGTCGGATGGGGAACCTTCGCAGCGCATCATACGCCGGCAGAATCGCGCCGCCCGGATATCCAAAGACTTCGTGCACACCTTCGCCTTCAAGGGTAGCCCACAAAATCTCAGCGCCCGTCAAATGCGTGCCCGTAGCTCTCTGGTCACTCATCTCGCCTCTCCCGAGTCTTGAGTTGCTGTTTCCAACCGCCGATTACAACTTACCGGTTCTCAGTTCGAGTCCTTCCGCTGTTAATAACTGAGAACTGGAAGCTGGAAGTTTTTTCAATGCGTCACCGCGCCCTGCGCCGCCGAAGAAACAGCATTGGCATATTTCGCAAACACTCCGCGCGCAAACCGAGGAACTGGCTTCTTCCATCCCTTCAGCCGTGCCGCAAGCTCCGCATCAGAAATATCCACCGACAGCGTGCGATTTGGAATATCGAAGTGAATCGGATCCCCTTCCAGCACCGCAGCGATCGCACCGCCCACCGCCGCCTCCGGCGCAACGTGCCCTGCCATCAGACCGCGCGTAGCCCCTGAAAAGCGCCCATCGGTAAGCAACGCAACCGTGTCGGTCAACTCCGGAATACCCGCCACCGCCGCCGTCACCGCCAACATCTCACGCATCCCCGGGCCTCCCACTGGGCCCTCATACCTAATCACCATCACGTCGCCCGGTTTGATTCGCCCTGACTCCACCGCATGAAAAGCATCCTGCTCGCAGTCAAAAACCCGCGCCGGCCCGCGATGCTCCAGGCGCTTGTGACCGGCTACTTTAATCACGCACCCCTCCCGAGCCAGGTTGCCCTTCAAAATCACGAGCCCGCCCGTTGACTTCAGAGCATCTTCCTGCGCGCGAATCACCTTCTGCCCGGGTGCTTCCTCGGCGGCAGCCGCTTCTTCCGCCAGTGTTTTTCCGGACACATTCAGGCCGCCGCCATCGATCAGTCGAGCCTCCAAGAGTCGCTTCGCCAATAGTCGGCTACCCCCCGCGGCGTGGTAATCCGCCGCCACATACTGACCGCCCGGCTTCAGGTCGCAGAGCAGCGGTGTCCGCTTGCTGATACGGTCAAAATCATCAATCGTCAGCGGAATTCCCATTTCGTTTGCAATAGCCAGCAAATGTAAAACTGCATTTGTCGACCCACCGGACGCCGCCACGCTTGCAATCGCCGTCTCCAGCGACTTCGCCGTAATAATCCTGCTCGGCCGCAGATCGTTTTTCGCCAGCTCCATTACGAGCCTCCCCGCTTCGCGCGATGCCGTCAGCTTCTCCGGGAGAAACGCTGGAACGCCCGACAGTCCCAGCGGCGAGATCCCCATGAATTCGCACGCCATCGCCATTGTGTTTGCCGTGAACTGCCCGCCGCAGGCGCCCGCGCCCGGACACGCATTTGCTTCGATCGCCTCCAGCCCCGCATCGTCCAGCTTGCCCGCCGCGTGCGAGCCAACCGCCTCGAACACGTCCTGCACCGTTAGGTTTTTGCCATTCAAATGTCCCGGCGCAATCGATCCGCCGTACAGCATCAACGAAGGAATATCCAGCCGGGCCAGCGCCATCACCGTCCCCGGCATGTTCTTGTCACACCCGGCAATCGCCACCAAGCCATCGAAAAGATTTCCGCGGGCCACCAACTCCACCGAATCCGCAATCACCTCGCGGCTGATCAGCGAGGCCTTCATGCCCTCGGTGCCCATCGTGATTCCATCTGAAATCGTGATGGTGTTGAATTCCATCGGCGTGCCGCCCGCCTCGCGAATTCCAAGCTTCACCGCCTCGGCAATCTGCCGCAGATGAAAGTTGCATGGCCCAATCTCCGTCCACGTATTCGCGATGCCGATAATCGGCTTCGCCAAATCCTCGCGCGAAAATCCTACCGCTCGCAGCATCGCGCGAGCGGGGGCCCGGCTCGGCCCCTCAGTCAGAGCAATAGAGTGGAGTTTTCCGTGCCCGTTGCTGTTTCCACCGCTCATGCGCGCGCGCTCTCATCAGGTTTAGGGGCCACCCAGAACGCCGCATCATGTTTTTTCTCGAATCGATCCAGTGCGTCTACATGACGCAGAGACAACTCTATATCGTCCAACCCGTGCAGCAGGCAATCCCTTCGGAAAGCATCGATAGAGAAAGAAGCCGAGAGCCCCTGTGTGTCCTTTACCGTTTGCTCATCGAGCGACACCGTGAGCATGTAGCCCGGCGTATTCGCTGCCCGCTCAAGCAACATCTGCACCTGTTCCTCCGGCAGAGTCACAAGCAGAATCCCGTTCTTCCCCGCGTTCGAATAAAAAATATCCGCGAAGCTCGGCGCTATCACGCAGCGAAAACCGTAATCCAAAAGCGCCCATGCCGCGTGTTCGCGCGACGACCCACACCCAAAATTCTTAGCTGCCACCAATATCTGGGCGCCCTTGAAACGCTGATCGTTCAGCTCAAAATTCCTGTCCTTGCGCCAATCGAAAAACAGAAATTCTTCATAGCCCGTGCGCTCAATGCGCTTCAAAAACTGCTTGGGGATAATTTGGTCCGTGTCCACGTTTATGCGGTCCAGCGGCATCACTCGCGAAGTTAAAGTGCGGAATGTCTGCATTACGCGGGCACCTCTACTTTCTTGAATTCCCACGTTCGAACATCGGTAAAGTGCCCTGTTATCGCCGCCGCAGCCGCCATCATCGGACTCACCAGATGCGTCCGTCCCCCTCGCCCCTGACGGCCCTCAAAGTTTCTGTTGCTCGTTGAAGCGCAGCGTTCCCCCGGCTCCAAAATATCGGGATTCATGCCCAGGCACATCGAGCATCCCGGTTCGCGCCATTCAAACCCCGCTGCGCGAAAAATCTGGTCCAGCCCTTCGCTCTCTGCCAGTGCCTTGACTTTCTGCGATCCCGGAACCACCATGGCCCTGACCTTGGGGCTAACGCGATGCCCCAACACCACCTTCGCCGCCGAACGCAAGTCTTCAATCCGTGAATTCGTGCAAGAGCCTACAAACACGCGGTCAATCGCGACCTCTTCCATCGGGATGCCCGCCTTCAAACCCATATACTCAAGCGCCCGCTCAAATCCGCGACGGTCCGCATCCGTCTGCGCCATCGCCGGATCAGGCACGGCATCGGTCACCGCCACCACCATGCCTGGACTCGTCCCCCACGTTACATACGGCGCCAGATCGATCGCCGGAATCACTAGCTCGCGGTCATACTGTGCGCCCACATCGCTCACCAGCTTCCTCCACTCACTCACCGCCTTTTGCCAGTCCTCGCCCTGCGGAGCAAACTCCCGTCCCTTTAGATAAGCAAATGTCGTCTCATCCGGAGCGATCATTCCAGCACGTGCACCCGCCTCTATGCTCATGTTGCACAGTGTCATCCGGCTTTCCATCGAGAGTCCGCGCACCGCGGATCCCGCATACTCGATCACATATCCCGTTGCGCCATCTGTACCAATGCGCCCTATAATCCCGAGTGCCACATCCTTCGCTGTCACACCGTCCGGCAGCTCGCCTTCCACGGCAATCCGAAACGTCTTCGGCTTCGACTGCGGCAAACACTGCGTTGCCATGACGTGCTCGACTTCCGACGTCCCAATGCCGAACGCAAGCGCGCCAAACGCACCATGCGTCGAAGTATGCGAATCGCCGCACACAATCGTCATGCCCGGCTTGGTCAACCCCAGCTCCGGTCCGATTACGTGAACAATCCCCTGCTCCGCTGAATCTACGTCATATAGCGTCACGCCAAACTCCGCGCAGTTCTTCCGCAATGCATCGATCTGCTTCGCCGCAATCACGTCTTCAATCAGGGCGCGACCCGCGAGAGTCGTCGGAACATTGTGATCGATCGTCGCCACTGTCCGGTCCGGACGCCGAAGCCTGCGTCCCGCTAGCCGCAGCCCCTCAAAGGCTTGCGGTGAGGTGACTTCGTGAACCAGATGCAGATCAACGTAAAGCAACACCGGCTGATTCGCCGGCTCAGCAACCACGTGCGATCGCCAGACCTTCTCGAATAACGTCAACGGCTTCTCTGCCATTCCCAATTACTCCATAACATCGTTAATAACCAAATTATCTTTGCACCTGAGGCACATGTGAGACGGCCAATCCCCGCGCACTTTGGGAAGACCCAATTGAAGTAGCCGCCGGAAGGCCAGTACAGTACGTCACTTAGACAGCGTGCAGCGCCTGCCTCCGATCGATCAACTCGCCCAGCGCCTGATGCACCTGCCTTCCCATCTCCTCAGTCGATACGCCTTGCTCTCCGCGAACCAAATCCGCCGTGCGGTATCCCTGCTCCAGAACCCTGCGCACCGCCGCCTCTACGGATTGGGCATCTTGCTCCAGCTTCGCCGAGTGCCGCAGCACCATTGCCGCAGTCAAAATCGCGCCCAGCGGATTCGCAATGCCCTTACCCGCAATGTCCGGCGCCGACCCGTGCACCGGCTCGTACAGGTTCACCGCGCCTCCAATCGTCGCCGATGGCAGCATACCCAGTGACCCGGTAATCACGGCCGCCTCATCCGACAAAATGTCGCCGAACAGATTCTCCGTAAGCACGACATCGAAATTCCGCGGAGTGTTCATTAAATGCATCGCGCACGCATCCACATATTGGTGCTCCAGCATTACATCGGGATACTGCGCCGCCACCTCCGTCACCGTCGCGCGCCACAATTGCGAAACCTCCAGCACGTTCGCCTTATCCACTGATGTGACTTTCTTCCGCCGCGCCGAAGCCAGCTCAAATGCCACGTGCGCCACGCGAACCACCTCGTCACGCGTATAACGCATCGTGTTCCACGCCGCGCTCGTCTCCTTGTCCCACATCCGGGGCTCGCCAAAATAGAGCCCGCCCAGCAGCTCCCGCACAAATAACATGTCCGTGCCCTCAACCACCTCCGACTTCAGCGGAGAATTCTGGGAGAGCGCCGGCCACGCGAACGAAGGCCGCAGATTGGCATATCCACCCAGCGCCTGCCGCAACTGCAGCAGCCCGGCCTCAGGCCGCTTGTTCGGAGGCAGCGAATTGAACTCATTTCCACCCACTGCGCCAAGAAGCACAGCATCGCTGTCCAAAGCCGCGTCGAGAGTCGAAGGCGGTAGCGGCGAGCCCTCCTTCTTGATCGCGACGCCGCCAATCAGTGCCTCGCGAAATTCAAAATCGTAGCCGCCTGCGTCCGCAACCAAGCGCAGTACGCGCACTGCTTCGTTCGTAACCTCTGGACCAATTCCGTCTCCAGCAACAACCAATACTTTCAGCTTCATTTAAAAACATCTCCAAAAATATAGGTGGTAGGCAGCAGGAAAAGCGAAGCCCGGAACCGATATCCTCCGCGGCGAAAAATCAGTTCGATTGCATAACCGCATCCGACCCAATTAGGTCCTCATGCCGCTGGTGGTGCGCCACAAGATTCACCAGATCCAGGTCGTAAATCGCCTTCTTTTTGTCCGCCAGCTCAGAGAACGCGCGATAGGCAATATCCAGGTCCGCCGCCGCCAGATCAAAACCCAGAGCAATCAGCCGCGAGCGCAGCGCGTGCCGCCCCGAGTGCTTGCCCAGCACCATCCGATTCGTCGGAACCCCCACTGAGGCCGGCGTCATAATCTCATACGTCAGCGGATTCGACATTACTCCATGCTGATGAATTCCCGCCTCATGGGCAAATGCATTACTGCCCACAATCGCCTTATTCGGAGACGGCCCAAAGCTGATCGTCTGCGCGAGCTGCTGACTCGCGGAGTAAAGCTTCTCCAGCTTCAACCCATGCGTCACCGGATACCGGTCCGCGCGCACGTGCAAAGCCGCTGCAATCTCCTCAATCGCCGCATTTCCCGCGCGCTCACCGATGCCGTTGATCGTGCACTCCACCTGCCGCGCACCGGCGTCGATCGCAGCCAGTGCGTTCGCCACCGCCAGGCCCAGATCATCATGCGTGTGCGCCGACAGCATCACCCTATCCGCTCCCGGGACCCGCTCGCGAATCACGCGAAACATCTCGGCATACTCGTTCGGGACAGCGTAGCCGACCGTATCAGGTAGGTTGATCACGGTCGCACCCGCAGCAATCGCCACGCCAACAATCTCGCACAGAAAATCGTGGCTCGTGCGCGTCGAGTCTTCAGGGGAGAACTCAACTTCGTCCGCCAGCGTCTTCCCTAGCGCCACTGCCTTCGACGCACTTTCCAGCGCCTGCTCCCGGCTGATCTTCAATTTGTGTTCCAGGTGGATGTCCGAGCTGGCCAGAAAAATGTGAATGCGCGATCGCCGCGCCTTCCTCACCGCGCGTCCTGCACGCTCAATATCTTCCGTCCTCGCGCGCGCCAGCGACGCAATCACTGGTCCGCGTACCTCCTGCGCCACCGCCTCTATGGAGGCAAAATCTCCGTCTGACGAAATCGCAAAGCCCGCCTCCAGCACGTCCACCCCAAGCTCCGCCAGCGAATGGGCGATCTGCAGCTTTTCATGCTGCGTCATGCTGCAACCCGGCGACTGTTCCCCGTCTCGAAGCGTGGTGTCAAAAAAATGTACGTGGTCGTTAGTCATGATCTCCTCGAAATCTGAGACTCCTCCAGTTTCCCAAATCCAAGCGCATAATTCCAATTTATAATTTCTACCATTTCGATAAATCATATTTATACTTGAAAAGTATGGAACTCGCACAACTTGAAACTTTTCTCGCCGTCATTGAAGAGCGCGGTTTCTCGCGCGCCGCGTCGCGTCTTCACCGCACACAGCCGGCCATCAGTCACACCATCCGCCGTCTCGAAGATGAAATCGGCGAGCCGCTCTTCGAACGCGTCTCCCGCGAAGGAACTCTCACTTCCGCCGGCGAACTGCTGCGCGAATATGCCGAGCGCCTCCTAAAGCTGCGGGGCGAGGCCGCCTCTGCGCTCGAACAGCTCCGCTCGCTCGAGCGCGGGCGTCTCAACCTGGCCGCCAACGAATACACCTGCCTCTACTTGCTGCCCGTGCTCGATCTATTCCGCCGCCAATGTCCGCACATAGGCGTCCTGGTGCAGCGCACGCTGGCCAGCCGCATCCCGGAACACGTCCTCGGCCGCGCCGTTGAGTTGGGCATCGTAACTTTCCCGCCTGAAGACCCGCAGCTCAAATCCATTGGCGTCTATACTGACTCCGTCGTCTTCATCGTCAACCCGCGACATCATTTCGCGCGCCAGAAAAGCGTGGCCTTGCGCGATCTGGGGACCGAAAATTTTATCGCCCACAATGTCGTTTCGCCGCTGCGCCGCCGCGTCATAGCACTCTTCGCGCAGCACAAGACTCCGCTCAACATGAACATCGAGCTTCCCAGCCTGGAGGCTATCAAACGTTTCGTGTCCATGGGCAACGGAGTCGCGCTCGTGCCCGGCCTCACCGTGCGAGACGAACTGGCTCGCGGTGAGCTCGTCCAGGTTCAGGTGCCCGAGCTGCACATCGATCGCCAGCTTCTCCTCATCCATCGCCAAAAGGCCACTCTCTCCAACGCCGCCCAGGCGTTTCTGCGATGCGTGAAGATCATCGCCGCACAGCGTGGAGCGCCGTTCACCTTCCGCCGTCCCAACCGAGATCAAGCCGCCAGCTCTCGCGGCTCCTGAGCCTCAGTCATCGAACGCTGAACTCTGTGTTTCTGTACAATTGCGAAAGTGGAGCAGGCCTTGTGCCCGGTCCCTAAATCCAGAAGCCAGAGGCTTTCGCGTCCGCCTAGCCGGGCAGAGGTTCACGAGACGAATGAAGAAGATTTTGTTGTTGCTGTTGCTGCTACCCCTCGTGGCGGTAGCAGGTTTTGCCCAGGAAAGCCGCCAGGACATAAGCGTTAGCGGATCGGCTCTGATTCCACCCTTCATCACAGGCAATGCCGTTCACCTCCATGCCAATGTCGGCTACGGAGGGCTCATCAGCTATCGTTACCTCCTCACCCCTACCAGTGGACTCGAGCTGAATTATCAGTACGCACAGGAGGTCATGCACTTCACCAATCCGACCAATAATGTACAGGTCCATAATCGCTTTCAGGAAATTTCCGGCGCCTACGTCCACAGCTTTACCTTCCGAAACTTCAACCCCTTTCTGGAGGCAGGCATCGGTGGCTTCATCTACAGCCCCATCGACGATCAGGAAACTAAACTGCACGGTCTCAGTCGCAATACCAACATCGGCGGCCTATTCGGCGGAGGCATCGCTTACGAAATCAGTCCCAGCTTTGACATTCGGGCCGAATACCGCGGCCTGATCTACAAGACCCCCACCTTCGGCGCCGCAAATTTCAGCACCGGCCGCTATTACCTGGTGAACGATCCCGTTATCGGGATCGCCTATCACTTCTAGTCCGTGGCGCGTGCGCCAGCTTTCCCAAAGATCCGGCCACAATTTCATCCTGAACATAAAAGAGCGCCCCTCCATTAGAGGTGCGCTCTTCACTTTAGTTTCGTTTGAAAGCTAGCTCTGTTCGCCGCCCTCCGGTTGCTGTTCCGCAAGTTGCTTCTGCAACTCTTCGCGGCGCTTGGCGCGCGCGTCGGCGCGCTTCTGGCGCTTTTCGTCCAGCAGTTGCTCCGCTCCCAGCAATTCGATGAACGCCTTCTCCGCGCCATCTCCCCGCTGAAAACCGGTGCGGACAACGCGCAGGTATCCGCCGTTCCGATCCCCAAAGCGTGGCGCGACCGTATCGAACAGCCGTGTTACCGCTTCTCGTGTCTGCAGGTAAGCAAGAGCCTGACGCCGCGCATGCAGGTCTCCCTTCTTACCGAGGGTGATGAGCTTTTCTACGTGCGGGCGCGCGGCCTTGGCCTTGGTCACGGTGGTCTCGACGCGGTCCTCAAGAATAATCGACGTCACCAGGTTCCGCAGCATGGCGCGGCGGTGGCTGGTGTTCCGTCCGAGTTTGTATCCTGCATTGCGGTGACGCATGGCAATCTCTCTCTATCTAAAATCGTCTGCGGAACCGGGCTCAAGATTTTATATTTCCTGAACCCGGTTCCCTGTACTCAAAAGTTCTCGGTCTCGTTCGGCATCACCAGATCGTCATCGAGGTCGTCCTCGTCGTCGTCATCGTAACCGCCGTAGCTCGCAGCCAGCGCCGCCGCCGGAAGAATTGAGGTCGGTCCCGGCACCGCATTCCCGTGCTCGTCGATCCTCATCCCCAACGACAACCCCATCTGGGCCAGAATCTCCTTGATCTCGTTCAGCGATTTGCGTCCGAAGTTTTTCGTCTTCAGCATCTCGGCTTCAGTCTTCTGCACCAGCTCACCGATTGACTGGATATTGGCGTTCTTCAGGCAGTTGTAGCTGCGCACGCTCAACTCCAGCTCCTCAACCGAGCGGTTCAGGTTATCGTTCCGCAGCAGTCCGCGACCGTCTTCCGTATGCGTGTCGGTTTCAATCTCCTCTTCAAAGTTGATGAAGATGCTCATGTGGTCTTTCAGCAGCTTCGCCGCCAGGCCAACCGCGTCCGCTGGAAGAACGGTTCCGTTCGTCCACACCTCAAGCGTCAGCTTGTCATAATCCGTGATCTGCCCCAGGCGAGCCGCGTCTACCGCGTAGTTCACCTTCCGGACCGGCGAATGCACCGAGTCCACCGGAATAAATCCAATTCCCAGGTCAGAGTCGAAATTCTTGTCAGCCGAAATGTAACCGCGCCCGCGCTTCAGGCGCATTTCCATGTCCAGCTTGCCGCCTTCGCTCACTGTGGCGATATAGATGTCCTTATCAAGGATCTCAACATCCCCATCGGCTTCAATCTGGCCTGAAGTTACAACGCCCGGCTGGTCCACGCGCAAATACAGCGCCTTCGGGCCCTCTCCACTCAACTTGAATGGAATCTGCTTCAGGTTCAAAATGATGTCGGTCGCGTCCTCAACTACTCCTCCAATCGACTGAAACTCGTGCAGGACGCCTTCGATCTTGACTGCCGTTACCGCCGCGCCCTCAATAGAAGACAGCAGCGTGCGCCTCAGCGCATTGCCGATCGTCGTTCCAAACCCGCGCTCAAAGGGTTGTGCGCTGAACTTCCCAAAAATCTCGGTTAGCGTCTCCGATTCAACCGCCAGACGCTTGGGTTTTTGAAATCCTCTCCAAAGCATATCGATATCACCTCTCCTGCGCAGCAACGCCGCGAAGCATTCTGCAACGGCCGCGCCTGATTCTCCATTTCCCTTAGATTTAACTTACTCGTACTATCACATCCAGCTCACCAGTCCCCGGCCAAAACCAATGATCGGCAATTGGGGAATTGGAAAACTAACTATTTACTTACTGTAAAGTTCGACGATCAGTTGTTCGTTCACCGGCAAGTTCACATCCTCGCGCTTCGGGAGCGCCAGAATCTTGCCCGACAGCGTCGATCCATCCACTGACAACCACGCCGGAGCAGCCTGATGGCTTGCAAACTCGCGCGAGCTCTCCACCACGGTCAGCTTCGCGGAGTTAGGACGAATTTTGATCTCATCCCCCACGCCCACCTGGTATGAAGGAATATTCACCTTGCGGCCATTCACTTCCACGTGCCCGTGGCGAACTATCTGCCGCGCTTGCCGGCGCGAGCTGGCAAAACCCAGCCGGAAGGTCACGTTGTCCAGACGACGCTCCAGTTGCTGCAACAGCAACTCGCCGGTCACGCCCTGCGCGCGCGACGCCTTCTCGTAGTAGTCGCGGAACTGCCCTTCCAACGCAAAGTAAATGCGTTTCGCCTTCTGCTTTTCGCGAAGCTGAAGACCGTAACCTACGATCTTCGCCTTGCGGTCGCGGCCATGCTGGCCAGGGGCAAAGTTGCGCTTCTCAATCGCGCATTTATCGGTGAAACACTTCGAGCCCTTCAGAAAAAGCTTCATGCCTTCACGACGGCAAAGGCGGCAAACTGCTCCTGTATAACGTGCCAATTCCTATCTCCTCGTCCCGGCCTGGAGCCGCGGACTATTCTTCACTGCAGAGGCCGACCGGTTTACACGCTGGCAGCGCTTCCTCCCGGTCCATCTGATTAAGTTTACAGTCTCCAGCTCCCAGTTACCAGTACGCAAGCGTCATCCGGGGACTGGGAACTGACAACGCGGTTACACCCTGCGTCTTTTCGGCGGCCTGCAACCATTATGCGGAATCGGCGTAACGTCCCGAATCGACCGAACATCGATCCCGGCCGCAGCCAGAGCGCGCACCGCAGATTCGCGCCCCGATCCGGGTCCGCTTACCCTCACGTCCACTGAGCGCATACCGTGGTCGCGCGCCTGGTTCGCCGCGTTCACCGCGGCCTGCTGCGCAGCAAACGGAGTCCCCTTGCGCGACCCGCGAAAGCCAAGCGAACCCGAGCTCTTCCACGAAATTGTGTTGCCCTGCCCGTCGGTGATAGTGACAATTGTGTTGTTGAACGAAGCCTGAATGTAAACCAGGCCGTACGGAACATTCTTGCGCTCGCGCTTCTTGAACTTCTTGTTCTTGGCGGCCTTGCCGGCAGCGCCCTGCTGTGCTTTTGCCATTATGTCTTCGCCGTCGCTTTCTTCTTGCCTGCTACCGTGCCCTTGCGCGGTCCCTTGCGCGTGCGCGCGTTAGTGTGCGTGCGCTGGCCCCGCGTCGGAAGACTGCGGCGGTGACGCAGCCCGCGATAAGACTGAATATCGATCAGCCGCTTGATGTTCATTCCAGTATCTTTGCGAAGATCGCCCTCAACGGCTCCCTCATTTTCGATAATCTGGCGGATGCGGTTCACCTCGTCCTCGCCGAGATCCTGAATCTTCTTGAATGGGTCAACATTCGCCGAAGTCAGAATTCGAAGCGCGCGCGGGTTGCCGATCCCGTAGATATAAGTAAGTCCGATTCGCGCCTGCTTGTTGCGGGGCAAATCGACTCCAGCAATTCGTGCCATGCTCGTTTCCTCTATTGCCCGCAGCAGCTTCGCCGCCGAAAGCGGTTATGCCAGAGTTTTGACTTCCGGCGTGGTGTGGAACCGGGGTTCAACGCAAGCCTTTCTACGGCTAACTAGCCCCTCGCCCGAAGGCGCGGTCCCTATTTCAAGCGCAACAAGCCAACTAGCCCTGGCGCTGCTTGTGCTTCGAGTTCTCGCAGATCACCCTGACCACCCCGCGCCGGTGAATGACCTTGCATTTGTCACAAATCTTTTTTACAGATGCCCTAACCTTCATACCCACTCCTCATCCCTGAACTCTACTTGTACCGATACACAATCCGCCCGCGCGACAAATCATAGGGGCTCAATTCGATCGCCACCCGATCTCCCGGCAATATGCGGATAAAGTTTTTCCGCATCCGGCCCGACACATGCGCAAGCACCTGATGCTTGTTCTCCATCTCCACCTTGAACATGGCGTTCGGCAGCGTCTCAAGCACCGTTGCCATTACCTCAATCGCGTCTTCCTTCGACAATCCTTGTCCTTGTCCGCCTGCCATTCGACCGGCTAAACATCCGTTGCTACTGAGTCAAAATCTCCGCGCCATCGGCCGTCACCGCAACCGTATGCTCAAAATGCGCGCTCAAGCTTCCATCCTGTGTGACCGCTGTCCATCCATCGCTCAGCACCTGCACATCAGGCCTCCCCGCATTCACCATCGGTTCGATCGCAATCACCATGCCCGTCCGCAGCTTCTGGCCCTGCCCGCGTCGGCCAAAGTTCGGAACCTGCGGGTCTTCATGCAGCCGTGTTCCTATTCCGTGCCCCACAAAATCCCGCACCACGCTGAAGCCGCCCGCTTCCACCACTTCCTGCACCGCCGCGCCCACATCGCCCAGCGTCGCACCAGGCCTGATCGCCTCAATACCGCGGTCGAGCGAAGCCTGCGTTACTTCCAGCAGCTTCTTCGTCCGATCCGGCACCTTGCCACCCACCGCAATCGTCGTCGCCGAGTCTCCATAGTACCCGTCGATAATTACGCCCGTGTCGATCGAAACAATATCCCCGTCTTTCAGCAAACGCTTCGCCGATGGAATCCCGTGTACCACTTCCTCATTCACCGAGGTGCAAAGCACGCAGGGATATCCCCGGTATCCTTTGAACGCCGGCGTCGCGCCCAATTCCTTCATCTTCTCGGCCGCCGCGTTCTCCAGGTCCTGCGTAGAGGCCCCAACCTTCACAAACTTTCGCACGTGCTCAAGCACCTCGCGGACCACCTGTCCGCTGCGCCGCATTTTTTCGATCTCCTGCGGAGTCTTGATCATGATTGCCATGGCCAGCTTTTCTAGCTCCTCAACCGCCGCACAGCTTCAATAACCGCGGCGGTCACCGCCTCTACCGTCTGTTCCCCGTCCACCTGCTCAAAGCGGCCCAGCGCGCGATAATGCTCCACCACAGGAGCAGTCAAGGCTTCATACGCCCGCATCCGCTCCTCAAAAACCTCTTCCGTGTCGTCTGAGCGCCGCGCCAGAGGCGTCCCGTCTAGGTCGCAGACTTCGTCAACCCGGGGCGGCTGCAAATAGATGTTATAAATACTCTTGCAGGCTGGGCAAGTGCGCCGTCCGGTAATACGGCGCAATAATTGATTATAACTGACCTCGATGCTCACAGCAATAACCGGAAGTGCCTCCGGCCCGTTGCCGTTCAGGTGCGAATCCACCCAGGCCGCCTGGCCCAGTGTCCGCGGATATCCGTCCAGAATATATCCCGCGCTTGTGTCAGGCTGCGTCAGTCGCGCTGCCACCATCTGGTTTACCAGCTCGTCGGAAACCAGCTCGCCCCGGTCCAGCACCGACTGTGCCATCAATCCCACCGCCGTACCCTGACTCACATTGGCGCGCAGGAGATCTCCGGTCGAGATCTGCGGTATCCCCCACGCCCCCATCAGCGCTTTCGCCTGGGTTCCCTTACCCACTCCCGGAGCCCCCAACAAAAGAATGGGACCAGGAGAGAGCTTGTTGTCATATGAAACGGAGGTCTTCAAACCCGCCTGCGTATCCACGGCTGACACGGCCAAATTACCAGGCCCGCCTTCCACGGGTACGTCCGCTGCGCGCCGAAAAACCCTCGTAATGACGCATGATGAGCTGAGATTCCACTTGGTTCACGGTATCCATCGCCACCCCGACCACAATCAGCAACGACGTTCCGCCAAAGTAGAAGTTGAATCCCATGCCGTTTGTCACCCATAGCGGCAGATGCTCAAAGAAGCCGCCCACCAGCGGCAGATGATTCAAATGAATTCCGCTGATCAGCAATTGCGGAATCAGAGCCACGACCACCAAGTAAATCGCGCCCACCAGCGTAATGCGCGTCAAAATATCGTTAACATAGTCCGAAGTGCGCTTGCCGGGCCGAATGCCGGGGATAAACCCGCCGTATTTGCGCATGTTATCCGCTATATCATCGGGCCGGAACACGATGGAAATATAGAAGTAAGCAAAAAAGATGATCGAGACGACGTACAGGAACTCGTACCACGGCTCGCCCGGACCAAGCGCCTGAAAGATCCGCGTCAACGGACCGCTGTTCCGCACAAATGCGCTCTGCGAAAACAGCAGCGGCGCTGACAATACTGAAGCCGCAAAGATAATCGGCATCACGCCGCCGGAGTTCACCTTAAGCGGCAGGTGCGTCGATTGGCCGCCCATCAACCGGCGTCCCACAATGCGCTTCGCATACTGCACTGGAATGCGCCGCTCCGCGCTTTCCACGTACACAATGAACGCCACCACCGCGATCATGCCGATAATCAGGAGCACTACCGCCGGAACCGTAAAGGCGCCGAACTTCTGAGTGTGAATCGTGTCCACCAGTTCCGCAATGGCTCGCGGCAACCCAACGACGATACCGGCGAATATCAGCAAGCTCATGCCATTGCCTACGCCGCGATCTGTAATCTGCTCTCCCAGCCACATCACAAACGCCGTGCCCGCGGTCAGCGTCAGCACCGTCATAAATACAAAAGAAGGCCCAGGATTCAGCACGAGCCCGTTCGACGAGCTCTGCAGCGCCAGCGCAATCGCCATTGACTGCACCACACCCAGAATGATCGTTACATAGCGGGTCCACTGCGTAATCTTGCGCCGCCCCAGCTCACCCTCTTTTTGAAGTTTCGCCAAAGGCTCGTAGACCACCGTCAAAAGCTGAAAGATGATCGACGCCGTAATGTACGGCATAATTCCCAGCGCAAACACGGTCAGCCGCCTCAGGTTGCCGCCGCTGAACAAATCGACAAGTCCAAGCGATGAGCCGCTTTGCGAATTAAAAAACTGCTCCAGCGCGTTGGCATTTACGCCGGGCGTCGGAATGTGCCCGCCCAGCCGGTAAACAAACAACATCGCCAGAGTAAAAAGCACGCGCCTGCGTAGGTCAGGAATGCGGAAGATATTCGCAAATTTTTCAAACATTGGTGATCCCAATCATAAATGCCTTCGCCCTATTCGCGGATAGGGCATTCGCGAAGCTTATTAGCTGACCAGAACGGCCTTGCCGCCGGCCTTTTCAATCTTCTCCTGCGCCGCCTTCGAGAACTTGTGCGCATGCACCGTAACCGCGGCGCCGACCTCGCCATTGCCCAGGATCTTTAGTAGCGCATTACGGCCCTTCAGTAGACCAAGCGTCGTAAACTTCTCCAGCGTCAACTCAGATTCATTCAACTCCGCCAGCCGATCCAGGTTCAAGACCGTATATTCGGTGCGGAAGATGTTCGTAAACCCGCGCTTCGGCAAACGGCGATGCAGCGGCATCTGGCCGCCCTCAAACCCGCGCATCAGACTCGAACCAGACCGCGATCCCTGTCCCTTGTGCCCGCGTGTAGAAGTCTTGCCATGGCCGGAACCCATGCCGCGCCCAACCCGCTTACGATTCCGGTTCGCCTTCTTCGGCGCTCTTAGATTTGATAAATTCATCATTCCCTCGCTCAACGCCAGGACAGCTTACTGTCCCAACTCGCTGTTTTTGTGCGGCGTAGCCGCGTGTCGCCCTGCGCCAAGCGCCCTGGACGCTAATCCACTATCCGCACCAGGTGCGGAATCGCCTTTACCATCCCTCGAATCGACGCCGTATCTTCCCGCTCCACAACCTGATTCAGCCGCGTAAAACCCAGCCCCTTCACGACTTTCTTGTGCTTCACCGGCGCCTGAATCGACGACCGGAAATATTGGATCCTGATCTTTGCCTGTTCTGCCATTCTATAGCTCCCCAACCTCTTTGCCGCGCAGTGCCGCAACCTCAGCCCTATCGCGCAACTGCACCAGCGCGTCAAACGTCGCCTTGATCACGTTGTGCGGATTCGCCGTTCCCAGGCTCTTCGTCAGCACGTTCTGCACGCCCGCCGATGTCATCACCGCGCGCACTGCGCCGCCGGCAATAACGCCAGTACCTTCCGGAGCCGGCTTCAGCAACACCTGACCCGAGCCGAACCGGCCCAGCACCTGGTGCGGAATCGTCGTATCCGTCAAATTCACGCGCACAAGGTTCTTCTTCGCCGACTCAATGCCCTTGCGGATTGCCTGCGGAACTTCCTTCGCCTTGCCCGATCCGTAGCCAACCACGCCCGACCCGGGATCGCCCACGACCACTAGCGCGGCAAACGACATATTCTTGCCGCCCTTCACCACCTTGGTCACCCGGTTAATAGAGACCACTTGGTCTTTCAGGTTGAACTGACCGGCATCCAGCTTTTTCTTCATCGTTGTTGCCATTCGCTTCCCAATTCCTTCCTAACTCAGAGGTGAGGGCAACGGGGCTGCTTTCCCCTTACCCTATCCCTTCCTTTAGAACTCCAGCCCCGCTTCGCGAGCCGCATCCGCCAGCGCCTTGATTCGCCCGTGATACAAATACCCGCCGCGGTCAAATACAACCTTCTTAATGCCTTTTTCTTGCGCGCGCTCGGCGACCTGCTTGCCGATCTCCTTCGCCGCCGCCACATTGCCGCCGGTCTTCGCCTTCGCCGCGACCGTAGACGCGGAAACGAGCGTCATGCCCTTGGTATCGTCGATCACCTGCGCATAGATATGGTTGAGCGAACGATATACGTTCAGTCGCGGACGCTCTTCTGTCCCCTGCATCTTCGCCCGAATGCGATCGTGCACCCGCTGCCGAATCTCGTTTCTCTTCCTCTGCGGAATCATCGTTTCTTGTCCTTCCTAATAGCGGAGCCGCCAAGCAGCCCCGTTCGGTATTTAAATCTTCGTTTCCAGAGATCCTCACACTGCGCGCTCAGGATACCCGCGTTGGCTCAGACGCCCGGCAAACAGGGACTACTTCGCTCCCGTCTTACCAACCTTCTTCTTCAGCTTCTCGTCCGAGTAGCGCACGCCCTTGTTCTTGTAAGGATCAGGCTTGCGCAGCGAGCGCATGTCCGCCGCCACTTGCCCCACTTTTTGCCGATCAATTCCCGACACCGTCAACCGCGTCTGCTTGGGATCGATCGCCGCCGTAATCCCACTCGGCAGCGGAAACTCAATCGGGTGGGAATATCCCAGCGTGAACACCACCATATTCTTTCCCTTCAACTCCGCGCGATACCCGATCCCCACAATATCGAGATCCTTCCTCCAGCCCTTAGTCACGCCTTCAATCGCATTCGATACCAGAGCCCGAGTCAGTCCATGCACCGCCGCCTGCGAATCGTTCTCGCGCACCGCATGAACATGACCGTCGACAGTCTCAAGCTTGATTCCCGCGGGAATCACTTGCTCGACTTTGCCCTTCGGGCCTTCCACCACCACCGTGTTTCCCTGCACCGCATACTTCACGCCTGAAGGGAGCGGAATCGGCTGCTTTCCAATACGCGACATACCTGATTTCCTTTGTGGCTTGCGAGTCCCGAAAAAAACCTTCGTTCCACTGCAGCCCCGGCAGGATTCGTCCTGCCCTTTCCCAAACCTCAATCCGTGCCAATACGTCTACAGCATTTACTTGGTCGCAAAATGCGCCCATCGAGTGTCACCAGACTTCGCAGAGGATTTCGCCGCCTACGCCTTCGCGTCTTGCCTGGCGTCCGGTCATTACCCCGCGCGGAGTGGTCATAATGCTGATTCCTAACCCGCCCTGCACGCGCTTGATCTCGTCGCGCCCAATGTACACTCGGCAGCCGGGACGCGAAATACGCGCCAGATCGCGGATCGCGGCTTCGTTGTTCGAGCCGTACTTCAGATACACGCGCAGCACGTTGCGGCCGTCTTCCTCGGCGGCCTTGTAGTTGGCAATGTAGCCCTCTTCTTTCAGAATGCGGGCGATCTCCGTCTTCAGCTTCGAGGCCGGAACATCCAGCTTTTGGTGGCGCGCGCGGAGCGCATTGCGAATACGTGCCAGAAAATCCGCTACAGGATCGGTCAAACTCATCGTTTCTCCTTCATCCCCCGTTCGCTCGCGATCTACGAGAACCAGCGGGAATGTCTAAAGATCGTCAGCTATCGCCTCAGATCAAACTTGTATCGCGCCAGAGCGCGTTGCTACCCAGCCCGGCACGCTGCCGTCCTACCAGGAACTCTTCACCACGCCCGGAATCTCTCCCTTGAGCGCGAGTCCGCGAAAGCACAGGCGGCATACGCCGAACTTGCGCAGATAGCCGCGCGGGCGTCCACACAGCTTGCAGCGATTGTGCTGCCGGCTCTTGAACTTGGGCTTGCGTGCGTCCTTTATTCGCTTTGCAGTCGTTGCCATATTTTCTTCCGTTCCTCTCGTTTATGCAGTCGCCCGGAAAGGCATACCAAACTGCCGCAGCAGCGCCCGCGCCGAGTTATCATCCTTCGCCGAAGTCACAATCGTAATGTTCATCCCCTTCAGCTTGTCCACCTTCGAATAATCGATCTCGGCAAAAATCAACTGGTCGCGAATACCCAGCGTGTAGTTGCCCCGTCCATCAAAGCTCTTGGTCGATACGCCGCGAAAATCGCGCACCCGCGGCAGAGCAACTGAAATCAGGCGGTCGAGGAACTCGTACATCGTATCGCCGCGCAGCGTTACCATTGCCCCGATAGGCATGCCCTCGCGCACTTTGAACGCCGCAATCGACTTTTTCGCCTTGGTCGTGACCGGCTTCTGCCCGGCAATGGCGGCCAGATCGGCCGTCAGCGGATCCAACATCTTCGAATTCTGTGTCGCCTCGCCCAGCCCCATGTTCACCACAATCTTCTCGAGCCGCGGAACGGCCATCGAGTTCTCAAGACCGAGCTCCTTCTGGAGCGCGCCCCGGATCTCGCTGTGGTATCTCTCTTTCAGTCTCGCCTTTACTTTCGCTGCCATCGTCTTCCGTTCCTTCTCTCCACTGTCGGATTGGCCCGAACCCAACTGCAAGGCCGTCTACCATTACGGAGAATATTCAACTCACCTATAGCGTCTAGCCACAAGCTAATAGCTGGAGGTTATTTTTTTCTCGACTTCGCCGCCAGGGTCGTTCCGCACTTCCTGCACACCCGCACCTTTGTGTCGCCTTCAAACTTGTGGCCAATCCGCGTTGGCCCGCAGCTCGGGCAAACCAGCAGCACGTTCGAAATATGAACTGGCGCTTCCTGCTCGGCGATGCCGCCTTTGATGTTCCGCTGCGGATTCGGCTTCACGTTCTTCTTCACCACCCGCACATGCTCCACCAGAATCCTGTCCGTGTCGGGAATCACCCGCAGGACGCGTCCGCGTTTGCCCCGGTCCGCTCCCGAGATCACTTCCACCTGGTCGTTGCGTTGTATGTTCAAACTCATAAATTCTTCCTCTGCTCTCGTCCCGGCCTAAAGAACTTCGGGAGCGAGCGATACGATCTTCAAAAATTTCTTTTCGCGCAGCTCGCGGGCCACTGGTCCGAATACGCGCGTTCCCACCGGCTCGCCCGTCTCGTTGATCAGCACAGCGGCATTTGAATCGAACCGGATGTAAGTCCCGTCCCTTCGCCGTGCTTCCTTCCGCGTGCGCACGATCACGGCCTTCACCACCTTGCCCTTTTTTACCTGCCCGTCCGGCGAGGCTTCCTTCACGGCCGCCGTCACCACATCTCCCAGACCGGCCTTCTTGCCGCTCGATCCGCCCAGTGGAAGAATCATCTGCAGCTTGCGGGCGCCGGAGTTGTCCGCCACCTCGAGCATGGTTCTCATCTGCACTGCCATAGCGATCTCTCCTTAATCCTGAAAACCGTTACTCGGACGCGACCGTCGCCGTGTCTTCCACCTGCGCCAGCGCCGACCTGCGAACAATCTCTTCCAGGCTCCACCGCTTCAGCTTGCTCAGCGGACGCGTCTCGCGAATACGAACCATATCGCCCACCCGCGCCGTGTTCTGCTCGTCATGCGCGTAGAATTTTTTATTGGTCTTCATCACGCGCCGATACTTCGGGTGCGCCTTGCGCATCTCAACTTCGACCACAATTGTCTTCTGCATCTTGGTCGAAACAACTTCGCCCACTTTTTCATTGCGCCGCGACTGCTTCCCCGCCTGCGTGGCTTCGCCTGCCGTATTCGTAGTGTCCACCATGGTCTACCGCGTCCCCTTCTTCGTAGATTTCTTCGCGGCCTTCTTCGCCGCCGTCTTCCTTGGCGTCTTCGGCACGGCCTTCTTGGCAACAGCCTTTTTCGGCGCTTTTTTCGCAACCTTGCGCGCCTTCACCGGCGCGCTCGACTCAGTCTTGTGCTCCGCCCCATGCAGCCCAAGCTCGCGCTCGCGCGCAATCGTCCTCATTCGGGCAATGTCCTTCTTAAGGCCGCGCAATTTCTTCACGCCCTCGGTCTGTCCCAACTTCACCTGAAAGCGCAGCCGGAACAGTTGCTCAGCGGCTTTGTTTCCTTCAACCCCAAGCTCGCCATCGCTCAGGTTACGAATCTTGTCCAGTTCCATTCTTCTCTTCTTCTCTCTCCGGGACTGGGCCTCATCAAAAAGCCGGTATCCCCAAAACTGCGCTCGCCAGACTCTCGTCTGCGCCTATTTCGCCGCAACAACAACCTTCGCATCATGCCGCTGCACAAAGCGTGTCTTCAGCGGAAGCTTATGTGAAGCCAGCCGCATTGCCTCCTGCGCCATTTCCACCGGAACGCCTTCCATCTCGAACAGCACCTTGCCCGGACGCACCACCGCAACCCAGTGATCGGGAGCTCCCTTGCCCTTGCCCATACGGGTTTCAGCCGGCTTCTTCGTCACCGGCTTATCCGGAAACAGCCGCAACCAGATCTTCCCGCCGCGCTTGATGAAGCGCGTCATTGCCACACGGCTCGCCTCAATCTGCCGGTCCGTAATGTATCCGCACTCCATCACCTTCAGTCCAAAATCGCCGAACGAGAGCTCGCTGCCCCGCCACGCTTTGCCGCGCATACGTCCGCGCTGCTGCTTGCGATACTTCACCTTCTTTGGCATCAACATAACGAAATCCTCAACTCCTGTTGCCTATTGCCAGTCGGCTAAAATACCGATGTCCCCACGGCGGCCGCAGGCTCACGCCGCTTCTGCTGGTAAATATCTCCGCGATAGATCCACGCCTTCACGCCGATAATCCCGTACGTCGTGTGCGCCTCGGCAAATCCGTAATCGATGTCGGCTCGCAGCGTGTGCAGCGGCAACCGCCCCTGCAGATACCACTCCGAACGCGCAATCTCATTTCCGTTCAGCCGGCCTGACACCCGCACCTTGATCCCCTTGCAGCCAAATCGCAGCGCCGAATCCACCGACTTCCTCATAGCCCGCCGGAATCCCACGCGCTTCTCAAGCTGCAGCGCAATGTTCTCCGCCACTAGTTGCGCATCCAGCTCCGGCTTGTTCACCTCCAGAATGTCGATGAACACGTCGCGGTTCGTCCGTTTCTGCAGGTCGAGCTTCAGCTTGTCGATCTCCGCTCCCTTGCGCCCTATAATGATCCCCGGGCGCGCCGTGCGGATAATCAGCCGCAGCTTGTTGCCGGGACGTTCGATCTCAACCGAACTCACGCCCGCCGCCTTCAGCTTTTCCTTCAGCTCCTTCTTCAGGTGGACGTCTTCCACCAACAGCTTGTCGTAGCCGCGCTCTACAAACCAGCGCGAGCGCCAAGGCTTGTTCACGCCAAGCCGAAATCCGTAAGGATGGACCTTCTGTCCCATAATTTCCTCTTGAACCTTCCTTTAAGCCCTAAACCAAACCTCAGAACCGATCACTCGTCCCCAAGGCCGTCCCAAATTCCGTGCCCTACTTCCCGCGCTGCGTCCCGGTCCTGTTCCCGGGCTTCTTCTTCGCGGGAGCCTTCGGCGCCGCCTTCTTCGTAGCCGTCTTCTTCGGAGCCGCCTTCTTCGCCGGAGCCTTCTTTGCGGCCGCCTTCACTTTCGCGCGAATGCCCTTTGGCGCCGAGGCCGCCTCCACCTCATCGCCGACCGTGTGCGCCAGATTGCTTCCGTTTTCGCTGCGCTCAGCCAGCGATATCGAAATATGTGCCAACCTCCGCTGATACCGAAACGCCCGTCCCATAGGAGCCGGTCGAATCCTCTTCATCCGCGGTCCCTCGTTGGCAATCGCGCTCTTCACGTAGAGATTGTCCACGTCCACGTCCAGCCCCTGCTCCTGGCTCAGGTAGTTCGCGTTCTGCAAAGCCGAACGCAACACCTTTTCCACCATTGGAGCGACCGATTTCTTCGTGAAAGCCACCGTCGTCAGCGCTTGCTCCACGCTGCGGCCCTTGATCAGATCAAGCACCAGCCGCGCCTTCTGCGGCGATACTCTCTGGAAGCGCGCCTGCGCTTTGAATTCCCGTGTTACCAACGCTGTTGCCATTGCCTCAGTCCTCTATCTCGAGAGCTCTTGCCGTTACTTCGGCTTCGCCGTCGTCTCCGCCGCTCGCGCCGAGTGGCCCTTGAATGTCCGCGTCGCCGCAAACTCGCCCAGCTTGTGTCCCACCATGTTCTCCGTCACATACACCGGCACAAATTTCCTGCCGTTGTGTACCGCGATCGTGTGCCCCACCATGTCCGGATGCAGCGTCGAGCGCCGCGACCATGTCCGAACCACCTTTTTGTCGTTCGCCTGGTTCAGCGCCTCAATCTTCACCATCAGGTGTCCATCAATAAAAGGACCCTTTTTTGTAGACCGTGCCATATCTCTCCTCAGGACGACAGGGGTTCTAATCCCTGATCCCTATTTCAAATCCTGCTCTACTTGCTCTTCCGGCTCACAATGAACGCATCCGTCCGCTTGTTGTTCCGCGTCTTGTACCCACGCGTTGGCTGTCCCCACGGCGTGACTGGATGCCGTCCACCCGAGGTCTTGCCCTCGCCGCCGCCGTGAGGATGGTCCACCGGATTCATCGAAACACCGCGGTTGGCCGGGCGAATACCCTTCCATCGGTTGCGTCCCGCCTTGCCGATCGACACATTCTCGTGGTCCGTGTTGCCCACCTGCCCAATGGTCGCCATGCAATCCACCAGCACCCGACGCGTCTCCCCGGAGGGCAGCTTTAGCAGCGCATAGTCGCCTTCCTTAGCAACCAGCTGCGCGCTCGCGCCCGCCGAGCGCACCATCTGCGCGCCCTTACCGGGACGAAGCTCCACGTTATGTACGGTCGTGCCGGCGGGGATGTTCTTCAGCGGCAGCGCATTCCCTACCAAGATGTCCGCCTCCGGCCCACTCGTCACCGTCTGACCAACCCTCAGGCCCACCGGCTGCAGAATGTACCGCTTCTCGCCGTCGGCGTAGCTGATCAGCGCAATCCGTGACGAACGGTTCGGATCGTACTCAATTGTCGCAACCCGGCCCGGCACTCCATACTTCTCGCGTTTGAAGTCGATCAGGCGCAGCTTCTTCTTGTGTCCGCCGCCCTGGTGGCGAATCGTCATGTCACCCGAATTGCGGCGCCCGCCCGTCCGCTGCTTCACCACCAACAACGGCTTGTGGGGGCTATCGGTCGTGATATCGTCGTTGACCAGCGTGGTCTTGAACCGCAATGTCGGCGTGATCGGTCGATATGTTTTAATCGGCATCGTATCTTCTCTCTACCCGCAGGCGGCTTTCACCCGCATTAGCTTGGACCAAAGCCCAAACCTCAAATCTCGCGTGCTTCTCTAATTCGTAACCCTGATCCCGGTTTCCTAGAGCCTGATCTCAGTTTCCTAGAGATTGTCCACATAGTCCGGCATCTTCTCGCCGGACTTCAGGCGCACATACGCCTTCTTCCAGTCCGGACGATATCCGGAGAACTTGCCCCTCCGGCGCTCCTTGCCCACCACGGCCGCGGTGCGAACCGAGTCCACCTTCACTTTGAACAGCAACTCCACCGCCTGCTTCACTTCCGTCTTGCTCGCCTTGGGAGCCACTTCGAACACCAGCGTGTTCTCCGTCTCCTTCACCCCCATGCCCTTTTCCGTGATCAGCGGGCGGCGTATTACGTTGTATGTCGTCGGCACTTAAACCACCTCCGCCTTCTTGCGTCCCGTTTTCTTTGTCGAAACCGTCTTCCGCAGCGACTCCTGCAAGCCCTCAATCGCAGTCCGCGAAAAAATGGCGCGCTCATAGCGCAGAAGATCGTAAGGATGCACTTCGTTGTTCAGCACCAACTCCACGCCCTTCAGATTGCGCGCCCCCAGCACAACGTTCGGGCTGAGCTCCTTGCCGTTCTCCACCAGCAGAACCGAGCGCTTCGCATCCAGCGTGTTCAGCGCCGCGCGATACAGCTTGGTCTTCGCCTCTTTCAGCTCCAGGCTGTCGACTACCGTCAACTTTCCATCGGCCAGCTTCGCTGCCAGGGCAGCCCGCAGCGCGCCGAGCAGCTTCTTCCGCGGGAACGCGTAGTCGTACGAGCGGGGCTGCGGCCCATGTACCGTGCCACCATGCCGCCACAAAGGAGAGCGCACCGAGCCAACACGCGCGCGGCCCGTACCCTTCTGCTTCCACAGCTTCTTGCCCGAGCCGGAGACCAGCTTGCGGTTCTTCGTCGCCGCCGTACCCTGCCGCAGCGCGGCGCGATAGTGCTTCACCGCCTCCCACAGAAGAGCCTCATTCACCTGCCCGAAAACCTCATCGGCCAACTCTAACGAGCCAACGACCTTACCTCCGAGATCCACTACATCAATCTTTGCCATCGTCTTCTCTTCCAAGCCGAAGCACCCGCTCCGGCTCTAAACTTCTTACGTCTTGTGTTCAGCCCACCTATTCAGAGCGCCGCAAGGCGCGTGTGCCCGACGCGGCGAGCGTCATTTCTTCTTCGCTGACGCCTTCTTCGAAGCCTTCAACGGATCCACCGTGCCCGCGCCTGCAAAACCGCGGCGCTCACGCGGCGGAGCTTTCGCCTTCGAGATCAGCACATATCCATCCCGAGGACCCGGAACCGCTCCCTCAACCATCAGCAAGTTCTCTTCAACATCGATCCCGCGAATGCGAAGGTTCCGAACCGTCACCTGATCCACACCGAAATGACCCGGCATCCTCTGCCCAGGAAAAACACGGGACGGGAACGATGATGCCCCAATCGAGCCCTGCACCTGGAACATGTGACCATGCGACTTCGGACCGCCGCCGAATTTGTGCCGGCGAACCACGCCCGAAAACCCGCGTCCCTTGCTCGTTCCGATCACATCCACATACTTGTCATCGGAAAAAATATCCACCAGCACCCGATCGCCCGCCTTTACATGGCCATTGGTTTGTTCACCATCCGCCGCCGGCTTCAAAGCTTCAACCGCAACCTCGCGAATCAGCCGCACTGGAGCAACATCGTTCTTCGCAAAATGCCCGGCCAGCGGCTTGGTCACCTTCGAAGCCTTCACAAACTCAACCAGCCCGATCTGCGCTGCGTCGTAGCCGTCCTTTGCAGCCGACTTCAGCTGCGTAATCACGCACGGTCCCGCCTGCAGAACAGTGATGGGATGAACCTCACCCTTCTCATCGAACACCTGCGTCATGCCGATCTTCTTACCAAGAATTCCTGTAACTGCCATTGCTTCCTCTCCTCATCATGCGCTGCAAATTAAGCGCACTGCCGGTCTGCGCCGAAGGCGCGTGTGACTGGACGGTCAATCCCTATTTTTCAAACGCCTTGATCTCAACGTCTACGCCTGCCGGCAGATCGAGCTTCATCAGTGCATCCACCGTTTGCTGCGTGGGCTCCAGAATGTCGATCAACCGCTTATGCGTGCGAATCTCGAATGCCTCACGCGATTTCTTGTCCACATGCGGCGAACGCAGCACGCAATACTTGTTCTTCACCGTAGGCAGGGGAATCGGACCCGCAACCTGCGCGCCCGTGCGCTTGGCCGTGTCCACAATCTCGCCCGTCGAAGTGTCCAGCACCCGATAGTCATAAGCCTTCAACCGAATGCGTATTCTCTGTCCAACCATGATCTTCGCTTTCTTTCCGCAGTCGGCGAGCCAGCACCGAAGCCAACCCGCCAACCGCTTTTCAGCTACCCGGACTTTAGTCGCCCGCTTCTTAGCTACTGCAGGATTTCCGTAATGGTGCCTGCGCCCACCGTCCTGCCGCCCTCGCGAATCGCAAACCGCAGGCCCTTCTCCATTGCCACCGGAGTATGCAGATCGATCTCCAGCGCAATGTTGTCGCCCGGCATCACCATCTCCGTGCCTTCCGGCAGCTTCGCCGATCCGGTCACGTCC
>DASUHR010000014.1:0-97066 GCA_036273415.1 Silvibacterium sp. | reverse complement strand
AACGAGACTTCGCTGCAGAAGAAGCTCAAGTACTCCAAGCGCCTGAAGATTGTCGAGGCCTTCCGCAAGTCGGATAACAAGCCGCAGTGGATGATCCTCGACGTGATCCCGGTGATCCCGCCCGAGCTGCGCCCCCTGGTGCCTCTGGACGGCGGGCGCTTTGCCACTTCCGATCTCAACGACCTCTATCGTCGCGTGATCAACCGCAACAACCGCCTCAAGAAGCTCATGGATCTCCATGCGCCTGAGGTGATCGTGCGCAACGAGAAGCGCATGCTGCAGGAGGCCGTCGACGCTCTGTTCGACAACGGCCGCCGTGGCCGCGTGCTGCGCGGTGCCAACAACCGTCCGCTCAAGTCGCTCTCCGACACGCTCAAGGGCAAGCAGGGCCGCTTCCGTCAGAACCTGCTCGGCAAGCGCGTGGACTACTCCGGCCGCTCGGTCATCGTTGTCGGCCCCGAGCTCAAGCTCCACCAGTGCGGCCTGCCCAAGAAGATGGCGCTCGAGCTCTTCAAGCCGTTTATCTACCATCGCCTCGAGCAGACCGGGCAGTGCGACACCATCAAGCAGGCCAAAGAAATGGTCGAGCTGCAGAAGCCGATCGTGTGGGACATCCTTGAAGAAGTCATCAAGGACCACCCGGTGCTGCTGAACCGCGCGCCAACCCTGCACCGTCTGGGTATCCAGGCATTTGAGCCGGTGCTGGTCGAAGGCAAGGCCATCAAGATCCATCCGCTGGTCTGCACCGCTTTCAACGCCGACTTCGATGGCGACCAGATGGCCGTCCACATCCCGCTGTCCCCCGAAGCGCAGGTGGAAGCGAGCGTGCTCATGCTCGCCTCGCACAATATCCTGTCGCCCGCCTCGGGGCAGCCCATTACTGTGCCTACGCAGGACATGGTGCTTGGACTGTACTACCTCACGAAGGCCCATCAGGGAGCCAAGGGAGAAGGGCGCGTCTTCGCCAATATTGAAGAGGTGCTGATGGCCCTCGAAGCAAGAGAAGTCGAGACCCTCACACCTATTCGTCTGCGCTACTCGGGTCCTGTCCTCGACATGACCACCGCGTATGACGATCAGGACATCACTCACACCGAGCCGGTCGAGTATGACAAGCAGTTCATTTCGACCACCGTCGGCCGCGCTATCCTCAACGATTCGCTTCCCGACGGAATGCCCTACATCAACGGCCTGCTCAAGAAGAAGGGCATCGGCCAGCTCGTCAATTATTGCTACCTGAACCTCGGCCTTGAGGTCACGGTCAAAATGCTCGACCGCATCAAGGACCTGGGCTTCAACTACGCGACGCGTTCCGGCCTGTCGGTTGGGCTGGATGACATGGTTATTCCGGAGACGAAGTACCCGGTGGTGCGCGAGGCGGAAAAGCAGCGCTTTGCCGTGCAGCAGCAGTACCTCGACGGAGCTATCACCAACGGCGAGCGCAACAACAAGGTCATTCAGCTCTGGTCGTCGGTGACGGAAAAGGTCGCCGACGAAATGTTCAACAACATGAAGAACGCCGACAAGGCCGGCACTATGAACCCGGTCTACATCATGGCCGACTCCGGCGCTCGCGGATCGAAGCAGCAGATTCGCCAGCTCTCCGGCATGCGCGGCCTGATGGCCAAGCCTTCCGGCGAAATCATTGAGACCCCCATCACGGCCAACTTCCGTGAAGGGCTCACCGTGCTCGAATACTTCATCTCGACGCACGGCGCGCGTAAGGGCCTTGCCGATACCGCGCTCAAGACTGCCGACTCCGGCTATCTCACGCGTCGACTCGTCGACGTGGCGCAGGACGTTATCGTGACCGAACGTGATTGCAAGACGGTCGAAGGGATCTACGTCACCCCCATCGTCGAGTCCGGCGAGATCATCGAGCCGCTGCGCGACCGCATTATCGGCCGCGTGTCGCTCGAAAAGCTGAAGGACTTCGAAGGCAACGTCATTGTTGACGTGAACCAGGAAATCAACGAAGACCTCGCCTCCGCCATCCAGGCCGCAGGCATCGAGCGGGTGAAGATCCGCTCCGTTCTTACCTGCGAGTCCCGGCGCGGCGTCTGCATCCTCTGCTATGGGCGAAACCTGGGCTCCGGCCGCATGGTCGAGCTCGGCGAGGCAGTCGGCGTGATCGGCGCGCAGTCCATCGGCGAGCCGGGAACGCAGCTCACCATGCGTACCTTCCACATCGGCGGAACAGCGTCGCGCGTCTCTGAACAGTCGCGCCTCGACGCCCGCAACAATGGAAACGTCCGATTCATCAACCTCGCCACCGTGCGCTCGAAGCAGGGTGACCTGGTTGCCATGAACCGGTCGGGCGCAATTGCGGTCGTCGATGAGCGTGGCCGTGAGAAAGAGCGCTACCAGATCGTCTACGGCGCCAAGCTCAAGGTCGAAGAGGGAGGCGCAGTCCAGCTCGGTCAGGTTCTCGCCGAGTGGGATCCGTACACGTTTGCGATCCTCACCGAAATTGGAGGTACCGCGCAGTTCAAGGACCTCCAGGAAGGCATCACCCTCAACGAAGAAGTCGACGAAGTCACCGGTCTTTCGCGTCTCGTGGTTGCCGACGCAGCCGACGAGAAGCGCCAGCCGGCCCTTATCATCAAGGGAGCGAAGGGCAACAAGCGCTACCTCATGCCCTCCCGCGCCCACCTTATGATTCAGGACGGGGACGAAGTATCCCCCGGCGACATCCTTGCCAAGATCCCGCGCGAAACCACGCGCACCAAGGACATCACCGGCGGTCTGCCTCGCGTCGTCGAGCTCTTCGAGGCACGCAAGCCGCGCGAAACCGCCATCATCAGCGAGATCGATGGTGTGGTCAAGTTCGGCGAAGTAGCCAAGGGGCAGCGCAAAATCTATGTCACCGCCGACAACGGAGAAGAGAAGGAATACTCCGTGCCGCGCGGCATCCACGTCAATGTACAGGAGGGCGAGCGCCTCAAAGCCGGCGAGCCCCTCATGGACGGTCCGCTCAACCCGCACGACATTCTTGCCGTTCTCGGAGAGAAGGAGCTGCAGGCCTACCTGGTCAACGAAATCCAGGAAGTCTACCGGCTGCAGGGCGTGACCATCTCCGACAAGCACATTGAAACTATCGTCCGGCAGATGCTCCGCTGGGTGAAGATCGAGGAAGTCGGCGATACCAACTTCCTGCTCGAACAGCAGGTCGACAAGTTCCGCTTCCGTCTCGAGAACGAAAAGGCCATTGCTGAAGGAGGACGCCCGGCCATTGGCCGTCCGCTCCTGCTCGGCATCACCAAGGCCTCGCTCTCGACTGACAGCTTCATCTCTGCGGCCAGCTTCCAGGAGACAACCCGCGTGTTGACGGAGGCGTCCATCAACGGAGCCATCGATAACCTGCGCGGCCTGAAGGAAAACGTAATCGTCGGCCGTCTCATTCCCGCCGGAACCGGCATGGAGTACTACCGCAACATCGAGCTCTCACCGGAACTCGAAGAAGCGGCCCAGAAGGTTCAGGAAGAAGTGCAGACCGCCTACGAAGAAGCCGAGCGCGAACTGGAGCTCATGCGCCAGGAAGGTGAAGCCGAAGAAATGGCGGCGAGCGAGTAAACGCTACAACAACCGCAGCAAAGAAAAAGCCCAGCAAATGTTGGGCTTTTTTCTGCTACGGTGATTCAGCGACGAACTCGGATCCTCTGGTCGGTTCTGCTACCATTCCGAGGATCATTCTGGGCAATGCGACCCTGTTTTCCATGTATGAGCGCAAAGCTGTTCCGGCTCTCAGAAGAGTTCAGTCTCAACCAACCTGCTCAACCCATATCCTCACATCTGACCTCGTGTACCATCAAACGAGTTAAACTGAAAGAGCCGACCATGTCCTCTAACCTTGAAAAATTGATCGCGGCAGCTCGCGGAAAGGATTTTCCTTCCGCCGAGCGCGAAGCACAGCGCCGGAGCTTCGCTTATGGAAATACCAACATCGAAAATCCTCGAATCACGCGAGAGACCGTGGACGAACAGGCTGAAGCGTTGAAGATTGAGCCGCGCAGTCGCTAATGGACGAAAGCACCCGCCATAGCGAAGCCCGCGAGGTCGAACTCATCACAGATCCTGGTGAGTTGGCGAAGCGGGAGGCGCTGAACGGGCTTAAGCAGTTCGACGCCGTCGTTGAAATGGCCGAGTATTTCCTGCAGAAGGAACATCCGTTCAAGTTGCGCCCTTCGCACTTGCTTCGTCTTCATCGCTACGCACTTGAAGGAATTTCAATTTACGCCGGTACTTGGAGACCTTCCAGCATCAAAATCGAGGGCAGTTTGCATGAACCAGTAGGAGCGTTTCAGGTTCCCGAGATGATCGAGGACATGTGCGACTATATCAACGCCCACTGGATCGAACGTTCACCTGTTCATCTTGCTTCCTATGTGATGTGGAAGCTGAATTGGATTCACCCTTTCACTGATGGGAATGGAAGGACATCTCGCGCTGCCTCTTATTTGATTTTGTGTATCCGAACCGGCTACTTGCTTCCTGGCAAGCTGACCATTCCTGATCAAATAGCACAAAGGAAAGGCCCTTACTACCAGGCACTAGAAAATGCAGATACGGCGTTTAAGAACGGCAGAATCGACCTGAGCGAAATGGAGGAACTCCTCTCCTCGCTACTTGCTCGCCAGTTGATGGGCGTAATGGCGGACGCTACCGGCAAAGGAGAGGGCGGAGAAGGTCCTTCATCCCCCATCTAAGCGACCGCCTTCACCACCACATGTCCGGCGTCTCCCATCAAAACGCCCCCGCCGGTCGCCGCCGCAGCTAGATATTTCATCCCGCGGACGAGCTTTGAAGCGTTTGCTTCCCAATAATCTCCTTCGGTCACATCAACGCGCACGACCGTTATGTCCGGATCGTCCTCGCCCTTTGGAAACCAGGCTTTGTACATCGGATTCCACAGTTCCTTTATCTTCGCCTCGTCCCGATGCATGCTCGCTCGGCCCCGCAGGGTGACGTACTTAGAGTTCTCCGGATCGGCATACATCAGCGCCACATGGGCATCCTGCCGAATGTCCGACGCCTTCTCGGAACTACCCCGCGTCAGGAACCAGACGGTTCCATCGAAGGCGGTCTCCTGGGTCGCCATCGGACGGCTCTCGATTTCGCCATCCGGGCCGACCGTCGACATCATGCAGATCCGAATGTCCTTCACTAACTCCGCAATTTTCCCCAGTCCCTCCGGCCCTACCAACTCCCGAAATGAGTTGTCCTCTTGCTCGCTAATCGCCATCTCCACGACCTCCATCCACAATAAGATGCACTGAAATTCGTTGTCCGCTTTCGCGTACGGATTTCTATTTTGTAGAAGCTTGCGCCGAGTAAGCGGGCCCTTCAGCGCAGTAAAAAGCCCGGCTCGCAAGCCGGGCTCTCGCTTCATCACTTTTGGCTATACCGATACCGGCTGCTCTGCATTCACATTCACCGGAGTTAGCCAGCCAAAGCGATCCGGGCGCAGCCCGTTTGCAATGCCGAGAAATTCGTCCGACAGTTGCTGCGTGATCGGGCCGATTTTCCCATCCGCGACGGTGATGCGATCCACGCTGCGGATTGGAGTCACCTCAGCCGCCGTGCCGGTAAAGAAGACTTCGTCGGCGATGTAAAGCATCTCGCGCGGAAGAGCCTGCTCGACGACGGGAATGCCGAATTGACGGGACAACGTAAGCACCGAGTCGCGCGTGATCCCTGACAGGACGGAGTTGGCAAGCGGAGTCGTGTAAAGCACTCCATTGCGCACGATGAACAAGTTTTCGCCCGAGCCTTCGGAAAGATAGCCATTCACGTCGAGAGCGATGCCTTCCACGTAGCCATTGGCGTCCGCTTCCATGCGGATGAGCTGCGAGTTCAGATAGTTTCCTCCCGCCTTCGCCAAGGACGGAATCGTATTCGGCGCCGAGCGGTTCCATGAAGAGATGCACACGTCCGCAGCGTCCCCGGCAACGTATTTGCCCCATGGATAGTTCGCCATATACACCTCGACCGGCGAGTGCTTCGGGTTCACACCGATCTCGCCGTAGCCGCGGAACGCGATGGGGCGAATGTAGCAGGGAGCGACTTCGTTGGCCTCAATCAACTCCACCACGGCGTTCGAGAGCTGCTCCAGCGAATACGGCAGCGGCATGCGGTAAATCTTCGCCGAGTCCAGCAGGCGCTGCATATGCTCCGGAAGCCGAAAGACCGCCGCTCCTGAAGGCTGAGCGTAGCAGCGAATGCCCTCAAACACCGATGAGCCGTAGTGGACCACGTGACTCATAACGTGAATGTTGGCCTTTTCCCAGGGAATCAGATTGCCGTTGTGCCAGATCTTACTGGTGGGCTGAAGAGGCATCGAATGCTGCTCCTTTACTGCAGATACTTCAGTCTCAATTATAGCTGTTGATGAAGTCCGGCTAGCTAGAGTCCAGTTGGGTGAATGCGCCTAGCTCGGAGGCGGCGAGGCTTTTCCCGCCAGGTCGCAAGCCCGCCACAGATACCAGCTTGCAACCGAGCGCCATGGTTTCCAACGCTCGCCTCGTCGCAGCATGTCTGCCGGCTTGGCGAGCATGGACGCGTCGAATGGTTTGCTCTTCGGCAAGCGCGCAAACGTCAACGCAAAACCTTTGCGCACTCCGTAGTCGCTCACCGGCAGCACATCCGGACGCCCCAGCCGGAAAATCAGCAGCATCTCCACTGTCCATGGGCCGATGCCGCGCACCGCGGTGAGCCGTTCGATGATTTCCTCATCGCCCATGCGCCGGATCTGCGGCAGTGTGGGCACTGTTCCGTCCAGTGTCTTCGCCGCGAGGTCGCGCAACGCCCGCAGCTTGCTTGCTGAGAGGCCGCAGCCACGGAGCCGGTCTTCGGGAGCGGCAAGCAAATGCTCGGGCGCGGGATGAAGCTCGCCGAAAAAGATCAGCAGCCGTTTAAGAATTGCTGCCGCCGCTTTTCCGTGCAATTGCTGGTAGATGATCGACTCGAGCAGCGCCTCAAAAGGAGAGTGCTGGCTCTTGAGCCGCAGCTTAAAAGGTCCCGCGCGATCGATCAGTCGCCCGAGTACGGGATCAGCCGCCGACAGCTCTTCGCAGGCCTGCTTGAAGTTGTAGCGGGGAACTCGGCGTCCGTCAGTCATAGTGAATAGGATTTTTTTGGCGATTTGAATTGAAGATGTCGCGACCTAATCATAAATTGAAACGTCGGGGCGCAGCATTTGAGATGCTCCAGCAGGCGCTCAAAATGCTGCCAGCCTTCTGGTAAAACCTTTGAGTTTGTTCCTCCATTTGGAGTGCAAGAACGCGCGCTCTTCATTCGCGGCTTGCTCGCGGAGTTTTTTACGCGGTATATTTATTCTTCACTTTCAATTCGGGGTTGCAGATAGTTCCCCGGGTAAGAGCTGCGGGCAAGCGCAGCGCGTTAGCCGTTCCAACATCAGGGATTTTGAGGGGAAGCAGGAAGCATTCATGGCGCAGATTTTTGACCGCAGCTCGAACGCGCTGGCACGAATGAGTCTGGTCTTAACAGGATTAATTGTCATCGCCCTGGGAGTAACACTCAATGAACTCCAGAGATCGCCGTGGGTAACCCGCCAGGGCCAGCGTGCCGATCAACCCGTTCCCTTCAGCCATAAACATCACGTCGAGGGGCTCGGACTGCAGTGCCAGTACTGTCACGTCTCGGTGGAAAATTCCAGCTACGCCGGCATTCCTCCTACCCGCACCTGCATGAACTGCCATTCTCAGATCTGGACCAATGCCGCTCTGCTTGAACCCGTTCGCCACAGTTGGGCAAGCGGGGAATCGCTTGTATGGACGAAGGTGCACGACCTGCCCGACTTTGTTTACTTCAATCACGAGATACACGTGAACAAGGGCATCGGCTGCGCAAGCTGTCATGGCCGCGTCGACGAAATGCCCATCATGTACGAGCAGAATTCGCTGCAGATGGAATGGTGCCTGAACTGCCATCGAAATCCCGGAGAAAACCTCCGTCCGACCAGCGAAATTTACAACATGGCCTGGAAGAAGCCCTCGGACCTGAATCCGGTCTGGTGTACCGCCGTAGACATTAAGCGCGGCACGCCTACGGGGGAATCGGTCAGTTGCACCAGCAGCGATCCGTCGCAGTCGACGAATCCGCAGCTAGCTTCCTTGCGCCTGATGCCCGCGATGAATGCGCAGGCCGCCGCCGCTCCGAACGCACAAACCGGCTCTCCGGTCACAGACGCGCCCAGCGGTATGCTTTCGCCGCTCCCCGCCAGCTACACGAAGTTCACAAGCCAGGAGGCGCTCGGCAGCTTCCTGTTCAAGCATTACAACATCCGTCCGGCACGGGAACTTGCGAACTGCGAGACGTGCCACCGATGAAAGACAGCGTGGAAGAGAAGATGGAGAAGACGCATACGAAGCTGACGCTGGACGAGGTCCGCGCGAAGCTGGGTCCTCAGACCGGCAAGAAATATTGGCGTTCCATCGACGAGCTGGCCGGATCGCCGGAGTTCGACGCAGCGGTGAAGGAAGAGTTTCCGCAGCACAGCTCTGAGTGGATCGATCCAGTCTCGCGCCGGGGTTTTCTCAAGTTAATGGGTGCGTCTATGGCGCTCGCCGGCCTCTCCGGGTGCACCAAGCAGCCCGACGAGCCGATTTATCCTTACGTGAAAGCGCCGGAGGACCTAGTCCTCGGCAAGCCGGTATACTTCGCCTCTGCATTCCCATTCCCTACAGGCGCCGTTCCACTGTTGGTCAAGACCGACGCCTATCGCCCAATCAAAGTTGACGGTAATCCTGACCATCCCTACAACCAAGGCGGCTCGGATCCGATCGCGCAGGGCACGCTCCTGGATCTCTACGACCCCGATCGTTCCCAGCGCGTTTACTATCGCGGGGAGCCGCGTCCGTGGGCGGTTTTCCTCGCCTCCTATCGCGCCATGCTCGCGGACAAGAAATCCTCTGGAGGCCAGGGCCTCTACTTCCTCAGCAGCACCGTAACCTCGCCCACGCTGGCTGCGCAGTGGAAAAAGGGACAGGCGACTTATCCCAACGCAAAGTTCATTCAGTACGATCCGGTAAACCGCGACTCCGCTTACGCTGCTTCAAAGATGGCCTTTGGAGACTACACCGACGCGCAGTACAAGCTCGACGCTGCGGATATCATCGTTTCGCTCGACGCTGATTTTCTCTCCGGCTCGGCCTTTCCGGGCTTCCATCGCCTTGCGAAGGACTATGCGAATCGCCGGCGTCTTCAGAAGGGAACGGCCGGGGAAGCGTCGATGAACCGGCTTTACGCCGTCGAGAGCATGACCACCACGACGGGAATGAAGGCGGAGCACCGCCTCGCCATCCGGGCCAGTGACGTCGCCGGTTTTGCCGCCGATCTTGCGGCTGCGGTTGGCGCCGGCTCCGCTGCCTCGGGATACACGTGGTCGGGCGACGCGCAGAAGTTCATGGCTGCGGTCGTGAAAGACCTGAAGGCCAGCGGTGGCAAGTGCGTTGTGATTCCGGGCGAGCAGCAGCCGCCCAGTGTTCATCTGGCGGCAATCGCCATTAACAACTCGCTTGGTAATGTCGGCAAAACCGTTGTCTATACCGAAACTGTAAACCCGATGCCCTCCATTCAGAACGACGACATGAAGTCGCTGGTCGCCGATATGGATTCAGGCAAGGTCGATTGGTTGGTCATCCTCAACGCCAATCCCATCTACTCCGCGCCTGCCGATCTCGAGTTCGCGGATGCATTCAACAAGGTGGGAACGGTCGTGCATTTCGACAACCACCGCAACGAAACCGGGCTCCCGGCGCATTGGCACATCAACGCGGCGCATTACCTCGAGTCCTGGACAGACGCGCGCGCGTACGATGGCACGCTTTCCGTTGTCCAGCCCATGATCGAGCCCTTGTACGGCGGCCACTCCGTGCATGAGATCATGCAGTCGCTGCTCGACAATCCCGATGTCTCGCCCTACACTGCCGTTCGCGAAACATGGAGCGCCCAGACTTCTGCTGGAAATGGGGCCGACGCTGACTTCGGCTGGCGCAAGCTGCTCCATGACGGGTTTCTGGCCAACTCCGCGTTTAAACCTAAAGCCGGAGCAGGAAAAGCGTCCATTCCCGTGCCGCCCCCCCAGACCCCTTCCGATTCCCTCGAGATCGTTTTCCGGCCCGACCCGAACGTCTATGACGGACGCTATGCGAACGTAGGGTGGCTGCAGGAGATTCCCCGTCCCATCACGAATCTTTCCTGGGACAACGCCGCCCTGATGAGCCATGCGACGCTCGCAAAGCTCGGAGTCACTGAACATCAGGTCATAGAGATTACGCTAAACGGGAAAAAGGTTCTTGCTCCCGCGCTCCCGATTCCGGGCCATGCCGATGGTTCGATCACCCTACATCTCGGCCAGGGGCGCACGACCGGCCGAGTCGCCGGCGGCGTCGGCTTTAACGCCTACAGTATTCGCCCTTCCGGTTCGCCGCTCATCGCCACTGGCGCAACGATTCGCAAGACTGACAAGGAATGGGGACTCGCCATTCCCAAGAGCCACTATATCGACCAGCGCGCGACCTATGTAGGGGGCGACGGCAGCGGCACCCACTCACTGGAAGGCAATGAAGCTCTGGACCGCGGCATCATCCGCTACGCCACGCTCGACGAGTTCAAGCAGGACCCGGGTTTCGCGCACGAAGGCTACGGCAAGGACGATCCCGAGCCGGATGAAAGCATGTTCCCCGCCTATCGCTACGACAAGAACGCCTGGGGCATGTCGATCGACCTCAATTCCTGCGTAGGCTGCAACGCCTGCGTGGCGAGTTGTTACGCTGAGAACAACATTGCTGTCGTCGGCCAGCATCAGGCGACCATCGGCCGCATCATGCAGTGGATCCGCATCGACACTTATTTTGAAGGCGATCTGGCTGCGCCCCGCGCGCACTTCCAGCCCATGACCTGCCACCACTGCGAAAACGCACCCTGCGAACAGGTATGCCCCGTGGGCGCCACGGTCCACTCGCCCGAAGGGCTGAACGTGATGGTCTATAACCGCTGCGTCGGCACCAGATATTGCTCCAACAACTGCCCCTACAAGGTTCGCCGCTTCAACTTCCTGCTGTTCTCCGATTACGAGACCCCCAGCCTGAAGCTGATGCACAACCCCGACGTCACCGTCCGCAGCCGGGGCGTAATGGAAAAGTGCAGCTACTGCCTGCAGCGCATCAATGAAGTGAAAATTGAAGCCGATAAGAACGGTCGCGATATCCGCGATGGCGAAATCATCACCGCCTGCCAGCAGGCCTGCCCAACCAACGCGATTGTCTTTGGCAACATTAACGACGCAAACAGCAAGGTCGCAAAACTCAAGAAACACGAGCGCACCTACGGCGTGCTTGCGGACTTGAACACTCGTCCGCGAACCACGTACGTAGCCGAGGTGATCAATATCAATCCGGATTTGTCTCCGGACGTAGGCACCTAGCATTACCGAGATTCAGAAATAAGGTGGCTGCGTTTTGCGCGCAGCTGAGAGCAAAGAGCAGGGAATAGGTAAGAGGTCGCAACAATGGCAACCAGAGACGTTCCGGTAAATGATCCAATGCTGGACCCCATAACCGGGGAATTCGCGGTCATTGCGCCTGGTCACACCTTCAAATCGGTCACGGAAGAAATTTCGCGCATCGTCCTTACGCCGCATACCCCGCTCGGCTGGTTTGCCGGCTTCGCCATCGCCGGCAGCTTTGTCGTAATGCTGCTCGTGGCGCTTACCTGGCTATTCCTTAAGGGCGTCGGCATCTGGGCGATCACTATCCCGGTGGCGTGGGGCTTCGCCATCGTCAACTTCGTGTGGTGGATCGGTATCGGCCATGCCGGAACACTGATCTCAGCCATTTTGCTGCTCTTTAAGCAGGGTTGGCGCAACTCCATTAACCGTTTCGCCGAGGCCATGACGATCTTCGCCGTCATCTGCGCCGGCTTGTTCCCACTAATCCACGTCGGACGTCCGTGGCTGGGATACTGGCTCTTCCCCTATCCCAACTCGATGAACGTGTGGCCGCAGTTTCGGTCCCCCCTGCTCTGGGATGTCTTTGCGGTCTCCACCTACGCCACCATTTCCGTCGTGTTCTGGTACATCGGTATGGTCCCCGATCTGGGAACCCTGCGCGACCGTTCCAAATCGAGGGCCGGCCAGTACTTTTACGGAATGCTTGCGATGGGATGGCGCGGCTCGACGCGCCACTGGATGCGGTATGAGACGTCGTCTCTTCTGCTGGCCGGTCTTGCGACTCCGCTGGTGCTTTCCGTTCACACGGTAATCAGCTTCGATTTCGCCGTGGCTCTTCTGCCTGGCTGGCACACAACGATTTTCCCGCCCTACTTCGTCGCCGGAGCCATCTACTCAGGCTTCGCCATGGTCATTACGCTGGCGATTCCCATCCGCAAGTTCTACCACCTTGAAGACCTCATCACTCTCCGCCACGTCGACAACATGTGCAAGGTCATGCTGGCTACCGGGCTGATCGTGGCCTACGGCTATTCGACTGAAGTCTTCATGTCCTACTGCTACTCTGCGAGCCACTGGGAATACTTCATGATGTGGAACCGCATGTTCGGCCCCATCGGCTGGGCATACTGGACCCTGATCACCTGCAATATCGCTACGCCGCAGCTCTTATGGTCGAGAAAGCTCCGCCGGAATGTGCCGTTCGTCTTCATCATGTCGCTCGTCATCAACACCGGCATGTGGTTCGAGCGCTTCGTGATTATCGTTATCAGCCTGTCGCGGGACTATCTGCCGTCCTCGTGGGGAACGTATCGCGCCACCCGCTGGGACTACATGACTTTAGCCGGAACTCTCGGCCTGTTCACGTTTCTCTTCTTCCTGTTTATTCGCTTCCTGCCCATGATTCCCATGTCTGAACTTCGCTTGATGTTGCCGCAAGCCAAGGTCCGCGAACCTGTACCGGCTCAAGAGGGAGGTCACTGATGCCTGTGCGCGAAGGAACCTATGGGCTGCTGGCTGAGTTTGACACGCCCACTCAACTGGTACACGCCGCCGAGGGTGCATACGGCGCGGGATACCGGCGCATGGATTGCTACACGCCCTATCCGGTAGAGGAGGCCGCCGAAGCGATCGGCTTCCACAAAAACACGGTCTCTCTCGTCACCCTCATCGGAGGGCTGCTCGGCCTCGCCGCCATGTTTGGCATGGAAACCTGGATCTCTGTCTGGGCGTATCCGCTGAATATCGCCGGCCGCCCCTACTATTCCTGGGTAGCCTTCGTTATTCCTGCTTATGAATGGACGATTCTTTATGCGGGCCTCTCGGCAGCATTTGGAATGATGGCTCTCAATGGACTGCCGCAGCTTTATCATCCGTTGTTCAACGCGCCCAACTTCCGCAATGGGGCAAGCTCTGACAAGTTCTTCCTGTGCCTTGAATCCATCGACCCGAAATTCGATCTGGTCGAGACGCGCGGGTTTCTCGACGGCTTCACGCCAGTATCAGTCGTAGAGGTGGAGTATTAGACCGATGAAGATCAGCCGGAAAAGCTCCGTCCGCGTCCTCGCCTTGCGCTGTCTCCTGTGCGCTTCAGCCGCGGCCTTCCTGTTCGTCACCGGTTGCCGACAGGACATGCAGGATGAGCCGAAGATGATACCGCAGCGCGGATCGACCATGTTCGCGGACGGGCGCTCTGCGCGTCCACAAGTTGCCAACACCGTCGCACGCGGCCAACTCGAGGCAGACCAGTATTTTTATACCGGTCTGGTTAACGGCAAAGAGCAGGACACGATGCCGTATCCAGTAACTCTCGAAGTCTTGCAGCGGGGACAGGAGCGCTTCAACATTTATTGCACTCCCTGCCACTCACGCGTAGGCAATGGAGACGGCATGATTGTTCAGCGCGGCTACAAGCCAGCTGGAAATTTTCACGATCCGAAACGTCTTGCCGAGCCGCTCAGCCATTACTTCTACGTCATGACTAACGGATACGGAGCCATGCCCGATTACTCGGCGGAGCTAAGGCCGGTCGACCGCTGGGCCATTGCCGCTTACATCCGGGCGCTGCAATTAAGCCAGAAGGCGACGCCTGCGGATGTTCCATCAGGCGTTCAGGTGAAGGACCTCAAGGACATTGCTCAGCAGGAAGGGTTACCAGCAAATTTTGCCGGGCCCTGGCCCATGGCAACCGACACTAACGTCCAAGCCCTTCCGCCGGTCGGTATCGCCGCAGGCGCTCCGGCTGAGGGCACCGAAGTCCGCACACTGAACAAGCAGCAGCAGAACCCGCCAGTCAAGATGTCGGGAAAGAAGACCGCCGGGCGCAGAGTGCCGGCGGCGCACTAAGGATCGCAGGAAGAGCGTATGGCTAATCACTCGTTTTCCGAACACCACGCAAAGGCGCTGCCCGCCAATCTTTACGCGCCCGCGTTCGTCGACGTATGGCGTCGCAGGGCGCTGGTGATAGGCGTGGTCTTCCTGGTGGCGGCGGTCATCCTAGGGTTTCTCAGCGGCGATGGCTTCAACCACTTCCTCCGCGCGTGGCTGCACGGCTTCATGATCTGCTTCGGCTTCTGCTGCGGCGGCATGTGCCTGTTGATGGTCCAGTATCTTTCGGGCGGCAAGTGGGGGCTCATCATCCGCCGTCCGCTTGAAGCGATGACCCGTACCCTGCCGTTGGTTTTCCTCTACTTCCTCCCGGTCGCCATCATCGGCATGAGCCTGGGCAAGCTCTATGTCTGGCGGCGTTATGCAGACTGGGCAACGGCACTCAAGAACCACCAGATCACGCCTGATCAGGCCCACGCGATTCATTTCAAGCATGCCATCCTCAACCCGGTGGGCTTCTGGGCGACATCGTTGATTGTTTTTGCCATCATCGCGACCTATATTTTCTTCCTTAACCGCTGGTCGCTTCAGCGTGACGCTGACCCTGAACCGCGCGTGAAGTACTGGCAGACGAAATTCGAAAATATCAGCGGCTTCGGCGTCCTGCTCTACTCCATCATGCTGTTCATCGCCGTTATTTACTGGGTTATGTCCCTTGACCCGACCTGGTATTCGACTGTTTACGGCTTTCAGTTTCTCGTCGGCCAGGCCTATGGCGTCTTTGCTCTCGCGCTCCTCACGCTCATGGCGCTTGCCAAAGCCGACCCCATCAAGACAACCTTCCGGACCATAGAACAGCACGATATGGGCAAGCTCTGTTTTGCCTTCGTCATGCTCAATATGTATCTCGCCTTCGGCGCGTTTCTCATCATCTGGTCCGGCAATTCCCCCGAAGAAATCCCCTGGTACCTCGACCGTATTCGCGGCGATTGGGGCGTGGTCGCCACCCTGGACTTTATTTTTCACTGGCTGTTGCCCTTCACGCTGTTGCTCTCAAGCAACCTGAAGCGCATCAAGAGCCGTCTCGCTGTCGTCTGCTGCATCATGATCTTTGCCCGGTGCCTGGACATGTTCTGGCTGATCGAGCCGAATTTTAAGGACGCCGCGCGGAACCTGCACTGGAGCGTTGGGATTTTTGAATACGCCACTCTGCCCGTCGCCCTGATTTCCTTCTGGATGGCCTACTACTTCACACAGCTCAAGCAGAGGCCGCTTGTTGCAACCAACGACCCGCACCTGGCGGAAATCCTGGAGCCCGAACATGCCCACGCCTAACGAGAACGAATCGAAAAACAAATCCAGTTCGGTCCGCGAAGGCTACGAGGTCACCGACGTAAGCGTCTCCGGCATCATCGTATTTCTGGTTGGCCTTTTCGTCTCCATCGGAGTCTTCTTCGTCTTCTGTTTCGGAATGGGCAAGGTTATCAATAACGCCCTGATTAAACGCGATGGCCCGCGTAATAAGTGGAATGCCACGCTGCAGCCAAACGGCGGAAAAATCAAGAACATGGAATCCAATCCTGCGGGCGAGCAGATACAGTTGCAGCAGCTCACCCATAATTTCCCAACTCCGCGGCTGCAGAACGACAATGGGAATCAGGACCTCACCGACCTGCACCGCCGCGAAGACCTTCTGCTGAATCACTACAGTTGGGTCGATCAATCACACGGCGTTGTGCGGATTCCTATCGATCGCGCGATGGAGCTGCTGGCCCAGCGGGGGCTCCCCGTCCAGCAAACCTCCGGCCCATCCGGGCCGCTGCTGTTCGGCGATTCCAAACCCACAGTGCAGATGCCTCTCACCGATGGCTTTGCGCGAACCGGCTATGAACAGGAAGAAAACACTGCGCCGGGGCAGCCCGGCGAACAGGCTTCGGCGAAAGCGAATAATAATTAAGGACAGCAGTTGATTTTTCGAATCATGCATAGACTGGCGACAATTCGAAACATAGGCTCGGGTCTGGCGATGCTGGCGCTCGCGTTCGGGGGAGCGACCGGGCTCCGGGCCCAGGTGTCCGATTATGGCCAGAAGCAGATGGGGCCGAATACCGATCAGCCGTCCCCGTTGCTGCAAAAAGTGGCGATTACGCAGAAGCTTAATTCGCAAGTGCCCCTCAACCTGCAATTCCGCGATGAGACCGGCAAATCCGTTACTCTCGGCGATTACTTCGGCAAGCGGCCAGCCATCCTCGCCATGGTCTATTACCAGTGCAAGATGCTGTGCCCGGAAGAAATCGATGGCCTGGTGGGCACGCTCAAAATGGTGAAGTTCAAACCTGGCAAAGATTTCAATCTGATCTTCGTCAGCATCGATCCCACGGAAACACCAGCCATCGCCGCCCGGCAAAAGGCGGTCTACGTGAGCCGATATGGACACCCGCAGACCGCAAGCGGCTGGCATTTTCTGACCGGTTCGCAATCCTCGATTGACGCGCTTGCCGCCGCAACTGGTTACGGCTACACTCGCGTGCCCGGCCCCGACGGCAAAATGACGCAGTTCGCCCACGCCAGCTCCATCGAGTTACTCACACCTACGGGCAAGCTCGCCCAGTATTACCTCGGCGTCGAGTACTCGCCCAAGGATATTCAACTTGGATTGGTCGATGCCTCGCACGGGCGGATCGGAACGCCGGTTGATGAGATTCTCACATACTGCTATCGCTACAACCCGCTTCTCCACAGGTATAGCCTTCTCATCGCCCGCATCGTGCAGGCGGCTTGTCTACTTACAGTTGTGCTTCTGATGATCTATTTAGCAATCAATTTTCGGCGTGACATCCTGAACGGGCGTCTGGCAAGCAATAAATTGGCGACCCGCAAAACCGCAAACGGATAAAAGGGAACGATGCATTACTTCATCAGTCCGGTACTTTGGCAATTTCTCACTAAATGGCTCACCCACTTCCCGCTCTTTCCGCCGGAAGCCTCGAGCGTTGCTCCGTACGCGGACGCCTTCTTTTTCTTCCTGCTTCTTATCTCGATCTTCGGCACTTCTGTGGTGATGTTGATGGTTATCTCCTTCTCCATCCGCTACCGCAAGGAGAAGAACCCCGAAGCGACGCAGATCGAAGGATCCACGCTGCTCGAAGCGACCTGGACCATCATCCCTCTTGCGCTCTTCATGATCTGCTTTGTCTGGGGCGCGCTGCTCTACTTCCGCATCTACAATCCGCCCACCAACGCCATGAACATCTATATCGTCGGCAAACAGTGGATGTGGAAAGCAGAACATGCGGGCGGACAGCACGAAATCGATTCGCTGCACGTTCCGGTGGGTAGGCCGGTCCAGCTGACCATGATCTCGCAGGATGTCTTTCACAGCTTTTCCATCCCGGCCTTCCGCGTGAAGCGGGAAGTCATCCCCGGCCGATACACCACCGTATGGTTCACGGCAACCAAGGCCGGAACCTATCACCTCTTCTGCACGCAATATTGCGGTACCCTCCATTCGCAGATGATCGGCCAAGTCACGGCGATGTCGCCCGATGATTATGAGGCGTGGCTGGCCGGATCTACGAGCGGCACCTCGCTCGCGCAGAACGGCGAACGACTCTTCGCCAGCCTCGGCTGCAATGCCTGCCACTCCGGTAATGCGTCGGCGCATGCGCCGAATCTCGCTCAAGCTTACGGAACAGATGTCCAGCTCGCGAACGGCTCGAAAGCCATGGTGGACGACGCATTTCTGCGGGATTCCATTCTGAATCCCACCATGCACGTAATGTCGGGATATGCGCCCATCATGCCTACTTATCAGGGGCAGGTCAGCGAAGAGGGTCTAATCGATCTGGTGGAGTACATCAAATCGCTCCGCTCGAACGATCGTATCCAGCAGACGCTGAATACCAGTATCGTGCAGGGACAAAATCCCCAACCAGGGCAGGGCAACAACAGCATACAAACTGCGGTGCCGCAGACCGTGACGGCACTCCACTCCAGCCAAGTGCGGCCCTCGGTCAACGCCGAGCGAAAAACGGCGCCAGCGGCGCCGGGGATGACGAACCAATGAGTACAAGTATCCTCCTTCCCGATCAGCAGACGGCGACTATGCCGAAGCAGTCATACCTGAACAGCGAATACGGCCTGAAGAGCTGGCTGCTTACGCTGGATCACAAGCGCATCGGTCTGCTCTATCTGTTTACCACCGGGTTCTTCTTCACCATCGGCGGCTGCGCGGCAGCGCTGATCCGGCTGAATCTGCTGACCCCCGGCGGAGAACTGGTGGCGGCTGATACCTACAACAAGCTGTTCTCGATTCACGGCATCATCATGGTGTTCTTTTTCCTGGTGCCGATCGCACCCGCCGTGCTCGGGAACTTCCTTATCCCGCTGATGATCGGCGCCAAAGACGTCGCTTTTCCCAGGCTCAATCTCCTGAGCTGGTATTTGTTCGTTACCGGCGGCTGCTTTGAACTGTATGCAATTATCTGGGGCGGGATGGACACGGGCTGGACATTCACCACGCCTTTGAGCACCCATTATGTGAACACGCATGTGATCGGCGCGGCCATGGGGATTTTCGTTGCCGGCTTTTCATCCATTCTCACTGGCGTGAACTTCATCGTTACGGTCCACAGGCTGCGAGCGCCCGGCATGACCTGGTTCCGGTTGCCGCTGTTCATCTGGTCGTATTACGCGACCTCCATAATCTTCGTGCTGGCCACTCCGGTCATCGCCATCACGCTGGTCCTCATCGCCTTGGAGCGGGTGGTGGGAATCGGAGTATTCGACCCAACCAAGGGCGGCGACCCGATTCTCTTTCAGCACCTCTTCTGGTTCTATTCGCATCCGGCTGTGTACGTTATGATCCTGCCCGGGATGGGAGTGATTTCCGAAGTGATCGCATGCTTCAGCCGCAAGCGGGTCTTCGGATACACTGCGGTCGCGTTTTCCTCTGTCGCCATTGCGGTGTTCAGCTTCTTCGTGTGGGCCCATCACATGTTCATCATGGGCATCTCGAATTACTCGGCCCTCGTCTTCTCCTTGATGACCATGCTCGTGGCAGTCCCTTCCGCGATCAAAGTATTCAACTGGTCCGCCACCATGTACAAGGGCTCCGTCAGCTTTGACACCCCGATGCTGTACTCATTCAGCTTCATCGGCCTCTTCACCATCGGCGGAATGACCGGGATCATGCTGGCGTCGCTCGGAATGGATATCCACCTGACCGAAACCTACTTCATCGTGGCGCACTTTCATTACGTGATGGTGGGTGGGATGGTGAGCGCGGTGATGGCCGGTCTTCACTTCTGGTGGCCCAAAATAACCGGACGAATGTATCCCGAGGCGCTGGGCAGGCTTGCCGCGTGTATCCTTTTCATCGGATTCAATCTCACGTTCTTCCCCCAATTCATTCTGGGCTACCTCGGCATGCCTCGGCGGTATCATGCTTATCCTCCCGAGTTCCAGGTGCTGAATGTGCTTTCGACCGCTGGCGCATCCATTCTCGCCATCGGCTACCTGCTGCCTGCGCTGTATCTCCTTTGGTCGGTGAAATACGGCAAGATTGCGGGCGCTAATCCGTGGCGCGCGCCGGGTCTCGAGTGGCAGGTGCAGTCACCCCCTCTGGCCGAGAACTTCATTGAAACTCCAGTCGTCGATTTTGAGGCCTACGACTTCGAGTGGCTGGCAAACCAGACCAAAAACGAGGTGCAAACCTTTGGATAGCCAGGCGATCGCAATTCCTCAGAACCACGGCGAAGTCGAACACGCTCATTCGCCGCATCTGCACCATCATTTTGCGACGACGGATCAACAGCGCGAAGCCTCGAACTTCGGCATGTGGCTTTTTCTGTTGACTGAAATCATGTTCTTCGGCGGCATGTTCGCCGCCTACCTCATCTACCGCAACTGGTACTATCCAGCATTTGTTGCGGGAAGCCATTTTATGATTATCTGGGCCGGCACCCTCAACACCACGGTGCTGATCTGCTCCAGTTTCACCATGGCCATGGGCGTTTACTCGGCCGAGCTGCGCAATCGCAAGGCGCTGCTGCGATGGCTCAGCATCACCCTGCTCCTCGGCTTCGGATTTCTCGGAATCAAAGCCTTCGAATGGCACACGGAATGGGTCGAGCACCACGTTCCCGGCCTGAACTTCAGCATCGACGATTTCACCCACGTCGATCAGCGCTACCCACAGGACAAGCCGCTTCCAGTCGACATGGCTGAGAAAACTCAGGCCTACTTCTCGCTTTATTTTCTTCTCACGGGCGTGCATGCGCTGCACATGGTTATCGGCGTTTCCATACTGATCTTCCTTATCATTACCGCGTGGGGAGGGGCCTACACCACAGGCCATATGACGTTGATAGAGAACTTCGGCCTGTACTGGCATTTCGTCGATATAGTATGGATTTTTCTGTTTCCGCTTCTCTATCTCATAAGCCGTCACCAGTGACTGAAAACAGCTGAGGCCAATCGATGTCTGAACCGACACACCACACGCATACTGTAGTCCCACCGAAGATCTACGGCATTATCTTCGGGACGCTCCTCTGCTTCACGGCGCTTACCGTCTTTGCCTCCTATCTAGAACTCGGCGTCTTCAATGCCGTTGTTGCGATTGCCATCGCGGTCATCAAAGCCGTGCTCGTCATCCTCTTCTTCATGCACGTCCGCTACAGCTCCAAGCTAACCAAACTGACTGTGGCTGCCGGATTCTTCACTCTGATCGTGCTCCTAACCATGACCCTCACCGACTACATCAGCCGCGGATGGGGTCTCTGGTAGGGACTGCGCGTTTAGCGATTCGAAGTCCTGCATCAAGCAAATAGAAGAAGCCCGAACCGCCGCACAAAAGTAATCTATATTCGCTCCGCCTTGCGACCCATAATGGGCCAAGAACACCATTTTGAAATTGACGCGACAACTTCTCTCCAATTCATTCTCATGCGAACCTTCGTCCGCGTGTGAAATGGAGTCGAGAACCGTCCGCCTTTCGACGGATGAGGTTGGGGCCCTGTGATTTCCTGTCCAATTAAGTTCCTGCTTTGCGCGTCATTCGGTTTTTCACTCTTCGCAGCGGGTGCACAGCAGCGCCGACCCGCGGCCATCGGGAACGCAATACTCGGAAAGCAGCGCAGCACAGCTTTTCTCGCTGAGCGCGGCGTCCCAGCCTCCTCCAGCACCAGTCCTGCACAGATGCTCGCCGATGCCCGTGCGCATTACAGAGGTCAGCAACAGGCGGCGGCATCGTCGATCACGCAGATTCCTGCATGGCTACCGGTTGGCCCTGCGCAAGTCACCACCGCCCAGTACGACGCCATCGCTGGACACGTCACCAGCATCGCTGCCGATCCTTCCGATCCAACCGGCAACACCGTATATATTGGGACGGCAAACGGCGGAGTATGGAAATCCACCAACGCCGCCGGAAACGCCGCCTCCGCCACTTTGGTCCCGCTTACCGACAACTTTTTCTCAACGCTTTCCTCCGGAGTCACAGCCTCGTTGAGCATTGGGGCGCTCAGCATTCAGCCTGTCGCTCCTGGAACAACCCCTGTGCTACTGGCCGGGACCGGTAATCCGAACGACACTACCGCATCATATTTCGGCAATGGCATCCTCCGTTCCACAGACGGCGGCCTGCAATGGTCGCTCATTACCGGCTCGGCCGATCACGGAACGAACTCGAATATCAACTTCAGCTTCGCAGGCAACGGCTTCGCCGGATTCGCCTGGGGAACCATAGCCGGAACTCCCGTGGTCGTCGCCGCCGTATCCCAGGTAGAGCAGGGCGTCGAGGTAAACGCCGGCTACTCCTCGCAAAGCATTCTCGGAATCTACTACTCCGTCGATCAGGGCCAGACCTGGTCGATGGCTACGATCAATGATCCCGGAGGTCAGGTCCAATCGGCGCAAAGCATCTTTTCCGCATGTTCCGTAAACGGGTCGCGCCTGCCCTGCGGCAACGCGGCCACGTCCGTAGTGTGGAACCCTGTCAGAAAACAGTTCTATGCGGCCGTGCGCTTCCACGGATACTACCAGTCGTCCGATGGGCAGACATGGACGCGCGTCTCTATTCAACCTGGCGCGAACCTCACCGCTTCGATGTGCCCTTACAATACCGGCTATTCGGGATCGCAGGCCTGCCCAATCTACAATGGCGTGCTCGCGGTGCAGCCGGTCACCGGCGACACCTTTGCTCTCACTACAGACATCAACAATCTTGACCAGGGCCTGTGGCAGGACTCATGCCTGCTTGCCTCCGGCTCCTGCGCCTCGTCCGAGCTTGCCTTCACTCAGATCCCCGATTCGGCGCTCGACTGCGGAACCTCCAATGCACCCGACTGCGCGGCCGGAAACGCGCAACCCTTGCTCGTTCCGGAAGCTGACTATAACCTCTACCTCGCCGCGGTGCCGTGGCAACAGGGTTCGACATCGCATACGCTGCTCTTCGTAGGTAGCGGCGACATTTACAGGTGCGATCTCGGCCAGGGATGCGCATGGCGCAATACCACGCATGCGCAATCGTTCGATTGCAATTCCGCGCACGTCGCTCCCGCGCAACACGCCATCGACGCGACCTTTGGCGCAACCGGCCTGATTTATTTCGGCAACGACGGAGGACTCTGGCGTTCGACCGATGCCGTCGATCAGCAGCAACAGCAGTGCTCTGCGGACGATGCGACGCATTTCCAGAACCTTAACCTGGCGTTCTCCGGCTCGATCGCAGAAGTGGAAGACCTCGCGCCTGACGCGAGCAATCCGCAGAATATGATGGCGTCGCTCGGTCCGCTCGGAACCGCTGCGCCCCTGAACGGCGCACCCACATGGCAGCAGGTGCTCAATGGAGAAGGCGATTACGCGGCCATCGATTCCTCCAATCCGCAGAACTGGTACGCCACATCGGAATTTGGTATCGGCATCAATCTCTGCACCAGCGGCTCTTCGTGCGGAATCGCCACGTTCGGTTCGCCCGTCATCAACAGCACGGATGTCGGCGACGATGGGTTTGGGCAGATCATCCCCGCGCCCTGGATTCTCGATCCGCAAAACTCCTCGAACATGATTATCGGCACCTGCCGTGTATGGCGCGGCTCTTCTTCTGGGGGAATCGAAAACCAGTTGAGCACCATGCTCGACGGCAATAACGGCTCATACTGTGATGGAAACGCCGAAATCCGTACACTCGCCGCTTCCGGGCAAACGTCCGATGCATCCGGAACAGCGGAACGCATCTACGCCGGAATGGCTGGCCTGTATGACGGAGGCTCAACTGTAGCTGGCCACATCTTCGCGCAATCTGTTGTCTCAGGCGCTGGGCCCTCCTCCTGGATCGACCTCTCTCATAATCTGAACAACTTCAATCCGAACGGATATGACATATCGAGCATCTACGTCGATCCCCATTCCGCTGGAGGGCAAACGGTCTACGCGACCGTGCAGGGTTTTGGCGCAGTGCAGATCTATCGATCTGCAGATGGCGGCTCCACATGGCAGAACATTTCCAACAATCTCGCGAATGTCCCCGCGAACAGCGTCATTGTCGATCCGAATAACGCCAACACTGTCTATCTGGCCACAGATGTCGGCGTGTACTACACGCAAAATGTAACCAGTTGCGGACAACCACAGTCCAGTTGCTGGAGTCCGTTGGGAACATCCCTGCCTAATGTTCCCGTCACGCAGTTACGGGCTGTCAATTCCAGCACGGGACCAGTGCTGCTTGCCGCAACCTATGGGCGCGGAGTCTGGCAACTCAATCTTCCGGATGCTTCCGCAACAACTGCAACGATCGCGCCGACGGCGCTGACATTCGCGAGCGAGCAGATAGGAACAGACAGCGCGCCGCAGCAACTGCTGGTTGCTAATACTGGAAGCGTTTCTCTACTGACTACATCGATTGCCATCGCCGGAAATTACACCGAAAGCGATACCTGTACAAACCAGTCAATTGCGCCGGGCAATGCCTGCATCATCGAAGTACGCTTTGCACCGTCACAGGTGGGTGCCGACAATGGGACGCTCACTCTTTATGCGAATGTTTCTGGCGGAGGCCAGCTCACCGTCCAACTCACCGGCATCGGCACGCCGAACGCAGCCATTACACTCACTCCGAATACAGTCTGCTTCGCTCCCACACTGATCGGCGAAAGCACGTCCGCGCCGTGCCAGTTCGGATCGGCTCCGCAGCAGGTACAGTCGATTGTCATCGCTAATACGGGCGCGGCTGTTGCAACGCTGACCTCTGTGTCAATCAGCGGAGATTTCGCGCTCACGGCCAATACCTGCGGCTCCTCGCTTGCTCCCGCGAATAGCGCGAACGATAGTTGCACTGTCAATGTCGTCTTCACCCCTACCGCGTCCGGCAATCGAATCGGAATGCTGACGGTTGTGGATAGCGCAGGGACGCAAACAGCGCAACTGCTTGGCACCGGGCAATTAGCGGCCACCGACCTGCTCACGCCTTCTACGCTCGCCTTTGCGACTCAGGCGATCGGATCCTCCAGCTCCGCCCAGCAGGTCACCCTTACCAACAATGGTGACCAGGCGTTGCAGAACATCGCCGTGCAGTCCTCATCCGCAGTGTTTACAGCCGCCAACAACTGCGGTACCAGCTTGGCAGGCCACTCCAGCTGCGCTATTTTAGTGAGCTTTTTTCCTTCGATCATCGGATCGCAGAGTGGGACACTGACCGTAAGCGACACCATCACCCAAGGCTCAGGCTCCATCTCGCGTTCGCAGCAGGTTTCACTCACAGGCACAGGACTAGCTCCCGCGGGCATCGTCTCAGCAGCCCCCAATCTGCTCGACTTCGGCTACTACGCCGTCGGCCAAACCAGTCCCGTTCAGAGCGTGGCGTTTACAAATAACGGCTCTACCGCTATTACCTCAATTCAATTCGCAGTCACGGGAGATTTCTCCCTCGAGGCCGCCGCGCAAAATCCCTGCGAAGGAGCCTTGGACATCGGTGAATCATGCAACATTGGCGTCGTATTCTCTCCGGCTCAGGTGAATCGACGCACTGGCAGCCTCACGATCACTGGCGCCAATCTTCCTTCCGCGCTGGTCATAGCGCTCTCCGGCAACGGAGCAGCTTTCACCATGAAAGTGACCGGATCATCCTCCCAGATAGTCACAGGGAACCAAGTCGCTCAACCATTCCAGGTTGAAATCGATTCCGTAAACGGATCTACCGGGCCAGTCTCTCTCACCTGTTCCGTTGTGCCGGCGAATGCAAGCTGTACCGCCGAACCCGGGTCGATCACCTTGACCGGGGGCAGCAGCCAGTCGGCGTCGGTGAGCTTTACCTCTGGCCAGCAGGCGCGTGCAAGCGGCTCCGGTTGGACCCAAACAACTCTCGCCATTGCCATGCTGCTCCCTATAGGATTTCTCGGATTTGCGCGGCGCAGACGTCGCGTTCTCGCTCTCTGCACGATCCTCGTCCTCTTTTTCCCTGCGGGCTGCGGCGTTAACTCCAGCTCTGGGAGCGCCTCCTCTGGAGGAACCCAAACGTCTCAATATACTCTGACTGTAACCGGCAGCATGCCCGGCCTTGAGCAAACCGTGACTATGCAGGTAAATGTCCAATAGCCAGAAGAAGTGATCACGGGCCAACGCTTGTTTTCCTGTATTGCCAGCTGTTGTCATCTCTCACCGGCTAAACAGCGGTTATCGCGGAAATGTCTTAGACTCTAGGAAGAGCAAATCCCGCCTATTGGCCGCACACGAAGGAGCAGGAATCGTGCCGAACCGGATTTTTGAAAGAATGCCGGGCCGGTTTTTAGAAAGCTATGCGTAAGCACCTGATTTTTGGCCTCAGCGTACTGTTTGCGGTGTTCTCGCCTCTTGCGACAGCACAGAACACCCCCACCGGCGATGAGTATCCTTCAGGCGCTTTAAATGGTCAGTCGGTCGACTGCTCCGACCCTTTGATGGCCAGCTCCCCCGCATGCCAGTCCGGCGGCCACGGCGTAAATGACGGCAATTCCTCACAGGCCGGCGGTCAAATTCCGGGACTCCCACCCGCGCAAGCCCCCCAGCCCCTTCCACAGCCCGGCATGACTCGCCCGCAGACCTACATCGATAACGGCGACAACCAGAACTACTTGCTGGATAGCTACTACAGACTTCTAAATCAAAAGCCGTTGCCGCCCCAGCCGTTGACTGAGTTCCAGAAATTTGTTGCCGGAACCACCGGCGAGGTCCTTCCGGTATTCGGTTCAGATCTTTTTCAAAATGCCCCGTCCACGTTTTCTCCAGTTGACGATGCGCCTATTCCACCCGATTACATCATCGGACCGGGTGACGAGTTGCGCATTCGCATCTGGGGCCAGGTAAATTTCAATGCTAATGTGCGCGTGGATCGTGCAGGAGAGATTTATCTGCCTCAGGTCGGGGAGGTACACGTCGCCGGCCTTCCCTACCAAGCCCTCAGCCAGCATTTGCACGACGCCATATCTCGCGTTTTCCGCAACTTCGATCTCACAGCAGACATCGGCCAGATCCGCGCGGTGCAGGTGTATGTTGTTGGCCAGGCACACCGCCCCGGAACTTACACCGTAAGTTCGCTCAGCACCCTGTTCGATGTGCTCTTCGTCAGCGGCGGCCCATCAATAGACGGATCGATGCGCCACATTTATCTAAAGCGCGGCGGCAATGTAGTTGTCGACTTCGATCTCTACGATCTCCTTGTCAACGGCGACAAGTCTAAAGACGCCAAACTCCAATCCGGCGACGTCATCTTCATCCCGCCGGTTGGGCCGGAAGTGGCTCTTGCCGGCAGCGTGCGACGTCCCGCAATTTACGAACTCCGTGGCGACACCACCATTGGTCAGGTCATCAGCTATGCCGGCGGAGAATCGTCTACCGCCTCCAAGGCGCGCATTTCAGTGGAGCGGATTCAAGATCGCCAGGGCCGCGTCGCAATGGAAGTCGCATCGGACCAGCAGGGTCTCGCCACTCTGGTGCAGGAGGGCGACATCCTGCGCGTGCTCTCTGCTGTTCCCATGTACAAGATGACGGTGACTCTCCGAGGCAACACGGCGAATCCCGGTCGCTTTGCCTGGCACGCCGGTATGCGCCTTTCCGATCTCATTCCTGACCGTGAGTCGCTGCTTACACGCGATTACTGGTGGAACCGCGTGGAATTGGGCCTGCCTGCTCCGCAGTTCGAGCCCATGCCAATATCGGCAACGCAAAGCCAACCCTCTCAGCCGGTGGATCTCCGCAATCGGGCAAGGTATTTTCCGCTCACCCCCGCTGAATGCCGCGCGTATAGCCAGACGTACGGCGCAAACTGGTACCGCTGCGAACAGTCCGGCTCCGCGAGCGCAAAAAATCCGTCACAGACCAATGGCCAGATGGCCCCGGGTGAAAACGGCCCGAAAGAATCCGATGACGGCCAGTCCATCGAGCAACAGCATGCCGCTGCCAACCGGCAGGCCGGCAGCGGAACTCTTGCCGCCCGCCAGAACGAAGTCGTCACCGAGAACATCGAGGGAGCCACCCAGCACACTCGCGTAAATCTTCCCGCCCCGGAGATTGACTGGGATTACGCGGTGATCGAACGCCTCGACCCGAACACGCTCAAAACCTCACTCATTCCTTTCGATCTGGGTAAGCTTGTGATGGAACATGACCCCAGTCAGGACCTCGCTCTGCAGCCGGGAGACATCGTCAGCGTCTTCTCTCAGGCTGACATTCACGTCCCGATCGCCCAGCAGACAAAGTTCGTGCGCTTAGAGGGAGAGTTTGTCCACGCCGGGACGTACAGCGTAAAACCGGGAGAAACACTGCCCGAGCTCATCGCCCGCGCAGGAGGCCTGACTTCCAACGCGTATCTCTACGGCTCCCAGTTTACCCGCGAATCCACACGCGTTATGCAGCAACAGCGCATCGACGAATATGTCCAAAGCCTACAATTGGAGATCAACCGTGGAATGCTAGCGCAGTCCGCGTCCGCCGTCGCTACACCCCAGGACATTGCCAGCGCCACCGCCGCTGCCGCACCCGAACACGAGCTCATCGCTCGTCTTCAGCAGATTCGCGCCACTGGCCGCATCGTGCTCGAAGAAAAACCCGACAGCTCTGGCGTCGCCAACCTGGCTCCCATTCAGCTTCAGGACGGCGACAGCTTTATCGTCCCTTCCAAGCCAGCCAGTGTCAACGTTGTCGGTGCGGTGTACGACGAGAACTCATTCCTCTATGTGCGTCATCGCGAAGTGGGCGACTATCTACATCTTGCGGGAGGACCCAATCGAGACGCCGATAGAAAGCACGCCTTCATCATTCGCGCGGACGGCTCCGTCATCAGCCGCGCGGCCGCCAGCGGAGTATGGGGCAATACCTTCGACTCTCTTCGCATGAACCCAGGCGATACTATCGTCGTGCCCGAGAGAACTTTCCGGCCTACGCTTCTGCGCGGCTTCCTCGACTGGTCGCAGGTTGTCTCCCAGCTTGGCCTCGGCGCCGCCGCCATCAACGTTCTTCGTTAACGCGCTCCATCGAATGGGGAGAAAACACTTTCAATGAACAACACCATTCTGGTGACCGGCGGCGCGGGATTCATCGGCTCGAACTTCGTTCTGCAATGGATCGCTAAAACCGACGAGCGGGTTGTCAACCTTGATCTGTTGACCTATGCAGGGAACCGCCGCAACCTGCAATCCATTGCAGATCATCCGCGCCACATATTTGTTCATGGAGACATCGCCGACGAAGCCCTGGTCGGCTCGCTGCTGCAACGGCACCAGCCACGCGCTATCGCTCATTTTGCCGCTGAAAGCCATGTCGACCGATCCATCGCCGGACCCGCGGCGTTCCTACAGACAAATATCTTAGGAACCTTTGCTCTGCTCCAGCAGGCCAGGACTTACTGGGACTCACTCAGTGGCCGCAACAAAAACGAATTCCGTTTTTTGCACGTTTCGACAGATGAAGTATATGGAACACTGCGGCCCGAAGAGCCAGCTTTCAGCGAAACCACGCCATATGCGCCGAACAGTCCGTATGCGGCATCCAAGGCATCTTCCGATATGCTCGTACGCGCTTGGCATCACACCTACGGTTTACCGGCGCTCACCACTAACTGCTCGAACAATTACGGGCCCTATCAATTTCCCGAGAAACTCATCCCGCTCATGATCCTGAACGCACTCGAGGGCAAGCCGCTGCCTGTCTACGGAGACGGCCGGAATGTGCGGGATTGGCTTTTTGTTGAGGATCACTGTGCTGCCCTCCGTTGCGTGCTCGAAAATGGTCGCATAGGAGATACCTACAACATCGGCGGCAACAGCGAGCGGCCTAACATTGAAGTGGTAAACGCGATTTGCGATATCGTCGACGAGATTAAACCTGATCCCGCCATCGGCAGCCGACGAAAGCTCATTACTTACGTAAAGGATCGTCCCGGCCACGACCGCCGATACGCCATAGACATTACGAAGATATCCCGCGAGCTGAACTGGCGGCCCAGCCAGCAATTCGAGAGCGGTATCCGGAGGACCATCGAATGGTTTATCGAACATCTCGATTGGGTCAATGAGATCCGCTCGGGAGAGTACCAGCAATGGATTGATTTCAACTACGCCGAAAGGCTCGCACGATGAAAGGAATCATTCTCGCTGGGGGCTCGGGCACGCGGCTCTATCCCGTCACGCACGTCATTTCCAAGCAGTTGCTGCCCATCTATGACAAGCCCATGATCTATTACCCGCTAAGCACGCTCATGCTGGCCGGCATCCGGGACATCCTCGTTATCTCCACTCCGCAGGACACCTCCCGCTTTTCCGAGCTGCTCGGTGACGGAAGCCGCTGGGGTATCCGCCTGAGCTATGCGGTGCAGCCCAGCCCGGACGGTCTTGCTCAGGCTTTCCTCATCGGAGAAAAATTCATCGACAACAGCCCCAGCGCGCTCGTGCTCGGCGATAACATTTTTTACGGACAAACTCTCAGTCAACAACTCCGGCGCGCTGCGCTCAAAGAGAAAGGCGCGACGGTATTCGCATATCAGGTTCAAGATCCCGAGCGCTATGGAGTCGTTGAGTTCGATGAGAACGGCTGCGCCGTCAGTCTGGAAGAAAAGCCTCAGCACGCAAAGTCAAAATTTGCCGTGACCGGGCTCTACTTCTACGACAATAACGTCGCAGCCATGGCTGCGACGCTCAAGCCGTCCTCGCGTGGCGAGCTCGAGATCACAGATCTCAACCGTCGATATCTTGAGCAGGGGCTCCTGAACGTGGAGCAACTCGGGCGCGGTATGGCGTGGCTCGATACCGGCACCCACGACTCTCTCTTTGACGCTGCCATGTTTATCCAGACCATCGAGCGTCGGCAGGGACTTAAGGTCGCCTGCCCTGAAGAGATCGCGTATCGCAACGGGTACATTACAGCCGCGGAACTAGAATCGCTCGCTCTGCCGGTATGCAAAAGCGGATATGGGCAATACCTGCTGTCGCTTCTCGCCGACGGGGGCCATCCCCAGGAAGTTCTCTGAATGAACATCCAGCAAACAGCAGTACCGGACGTGCTTCTTCTCACGCCGCAGAAATTCACCGATGTGCGGGGCGCGTTTTGGGAGACCTACAACGAGCGACTCATGCACGAGGCTGGCCTGCCCACGCAATGGAAACAGGACAACACTTCTAAATCAGTGAAGAATGTAATTCGCGGAATCCACTATCAGATTTCTCAAGCGCAGGGAAAGCTGGTCCGCGTAAGCTACGGGGCCGTCTACGATGTAGCCGTCGATCTAAGGCGCAGCTCCAGTGCCTTCGGCCAACATGTCGCTGTGGAATTGTCCGAGGACAACGGGGCAATGCTTTGGATTCCTCCGGGCTTCGGCCATGGCTTCGCGGTACTCACCGAAAGCGCCGGCTTCGCCTACAAAGTGACCGATTACTACTCGCACGCCGCCGAGCGCACCATCCTCTGGAATGATCCGGAGCTCGCGATAGCTTGGCCCATAAACCTGCAGAACGCGATCGTATCGGCAAAAGATCAGCAAGGAAGCCGCTTCGCCGAAGCTGAGGTCTTCGCTTGAAGACGTATCTCCTGCTCGGCGCGAACGGCCAGCTCGGATCCGAACTCCAACGCAGCTTTCACGCGGACGGACACGTCGTCGCCCACACCCGCGCGACCTGCGATCTCAGCGACCCCAAAAGCATTCGCGCCGTGGTGCGCAGCGTCACGCCGGATGTAATCCTGAACGCCGCCGCCTACACCGCCGTCGATCGCGCGGCATCCGAACCCGAGCTTGCCGCACAGATAAACGCCACTGCGCCGGGAGTTCTCGCCGAAGAGGCAAAGAAACAGAACGCGCTTCTCATCCACTACTCTACCGACTATGTCTTCGACGGAACGAAGGCCATCGCTTGGCGCGAAGACGATCCTACGAATCCGCTGAATGTTTATGGAGCGACCAAACTTGCTGGAGAGCGCAACGTTCAGCAGGTCGGCGGACGCTCACTGATTTTTCGCACAAGCTGGGTTTACAGCCCGCATGGGCAGAATTTTCTGCTTACCATGCTTCGCCTTGGACAACAACGCGACGAATTGAAAATCGTGAATGACCAGAGGGGGGCGCCCACGTCTGCCGCAGCGCTTGCCAAGGCGACTCGCGAGATTGTGCTGAACGCCGCGGAAGGCGATCTGGACCAATTGGCCGGCATTTACCACATGACCTGCGCAGGGGAAACCACCTGGTGTGGGTTCGCACAGGCGATCTTTGCGAACGCACGAGCCGCAAAGCAATGGCCGATCGTCATCGGTATTCCGGCGTCACACTATCCTACGCCCGCGAGGCGTCCCGCAAACTCCGTTCTGTCCAACGAAAAATTGACATCGGTCTTTGGCGTGGAACTGCCACCATGGGAAAACGCTCTGAACGAGGCGCTCCAGAGTCTAAATCTCCGGATTGCGTGAGCTGCTCATTCGCCGCCTAATAGGCGCCCTTGCTGTGGAGAATCACAAGCACAGTCTTTAACAGAATCTTCAACTCCATCCCGAGGCTCCACTGTTCGACGTACTGAACATCCATTTGCACCCGCTCCGGGTAATCGACGTCGCAGCGTCCTGAAACCTGCCACAATCCGGTAATTCCCGGAAGAGCATATGTGTAGGTCTGAAAGTATTTGCCGTATCGCGCTCGCTCTTCGTCCACGATCGGACGCGGCCCCACCAGGCTCATATCGCCGGCCAATACATTCAACAATTGAGGAATTTCATCGAGACTCGTCTTGCGCAACAGCCGCCCAATCGGAGTTACGCGGGGATCGTCCCGCAGCTTGTGTGTCCGCGCCCATTCCTCGCGCGCCTCTGCATGGCGCCCGAGATGCTGCTCCAGGACCTCATCGCCGTTCTCATACATTGTGCGGAATTTCCAGACGTACACCGGCTGCTGAAACTGGCCGATCCGGCGATGACGATAGAGCACCCGTCCTTTGGAGCTGATGCGAATGGACGCCGCGACCAAAAGCCCGAGTGGAAGCGCGATCGGAAGCGTCACAGTAACAATCAGCAGATCGAGGAGCGGCTTGAGAATTCGGTAGCCAAAAGAAGCAATCGGCAAGCCGGAAACGGCAGACTCAAGCTGTTCGGCTAAGCTTCGCTCATCAAAGCCACCAACACGAAAATGGTCTTCCCGGTACGAAATATCAGCGGTAAAAATCTCTGGTGTAGCCATGCACTATAGAAAAACAATCCTGTTCTGTAAATTCGCCAGCCGCTGCTGTTCCGGGTGGGTATTTCCTGGCGGTTGTTCCAACAGGTCTAGGAAAACTTCCTTGGATCGTGCCTCTTCCTGCGCTCAGAAGATGTCGTTCGGGGTTCGTACATCGATTCTATTCGTGCTCGTTGTGCAAAGTACAGACGTTTTCCTTCCCCTGAAGCGGTTTGGTAACGTGCTGACGAATTGGTCATCCGGTCTATATAGATTTGGGCATCCGATGTATATAAGGGTTAGATGCAGTCGTCACTCAGTTGCTGCTTTCTGCTTGAAAAAATCGTCTGTTTGTGGAGATTGCTTCAAGAGTTTATGTGTGGAATTTCATGGTCGGGATCCGTTTTCGTGCGTTGCTCCCAAATCAGGAACACAAGATTACTATCCGTAAATTCAATGAAAAATAAGCCGTGACAGCCGAAATCATTTTGCGATGGTATTTCTCCGCCGCTTTGCGCGATCTGGAGAAACCTTGAATTCTCATTTCGCGATCCTCGGCAGTGACCCGCATTCCGGCGAAAAGTTTCGCACTGTTCGTGAACTTGAATCCCGTCTAGCCGCTGCTGTGCGCGGAGAGGTCCGTTTCGATACTGGCTCGCGCGCGCTCTACGCAACCGACTCCTCCAATTACCGCCAGGTGCCCATTGGCGTGGTCATTCCCCGCGATGCCGCCGATGTTGAAGCCGCGCTAGCTGTTTGCCGCGAGTTCGACGCGCCGGTGCTTTCCCGGGGAGGCGGTACCAGCCTCGCCGGCCAATGCTGTAATGTCGCCGTCGTGCTCGACTTCTCGAAATACATGCGACACATTCGCTCGCTCGACCATGAGCGCAAGCTCGCCATCGTCGAGCCTGGAACCGTGCTTGACCGGGTGCGCGAGGCCGCAGAGAAATATCAGCTCACCTTCGCCCCCGATCCAGCAACCCACTCCCGCTGCACTATTGGCGGCATGATCGGAAACAACTCCTGCGGTACCCACGCTCTCATGGGCGGAAAAACCGTGGACAACATTCGCTCGCTCGACGTGCTCCTCTACGATGGAACCCGAATTACCGTCGGCGCAACCAGCGATGAAGAATTCGGCCGCATCATCTCTGGCGGAGGCCGGCGCGCCGATGTTTACTCCGGCCTCGCGCGCATCCGCGATCGCTACGCGCCTCTCATCCGTGACCGCTTTCCAAAAATTCCGCGCCGCGTCTCCGGCTACAACCTCGATTCGTTGCTTCCCGAATATGGCTTCCACGTCGCTCGCGCTCTGGTGGGAAGCGAGGGCACCTGCGTCACTGTCCTCTCCGCCGAGCTGGATCTTATGCCCAGCCCGCCGCATCGCCGCCTCGTCGTCGCCGCATTTGATGATGCATTTATCGCCGCCGACAATGTTCCGGTCATCCTTGAGTACAAGCCCATCGGTCTCGAAGGATTTAATTCCATGCTGACGGATTTCATGCGCCGGAAGCATATGGCCGAAGAAGATATCAAACTGCTCCCAGAGGGCAATGGTTATCTGCTCGTCGAGTTCGGCGCATGGTCCACCGACGAAGCTGAACGACAGGCACAGCAATTCTGCGAAGCAGCGAAGTCACTCCCCGCCAAACCTTCGGTCAAGCAATATTCCGCTGAAGACGCGGCGCGCATATGGCACGTGCGAGAATCGGCACTCGGCGCAACCGTATTCGTCCCGGGCGAGCCGCATGGCTGGGAAGGCTGGGAAGACTCCGCTGTTCCTCCGGAAAAACTCGGTTCCTATCTGCGCAAGCTCTTCGCACTGATGGATGTGTATGGATACCGCAGCCCCATGTACGGCCACTTCGGCCAAGGCTGTGTTCATCTCCGCATTAACTTCGACCTTGAGAGCGCTGAAGGCATTTCAAAATATCGCGACTTCATCGACCACGCCGCCGACATCGTAGTCGCTCATGGAGGCTCATTCTCCGGCGAACACGGGGACGGCCAGTCGCGCGCCGCCCTGCTGCCAAAGATGTTTGGGCCCGAGCTCATTCAGGCCTTCCGCGAATTCAAAGCCGTTTGGGACCCGCAAAACCGCATGAATCCCGGCAAGCTCTCCGGCCCGGAGGGCATCTACGGCCCTGCAGATAACCTGCGCCTCGGCGCGGGATACAAATCGCACCGCGAAGACACGTTCTTTCAGTTCCCCGATGACAAAGGGTCTCTCTCCGAGGCCACTCTGCGCTGCGTGGGCGTGGGAGCATGCCGCAAACACGATGCCGGAACCATGTGCCCCAGCTACATGGCCACACTTGAGGAGAAGCACTCCACCCGTGGTCGCGCCCACCTTCTATGGGAAATGCTCGAGGGCAATGTGCTGGAGCGCGAGTGGCAGAGCGAAGCCGTCAAGGACGCGCTCGACCTCTGCCTCTCCTGCAAGGCCTGCAAGAACGAGTGCCCAGTCAACGTCGACATGGCCACCTACAAAGCGGAATTTCTCGCGCACTATTATCAGCAGCACCGCCATCACTTGCGCGATTACGCCTTCGGTTTCATGGATCAATGGGCGCGACTAGCGTCCATGATCCCCGGCGTTACGCCTTCTCTTGCCAATCTGCCCATGCAAGTTCCCGGCCTAAGAAATGCGGTCAAAGCGATCCTCGGAGTGGCTTCCCAACGCCATCTCCCGCGATTCGCGCAGCGTAGTTTCCTTAGCCACCGGCCGCGCACATCCAGGTCCGGAGCCGCGCCCGTCCTGCTCTGGCCCGACACCTGGAACAACTACTATCACCCGCAAACACTCGCCGCTGCCCAGGCCGTTCTCCAGACCGCCGGCTTTGACGTTCGCTTCCCCAGCAAACACCTGTGCTGCGGTCGCCCCCTCTATGACTTCGGCTTCCTCCCCGCTGCGCGCCGCTATCTGAAGCGCGTCATGGAATGCCTAGCTCCAGAAATTGACGGCGGATTCCCCATAGTCTTTCTCGAACCTTCCTGCGCCAGTGTGTTCCTTGACGAATTGCACAACTTTTTTCCGAACGATCGGCGGGCTGATGCCCTACGCGACAATAGTTTTTTACTTAGCGATTTCCTTGAGCAGCACGCGCCGCAGTATCAGGCGCCCAGCTTATCTGGGAGAAAGCTCCTGGTTCATGGACATTGCCATCACAAGTCGCTCATGAAGATGGATTCGGAGATGGCCCTGCTCCGCCGCGCCGGGGCCGATGTCACTCTACTCGACTCAGGATGCTGCGGTATGGCTGGACCCTTCGGCTTCGAGCGCGAGAAATTCGAGGTCTCCCAGATACTTGCCGAACGCGTCCTTCTGCCCGCTATTCGACATGCTGAGCCGGACGCTCTCCTGGTTATGGACGGTTTCAGTTGCCGCGAGCAGGTCGCGCAGAACTCCCCTCGGCGGGCCGTCCACTTCGCGGAAGTCATTGCTGGTCATGTACATTCCTCGTCGCGAGGAACTCTTAAGTAACTAAGAATATTTTTCCAGATCACCCGGTCAAAACTTCCAGCCGGAACTTTTTACATGGGCGAATTTGGGCTGGCCTTAACCCGGCTTTCATCTTATTTCATTGATATTAAATCGTTTGACTAAATTGGCCGGTGATGGGGCCTTTTGGCACGCCACCTGCTCTATCTCCGGGCATACAGGGTGCTGCGCAGCTTCCGACGTGTGTGTTGAAGGTGACGGAAGATACGCAGACCGCAAGGACAGGGACAAAGGCAATATGAAGGCAGTTCAAGCAACTTCGGCGATTTCGGCTCTGCTACTTGCAGTCGCCATGGGTACGCCAGCAATCGCCCAGCAGAATAGCCAGTCCTCCCCCGCCCAAGTTCAGACCGGCGCTTCCACAAGCGCGAATACCCCCGATAACAGCACCTACGCCACCGGTCATCCGCTGCCGACCAAATCGAATGAAGGCTTCTGGGGACATGTAAACCCGTTCGCCCGCAAGAAGTGGGTAGGCCGCCAGCTTGATCCGGTGAAGGACCGGCTGAACGAACTCGATCAGCTCCAGGCCAAAAACGCTAACGACATCAAGGACGTAGACGCCCGTGCCCAGGCTGGAATCCATCGCGCCGAAACCACTGCGGGCGAGGCCAGCCAGACCGCGAACCAGGCGAACAGCACTGCCACCCAGGCCAACCAGATCGCCCAGCAGGCGAGCGCGCAGACCGCGCAACTGGACACGACGGTTACCAATCTTGACCAATACAAGCAGGTCAACGATACGGAGATCCGCTTCCGTCCCGGACAGACCATTCTGAACGATAAAGCTAAAGATGCCCTCTCCCAAATTGCCACCCAGGTTCAAGGCCAAAAGGGTTACATCGTTGAAGTGACTGGCTATTCCCACTCGCGGGGAGAAGCCGGCATACGGAATTCGCAACACATGGCCGATGCGGTGGTCCGCTATCTGGCCGAGCATCAGGTTCCGGTCTATCGCATTCACCAAGTAGCGATGGGCAACGCCCCCATGGATCAGTCAGACAATCAATCACAAGCCGTCAAGCGGGGCAGCATTGTCCGCGTGACGCTTTTACAAAACAGTTTAGCGACCTTGAACTCGCCGAATGGCGGTTCGCCGATTGGTGCGACGCAGCAGTCTTCCGCGCAGCCCTCCCCTCAGGGTGCTGCGTCGCAACCAGCGGTTCCACAATAACTATATAAAGGCGCTTAAAAAGCTCTCACACAACGAGAGAACCAAGGCAGATTGGCCCCTCACCCGAGGGGCCGTTTTTTTGCTGTTTGCGGCCGAGTCGATAGCCGGTTGGGCTGGATTTCCGGGCTCCCCTTTTGCATCTTTTTTTCCTTTGCTGTCGGTCAGGTGATTGGTTCTATTGAGTTTTCTGTAAAATGCTCTTTATCAAGTGATTGATTCTGCTGCTCTTTCTGTTTTCCGAGGTTCGGTAGTTCATAGATTCCAGGTGCTTTCAGCTGGGGGATCCAGGTTCGGCGGCTGCCTTGCGTGGTGGCGGCGAGTTTCTTGTTCGGTTCCGGCCAGATCATTGGGCAATCGAATTTTTTGTAATCGCTGCTTTCCAAGCAATTGACTGTGCTGGCCTTTCCGTAATCTGATGTTGATAGTTAATAGATTCTGCATGGCTTTCCGTTGTTGACCCCAGGCTCGGCGGCTGCTTTGGGTGGTGGCTGGCGTCGAGTTTTGTTGATTGCTCTCGGCCAGATCATTCGTTCTATCGAATTTTTGTGACCGCCGCTTTCCACGTGATTGATTGTGCTGGCCTTTTCGTTTCCGTTGTTTGATAGTTCATAGATTCTGCATGGCTTTCCGTTGTGGACTCCGGGTGCGGCGGCTGCATTGCGTGATGGCTTTCGTTATCGGTTGGCAAAAATAAAAGAGGATCCGCTGGTGGCGATCCTCTTTTGGTTTTATTTGGGCTCTATTTCTATTTTACCAGTTTCTGGAAATTCAAATGCATTTTGGGGATAGTTTTCTTGGTGTAAACGTAACTTGGCGCACCACGACCATTTAGTTGGTATGATGGCATCCTCTCCAACTAGAGGACACGAAAGGCATGGCTGAGATTTCCTCGATACCCCTATCCGATCTGCTGATCGATACTCAGAATCCCCGTCTAGAACAACCAAACACCGGCCAACGCGAAGCCTTGAGGGCCTTTGCAGCAGACGCCAAGGCGAAACTTATAGCTCTCGCCAAAGACATCGTGGGCTTTGGAATGAACCCGTCCGAGCTGGCCATCGTCATGCCTTTTCATGACGACCTCAAGCGCTATGTCGTTCTGGAGGGTAACCGCCGCTTCACGGCTGTGAAGGCATTGGAAAATCCAGAATGGCTAGTTGGCGCGATGCAACCAAGCGAAGTTGAGGAAATGCGCCGCCTAAGTAAGGCGTATCAGGAAAACCCTGTCGAGTCGCTGCAATGCGTCATCATGACTAGGGAACAAGCTCAACACTGGATGGAAGTGAGACACGCACCGGGACGTTACCCCGGAGCGTCGATTGCCCCTTGGGCGAGCGATGACTCTTCGCGCTTCCGGTCGCGCACTGGCAAGTTTGATTTCCATACGCAGGCACTCAACCTGCTGGAAGAAACTGGCAATCTCACTCCGGCTAAACGGCGTAACGTTCCAGCCGCCAGCCTCAAGCGGCTCCTTGGCACTCCTGAAGTACGAAAAAAACTCGGCATTGAATTACAGGACGGAATGCTGACTCTCGTCGGCGAACAAAAGCGAGTCATCAAGGCGCTGATGCATGTAGTTAATGAGCTAGAGTCTGGAAAAGCTAAGACGGCTCACATTTACACCAGAGACCAGCGCGTCGCATACGCGAACGATCTCCCTGCCAGCATAGTGGTTCCGTCGCTAGGGAAGGGCTCGAAAGTTGTTGTGGCTGGAAAGCAGATCGTGGTCAGCCGCACGGTAGCAAGAACCAGCGCTCCGCCCAGAGACAAGCTCATCCCAGCAAAGTGCCCGCTCAATATAACCGAGCAGCGCCTGATGAATATTGCTCGCGAATTGCGTGTGTTGAGTCTCAGTCAGCACACCAATGCGGTCAGTGTGCTGTTCCGAGTCTTCATCGAATTGAGCGCCGACTCCTACATCGCCCGGGAGAAACTACCTCTGACCGTCAACCATAAACTCAGCGAGAAGCTGTTGGCTGTCAGCTCTGATCTCATCAGTCGGAAGCAACTCACGACGCAGCAAGTCGCTCCTGTAAGGGTCGCCAGCCACCGGCACTCGTTTCTCGCTCCATCTACCGCGCTAATGAACGAGTACGTCCACAACAAAGACATCTCTCCCGCTCCTACAGATTTGAGAGCCTACTGGGACGGGCTTCAGCCCTTTATTGCAGCGATCTGGGCACCCTAAGAAAGTGCTGGCCAGATGATGCAGAAAAATTTAAACTTCCCCCATGCCGTACTACACGCCGCTTCGTTACCCCGGTGGAAAGCGCCGTTTGGCCGCTACGATCATGCGCCTTCTCGACGCCAACAACCTCAAGGATATTGAGTATGCAGAGGTGTATGCCGGGGGCGCGGCGGTTGCTCTAGCATTGCTGATGGAAGAGCATGCGTCCGTAATCCATATCAACGATTTCGACCGCGCAGTGTACGCATTCTGGTACTCGGTTCTCAACGACAACAAAGACCTGTGCGACAGGATCGGCAAAGTCAAAGTCACGATGCGCGAGTGGCATCGGCAGCACGAAATCTATGAGGATCGCAAGAATGCGGACTTGGCTGATCTAGGTTTCGCTACTCTGTTTCTCAATCGGACGAATCGCTCAGGAATCCTCTCCGGTGGTGTGATTGGCGGTAAGAGGCAAACGGGGGAATGGAAACTCGATGCTCGATTCACTAAACCGGAATTAATCAATAGGGTTCGTAAAATCGGCAGATATCGGAGCAGAATCAATCTCTCACAGCATGATGCATTGGCGTTTACGAAGAAAATAGTTCCGAAACTTGGTTCGAATCGATTCGTGTTTTACGACCCACCATACATCGAAAACGGGGCCGATCTTTATCTCAACGACTACGACATCGAAGGGCATCGCCGGTTGGCTGATGCAGTATTGCAACTCGGCGGTGGGTGGGTCGTCACCTACGACTACTCCGCTGTCCGTCATAAGCTGTATAGTTCTTGCCGCCGCATGGTATATGGCCTCAACTACAGCGCCCAAGACCGTTACAATGGCAAAGAGGTAATGTTTTTCTCCAATGATCTGGCGTTACCGCAGGATTGGAAACGGTTACGATCCATCGCTATGAGCTCAGAAAGCAGCGGCTACCCGCTGTATGGCATGATCGAGGGCAGAAGAGTGCTACAGAGTATGATTGCGTAAATGAAACCTCCGCCATTCAAACCCGGAGTTCTCTTGATTCACTGCCGCCGTGCAGGACATCCTCAAGGTGTCGAAGGGTGAGATGAAAGCTCGTATTGAGTCGCACAAAGAAAGAAGCGCTGCGGAGTTCATCCCCCATACTTTTCCGGCGCCTGGGGTCGGGGGGCGGGTGTATAGGGCAGGAAGATGGTAATGACGGTTCCGGTTTTCGAGGGTCGCTGGCTGCTCCGAATTCGCAATTTGCCATCGTGCCGCCTGATAATCTCCTGGCTCACCCAAAGGCCGAGTCCGGTTCCGCTGAAACCCTTCGTCGTAAAGAAAGGCTCACAGGCTCTGGCGAGCGTCTCTTTCGACATTCCCGGGCCATCGTCTGCGACGGTGAGGTAAACACCTTCTCTGCCGGCACGATCATGCCCATCTTTGCTGGCAAGAAAGAGCCGGCCGCCCCTATGCAGCGCGTCGATTGCGTTACCAATCAAATTGCTCAAGACCTGGCGGATTTCTCCTTCGAAGCAGCGGATCGGGCGGGAATTAGTGCATTTTTTTTCGACCTGAATCTGGGAATTCAAGAATCGGCCCTGAAACATGGAGAGGACACCCTCAATCAGGTCGTCGCAACTGATTTCAGTAGGAAGAGTCGACTGCTTGTGGAAGCGGAGGGTCTGGTTTGCGATGAGAGAGACGCGCCGGAGCTCGCGATCGGCCGCTCCTAAAAAATCCCGCATTTCGGAAGCTTCGCGGGCGCCGCGGGCGAGGTAAAGAAGATTGGTCACCGACTCAAGAGGATTATTGATCTCATGAGCGATGGAAGCGGCCAACCGGCCCACGGCTGCGAGTTTTTCGCTTTGCAAGAGCGCCTGTTCAACACGCTTCCGTCCCGTGATATCGGTCAGAGTAAGAACGCATCCCGCGTTGCCGGTGTCGTCGGGGATTTGGCCGGAGCTGAGGAGCAACGAGAATTCCGAACCATCATTGCGGCGAAAGAGGACCTCCTGCGCGCGCACGGGTCCGTTGAGAGACGAGGAGATAGTAAACGATGTGCGCGAACGGTTCTTTTCCTCTATCTCAAGGGGGAACGCTTTATCGAAATGCTCGAGAATAGGGTTCGATCCACAGAGGCGCTTCAATACGCCGTTCAAGGTGCGGATGTTCCCTTGTTTGTCGCAAACCGCTATACCTTCGGCGGAGCTATCCAAAATCGAGTTGGTGAGCTTGCCCGCAGTTATCAAATCCTCCCATTTTTTTGACTCGGTGAGGTCAGTCACGACCATGCAGAGGGCGGTTGGCTCCTCGATTTTCATTTTGCTGATGGAGACGTGCGTGGGAATGGGAGAGCCGAGCGCGGATCGCATCTCAACTTCGGCCTTTGCCGGAACTCCGCTCAAAGCCCTTGCCATAAGCGGTTCGACGGTTTCCATAGCGTCCGGTCCGATCAGGTCGGCGATGGAGCGGCCCATTACCTGGCCCAGCGGAATGCCAATGAGATCCGCCAGGTGCTGGTTGCAGTAGAGAAGGGTGCCGTCCCAGGCGATGGTTGCCGCGCCCTCATTCATTGCTTCGACGAGCGCGCGGTAAGCGGCCTCTGCGCCGCGTAAAGTGAAGATCTGTTCGCCCTCAGGACCGGAAACCACAACCGCATCTACTTCGCCGGAGCGGATTGCGGCAATCACTTCCTGAGCATCGGAAAGATGTCTCTGCGCTTCCTCGAGCCGGGCACGGAGCGATTCATTTTCCCGCTGCAGCTCGCTTTCCTGTGTCTTGATGGGACACATCGATCTCAGCTCCTCAATTTGAGTCCTACTACGATTCGCTCAGTATTGGACATATCGCCAACGAACCTCTTGGGTGGAAAGGGAAGCTCCTTGATCAGCGTAGGTAAAGCGATCACTTCGGCTGCCTTGGTAGTTGCAGGTTGCTGATAGACATCGATCACTTCCAGGTCGTAGCAGCCCCCGAGGTACTGTTCGCATATGTTACGTACATTCGTAATTGCCTGGCTGGACCGGGCGGTGCCCCCTGCTACGTAGAGTCGAAAGAGATATTTGGGACGGGCTAAATCCGCGACCAGCCTCTCGAATTCCTGCAGAGTCTGGCTTGCCTCAGTCCCGTATGCAGGTTCTTCCGGGTCTTGATCGTTGCCGGAACTCGGCATGGGGCTACTCTCCAGCGCTCGCGGACTTTAGGTCCAGCCCGATCAAGACGCGCTCTTCTTTGGCAAGATCGCCAATAATCTTTTTCACCGGCGGCGGCAACTGTCGTACGAGGGTGGGCACGGCAACGATCTGATCTCCTTTGGCAAGCTGCGGACTGACCAGAAGGTCCACAACCTCGATTTGGTACAAACCTTTTAGATGCGTTTCGCAGATTTGCTTGAGGTTGGTAAACGCCGCGATCGATTTTGCCGTTTGCCCAGCCACATAAAGCCGCAGCAGCCAAGTGCTGCTCGCATTCTCGGCCTGGAGTGGAGCGGCGGTATCAGTTCTCTTTGATGTCATTTTTCTCCGATAAGACGGTACCGTGAAATCATCCTATTGAGCGGACCGGGCGGTCTTTTTCTGGTAGACATTCCCAAGTTTAATCCCGCTATCGGTCAGCATGAACTCACGGAGCTCATGGGAATGGGACATGCCGCGAGACTTTAGGACATAGATGCCATAGGTGCGATGGCCCTTATCTTCAAGATCGCGAATCAAGAGCCAGGAATCCATAATCGAGGAGACGGTTTCATCCGTCCGTTCTTCGGCTCCGCCGAGGCTGGTGAGATGGGTGAACATTGCAGTGATCTGCCGCATCTTCAAGAAATCAACAAGGCGAATGAGCATCGATTTGACGCCGCTCTGGTCGGCGTCGGAGATGAAATTTGAAATTGGATCGACAACGACGACGGTTGGGTTGAGCTCTTTGACGAGCTGGTGCATGGATGCCAGATGGGCCTCGAGGCCGAGATTGCTCGGGCGCACGGTATGGAAATGGAGCAGGCCCCGATCGACGTATGGTTGAAGGTCGAGGCCGATGGACGCGGTATTCCGAATGATCTGAGCTTTCGACTCTTCGAATCCGAAATACAGAGTTTTCTCGCCTCGGTCGCAGGCGGCTTTGAGGAACGACAAAGCCAAACTGGACTTGCCAGTGCCGGGGGTTCCTGAAACCAAAATGCTGCTTCCCCGATAGAAGCCTTTCTTGCCCAACATGGCGTCGAGATCCTTCACGCCGGAGGAGATGCGATCCGATGAGGCTCCATGGTCGAGACCGACGGAGGTCAAAGGGAGCACCGAAATGCCGTTCAATCCCATCAGGAACGGGTATTCGTCGGTTCCATGGGGGCTGCCGCGATACTTCACGATGCGAAGCCGGCGAGTGGAGATTTGCTCGCTTACGCGGTGATCGAGCAGGATGACGCAATCGGCGACGTATTCCTCCAGGCCATATCGGGTAAGCGTGCCGTCGCCGCGCTCCCCGGTAACGATAGCGGTGAGGCCCCTTTCTTTGAGCCAGCGGAAGAGGCGGCGCAGCTCCGAGCGGATCACGGACTGATTGCTGAGGCCGGCAAACAGCACTTCCAAAGTGTCAAGGACGACTCGCTTGGCCCCGACCGAATCGACCGCACTGCCGAGCCGAATGAAGAGGCCTTCAAGGTCGTATTCGCCGGTTTCTTCAATTTCACTGCGCTCGATGAAGACGTGATCGATCGCCACCTTTCCGGTCTTTTCCATCTGTTCGAGGTCGAAGCCGAAGGAGGCGATATTTTGCGCCAACTCCTTTTCGGTTTCTTCAAAGGCCATGAAGACGCCGGGCTCGTTGAAATCCTTCACGCCGTGAAGGAGAAACTCCAGAGCCATGGCGGTTTTTCCCGATCCCGCGGCTCCGCAGACAAGGGTGGTGCGTCCGGTGGGCAATCCACCGTTGGTGATTTCGTCCAGTCCATCGATTCCTGTGGGACTTTTTCCGATGCCAGCATCTGCAGCCATAGCCGATAGGATCCTCAACTGAGGGGATAGCGCCTCTTCAGGAGATGTGAAGGCGGCACATCGTACAAGAACCTTTCAATTGTACCCACAAGTTGGGAAACGGGAATAATGGGCCCGCTGTGCTAGGCGGACTTAAGTGACGCCATATCGATGGAAAAGCGGTACTTCACGTCGGACTTAAGCAGCCTTTCGTAGGCTTCGTTGACCTTCTGGATGGGGATGATCTCGACGTCGGCGGTGATGTTGTGCTTGCCGCAGAAGTCGAGCATCTCCTGGGTTTCGGCGATACCGCCGATGAGGGAGCCGGAGAAGCTGCGACGCCGGAAAATGAGTCCAAAGGCACGGGCAGCGGTTTTTCGGGCGCGCCGACAAGGGTGATATTGCCGTCGCGGCGAAGGAGATTGATGTAGGCGTCGATGTCGTGATCGGCGGCGACGGCATCGAGGATGAAATCGAAGCTGCCGGCGTGTTTCGCCATTTCGTCGGCGTTGCGCGAGATGACAACTTCATCGGCGCCGAGGCGATGTGCGTCCTCCTTTTTGCCGGGAGAGGTGGTGAAGACAACGACGTGGGCCCCGAGGGCGTGCCCGAACTTTACGGCCATATGGCCGAGTCCGCCGAGGCCGACGACGCCGACCTTCTTGCCCTTGCTTACATTCCAGTGGCGCATGGGGGAGTAGGTGGTGATTCCGGCGCAGAGGAGAGGCGCGGTGCCAGCGAGATCGAGGCTGGATGGGACGCGGAGCACGAAGTGGTCGCTGACGACGATGCTTTCGGAGTAGCCGCCGTAGGTGACGCCTCCGGAGTGCTTGTCGGGGAAGTTGTAGGTGAGGATCATGTTTGGGCAGAACTGTTCGAATCCCTGCTTGCACTCGGGGCAGGTGCGGTCGGAGTCGACCATGCAGCCGACGGCGGCGAGGTCACCGGGCTTGAATTTGGTGACGGCGGAGCCGACCTTTGTAACTCGGCCGACGATTTCATGGCCGGGGATGCAGGGGTAGGTGGTAGGCATAGCCCCGCTCCACTCGTTGCGGACCTGGTGGAGATCGGAGTGGCAGATGCCGCAGAAGAGGATTTCGATCTGCACGTCGTGTTCGGTGGGATCGCGCCGCGTGATGGTGGTGGAGGCAAGCGGCGACGTAGCGCCGGCAGCGGAGTAGGCTTTCGCTTTGTACATTGAGTTACCTCAGCCTTCCTGGGGAGTTGGCGTTTGGGTCGATGCTGAAAATATGAAGGGCCTTTGTTCGTGCGTGTTCTGATGGGTGAACATTGGCGCATTGATTACATTGCCGGGGATGGTGGGATGTCAAATTGCTTTGAGGGTCGGCTCGTGGATGGGTGCGGTTGGTCTTTCTGAAAGTGCCTGTTTGGCTAGTTCATTCATTTTGCTGAGCTTTCTGAATTTCGAGGTGTGCTAGTTCATTAGTTCTGCATGGTTTTTAGTTTTGGACTGCGGGTTGGGAGATTGGTTGGTTGTGGTGGCGAATAACGGCCGGGTGGAGATGGTGGGGAAAGAATGGAGGAGACGGTCATCCAAAACCGTCTGAATGGTCTAGTTGACAGGTGTGTCGGGAAACAGCGGCATCAGCTCCTTGAGTTTCGTGGCTACGTTTGCCATGTCGACTTCCCTCGTACTCAGGCCGCTTCGGGACGCGAGCATGGGGCTAACTTCCAACAACTGTTCGAAGGTGGTGCCGTGCATGATCGGAATGAGTTGATCCCGAGCCAGAAGCACCGACAGCTCCTTTTCTGCGATCCCGGAGTTCTTTATGCGCGTCAAGAAAGCCGGGGTAACCAACACAATGCCCACTCGAGACTGCGCCAAGCCCTTGTCGATCTCACGCATCAGCGGCGTGCCGAGCAGCACATCTTTTTCGCTGAACCAAACCTTGACCCCACGAGACTCGAGTAGGTCGTGAAGCTCTTTTGCCGATGTAGCACGGTCGTCCCAAGCGTGGCACAAGAAGATGTCGCGCTTGTCTGGCTTCGGGCCAATTTTCTCCAGCGCCTCGCGGAATGGCGTGAGCGCACGGACTTCGGAAGGCGTGTACGAGACAGACGATCCTAACGGTGACCACCGTGGTCGAGCACTACCGCCTGCCCCGCCTCCGCTACCTCCGGACGAACGGCTTGCACTAACCGACGATGAGGCAGAAATGGAATATGACGGATAGGAGTAGCTGCTGCTATATCCGCCACCCCAACGCCCGGAACTGCCGCCGCAGGCAGGGCAATTCGCCCGACCTGATGCTGTGTGATGGCCTCTGGAAGGTGCTGTGCATCTCGACATGGTGCCTAGTTTACGCGTTTCCCAGACACTTGTGGAAAGAGACCGCGAGCAGCGAATCTGCACTTGGCAAGCTAGGTCTGATGCTTCTTCACGAACTTCTCGAACCAATCTAGCTGCACCCGTTCAAGCCAATGCTTGCGTTCGTCTGCTCCTAGTTTTCCGCTGCCCCGCAAGAGCGCCAGACGGGTCAGAGGTTCCGAAGATTGGAAAGCATCTTTGAATGACAGAGCTTGGGATCGTCGGCCGCTGGCAGAGAGAGCAAGAGCAGCGTACCGCCTCACAGCTTGAGATGGAGTGGTTTTGAAGACTGTCCCTAGTTCGTTAGCCTGATTCCAAGCTGCATTTGTTCCGAAAAGGTCAAGAATCCAGATCGCATAGAATTCAGGCGCCTGCGCATCGCCGGAGGCGATGATAGGGGAAAGCAGCTTTGCGGCGCACCTTTTTCGCGTCACTGCATCGATAGGTTCAACATTGCGGAAAAATGCGTGGAGGGCGTGGGCAACGGGATAGAGCCGAGGAAGATGATCCAAAACGATGTCGATCAGATCGTTTCGTTCAAAGCTGGAAAGTCGATGAAGGATGAATGCGACTTTTTTGTAGTCAATCTCATCCTCATCAAGCGCTTCGGTCAGGATCTCCTCCAAATCGACCGCGTCCAGAGCTTCCTTTTCTTCAGCCGAGAGCTCGTCGAGCAAACGCCCACTATCGTCATCATAGAAGTGCTCTTCAATCAACTTCGCGAAGCGGGATTCGACCGAATCTTCTGCTTCCTCATCATCGCCGTGGGCTTCCAGATATTTCTTACAATTCATCACCTTCGTCTTTGCTGCGTGTAGCGATAACCCCTGCCGCTTATCCAAAAGTTGACCAATCGTGCGTATAGCCCACTCCACCTTCTCCCTGCTTGGAGCGAAGAAAACGTAGTCGTCAATGTAGCGGATGAAGTCGATACCACTCCCAAGCAGCTCATCGTCGATGTCGATCAAAGCAGCTTCCGCCAAGGGTCTGGAAGCTGGTGGTCCGATTGGAATGCCATAGCTAAGTCCATCGTGCGTAAGTCTGCGTAGTAAACCTTCGATGATTCGAGGGTAGGGCTCTAGCTTGGGAACGCCATCCACACAGGCGTCCAAAGCCCCCCGGACCTTGTGCTGATATAGGCGAGAGTAGAAATCCGTAATGTCTGCGAACCCGATGTAACCAGACGGCTGAGCTTGCGCACGCAAGCGCTTCTGGGATTCAAACTCTGCGTGACTCGGTTCCGATGCATACAGCTCGTTGCGAGCAGAGCCCAATCTGAAAGAAAAGACACGGTCGTCCGTCTCCGGAATTCTTTTATCGTCAATCTCGCTTGTGAGATCCGCCACCAGCGAACTGTACAAGATGAGATCTACCGGATGGAGCAGGGTAACGGGACGCAAGTTGATCTTCGACTTCGGTGCGTGGGCATAGATAGGGCGGTACGGGATGTACTTCTGCAGATCAAGCTCCGCAAGCTTGGGTCTCAGCTCCTGCCAGCCCGCCTCGACTGCAGCCCATTCTGGCGGCGAAGGAAAGAAATCACTGTACCCGTGGTGCTGGATCGTTTCGAAGCCCCGCTGGAGGGACTGCTCGCTTAGTTGAAACAAGGCTCCTCCTGTCAGGCTGTACCGCCCTCACCCTTCCCAATGGAGAGGCGCCCAAATGACTAGTCTAGCCGCGATTATGACCTTGTGCATGGATGAAATCTGCGCATGCAACGAGGCCTTGATGAAAGGGTGCGCTCTCAAGCGTTCCATAGTAACAATCAATTACTCCTCATAAGTCGGCGTGTGTTGACCGATCTGTATCTCGACAAGTGATAACAGGGCAAATCGCTCATCGAGAATAGTTTGTGTCGCTGCGCGGATGGTCCTGGGACGCGCCCTTCCGTTTACCGCCGCGACTGGCTGTGTGAGGTAGTGATTATTTACAGGTGGCTGGTTGGCGAAAAACGAACTCAGGTCCTTCGCTTCGCTCAGGATGACACCTTAAAAACAAAAGCAAACTGCGGGTCACCTCGGCTGCGCTCGAGCAGGCTCTTCACTTCGCGGGACGACATCAGAGATAAATGCGGGTCGCTCCGCCGATGGCTGCGCTCCGGCCTACGGCAGTGAGGTAGCTCCTTCGGAGCGGTTGCTTGTGACAGGGCTAAAGCAATGTCCTTTCAAAACTTGCAATTTCCTCTGGTCGCGTCGGTCGGGATGGTGCAGGAAAACAAAGGAAAGGCGAACAGCAGGTCTCTTCACTGCGTTCAGGATGACATCGAAAAACTAAATGCAGGTCCTTCGACTGCGTTTGGCGCATTCGCGCCAAACTTCGCTCAGGATGACATCAAAAACAAAGATAAAAGCAAAAGCAAAATGCAGGTCCCCTCGGCTGCGCTCGGGGCAAGCTCTTCGACTGCGTTTGGCGCATTCGCGCCAAACTTCGCTCAGGATGACATCAAAAACAAAGATAAAAGCAAAAGCAAACCGCAGGTCCCCTCGGCTGCGCTCGGGGCAGGCTCTTCGACTGCGCTCAGGATGACATCGATGGTGATTTTGTAATTGGCTTGCCCCAATTTTCGCTGAAGTCGATCCAGGTGGGGTTTTCTTGTTCGATGAGTTCGATTTTTCTTGTCCGACGCCAGCCTTTTAGCTCTTTTTCTCGCGCGATGGCGGCAGTGGGTGAAGTGTGTCGCTCAAACCATACGAGGCGATTGCAGCGGTACTTTGATGTGAAGCCTTTAGCTGTGCTGATCTTGTGTTCTGCTATGCGCCGTTCTATGTTGCTGGTTATTCCGATGTAGAGGACACGCGTGCGGCTCGCTGCTATGTAGGTGTAGTAGCATCGGTCGCGCATTGATTGAGATTAGTGGGTGGGGGTGGCGATTGTCTGCATTGCGGAAGTAACGTCCGCGGCTGCAGTGGTGGCGCGAGCGAACAGCAGGTCCTTCGCTTCGCTCAGGATGACACCTTAAAAAAAAATCAACGACAACCTCGGGTCCTTCGCTTCGCTCAGGATGACATCGTGGTTTGTTGAGATTTGTGGCTATCGGGCGGTTGCGGGTTTGGGGGTGGTGGTGTTTTTGGCTTGTTGGGATTCGAGTTTGTCTATGTCGCGGTAGATGGCTTCGTTTCTCAGGATGGCCTGAACGTAGTTACGCGTCTCGCTGAAGGGGATGGATTCGACGAACTCATCCATATCTTTGTAGGGCGCGACGCCGGGGGCGAGGGATTGCCAGTCGGTGACGCGGTAGTCTCCGGCGTTGTAGGCGGCGAAGGCGTATTCGGGGTGGCCTCCGAAGCTGTCGAGGGTTTGGCGGAGGTAGAGGCAGCCGAGTCTTAGGTTGGTGTCGGGGTCGAGGAGGTCGCGGGCCTGGAAGTGGCGGATGCCCTCGTGTTTGGCCAACTCTTTTCCAACTTTGGGGAGCAGTTGCATAAGGCCGTAGGCGTCCTTATTGGAGATGGCGGAGGGGTTGAACTCCGACTCCTGGCGGATGAGGGAGGCGACCATGTAGGGGTCGAGTCCGTTCTGCTGGGCAGACTGCTTGAGGGTGGACCAATAGGGTTCGGGAAAAAGAATGCGCCAGTAGGCGAGCGGGAGTGAGGCGATGGGCGCGGAGGCGTAGAAGGGCAGAGCGCGCTTCATGAGGCGCATGGCGTGCCAGGTTTCGCCATAGGAGGCGTAGATCTGGGCTTCGGCTAGGGAGCCCCATTCGTCGCTGCCGTCGGCGGCCTGGATTTCGGGCGAGATGTACTCGTTGAGTCCGGCGTTGGCGAGGAGGCGGGCTTTGACGAGGTGCGGATCCTGGTCGGGGACGTCGTCGCTGAGCTCGGGAATGTCTTCGGGCTGGAGGGCGTCAAGCTGAGCGGAGCCGGTGGGGGTGTCGTCTACCGTGAGGTTCATTTGGGAGAGGCGGGCTTCGGCGAGATCGGCGTAGTAGTAGTGGCGATAGACGCGGGCGAGGGTGCGGTAGTATTTGGCGGCCATCACGGGGTCGTGCTGCTGGTCGGCGTAGATGCGTCCGCGCCAGTAGAGAGCGGCGGGGACTTCTTCGCCTCCAGCGTACTGGGTGAGCTGGTCGTCGAACATTTGCGCGGCCTGGGTGTAGTTGCCGATGCGGTAGGTGAGCCAGGCGGCGCGCCAGTGGACGCTGGGCGAGAAGTTGGAACAGGGGCCGGAGTGGGGCGACTCACAGGATTTGGGGAAGCGGGTGGAGAGTTCGCTGTAGTAGCGGATGGCGGAGGGGTAGTCCTTTTGCAGGAGATACATGTTGCCGCTGGAGTAGAGGGCTTCGGCAAGCCAGGGGCTCGAGGGGAAGCGGGATTCAAGCTGGGCGACGAGGGATTGCTGGGCGGCGGTGTCGTTCTTGTCGCGGGCGAGCTCCATATATAGATAGAGGCGGCGGGCGCCGGCTTCGTCGGAGCTGTCAGGGAGGCGGTCGAGCTCGGAGTGGTTGAGGGAGTGGAGCTTCCACTGGCAGGCGGCAGCAGCGACAAGCATGCTGTTGCGGGCGGCGGAGTCGAGGGTAGAGTCCGTGGCGAGGGAGCGGTATTCCTCTTCGGCGTCGGAATAGCGATGGGCGGCGTAGAGGGCGTCGGCGCGACGGCTGCGCTCGGCGGCGGAGAGCCAGGTGATGGCTCCGGTGGTGAGGAGCTGGGCGCGCGCCTGAGTGGCTTCAAAACTGAGCGGGAAATTGAGGTAGACGTGGGTATAGAGCTGCTGGGCCTCCGCGGTGCGGCCGGACTGGAGGTTGGCTTTGGCGAGGGCAAGCTGGAAGTCAGGCTTGTTGGCGATGGGCTCGGACTTATGGGCGTTGAGGATGGCGAGGGCGTTTTGCGGATCGCCCTGCTGGAGGAAGAGGTTGGCCTGGAGGACGGGAATCTGGCGGACGAAGACGGAGTCAGGATACTTCTGAATAAAGGTAGCGAGGATGGGCTGGGCGGCGATGAGGTTATTGTCCTGGAGCCAAGCCTGCGCGGCGAGGTAGGTGGCGTAGTCGTCGAGGGCGGTGCCTTCACGATCGGCGCTGTGGAATTCGTTAACGGCGTCGCCGTACTTGTGGTCGAGGAGGTAGGCGTGGCCGAGGGCGAGGTAAGCAGCGGAGGCGGCTTCTCCGGAGTGGGCATGAGCGTAGGCGGTGACTCCGGCGTATGCGGCGGGCGAGCGCAGGGTGGCGAGCTGCTGGGCCATGGGCCGGAGCTGCGATGAGGCAACGAAGGCCTTTTGCAGCTTACGGCTACGGGCGATTTCGCGAGCGGTGAGAGGGCGGCGGTGATGACGGCGGCGCGAGCGCTTGCGGGTGGTGGCGGCGTGACGGGCGCGGGCGTGAGACTTTGCGGAAGACACTTTGCGGGCCGGATGGGCGGCGGCGGATTGGTGGCCAGGCTTGTGCTTTGCGGCGCGGGTGGTGGCCTGGGCGGTGGCTGGGGCGGCGTGGGTGGTTGCGCCGGGGGTGAGGATAAATGCTGATATTGCACACACGACTGCTCTGCCGATTCTGAGAAATTCCGACTGCACCAAGTTCCGCATCTCCCCTGCTTACTACTGTAGGACTAAATCGTGTGGTGTTGGTTGTGAAGTTAACAGGAAAACGCGGGTGTTGCCGAGAAGAATAATGCCGCACTGCAAACTCTCCGCATGGGGCGGCATCTCAACTGAAGTACGGGACGCTTACGCACTGGGGCATTGCTGCAGACATTGAGCAGTAGGCGACGCTCTGAGATTCAACCCTGAACCCCGTTCGATCAACACGAAGACAATTTCATAATCAGCAGCGGCTATTTGCCGCAGGAGAATTTTTATGGCCCAGAGCGGCACAGTGGTGGGGTATTTCCCTTCGAGGACGAAGGCGGAGTCGGCGATCAGCGCATTGAAGGACGCTGGTTTTACCCGGAGCAACATTGGACTGGCAATCCGTTCAGGGATGGAGACGGAGCGGGAGACGGTAGCCGGTTCGGGCGAGCGGCACGAGAGCATGTGGGAACGAATCAAGGAATTCTTCGGCGGTGAGCCGACGGAGGGCTCGCGGGAGAGGTATGAAGATGAGGATGGGTCGGGAAGCTATGGTGAAGACGATCTGCATGGGTCGCTGAGCGGAATGTCGGTTGACGACGAGCAGTCGCGGTATTTCCGGCACCGGTTCGGGAGCGGGAGAGACGGCGCGGTGGTGACGGTGACGGCTCCTGGCCGCGAAGATATGGCGCGACAGATCCTGGAGGAGAACGGCGGGGATGTGGGCGCGTCCGCCTCAAGCTATGACTATCGCGAGAGTGAGATTCCAGCGAGGACAGCGAGTACGACCGGGACGCAGAGCTACGGCCAGAGCGGGGCTGAGAGCTACGGCGAAACGGGCCGGGATCTGGATCGGGATTTGGGCCGGGATTCGGGCGAGCAGAACATTCGGCTGTACGGCGAAGTGCTGCGCGTGCATACGGACCGGGTGAACCGCGGCGAAGCGCGTGTGCGGAAAGAGGTGCACACGACAACGCAGTCGGTTGAGGTTCCGGTAACGCGGGAAGAGCTGGTAGTGGACCGGGTTCCCGTGACCGGCGAGCAGCCGGTAGATTCCGCATCGTTCGAAGAAAAGGAGATTCGGATTCCTTTGAGCGAAGAGCGGGGACGGGTGGAGAAGCAGCCGGTGGTTCGCGAAGAGGTCCGCGTGGGCAAGAAGTCGGTATCCGATACCGAGACTTTCAACGAACAGGTACGGAACGAAGACCTGAAGGTCGACCAGGATGTGTCGAAGTCGAATGAGAGAAAGCGCAAGACGGCCTAGTGAACGCGACAACGCGGTGAAGGTCAGGGGTGGCGCGCAGGGAAAACGACCTGCCGCTGCCCCTTTCCTTCTGTGAGGTCGATGATGCGGTCGACGGACGCGGGTGGAGGGAAGGATTCGGTTTCGCCGTTGGGCCAGCGGACCTCGATGTTCTTGAGATGGGTTTCCATGCCCAGGCCGAAGTGGAGGCGAAGATCGTTGGAGGAGCTATAGCTGGAACCGCTGCGGACTTCATCAACCCATAGACGTTTGGTTCCGTGGAAGATGACGCGCGCGCCGATAGCGTCACGATTGGATACAGTACCGTGAAGATGCAGGCCTAGCCAGTGATTCTGATTTTTGGCGACGTTCACGAGGAGCATGGGGTAGTCGCTGAGGTTGTTGATGATGGCGTCGACGCGTCCGTCGTTGAAGAGATCGGCGGTGGCGAGGCCGCGGCTGGAGCGCGGTTCAATAAGCGCCGGGCCGGAGGTCTTGCTGATGTCGCGAAATTTCCCGTTGCCGAGATTGAGATAAAGGAATCGCGGCTCGCGATAGGCAGACCCGAGTTTGGCAGAGTCGACTTCGGGATAGACGTGGCCGTTGACAACGAGGAGGTCGGGCCAGCCATCGTTGTTCACGTCGGCAAACATTGCGCCCCATCCGAGGGCGTCTGAGTTGGTGCCGAGACCGGCGGGAAACGTCATGTCGGTGTAGGTGCCGTCGCCGTTATTGCGGTAAAGAGTGGCGGTGTCGTCAGAGAAATTGGTCTTGAACAGGTCGAGCTGGCCATCGCCATCGTAGTCGGCGGAGGTCGAGCCCATACCGGCTTGCTCGCGTCCATCTTCGTTGACGGCGACGCCTACGTCCTGAGCGGTATCGGTAAAGGTGCCGTTGTGGTTGTTGTGGTAGAGGATGGCGGGAGTTGAGTCGCACGCGACGTAGAGGTCGGGCCAGCCGTCGTTGTCATAGTCGAGGGTGGTGACGGAGAAGCAATAGTGGCCAGTGGTTTTCTGAAAGCCGCTGGACTTGCTGACATCCTCGAATTTTCCGTTGCCCAGATTGTGATAAAGAATGTTGGGCGCGCTCGCAAGGCCCTTGGGGCCGCACATTACGGCGACGCCCTTCCACATGCAGCTTTGATCGCCGCCGGGGACGGGGGTGGTGGCGAGATCGAAGTGAACGTAGTTAGCGACGGCGAGGTCGAGCTTGCCATCGCGATCATAGTCGACGAAAGCGCAGCCGGTTCCCCATTCCTTGCCGGTGCCGGCGACCCCAGCCTGTTCGGCTACTTCCTTGAAGGTGCCATTGCCCTGATTGTGGAACAGGCGATTTTTGCCGTAGCTGGTGACATAGAGATCGTCGAAGCCGTCGTTATCGTAGTCGCCGACGCAAACTCCCTGTCCCCAGCCGGTGGAGACGAGGCCCGCCTGCGCGGTGACATTGGTAAAGGTTCCATCATGATTGTTGCGGAAGAGATGGCTGGTGGGCGGAAGATCCAAGGGCTTCTGGTTGGGCAGTGTGGTTCCGTTGACGATGAAGAGGTCGGGCCACCCATCATTGTTGTAGTCGATGATGGCGACTCCCGAGCCGGTGGCTTCGATGATGTAGCGCTTGGAGTCGACGCTTCCGTTGACGTTGCGGACGAGGATTCCGGCTTTGGATGCGACATCGATGAACCATGCCGGCGTCGCGTGATCAGTGGTTGGCGGGTAGGGTTGCTGGGCTGTGACGGAGACGGCGAGAATCGCCGAAAGGACGGCGATGCAGCGCGCGAGACCGGCGGGTCGCATGGCTATGATTTGCCCATGGCAATGGTCTTCAGGATTTTTCCGCCTTCCTGAATGACATAGAGATGGTTCGCGGCCAGGTTGGCGAGCCTGTCCTTTGCGCCCGAGGGCCACGCAATTTCGACGAGGTCGGCTTTGGTTGCGCGATCGAGGCCGAAGTGGAGGCGGAGGTCGCTCTGCGAATAGTAGCTGCCGCCGCTGCGGACTTCGTCAATCTGGACAAAGGGCTTGGCGGAGGGCGAGGTTGTGACGGAGACGCGTGCTCCGATGCCGGTGCGATTGGATTTTGTGCCGACCATGCGGAAGCGAATCCAGTTGCGGCCGGTGGATGAGTCGCAGCGAAGCAACTGGGGAAGGCTGTTGACGCAGTTGACGACTACGTCGATGTCGCCGTCATTGTCAAAGTCGCCGAAGGCGCAGCCGCGCGCGGGCACAGCGGCGTTGACTCCCGGGCCAGCCTGCGCGGTTATGTCTTCGAACTGACCATTGCGCAGATTGCGGTAGAGATATTTGTGTTCGGCGTAGGGTGCGTCGACGCTGGCGCCATCAACTTCGGGATAGACGTGGCCGTTGCAGATGAGGATGTCGGGCCAGCCATCGTTGTCCATGTCGAAGAAGCCGACGCCCCAACCGAGGAAACGGGTGTTGACGCCGAGGCCGGCGCGGTAGGTGTCATCGTCGAAGCTGCCGTCGCCGAGGTTGACGTAGAGAGAGTCGGTATCGCCTGCGAAATTTGTCTTGACGATATCGAAGCGGCCGTCGCGATTGAAGTCGGCGATGGATACACCCATGCCGGCCTGAGGTTTTCCGTCCGGAGAGTAGGCGACGCCGTCTTCGATCGCCACGTCTTTGAAGGTGCCATCCTTCTGATTCTGATAGAGTGTGGCGGCGGTGGAGTCATTGGCAACGTAAATGTCCGGCCAGCCATTGTTGTCGAAGTCACAGACGCCGACGGAGAGGCCGTAGCTGCCGAGCGTGTCCCACATGCCGCTTTTTTGCGAGACATCGGTGAAAGTGCCGTCGCCATTATTGTGATAGAGGATATTTTTTCCGCTTTGCAGGCCGGGAGGGCCGCAGGCGACCTGAATGCCTTTGTACTCGCAGCCGGCGGCGTCGGGCAGGGGCGCAGTCTTGATATCGAAGTCGATGTAATTGGCGATGAAGAGATCGAGATGGCCGTCGCGGTCGTAGTCGAGAAAGGCGCAGCCGGAGTTCCAGCGGGTGCGGGGTTGCTGGAGGCCTGCCTGGGCGGTGACATCTGTGAAGGTTCCGTTACCGTGGTTGCGGTAGAGGACGTTCTGGCCGTAGTAGGAGACGAAGAGGTCGTTCCATCCATCGTTGTTGTAGTCGCCGACGCAGCAGCCCTGACCCCATCCGGTTTTGTGTTCGAGGCCGGAGCCGTTGGTCACGTCGGTAAAGGTTCCGTCGCGATTGTTCTTGAAGAGATGGCAGCGCGGCTCCTGCCCTTTGGGAAAGCCGTCGAGACGCCAGCCGTTGACGAGGAAGATGTCGAGCCAGTCGTCGTGATCGTAATCGTAGAAGGCGACTCCGCAGCCGGTCGTTTCGAGGAGATATTTATTTTTGTGCTCGCCGCCATAGATGGTTTTTGCATTGAGGCCGGACTGGCGGGCTACATCGATGAAGCTAAGGCCGAGCGGGGTTCCTGCAACCGGTGAGGGGAGGCGTTTGGCCGCGGGATGGGGCGTTGCGGTGTAGGTGGGTTGGGAGCCGAGTTGAGACTTCGGCTGCATCGTGTTCTGGGGAGCCGCGAGGGCGAGCACGTCATCGAGGGTGAGAACCAGAGCGGTGCTGCAAAGAGAACCGAGGAAGTTGCGGCGCGACCAACTCAAAAAACTCTCCGGCGATTGCCTGTGGTAGTTGACTGAGTATAGAAGGAAGCTGCGATGAGCGGCAACGAAGAGATTCGGCTGTTGGGGTATTGCTATGGGTGCGTTGTTGAGGTTGAAGAAAATGCTGGAGTTGCATCGAGAGACTGCGCTTTTTGCCGCTCGATGGCGGCATCGGCATTGCGGCCCTGCTGAGTGAGCGCGTTGGCAAGGGCGAGATGCGCAGCTGCGTAACCGGGATCGGCACTGACGGCGGACTGAAGCTGGACGATTGCGGCGGCGATTTGCCCGCGCCTGAGTAACTCGTTGCCACTATCGAGCGCGAAGTTTGCGCGCTGGCGATTGACCGCGGTTCGAGTGAGCGCGGCTGCCTGTTTGCGCTCGGCGGCGGCTCCGGCGTGGTCGCCCTGTTCGCTGAGGATGGAGGCGAGAGCGATGTGAGGGCTGGGCTGGTTGGGCATAAGTTGGATGGCGCGGTGGAGAGCGTCGATGGCTTTCTGCGGCTGGTCAGTCTGTTTATAGATGTTGCCGAGGAGCGCCCAGGCGTCGCCATTGTCAGGCCGCAGAGTGGTTGCTTTTTCAAGCTCGGCTTGTGATTGGGGGAACTGGGCAAGCTGCATATAAAGGACGCCGAGGGTGTAGGGAGGGTCAGGGAGTTGCGGCGCGAGCTTTTCTGCTGCCGCGAGCTCGGTTACCGCTGCGGTCGGGTTGTCCTTGAGCTTGAGGGCGAGACCGAGGTCGTAGTGGAGGTAGGCGTCCTGCGAATCGATGGCGAGTCCAGCGCGGAACTGCTCGATGGCGTGGTCGAGGTCACTTTGCTGGAGGTAGGCTACCCCGAGGTCTTCGCGAAGCGTGGCGCTGTTGGAATCAATCGCGAGCGCGCGCAGGTAGACAGGGATCGCGGTTTTGGCATCGCCTGTCTGCACAAGATCGAGGCCGAGATTGGTGAGCGCGGAGGAGTCCTGGGGCCGCGCAGCTGCGACCTGCTGGAAGAGAGGCAGCGCATTATGTGCGTTGCCGGCGGACTGGAGCGCGAGGGCCAGCTCGTATTTCGCGTCCACGGATTCAGGGTGCGCCTCGACGCCTTGCTGCAGGAGCTTGATCGCATCCTGGTCCTGTCCATTGGCGCGGAGGGCGCGTCCGAGCTGAATAGTGTAGGCGATGTTGTTCGCGGCGAGGGCATTGGCGCGCGTGAGCTCGGTGATGGCATCGGCGGGATCGTTCTGGTTAAGGAAGATGGAGCCGAGGTGATAATGCGCGGAGGCTGAGTCCGGCGCGAGCGCGATGGCCTGCTGAAACTGCGATTTTGCTTCGTCGGAGTTACCGAGCTGCGCGAGGACCGCGCCGAGCGTGTCGTGCAGCGATGGGTTATCCGGTGAGCGCACGAGGGTCTGCTGAAGCTGCTGTTGGGCGGCTTGCGGCTGTGAGGTAGCGGAGAGCGCGGTGGCATAGGCGATGGCCGCTTCCGGGGTGAGGGCAGCGTTGCCGGGTTGGTCGAGCAGTTGAAAAGTGGCTACCGCTGCGGCGTATTTGTGGGCCTGCGAATAGGCGAGGGCGAGGTTGAGGCTGGCGGTGGCGTCGTTGGGGTCCAGGCGATGGGCGGTTTCGAGCTCCGAGATGGCGGCGCTGACGTTTCCTTCTGCGAGCAGCACCGCGCCGAAGGCAGCGTGGCCGGCGGCGACATTGGGAGCGAGGTCCACGAGTTTGGCGAATTCAGTATGAGCAGTGGCGAGATCGTTGCGTTGATAGGCGGCGGAGCCTGCGCGGAAGGCAGCATCGGCGGCCTGGAGGTCGCTTTTGGAGATGGAGGAAGGAGCTGGAACCGCGGGAGGCGCGGTTGCGGAATTCTGCGCGCGAGAGATGGGGAGGGTCGCCGCCAGGCAGGCGGCGAGCAGGAGCGAAGATCCCCGGAGCAGTTGCATCTCTGCGCTGATTTTACTTGGGCGCGAAAGGGTGACGAGCAGGATAATCTCGCGGTCGCAGGAAGGCGGGGCACTGCTGCTAGTAGACTGATGAGGCTTTTGCCATGGAGGAAACATGCGGATTGTTTTCTGGTGGGTGGCGATGCTTTGCGGAGTTGCGGCGGCGCAGACAGCGGGGCTCGGAGCGGTGGATGCGTTTCCGCTGCATGAGAGCGGGCTGGAGATCCATCAGCGTGTTGAGGACGGGATGCCGTTTACGGTGGCGGGGACTCGGGGCGTGATCCTTGGGCAGCAGGAGGGAACGTTCGAGGCGTGGATTCTGCCGATCAAGGTGCTGAGCCATTTCAGGATTACCGCCGAGGTAGAGGGTTATCCGGTACCGATTGATGTGAATTCGCATGCTGCGGAGATTCAGGTTTTTCCCGATCACACGGTCATTACGTATTCGCATATTGCGTTTACCGTGCGGCAGATCATGTTTGCGCCGGACACAGCGGAGGAGGGAACGGGCGCGGTGGCGCTGTTTCAGGTGGATTCAACGCGGCCGGTGGAGCTGACGTTCAGCTTTACGCCGGAGATGAAGCCGATGTGGCCGCAGGCCGATCAAGGGGTGCCGTCGGAGGAGTGGGTGAAGCGCGGCACGAGCGGTTTTTATGTGATGCACACGGATTTCCCCGGCCTTGCCGGCGCGGTGACGATGCCGGGAGCGGAGCCGGGCATTTTGGCTCCGTACCAGGAGAAGCCTAAGTTTTATCCGCTGCAGCTCAAGCTGCACTATGACCCGAAGCGGGATGGGAGCAGATATTTTCCACTGCTCATGGCGGTGGGGCGGGATGTTGAGGCAGCGACCAACGCGACGCTGGAGGCAAAGCTGAAGCGGCTGAACGCAGCGCTGCCGGGAACATATGCGGCCCATGCGGCGGAGTATGCGCGGATGGGCAATGAGCTTACGTCGATCCGGACGCCGGACAGAAAATTCGATGATGACTTTGCGTGGGCGGAGATGGCGATTGAGCAATTGAAGGCGAAGGCGCAGCCGAGCGGAGAGACTGGACTGGTGGCTGGATATTTTTCGTCCGGAGACTCTACGCGGCCGGGCTTCGGCTGGTTCTTCGGGCGCGACTCGCTTTATACGCTTTATGCGGTGAATAGTTTCGGCGATTTTGCGCTGAACCGGGAGGAGTTGGAGTTTCTGATGCAGCGGCAGCGGGCTGACGGCAAGATCATGCATGAGTATTCGCAGACGGCTGCGTTTGTGAACTGGAAATCGCTGCCGTATATGTATGCGGCGGCTGACTCGACACCGCTGTTCGTGACGGCGATGCTGGACTACGTTCGCAGCAGCGGGGATGTGGATTTTTTGCGCAAGCACCGCGGCGAAGTGGAGAAGGCATGGCATTTTGAGACGACACACGACACGGACGGCGACGGGATTTACGACAATTCGCAGGGAACGGGCTGGGTAGAGAGCTGGCCACCGGGGATGCCGCACCAGGAGATATACCTGGCGCTGCTGGACCAGCAGGCGTCGGCGGCAATGGCAAAGTTGGCGGGACTGTGGGGTGATACGACGACTGCGGCGTCGGCTGCGGAGCGAGCTACTACGTTGCGGCAGAAGATCGAGGCCGAGTACTACGAGTCGTCGAGCAAAGATTATGCATTCAGCCGCAATACCGATGGATCCGTGGACCGAACGACGACGGTGTTTCCTTCGATCGCCTGGTGGAATGGAAGGGACGGGCTGGCGCACCCTGAGGCGAGTTTCCGTCGTTGGGCCTCTCATGATTTTTCAACCGACTGGGGGCTGCGGGATCTGGCGGAGAGCGACACATTCTATGATCCGATCAGTTATCACCAGGGGTCAGTGTGGCCGCTGTTTACCGGATGGGCAGCGATGGCGGAGTACCGCACCGGGCATACGCTCTCCGGCTACGCGCACTTGATGCAAAATGCTGATCAGACTACGACGCAGGACCTGGGCTCGGTGACGGAGCTGCTGTCGGGAGCCTACTTCGAGCCATTCGGCAGGAGCACGAGCCATCAGCTCTGGTCTTCTGCAATGGTCATTACCCCAGCGATGCGCGGGCTGTTCGGGATTGAAGTGGATGCGGGGTCGAACACGATTCGGCTTGATCCGCATCTGCCCGCGGATTGGAATGAAGCTGAGGTGGACAGACTGCACGTCGGCTCTGCGGTGTGTTCGCTGAAGTATGAGCGCGAGGGGCAGAGTCTTGATGTGCGCGCCAGTGGCTGTGCCGGCATTCATTTGGCGAGCGATGAAAAGGATGGGCGGGTTGAGGCCGGTGGCGCGTCGATTTCGTTTCCGCTGCCTGCGGTGGAGGTGGCGGCGCCACATGGGCTGCCGCTTCCAGGGGCTCGGACGGCGCAGATGAAGGTGCTGGCGGAGAATTGGGGAGCACGGTCGCTGGCATTGGACCTGGAAGCGGACGCGGGTTCTGTGGTGGAGATGAAGGTCCGCAGCAATCAGGCGGGAATTCGCATCCGAGCGGAAGGCGCGACGATTTCGCAGGCGGCGGGAGATACGGGGATCTCTCTGCTGATTGTGAATTTTCCGACGGGCACGGGGTATCAGCAGAAGACGGTTATCTTGCGCTGGTAGTCTCCGCGGGGTTGGAGCTGCTCCCATAAGAAGAGATGGATGGGGCCGCAGCCTGGGGCGCGTGAGCCAGCACGTCGGTCATCTTGAGATAGACGGCGTTGGTCCAGCCAAAGCCGACGACGTTCTGCGTATAACCTTCAGCGACCTTGACGTTGGCCGAACCGTCGACGACATTGTATTTTTCCCGGATGGTGCCGTCGTGGAGGAAGTTCTGAAGGATGCTCCGCGTGAATTCACGCGAGACCCGATCTGCGTCTGTAGCGAAGCCATATTGGACGAGACCTTTTGTAGCCAGCCAGTTTGTGGGAGCCCAGCCGAAGGGAAGGTCCCACTGCGTGCCGGAGTCGAAGTCGCTCATGGCGAGGCCGCCTTCATGATTGAAGATCGAAAGGTGATGATCGACTGCGGCTGCCTGCTGCGGAGTGGCAAGACCGGCCCAGAGCGGATAAAACGTGGTGATGTAGTTGTAGGTCGAACGTTGATGAGTGACGAAGTTGTAGTCGTAAAAGAGACCGGCGGTGGGGTTCCAGAAATATTTGTTGATCGCCGCGCGGCGGGCAGCGGCGCGCTGCTTCCATTTTTCGGCATCTGAGGGTCGGCCGAGCAGGGTGGCGAAGTGCGCCATATCGAGCGCGTACTTGTAGAGGAGGCTATTGAGGCCGACATCAGCGTAGTCCTGTGTGGAGCCGCTGAAGGGGCCGTATCGGAAGCTGGGATCGAAACCGGACTCGCGCATGGCGCGGTCACCGTGATAGAAGCCACTGCTGAGGCGATGGTCTCCGACATGGGCATTTGCGCAGAGGTGCGAGGTGGTGACGTTGCAACTGATCTTTGCAAGCGCGGCGGCCTGGGCGGGAGTGGGATTGGCTGCGCCATCCACAAGATACGTGGTGTGGACTTCGGGGTGGGCAAGGAGCCAGCGAATGACGTCGGAATAGTAGGTGTCGTTGTCGGACATTTCCGGGACAGGACCACTGCCGATGTCGTCATAGCGGGCGAGGCCGGTGTCGCCCGCGAGATGAGGGACGGTGATCCAAAGAGAGTAATCGCGGTCGGCGTAGCCATAGGCACGCGCCAGCCATTCTTTCGAAAGCGGCTTTCCTTCCGGATGTTCATAGAGCTCGCGGATCATGGAGCTGAGAAAGGGAGGCTGCGAGCGCGTGAGGTAGTATGTGCGATTGGCATTGAGGACGGCGCCGTAGTTCTCGATTTCGAAGAAAAAATTCTCGACCATGCCGCGAGCGAGATCGGCGCGATGATCCTGGACCAGGCCGAGCAGGATGAAATAGCTGTCCCAACCGTACATCTCATTGAAGCGGCCGCCAGGTACTACATACTTGCTGGGCAGGTAAAGCAGGCCTTCCTGCGGAAGCTCGGAAACGCGCACATCGCCCATATGTGTGATCGCGCGGGGCAGGTGCTTTACGTGGACCTTGCACTGGCGCTCCATTTTGAGGACGGAGGGCGGAGTGGCCATACCAGCGGGGAGATAGAGTACGGACGCAGTGGAGACCTTGGTATCGACCACCGATTTGCAATCGCTCATGGAACGGGAGAGCGTGTTCCAGGCGGTATCGATATAGTTGAGGATTTTTGTGTTTTGGCTCGTCGCCGGGGCAGCGGACTGCGCGAGGACTACGCCTGATAACAGAATCGCTGCGAGAAGCGGAAAGACACAGGTTCGTGCGGCACGTCTCATTTGGACACCTTGGGAGAACGCCTGCGGCTTGTCCGTCGAAGGAAAAACCGCAGGCGTCGCGGGAGAGTTATTTTGCGCTGCCGATCTTTACTCCACGCTACCAATCCACGAAGCGAAGGGCGGCAGTTTGATATTTTGCAGGCTGTTCGTCTGCTGGAGCGACGGCGCATCGGTGAGCAGAGTTTTTACAGTATTGCCGGTAACGCCCGCTGTATTCGCGTGTAGGGAAACGGTCTGCTCGGAGGCCGTGAAGTTGAGGGCGACTACGATTGCCGGATTGCCCGCGACTCCCTGACGGACGTAGCACAGGACGGAGCGATTATCCTTGTCGATCATCACCTGCCTGCCGTCGCGCAGCGTGGGGTCATTGGCACGCATTGCGATCAACCGCTCATACCAGTTCAGCAGCGAATGGGGCTGGCTTTTTTCGTTTTCTACATTCACGGTCGGATAATCCGAAGCGACAGGGAGCCAGGTGACGGCAGCGGTGCTGAAGCCGGCGTCCTTGGTGTTGCTCCACTGCATCGGCGTGCGTTCGCCGTCGCGCCCCTTTTCCTTCGGCCAGCCCCTTATACCGATTGGGTCCCTTACGTCCTCTCTTCGCGTTGGGGTGGTGGTGACCATCCCGATCTCCTCGCCGTAGTACATGAGGGCGGTAGCGCGGGAGGTAAGCAGGATGGAGGCGATCACGCGCGCGATTGCGGCGTTATGCACGCCGTCGCCATAGCGATCCCAACTGCGGCGATTATCGTGATTGTCGAAGACGAAGAGGGGCTGGTTTGTGCCGATTCCGGTCTCCGCTTCATTGATGCGCTGGCGGAAGAGCGGGACATCAAGGTGATTGATAAAGCCGACCTGCATGTCCATGGGAAGCTGAAGCTCATTGTGCGCGGCGCCTCCGTACCATTTGTCGAGGTCCTTTACATTCGAGAGATAGGTTTCGCCGATAAGGACGCGATCGCCGGAATAGGAATTGATGACGGAGCGGAGACGCCGCATTACGTCGTGCACCTCGGGCAGATTGCTGGTGTACACATCCGTCACGCTGCGGTCGCCATAGGCATCGATTTTGCCGGTGTAGGGCTCGTCGCGAAGCTGCGGGTCTTCGAAGAGAGTGGGAACAGCATCAAGGCGGAAGCCGGCGACTCCGCGGTCAAGCCAGAAACGCACGGCGCCGAACATGGCTTTCTCGACCTGCGGATTGCGCCAGTTGAGGTCCGGTTGCTGTTTGTAGAACTCGTGATAGTAGAACTGCTTTGTCTTCGGGTCCCACTGCCATGAGGAGCCGCCGAAATCGCTGATCCAGTTGTTGGGGGGAATTGGTTTGCCGTCGGCGGTGTATCCCTTGGGGTCGCGCCACACGTACCAGTCGCGTTTGGGATTGTTTTTTGAGCCTTCAGACTCGAGGAACCACTTGTGCCTGTCGGATGTGTGGTTCATCACCATGTCCATGATGATGCGGATGTCGTGCTTCTTCGCTTCGGCGACGAGCTTGTCAAAGTCGGCCAGGGTACCGTATTTCGGATCGATGTTTTCGTAGTCGGAGATGTCATAGCCGAAATCGACCTGCGGGGAGGGGTAAATGGGCGCGAGCCAGATCGCGTTCACGCCGAGCGACTGGAGATAATCGAGCCGCTGCGTGATGCCGTTGAGGTCACCGATGCCGTCTCCGTTGGAGTCCTGAAAGCTGCGTGGATAAATCTCGTATATAACGGCGTGCTTCCACCACGGGCCATCGTTTTGATGGGTGGCGGCGGATGCCTCGATGGTCTGCGGTTGCTGCGCGGATGCGAGGCTGCCGGCGGTGCCGGTCAGGAGGGTGAGCGCGGCGAGGATTGCGATTTGTCTTGAGCGGAGGAAGCTGGGGGTGTGTCCGAAAATGGCCAATTGGTGTCTCCGGGAATCCGAAACACTATAACACCGGGAGCGTGGAGCGTGCGGGAGCGGCAAAGCGAAGACTGGGGAAGCGAGATTGATACTGATGTTGGGAAGAATGCCTGATGGAGAGCCGACAACACGGCGCACAAGGTGCGGCGAATCCTGAGCTGAACGATGTGGAAAATGCGTTGACATCGAATCGTTCATACGCGTATATTCCGGCACGACTATAAAAACGGCTTCCGCAAGAATTGGAAAGGGAAAGCCGAGTTGATTCGCGGTCGCTGGAAGCACACGAACACGATGCTCAGCGATATTAATTTGTCACCGCGGAATAGAGTTTTGCAGCGTATTTTCGGAGGAGTGACGTTATGAAGACCCTGGTGCGGTTCCTGCTTTTGACGTTTGTGGCATGTTTGCTAATGTCGTCCCCAGCCATGTTCGGTCAGGCCGTCTACGGTACTATCTACGGCACAGTTACTGACTCGACGGGCGCGGCCATACCGAACGCAGCCGTTACGGTGACGGACGAGTCGAAAGGCACTTCGGTCAATGTCACATCGAACGGCAGCGGCGACTTCACGGCTGACCACCTGATTCCGGACGTTTACGACGTGAAGGTGGAAGCGACCGGCTTCCAGGGGTTTCAGCAGAACGGAATCCGGATCTTCGCGGACGCTGGAGTAAAGGTGACGGCCGCGCTTAACCCCGGCGCAGCGAGCCAGACGGTGCAAGTTAACGCGAGCGCGGTTCCAGAATTGAAGACGGACCGGGCTGACGTATCTACAGAGTTAACCACCCAGGACGTGAATGATCTGCCGGTGGCGGGTCGCAATTTCACGAATCTTCAGCTGCTGCTACCCGGCGCTCAGTTGCTGGGATGGAACCATGCTCCCGACGAAAACCCGCAGGCCAGCGCCCAGATCCAAATCGATGGGCAGGCATTCGGCGGAGTAGCATACAGCCTCGACGGCACTGACAACCAGGATCCGATTCTTGGGATTATCGTCGTCAATCCGAGCCTGGACTCACTTTCTGAGGCGAAGATATCGACGCAGAACTATGACGCCGAATTCGGCAAGGCGGTCGCTTCGTTCGTCCTCGCCTCGACGAAGTCAGGCTCGAATAGCTTCCACGGTTCGGCCTTTGATTACCGAACCAGCACGGCGAACCTGGCGAAGGACCCTTACAACCAATTCCCGGCGTTTGGATCGAGTCCGGCGAGTAACATTGCGGCGGGTCTAAAGAGCATCTTCGGCGGCTCGATCGGCGGCCCAATACTGAAGGACAAATTGTTCTTCTTTGGCGATTATCAAGGGCAGCGCCAGAAGGTCGGGACCACATCCTCGACGATCGTTCCCACTACGCAGATTACGACTTCCTGCCTGGGGCCGGTAGGCTGCGACTTTAGTCAATACGATAACCCTGACCCTGCATCTACTTTGCATTTTCCCATCTACCAAAATGTCGGGGGTGTAGCGGTTCAGTACCCCGGCGATGTGATCCCCAAAGCGGATCTCTCGCCGGCGGCGCTTAATTATCTGGCGCTGATTGCTCCATTTACACCGAACAAGATTGGAGCCAGCGGATTGCTGGACACGTACATTCAGGGCGGTACTGGCCTCTTCAACAGCGACCAGTGGGACGTGCGCATTGACGGGCAAGTCTCGGCATCGACCCACGCCTTCACGCGCTTCAGCCGGTTTACCGATATCCTGAGCGGAACGACACTTCTCGGTGCGGGCGGAGGCCCCGGGTTTGGTTTGAGCGGATACGGCGGAAATTCGGCGGGCGCCAATGACAGCCTTGCCGCGGGAATGGACTTTGCTCTAAGCCCAACACTGCTGACGGATTTCCGGCTTGGCTATTACCGCTATAACGTTGTGGACAGCAAGTTCGACGAATCGACCACGGAGGCGAACACGCTGGGATTTGGCGGGTTGAATATTGCCGGACAGCCGATTACGAACGGTCTTCCCGGCTTCCAGATATCTATGCCCAGCGGCGGCCAAACGGAGTGGGGCGCCGGTCTGAACATCAATCGTTGCAACTGCCCGTTGATCGAGAAAGAAGATCAGTTCCAGATTGTAAATAACTGGACCAAGATCATCGGCAATCACTCCGTAAAGGTTGGCGTCGATCTTCGCTATGCGCGCAATTTGCGTGTACCGAGCGATACCGATCGCACCGGGCTCTTCGCCTTCAATGGAAATGCCACTGCGAAACCGGGTGTTACTTCAGGTCTTGGACTCGCATCCTTTATGCTGGGCGATCCGAGCCAGTTTGGGCGGTATGTCAGCACCTCCACCAACGCGAAGGAATTCCAGAAGCGCGAATTCTTCTACGCGCAGGATACCTGGCGCACAACTCCAAAACTTACGCTTAACCTTGGCATTCGTTACGAGTTGTATTTCCCGGAGTCTGTCAACGGGCCGGGCAACGGCTCACTTATGGATCTGAAGACCGGCTACCTGCATGTTGCGGGGATAGGCGGAGTGCCAAGTGATATGGGATGGTCGGCGGGCAAAAATACATGGAATCCGCGTCTCGGCGTTGCCTACCAACTCAACGACAAAACCGTGATTCGCGCGGGATATGGACGCAGCTTCGACTTGGGCGTGTTCGGGTCAATTTTTGGACATGTCGTCACGCAGAATCTGCCGGTCCTCGCCAACCAGGAGATAAGCGGGATTGGCAACGATACCTTGAGCTACGTTCAGCCATTCAACCTGACGACGGGACCTCCAGCAAATGTTCCTTTGTCTGTCCCGGCCGATGGCTTGTTGCCCAACCCAGGATACGCGGTCAGCACCAAGGCACGTCCTGACCCGCTACGATTGCCGACTCTGGATGCATGGAATGCAGCTGTCCAGCGTTCAATCACGCCAACGTTGTCCCTGACGGTCGCGTACGTCGGAAACAAGGGGACGCATACCCTGAGCGACGGCGATGGCAACAATACCAACCCGAATGAAGCAGCGATTTTCCTTCCGGCGCAGTTCAGCGCGACCGGCACTGCCCTTCACTACGATCCAAACGGCGGCAATTGCCTTGCGGGGACCCCGAACTGCACCAATGCAATCGATCCTTCGAGCGGCGCGGTTAAAAACCCAAGCTTCCTACAGAGGTACTTCGGCGGCTCACTGCCAGCCTGCAAAGACCCAGCCTACATGCAACCTACCGGTGAGGGGCTTCCTGCCGGCGCATGCGGGTGGACTCAGGGAATAAGCTACTACGGAGACGACCAGGACACGCACTACAATTCCTTGCAAATTGGCGTTACTAAACAGCTTTCGCGGGGACTTTCGTTCGGGTCGAATTATGCATATCAGCGCGCTGTGGATTTTGCCAACGGCTATGCAACGTGGAACAAGAACCCGGAACGTGGCCCGGACGGCGCTCTCCGTCGCCAGCAATGGGTGACCTACGGTAATTACGATCTGCCCTTCGGGCGAGATCGGATGTTCTTCTCAGGGGCCTCCGGCCTGGTAAATGAGATCATCGGCGGGTGGGAGCTGAGCCCGGTAATCGATCTGTCCAGCGGTCTGCCGTTTACCCTTACCTTCGACAATTGCAGCACATCGGTCGGGGGCACCTCCGCGCCTTGTTATCCGAACGGAAAACCGAGCGATCTGCACACTCACATAGGTTCTTTCAATCCCACCTCACACTTGCGGCCCTTTTTCTCTAAGGTGGACAGCGGAACGAATACACTTTGCCCCTCACAACTCGACCCAACCGGACACCCTGCTGGAGGCTTCTCCTGCCCGGCACTCGATCAGATCGGGAATGTCGGACGCAACACCAACTGGGGTCCGGGATTTGCCAATGCTGATCTGGCGCTGCAGAAGAACTTCCCGATCAAAGAGCGGCTGTTTGCGCAGTTCCGCATGGACGCCTTCAACGTCTTCAACCACATTAACCCCGCCAATCCGAACACAGGCGACGTGGAAAGCAATGGCAACATCACCAACGGAGCGGGAGGAAATGGCAGCGGACCGGTAGGTCAGGCAAGTCCACGGCAACTGTCCTTTGAGGCCCGCATACAGTTCTGACGCAGTCCTTTTTAGCCACAGAGGGGAGCTTTGGCTCCCCTCTTGTGTTTTCGTCTAAACTTAGTCCAGTTTTTATGCGTTCCTTACATGTATCAGCGGTGCTCGCGTCCTTTTCCATTCTCATCTTCCTCTCATCTGCATCTTCACAGGCTCAAGACACGGCGAAGGCCGGCGATGATTCGCCGACAATTGCGCAGCTGCGCACGATGATCGATCGCGGGCACACGGCGGAGGCGCTGAAGCAGCTTGACACGTTGGCTGCTCAGCGTCCTGTAGCGGCGGGTGTAAATCGCTTGCGCGGGCTGGCGCTGTACTCACAGAACCAATTTGCCGAAGCCGATACCGCGTTTGCCAACGCATTGAAGGACGACCCGCACGATGCGGATGCGGCGCAACTGCGCGGTCTGACTCTGTTTCGGCTAGGGAGGGCGGCGGAGGCGATTCCGCTGCTTGAATCTGCGCCTCATTGGACCTCTCAGACCAAGGTCGATCCCAGTTACGTGCTGGCGCTTTGCTACATTGAGACGCGGCAATACGATGGAGCACGGCGCGCGTTGGCAGCGCAGTTCGGATTCGCGCCGGATTCGGCGGCGGCTTATTTGCTCGCGGCGAGATTCATGCTGCGCCGCGAAGATCCGCTGCAAGCCCAGAGGTTCGCAGCGAAGGCTTTGGAACTCGATTCTGGGTTGCCGCTTGCGCACGAGTTGCTGGGGGAGATCGCGCTTGCGGGCGAACATGTGGACGTGGCGGTTGCCGAATTTGAGAAGGAACAGCTTCGCGATCCGCTCGAAGGCGGTATCTACGATCGGCTGGGGGACGCCTACACGCGGGCCGGAGATTACACCAAAGCGCAGCAGTCGCTGGAGCGAGCTTTGCTGCTCGAGCCGACGGCTACCGGGCCGTATATCCTGCTGGGAAAAGTGTTGCTGCGTCGACAGGACCCGGCGAGCGCGGTGATGTATCTTGAACGCGCGGAGAAGATGGACCCAAATAATTTTATGACTCACAGCCTGCTGGGGCAGGCGTACCGGTTGTTGGGCAGGAAGGAAGACGCGAGCCGGGAAACGCAAACATCGGAGCAGTTACAGGCTGCAAACGCGCCCAAACTTGAGGCGGTCCATTAGGATTGCAGGCACCATCTTGCCATCGCTTACATCCACGAAGGTAGCATCGCGGGGAGGCCGCGAGCGAGGCCGCTGTATTGCCAAATGGGCATGTGCGGCGCTCATAGTAATTGCCGGCATTTTTCCTGCTACCGTATTCAGCGCTTCCAATGCGACGAAATCGCAAAGCGCAGTAGCAACCGCGAAAAATCCAGACGCGGTTTGTGCTGGATGCCATCAAGAGATCTACCAAGAATATGAACGCACCCCGATGGCGCGAGGGAGCGGGAACGCCGCTGAAGCGGTGATCCCAGGGAGCTTTACGCATTCGAATTCCGGAATACGTTACAGCGTGTTCTTGCGCGACGGAAAGGCCTGGATGTCGTACGGGCGCGGTAAGGAGCTGGAAGACGCAGGTGGCGCGGAGGCTCTGCATGGTGAACGGCAGCTCATTTACTTCATCGGGTCCGGACACCGTGGGCGAACATATTTATACGAGGAGAGCGGGGAGTGGTTTGAAGCTCCTATCAACTATTACAGTAAGAAGCAGGTGTGGGACATGGCTCCGAATTTTGGTGCGGCGAAAACGATGCCTGCTGCGCTGCCGGTTGATTCCAATTGCCTCCACTGCCATGCGACGGGAGTACAGGCGGCGTTGCCGGAGGCGCGCAACAAGTATGCAGCGCAGCCATTTCTGCAAGGCGGGATAGGGTGCTCCTCTTGCCATGGAGATTCATCGGAGCATCTGGCCGAGTACGGGCAAGGCGCAATTCTGAACCCGGCCAAGCTGAATCCGGTTCGTAGAGACAGCGTTTGCCTGCAGTGCCATCTGGAAGGGAACATCGCGATTTACCGCTCGGGGAAATCGCTTGCGCAGTTTCACGCAGGAGATAAGCTTGCGGATTTTGCGGTGTACTTTGTGAAGGCAAGCGCCGAGGCGGGGGGCGGGCGCGCCGTCAGTCAGTATGAGGCGTTGCTGCGCAGCGCGTGCAAGGTCGCCAGTGGCGATAAGCTGACGTGCACGACCTGTCACGATCCGCACAATTCGCCCAGGCCCGAAGAGCGCGTGAGCTATTTTCGCAACAAGTGCCTGACGTGCCATACCGGAGTTCAGATGGCGACCAAGCATCATCCTGAGCAGCAGGATTGCGCGGCGTGCCACATGCCTACGCGTGAAACTACGGACATCTCGCATGAGCAGACGACCGATCATGATATCCAGATCCGCCCGCCGACCAACACACCCGCGCTTCAGCTCGCGGATCTCACCAGGCCTGAGGATCTGGTGCCGGTGGGCGGCGTACCGGTGAGTGACCGTGAGGTCGGCTTGGCGTACGCGCAACTTGCCGAGCACGGAAACCAGAAAGCCGGAGAGCGGGCGCTTGAACTGCTGCGTAAAGCGGAACTGCAAGGGGACGACGACGTCGAGGTGCACACGCAACTCGGATTTCTGGAGCAGATGTCCGGCGACAAGGAGCGCGCACGAAAGGAATATGCGAATGCGCTGAAGGAAGCTCCCTACGATGCGACGGCGATGGGCAATCTCGCGATTCTCGACGCCGCAAGCGGGGATACGGCGGAAGCAGTGAACCTGTTGCAGCGCGTCGTCAATGCCGACCCCAGCCAGATGGCTGCCGGCCTGGACCTTGCTTTTATCGATTGCAGGATGGATAAAAAGGACGAGGCAAAGGAGATATTAACCAGACTCACTCGGTTGGATCCAGATGATCCTGTGCTGCGGAGGTTCATGTCTTACGGAGAGTACGGTGGGCAGCGATGCCAGCTTCGCTAGCTGCGGCCGCAAAATGATTTTGATGGCACCAGCCGCTCTATTGTCTACTCGTAGCGTGATGCGGCGATGGACAATGTTGGCGGCAGCGCTTGTTGCCGCGGTAACGATGCCGAGTTTCGCATACGGGCAGGAGCCTTCGGCGGCTTTAAGGAAAGCGGATGCGGCGTATCGCGCCGGGCAGACAGCACTGTCGCAGAAGAATCTGGGCGCGGCCCAGGCTGATTTTGAAGAGGTGGTACGTTTGGCTCCTCAGGCGGAGCAGGGGCACAGCGCGTTGGGCGCGGTCCTGGTTAGCCGCGGGCAAATGCAGGAGGGAATCCGTGAGCTAGAAAGAGCGCTCACGATGAAACCAGGCGACGGCACGGCGCAGATGAATCTGGCGCTGGCTTACGAGCGAATGGGAATGCCCGCCAAGGCGCTGCCGTTATTCTCTCGCCTGCAAAATCGGCAGATCCCTGGGTACGTGCTGGCTGCGTATGCGCGCTCGCTGGCAGAGATGCATCATCCGCAACAGGCTGTAGCAAAGATGAAAGCCGCGGTTGCGCTGGATCCGGAGAACGCGGATTCGCACGATGAGCTGGGCTCGATTTACGCGCAAGGATCGGACTGGAAAGATGCGCAGCGGGAGTTTGCCGCGAGCATTCGAATTAATCCCGAGTCAGCCGCAGCGCATTTGCATCTTGGTTTGGCAATGCGCGCGCAGGGGCAGGATGGAATGGAGGAGTTGAGGACGGCATCTCGACTGGCGCCGGGAAATGCGACGATCGGTCTCGAACTCGGCAAAGCGCTCACAGCCGATGGGCATGACGCGGAGGCAATTCCGATCTTCGAACATGTGCTGGAGCTCAATCCGAAATCGACGGCGGCATCCTATCAGCTCGCGCTGGCGCTGCAGCGCACGAACAAGGTACAGCAGGCAATCGCGCTGCTCAGGAAAGTTGTCGCGGCCGAGCCGCACAACGCCGAGGCGCTGACGAATCTTGGAATGGCGTTGAGCCAGGCGCAGCAGGCGAAGGACGCTGTTCCTGTGCTGCAACGCTCAATTGCGCTAGACCCGACGAACGTGACGGCGCATCAGGACCTGGCGGCGGCATTCGTGCAACTGAGTCAGTTTGCCGATGCGGTAACGGAGCTGCGAGCGGCGCTCAAGCTTGCGCCGGAGATGCCCGCGCTGCACTACAACCTGGGGCTTGCCCTCAAGTATCAGGACGATGCGGCGGGCGCGATTCCGGAGTTAGAGACAGCGGAGAAGCTGAACCCGTCGGCACCGGAGGCGCCATACCTTCTCGGCATTCTCTATATGCAGACGGGGAAATACGCGGATGCGGCGCGCGAGATGAATACGTCGCTGAAGCTGCGCCCGGCAAACAGCGATGGATGGGCGACGCTAGGCAGCGTATATGAAAAGCTAAATGAGCTGCCGCAGGCTGCGTCCGCATTGCAGGAGGCGATCCGGCAGGACCCTTTGCAATCCGACGCGCATTTGACGCTGGCGTCGGTACTGGCGGCACAGAATCAGCCTGAGGAGGCGAAGGAGGAGCGGAGGAAGGCGGCTGACCTGATGCGCGCACACATGAACCTTCAGCGCGCGCAGGTTGCGACGAATGCGGGTAACTCGCTGCTGAAGAGCGGCGACGTCGCGGGCTCGATTGTTCAATTTCGGGATGCGCTGAGTTATGACGCGAGCTACGCCGGCGCGCATCTTGGGTTGGCGAATGCGCTCGACCGGCAAGGCAAGGCGGCCGAGGCATCGGCAGAGCGCAGGAAGGCAGAGAGCGCGGAAGCCGCCGCGAATCCATAGTGCAGAATCTACTGCGGCCATCGGCAAACCTCCAAGCAACGCGATTATTTGCGTGTGTGGCGCATTGCCGCATTGCTATAATTCGCGCTTAGGTGTGGGATAGAGCTGCTGTGTTGAAGTTGAAAGTATCCGGACGGCGCGCGAGCGTGCTGGTTGTTCTGTGCGCGGCAATGTGCATCTTCCTGTGGTCAACAACTCGCGCTGCCGAGGACCCGCAGGCGCAAGAAGCGATCGTCCGGAAAGCATACGCGAATACGGTCAATCAAAAATACAATTATCCATTTGGCGCAGGCGGGATCTCACTACCCGGGAATGCGGCCGCAGAAGGCAACACGTTCATACCGTCCGGAGATTTTCCTGACGCTGCGTACTGCGGACATTGCCATCAGGAGGCGTACCATGAGTGGCGCCAATCGCTGCATGCAAATTCCTTCCGGTCGCCGTTCTATCGCACGAGCGTGAATCTGCTGTTGCATAGCAAGGGAATTGAATACTCGCGGCATTGCGACAGTTGCCACAATCCTATCGGGGTGCTGTCGGGAGCGCTTAATCCCGGTGCGCAGGGAGATCGCTCGTTCGATCGCAATGGATTGACGTGCATGACCTGCCACTCAATCAAGAGCGCCGACTCGAAACTGGGCAACGGCAGCTTTGTGATGGCCGTGCCGGCGGTGATCGTGGACGAGCAGGGAAAGCGCATCCCGGGCATTGTTCCCGACTCCGAGATACTCGCGCATGTCGATCGACACTCGAAGGCGGTGATGCAAGATCTTTACCGCACGCCGGAGTTCTGTTCCGCATGCCATAAAGCGAATTTGCCGCCACAGCTCAATGACTACAAGTGGATTCGGGCATTCACTACTTACGACGAGTGGCAGAATTCAAAGTTCTCGCAACGGAATCCGCTTACTTTTTCTTCCGCCGATTACACCACTTGCCAGGGCTGCCATATGAAGCGGGAGCCGGCCAGCCTGCCCGATTACGGCGCGAAGCCCGGCACGCTGGCCTCGCACCGCTGGCTGGCGGGGAACACAGCAGTGCCGTTCTACTACGGCTTTAACGAGCAACTGAGCAGGACGATCGACTTTCTGAAGAGCGGCAACTATCTTAATGTCGATTTGTTCGCGTTGAAGGTTGGAGATGGACCGATGATCGCCCCATTAGGATCGTCACCGTTCAAACTGAACGCGCGGGATGTCGTCGAAGCGTTCGTGGTGATCCAGAACAAAGGTATCGGGCATTCGCTTATTCCGGAGGTGCGCGATCTTTATGAGGGATGGGTACAGTTCACGGTAAAGGATGCGGATGGTAAGGCAATTTACGAGAGCGGATTCCTGAAGCCCGATGGCACGCTCGATGCGCGCGCGCATAGTTTTACGAACCGGCCGGTCGACGTGACGGGGAATTTTGTTGATAACCACAAGGTCTGGACGATTCATTCGGTGGCGTACGACAACACGATTCAGGCAGGGTGGTCGACGCTGGTGCGATATCAATTCCAGATACCGAAAGACGCAAAGGGACCGCTGACGATTGCCGCACGCGTAAATTACAGACATCTGAGGCAGAGCTACCTGAATAACGTGTTCGGCAAGGACCATCCCGCATATCCGCTGGTCGAGCTGGCTTCACGCAGCCGAACGTTGAACATTGGCGAGAATCCGGTTACGGCGCCCCTGCCGACGGATAATCCGGACTGGATGCGCTGGAACAACGCGGGGATTGGATATCTTGACGAGCTGCAGTATGAGGACGCGATGCATGCGTTCGAGCAGGTTGTGCGCCTAAGGCCGGATTACAAAGACGGCTACGTCAACATTGGACTGACGTACATCGCATGGGAGAAGTATGCTCAGGCGCGCGTGCCGCTGGAGAGGGCGCTGGCGCTGCACCCTGACGATGCGCGAGCACTGTACTACATGGCGCTGGTGGAGCGTCGCTCCAGGCATTCCGAGGCGGAAGTTGCGGATCTCGAAAAGGTAGTGGCACAGTTTCCCGAGTGCCGCGATGCGCGCCGAGAGCTGGGGATATCGTATTACCAGCAGCATCGGAGCCAGGCAGCCATGCAGCAGTTCAAAGCGCTGCAGGCGATCGATCCGGATGATGTGGCGGCGCACTACAATCTGGCAATCCTGTATCGCCGGATGGGCATGAAGAAGCAAGCTGCGGAAGAGGCGGCTCTCTACAGAATAAAGAGGATTGATCCTTCCGCGCCTACATATTCACTTGATTACCTGCGCAAGCATCCGGAGATTTCCATTGAAAGCGTGCCGTGGCACATGCACTCCGACCTGACGCACGCTGAAATGAATGCCGCGGGACAAGAATAAATAGAAGGATGAGAATAGGTTGAATCGCCGGAATTTTCTTCGCTCGCTCAGCCGCACGGCGCTCGTTCTGCCCTTCGCGGACATCGTTGCTCTGGCGTCGCCGTGGCAACAGCAGACCGCGCAGCCAAAGGGAATAGGCCCGCAGGAGCGCGGGTACAACGCGGTAGCGGCGGCGCCTCCTCCGGGTCCGAAATCTCCAATTGAAGGCACGCCGCTGGGAGTGAGCTTTGTCGATGTGGCGAAGCCAGCCGGTCTGAATGTGGAGACCATTTATGGAGGCGTGCATACCAACAAATACTTGTTGGAGACGACGGGCTGCGGCCTGGCGTTCTACGATTACGACGATGATGGCTGGGTGGATCTTTTTCTGGTGAACGGATGGCGGCTGGAGGGATTTCCGAGCGGACAGGAACCACGCTGCCATCTGTTCAAGAACAATCGCGACGGTACGTTCACCGATGTATCCGCGGGCTCAGGCCTGGAGCACAAAACCGGCTGGGGACAGGCATGCTGCGTAGGCGATTACAACAATGACGGCCATGACGACTTGTTCGTGACCTACTACGGACAGAACGCGCTTTATCGCAACAATGGCAACGGAACATTTACGGATGTAACCAAAGAGGCGGGGCTGATCCAGCCGGGTCCGAAAATTCGCTGGAATACCGGCTGCACGTTTGTGGACTACGACCGCGACGGACGCCTCGACCTGTTTGTCGCAAACTATGTCGACTTCGATTTGAAAACAGCTCCCACTCCTGAAGACGGACCGTGTACTTACAAGGGGATCCTCGTCGCGTGTGGGCCTCCGGGACTGCCGGGCGGCAGAAATATCCTTTATCACAACAATGGAGATGGAACCTTCGTCGACGTAAGTGAAAAATCGGGTATGTGGACGGCTGTGGGCACTTACGGCCTGAGCGTGGCGGCGTCGGATCTGGACAACGATGGGTGGCCGGATATTTACGTGGCAAACGACTCGGCCCCGGCGACGCTCTATCTGAACCAGAAGGACGGCACGTTCCGCGACATTGCGATCGAGGCGGGAGCGGCCTTGTCAGCCGAGGCGAAGCCGCAGGCTGGGATGGGCGTTTCCATAGGGGACTACAACCGCGACGGCAATCTGGACGTGGTGAAAACCAACTTCGCGGGAGATACCGATTCGCTTTATACCAATATTGGCGATGCGTCATTCGAGGATCGAACCTATCCGAGCGGCCTTGGGGTAAACACGCGACTGCTGGGATGGGGAGTCGGCTTCTTCGATATGGACAATGACGGCTGGCTGGACATTCTCATGTCGAACGGGCATGTGTATCCCGAGGTCGATAACTCGAAGGCGGATTTGAAATATGCCGAACACAAGTACCTTTACCGCAACTTGCGCAACGGAAGATTTGAGGAGGTAACGAAGGATGGAGGGCCGGGCATTATGGAGAATGCTCCTGCTCGGGGCTGCGCGTTCGGCGACTACAAGAATGACGGCACGATAGATATTGCGGTGAACTGCATCAACGCGCTGCCGCAGCTGCTCCGGTGCGACTCTACGCTGAAACGAAATTGGATCAAGATCAAGCTGGTGGGAGTGAAGTCGAACCTGTCGGGGATCGGGAGCCGCGTGACTGTGACGGCGGTGACTACTCCCGAGGGCGGAAAGCCGCTGGTGCAGATCGACGAGCTGCGCAGCGGCGGCAGCTACTTCTCGCAGAATGACCTGCGCATGCACTTCGGGCTGGATCAGGCGAAAAAGGTAGACACGGTGGAGATTCGTTGGTTGAGCGGGCAGGTGGATCGTCTCAAGGATCTGGATGCGAATCAGCTGTATGTGATCCAGGAGGGCGGCAAGATCCTGAAGTCGGGCCCGATTGGAAAGATGAAGGCGTAGCGGCGATGCTAAAGCACGGCGCGGCTTGGATGGTGCTGCTTGCGTCCGCGGTGGCAGCGGCACAGACAGGGGCGTTGAAGCCGGCGGCGGCAGCATGTCCCTGGCTCACGCAGGGAAACGCGGCATGGGCACTGGGCGGGGATGTAACGGTAACCGCAGCGGTTACAAGTGCGACTGAGGGCTCCTGCGCATTCTTGCGGGGTCCGCAGTCGCTGGAGGTTGTGGTGAGCGCGAAGGCGCTCGAGTCATGTCCAACGGGCAGCGCAGCGTTGAAGGGGATCGGCAATGAGGCGGCGCGGTGCAGCCGTCCGGCTGCGAGGGGCGAGACGGCGGAGATGATCAGCAGCCGGGTGCGGAACGTCCAGTTCGTGGTGACACTTACGTCGCGAGGGCGGAAGAGCGCGACGCCGGACGATGCGCTGGAGCAGGTGGCGGAGCAGGTCGCGGGCAATCTCTACTGAGCCGGTATCCACTGGCGGCAGCCGGGCGGCGCGCCGGCGCGGCAGGAGCCGAGGAACGCGGCTAGGTCCTTAACTTCTTTCTTTGTAAGTACATGGGAGAATGGTGGCATGCCGCCGCCGCCGTTGAGAATTCTTTTCTTAATTTGCCGGGAGCTGAGGCGCTGGCCGACGGCGGCCAGATCGGGACCTCGGGTGCCGCCGATGCCCGCGATACTGTGGCAGTGCTCGCAACTGCTGGTGTGAAAGAGGCGGCCGCCCCGGGTGAGGGCGTCGGGGCTGGACGCTTTGGCCGCCCGGCCGGGAAGGGCGAGCAGGCACAAGGAGCAGACGAAGAAGCCAAGGGCGGAGGCGGCGGCGCGTCGGAAGGGGCTGATCATGCCTATGCAGGTTATTTCGGCGAAAGCCCATTCTATCGTCCGAGGCGGTGATTATTTTTCTGCGCGTTTTTGCAGGTGATTGATTCCGGCGGAGTTGAGAAATGCGTTTTTTGCTATGCGATTGAGGCGGTAGGAGTTGCGGGCTGCCGATTGAAAACAAAGGAGGATAGCGGGGCTATCCTCCTTTGTTGTGGTTTAGCGATGTCCGTCGTGATCGCGGTGGGCATCAGCATGGCGGGCTTCGGAATGGCGAGCTTCGGCATGGCGGCCTTCAACACGACCCCGGCCTTCAGCGCGACCGTGGAAGTCCCGACCTTCGCGCCCGTGAAAGTCACGACCGCCGCGGAAGTCACGGCCACGGTCTCCGTGAAAGTCACGGTCTCCGCGCCAGGGGTGATCATGCGACCAGCGTCCGGGAGCATAGTAGCCGCCGCGTGCGCCGTAGAAGCGATGTCCGCCCCATCCGTGGTAGTAGCCCCAGTTGTGCCAGGGGCCGACGCCGAGAAAGATTCCGTTATAGAAGTAGCCTGGGCCGTAGAAGCCGTAGGGGGCACACTCGTAGGGTGGGTAGTCGAAGTATCCGTAGGGGCAGGCGGGCGGGACGCCGACGTAGACGGGCGGAGCGCCGATGGTGACGGAGACCTGCGCGTGGCTTGCGGGCACAAAGGCCAGTGCGGTGAGTAGGGCAGTGGTGCAAAGGAGGAGTTTTACTGTGCGCATTTTGGGACCTCTTACTTTCTTTTTAGTTCGAGCGCGGAACTGAATTCCGGGCCGGTCAGTTGCACTTACATAAACACGATTCGGGTGGGATTGTAGTGGTAAGGCCATTATCCGGGTCACCGGAGTAACGTTGCAAGGCATTTGCGCGTGCTGGAGGAACGGAGGAAACCCATCGGTAATTTTTTTCGGCGTTTTTGCAAGTGATTGACCTGGTGTGGCTTGCGAAATGGGTTTTAGGCTACCTGATTGAGGAGTTGGGACTTGCAGGCAAGTGATTGATTTCGTTGGAGGTGAGCTGCATCTGGCTCATTTCCGCGTTCACGGCGTGGAGGCGGTCGATGACGTAGCCGAGGGTGACGCGGGCTTCGGGGTAGGCTCGGACGATGCAGGTGATGCGGTCGAGCTTGGCCTCGAGGGTCTGGAGGAGCTCGGGTATGTCCATGGTGTCGAGGCCGGCGCGGAGTTGGTAGACGGCTTCATTGTGCTGGCGGTCGCGCTCGAGGAGGCGGTGTCTGGCGATGTGGGCTCGGCAGTAGCGGTGGTTGCGAAGGGCGGCTCCGCGACAGAGCTTGCCGGAGGGCAGGAGCTCGGTGCATAGGGGGATGGCGGGCTTGGCTTGGGGCATGGTGTTCTCCTTTTTGGGGTGGAAAAGAAAAAGGACCGCTGGTGGGCGGTCCTCTTTGATTTTTTGGCTCTATATCTATTTTATCAAGTTGGGGAAATTCAACTGCATTTTGGGTGAAAGTTTATTGCGAGTGGATTGAGGGGTTTGCGGGGGAATTGGTTACGAAAGGGCTTGACAGGAGTTTTGGGCAGTCTCAGATTTCGGCGAGTGCGGGACCGTGGCTTCAGGATTACTTACCGCCCGATTATCGTGTATCAATAAATATGGCCAAAAGGATTTATTTTTGTTTTCACTATCAGGATGTAATTGATTTTCGGGCAAATGTGGTGCGTAACCATTGGATGACTAAGCCTGACCGTGAAGCGGCTGGATTTTTTGACTGGTCGCTCTGGGAGAGTGCAGAGAAAACCGGCACAGTAGCGGTAAAACGGCTAATCAACGGCGGGTTAAGAGGGAGCTCTGTAACTTGTGTGCTTATTGGATCGCAGACTTACTTACGACCATGGGTGCGTTACGAAATCATGCAGAGCTACAGGCGCGGAAACAAAATAATTGGCGTTCACATCAATTCCATTCCCGGGAAAAATAAGCTTACCAAGCAACTTGGCCCGAATCCGCTAAGGTATCTTGGAATCACGTATTCTGTGAGCGGGATTACGCGAACCCTTCACGAAGTAGTAGAAGGTAAGTGGAGGAAATATGATGGGATAGGTGGATCGGCGAGCTTTGAGGGACCTCCCGTTGGAGAGCGGTTTAGGGATAAGGGTTTCAAATTCAGCCAATGGTATTCCGTCTACGACTGGAAGGCGGACGACGGCTACAATAACTTTTCTAAGTGGGTTGGTTAGCTCATCAAGCTTACCGGAATGACGCGCTTAGGATCAATTCAGCCAGTCGGGAATAATCCAAACTTGATGCGAGTTCCACGTTCGCGGTCTCGGTGGCGCCGTTCAATGCTTCGCGTTCGGCTAAACTTAGTGATGAACTAAGTTCGCTTGATCGGCCGCCCACGGATCCGATCAGGTAGACGGGGAGCCGAGCTTTTCGAGCGAGTTCTATCTCCTCGTCCACACCGGGGATGTGGCCACCCCTCGATGTCTTTCCTCCAATCACCACAATCGCACTTGCCTCCGGATCTACGATCATAGCCTCACGCATTGCGGTCAAACTTGCGGCGCGATCTCCGTTAATGGCCGCAGTGGAAATTACGTTTGCGCCCTGACTGTACTCTTCGACCATAGCTTCCGTAGCGAAAAAGCGTGAAATATACATGCGTATCGCCGAAAGGTGATCGTCGGGCCGTACGCGCTTCGCAAGGTCAAAGAGCAGGAACTGAAAAGTGGGATGGGCGCCGAATGATAATCCCAAGCCCGCGCGTAGGAAAGTTTCGGCAATCCCATGCACTGCATTCGTCATGTTTTGCTGAAATTCCGGTTCGCAGTCGGCGAATGCTCCTGAGATCACGAGGCGCTTTTGCTTGATCTTGGGCGGCCTGACTGTCCGCTCGATCTCACTCACGTAATCTCCTATCGCGTCAATATGCACGCCCGCTTCGTCGAATGATGCGCTCGCTCGCGATGGAATCGCGGCGAGAAGTATTGCGCTATCGTAGTGCGCTCCGTGTTTCGGATGCGGCTCATAATCGGCGTCTTTGGCGCAAGCCGAGAATTGACCGACGTCTTGCAGGGTTGGTGTACGGCCAAACAACTGTATGAGGTGCGTCAGCGGCCTCTGTCGGTAACGGCCATTCTTTCTTGGCAGGGCTAGGCTGAAGATCATACGGCGCGGGTCAACGTTATCAAATTTAATTTCGTGGTCTTGCGCTAAGTCTCTCAATCTGCCAAATTCGTCTAGCAGTCGATCCACGTAATCTCGGTGGTGAATCTCAAACGCCTTTTGGACAATGAGTTCAATCTGCGCGGCGGGAACTTGTTCAGTTGCCGGGCTGAGGTCAGGGTATGAAAAATGCGGTGCGCCTGCCGGAATAACCTTCAGTGGTATTCTGCCCTCATCTAGCCCAAGCCTGATCCACACGATAGGAAGCTGCAAGTTTAGAGCCAGCCGCAATTCCTTGGTGATCCAGGGCGATTCTCCGGTTTTCGGGGTGTCCAAAAAGATAACAGCGTCGCTTTCGGCTAGACGCTCTTCGATGATTTCTTGCGCGTCTTCGCCCACCCGGACGTCAAAAAGGTCTCTGAAAGCTTTTTGCGTTGTGCTGATAAGGGTATGGTGAAAGTCGGCAGTTATCTCTTCTCCGTCGAGGCGACGGTGACTCAGAAACAAGTGCATCGGTTCGGTCGCCAAGGTCGGCTTAAGTATGGATAAGGTTTGGCGCGCAAACACGGTAGCAACCGTGCCGATTTGATCGGGCTTGAGTGCTCGCTGCCGCAATTGCTCGGTCACATCGAAGCTCTGTTTGTCCTTGACCAGGTCGGGAGGTAGGCGTTCGTCCTTTGTTGTTGCAATCGGTAGAATCTTGCTATTTCCTCGTTTGGCACGCCGGAGGAACTCGAGAAAGTGCGCTTCGTAGGTGCTGTCCGCGCGGTTAAAGAATGTCACTACGTCAGCGGAATCCGGCTCCGTCATTCGGAGGGCGCTAGCAGTGCGCAAGATTGATGTGTTGCAGTAGTCGATCAGGGCCCGATGGAACGCTTCCAAGAACGTTTCGGAAGCCGGCGATGTCCTCAATGTCAATGTGGGCGCAATGGCATAGACGGTGTTCATGGGTTTTCGGTCAATCTATCGCTTGCTAGCCGCTGTCGCAGCTTCTTCGACCCACTTGCCGAAATTGTTGTAACCGTCGTCGTTCACCCAGTCATATGTCTTTGCGACGCTTGCGAAATAGACGTCTACGTTGTTTTTATCTTTGCCGAGGACGCCAAAATAGGCATCGCCTGCCGTGTCGGTCTTTCCGTTGAAGTCCTTTATGTTATGCAGCGTGACTCCGAGGAGGCCATTTCCCTTTGAATAGCTTTCCTGCAGTTCATATTTTACCCAGCGACGCGATGAAGTCTCCGGGCCAATAAGTACGACGGTGACGGACGTCCCTTTTAGCTGTTCCGCGATCCACTTCTTAATTGTGGCGTCGCCTTGCTTTTCGATCGACTCCCAATCCGCTTTATCAACATAGCCGGCAGCTTCCTCGTGCTCCTTTGTGACGGCGTGATTGCGTACAACTGATGCGCGCTGCGCGTCTCGTTCGTAGTGAAAACTGAAGAAAACTCTCCGCGCCATTCCCAACTCTCTTTCTTCGAGTAAATTTGATTTTTCAGGATTGGTGATCACTGATTACTATCTTGCGATCCTCTCTAATTATATACAGGCGAGCTCAGGGCAAGCTATCGATACGTTTGTCGCTGGTCGCGCCAAACTCCGTTCAGGATGACATCGAAAATTTAATCTAAAATGGAGAGTGGGGGTTGCTGCTGGTGATGGCAGATTCTCTGCGGCGTTGCTAGCTGGGCGATTCTTTGAAACTTAATTAAATGTCGACTATCCAAACATCAGGTACGGAGGAAGTTCATCCCGACGTTGCTCTTGTGGAGCGGGCGCGGGGCGGGGATGTGTCGGCGTTTGAGAAGCTGGTGCGGCAGTATGACCGGCAGGTTTTTCGGATAGCCAACCACATCACGCAGAATCGCGAGGACGCGGAGGATGTGGTCCAGGATGCGTTTCTGAAGGCGTATCAGAAGCTGGACCAGTTCCAGGGGAACTCGAAGTTTTATACGTGGCTGGTGCGGATTGCGGTGAACGAGAGCCTGATGCGGCTGCGGAAGCGTCGCACGGGGAAGATGGTGTCGATCGACGAGGACGTACAGACGGACGAGGGGTCGATGCCGCGGGATTTGGCGGACTGGAGTCCGGACCCGGAGTCGCTTTACGGGCAGTCGGAGATGGCGGAGATATTGCGGAAGACGGTGCAGGGGCTTCCGCCGGGGTTCAGGACGGTGTTTGTGCTGCGGGACGTGGAAGGTCTTTCGACAGAGGAGACGGCGGATGCGCTGGGGCTGAGTATTCCGGCGGTGAAGTCGCGGCTGTTGCGGGCGCGGCTGCAGTTGCGGGAGCGGCTGACGAAGTACTTTCGCGCAAATAAGGATGGTGGGAAGTGACCTGCACGGAGTTTCTGGCGCAATTGGACGACCTGCTCGATGAGCAGGCGACGACGAGATTACGGGCCGATCTGCAAGAGCATTTGCGCGGGTGCGAGCACTGCGTGATCACGCTGAACACGACGCGGAAGACGATTGAGATTTACAGGAGCCACGAGATTTATGAGCTTCCGGATGGGGTGCGGGAGCGGCTGGAGAAGGCGATTCTGGCGAAGTGCAGGAAGTGCTAGGGCGGCGAAGAGGCGGGTGGCGTAGGAGCGGGTGGCGGAGAAGCGGGTGGCGGGCTCAGGAATTTCTTCCTGAGCCTTTTTGATTTGGACGCGCCGGGATGGCCTGGTCGGAGTTAGTGGTGGTGGACGTGGTTTTGTGGGTCCTGCATCCAGAGGTTGAGGTTATGGCCTTTTAGCTCGAGGCGGACGAGGTTGAGCTCGCTGTTCTGGAAGTCGGCGATGAGCATGCGCATGGCGGGGCCGTCGGGCTGCACGAAGATGATGCTGAGGGCGCCGTTGGCGGTGCGGGAGGTGACGAAGGGGTGCCAGTCGGAGCCGAGGGCGTTGCTGACGAGATGCTGCAGGTCGGCGGTGTCGAGGGCGGGGGTGAGGTGGTCGAATTCGGCGATGCGCATGCCCTTTACGGCTCCTCCGGATGCGGTGCGCGCGAGCAGGCTGACAAAGCCCATCATGGGAACGTGCTGCGCATGCATGGAATAGCGCTGTTCGACGGCGGTGACGACGTTGTTGAAGTCATTGGAGGCGGCGGAGGCGGAGAGCGGCGCGAGCGCGAAGATGGCGAGGATGAGTGAGGCGCTGATTTTCATTTTGATCCCTTGCTTTCCGAATCTTTCGTTACTTTCATGGAGGGAATGCCGAAGTGTCCGACGAGTTGGGAGATGTCTTCGGGATCGATGGGGCCGGAGATGAAGATGAAGTTGAGTTGCTTGGGCTCGGCGTTAAGGAGGAAGATGCCCTGGGTTTCGGAGCCGGCGAGCTTGATGTAGATATCGGAGTCGTCGCCTGCGTTTTTTGAGCGCTGCTTGACGAGCGAGGTCCAATCGGAGGTCTCGAACTGGCGGCGAATGGCGGCGAGGTCGTCGGCGGAGTACTGGTCCGGCTTGTCGAACTGGTAGGTGCGGACGTAAATGCCGTTGAGTTTGGAGATGATGCGTTTGCCTTCGGCATCGTCCTCCTTGTCCATGAAATGGCTGGCGAACTCGAGCATTTTGCGGTCGAGGGTGACCTCGGTGTAATTGCTGGCGCGCGCGGCGAGTTGTTTTTCAAGCGTGACCGGGAAGGGCGGCTGTGTGGTTTGCGCGAAAGCTGCCGCGCCGGGCAGCATAGCGAGCGCGAGTAGGGCGGCAATGATTTGTTTCTTCATGGTTGTGATTCCTTTGCTGATTGCTGGACTTTCTGCTGTACGGCCTGGAGCGTGGATCCGGTGATGCGAAGGGCGAGGATAACCTGATCGCGGGCCCGCTCGCCGGCGATTCGCTGGCGGCGTTGCTGCTGCCAGCGTCCGCCGAGGACCATGGCAAGGAGCACGGCGGTTACGAGCGCGGCAGAGGTAAACCAGCGCCATAGCGAGAATGCGGATTTGTCGCGGAGCTCGACGCGGGCCATTACTTTATTCGCGAAGCCGAGGGGCGCGGCCCGGGGAGCGAGGCTTTCGCGCAGCTCGCGTTCCAGGTCGTCGAATTCCTTGTTTGAATCAACCACGGATGTACTCCTTTAGTGTTCGTTCGGCTTTGGCGCGCAGCAGTTTGAGTGCGCGCTGCAGATGGCTCCTGACGGTCGCGAGGGGCATGGCGAGCTCGATGGCGATGTCCTCGGGCTCGATGTCTTCCTGATAGCGGAGCACCATGATGGTTCGTTGCACCGGCGGGAGAGTCATTAGCAATTGCTCCATGCGATTCATCAGAGGAGACGACGCAGGCGGCAGAGGAACCTGAGCCATTTCTTCCTGCAATTCCTCCATCGCTCCGGCGCGTCGCGCCGTGCGCCTGCGAAGGACGTCGGTGGCGCGATGGCAGGTGACGCGGCGCAGCCATGCGACGACATGATCTTCGCTTGCGAGCCGCGGGAGATTGCGGTGCAGCTCGAGGAAGACGTCCTGCGCCACCTCTTCGGCGGCGCCGCTTTCGCCGAGGATGCGAAAAGCAATGGAGAAGACGCGGCCCTGATGCTGCTCCAGCGTCTCTGCGAATTGCTCTGTGGACTTGTTCAAGCAGCGTGCCTCGGCGTAGCTGATTCTATATACGCAGACGGAGAGGCAAAACGATGCAGATTTTTTGAAAAATGCGGGGGGAAGGATGACAACGAAAACAACGAAGGCTCAGGATTTCTCCTGAGCCTTCATTCTTGCGCGAAGCGCGTCTGCGTTAGTTCGTGGAGTTGGCGCTGTTGTTTCCGGAGTCGTCGTCACGGCGGTGGAGGGTGGGCGGCTCGTCTCCATTATTGGAGTTGGGGTTGTTGGGATTGTTGTTGACGCGGCGCAGAGACGGCTTCTTCGGGTTCATGTTGTTGTGGAGGCGGCGCTTGTTTTCGAGGCGGGCAAGACGGGCCTTGACCTGATCGAACTCAGAGGTGGTCTCGAGGTATTCGGCGCGGGGCGGAAGGATGCGGGCTATCTCCTCCTGGGAGTGCTGAATGCGGTCGGGGGTCTGCGGATGGTCGGCGAAGGCGCGGGCGACGGCTCCGGGCTTGTGCTTCTGCAGGTCCTCAATTTTTTCAAAGAAGGTGATGAGAGCCTGGGGGTCGTATCCGGCGCGGTACATGTATTGGATGCCGAGGTAGTCGGCCTGAGCTTCGAACTCGCGCGAGAACTGGAGGAAGGTCATGGGGATGGCGATGCTGGAAGCCTCGTAGATGCCGTAGCCGGTCCATCCGCCGATGAAGATCATGGGGGCCATGCTGGCGATCTGTGCGTAGTTGAGGCGGGTCATTTCGCGCATGGCGTGGTGGGCGCAGACGTGGGCGGTCTCATGCGCCATAACGCCGGCGAGCTCGGCCTCGTCGTCAGCGGCGAGGATGGCTCCGGAGTTGACGAAGAAGTAGCCGCCGGGCAGGGCCATGGCGTTGATTTCGTCGGAGTCGAGGACCTTGATGGTGAAGGGGACCTTGCAGTCGGAGTTCTTAACGATATTCTGGCCGATGCGGTTCACGTACTCAGTGATCACCGGATCGGAGATGAAGCGGGTGCTCTTTTCGATCTCGTCGGCGTACTGCTTGCCCATCTTGATCTCGGACTCGGTGGAGTACCAGTTGCCCATGCCGCGCGCGCCGATGTTGCGGGTGCCGACGGCGTTGACGTCTTCGACGGATCCGGCCTTGACGCCGGGCATCATGCCGTCCTTATCGGGCTCAGCCTGCTTGAACGGGTTGACGTTGGGATCGGTGAGAGGCTTGGTGCTGGCGGTCTGCATATCGTCGCCGGCATCGGATTTTGGGGCATTGGCCGGAGGGGCACCGGAGGAACAGATGTCGCCGCCCTTGTCTGCCGTGCGATGCAGAACCGGGCCGGGGCAATCAGCGGTCGGGCTGGCGGCTGCGGAGGCCGCCTGAGGGGTCGTGGCCGGGGCGTGGTCCTTCGTCTGGTCTTTTGGTTGGTCTGGGGTCTGCTGGGCCGCAGGCGCCGCGGCGGGCTGCTGTGTTCCGTCAGCGGGAGCGGGCGAGCTTTGCGCATAGAGGCAGCCGCCGGCCAGAGCCAGGGTGGCGCAAACGAAGAGGTGAACGGAAATCCTGGGGGTAGGCATGGCAGACCCTCCTGCAAGGGCGGACGGCACCCTGCGCTCTTAGACGTAGTATGCGCCTTTTAGGCGGCGGCTCGCTTGCAATTATTTTGTCGCGCAAACGTCAGAAGGGCGGTTCTGGCCGGTTCTGGCGCCTGCTTCGTCAGTTGACCTGCTGGAGGCGCTCGATCAGCTTTTTGGCCAGGCTCTCGCCCGATTCCGACCAAAGCAGCCGGGTGGAAATGCCGCCATTCTTCTGCACCCGGTTGGTGAACTCGACCAGCTTTTCGACGTTCTGCTTCACCCGTTCGATGGCGTCCTGGTCGAGGTCCATTCCCTCGTAAAGGAAGGGGGTCTCGAGGCCGAAATCCACGCGGATGTGGCCGTTCGTCTCGTAGGCGCCCTCGTCGAACTCGGGGCCAAAGCCGACGATGCGGACCACCCGGGGCTCCTGGCGCCACATAGTATCGAGGTCGCCCGACTGCTCGGGAACCCAGAGCTCCCAGATCAGCTCAAACTCCCAGGCATAGTCAGTGTGGGCGTTCTCCATGGCGGCGGCGATGACGGAGCGCGGGCTGGCTTCCTCGTCGTCCGCTTCGTTGCGATACACGCGCTGCCAGACGGGCGATTCGTTCCAGGAGATGGGATAGACGGTGGCGGCCGCGACGCGCGAGGAGGCGCCGGTGGCGGCGAATTGCTCCATCACCCGTTCGAGCGCGGCGGGCAGGGCTTCGAGCCGGAAGTTCGGATACCAGAGACTGAGGTAAAGCTGGTCGGCCATCTGTTTCAGGTTACAGGTTACGGGGTACAGGGTACAGGGGACAGATAGAGGGAGCAGGGAGCGGGGAGCGGTACAGTCGTAATCGACAAACACGTCTAAAGCCGACGATGGACATCACAGCTATGGTTCAATCACCGTCAGTAGGCAGTGTGGAGATCGTCGGATGGTGGCCCGTTCTCTTCGCGAACTGAAGGTTTGGCAACGGGCGTTTGAGCTCGCGACTGCGCTCTACAGGCTCACCCAGCAGTTTCCACGCGAGGAGATGTATGGTCCGACAAGCCAACTGCGACGCGCTGGAGTATCCGTTGCGAGCAACATCGCAGAGGGATACGGACGTGGAACCCGGCCAGCCTGTCGCAGCTTTCTCGGAATCGCTCGCGGCTCAGTCCTCGAAATTCAGACACAACTGATGATCGCCCGTGAGCTGAGATTTGGTGAAGAACGCTGTCTCTCGCGAACGGAAGAACTCGCGGAGGAGACCAGCAAGATGCTTTGGGCGCTTGTGCAGAAGGTCTGAGTTGCGCGTTCCTGCTCCCTGCTCCCTACCGCTTGTTCAGCCGCGCAGCTTTTCTGCCATCCGCTCCAAGACGCCCGCCCAGTTCCCTGGCTCGGATTGGCGGAAGAGCTGTGCAGATGGATACCACGGCGAATCGGGCCGGCCCGAGTGCCAGCGCCAGTCGTAAAAGGCAGGCAGCGCCAGCCAAAGCGGCCGGCCGAGTGAGCCCGTGAGGTGTCCGGTCACCGTATCGACAGAAATCACCCGATCGAGTTCCTCGATCAGACCCGCGGTGGCGAGGAATCCATCGAGTTGTTGGCGCAGAAATACGGGTTCGAGGATCGGCGAGAGGGCAGCGAGTTCGTCGGGCGTGGCGTCCTGCTGCAAAAGAACCCACTGCACGCCCGGGATGCCGGCCAGAGGCGCGAGCTGCGCGGGACGAAGGCTGCGTACACGATCCCACTGATGGTCGGGATTGCCGCGCCAGCAAAGGCCAACGCGCAGACGCGGCTTTTGACCGGTAGTGGCGACGGCGAGGGCGTGCCGCGCGCGCTGACGTTGTTCGGCGGGCACGCGGAGCCAGGGCTGGTTCGGAATCGCATCCAGTTCAAGACCCAATGCCAGAGGCAGGCTCATGAGTGGACAGTGGAGATCGTAGGGCGGCAGAGTCCCGCCGCGGGCGAGGACATGACCGGCGGGAAGGAGAGGGGCGAACAGCGCCCAGAGCCGCGCCGGCACCTCAAGAAACACTTCGGAAGCCAGAGCGGCGACTGCCGGGACAAAGCGGGCGAACTGGATCATGTCGCCAAAACCCTGCTCGGCATGGAGAAGAATGCGCTTCCCGCGCAGGGACTCCCCCTGCCAGCGTGGCTTGCCGGCCAGCCGGCTGACGGTTTTCCGGAAGCCAGGCAGCTGCCAGCGAGCCTCATACGCGCTCCAGCCTGCAGAGAAATTGCCCTGGTCGAGGAGGATCATGGCGCGATTCATCTGCGCTTCGGCGGGCTCGGCGGAGAGCGGTTCGGCGCAGTTGAAGCAGCGCAGCGCGTCCTCGTGCTGTCCCAGATATTGGTGCGCATTGCCCAGGTTGATCCAGGCATCGCTGCGCGACGGATCGGCAGCGCAGGCGCGCGATAAATGTTCCAGAGCTTCGCGATGGCAGCCGGTGAGGTTGAGCGCGCGCCCGAGACTGTAGGCGCAGAGAGGCTCGGCAGGCAGGATTCGCACCGCATTGCGATAGCAGCTGACCGCACCATCGAGATCCTTCAGGCGCAGGAGCAGGTTGCCGAGGTTGTGCCACGCAGGGCCGGATTGCGGATCGAGACGCAGCGCCTTGCCGTAGGACTCGACCGCCTCGACGAATCGGCCGGCATCGCCGTGAGCATTGCCTTCGTCGATGCAGTCGCTCACGGTTCGCGGCTCTGTAACTGCTGCGGCCAGGGCGCCCATTGCCGCGAGTGACTCGGCAACCTGCACTGCTGGGCGTGGTCGTACGCCGGTGCCTGCGCTCGGCAGTGCGCCTGTGGGTCCGTGACTCATGATGTGTCCGGTCTCTCTATCGGCCTGTTCAGCCGGAGATTTCAACGCACTGTCGCGAATCAGGTCACTCGCGCTCCGGTTGCAGGGGAGAACGGATCCGCAAGAGGCTCCCCGCAAGGGTCGGGAGCTCGAATCGCAGCCTCTTACCCGCAACCTCACTCAATACGTTCGTGCCGGTAGCCAGCTCCAGTGAGGGCGGCGGCGATTTCCTTGATGTGGGCGGCGCCGCGCGTTTCGAGCGTCAGATCGATGACTGTATCGCCCAGGTTCACGCCGTAGTAAGCGCGATCGTAGGCGGTTTGCACGATGTTCGCGCGCTGGTCGGCGATGATGCGGGTGAGGTTGTGCAGCGCGCCGGGGCGATCGGTGAGATGGATGCGGATGCGGATCCAGCGGCCGTCTTTGACGAGGCCGCGCTCGATGATCTTCGACAGCAAGGTGACGTCGATGTTGCCGCCGCAGACGAGAACAGCGGTGCGCTCGCCGTTGAGGGTGGTCTTCTTCTGGAGGAGCGCGGCGAGGGCGGTGGCACCGGCGCCTTCGGCGAGGGTCTTCTCGCGTTCGAGCAGGACGAGGATAGCGCTGGCGATTTCTTCTTCGTCGACGGTGACGAGCTCATCGACGTACTTTTCGACCAGTGGCAATGTTTTCGTGCCCGCCCGGCGAACGGCGATGCCGTCGGCGATCGTAGCCTCGGCGGGGATCGTGACCGGATGACCGGCTTCGCGAGCGCGCAGCATCGAGGGCAGGCGGTCCGTCTGGACGCCAATGACACGGATGTTCGGATTCGTCTCTTTAATCGCGCAGGCGACACCGCCGATGAGGCCGCCGCCGCCGATGGGGACGACGACGGCTTCGAGGTCCGGGATCTGCTCGAGCAGTTCGAGGCCGATGGTTCCCTGCCCTGCGATCACTTCGTCATCGTCAAAGGGATGGAGGAAGGTGAGGCCGTCGAGGCTGCTCTGGCGGAGCGCCCTGTCGCAGGCTTCGTCGTAATCGGCGCCATAGAGGACCACTTCGGCGCCGTAGCTGGACGTGGCGGCGACTTTAACCAGCGGGGTCATGAGCGGCATCACGATGCGCGCGCGGATGCCGTTCTGGCTGGCGTGGAAGGCGACGGCCTGAGCGTGATTGCCGGCGCTGGCGGCGATGACGCCGCGGCTGCGCTCTTCGGGGGTGAGGGTGAGGATCTTGTTCAGGGCGCCGCGCTCCTTGAAGGCGCCGGTGCGCTGCAGGTTGTCGAGCTTGAGGAAGACTTGCTGGCCGGTCATCTCAGAAAGGGCCGCGGAATGGGGCGCGGGCGAGAGATAGAGGTGCTCGCGGATGCGTTCGCGGGCGGCGCGGATGGTGTCGAGGGTGACGGGCATTTTTTCTTCCTTAAGTAGAACAGCAAATGAAAAAGCCATCGGCTGCGGGGAGCGCGATGGCTGTTGTGGATCGAATCCTGAGTAGCTAGCCTTGCGCTCCTTTGGGCATGGCGATGCTAATTCGCCCAACAGCGATGATGGCGGCGCGAAGTGAGCGCGGGCTAAGCATGGGTAGAGGAAACCAGAGAGTCGTGCGCTATGTCAATCCACCGCAGGAAGGATAATGAGGGAATGGCATTGCTGCCGGAGATTCCTGAGCCCATTGCACCGAGCTTTCAGCTGGAGTGGGATAAATTTGTAACTTTTCTTGGCACGTATTCGCAGTCTGCTGTGGGGCGGGCGTGGATTGCGGCGCTGGTGCCTTCGATGGATCGCGTTTGGGTGGAGCGCGGGCAGCGGCTTGTCGCCGAGATGCGGCTGATCGTGGGCGCGGGGGTGTTGCCGCAGCTGCGGGCGCTGTTCGATCCGACAGAGTTGCTGGCGAAGGCGCGCATTGAGGGTGTCGCACTCGAGTCAGAAGAATTGCGAGCGGTGATTGCGCTGGTGGAAGAGATCACGGCGTGGACGGAGCTGATGCGAACGCCTCCCCAGAACACGCAGGACAAGCTGCCGGAGCTGACCGAGCTGTCGCGCGAGTTGCTGGGAACGAGCTTGCGGCCGCTGACCGAGTCGATGCGCGACAAGCTGATACCGGATGGCACGCTGGCCGACGACGCGTCGCCGGAGCTGCGGCGGATCCGGCGCGAGATGGAGCGGCAGCAACGCGCCATTGAGGAGAGCCTGCGGTCGGCACTGCGGCGGTTTTCAGAAGGAGGATCAACACAGGACGACGTGATCACGATTCGCGGCGAGCGGTTTGTGATCCCGGTGAAGGCGGAGTGGAAGCGGCGCGTGCAGGGCGTGGTGCATGGGGCGAGTTCGAGCGGGCAGACGGTTTACGTCGAACCCTTAGAGACGATCGAGCTGAACAACGACCTGGTGCGGCTGCTCGAAGAGGAGCAGGCGGAGATTCACCGCATTTTTCTGCACATGACGCGGCAGATTGCGCAGTTCAGCGGACCGATTCTGGCCGGTGCCAAGGTGCTGGCCGAGGTGGACACGCTGCAGGCGCGGGCGCGGTTTGCCCAGGAGTATGACTGCGCGGTGCCGAAGTTTTCTCCGGAGAGCGGGGCGGCGTTTCGGCTGAAGAATGCGCGGCATCCGCTGCTGGAGCGGCGGTTGCGTGCGGACTCAAAAGCGATTGTGCCGGTGAGTCTGGAACTGGCGGGTGCGGATCGGCAGCTGATCATCAGCGGTCCGAACACCGGCGGCAAGACGGTCACTCTCAAAACCGCAGGATTACTCGCGATGATGGCGCAGGCCGGCGTTCCGGTTCCGGCGGATGAATGCGTGACGCCGGGGTTCGATGCGTTTCTGGCCGACATTGGCGACGCGCAGTCGATCGAGCAGGACTTGTCCACGTTTTCGGCGCACGTAATGAATCTGAACCGCATCGCGGCGCAGGCGACGGCGCAGTCGCTGGTGCTGCTCGATGAGTTGGGATCGGCGACCGATCCGGAGGAAGGCGCGGCGCTGGCCGTTGCAGTGGCCGAGCATTTTCTGAAGGTGGGAGCGTGGTCGATTGTGTCGACGCACCTGACGTCGCTCAAGGTCTATGCGGAAAATGCGCCGGGGGCGGTAAACGCCGCGGTGGGGTTCGATGAAAAGACGCTCGCGCCGACATATGAGCTGCGGCAGGGCGTCCCAGGAATGTCGGCGGGCATCAACATCGCGCAGCGCCTGGGGTTGAGCGCGGAGATTGTCGCGGCCGCACGGGCGCAGCTGAACACGCAGACGCAGGACATTGCGCGGTTCCTCGACAGCCTGCACGAGCAGTTGGCGCAGGTGGAGAAAGAAGGGATTCGCGTTCGGCAGCTGGAGCAGGAACTGGCGAAGGAGCGCAATCGTCTGGACGCCGAGGGGATGAAGGAATGGCGTGCCAAGGTGAAGGATCTCGAAGGCCAGCTGGCGTCGCTGATGAAGAACTTCGAGTTCCAGATGCGCGAGACGGTGAAGGCGATTGAGGATCGGGCGGCACAACAAAAATTATCCAAGCAGGCGGAGCAGCGGATCGCGCGGCTGCGGCGAGAGTTTTCTGAGAGCTTCAACACGGCGGTGGTCGCGCAGCATACGGGTGCGGATCGCGGCGATCAAAACGCGCAGCCGCACATCGTGCGCCATGTGGCCGAGGGGGATACGGTCCGGCTGCGTTCGCTGGGCAAGACGGCGGTGGTACAGCGGCAGATCGACGACAAGACGTTTGAGGTCGCGGTCGGCGCGATGAAGATGCGCGTCGCGCGGGATGAGATTGCCGAGGTGGTTTCGTCGGGGCGCCAGCAGACGCCGCTGCAGGCGGTGCGGAAGCGCTCGGGCATCAGCGTGCAGGTGGCTGAGCCGGAGATGGGGTCGAGCGAGATCAACGTGATCGGCAAAACCGCCGATGAGGCGCGCGATGACGTGGAGAAGTTCATCGATCGCGCTTTCCTGGCAGGGCTGCCGCGCATCCGCATCATCCATGGCACGGGGATGGGCGTGCTGCGGCGGACGCTGCGGGCGTGGCTGGAGAAGCATCCGCAGGTGGCGTCGGTGACGGAACCGGGGCAGAATGAGGGCGGCGCTGGGGCGACGGTGGTGGAGTTCCGGGAGTAAGAGTGGGCGGGTTACAGGTTACGGGTTACGACCCCACTCCGATCGAGGACCGGTCGCACATTGGAGGCGCCTCGCGGCGCTTGAGTTTCTGGACCGAAGATCGAAAGCCGGCATCCTAAGCAATGCGCGAAGCGCGGCTGGCCTCGACCTCTGGTCCTGCGCGAAACGCGGCTGGCCTGGACGGGAAGCCCCTTGACGGAGCCTGGCAAGAAATTGCACCATCGGCAGTTAAACGGAAGGAAACGGCAATGATTCAGGTGATCACGGTCGAACGGGAATACGGCAGCCAGGGCGGAGAATACGCGCATCATCTCGCGAGTCGTCTGGGATGGAGGCTGATTGACGGCTGCCTGACCGAGGACGTTGCGCGCAAGGCGGGCGTGGCGCCGATGCTGGTGAAGCGCTGCGACGAGCGGGTCGATCCGTGGTTCTACCGGTTTGGCAAGGCGTTCTGGCTGGGATCGCTGGAGCAGTTGCCGGAGCATCCCAAGGTTTTCGATAGTGGGCAAATGGTGGAGTTCGTGAAGGGTTACGTGCTGGAGGAGGCCGCGAAGGGCAGCTGCGTGGTCGTGGGACGCGGAGCCGCCTGCATGTTGTCGCGCTCACCAGGCGCGTACCACGTCTTCGTGTACGCATCGATGCCGCGCAAGATCCGCTATATCCAGGAGACCTTCCCCGAGCACTCTGGCGATGCCGAGAGCGAGATCATCGCAACGGATCGGCGGCGCGCGGAGTACATCCGGCGTTTCCACCAGCGCGAGTGGGACGATCGCAAGCTCTACCACCTGATGATGAATTCGTGCATGGGCATGAACGCCATGGTGGAGGCGACGATCGATGCGGCCGGACTGCGCTCGGTCGCGCTTGCAGCTGAGCAGGCGGAGCACGTTGCGGCGGGCTGATTCCGGGTTATGGGTTACGGGTCACAGGTTACGGGACGTGCCGTTGCTGCGTGGCCAGGATCTAGCTCCAGGTCCGGTCATTAAAGGGTCCTTCGTTCTGATCCCAAACCATCGCGTCGAAGCGGTGAGTGCCTCTGAAGCCAAGCCATTCATAGAGTGAAACGGCTCTGCGGTTCGAAGCTGTCACCGTGAGTGTGAGCAGTCCGAAGCCGCGCTTCGTCAGAGAGCGGGCGCATTCGACCATCAGCAGCCGGCCCAGTCCGCGGCCTCGGTGCTGTGGCGCGATACAGATTTGCGTCACATGCCCAACATCGTCGCGCACTCGCGAGCAGAGCAGCAGACCGGCCATCTCGCCGCTGCTGCGCTCGATCAGAGCCAACGACGCATCCGCGTCGAAATAGCCGCAGCCAGGAAAGCGGACAATGTTGTGCAGGAACCGCTGCGAACCGGAAACGGTACGGTATTGCTCGTTGATGTGACTATCGAGGTGTCCCTGATACGACGTCGAAATCAGTCGGGCTGCGGGGCTCAGATCCGTCTCCGACCAGCGGCGCAGCTCCAGGTCGATGGGAACCTCGGCATCGCTGAAAACCGGATAACCGGCCCCATCCCGGGCCGCCGCACCCAGCGACGGTCGCAGAGACCATTCCATAAAGATGCGCTCGTGAATCTCGAACCCTGCGTCGCAAAAGATTTGCTGGTGCGCGCCGTGAGGATGCAGGAGAAGCTGCGATTCGATGCGCGTC
>DASUHR010000013.1:0-88206 GCA_036273415.1 Silvibacterium sp. | reverse complement strand
AGCACCGAGCGGATTTTCACCTTCTCGACACCCGCACCCTGAATCGCCGAAGCGATGTCTTCATCGATCGGCTGGTTCACTTCGACAACCACGTTGCCGTCGTAGTCCGTGATTCTTTCAAGAGACACGCGGCCGATGATGCGGTCCCTCATCGGTTCGATGATTTCGCCTGATTCGACGATCGAACCTACATAGATGCCTTCGCTCGTTCCGCAGTCATACTCGGTGACGATAACGTCCTGCGCCACGTCGACGAGACGCCGCGTGAGGTAGCCCGAGTCGGCGGTCTTTAATGCCGTATCGGCCAGGCCCTTACGTGCGCCGTGGGTCGAGATGAAGTATTCGAGCACCGTCAGGCCTTCGCGGAAGTTCGCCGTAATCGGAGTCTCAATAACTTCGCCCGAAGGCTTGGCCATCAGTCCGCGCATACCGCTGAGCTGACGAATCTGCTGCTTCGAACCGCGGGCGCCGGAGTCGGCCATGATGTAGATCGGGTTCATGGCTCCTTCCTCGTCCGCGCGCTTCATGTTGCCGAACATCTCGTCGGCAACCTGGTCCGTCACAGCCGACCACATCTGGATAACCTTGTTCGAACGCTCGCCATTGGTGATGGCGCCGTCCATGTACTGCTTCTGAACCTCGATCACCTTCTTGTCGGCTTCGTCGACCACGCTGTACTTGGTGGCCGGAATGACCATGTCATCCAGACCAACAGACAGACCCGAACGCGTCGCGTACTGGAATCCCAGCTGCTTGATGCGATCGAGCATGCCCACCGTCACCTCAAGTCCGAGGGTCTGGTTGCAGTAGTTCACGAGCTGACCGATGCCCTTCTTCTTGAGAAGGCCGTTGATATACGGCATGCCCGCCGGAAGCGCGTCATTCAGGATCACGCGGCCAACCGTGGTGTTGATGTACTCGTTGTTGAAGTCGACCGGCTCGGTATGCGTCAGATCCTGATCGTCATACGCGGTGGTCATGTCGAGCACCTTGCCCGTATAGCGCAGGCGGATCGGCGTCAGCGTCTCCAGCTCCTTCGCCTCCAGGGCCATGAGGATCTCCTCAGTATTTGAGAAGACGCGGCCCTCGCCCCTCCCACCCTTCTTGGCCTTGGTCAGGTAGTAGAGTCCAAGCACCATGTCCTGCGTGGGCACGGTGATCGGCTGACCGGATGCGGGAGAAAGAATATTGTGCGAAGCAAGCATCAGCACGCTGGCCTCGATCTGCGCCTCAGGCGACAGCGGAATGTGCACCGCCATCTGGTCGCCGTCGAAGTCCGCGTTGAAAGCGGTGCAGACGAGCGGGTGAATCTTGATGGCCTTGCCTTCAACGAGCACGGGCTCAAACGCCTGAATGCCGAGCCGGTGCAGTGTAGGAGCGCGGTTAAGCAGCACGGGGTGGTCCTTGATGACTTCCTCAAGGATGTCCCACACGATCGGCTCCTGCATTTCGACCATCTCTTTGGCCTGCTTGATGGTGGTGCAGTGGCCGGTCTGTTCGAGACGGTGATAGATGAACGGCTTGAACAGCTCCAGCGCCATCTTCTTGGGCAATCCGCACTGGTGGAGCTTCAGCTCAGGGCCGACAACAATCACCGAGCGTCCGGAGTAATCGACGCGCTTGCCGAGCAGGTTCTGACGGAAGCGGCCCTGCTTGCCCTTGAGGGTGTCGGAGAGCGATTTGAGCGGGCGATTATTCGCCCCGCGCAGCACGCGCCCACGGCGTCCGTTGTCGAAGAGAGCGTCAACGGCTTCCTGCAGCATGCGTTTTTCGTTGCGCACAATCACCTCAGGCGCATGGAGGTCCATGAGCTTCTTGAGGCGGTTGTTGCGGTTGATTACGCGACGGTAGAGATCGTTGAGGTCGGACGTGGCGAAGCGTCCGCCGTCCAGTGGCACCAATGGGCGCAGCTCAGGCGGAATGACCGGGATCACCTCGAGGATCATCCACTGCGGCTTGTTGCCGGACTTGCGGAATGCCTCCACGACCTTGAGCCGCTTGGAGAATTTCAGGCGCTTCTGCAGCGAGGTTTCGGCCTTCATGCGCTCCCGGAGCTCGATCGAAAGCTCGTCGATGCTGACGCGCTTGAGCAACTCCTTGATGGCCTCGGCGCCCATCATTCCCTTGAAGCCGGAGGGGCGGAACTGGGTGTCGATTTCGCGGAACTTGGTTTCGTCCTTGATGATCTCGCGTTCTTTCACGGGCGCGTCACCGGGATCCACCACGACGTAGCTCTCGAAGTAGAGCACGCTCTCGAGGTCGCGCAGCGAGATGTCGAGCAGGTGGCCGATGCGCGACGGCAGTCCCTTGAAGAACCACACGTGCGAGCAGGGCGAGGCCAGCTCGATATGCCCAAGGCGTTCGCGGCGAACCTTGGAAACCGTGACTTCGACGCCGCACTTGTCGCAGATCACGCCGCGGTGCTTCATGCGCTTGTACTTGCCGCAGAGGCACTCCCAGTCGGTGACCGGGCCAAAGATGCGGGCGCAGAACAATCCATCGCGCTCGGGTTTGAAGGTGCGGTAGTTGATGGTCTCGGGCTTGGTGACTTCGCCGTGCGACCAGCTCCGGATTTTTTCCGGAGAGGCCAGACTGATACGAATGGCATCGAAGTCCGCGATCACATTTGCCATTTCGAATGGGCTCGAACGAAACAAGGTGTTCCTCCGCTTCCTGCGGTCCTGACGCGTCCGCTGACGGAGCTCTTGAAGCAAGTTCTCAGTACTCGGTACTCAGTACTCAGTTAGAACCGAGTCGAACTTTTCCGCCTCTTCATGCGGCATTGAGCTCGGAATGCCGCCGTGGCCGTAAATCAAAATCTCGTTAGGCGTCCTCAGCACCCAATCTCAGCTCAGACCTAACTGAGTACTGGGTACTGAGAACTGATTTTCAGTCCGCTGCCGCGCTGGCGGTCGGCTTCTTCTCGGACGCCTTGATCAACTCGACGTCGAGACAGAGCGACTGCAATTCGCGGATCAGCACGTTGAACGATTCCGGAACGCCGGGCTCCATGGCGGCTTCGCCCTTGACGATGGCCTCGTAAATCTTGGTACGGCCATAAACGTCGTCGGATTTCGCCGTCAGCAGCTCCTGCAGGATGAACGCCGCGCCGTAAGCTTCCAGCGCCCAGACTTCCATTTCTCCGAAGCGCTGTCCGCCGAACTGCGCCTTGCCGCCCAGCGGCTGCTGGGTGATGAGCGAGTACGGACCGATGGAACGGGCGTGAATCTTGTCGTCCACCAGGTGCGACAGCTTCAGCATGTAGATGTAGCCCACGGTGACCGGCTGTTCGAACTTCTCGCCCGTCATGCCGTCGCGCAGATTCGTCTTGCCCGAGGTCGGCAGACCGGCATGTTCGAGCAACGCCTTGATCTCGCCTTCCTTGGAGCCGTCGAATACCGGCGATCCCATGAACACGCCCTTCGTGAGCGTCGGAGCCACGGATTCCAGCTCTTCATCGCTCATGTCGGAGATGATGTCCGCCAGTTGCGAGTCCTTGAACAGCGCCTTCAACTCGCGGCGAATGGCTTCGGTTCGGGTGTTCTCCTGGAGTAGTTTCGTGATTTTCTCGCCCAGCACGAAGCCGGCCCATCCGAGGTGGGTTTCGAGAATCTGGCCCACGTTCATACGGGAAGGCACTCCGAGCGGGTTGAGGACGATTTCCACCGGCGTTCCGTCTTCGAGGTACGGCATATCCTCTTCGGGCAGAATGCGAGCGATGACGCCCTTGTTGCCGTGACGGCCGGCCATCTTGTCACCGACACTCAGCTTGCGCTTCATGGCGATGTAGACCTTGACCAGCTTGATCACGCCCGGCGGCAGTTCGTCGCCCTTGGTGAGCTTGTCTTTCTTCTCGTTGACGATCTTCTTGAGCACGTCGATCTGGCGCGAGGTCATTTCCTCGATCTCGTCGATCTGCTCGTTGACCCGTGGATCCTTATCCGCATACTTGATGCGCTTCAGGTTGCGGGTGGAGATGCGCTCGATCTCTTCGCGCGTGAGCATCGTCCCCTTGGTCAGCAGGCGCTTGTTGGTGCGCTCGTCGTGCAGGTCGGCCTGCACTTCCTTGCCGCCAAGAATGTTGTCGAGACGCTTCAGGCGCTCGTCGGTCAGAATTCGGATTTCGTCCGAAAGGTTCTTTTCCAACTTAGCGATCTGCGTGCCTTCGATGGCCTTCGCGCGCTCGTCCTTTTCCTGACCCTTGCGGGAGAAGATTTTGACGTCGACAATGACGCCCTCGATGCCCGGCGGGCAGTAGAGGGAGGCATCGCGCACGTCGCCGGCCTTTTCGCCGAAGATCGCGCGCAGCAGCTTTTCTTCCGGCGTGAGCTGGGTTTCGCCCTTGGGCGTGACCTTGCCCACCAGGATGTCGCCCTGCTTGATGCTGGCGCCGATGCGAATCACGCCCGCTTCGTCCAGATTGCGCAGCATGGACTCGCTGACGTTGGGAATGTCGCGCGTGACTTCTTCCGGACCGAGCTTGGTGTCGCGGGCCTCGATCTCGTACTCCTCGATGTGAAGCGAGGTGTAGTAATCCTCTTTCACCATCTTCTCGGAAACCAGGATCGCGTCCTCGAAGTTGTAGCCGCGCCACGGCATGAAGGCGACCAGGACGTTGCGTCCCAGCGCCAGCTCGCCGTGATCGGTGCAGGGGCCGTCGGCGATGATCTCGCCCTTCAGCACGCGCTGTCCTTTTTTCACGACCGGCTTCTGGTTGATGCAGGTGTTCTGGTTCGAGCGCTTGAACTTGGTGAGCTGGTAGATATCGCTACCGACCTCACGCGACAGCTGCGTGGGATGATGCTCGCCTTCGACGCGCACGATGATGCGTTCGGAGTCGACCGAATCGATAATGCCGTTGCGGCGTGCGAGAACCACCGCACCCGAGTCTCGAGCGGTAACGCCTTCCATGCCGGTGCCGACAATCGGCGCCTGCGCGCGGAGTAGAGGTACGGACTGGCGTTGCATGTTCGCGCCCATCAGTGCGCGGTTCGCGTCGTCGTGCTCGAGGAACGGAACCAGCGACGCGGCGACCGACACGAGCTGCTTCGGGCTGACGTCGACGTAATCGACTTCCTCGCGGCTGACGAGCACGAAGTTGCCGGCCTTGCGGGCATTGACGAGTTCGGCCACGATGCGGCCCTTGTCGTCGAGTTCCACGTTGGCCTGCGCGATGGTGTGGCGATCTTCTTCCCAGGCCGAGAGGTAGAACGAGAACGGCTCGATCTGCGCCGGCCTCTTGCGCTTATCTTTCAGTTCGGCGTTGAGCTTCTCGATCTCATGCTTCTCGATGTGGTCGCCGACTTTGAAGTCGCTATCGCCGACGTTGACGATGGTGACGTAGTCGATGACGCGTCCGCCCTTGATCTTGCGATAGGGCGACTCGATGAAGCCGTAGTCGTTGATGCGGGCGTAGCAGCTCAGCGACGAGATCAGGCCGATGTTGGGACCTTCCGGCGTTTCAATCGGGCAGATACGACCGTAGTGCGTAGGGTGAACGTCGCGGACTTCGAATCCGGCGCGCTCACGCGACAAGCCGCCCGGCCCGAGAGCGGAGAGGCGGCGCTTGTGCGTGATCTCCGACAGCGGGTTGGTCTGGTCCATGAATTGCGAGAGCTGCGAGGAACCGAAGAACTCGCGGATGGCCGCCATGACCGGTTTGGCGTTGATGAGGTCGTGCGGCATGGCCGTCGACATCTCCTGGTAGACGCTCATCTTTTCCTTGATGGCGCGCTCCATGCGGACGAGGCCGATGCGGAACTGGTTCTCCATCAGCTCGCCGACAGCGCGCACGCGGCGGTTGCCGAGGTGATCGATGTCGTCCACGTTTCCGATATTCTTACGCAGCTTGAGCAGGTAACGAATGGTCCCGTAGAAGTCCTCGGGCGTTAAAGTGCGGTGATCGAGCGACGAGGCGTCCTGGTTCTCGTAGAGCTTGATGTTGAACTTGAGACGGCCCACGCGCGAGAAGTCATATTTGCGCGGATCGAAGAACATGCCTTCGAACAGTGCAGTGGCGGTGTCGAGCGTCGGCGGATCGCCGGGACGCAGCTTGCGGTAAATCTCGATCAGCGCCTCTTCCGGCTTGCGCACAGAGTCGCGGCGGAGCGTGTTGGTGATGATGTTGCCCACGTCGTCGCGCTCCGGGAAGAAGACCTGGACCGAGGTGATGCCGTTGGCGGCGAGCTTGTGCAGCTTGTCGGCCGTGAGCTCCTGGTTAGCCTCAAGAAAGACTTCGCCGGTGGAGGTGTCGACCACGTCGGCAGCAGTAATGGCGCCGTCAAGCTCGGAGGTTTCCACCTCGACCTCGCGGATTTTCGCCGCGCGCAGCCCCTTTAGAATGGACGGCGTGATCTTGCGGCCGGAGTGCGCGAGCTCGTCGCCCTTGTGGACGATGGCGTGCGCCGGCTTCGCCCCCAACAGGTGCGTGGCCTGTTCGGCGTTCTCGCCGACGGTCCAGAAAAGCTTGCCGTCTTTCAGATTGATCTTGTCGATGGTGTAAAAGGTCTTGAGAATCTCTTCGTCGGATTTGAGGCCCAGCGCGCGCAGGAAAATGGTTCCCAGAAACTTGCGCTTGCGGTCGATGCGGACGTACAGAGTATTTTTCTGGTCGTATTCGAACTCCACCCAGGAGCCGCGATAAGGAATGATTTTGCCGAGGAAGTAGGTGCGGTTGTTCGCTGTCTCAAAGAAGACGCCGGGCGAGCGGTGGAGCTGGGAAACGATGACGCGCTCGGTCCCATTGACGATGAAGGTGCCGTTCTGCGTCATGAGCGGAATGTCCCCGAAGAAGACTTCCTGCTCCTTGATGTCGCGGATCGTCTTCGCGCCGGTCTCAGGGTCCTTGTCGTAGATGGTCAGCCGCACCGTAACCTTCAGCGGGGCGGAGTAGGTCATGCCGCGCTCTTCGCACTCGGCCTGGTCGTACTTGAGTTGCAGACCGACAGGGTCGCCGCACTTGTTGCAGAAGTCGGGCGTGTTCTTGTTGTAGGTTCCGCACTTCGAGCACAGCACGTCGCCGGGGTGGAACGGATCAGTGATCACCATGTGGCCGCAGTTCACGCAGGCAGTGCGCAGGTGGTGCAGCCCCTTGAGGTGTCCGCATTTGCACTCCCAGTTGCCGATGGAGAAATCAACGAAGTCGAGCTGCGAGATATTGCGGAAGTCGGTAATGGGAAAGACGGAAACAAAGACGGACTGCAGACCATTGTCTTCACGCTCGGAAGGCAGCCTGTCCATCTGAAGAAAACGTTCGTAGGAGCGGCGCTGCACTTCGATCAGGTTAGGAATCTGGATAGAGGTCGGTATCTTGGAAAAATCGAGACGGCTGCGAATGGCGCGATTCTCGTGCGGCATGCTTTACTCCTCAGGACTCGTCGGTACGAGGCGAGAACGCCGCCCGAGTCTGGCGGAATCCCCTGCTGCTGCTGGCTCGCGATTGCTGTGTCCCCCGCCTCGTCCCGGGAAAACGTCGCGCCTGGTTTGACCGGAGCAAACCTTTTTCTAGGTCCGCGCCGGATTTGCTCTTGCGCGAAAGACGACGCTCGGCGTAGTCTTCCGTGTTAATCGAGACAACTCGCGGGCGACGAAAAACGTCCCACGAGTGCCAGCCGATTAGCAGGCTGGCAGAAACGAAATTCTGACGGGATCGGAAAGGAGCGTGCGCGCGACACGGGAAATACGGGAGACATCCGCATGCACAAAGGCAAAGGGCCCGTAGAGACAACAGGTCTCACGAGCGCCACAACCGGATTGTGCACTGAATAATGTCAGAATGTTTATTTCCCGCCGCTTCCCAAACGCGTAGTTGCCGCCCTACAGCCGATCGCAAATCATATCCACAGGCCCGCCGATTATCCTGTCGATACGCCGGTAATCTTTTACCGGGTGAACTAGAAGCGCCGTGACACCAACACGCAAATGATCAGGCCGAAGTTCAGCCTGGAGTGGAAACTTTGCGAATTATCGGAGTCGATGGCGCAAGAATAGCATTCCGAACCAGTCAATCAAAGACAGCCTAGCGGAACGCATAAAGGTAATCATAACGCGTTCCGCTTTGGCATGCAAGTTGCAAAGACAAGTAGCCGGCCTTCAGTCTCCAGTCCTCAGCCGCCGAAACTGGAAACCAGGGGCTGAGAACCGATAACTTGCTGCAACTACTTGACTTCTACGGTAGCAACGCCTTCGAACTTCTTGCGAATGTTCTCGGCGTCTTCCTTGCTTACGTTTTCCTTCAAGGGCTTGGGAGCTCCATCGACCAGGTCCTTGGCTTCCTTCAGCCCGAGCGAGGTGACTTCGCGCACTGCCTTGATGGTGCTGATTTTGTTCGCGCCGGCATCCTTCAGGATGACGGTGAACTCGGTCTGCTCGGCTGCCGCGGGAGCTGCTGCTCCAGCTGCGCCGCCGCCGCCGGCAACCATCACCGGAGCCGCTGCTGCCGCCGAGACGCCGAGGCGCTCTTCAAGCTTCTTCACCAGGGCCGCCGCGTCCAGAAGGCTAAGCCCGACGATCTGATCTTCCAACTGCTGTATGTCCGCCATGTTTTTCTCTCCAACTAAATTTTGTGTTGCTGCCGAATCGTCCTTAATTTTCCGGTTACCGACTCTCCGGTTACTGACTCTCCGGTTGCCGCCGACCAGCGCTCTGAAGTTTCCGTTGTGCCCAGACCCGGCACCCTTTAAAATCGCCGCTGCGGCGAATGTCTTTCGCCTAACTCACCTCTGCGAACTTCTTCTGTTCGACCGCCTGGTTGATCACCACCGCCAGATCGCGCCCGGTTGCGTTAATTACTGTGGCCAGCCGCTGCGCCGGAGCATTAATAAGGAAGAGCAGCTTCGAGAAGATCTCGTCCTTGCCCGGCATCGTCGCCAGTGCCTTCACCTCAGCGACATTGATGACCTTGCCGTCAACGATGCCGAGCTTGAAGGTGAACTCCGCGTTCTCCGCCACCCAGCCGGCAAGCGCCTTGGCCAGTGCGACTGGGTCGCCGCTGGTGTAAGCAACCGACGAGACACCCTTCAGCCCTTTCAGCGCGCCCTCAATTTTTGACCCCTGCGCGGCGCGCTCCGCGAGCTTATTCTTGAGCACGCGATAGCGTCCGCCTGCGGCGCGAACAGTCTTGCGCAGCTCGTAATCCTGCGCCACGGTGAGCTTGGCGAAGGTGCCGATGATGGCGCTGGTCGACGACTCCAGCTCTTTCGAGAGCTGCGCGACCTTCTCCGCCTTCTTTTCTCTGCTTAATGCCATAAAAACTGCCTCTAGCTTCCAGCTACTAGCCTCTAGCTCAAAATCGCCTTGCTCCGTTGCGTCGCGCAGTGGCTATTGACTGGCGACTGGAGACTAAAAACTGAATCTCTACGCCTTTGCGGCGGCTTCGGCAATCGCGCTGTCGAGCGAGATGCCGGGGCCCATGGTCGAACTGAGCGTGATTCCCTTGATGTACTTGCCCTTCGCCGCCGAAGGCTTGGCGCGAACCACGCTCGTGATGACCGTCTGCGCGTTCTCGACCAGCTTTTCAACCGGGAACGAGAGCTTGCCCACAGGCACGTGCACCAGTGCGGTCTTGTCCGTGCGGAACTCGATCTTGCCGGCCTTGATTTCGCGGATGGCGGCGGTCACGTCATTGGTGACAGTGCCGGTCTTCGGATTCGGCATCAGGCCGCGCGGCCCGAGAACCTTGCCGAGACGTCCGACCGACTTCATCATGTCGGGGGTGGCGATCAACGCGTCAAAATCGGTCCAGCTTTCCTTCTGAATCTTTTCGACCAGGTCTTCGCCGCCCACAAACTCGGCTCCGGCCGTCCTGGCTTCCTGCTGGCGGTCGCCCGAGGTGATGACTGCAACGCGCTTGGTCTTGCCCAGCCCGTGCGGCAGAACAACGGTGCCGCGAACCATCTGGTCCGCATGCTTGGGATCGACTCCGAGACGCATCGTCAGATCGACCGTCTCGTCGAACTTTGCGAATTTCACTTTTTGCAGGAGAGGAACCGCATCGTGCAGCGCGTAAGGGCGTTGTTCGACAGCCGCGCGCGCCTTCGCGACATTCTTGCTCACTTTTCTCGACATACTTCCTCGTCTCCCACCGCTCAGACGCTGCTGCCTGCTGGCCGTGGTCGCTAATACTCGGTCCGATGTTTGGGACGCGTCTTCTGATTATTGAGGAAAATCGCGGGAATTGCAAGGCTGGGCGGCAATTCTTCGGGCCCACCCTTCGCGCAACGATCGCGCGAAGGACGGCCCATCCGCTTCAGTTCATGGAACGGATACAGATGTTGCGCCTGCAGACCCTTCCACGGACGCACTGCATCCCGGGCATTGCACCGAGGCGGTTACAAACATTCGGAAACGCAAAGTGGATAGATTGGTGACGTTGACCGAATGGCTTAAATGTTCGGCCGGAGTAGTTGAAGTAAAGCCGGCGAGGCCCGTCCAGGTGGGCGTCCTGTCCGACTCATATTGAAAAATCGCGGCACCTCCGGCACGGAAAACTTGAAAGCTCGATGAGAAGGTAAAATTTACAGTTGCCGTGCCTCCAGTGTTCACAGAAGGAAAACCCCCGGTGGCCTGGGACACATTGGTTGCAGTTCCGATACTGTTTTCCGTGATGCTGGCAGTGTCGCTTTCTACAGGATTGGCCACATAAGTTTGACCGAATACCGGATACGCACCTGCAACTAAAAACAGAGTAACCACTGCCGGACCAATGATCCGGCGCGTTCTTGTAAACATCGCATGCCTCTTTTCGGTTATAAGGTGGAACAGCCATACCTGTGCAGCGCTCGTCGGGTGAGCAAATGCCAGCCCACTTAAGATCAAGAGCGGTACAGAGACTAAACGCAGACCTTTAACGGAGGCAAAAGCCCTTAGGAAACAGGAAGGCCGAGATGCCAATTCTTTATTGAGTCCCTGAACGGAAGCGTAAAACATCCGCGGGTCAACTATGGATGGGAATGTAGCTCTGTGATTTATCTAGAATCAAGAGAAATCCGCGTCAGCGATTAAAGAAGATTTCATGCGGTGAAAAGGCTGGACGCGTGGCTCACCCTTTCCGTCCACCAACTCTGGATGGCCTTCGCCTGCTTTCGTGCGAAGGATGGGAGTTCTCACGCGATTTTCTTCCCCCACACTCGCAGTTCCTGCTCGACCTTTTCCGGGTTCGCTTATCTCCCTGTCGCACCCGCTTCCATCCCCTCACTCCACCCCCGCGATATCATATCCACGTGCACCGATGAACAACGCAGCGCTGAAGCGAAACAACGTAAAAATTAGCGGCAAGGGCACGCAACCCATCATCTTCGCCCACGGCTACGGATGCGACCAAAACATGTGGCGCTTTGTGGCTCCCGCCTTCGAAGACGATTACAAGGTCATCCTCTTCGATCACGTAGGTGCGGGCAGCTCCGATCTCGCCGCCTTCGACCGCAACAAATACCGCACCTTGCAAGGCTATGCCGCGGACGTGCTTGAGGTCTGCGAAGCTCTCGACCTGAAAGACGTGACCTTCGTCGGCCATTCCGTCAGCTCGATGATCGGCGTGCTCGCGGCTATCGAACAACCCGAGAGATTTGCGAACCTCATCCTGCTCGGCCCATCGCCCCGCTACATTAATGACGCGAATTACACCGGAGGCTTTGAGCGGCAGGAGATCGACGGCTTGCTGCAGATGCTCGACGCGAATTACCTGGGTTGGGCGTCCTCCATGGCGCCGGCGATCATGGGCAACCCCGACCGCCCCGAGCTTGCCGCCGAGCTCCAGAACAGCTTTTGCCGCACCGATCCCCAGATTGCAAAGTTCTTCGCCCGCGTCACCTTTCTTTCCGACAATCGAAATGATTTAGCGCAGGTGCGCACACGAACCCTCGTATTTCAGTGCTCCGACGACATCATCGCTCCCCAGAGCGTGGGCGAGTTTGTGCATCGGCAAATACCGGACAGTGAGCTGTTGCTCGCCGCGGCGAAGGGCCACTGCCCGAACCTGAGCGCTCCGGAAGAGACGATTGGCGCGATTCAGAGATTTCTTGCGCGCGTCCCCGCCGAAGCTGCATCTTTCTAACAGTGAATTCCGAGATCGAAATATCGGCTGCGCTGGAGCTGTTTGAGGCTGCTCCCTGCGCCTTTCTATTCACCTCCGTTGACGGCACCATCACGCGGGTCAATGAGACGATTCTGCAGTGGACCGGATACCGCCGCGCGGAGCTGGAAGAGCGCCGGAAGTTTCAAGATCTGCTCACCCGCCCCTCCGCTATTTTTTACGAGACACACTTTTTTCCGCTTCTGCAAATGCAAGGCTTCATTCGCGAGATCACCGTCGACCTGGTGTGCGCCGACGGATCGACCCTCCCCGTCTTGGTCAATTCCAAGCTGCATCGCGCCCTCTCGGGCGAGCCGGCCATGGTTCTTACCAGCATCTTTGATATTCGCGAACGGCGCAGCTACGAGCGGGAGCTCCTTCACGAGCGCCGGCGATCGGAGCAGTGGGCCTTCATCACGGAGAATGCCACCGACGCCATCTTCTCCGTCGATGCGGAATTGAAATTAACTTCGTGGAATCGCTCGGCAGAATGCTTGTTCGGATATAAAGCGGCAGAAGCCTTGGGCAGAAGTGTGCGGGATCTCATTATTCCCTCCGTTACCCTCGACGCATTCGACCGTGATGTGGCGAAGCTCCATACCGGCCAGTATGTTCAACGCGAGCTCGTGGTGAGAAACAAGCAGAATTCGCTGATCGATACCTCGGTCAGCATCACGCCGCGCATCGACCCGGTGGACGAATATGCCGGCTTCTCAGCCATCGTGCGCGATGTGCGCGCCCGGAAGAAGTCGGAAAAAGCGCAGCAGGTAGTTCGAGACCTGGAATTGATAAACCGCCTCGCGCATGAGATCAATAATCCGCTGCAGGCAGCCGTGAACTGCATGGAAATCCTCAGGCAGGCCGAGATCAACCCCTATATCGAAATTGTGCAGGAGAACCTCGATCGAATCGCGCAAGTCATCCTCCAGCTTCTGAGCGTCACGCGAGGACCCGCCAAATAAGCCGGGCGCGCCCCGCTTCACCAGGATTCTTGTCAAGTCCCCGAAATCACAACTCATTGATTCCAAATCGAAAATAGTTGTATCCCGAATGCAGTTGAATTTCTCGATTTCGCTATAATTGAAATAGGATCGAAGAAGCCGAAAGGACCGCTAGCTGCGGTCCTTTTTCATTGCGCGAAAATGACGTCGACACGAGGAGCTCACACCAACCGCAGACGATATTTCCCAGGAATCTGGATTTAAATCGTTAAGAATCAAACATAAATGGAAAACCACCGCAGAATCACATGCTTAGCCACTATTTCCAGGAAAGTCTTCTGGAATCAAATGGCTGCGGCTTAGTCATTTAGAATCAAATTGATACGAGCAATTTTACTTTCTGAAAGCCCAACGAAATCAATGATTTGCAGAATCGCGGGAATAAAGTTTTTATCCGCGGTCAGGCCGGTCGTGACGGCGGCCCTCCAAGCCTGATCTGCGTAATACCGGCGACTCAGCAGCCGTGCTCAGTGCGGTGCGCCTGCAGGCGGCGGCTGGATTCCTTCAACTGCCCGCGGACTTCGCGGCACTGCGCACTGGTGATGTTGAATCCGTGATGATCGACGGCGACCAGCGTCATCAGCTTGGGTGCGAGGTTCGACAGCCTGATTCGTAAGATTGAGCCTTGTGCTTCGAGGTCTCTTCGGGTCTGGCAATTTCGAGCGGTAACGTTCATTGATGCTCCCCTTCTCAAGAGGAGCCAGACCGGTTCTAGCGGAACAGACGGCTCTTGATTGTCCTTAGTAGGATGCTGAAAACACGGGCGGCGAAGGCGGCTCGGAAAACATGATCCCTCGCGAGACATTTTGCGCCGCGAAAGTGGCGTTCGCCTGTCGACAGCGCACAGATGGGCGCATCCTATCTGCTATGACAAAGATGACTAAGCGGGAACGCTCGATCGTGAAGGGTGCCGTGGCTGGGATGATTGGCGGCCTTGCCGGCGCAGGGGCCAAGATGCTGGCGGAGCGGATGTTTCCCCCGCGTGTCGAGGGGCAAACTCCACCGCCAATAGCACTGGCCGAGCACGTAACCGGGTATCCCCTGCCGGAAGAAAAAAAACAGGCTGCGATGCACGGAATCCACTGGGGATTCGGCGCGGCTGCGGGAGCGGCCTATGGCGCGCTCGTGGAGATGGAGCCGTCGCTGGGGGCGTGGAGGGGCGCTGCGTTCGGGGTGACTCTGAACAGACTGACGCACGAGTCGCTTCTTCCCAAACTTGGGTTGTCGGCTCCGAAGAGCGAACAACCGGCGCAGGAGCGCATCAGCGAATGGGTCTCGCACGCGGTGTATGGGATCTTTACAGACACGGTGCGCAGGGTGGTTCGGCGCGCGCTCTAGGATGGAGAGACTGCTTCCGGCGGCGTGAGGGCTTCGACTCCGGCGTGTTCGCTTTCCGCTGAGACTTTTCTGAGTGATACGTGATCGAAGTGCGCCCACACCAGTCCGGCGGGGATGACGATCAGGTATGTGACGACCAGGAGCATAGCTGCGCACCCCAGGGCCGGCTCCCACGCTGCCTGGAAGAGCTCTCGCATCGCCGCGGCAAGGAATGCGATCTGAGTGAACCATCCCACAACCGGCAATTGGATAGCGCTGGCCGCCATGCCGGCGGCCATCAGAACCATGCAGCGCGCCAGAGTGAGGCCGTGCAGGGGCGGCGAGTCAACAAAGGCGCGGATGGTCTCCAGATACGCGACGGTGATCAAACCCCACATGAGAAGCGAGAGCATCAGGGCCGCGAAAACATCCCGTAGGGAGCCAAGCATGTCAAGGCCGTCACGGAAGGTGATGATTTTTTCAGCTACGGAGCGGCCGAGGCCTTCAGAGAGCTTGCCGACGATTTTTTCCGCCGACGTGGCTACCGCCTGACCGCCGATCCTGACGGCGGTGGCGAGGATCGCCAGCGCTGCTGTTCCGATGAGGCCGACGAGCGCGATGTGCCGCAACTGCTCCGGATGCGGCAACGTGGCGCGGTCCGGCGCGAAGAAGAGCACAGTGGAAAAGATGAGCGCCATGGCCGCGAGGTCGAACATCCGCTCGACCACATAGACGGCGATCTGCGAACTGAGCGGCAGCTTGACGCGGCGGGCGACGAGGTAAGGGCGAATGAGATCGGCAGGGCGGCCGAGAAGCGCGACTCCGGTATAGCCGATGATCTGGGCGGCGAGAACGTCAAACCAGGGGCGGCTTGGAAAGGACACCTTACGCGCGGGCTTGAGAAAGAGCGCCCAGCGGATGGCGCGGACGATGTAGCCGAGCAGGATGAACGAGGCCCCGAGCGCCATCATCGGCCAGTCGGCAAGCTTGAGCTGCTGCACAAAGACGGTCCAGTTGAAGTGGATCCTATGGCGCGCGTAGAGAACCAGCGCAACCAGCGCGATTGCAACCGCCAAGTACAGGATCCAGCTCTTCTTCTTCAAACCTGTTCCTCGGTTTCAGCGGACTGCGGACGCGACCTGCGCGAGCGGATGCGCTTTTGCGGCGGCGGCGGCGCGGCGGTTGAACTCGTGGATCACGCGGGCGACGTACAGCTGCGTTTCGAGATAGGGCGGAATGCCGTGCCAGCGGTCTACGGCGGCCGGGCCGGCATTATAGGCGGCGAGGGCCAACGCGAGATTATCGTGATACCGGTGGAGAAGGGTATCGAGATAGGCGGCGCCCCCACGGACGTTTTCTCCCGGCGCAAAGGCATTGCTGACGCCAAGCTCGGCGGCAGTTCCGGGCATGAGCTGCATGAGTCCCTGAGCTCCAGCGCGGCTTATGGCGTGGGTGCGGCCGCCGCTCTCTTCGCGTACGACAGAGGCGAGCAACTCGGTGTTGAGGTTGTGCGCGGCTCCAGCCGTGGCTAGAAGTTGGTGGAGCTCGGACTGGGTGAGTTCTGCTTCCGGAGTTGCCGCTTGCGGGGTGGCTGGCTGCGGAGGCATTGGAACGGGGGGAGCTATGAAATCGCTGGCGACGATCTGGCTGGGATCGACTTCGATGAAATTGGTGCTGCCCGCATCCATATACAAACGTATGCGGCTGCCCGATGCGCTGCTCACTGGAGCGCGGTGATCACAGATGAGGTCAAATCCGTTGTTGAGAACGATGTGCTCGGCCGCACGCGCGGGGGTGACTGTGAACAAGGCCAACGCGATCCATCCGAATTTACGGAGGTCTCGCTTAGCGGGCTGGAAAACGGCAGCCATCACGCCAACTTTATCATTTCCGGTCACTGAACGCGCCCTTCTCCTGACTGGACTGCGAGCGCGTCGATTACGCTCTCGATGACGCGGGCGACTCCGTCCTCGTCATTGGATGACGCGATCTCCCATCCGCGTCGGCTAGCGATCTGAATCAATTCGGGTGCGCTGTTAGCCATGACAACCGGCCGACCGGCGAACTGCAGCATTTCAAGATCGTTGAAGTTGTCGCCGATAGCCATGATCTCTGAGGGTTCGATGGAGAGCAAGTGCGCAACCCGGCCGAGAGCCACACCTTTGGAGCAGCCCGGCGGCAGAATGTCGAGGATGCTGAGGTCGCGGGCGGGATATTCAGTGCGGTGCAGCTCGATCTTCGGCGAATACGCGCTGGCCGCGAGCCACTTCTCCGCGTCGTGCATCGCGGCGATCGTTCCGCATACCATGCCCTGCACCGGAGCCTCGCCCTGGTCAAAGGCGCGCTCCAGCGGACGGATCTCAACGATCCAGGGACGATTGGAGTCGACCCACGCGGCAACGCGAGCATGGAGTTGATCGAGTGATTCGAGCACGAGTTCGCCGGGACCTTCCCGATCGAAGGTGAATACGGTGGTTCCCCCGAACTGCCGCAGAGCGGGGCAAAGCTCGCGGGCGGTATCGACCGGGAGAAGGAAGCGGTCAATGGATTTTCCTCCGAGAGTACGGGTGACGGTTCCGTTGGAGGTGATCATGACGGTGTCGGGACGGAGACCAGCGGGCCCAATGAGCGGAGTGGTATAGGCCTGGCGACGTCCCGTGGCGATGACAATGTGGATTCCGGCGGCTTCAGCTTCCAGTAGGGCGCGGGAGTTGCGGGCGCTGATGATGGTTCCGGTAGACGGGAGGAGGGTGCCGTCGATGTCGATGGCGATGAGTTTTGGCGGATTCACCATACAGGCTGCGGGTAAGAAGGGGCCGGAACCGGAACGTGTTCTTCTTTATGGATGCTCTATTCTTATCCTAGCAGTTCGGGAAGATTCAATTACATCTCTTGTCCAACAAGAATATTTTTAGAATCAGTATCTTATGGATTATTTCCGGCTTAAATAGGCTTAGATACTTGGCAACTATTGATATGTTCGAGAACCCGGTATGGCACGCGCTGGAGACGCGGCAGCGGCGGTTTGCGCAGTACGCGGGAGAGGCATGCAGGTTCGCGGCGGAGGTGGCTCCATTTGCGGCGGTTGGAAACCGAACCGAGGATGCTTCACGCCAGCTGCTGTCGTTGCTGAGGCCGAGCGAAGTGGTCTATACGATGGGCGAGGCTCCGGTGGAGATTCCGGGGCTGACGGTTGAGGGCACGCTTGCAGGGAGCCAAATGATGTTCCCGGAGAATTCGGAGATCATTGAGCCGGGACACAAGGAGTCAGCACATGAGCAGATTGGACTCGCGAAACTATCGTGCGCGCATGCGACGGAGATGGTGGAATTGACGGAAATTGCGTTTCCCGGATACTTCCGCATTCGCACCTGCGAGATGGGGACCTACTACGGTGTGAGGATTGGAGGCCGGCTAGTGTCAATGGCCGGCGAGCGCTTTGCCTTCGACCGATATGTGGAGATCAGCGGGGTGTGCACACATCCGGAGCACAGGGGCAAAGGCTATGCGGCGGCGCTGATCACGCGGTTGCTGCTTGATCACCGGCGGAACGGCTGGCTATCGTGCCTGCATACCGCTGCGGCTAACAAAAGAGCCATCGCGATCTACGAGCGGCTTGGGTTTATGGTGAGCCGTGAAGTCAATTTCCACCGCGTGATCGGAAGCGGGTAGAAGCGGGCGAACTCGAAACCGAAAATCTGAAGTGGTGCGGGAATGAATATGGAAACAGGAAATCGCATTGAATTGCGCCGGAGTAATGTGCGCCAGGGTCACTGCAGGAGCGCGGGCGTGCCGTCATCGATTTCTTCAAGCCGCGCGAAAACCCCGACTACGACGCGATCGCAGCGAGCACCCATGAAGGGAAACGCATGTTTTCCTTGCGAGCCGACCCGTTCGAACAGCCAGGTCCGGGCCATGGTACGGCCACGATGCAGCCGGACCTTTACGTTTTCTTCGCTGATATCGAGCGCAGCAGCGGTTTCTGCTGTGCTTAGCTCTTCAATGTCCCGCAGCATTATGACAGTACGGTATTGTTCGGGAAGCTCGAGCACTGCTTCTTCCAGAAAATGACCGAGTTCAGCGATGGATGCTCTTTGCTCGGGGTCAAGCGAGGTCTCAGCTATGTTCATAAAACCTTCTCCATCACCTTCCATATCTCCGAATTGCTGGTTGCGCTTGCGCGAGCGGAGCCGGCTCAGCGCTTCATTGATTGCGATTCGCGTCAGCCAGGTCGAAAAGGGGGCTGGTCCGGTAAATTGGTTGAGGTGCTGATACGCGCGGACGTAGGCGTCCTGCATCACGTCTTCGGCTTCCCCGTCATCGCGCAGGATGGCGCGCGCGACGCGATAGAGCCGCTGATTGTAGCGGCGCATAATGATCTCATACAGAGCGCTTTCCCCTGCTCTCACCCGTTGGACGATTTCCAAATCGGTCCAGCCTTCGCACTTCGCTCTTTCCAGAATTCCGCTCGTAGCCATGGCTCTATCAGGATAGAGGCGCCAAGGCGGAAAAGGTTACAAGTTTACTCTCTCGGAGATATTTTCCGGGAAACGAAGGCCATTTGTAACCAAACCGAGACTTGCCACTCTTGTGAGCAGAGGGCCAAAATGCTATGAAATTTGCAGAGGGCGATCTTGGGTTGGCGCGGCGCGCGCTGAAAATCGGCCTGGGCGTCGGGCCGATCATTACCGGCATCGACAAATATTTCGACAAACTGGCCAATTGGGAAATGTACCTGAGTCCGGTGGCGACGAAAGTTGTGCCGGTGAGCGCAACCACCTTCATGCACGCGGTGGGGATTATCGAAATCGTCGCCGGCCTGATTGTGCTTAGCCGCTGGACGACAATCGGCAGCTATATCGTGATGTTCTGGCTCCTAGGCATTGTGGGGAACCTGCTGACCACGGGCATGTTTTCCGACCTGGCGATGCGCGATGTCGAGATCGCAATTGGAGCCTTCGCCCTGTCGCAACTCTCGACGATGCATGATCGTCGAACGGCGGCAGGTAAAACGACAGAGACGCCGGATTCGCAAGTCGCGGCAACTCTATAACCCACACGCAAAGCAGCTTAACTGGAGGAAACATTATGAAGAAAATTGCCTCAATTCTTATACTGGCCGGACTGGGAGCATTTCCCGCCTTCGCCGCGTCCGCCTCTTTTCAAAATGTGTCGCTGATTGACGTGAGTTGCTCCAAAAAAGCTGCCGCCAACCCGGACGCACATACACGCGCATGCGCGCTTGCATGTGAAAAGAGCGGCTTCGGCATTCTTACCAGCGATAACCAGTTCCTGAAGTTCGACGCAGCTGGGAACCGGGAGATTGCGGACGCCCTCAAGTCGTCACAAGAAAAAGATCACCTTCGCGTGAATGTAACGGGCGAAGTGAAAGGTGACACACTGAAAGTTAGCTCTGTAAAGCTTCTGTAAAGTTCCCCATCTCACCTCGCTGCGTACGAGGCCTTCCTTTTTGCGCGAAACCAGAAAGCGGTTCCGTGGAAGGCCTCTGCTCGTGTGACCGATGCCGTTTTGGGCGATGCCCAACCCCAAAGCGGCGCTACGACATCGTTGTTGGGCTGTTCGCGGCTGCCGTTTGTTGCGCAGAATCGACTTATACTGGTTCCAGGAGCTATGAATGCACCTGGAACGCATTCTGAACACGACGCGCCAGACCGTAGCGCAACGCAAGCTTCGCGTGCCGATGGCGGAGCTCGAGCGCAAAGGGGTGCTGCATGTACCTCGAGGGTTTGGGCAGGCGCTGCGAACGCGATCAGCCCAGGCTCCGGCGATTATTGCGGAATTAAAGAAGGCTTCTCCGTCGAAGGGGCTGATCCGGGCTGATTTTGACGTGGCGGAACTTGCTGTTTCACTGGAAGCTGGGGGCGCAACGGCGTTGTCTGTGTTGACGGATGAGCCTTATTTCCAGGGGACTCTTGGGAATCTGGAGATCGCTTCCTCGCGGACGGAGCTTCCCTGCCTGCGCAAAGACTTTATTGTGGACGAGTATCAGATCGTAGAAGCGCGGGCGCACTGTGCCGATGCGATTCTCTTGATTGCCGCTGCACTGACGGATGGCGAGTTGGCACGGTTTACGAAGTTTGCCCACGAGATCGAATTGGACGTCTTGTGCGAGGTGCACACGGATGAGGATCTGGCGCGCGTAGCCGATCTGGGCTGCGATGCGTATGGTGTGAATAATCGCAACCTGAGCACGTTTGATGTGAGCCTGGAGACTTCGCTGCGGCTGGCAGGCCGTCTGCGCGCGGGCGCGGTGCGCGTCGCGGAGAGCGGCATCGATACAGCGGAGCATGTGGAGTTGCTACGGATGGCGGGCTTCGATGCATTTCTGGTTGGCGAGTCGCTGATGCGGCAGACTGATCCGGGCGCGGCGTTGCGCGCGCTGCTTATGCCTTTTGCAGAGAAGGTCGCACCATGTGGGTGAAGGTATGCGCGAATACTTCGCTGGAAGATGCGCTTATGGCTGCGGAGGCGGGCGCCGATGCAGTGGGGTTTGTGTTTGCTGAGAGCGTGCGGCGTGTGACTCTGGCGCAGGTTCGCGGGATTACTCCGCGGTTGCCGGGCCCCACGGAGAAGATTGGCGTGTTCGTCGACGCGAGCTTTGATGAATTGGCAAATACGATTGAGGAGTGCGGGTTGACAGGCGTGCAACTTCACTCCGGGTGCGAAGCTAGGGCGACGGCCCGATTGCGCGAGCGGTTTTCTTCACGGCTGAGAATTCTGAAGGTGATCCATTTCCAGCAAGGATTGGAGTCGGAGTTGCGGGCCGCACAGACGGATGCTGCTTTGGATGCAGCGCTGATCGACTCACGCACGGCAACTTTGCTGGGCGGGACCGGAGTTCGCTTCGACTGGGAAGCGGCCCGTGGGAGCTTCTCCGGATCGCGAATACGGTTGGTTGCGGGCGGCGGGCTGAATCCGGAGAACGTAGGCGATGCGATTGCGACGTTAGAACCGTGGGGCGTGGATGTGGCATCCGGAGTAGAAGCTACACCGGGAAAAAAGGAACCGGCGAAGGTACGCGCGTTTGTGGAGAACGCCAGGGTTGCGGACTTGCCGTCCCGGCAACAACTTCGGGCGGCCACCCTCGCTGGTCGTCGAAAGGGGATCGCAGAGGTTTAGGCAAGCCGGAGAGTGGGTCCCAAAGAAATTTGCTGTTCTTGTTCTTCTCAATGTATCTTTGAAATCAAGATGACAAACGCACCTCGCCATTTTTTCGGCTTTCCGTACCGCTATTGGCGTTCAATAGCGGCTCTGGCAGACGTGCACATCTGAAGAATTAGAAAAATACGTTCAGATTTATACGAACTTCCAAGAGGGCCGCGATCTTAAAGATCGCGGCTTTGTTATTGCTGGAAAGGACATTTTGTGGGTATCCCTGAAGTCAGCAGTACTGCGATTCCCTCGGGACGCTTTGCCGGGCGGTTTGGCGCGTATGGCGGACGTTATGTTCCGGAAACGTTGGTTGCCGCGCTTGATGAGCTGGAGAACGCTTATGCAGAGGCGCAGGCGGATTCGGCATTTCAGGCAAGGCTTGATTCGCTGCTTCGCGATTACGCGGGAAGGCCGACACCACTGTACTTCGCCGAGCGGCTAACCAATATGCTGGGCGGCGCGAGGATTTACCTGAAGCGGGAAGACCTGCTGCACACGGGCGCGCACAAGATCAACAACTGCATTGGACAGGGGCTGCTGGCCGAGCGCATGGGCAAGCGCCGCATTATAGCCGAGACCGGCGCTGGGCAGCATGGCGTTGCGACGGCTACGGTGTGCGCGCTGCTGGGCATGGAATGCGTGGTCTACATGGGCGAGGAGGACATGCGGCGGCAGGAGTTGAATGTCTATCGCATGCGGCTGCTAGGGACGGAGGTGCGCGGCGTGAGTTCCGGGTCGCGCACGCTGAAGGACGCGATCAATGAAGCAATGCGGGACTGGGTGACGAATGTACGGACGACGCATTATCTGCTGGGCAGCGTGCTGGGCGCGCATCCTTATCCGGCAATGGTAAGGGATTTCCAGCGGGTGATCGGCCGAGAGGCGCGGCAGCAGATTCAGGAGAAGGAAGGTCGGCTGCCGACGGCGATGATTGCGTGCGTGGGCGGCGGATCTAATGCAATCGGCGCGTTCTACGAATTTGTTCCCGATCAGAACGTGCGGCTGATTGGGGTGGAAGCGGGAGGTCGCGGAGAAAAGCTAGGCGAGCATGCGGCACGGTTCCAGGGTGGAGCGCCGGGCGTGCTGCAGGGGACGTACTCCTATGTTCTGCAGGATGAGGCGGGGCAGATTGCGCTGACGCACTCGGTTTCGGCGGGGCTGGATTATGCATCGATCGGGCCAGAGCATGCGGCACTGCATGATGCGGGGCGCGCGGAGTACGTGAGCGCGTCGGATGAAGCAGCGCTGGCAGCGACTGTGAGGCTAGCGCGGACGGAGGGTATTCTGCCGGCGCTGGAGAGCGCGCACGCGGTTGCGGAGTGCATTCGCATGGCGCCGTCGCTGGGTCGGAATGACATACTAATAGTCAATCTTTCCGGACGCGGCGATAAAGATATGGGGATTCTTTCCCGTGAACTGAAGCTTAAGGGAGCGTAAGGGTGCCGATTCATTTTGCCGCCAAACCCGGGTTGGTCGCGTACCTGACGGCAGGAGATCCTGATTTGAAAACGACGCGCGCGATCGCGATAGCCGCGATTGATGCGGGCGCAGACGTGATCGAGCTGGGTGTGCCGTTCAGCGATCCACTGGCGGACGGCCCGGTGATCCAACGCGCTAGCGAGCGCGCCGTAGCAAGGGGAACGAAGCTCAGCGATGTGCTGGCGCTTGCGAAGGAGTTGCGCGCGGCGCGGCGCGACGCCGGTCTGGTGATTTTTTCCTACCTCAATCCAATTCTGCGCTTCGGCCTGGAGAGATTTTGCGCTGAGTCGGAAGCTACAGGAGTGGATGGTGTTTTGATTACGGACATGATCGTCGAAGAGGCGGACGAATACCTTCCGTGCATGGAGCGACATCATCTTGCGCCAATCTTTCTGGCGGCACCGACCAGCCCAGATGCGCGGCTGGAGCGCATTGCCGCTGTGTCAAATGGATTTGTCTACGCAATTTCGCGCGTGGGGATTACAGGCACGCAGCAGTCGTTGGCGTCCGATGCAGAATCGCTGGTAAAGCGTTTGCGCCGGTATACGGACCTGCCGATTGCGGTTGGCTTTGGCGTCTCCAACGCAGAGCATTTCAGCGCGGTGGGTGAGTTCGCCGATGCTGCGGTAGTGGGCAGCGCACTGGTTTCCATGATTGAACAGTCGGAACCATCGGAGGCACCCAGCTCCATCGCGCGATTTATTCAGGGTCTGCGCGCCCCTGCTGCGCTGCAGGCCCCCTTAATATCTAGGTCCCCTAAATCGAACCAAACAGCGGGCGCTGGGTGTGCACCGCATCGAGGGTAAGGCATGGACATTGCAGAGTGGCGAGTAAGGATCGATGAAATCGACCGGCGGATTGTTGCGCTGCTGAGCGAGCGGGCCGAGGCGGCCAAGGCCATCGGCAAGCTGAAGCGCTCGACTTCGCTGCCTGTCTATGAACCGAATCGCGAGCGCGTGATATTTGAGAATGTGCGCGCGGCCAACAAGGGCCCGCTTCCGGACATCGAGCTGACACATGTCTACGAGCGCATCATTGACGTGATGCGCGCGCTTCAAAAAGACGAGCTGGCTTCATCCGGCAGCGGCAAGTAACTAGAGCGCGCGTGGCGCGCGGGACAGGATAGGAAGCCAATGATCGTTGCAATGAGGGAAAAAGCCACCGAAGAGCAGATTCAGGCCGTCGTCGAGCGAATGGTCGAGATCGGCTTCAATGTTCATCGCACAACAGGCGCGGTGCAGACGATTCTTGCCGGCGTGGGCACGCCGGGGCAGTTCGAGCATAAGGATTTTGAACTGCTGGCGGGCGTGGCGGAGGCGGTTCGCATTTCGTCGCCCTACAAATTAGCTGGGCGCGGCTTTCGGCCGGAGGGAACGATTGTGCGCTTCCCAAACGGCGTGGAGATAGGCGGAAACGAAGTGATTGTGATGGCTGGGCCGTGCTCGGTGGAAACACGCGAGCAGATTTTCACTTCGGCGAAGCAAGTAAAGGCAGCGGGCGCGAAGTTTCTGCGCGGAGGCGCGTTCAAGCCGCGCAGTTCACCTTATTCTTTCCAGGGAATGGGGCTCGAGGCACTTAAGCTGCTGCGCGAGATCGGCGATGCGACGGGATTGCTGATCATCAGCGAGGTAATGGAAATTTCGCAGATCGAGCTGATGCTGCCTTACATCGATTGTTTCCAGGTGGGCGCGCGCAACATGCAGAACTTCAACTTGCTGCGCGAACTTGGCCTTGCGCGCAAGCCGGTGCTGCTGAAGCGTGGCATCGCCGCCACCATCGAAGAACTGCTGCTTTCGGCGGAATACATTCTGTCGGGCGGCAACTACCAGGTGATTCTGTGCGAGCGCGGCATTCGGACGTATGAAACGTATACGCGCAACACGATGGACGTTTCGGCGATTCCCGTCGTCAAGCATCTTTCACATTTGCCGATCGTGGGCGATCCTTCGCACGGGACGGGGCGCCGAGATATGGTTGCGGCGATGGCGCGGGCGTCAGTGGCGGCGGGGAGCGATGGGCTGCTAATTGAGGTGCATCCGAATCCAGACAAGGCTGTATCGGATGGCGCGCAGTCGCTCTTTCCCGACCAGTTTGCAAAACTCATGGACGAATTGCGAATTATCGCTGCGGCGGTAGGGCGTACCGTTGGACAGCCCGCTCGGACTGCGGTCGAGGTGTAAATGCCGATTGAGCGGATCGCGATTTTCGGCACGGGACTCATCGGAGCTTCCGTCGGACTGGCGCTGAGATCGCATGATTTTCGCGGCGAGATTGTGGGATGGGACCCCGACGGCAAGGAGCTGGCGCTTGCGGCTGAACGCGGCGCTATTCACCTTGCAGCCTCCGACGCGTTTGCTGCTGCTAAGGCCAGCGACGTTGTTCTGCTGTGCGGTCCGGTGTTCACGGTCATTGACTGGCTGGAGCGGCTTGCGCCGACGCTGATGCCCGGCCAGCTTGTGACCGATGTGGGAAGCGTAAAGTCCGTGCTGGTGGATCGCGCTCGTGGCCGCTACAACCTGCCGGAAACGGCGGGATTTTTACCGGGACATCCCATGGCAGGCAAGGAGGTGAGCGGAGCGGCGAACGCGGACGCGGATCTTTTTGACGGCGCGGCATGGCTGTTCACGGAAACAGCGGAGTCGCGCACAATGCATCCGAAATCACGTGCGATTGCGGATGAGTGGCGCGATTGGGTGGAGAAGATCCACTGCAGGCTGCTCGATCTTGAGCCGCAGCGACACGACGTGCTATGCGCGTGGGTGAGCCACCTGCCGCAGTTTGTGTCGACGGCGCTGACGGCGCTCTTGCAGGATGAGTTGGCGGCGAAGGACGAGGTGATGCCAATTGGGGGACGCGCACTGCGGGAGATGACCCGCCTGGGCTCTAGTCCCTACTCGATGTGGCGCGATGTGGCGCATACGAACACTGACGCGATTGCCGCATCGTTGCTGGCACTCGAGCAGCGACTGACGCATTTGCGCGAAAACCTTAAGACGCCGGCGCTGCGCGATGAGTTTGAGCGGGCAAATGCGTTCAAAGGCACGGTAAACGACAAAGCATAACCAGCCTACGCGCCTGCGTGGCCAAGCCCGATGCCGATGATGTAGGTGACGATGCCTTCTACTGCGCCGACCCCGGTCATTTCGAGTCCGCTGGCCCACCAGGAGCGAACGGTGATGAGCGACTTGGCTGCGCCGACGGCGAAGTGCGCGGCAAGGGATATGATGGCGGAGATGATAATGGCTTTGTATTCGCCGATAAAGAAAAACGGAATGACCGGGATGAATGCGCCGACCGCTGTGGAGAGAGCAGCGGACCATGCGGAGACCATCGGCTTTCGCAGTCCTTCTTCCGTGGTGCTGAGGCGCTCGGCTGCGATGGCACGGAGGAACTGCTCTTTGTCATTTGCGATGTGCTCAACGAAGTGGTCGGCGTCGTCCTCTGGCAATCCCTTGACCTGGTAATAAAGGGAGAGAAGCTCGCGCGCTTCGGGTGCATTCATCTCGATCGAGTCTCGTTCGCGCTGGAGCTCCGCTTGATAAATTTCGCGCTCGCTCTTGGCTCCGAGATATGCGCCTGCGCCCATGGAGATCGCGCTGGCGATCATACCGGCGAGCCCCGCAAGAAGCACATAGTGTCGGCTGCCCAGGGTTGCGCCAGAGACACCGGAGACAATGCCGAAGATCGCTCCAAGGCCATCGTTTACGCCGTAAATCGCATCGCCGATCCAGCCAGCAGCCTGGCGTGCGGAGCCGTTGCGTTTAGCCAGCAGGTCTTCAAGCAGAGCCTCGGGATTGGAGCGGCTCTCGGAGACGGCATGATGCGGATAGCGCTGGCGAATAAGGGCGCTGAGTTCGCGATAGTGGTCACGCTCCTCTTCAATGACCTGACGGAGAATGGCAAGGCTGGGCTCGTCATTCAGCACCTGGAGCTGCCTGCTATAAAGGGCTATGGCGCGGCTCTCGTCAATTTCCAGCCGGCGCAATGCCATGCGCCCGCCAGTCATGCGGTTGGGCAGGCTGTCGGCGTCGCCGGTATGCCGGCCGTGATATTTCGGCGGAGCACCGCCAAGCTCGTGGATGCGTCCGGCCCATAGCGCGGCGTGCTGCGCTTCCGCTGCTGCCATGTGGCGAAGCGTTTGGCTTCGGGTGGGATCGGCATCGCGCTCGGCCAAGGCCTGATACGTGTGGAAGCCGCTCATCTCCGTTTGCCAGTTGGCCTCAAGCGCGCGCAGCAGAGTTCGGCGTTTTTTGGATTCGGATCTCTGAAGCGGCATTACTAGTTCAGTCTCCCAAGTTGTAAGGAAAGGTGAACCGCCCGACCTGTATCACAGAGCGATCCGCCGGTGGCCAGATGCGAAATGATTCTACCCGAGTCATGGCGGGGTTCCTCCGCGCATCAATAGAACCGAGCAAGAGCCCGGAGGCTGCGTCGTAGAAATGCACGTTGAGTGAGGTTTCGCCGCGGTCCCATCCGATGAGGTAGGAGCCGGGCGCGAGTTGAAAGTCACCGATCTTGAGCGGCACTTGAGTGATGAACAGATGCGAATACTTGCCGTCGGCGGAGTATCCAGCGGTAATGAGGACGACGCCGGCAATGAACTTCCCCTTTCCATCAGTGATGCCGGAAGCGGTGCGCATTTCCGTCTCAATGCGCTCCTGCACGACTGAAGCGCGGGCAGGGATGAGCGATTTCAGCTCAGGCTCGGTGGCGACACGCCAGTTAGAGTAGGATGGCTGCGCGTGGCTGGCCAGGGCGCAACCGAGTGTAAGGATCGAAATGGCAAACAGTTTACGCATATAAGACTCCGGAAATTTACTCCAGTTGAACGATGCCGCGCTGCAGGGCGCTGGTTGCGGCCTGGGTGCGGTCAGTTACTCCGAGCTTGCCGAGCAGGCTATTGATGTGTGTCTTTACTGTGGCTTCAGAGATGTAGAGGTCCGCAGCAATCTCCTTATTGCTGCGCCCGGCAACGATGCGCTTCAAAACTTCGAGCTCGCGCGCGGTGAGCGCATGACCACCCATACGTCCGGCGAGTTTTTCGGCAACGAACGCAGGCATCCTCGACTTGCCCGCGTAGACAGCGCGAATCGCGTCTATCAGCTCAGCGGCATCCATGCCTTTTAGCAGATAACCTTTGGCTCCGGCCTGAAGAGCGCGGAAGATATCTTCGTCTCCGTCGAAGGTGGTGAGGACAATAATGCGCGCCGCGGGATTCTCCTGGCGGATTCTGGTGATTGCGTCGGCCCCGCCGATTTTAGGCAGGCGAAGGTCCATGAGAGTTACGTCGGGCTTGTGGATACGATGCGCCGCGATCGCCTGCTCGCCATCGGCCGCTTCGGCGACAACGGCGACGCCCGCGACCGTGTTCAGCAGGGCTACGAGACCCTTGCGAACAATAGCGTGGTCATCGACGACCAAGAGCCGGATGGGGCCTTGCGTCGATTCGGTCGTCAAGTTGCGATCTGGTCCACTCATTGCGCTTAGCTCCCGGTTGCGATTTCGATGTCTACTCGCGTTCCTTCACCCCGCCTGCTGGTAACTGTAACGCTGCCGCCGATCTGGCGGGCGCGCTCATCCATGCCTGTGATTCCGAAATGGCCGTCGGCAACCGAAGGCGCCTCGCCGGCGAAGCCGCGCCCGTTGTCGGCGATGGTCACTCGGACGCGGCGGCGGGAGAAACGAAGATCGATTTCGATTTTGGTTGCGGCGGCGTGACGCACTACGTTGGTTACGGCTTCCTGAGCAATGCGCAGCAGCTCGCTCTCGATGTTCTCGGGCAGCGGGCGATAGGTTCCATGCACTTCCACCTGAGACTTGATTTCAGAGGGCGCAGCCACGCGGTCAGACATTTGCAGGAGCTGCGAGGCAAGGTCCCGGTTTTGCGCGTTTTGCGAGCGCAGCTCCCAGATGGCGCGGCGGGCGTCTTCGAGGCCGCTGCGGACTAGCTCCTGAGCCTCGTCGAGATGCTTGTGCGCGGCGTCGGTGGACTGCGAAAGCGTGCGGCCGACGATCTGCAATTGTACTGAGACGGCCACGAACCCCTGCGCGAGAGTATCGTGAATTTCGCGCGCGATGCGGTTGCGCTCAGCGAGAACAGCATTGAAGCGCGATTCAACGTGGCGCACGCGCCACAGATAAATGGCATACCCGAGCAGCGCGATGACGGCCGCGAGCAGCAGATAGAACCAGATGGTCTGATAAAAATACGGGCGCAGTCGGAATGAGAGGGAAGCGGGGACGGCGCTCCATACGTCGTCATTGTTGCAGGCGGTGACCAAGAAACTATAATTTCGCGGAGGCAGGTTGGTGTAATACGCGCTGCGCTCGGCGCCAGCATCGATCCAGGCATGGTCGAAGCCTTCGAGCTTGTAGCGATAGCGCACTTTATTTGGCGCAGAGAAGCTCAGGGCCGAGTAGTCAAAGGCGAAGCGGCGAGCCCCAGCGGGAATGAGGAGCGGCGCGGAGGAGGCCTCCGGTTTGTCATCCACACTGAATCGCTCGATGGTCATGAGGGGCGGCACGCGGTTGACGGCAAGATGCGCTGGATCGACGGCGGCGACCCCCTTGAGCGTAGCGAACAGAAGTGTTCCATTCTGCAGCCGCCATGCCGCAGGGTGACCACCGCTGCTCGCCTGGTCGATCTTCATTCCATCGGCAGCGCCGTATTCTTCCACTGGGACGGATGTGATCGCTCCATCGACATAACGGTTGAGAGTATTACGGTTCAATCTATAGATGCCCTCGTTTGAGCTGAGCCATAAATTTCCGCTGCTGTCGGCCAGGATGCTGTAGATGTCGCCGGGGAGGGCCGCGCCTTGCGTTGGAATCGCCTTGAACACTCCGTTTCGCCAGCGATTGAGCCCACCCCCGTGGGTGCCGATCCACAATGTGCCGTCAGGATCCTGATGGAGCGCAGTGATCACGCGATTGGAGAGGCCGTCGCGTTCGGAATAATTATGAAAGTGGCCGTTGATGAAATGCGTGAGGCCACCGAGGGTGGCGATCCACATGCTGCTGTCCGGCGCCTGCAGGATTGCGCCGACCAGGTCGCTTCCGAGGCCATCGAGCGCGGTCCAGGAAGTGAATTTACCGTTCTGAAGGCGGGAGAGGCCGCGGCGGGTGCCGATCCAGAGCGAATTCTGCGCGTCGAAGTAGAGCGAGCGAACAAAATCGTCGGCGAGTCCGTCGGCGGAGGTGTAAACCGTGACTTTGCCATCGCGCATACGGTCGAGTCCGTCTGGAGTTCCAACCCACAGATCGCCGTTGGACGCGGCAGCAACGGAAAGCACGATATTACTGGAAAGGCCATTCAATGTGGTGAACGCCGAAAAACCCAGGCTATCGATGGTTTGAAGGCTGGCGTGATCGAGCCCCCCACCGGTGGTGCCCAGCCAGATGATCCCCGCGCGATCCTGGGTGACGGCGAGGATATGATCGTCAGATATTCCGTCTGCCGCAGTATAGGTGGTGAACTTGCGGTCGCGCAGGATATCCACGCCGCCCGTCTCGGTGCCGAGCCACAGATTACCCTCGCGGTCTTCGGCGATCGAAAGCACGATATTGCTCGAAAAACCTTCACGTGGCGTAAATGCTTCGATTTTTCCGTTTTCGAGGCGCGCGATGCCGGCTTCGGTGCCGATCCATAGCGCGCCCTCACGATCGCAGAGCAGCAGATTGATGCGGCTGGAGGGCAGGCCATTTTTTTCTGTGTACTCGCGCGCAGGAGCTAGGAGCTGCGCCGGGTTTACGAACCATAAGCCGCTGTCGCCACCGATCCAGATGCCGCCCTGAGGCGTCCCGGCGAGCGCGTGCACGTCTTTCCCCACGAGCCCAGCGAAATCTTGGCAGCCGGAGGAACTGCAAATTTCGGCGCCGTCGTTTGTTCCCGCCCAGACTCGGCCTTGGCGGTCGAGAACGGCGGCCTGGATTTGCGCGGCGCGCCCGGCAAGGGTGAAGTAGGTGGCGTTCCCCGGCGCGGAATGAAACAGTCCTTCGGTGGTAGAGAGCCACATGGAACCGTCGAGCGGCTCAAGCATACGGCTGGTTTCATCGAGCAGCGGAACGCCGGGAATTGCGACAAAGCGCGAGCGCTGACGCCGCAATAGTCCGGATGAAGTGGCAGCCCATACTCTGGATTCGCGGTCTTGAAAGAGCGACCACACGGCGCTTCCGACCGTGCGCGGAAATGATTGAAAGGAGCCGTCGCGATAGGCGGTAACTCCGTTTGCGGTGCCGATCCAAAGCGTGCCAAAGCTATCCTGCATGAGTGAGTAGATCAGATCGCTAGGAAGCTGCGGTATGGATTTATGTGTAAAGGTCGTGAACCGGACTGAATCGAAGCGGACCAGCCCGGCTTCGGTAGCGAACCATATGTATCCATCGCCGGATTGCAGCACAGCATGGACGGTGTTCTGCGGCAATCCGCTGTCGGTCTGCCAAGATTCGTAGCCGTAGCGCCGCAGACTCTTGTGCGGATCGAGCGCGCAACAGGCAGAGGCACAAATCAGCGTCGCAGCCAGAACGGCATAGCGGAGGTTCAGCATTCTTGCCTGAATACTACACAGGCGGGAGTGATAAAAATATCCATCCGAAGTTGGACGCCTAGGCGCGTTTCCTGCCGGATACATGGGGTTTTACCCAGATTTTTTCGGCGGCAGGAGCACCCAGGGTAGTGGTCCCGGCAGAGGTTTCAATCGCGAGCGTCTGATCATAGTTTTTCCTGAGGACGCGAACTGCGCCGCCGGGAGCGATGCCGTTTTCGTGGAGAAACCGCAACAGCTTGGGGTCGCGCTCGTACAGGCTCGCGACGATATAGTCGCTGTTCTCCGCTGATTCTGCAAGCGTGCGCAGTCCATGCCGGGCGCGTCTGTCTGGACTTTCAGGCAATACGGCATTCCCATGGGGGCAGGTCCCTTGCTCGCCAAGTTGTTTGAGCAAGCGGGCCTCGAAGGCCGGAGAAACGGCATGCTCCAGGCGTTCGGCCTCATCGTGGACCTCGTACCAGGGCATTCCAAACATCTCCGACAGCATGCGCTCAATAAGATGATGACGAAGCGCGGTGCGGTACGCAGCCTGCCTGCCCTTGGAGGTGAGCCGCACGATGCCGTCCGCCTTCACGTCAACATATCCGTCCCGCTTGAGACGGCGGATTGCCATCGAGACCGCCGGCGGCGAGACGCTCAGCCAGTGAGCGAGCGTGGCGGCGATGACGCTCTGACCCTCGCTCTCGGCCTCGAGCACGGCCTTGAGATAGTCTTCCTTGGATACGCTGATGGCGCTCTTCACGGTGTTTCCAGCATGGCTTTCGCGGGGAAAGTTGTAAAGGGCGATCTATGCTCGTGGTCCTTGTTTGAGCTGCACGGCGGCCCCTAGAGCGAAGCTGAGCCTTGCCTTGTGCTTGCGAAAGCAATAGATATAATGAGTTACATCAGATACCGACAATTCTCCTTTTTTCTCCCTGAAAGCAGTTGATCTTATGGACAACGATTCCGGTACGCAGGATTGCCACTCGGTGCTGATGATTGACGACGATCCTACGCATCTGCAGATTTATGGATGGATACTGAAGAGCGCGGGCTTTACGCCCTGCCTTGCACTGGCCCGGAATGACGGCGTGGACCTTCCCAAGGAAGAAGTCATTCAGGTAGCTGTGCTCGATTACCGACTAACAGTTGGCCTGAAGGCCACCGATGCCGCGCAAATGGTGAATGAAATTTTTCCCGGCGTGCCGATTATTTTGCTGTCAGATGTATATGGAATACCCGAAGACATTGCGCCGTACGTCAAGGCCTTCGTTCGCAAGGGAGAACCGGAAAAACTGATTGCAATGGTTAAGAAATTTGCGAGCACGGCGAGCAACAGTGAATGAAGCTGCTGGGCCACGCCAGGAATTCGGGGTCGCAAGAAGGCTCAACGAAGCCGGGAAGAGAGATACGATTGGGATCCGGCGAAGCGTGTTCGGCAGCTTTACCTGACATAAGTGAGCGGACGTATGGGAAAGAGCTGCAGAAAAATTTCGGCTGCCGGATCGGCGTGCGCCTGGTATTTGCATTGCTCGGCGTATTTCTCGCGGCTGCTTCTGGCTACGCACAGACAGTTTCGGAATATGACGTTGAGGCCGCTTACCTCTACAACTTTGGAAAATTTGTGCGTTGGCCGGCTGACGCGATGGATCGTTCAAAGAGCTTCGATATATGCGTGCTCGGGCGCGATCCCTTCGGAGATGCACTGGAAAAACTGACAACCGACGACCAGGTTGACGGAAGGCCCATCCGGAAGAGGACCATCGCGCACGCATCAGACGCGGCAGGCTGCGCTATCGTGTATATCTCGGATTCCGAATCGGACAATGTCGAGAGGATTCTCGCCGCGCTCAACGGCAAAGGGGAACTACTGGTAAGCGCCTTGCCGAATTTTGCTGAGGACGGCGGCACGATCCAGTTCATGATGCAGGATAACCGCGTTCGGTTTGAAGTTAATCTTGATGCAGCCGCGAAGAATCGGCTGGCGCTGAGTTCAGAGTTGCTGAAAGTTGCAGTAAGGGTGACGGGAAAGCGGCAGAGCGGAGGAGTGCGATGAGCTTTCTTCGCGCGAGATCGATCTCGGCAAAGCTGACGTGGCTGAACCTGCTGGTTACGGGGACGGCCTTAGTGCTGGCGTGCCTCTCCTTTCTGGCCTACGATTTCCTCTCCTATCGCGACAACCTGATTCAAAATCTTCAGGCAGAGGCGCAGATCGCCGGGTCAAATAGCGTGACAGCCCTGATGTTTGATGACCCTCAGGCGGCAGAGGCCACGCTGACGCCTTTGCGAGGCTCACCCGACGTAGTCTCGGCTGCGATTGTGGCGGAAGACGGCCATGTGTTCGCCCAATATCGGCAGCCTCACTCCCAGTTGGAGATTGGAGCCCATGCGCTTAGCGCGGCTGAGACGAAAGCCCAATGGATCCACGGCAGCTCGGTGCTCGTCGGCTATCGGATCGAGTTCTCGGGAAAATCTGTCGGTGTGATTTACATTCAGGCCCACTTCAGCGAACTTGGCCCGCGCTTGGAACGGTACGGGCTTACGGCAGCGCTGATTCTGTTGCTGTGTATGGCAGCCGCATTTCTGGCTACAGCAGCCTTCCGTCGGCTCGTGACCCAGCCGATTACGGCTCTGGCAGGAACGGCGAGAATCATTTCCCGTGAGAAGGACTTTTCGTTGCGCGCGGCACAGGCCGGAGACCAGAACGAGATCGCAGTTCTGGTGGAGGCATTTAATGACATGCTTCACGAGATCCAGACACGCGATCAGGCCTTGAGAGAAGGCCGCGAGATGATGGAAAGACGCGTTCAGGAAAGAACGGCGGAGCTTCGGGCCGCGAACCGCGAGTTGGAGGCGTTTTCCTATTCGGTGGCGCACGACCTGCGCGGACCTCTGGATGTGATCAGCGGACTAACTTTCATTATGCAGAGCGCCTATCGGGGCAAGCTGGGTAAAGAAGGCGCGGAGATGATGGAGACGTTGCAGCGGTCGACCAGGAATATGGCCGGCCTGATCGATGATCTGCTGAATCTTGCCCGCGCAACGACGGTCGGGCTGGATCGAAAAGAGATCGATCTTACCGCCATGGCGCGTTCCATCGCCGAAGACGTATCCATCACCAGCCCGAAGCGCCACGTGGACTTCACCTTCGTGGAGGGCGCTGTGGTCAGCGCGGACGAAGGCCTGATGCATGTGGTGATGGAAAACCTGATCCGCAATGCCTGGAAATATACGTCGCGGCACTCCCATGCAGAGATCGAATTCGGCTGGACGCCCACCAAGCAGAACAGAGTTTTTTACGTGCGCGACGACGGAGCGGGATTTGATCCGAACAAGGCGGGGAAGCTCTTCCGTCCGTTCCAAAGGCTACACGCGGCCAGCGAATTTCCCGGCAGCGGCATTGGCCTTGCAACCGTACAGCGAATCATCGAGCGGCACGGCGGAAAAGTATGGGCTGAGGGCCAGGTGGAACACGGCGCGACCTTCTACTTCACGCTCTAAGTGCGCGGGAAGATTACAGCGTGAAAATTGTAAACGGGTGGGCTTCGCCTCGTTCGCGCAGCAGATGCAGCGCGACATTGCAGACGCGGACTCCCGATTCCGTTGTGGCGCAAAATGTACCTCTATGCGCGTGTCCATGCAGGGCGAGCGCAGGTTTATGGTGATCGAGAGCGCGTTCCAGTCGCGAGCTGCCGAGAAACGGAAAAATAGGCTCCGGTTCGCCGACGACGGTTTCTTTGACCGGAGCGTAGTGGGTAATGGCGACTTTCACTGGCGTGTGGAGCTGCGCGAGTCCATAGTCAAGCTTGATGGCCTCGCGCTCTGAAATTTCGACGAAGTTCTTGATGCCGCCTTCGCCGAATGGCATCAGCTCGTAAGGAGCAAAGCCACCGCAGAAACCTTTCGTGCCGGCGAAACCGACCTGACCGATTTCATAGCACTGGCCGTCGAGCAGGTGAATACCTGCAACGCGCAGCATGCCCGCAAGCTCATCCTGGTGCCCGCATTCGTAATCGTGATTGCCGAGCACGCCGACGATTGGAATGTGAATCGTCTCGAGCACTGCGAGGCACCCGCGCATTTCATCCGGAAGACCATGGTTGGTGAGATCGCCGGCAATTACCAGCACGTCAGCGAGCTCGTTTACTGCCGAAAATTGACGGACATTCTCCCTGTGAAATTCGGCGTTCAGGTGAATGTCGGCCACGGCGGCGACCCTCATTTTGCGCTCCCGGGTGAATCGTGTGAGGTTAGTAAGCGGGGATGACTGTCGCGAAATTCCTTATACAGATCGCGCTCGCCCCATTCCTTCACGTCTATGGCGAACATATTGGGATCGACGAGAGTGCCGCGGAAAGGCGCGTCCTTTTTGGGATGGCGCGATTGATCAGCGAACCGCTGCACCAGGTTTCAAACGCATTCCGGGACAACGTCTGTGCGGGCTGGATAGATATAGGCGAATAGCACCAGTGACCATAAGAGCAGCTCCCAGTGCTCACCCAGCAGGCGGAGCACGCGGTCCCAATCGAGCTTATCGCCGCACATTCGAATGAGATGGGCTACGTCCGCTCCGTCAAACCGTTCGCGAAACGCAACGAACACCTTGGAGGCAATCATTTCCTCCGCGGCTAAAACCTTGCAGGGGATTCCGAGGACGTCGTCCGTGACCGATCTTTCGATCCAGCTCTTGTCGATCAACAGGCTTGCGTTGCCTATGCCGGTAATGAGATCGACGAAGTATTCACCGCAGCGTGCTTTTGCAAGCCACACGGGATCTTCAACATAAGTTTCGAAGCCCGCATTTCGGAGTTGTTCCATCGCCTCCGGAACAGAGGTGGCAACCAGCAACAGGTCAAGGTCCTTCGTCTCCCTCCATATCCCAGTGTGTTTGTGAACTGCAAAGGCGCCTCCTACAGCGCATGGAATCCGAGCCTGTTGAAGGACCTTTATGACCTCGCGATAGCACTTGCGCGCCGCCGATGTCCAGACAGGCTCGCGAGAGGAGGTGACGGGCAACGACGAATCTTCTTGCGCCATGAACGATTCGACGCACCCAGCCGCCTATCTGTCGCCCAGCAATTGCGCAGCAGATTGCAACCTCCCTGGCGATTGGTCGCGGAAAGGGGCACTCCTTGCTCCGATAGCCTGTCCTCAATTAGCGTCGAATCATGCCCGCGCCTGCTTTGCGTTCGTCAGTCCCACTCTCCCTGGAAGGCAAGGGCGTCCTCATCACCGGAGGCTCGCGAGGCATCGGAGCCGCCGCAGTCCGGCTCTTCCACCAGGCGGGTGCCCGGGTCGCGTTCAATTACCGCACGGCCCGCGCCGCCGCTGAATCGCTGGCTAAAGAAATCGGCGAAGACTGCATTGCCATCGAGCAGGACCTCTCTTCCGCCGAACAAGGCCGCGCCCTCATCGGAAAGGTTGTGGCGGAATTCGGGCGCATTGACATCCTCATCGCCAATCATGGCGTCTGGCCACCTGATGACACGCCAATAGCAGGCATGCGCGAAGAGCAGTGGCGTACCACATTGGCTGTTAATCTCGACAGCGTCTTCGGGCTTACCCAGGCCTCGGTCGCGCAGATGCTTCGTCAGGAGCGATCCGAACCTGAGATACCCGATGTGCCGCCCCCGGCCGCCGGACACATTGTGTTCGTCAGTTCTACAGCCGGACAGCGAGGCGAGGCCAAACATGCCGATTACGCGGCCAGCAAAGGAGCCATCATCAGCCTGACCAAAAGCCTCTCCAGCGAGCTCGCTCCACAGGGCATTTCGGTCAACTGCGTTGCCCCCGGCTGGGTTGAAACCGACATGTCCGCCCCCGCACTCAATGATCCCGCTACCTGCGCGAGGGTCTTTTCCGGGATACCGCAGGGCCGGGTCGCGCGTCCAATGGAAATAGCCGGGCCGATCCTGTTTCTCTGCACGCCCTACGCTGGGTTCATCAGCGGAGAGATACTCAACGTCAATGGAGGCGCTGTTCTCGCCGGTTGAAAAGCCGAAACTAACAACCTGATGAAAAAGCTTACCCTTCTCCTGCTCGCGTTCACCACCTGCGCCTTGGCCCAGACTGCGCAAGGTAGTCCCGATGCAAGTGCCCAGAGCGCCCGGGCCAAGCTCCAGGCCATGATTACCGCTCTTGGAGGGCCCCGCTGGCTCGCTCTCCAGAACATCTACGAAGTTGGCCGCACCACCGGCTTCTACCAGGGCAAGCCGACCGGAGAAATCGAAGACTACCACTCGTGGCGCACGCCTTCCGGGCAGGAGCGCATCGAGATCGGCAAGAAGCACGATGATTTTGAAATCTTCACCGGGAACGATTGCTGGGAGGCGACTTACCGCGGCAAGAATGCCCTGCCTAAAGACGTCTGCAGCGATTTTCTGCGGCGGCGCGATCACTCCATCGACGTGGCCGTGCGCATCTGGATGAATGACCCGCGCACCATCCTCATCGACGACGGCCAGTCGCTCTCCGAGCGCCACCTTACCGACCAGGTCACGCTCATCAACGCGAACAACGATTCCATTAGCATCCAAATGGACACAGACACCCACCTGCCCCGCAGCCGCACCTTCCAGTGGCGCGACCCCATTTACCAGGACAAGAACACCGATCGCGAAGAGTACGACAACTACCACCCGGTCGACGGGCTTCCCACGGCTTTCAGCATCACCCGCTTTCACAACGGAGACGAGACCAACCAGCGCTACCTCTACAAAGCGGGCTACAACGTCGAGCTCCCGACGGACGCTTTCAATATCGACGCCACGGCCGCCCGCACGAAGAAGAAATAGGACTGCCTGGAGGGCGGCTTTCTATCCCGGCTGTAAACTCAAACAGCAGCGGCGCAGTCTATTCCTGTGCATGGGATACATCGTTTCCACCGAGCTTCCGCCGCTTACGCAGGAGCAATCGTTGCTGGAACTGGCTGACTTTGATGAAGTGGTGCGGCTGTACCGGCCGCGCATCTTTCGCTTTCTCATGGCCTCGATTGGCGACCGGGATGTGGCCGAGTCGCTTACGCAGGATTGTTTCCTCAAGGCGTTCAACGCGCGCCACCAGTTCCGCGGCGATGCCAGCCTGAGCACCTGGCTCACGCGCATCGCGCTCAATCTGCTGCGCGACCATCTGCGCAGCCGTCGAATGCGCTTCTGGCAGAAGACGCGCGACAACGCGCTCGATCTGGTCGACATCAGCGACTGGATCCCAGATACGGCGGCCTCGGCAGAGACCGCGATGCTCCAGCGCGAGCGCGTGAAAGAGATTTGGAAGGCGGTCGATGAGCTCTCCCGGCAACAGCGAATGGTCTTCATTTTGCGGTTTATCGAGGAGATGGAATTGTCAGAGATCGCGGAGGCAACAGGAATGAATACCAGCACGGTGAAATCGCATCTATACCGCGCGCTCCGCATTGTGCGCGAGCGGGCAGGAGGCCACGCATGAACAACAAACCGGACCCCAGCGATCTCGAACCTTGCGGGGAATTCGCCGCTTCGGTTCGCGATTTCCGTTCCGCGGTGACGCATGTGGCCGATCGCGAGACCGCCCGACCAGTGCCGGCTGACTGGCTTGCGCCCGCGCGCAAGCGCCGCCGCAGCGAACAGCAGCGCGTTGGGCTGGCGTGGGCCTGCGCCGTTCTGCTCAGCGTAGCGGCCGTTCCCTTTTCCAGCCACTTGCATCACAATGTCGGCACTCACTCGATTGCGCAAACCGCAAGCGCGCCGGCGCCTGAGTCCGACACCGCGCTGCTCGAACAGGTTGACACGGACATTTCCGCGTCCGTCCCCTCCTCGCTGGCGCCGCTGGCGGAGCTTGATAACTGGAACGCGGAAGCCACGAACACTTCGCGAAGCTCGTCCGGCAACGGCACGCCGCTCGCAAATACGGAGAACACAAATGTTGCTCAATAAGAAGAGAAACCCGGCGTTGCTGTTGTCCCTTGCTTCGCTGCTTTGCCTTGCAACCGCAGTGCCGTCCTTCACCCAGGACTGGCACCGTGGAGACCGCGGCGGCCCGCCGATGGAGCGTTCCTTTCACGGAGAGCACGGACGCTGGTGGGACAACCCCCGCATCGCCCAGCGGATCGGCCTCACCGACGATCAGAAAAAAAAGATGGACGACATCTTCGAGCAGCATCGGCTTCAATTGGTCGATCTGAACGCCACGCTCGAAAAAGATGAAATTGTGCTGCATCCTCTGCTTGGGGCCGACCAGCTCGACGAGCAAAAGATCCTGAGCCAGATTGATGCCATCGCCCAAGCCCGCGCCGAGCTTGAGAAGGCCCACGCCCGCATGCTCTTCGGCATCCGGAAAGTCCTCACGCCCGACCAGTGGAAGAAGCTGCAGGATATCGTCCGGGAACACCGGATGGGAGAGGGCATGGGCCGCGACGGATGGCACAGTCGGGATCACCGGGGGCTAGATGGCCCGCCAGGCACAAACGGGTCCGATGGCCCGAATGGGCCACCCGATCAGGGAGGAAAGCCGCAACCTCCACCACCATCTCCGCCGAATTGATAAGGTGAGGGGACGCTCGCGCCGAATATTTCTTTGACACGGGATTACGCAAGTGATTGATGCTGTTGAGTTGTCAGGATTAACCTGGAATATAAGACGGGGTTAAATCATTGGCGCCAAAGACGTTTCCGTACATATTACTGAAACCATGTTGGATACTGGGATCAGGAGCAAGTTTCTGATTCCACGATAGAAGCTCACAGATTATTGAAGGCGAGGGATTTCGGGACAAGCTGGTGTGAGTATCGACTCACCGGGCGGGTGAAGTGCTGGGACACGTTTTCCTCTTGAAATGAAAAGAGGACCGCGGCAGCTGTCCTCTTTTGGCTCAATTTGACTCTATTTCTATTATATCTGGTCGCGAAAATTCAGATGCATTCGGGGGCACTTTTCTTGCGTTGTGAAATGTGGGAGTTGCAGGATTTTTGGGGACCAAGGGCTTGACACAAATCGCTCATTATTAGTCCGCTACTTACCCTTCACCCCGATCACCCGAATCTCGGGGTATTGCTGGTTCCAACTATCCGTCACATGATCGAAGATCAGCCGGAACTCTCGCGTCTGGCCTGGGGCAATCGGCGATAACGCGATCTGCTCGACATCAATGTACGGCGTGTGCGTCCGGATGAGAGTAAGGGGCAGCGTATCCTTCTGTCCAACCTGATTGGTGAAATCGCGAAACGCGACCTGCACGGTGATCCCGGTCAGTGTTCTGCCGCCGCTGTTCGTAATATCCCCGTCGATGTAGGTCTGTTTTACGCCTGAAAGGGCAGACGATTCGCTCATTTTAATATTCGAGAGAGCCAGACTCTTCGCGTAAGGGTCGGGTGCCGCAAGTCCCGCGCCTCCTGGGTTCGCCGCCGCTGGGCGCCGGCCCGCAATGATGAGGGCCACCAGAATAATCACCACCACTGAACCGGCTATTATCCACGGGACAACCGAGCGCGGTTCTTTGGATGGGCCGGGGTTCATAAAGCCCAATCGGGTCGGTCCTTCAACCATGAACGCGATTCTACATCCGCTGCTCATCGCTCCCGGGAAGCCGCCGATATTGAAGGAACCAGGTTGTGTAACCGATATTCACAATTTTTAGCATCGCGCCAGGCGAAAATGCGTCTAAGTTGAGCATGAGAGAGATCTGTAGCGCCTGAACTGCACGTATTCAAAAGTGGGACGGAGGAAGCATGATGGATCAACCCCAAATCCAAGGCGATGTTCCCGTGCAGCCTTCGCCTGCCGCCCGCAGGCAACCTGGCGATTCCGCATATCAGTTCGCCATTGTTCTCGCGGCCCTGCTGGTGATCGGGACCATGTCGCTGTTCCTGCGCTAATCCAGACTCATCGCGTACTGCGCGTCAGAACCTACACGAGCCAGCCGCACTTCTTTCGTTAAATCGAACACCAGCCGCTCCAAAACCAGCCGCTTGTCCGGAGGCTGCGACCGCAGCTCCAGGTCCGCCCGCGCAATCAGGCGCAGCGCGCGCGTAATTTCGCGGGTCGACTTGTAGCGTCGCGCCTGACGGATCAAATCCTCAGCGGCGAACGGAGGCATCCTGAACCCCTGCCATAGCGCCTGCCAGATCGCCCGCGAGTCGCGCACATTCTTCTCCAGAATCACCAGCATCTGCCGGAAGGTCCGCGCGAGCATGTAGAGGTGCCCGATAGCCGAATCCTCTCCGCCGTCTGACGCATTCAGCAGACCCTGCAGCAGCTTGAGAGCGCGCGCCGTGTCTTTGGCGGAGATCGCGTCGGTCAGCTCATACAGCGATCGCTGCTTTGCTGCAAGCACCATCGTCTCGACATCACCGAGCGTCACCTGCTGTTTCTCGCCGGCGTACAGCAGCAACTTGTTCCACTCGCTGGCAATCAGCATCATGTCCGAGCCCAGGGCGTCAGCCAATTCGCGCGCTGCGTCCAGCTCAAAACGCACGCCCTCGCGCTCACTTTCAGAAACAATCCACTTCAGAGCGTCTGCCTCGTCGACGCGCGCCAGTTCCACGATGCCGCACCACTCGCCCAGCGTCTCGCGAATGCGTTCGTAGCGGTTCTTATCGTCCATTTCCATGCGTCGCGGATCGGAAGGGATGCGGATATGGTCCGCCACAAACAAGATGAGGCACTGCGGATTGGGCGAACGAAAATACTCCTCAATCGCCGCAAATTCTTCTTTCTTGGCCCCGCGCGTGTAAAGCGCCTTTAATCCGCGCACCAAAAACACTTGAAACGGCGCCATCAGCGAAGGCGTGCGCGCCCGGTCCAGCGTCTCAAAAATGTTCGTTTCGCTCAGGTCGATATCGGAAAGGCAGAAATCCCGCATATCGCGTGGAACCATCGCCTCCACCACCGCCTTCCGGCAGCGCTCGTACAGAAAAACCTCATCGCCCAGCAGCACATATCCGGCACGCGGACTGGCGCCGCGCACCTCCGCGATGAAGCGATCAGCCGCAGCAAACCCCGCGCCCATTTAGTTCAGCCTCGTCGAAATTTTCGCAATCGAACTGATCAAAACGACTCCAGAATATCGGAGACTACCGACCGGGCGAAATCGCGGGCGAGCCGCTGCACCGCGGGCGAGTCCTCCTGAATAAATGTCGCCAGGTCCTCTGTCGTCTCATACTGCTGGCGGAACAGATACGACCCGTTCTGATAAAGCACCTTGCCATTGCGGTCCACCAGCTTGACGCTCGCGCGAACGGTGATCAGGAAACTCGAAGACTCCCCTGTCCGCGAGTTATACGTCAGCGGACTCATCTGAAAGCCCGTGATTGTCCCCTCGAGCGTGGCATCCGCGTCCCCATCCTTGCTCGTCTCCAGCCGATACGGCGTCCTGCTCGACAACTCGCGGACCACCGCCTGGGTAAAAGCAACTTCCGTGTGATAGGACTGCGTCGTGTTCTGGAACACCGGCACCGCCAGCGTGTGAACCGTATTCGGCAAGTGCGCCGGAGAGCCGGCTGGATGATATCCGCACCCGGCAAGCGCAACGAGAGCCGCCAGCATAACAACAGAGAGAACACGCGCCATAGCTGCTCTATTCTCGCAGGACTTGCCGTCAAGTTGGCAGATTTCAGTAAACCGAATTTCCTAATCGCTAATCCAGTGGCAACTGCCGTATGTTTTGCATTGGCTATAATCGAAACAGCAATGAAGTGTCCATACTGCGGGTTTGCGCAAGATCGCGTCGTTGACTCCCGCGAGAGCAAGGAAGCCGACTCGATCCGCCGCCGCCGCGAGTGCGAGCGATGTAACAAGCGCTTTACCACCTACGAGCGACTGGACGAAATCCCATACATGGTGGTTAAAAAAGACGGCCGCAGAGAAAAATTTGAGCGCCAAAAAGTTCTAAGCGGACTACTGCACGCGTGCGAAAAACGCCCTGTGCCGGCGGGCAAGATGGAATCCCTGGTGGATGAAGCGGAAGGCTACCTGATGGATTCGCCGGAGCGCGAGCGCACCACCAGCGAAATCGGCGAATTGCTGATGGACCGCCTTAAGGCGCTGGACACCGTCGCCTACATTCGCTTCGCCAGCGTCTACCGCGACTTTAAGGATGTTAGCGAATTCAAGAAAGAGCTGGAGCAATTGCTAGCTACAAAAGAGCAGCGCAAGAGTGCCCCGAAATAATCGCGGCCCTCTCATTCAATTAAATTATGACGAGCACAATGCAATCTACACATACCGTCACACTCATCCCCGGTGACGGAATCGGCCCGGAAGTTACGGACGCCGTCGTCCGCATCCTTGAAGCCACCGGCGTCCGCTTCAACTGGGAGCGCTTTGCCGCCGGAGCCGAAGCCTTCGAGAAGCATAAGGAATACATTCCCAAGGAACTTTACGAATCGATTGAGCGTAACAAGCTTGCGCTTAAGGGGCCGGTGACCACGCCTGTCGCTGGAGGTTTCCCGTCTATTAACGTGACCCTCCGAAAGAAGTTCGAGCTTTACGCGAATTTCCGCCCGATCAAGAACCTTCCCGGCCTTGAAACTCGCTACCCTGGGGTCGACCTCATCATCATTCGCGAAAACACTGAGGGCGAATACGTCGGCCTGGAGCACGAAGTCGTCCCCGGAGTGGTCGAGTCTCTCAAAGTCATCACGCAGAAGGGCTCAACGCGCATTGCCAAGTTCGCCTTTGAGTACGCGCGCAAGCACCATCGCAAGAAGATCCACGCCATTCACAAGGCGAACATTATGAAAATGTCGGACGGACTGTTTCTCAAGTGCGCGCGCGAGGTTGGCAAGGGATTCCCGGAGATCACCTACGGCGAGCACATCATCGACAACACCTGCATGCAACTCGTGATGAACCCGTACCAGTACGACACGCTGCTGCTCGAAAATCTCTACGGAGATATTGTCAGCGATCTCTGCGCGGCGTTCGTGGGCGGATTAGGCCTGGTACCGGGAGCAAACCTGGGAGCGGACGCGGCCATCTTTGAAGCCGTCCACGGCTCGGCGCCCGACATAGCCGGCAAAGACATTGCCAACCCCACGGCGTTGCTGCAATCCGCGGTACTCATGCTGCACCACATCGATGAAGGCGATGCGGCAAATGGACTGCACACCGCGATCGAAAAGGTCTACACCGATGGGAGAACTCTCACCCGCGACGTAGGCGGGAGCGCCGGAACAAAGGCCTTCGCGGATGCAGTCATCGCTGCGCTCGAAGCACCAGTCGCTTCGGCAAGGTAAAGGAACAGGAATATGCCGCTGAAGAAAACCCTTACCATCACCATCTGCGCGCTGCTGCTCGCCGCAGCAGGCTGCAAGAAATCCGCCGCTCCCGGCGAAGCACCCCAGCCGCAAAAGAACTACACCATGATCGACTGGGCCCACTCCGGAACCATCTCCGGTACCATCCACTTCACAGGAAAGCCGCCCAAGCGCATTCCAATCGATATGGCGCAGGACCCGGTGTGCAGCCTCGCCCCAGCCAATCTTACCGAGCAATATGTATCTGATGACGGCGGCCTCGAAAACGTCTTCGTCTACGTCAAAGACGGCCTCGGCGACAAGGCGTACGCGCCCCCATCGAAGCCCGTGATCATGGACCAGAAGGGTTGCCGCTTCGTTCCGCATGTCATCGGAGCCATGACCGGGCAGCCGATCAAATTTACCAACAGCGATGGCACGATGCACAACGTCCACATGGTGCCGACGGTAAGCACCAACCAGACGATCGATGTTTCGCAGCCACCCAACGGCGCGCCGGAGACCCGCACTCTTTCAACGCCCGAGCTCATGATCCCGGTTCGATGCAACAACCATCCGTGGATGGAAGGCTTCGTCAACGTCGTCTCCAATCCTTTCTACGCTGTGTCCGGAGACAGCGGCCACTTCACCATCAAGGGCGTGCCACCCGGAACGTACACCATTGTTTCCGATCATCAGGAGCTTGGGCAAAAGACCGCAACGGTCAGTGTCTCTCCGCAAAAGACGAGCGTGATAGACATTACCTACGCGATGCCCAGCGAGCAAAAATAGGATTATATGCGGTAGAAAACGATACACTATCCGCACAGCGAAAATCCCATGCTTCGCACCCGCGCAGGGGACGCTGGTTTTTAGCAAGGCAGGCTCACACACGACATGCGGCAGCAGATAGGCATCCTGGGCGCGACCGGAATGGTCGGCCAGCGGTTTATTCAGCTACTCGAAAACCATCCGTGGTTCGAGGTCTCGTGGCTTGCGGCCAGCGATCGTTCCAGCGGAAGAAAGTATGCTGACGCCGTCAAGTGGAAGCTCGACACTGCTATCCCGGCCCGCATCGCAAACATGAGCGTCTCGCCCGCAGTGCCCGACAATGCGCCCAGGGTCATCTTCGCCGCGCTCGACGCCGACATCGCCCGCGAAATGGAGCCCGTCTTCGCCGCCGCCGGCTGCGCCGTCATCTCCAACTCCAGCGCATTTCGCATGCAGGAGGACGTTCCTCTTGTGATCCCGGAGGTGAACGCCGACCACCTGCTTCTTCTAGAAAACCAATTGTGGCGCAAACAGGCGGGCGGCTATATCGTGACTAATCCCAACTGCTCGGCGATCGGGCTTGTCCTCGCCCTGAAGCCAATTGTTGACCGCTTCGGCATTGACGCGATTTTCGTGTCCACGATGCAGGCCGTCAGCGGAGCCGGATATCCGGGCGTGGCCTCGATGGACATTCTTGGCAATGTCGTGCCGTACATCAAGAACGAAGAAGAAAAGATGGAGGCGGAGACGCTGCGCCTGCTCGGATCGCGCGACGTGTCCCCGGGCGGCTCGGGGGTGGTTCGCCGCCTCAATGCGAAGATGACCGCACACTGCAACCGCGTTGCCGTGGAAGACGGACACACCGAAAACGTCAGCATCAAGCTCTCGGGCAAAGCCACGCGCGAAGAAATTCTAGAGACATGGCGCGAGTTCAGGCCGCTCGCAGGCGGCGATTTGCCCACTGCCCCGGCGCAGCCTGTCGAGTTCGCCCAACTCGAAGACCGTCCCCAACCGCGGCTCGACAAAATGCGCGGCAACGGAATGGCCTCCACCGTGGGACGCCTTCGCCCGTGTTCTCTTCTGGACTGGAAGTTCACAGTGCTCTCGCACAACACCATTCGAGGAGCTGCCGGCGCAGCGCTGTTGAACGCCGAGCTGCTGGTCTCACTGGGAAAACTCGATCCCTCGCGAATCCACGTGGCGGCCGTTCCAGCATGAGCAAGCTAGTCGTCATGAAGTTCGGCGGCACTTCTGTCGAAGATGCCGCAGCTATCCATCGCACTGCCGGAATTGTGGGTGGCCGTCGCGACAAGGGCCTCACGCCTGTCGTCGTCGTAAGCGCGATGGCCAAAGTCACTGACCAGCTCTTTGCCGCCGCTGCGGCAGCAGCGCGCGGCGACCGTAGCGGCGCCCTGGCCATCACCGCGCGGCTCCGCAATCGTCACAAGGAAACCACAACTGCTCTCGTCTCGCCTGAATCCGTTGCCGAGCTGGGCAAATGGATCGAATCGGAGTTCTGCGCGCTGGACGAAGTGCTACGCGGCCTGGCCGCCGTCGGCGAGCTCACTCCGCGTATCAACGATATGGTCGTTTCTGTCGGCGAACGGCTCTCCAGCCGGATCATCGCCGACGCCTTTTGCCACCTCGGTCTCCACGCCGTACACGTAGACGCACGGAACTGCATAATCACCGATGCGCAGCATGGAAAGGCCATCCCGCAGGACTCGCTGATAGAACACCGTTTGAAAGCGAACGTACTGTCGCACGCCAGGGAAGGGCGCATCTGCGTGATGGGCGGCTTTATCGGCGCAACGGAAAAGGGAATCACCACTACGCTCGGGCGCGGGGGATCCGACTTCACTGCCGCCCTCGTCGGGGGAGGCATTGACGCCGACTGCATTGAGATCTGGACCGACGTCAACGGCATTATGACCACCGATCCGCGCATATGCCCCGATGCGCTGCGGGTGAAAACGATCAGCTTTGAGGAGGCGGCGGAGCTCGCCTATTTCGGCGCAAAGGTATTGCACCCCGCGACCATTCTTCCCGCAGTCAGCAAAAACATCCCTGTTCTCGTGCTCAACTCGCGCAATCCGGAAAACGAAGGCACGCGCATCATCTCGCTCGCACCGCACTGCCGCAGCCCATTCAAATCCATAGCGGTCAAACGGCGCCTCACTATCATCGACGTGGTCGCCAGCCGCATGCTCATGTCGCACGGCTACCTGCGTGCCATTTTCGAGGTCTTCGACCGTCACAAATCTCCGGTTGATATGGTGTCTACCTCCGAAGTCTCGGTCTCGGTCACAGTTGACTCCAACGATAAGCTTCCTGAGATCGCCGCCGATCTCAGCAAGTTAGCCGACGTAAAATATGAAGGCCGAAAGGCGCTCATCTGCATGGTGGGTGAAAACATTCGCGGTCAGCAGGGTATCGCTGCGCGCGTCTTTCAGGCTATCCGCCATGTCAACGTGCGTATGATCTCGCAGGGCGCATCCGAAATCAATATGAGTTTCATGATCGAAGAAGACGACGTCGAAGAGGCCATACGCTCGCTACATGCCGAGTTTTTCAGCGATCCTGATCCGGAAATCTTCGATATCGAAGCGCAAAGGGAAAGCGCCGAAGGAGTCAAAGAACGCGACGCAGAAGCATTCAGGGAAAGCGTGAGCTAGCCGATGCTCTTCCTCGTCCTGGGCCGGGGCAAAACTGGCAGCATCGTAGCCGATATTGCGAAGGAGCGCGGCCACGGTGTTCGGGTGCTTGGGGAGGAAGAGAATCACAACGCTGGGGCGCTCACCGGGCCGTTCCTCGCCGGCTTTGATGCCGTCATCGACTTCACCACGCCTGAGTCGGTCGTGCAAAACCTGCGCGCCTGTCTTGCCAACTCCGCCCGGGTGGTCGTGGGAACAACTGGATGGTACGCCCACATCAATGACATGCGCGCGCTCGCCCAACGCAGGGGCGCAGCGCTGCTCTACGGGACAAATTTCTCCGTCGGCGTGCTGGCCATGTTGCGCGTCGCCCGCGAGCTCGCCGTGGCGGTGCCCGGCTACAAATTCAGCATCACGGAAACGCACCACTCCGGCAAAAAAGACGCGCCTTCCGGCACTGCGTTATCCATAAAGCAGGTGATGCAATCCGCCGCGCCTTCGCTGGAAATTGGAATCGTCTCAAACCGCGAAGGGGACGCTTTCGGCATTCACGTGATCGAGGCTCGGTCCGCGAATGATGTGATTGAGTTGAAGCACGAAGCTTTCTCCCGCCACGGCTTCGCCGAAGGGGCAGTCCGCGCCGCCGAATGGATAGCGGGTAGAACCGGCGTATGGGAGTTCAGCGAAATCGCTGCCCAGCTCAACCGCCAATCGTAGTCTTCGGAATCTCCTTCGGTGCCGCTCTCTCCAGCTCCTTGGTTTTTAGAATAATCATGTACTCGTATATTGACTGCAGAACCGCGTACGTAAACCCAGCGCGTCCGTCCATAAATCCCCTCTTGCCCAAATACAGAACCAGAAATTTCATCGCCGGTCGCGCCGGTAGCCGGTAAAACAACTCCTTCTGGTAAAAGCGACGTTCGTGAAAATCCTTCGCGGTGAACGCCCTCACAAAGCTAACACTCCGATTGCGCCGGCGGTTCTCCAAAATCTGTTCCGCCTCGAACGAGCTGTAGGAATTATGGCGCCCCACCCAATGCTCAATCCCCTTGCTGAAAGGAAAATGCTCAAGGTATCCACTGACCTGCCCGACAGGTCCATCCGCAATTGAAATCGGATTTACAAGTCTTTCGTATTTCATCTTCTCCGGGCGAAAAAGTCGCAAATAAAAAGAGGATGCCTGGACATGTTTCAGCCATCTGCCCAGAAAAAAGTCCCGCCGCTGCACGCGAAACGCAACATAGTTGCCTGGCTGCTCGACAGCGCTCTGAACCGCGGTACTCAGTTGAGGCGTCATCCGTTCATCGGCATCGAGATAAAACACCCAGGAATATTTAAATGGCAGATTCGCTACGGCCCAGTTCTGATGCGCCGCCCAATTATCGAATCTCCGCTGTGTCAGGCGCGCACCGGCATCCCGTGCTATCTCCGGAGTAGCATCCGTGCTGAACGAGTCGAGCACATGAACGTCGTCGCACCATGCGACTGAATCCAGGCACCCCGGCAAGTCTTTCTCCTCGTTCTTCGTAAGAATCAGCACTGAAATCATGCGCTTCGCCATTGCCTTGAAATCGCGTGGATTATCTGCCGTCATTCTATCTGCGAAATCGCAATTTGCTGTGCACCTTCGCGATTGGATTCGACCTCACATGCCCTGTAGACTCATTCGTGATGGATGGATTGAACGGGTTAACCGGATGCGGCACAGCGCTGATCACGCCCTTTCGAGCAGACGGCGCCGTCGACGAACACGCGCTCTATGCGCTAGCGCAATGGCAGATTGAAAGCGGCATAGGCTGGCTTGTAGCCTGCGGCACCACCGCAGAAACCCCGACGCTCACCGATGACGAATGGCTGCAGGTCCTGCGCATCGTAGCTGAAGCTGCCGCCGGACGCGTCCCCGTCTGGGCCGGTTGCACCCACAATTCCACGCGTGAGGCGGCCGGCCGCGCGCGCGCGGCGTCCAAAATTCCCGGCATCACCGCGATCCTCTCCGCCAACCCCTACTACAACAAGCCCACGCAGGAAGGCCTCTTCGAGCATTTCAAAGCGGTCGCGCGCGCCGCCGCGCCGCTGCCTGTGGTGCTCTACAACATCCCGAGTCGCACCGGAGTCAATCTTGAGCCAGCAACTGTTTTGCGCCTCGCGGAAGCCTCGTCGAACATCCGCGCCATCAAGGAGTCCAGCGGCAATCTCCCGCAAATCACCAGCCTGATCACTCAGGCGCCGCAGGGTTTTCGCATTTATGCCGGAGACGACAACATGGCGCTGGGCGTAATCGGAGCGGGCGGCGCCGGCCTGGTCTCCGTCACCTCAAATGAGATTCCTGCGGAGATGTCCAGAATGGTGCGGGCCGCTCTGGCGGACGACTGGCCCACCGCGCGGCGCATCAATCGCAAATATTACCGGCTGATGGAAGCAAATTTCTGGGAGACAAATCCTGGACCGGTGAAGGCCATTCTGTCCCTGATGGGAAAGTGCGGCGAATATTACCGCCTGCCGATGCTTCCGGTCGCGCCGCCCGTCCGCGCACGCCTGGAGCGCGTTGCCGGAGAACTAGGCCTGCTCATTCACGCCCCTCGGCCGGAAGGCAATTTGCGGACTTTTTAGCTGCACCGTTCCATACTACTGCTCGGTAGGCGGAGCCACCGGAACCTTCGGCGCGCGCAGATGCCGCGTCGGCTTAGACGCATTCGGAGCAGCTGGAGCGGCAGGAGCAGGCGGTGGCTCAGGCGCACTTAACTCTGCGCCGCCCTTCCTCAATTCCAGATTTCCGTGCGTGGTCGACAGGTCCAGTTTCGTTCCGCCGTGCCCGACCATTCCTGAAATCCGCTTTTCGTCTCCGCTCGTCGTCACGTCAAGGGGGAAATCCGTCTGTAGATCGTCGTCCTGTGTCGTGCTCGCGGTCACGATAAAATTTGCACTTTCCGGTACTGTGACCAGCAGGCTGCCGGTGCGGTTCATAATCTCCACATTGCCCAGCGGAACAGCCGCCGTCACGTTCACGTCGCCATCGCTGTTCTCAATGTGCAGATCGCCCGCCGCCCGCGTCAGATCGATGTTCTTCGAGCGGGTGATAATCCGCGTTGGCCCGCCCATCTGGCTCGCCGTCAGGTCATCGGAGTCGAGCGTTAAATCTCCGCCCAGACTTGGCAGGTCAATCGCCGTTCGCGTCGAATGGAAGTGGACCGCACCGCCCATCTGCTCAAGGTGCGTGTCGCCAAAAAACTCTCCGTCCAGCACCGCCTGCCCCTTGATCTCCGATAGCGTGATGTCGCTGGCATGTCCGTTCAGGAAGAGCTGCCCCTCAATCGCGTGCGCGGAGAAGTCTCCGTCGTTCATGCGCGCGTGGACGTCTCCCGTAGTGCCGTCCACCTTCACATCGCCCTGCTGGTCGGTCACATCCACATTGTTCTTTACGCCTTCGATTGAGACATCGCCGTGTTGCGCGTTCACGGTAATGAAGCTTCCCTCAGGAACTGAAAGCGTAAGATCCACCGCCGAACCGGTGCGCGACGGCACGCTGATCATCGATCCCGAGCCTGATGCAGTAATCCGTGGGCGCACCTGGTCAAAATCCTTCTGCGCGTCTTTGTCCGAGGAGGTATGCACCACCTCGTGCGCGCGCAAATGGATCTGCCCGTCGGTCGAGCCCGTCACCGTGACGTCGCCACGCGGATTCTGCACATTCACTGTGCCGGCCGCAGGCGCGGCCTGGTCCATCTGTATGTCATTGTCGTGCTCCTCGCCGAAGACGAAGGCAAAATCGTTGCCATCCATGCCCAGGCGGTGTCCCCACCAGCGCGCGCCGTGCGCTGCCCATCCGAGAAACAGCAGCAGTATCAAAAGTGCGAAAATTCCTCCCCCGCGTCTTCCGGCATAAGGGTCATCGCGGTCCCAGAAGTATTCAGCCAGCGAGATTACTCCCGCAGCGATCAGCAGCAGCGGCCACCACTGCGCATACCAGTTCCATACCGCGTAGCCGTTCAGCCGGCCCGTTTCGACCAATAACGCGATCACTCCGATGGCCAACAGCACGACGGGGCCAGTAATCGAAGGCCGTCTTCCGCCACGCCAGTAGGCGCGCCAATATTGGCGCTGCGCTCTGACCTGTTCCCGCTGAATGCGCGCATAGTCGCGTACCTGCTGGCGCGGGTCCTGGGCCGGAGGATACTGTCGAGGGTTTGGAGAATACGGTGGAGGAGTCGCCATAGCTTACCTTCTTCCTTCATCCGGAGGCGTTATCGCTGTAGGGGCCGAGCCCGGCGGAGGCGCAGAGGCTGCAGAAGCCGGTCCTCCCCAGCTGCCCGGCTGCGCTGCGTATGGGGCGGGGCGCTGCAGCTGCGTCCATGCCGCGCGCTCCGCAAGTTGCAGCGACCCCCACGCAATCAAATAAAGCGGCCAGCTCTCGTGATAGGGCAAGATGCCCCACTGGTCCAGCATTGCCGTAATGCCGAACACCACCAGCATCACCGGCGCCTTAATACGGTGAAGCAACAGGTAGCGGTTCATTGCGGCCCTCCCGCACTCGGAGGCGGAGGGGGCGGTGGCGGTTGGATTTCACGCGTCCGGCGAACGAACAGCAGTGCTCCGAAGCCGATTATCAGTAGCGGCCAAAGTCTCCACATCCATCCAAAATGAAAGATATCCAGCGTATTCAAAAGGAACAGCACGCCGAGCGCGATGAGCACAATTGCGCCCACCGGCTCTCTGCGTCGCGGCGGCATCATGGGATCGATGCCCGGCACTGGCGGCGGCACAGTGGAATACGGCACGTAAGGATTGGTGAAGCCAGCAGCCGGATATCCCGCAGGCGGTGGAGCCGCCGGAGGAACCCCGGTAAAGCCCTGAGCCGCACTCGGGCCGCCCATGTGGATACCCATCTTCGCACCCAGATCGTTGAGCCCGAATGGGTCGGGCAGCGGCAGCCCTTCACGCCGCGCCTTCGCAGTATGGTAGGCGTCGAAGACCTGGTACGCGATCCACGCCGCAATCAATATCCCGAAAATCCCAGCCTGGTTCGTGATCCCGATCAGGATGACAAAGATCAGAACATGCACAATGCCCTTCACGAACTGGCCGTTGTACATTGCCCCGACCCCCGGGATAAACCCCAGCACAAACGCCGTCGCGGGACTCGGTCCACCTGGCGCAACTACTCCCGGGACGCCGCCGGGCACAGCTCCAGCAGCGCTTCCCGGAACGTTCCCCGGATAACTTCCCGCCGCACCTGCAGACGCCGCTCCGCCAAGGCCAAGCCTCGCCGCCAGGCACTGCTCGCAATAGATCACTCCACCTACCGAGCGCACACATGCTGCGCAAAGCGGCTTGCCGCAGTTCTGGCAATACGCCGATACAGGAACATCTGGATGGTTAGCACAGTTCATACCAGGCTCCTTTCTGCCTGATCGCTTCCACACAATGCTGCAATCTCTACCTCTTCCTCTGTTTTATTAATCTCAAGCTCCGGCGGCGTGGTGCTTGCAAGCCGTGGGCTGCCCCACAATTCGCCCTCCTGCGGAATCTTCATCGCCGGCTCCAGCTTTCCGCCGTTCTTGTGCCCATTCCCCTGCGGATTCGCGGGCACCTGCTGCTGCGTCGGCTGTTGCATCTCTTCCGTGCGCCGCAGTTGCCGCATCTTCGATTCCACCTCATACACCAGCCGCAGATTGTCGTAGTACTGCACCAGCGACTTCTCCGCGCCGTAGAACTGCCTGGTCAAGTTTGTCTCCATACTCGCCGGGGTCAGGTCCGCCAGCCGTAAATTCGTCAGCTTCACTCCCGCCAGGTTCAGTGTCAGCGCAATCGAGAAAAACGCCATCGCCGCCGTCATCATCATGCGCGTATCCCACATCACCCGACGCACCGGAATCCCCAGCACATGGGGCGCAACCGCAAGAGGTACCGCACCCGGCATCGCCAGGGGACCGCCAGCAATTGATCCGCTCGTCTTGCTAACTATTCGCTCAACCAAATCCGCTGGCGTGTCCGGCTCCGTGTCGAGAAACTGCAGCCACTCCCGCCCCTGCTTCGCCTGCTTCAACAGTTCCGCGCAAACCGGGCACTTCGCTCCATGCGCGTCAAATGTAGCGCGCTGGTCGGCTGGAAGCAGGCCATCGAGCGCCTCCGTAAGCAGGGACTCCCATGCCTCGCATTGGAGCATTTCGCTCCCACCGAGCGGCGTCCCGGCTCCCGCCGGCTTCTTCTCAAATGGATTCCGCTCTTTCATCGCTACACCGCCTGCCCTTTGTTCCTGTCCAACAGCCGCGCGAGCTCCGCGCGTCCCCGGCTTATGCGGGACTTCACTGTCCCCTCGGGAATGCGGAGGACCTGCGCAATCTCCTTGTAATCCATATCCTGCAAATCCCGCAGAATCACCGCCTCGCGCAACTCCGGGGAGATACGCGTCAGCGCCTCCTGCACCATTCTGGCTATTTCCTTCTGCGCCGCTCGGTCATGCTGCGTGGGCCCTCCCGCCGCAAGCCGCGCCGCAATCGTCAGATCCTCCGGCTCGTCCCAACCCGCGTCCATTGAATCGGTCGAGCGCTGCCCCTTGGTTCGCCGGAAGTGGTCCACCAGCAGGTTCCGCGTCACCGTCGTAATCCACGTCTGAAAGCTGCCGCGCGCCAGATCGAAGGCCGCAAGGTTCCCATACACCTTCAGGAAAACATCCTGAGTCAGATCCTCGGCGTCGTGTGACGAGCCGGTAAAGCGATAGCAGAGCCCGTAAATGCGGCGATAATGTGCCTTCACCAGCTCGGTCCAGGCGCCGGAATCGCCATCAAGGCAACGCTGCACCACGATCTGCCAATCGACTTCCAATGCGCGCTCCGCTCCTCGCACCCGCCCCATTCCGGAATCAGCTGCCACGCTGCGCCCGGGCAAAGCACCAGGATTCTGGCTGCCCTGCCGCGCCTGTTCCCGGCCATGACGATTTTCCCGCGCCTGCTCGCGCGCGGGGCGCTCCAGGCGCGGAGATGGGAGTACTCCGCTTCCGCCCCCATCAAACCGAGGACGCGAACGGATAACCCGGAAACCGTCCATCTCCCACGTCATGGCCGCCGCATAGCTCATGAAAGGCTATACGCAGCAAATCAGGGAAAGGTTCCGAAGCCGCAGAATACAGGAAAAGACCAGATACCCGCGATGAGTGGGCCGGTCGGGTGCCGCATACGCAGGAGCTCTGCCGTGGGCCTCATCTCATTGTTAATTTGAACGCTATCAAACGCGAGTGGCTACCATCACAAAAAGAGCGGCTTTAGCAGCGGACGGCAATATTCGGCTCGGATGATCTACAATCGGAACCGCTTCCATCCTCACCAACCCCCGCGAGGTTCCCGATGCGCCTCCCCATCGTCGCCGCTTGCCTGCTCTCCTCTGCCATTGCATTCGCTCAGGCACCGCCCAACGCCGCCGCCGCCTTTATTTCCGTCCATGCGCGCGTTTTTGTGCTCGATCACGTCCGCGTGATTGACGGGACCGGCTCCCCGGCTAAGGACGACCAAGCCGTTGTCGTTTCGAACGGCAAGATCGAGTCCATTGGCCCGGCATCGTCCGTCACCGTTCCCGATGGCGCGCAGCGGATGGAGCTCTCCGGGTACACCGTCATTCCCGGCCTAGTCGGCATGCACGACCACCTCTACTACACGGACTCATATGCGCTCCAGGTTCAGGGCGGCCACATTGAAGAACCGGGCCTCTTCGTCGCCGAGATCCCTTACACTGCGCCGCGCCTCTATCTCGCGGCCGGAGTGACGACCATGCGCACCACCGGCAGCCTTGAACCGTATACCGATCTCAAAGTCAAGAAACGCGTGAATGCCGGCCTTATGCCTGGCCCCTTTATTGACGCCACTGCGCCCTACCTCGAAGGCGCGCCTACGCTTTTCGCGCAAATGCACGAGCTCACAGGCCCGGACGACGCAACGCGCATGGTGGACTACTGGGCCGCCGAAGGCATGACTTCGTACAAGGCCTATATGAATATCAGCCGCGACGAGCTCGGCGCCGCTATCCGCGAGGCTCACGTCCATAAGCTAAAGCTGACGGGACACCTCTGTTCGGTCACCTGGCCCGAGGCGATCTCGCTCGACATCGACGATTTCGAGCACGGCCCTGTCTTCACCGACAGCGAGTTTGTCGCAGAGAAGAAGCCTGACATCTGCCCCGCGGGACTCGCGAAGAGCTGGGCCGACACCGACATCCAAGGCCCACAGGTCACCGCGCTCATCCACAACCTTGTCGCGCACCATGTTGCCGTTACATCGACGTTGCCGGTTTTTGAATCCAGCGTTTCCGGCCGCCCGAAAATTGAACAGCGCACCCTCGATGCCATGTCCGCCGAATCCGCACAGAGCTACCTCACCGCGCGCGCACGCATCCTGCCCAACTCGCCAATGGGGACGCTCATGCGCAAGGAGATGGATTTTGAATACGCCTTCGCCAAAGCCGGAGGCCTGCTGCTTGCCGGACCCGATCCCACGGGCAACGGAGGCGTACTCCCCGGCTTCGGGGACCAGCGCGAAATCGAGCTTCTCGTCGAAGCTGGTTTTACCCCGGAACAAGCCATCCACATCGCCACGCAGAACGGTGCAATCTATATGGGTCAAGGGGACCGTATTGGGACCCTCGCCTCCGGCAAGCAGGCCGACATTGTCCTGATCAAAGGCGACCCCTCCAAGAACATTGAAGATATTGAAAACGTCGAGACCGTATTCAAAGATGGGACCGGCTACGATTCGAAGAAACTGATTGAAAGCGTCCGCGGACAGGTAGGGATACGATAGTTTCGAACGCGCGATCCCAGTTCGCGTCTTTGGCCATCACCCAACGGAACCGCAACCGCGACGCGTGCGTATATGCGTCCATGCCCATGGCTGGTCTCGTCCGGCTGCTAAACTTGGGTTGGCACGCCAATGGAATTCAAAGAGGCATTCAAGGTCGCGCTCCAGTCGCTTTGGGCCAACAAGCTGCGTTCCGTGCTCACGCTGCTCGGGGTGGTCATCGGAGTGTCGTCCGTTATTGCCGTCATCACGCTTACCAATGGAGTGAACAAGTATGTCGCCACCAAAGTCTACGGCTACGGCGCGGACGTGTTCACCCTGAGCAAGCAGTCGCCGGTCATCTTCAGCTACAAGCAGTGGGAGATGTTTCAGAAACGCAAAAAGCTTGAGATCTCCGACTACTATGCCATCCAGGAGCAATGCAAAAGCTGTTTGAGCGTAGGCGCGCTTCTCAACAACAGCGGCAAGATCGTTTACCAGAACCACTCCAGTGACAATACCGACATTCGCGGCTGGAGCTGGAACATGCCGGAGATATCGAACCTCAACATCGCTCTTGGACGCAGCTTTGTACCCGCCGACCAGCAATACGGGTCGCGGGTGGCGATTGTGGGCTACGACATTGTGAATAACCTTTTGCCGCGCACCAATCCACTCGGCAAGGAAATCCGGGTGGATGGCCAGCCCTACACCATCATTGGGGTCGGCGAGCGGCAGGGCAGCACCCTCGGCCGAAGCGAGGACAACTATGTGGCCCTCCCCATCACCGCCTACCAGCACACCTACGGGACCAACGGCAGCGTCACCATTTACGTTAAAGCCGGCTCGGTCGCACGGCTTGATGGCGCCTCCGACGAGGCTAGGGTGATCATGCGCTCGCGTCGCCATGATGCCGTGGGCAAGCCCGACAGCTTCACTATCTCCACCAACCAGACCTTCGTCGGGCTATGGAAGAGCATCAGCTCGACGTTCCTCTACGTGGTTATCGGCATCGCTTCGATCTCGCTCATCGTGGGCGGCATTGTCATCATGAACATCATGCTGGTCTCAGTCACCGAGCGCACCCGCGAGATCGGCGTGCGCAAGGCGCTCGGCGCGCGCCGCAAGGACGTACTGCTTCAATTCATTATTGAGTCCGGAACCATGTCGCTCCTCGGCGGCTTTATAGGCATACTGGTTGGCGCCGGAGCCGCTCGCCTGGTCACGCTGATCATCGGATTCCCCTCCGACATCGCGCTTTGGTCGGTGATGTTGGCGGTGTTCGTCTCCGGAGCCATCGGCGTTTTCTTCGGCGTTTATCCGGCGCACAAGGCCGCTACCCTCGACCCCATTGTCGCGCTGCGGTCGGAACTGTGAGGCAATCATGAAATTCGGAAGCACCGGCGAATCCGTAAGAATGGCGCTCGATACGGTGCGCGCCAACAAGCTCCGCTCCGGCCTTACGATTCTAGGCATCGTTATCGGAGTCACCACTGTGATCACAATTTCGTCAATCATCAGCGGCCTCAATAATAATGTGCAGGACTGGGTGAACTCGCTCGGCTCCAACGTGCTGTGGATTTTTCACATGCCCATTATCGGAGTGCGCCCCACGCCTGAAATGCTGGCCCGCAAAAAACTCACCGCGGATGATGCCATTGCCATGCGCGACCTGCCTCATGTGGCTGCCGCAAACGCCGGAGCGCGTCACGTGAATCCCATATTTCAGGTGGGCATCATTGGCGTGAAATATGGCCAGAAGCAGGCACAGGGAACCATGCTGGAAGGCGATCAGACAGCCGTTAAGGACGTGACGGAGCTGAATTTTTTGCAAGGTCGGATGTTCACGGAAGCCGAGGACCAGCGGGCTGCGCATGTTGTAATTCTGGGTCATGACACTTGGCAGAAGTTGTTTGGGAGGGACGATGCCATCGGTAAGGAAGTACAGATCGAGGGCGATATGTTCACCGTGATCGGTGTGCTGGATAAGGTGAAAGAAGCTTTTGGGGGTGGAGATAATCCCGAAGATAACAAGGCGCTTTTTCCACTGAACACGTTTCTTGATTTGCATCCCGAAGATGCGACGCAGAGCGGCATGTGGCTCAGCGTGAAATACGACAATCCGAAAAACCGCGCTCTTGTCGAAGACGAGGTCCGCGAGCTGCTGCGCATCCGCCGCAAGGTCCATACCTGGCAGCCGGACAACTTCTCAATCTTCTCGCCCGACTCTCTCGCGCGGCTGTGGAACCAGCTAACGAGCGGCCTGGCCATCTTCATGGTCGCCGTATCCAGCGTGGGTCTGATGGTCGGCGGGGTTGGCGTGATGAACATAATGCTCGTCTCGGTCACCGAGCGCACTCGTGAAATCGGGGTTCGCAAGGCCATTGGCGCAACCAAGCGCAACATCCTGGTCCAGTTCACCATGGAGGCGACGACGCTCTGCGCCATTGGGGGCGTTATCGGCATTTTGATCGGCGCAATTATCACGCTGCTCATCCGCACCATCTTTTCCGCGCTGCCGGCAACCATCTCCACGACATGGGCGATCGTTGGATTCACAGTTTCGATCGCTATCGGTCTCATCTTCGGGATTTATCCGGCATGGAAGGCTGCCACGCTCGACCCCATCGAAGCGCTTCGGTACGAGTAGCGCGGCGCGGTCGCATTTCCAGCTAAACTTGGCTGTTATGCGCCGCCTCGTCATCGTTGCCCTCGCTTTTAGTCTGTGGGCCCTCCCTGCCACGTTCGCTCAAAACGACCAGCCTGTCCGCGCGAAACACGCCATGGTGGTCAGTATTCACCACCTTGCCACCGACGCAGGCGTTGACGTAATGAAGGAAGGCGGCAACGCCGTCGACGCATCGGTTGCGACGGGGTTTGCACTGGCGGTGGTACAGCCGGCTACCGGGAACCTGGGCGGAGGCGGGTTCATGCTCATTCATTTTGCCGCTGGCCTGAACGCCGGAAAGAACACGTTCGTCGACTACCGTGAGCGCGCTCCGCAGGCTGCCACCGTCAACATGTACCTGGACGCAAAGGGCAATGTCATCCCCGACGCCAGCATCACCGGATACAAATCCATCGGCGTCCCCGGCTCCGTTGCAGGGATGGTCTATGCGGAAAAGAAATACGGGCGACTCACTCTCCAGCAAGTCATGGCCCCTGCCATTCGCCTCGCGAGCCAGGGCTTCGCACTTACAGAAGGAGAAGCCCGCGAGCTACACGACTCGACACTGTCCGGCTTCCCTGCGTCGAAGCACATCTTCCAGCGCGACGGCAATTTCTACAAATCCGGCGAAGTCTTTAGACAGCCCGAACTCGCCGCAACTCTGCGTACCATCGCCGCTGACCCCGATGACTTCTACCGAGGCCGCATAGCAAGAAAGTTGGTCGAAGATGTCCAGCGGGGCGGCGGAATCCTCACCGCGGAAGACCTTGCCCGCTATTCGGTCAAGGAACGCGCTCCCGTCACCGGCACCTATCGCGGATACACAATCGTCAGCGCTCCTCCGCCGTCCTCAGGAGGCATCGCCCTGATCGAAATTCTGAACATTCTCGAGGGCGATGACCTAAACCGCTGGCCCGATCGTTCGCCTGAAGAGATGCACCTCATCCTCGAATCCTTCCGCCGCGCCTACATGGATCGGACGGATTACCTGGGCGATCCGGATTACGTGAAGATTCCAGTGGCGCGGTTGATCAGCAAGAAGTATGCGACGGAATGGCGCGCTGGGATACAGCCGGGGAAGGCGACCCAATCAAAAGATCTGAGGCGCCCCGCGGGATTTTTGCCGCCACCGCCCACCATGGCCGAAGTGCGACATGAGTCGACGCAGACCACCCATTATTCCGTTATGGATGCGGACGGCAACGCCGTCGCCGTGACCACTACGCTCAACAACGGCTTTGGTTCGGGAGTTACTGCCGAGGGTCTCGGCTTTCTGCTCAATGACGAGATGGACGACTTCGCCTCCAAACAGGGCGTGCCTAATATGTTCGACTCATCCAGGGCCCGGCGAACTCCATCGCCCCCGGCAAGCGGCCGCTTTCGAGCATGACCCCGACTATCGTGCTGCAACACAAAAAGGTACGTTTCGTCCTCGGCTCGCCCGGCGGAGGGCGCATTATCACTACCGTGGCGAACATTTTCCTAAGCGCCGCGGAAGAGGGTCTGAATATCCAGCAGGCGGTAGACGCTCCACGCTTCCATCACCAGTACCTGCCCGATGACGTTTATCTTGAACCCGGGTTTCCCGCCGCCACCCTCGACGCGCTTCGCGCAATGGGCTACACCGTAAATGTCGAAGAGCCGTGGAGCGATGGAGAATGCATCGAAGTGAACCCAAAGACCGGGGAAATCGAAGGCGGCCAGGACAAGCGCCACAATTACGGAAAGGCCGCGGGATATTGAAAGATCAGCAGTCCGATTGCGCAGACAAAAACAGTCGCCGTGCTGGCCACAAAGACCACGGGAAATAGGAGCCATCGACCGAATGACACCCGCTCATCCTTCATTCGGTCGAAGTGTACGTTACAACACTGACCCGCCACCTCGCTGACCTGCTGCTTCTGCCTCCGGCATTCTCCAGCCGACCAGTGCAATCCCCAGCGTAATTGCCAGAACGCACGCAATCAGCCCTACGCACGCCGGCCATTTCCCAACCGACCACATATACGCGGGAAGTACGCCGCCCGCCGTTCCTCCCATGTAGTAGCAGCAGATGTAGAGCCCTGCCGCTGACGCGCGCCCCCCCGCCGGCGCCGCGATCCGTAGAAAGCTGTTCGCCGTAGCCTGCGCTACGAACACGCCGGTGCACACCAGGCCCAACCCAACCAGCACGACAATCCATAGCGAGTGGCTGAGCGTCACCAGTGCCCCCGCGAGGCACGCGCCGATCGCCAGCGCAATGCCTGCGCGCATGCCGATGCGCGTTACCATATACCCGCCCGCCGGCGTGACCACCAGCCCGATCAGGTAAATCGCAAACAGATAACTAAGCGACTCCGTCGAGAGATGAAACGGCGCATCGGCGAGATAGAAGGTTACATAAGTAAAAGTCCCTACGAGCGCAAACAGCATTCCGAAGCCGAGAGCGAAGGTTGCCGCTAGCCGCGGATTGCGAAAGTGCGCCAGCATCGCGCCGAGCTTCGCAGCCACACTGACCTCCTCGCTCGCCATCGGTTGCGCCTCCTGCGGCAGCAAGCGCCAAATTGCCGCCGCGCCGATAAGCGTCATCACGCCGAGAATCAGAAACGACCATCGCCAGCTCAGCCGTTCGGCGGCCACTCCCGCGACCATCCGACCAATGAACCCACCCAGGGCCGTGCCGCTCACATAAATGCTCATCACAATCGGAGTCGCGCGGTGCTCCCACTCCTCGCCGATATAGGTGATTGTGATAGCAAAGATGCCGGGCAGAATCAGTCCCTGCAGAAACCGCCAGAACACCAGAGCGTGCAGACCCGGCGAGCTCGCCGCCAGAAGCGTCGGCACGCACAACACCAGCGTGGACGCGACGATCACGCGCTTGCGGCTCATATGCTCCGCCAGCGCTCCCAGTATGGGCGCCGAGATCGCGACGCCGAGCGTGGCCGCGCTTACCGTAAGCCCCACAACCGACTTTGACGCGTGAAAAATGCGTTCCAGCAGTGGAAGCATTGGTTGCGTCACATACAGATTGAGAAATGCGAACACGCCGCACAGGCACACCGCAGCAACTGCGCGAAAAGATCGCGACCCCGGCGCATCCAGCGGATGCGCCCGCTCCTTCACGCTCTCAATCGCCGGATTTGCCGCTGAGAACGGCGCGATCGCCTCTGCCTCGTCCACAGTTCAGATTATGGCTCAGCGCAGCAAAATCCCACATCCGCGCAAGATTACCGGTGCGGCTACTGGTTCGGCTTGCACACCGTCACCTCTGGGCCAATCGTGACAGTGGCGGCACTCTCCGGCCCGCATTTCACCTTATTCGGGAGGCGGTCGATGAATCGCGCGCTCGATGGGCATTCGGCGCCTGAGCCATCCTGCTTCGGATCGCAGGCTCCATCCAGGGCCGCAAACGTGTACGCTGGCGAGCCCCGCCACGTGTTGTGGCCAATCGTGAAGCTGTATCCGTCCCACTCTCCATCCGCATAGGCGTACTGGTCATCGAAGGTGTTGCCGGAAATCGTTACCCCGGCATTGTTACTGCTGTCCGTGCTGATTCCGAAATCGTGCGCATCTCCGCTGTTGGTTGTCTTGATCGTGTTCCCGGTAAAAGTGTTTCTCGCCGCCGGAGTCATTTCCGTGAGGCGCAGACCCACGGCCTGGCAAGCCTCTGCCGTCGCCGTAATCGTATTCCCTTTCACCACAACCCCGTTCGGAGGCGAGGAGAGAAAGCTGCTGTCAAATTCCAGTTGCACGCCGTACGTCCCGCCGCTTTCGCAGCCGCCGTATTCGGGATCCTGCTTGAGCTCGATCACGCTGATGATGTTGTCCGCGATGATCACATGGTCCGCGTTCACGTGGAACCCGCGTCCGCTCCTGGGGTGGCAGTTGTTCTTCGTCACCACAGTATTATTGGCCGGAACATCCACGCAAAAATCGTTGGCATAAGTAGCGTTCATGCTGATGTCGTTGCCGCTAATCACGCTGTTCTGGTTCACCGTCCGGATTCCGCCTTGGGGAGAGCCTTCAATCCTGTTGTCTTTGATCCGGTCACCGGGCCCGGGATTTTGAGCATTCTGGCCGATAGAAATCGCCTGCCCCTGAAATGCTGAACGCGCAGACTGCATTCCTTGTCCGGGCTGTTGAATATCGGTCACGTTGTCATAAATTGTGTTGTTTTCTATCCTCGCGCCCGCGGGGAGATAGTTGGAGTTATAAAACTGCGCGCCCGTGTTCTGGAACCAGGCCCTGATGTTATGGATATACGGCGCCGAATCGAAGCTACCCTGCCCGAAGCCGAATACCGGACTGAACGGCGCCGCTTTTTTCGACTGAACAATGGTCCCCCCGTGTACTTCCAGCCCGCCATGCTCCGACCCGCATGGTCCTTCATATCCGGGGTTCGCTTTCGACCAGCAGTCGTGCCCCTCGATTGCCGGGGTCGGTTTCGTGCCCCCTCCCGTTCCGTAGGTGATGGAGTGCCCGTTCAGATTTAGATCAATGTTGTCGGCGTCGATCCCGAAACATACCCCTGTGCTCGACACATCCCTAGACAGGTAATACTTCCCCGACACTCTGAGATCACGGCAGGTTTTCAGCGCAGTTCCAAGGGGCTCCGATCCCGGTGTGCGCGCACTATGGCGCGTTTGCGCCGGCTTCAATGTCCGCAGCGCTGGTGCATTGACGAGAAGACCAAGAACGCCTGCCAGCAGAAGTAATCGAACGAACATTCAATCTCCGGTGAGGCAATGCAACCGCCGCAGCGTCGATTATCAGCCAGAGCGCCACGGAAAGCGACCATCCAGTCGCGACAACCATCTCACGCAACCACAAAGAAGGCCCTTGCCTCCGATTGTTGGCTCGCCTGGTCAATCCGAGCAAAAGCAGAGACAATCGCCATCCGCGGACGGTATAAACAATGCAGGCATGTCCGATACTTCCCCTGCGAGAGCCTCCGCGGCCTTTCTGTCCCCCGATTTCCGCCGTTACCAGCTTGCGCGCATCGTGGTCGTCATCGGAGCGGAGGCCCAGGCGCTCGCCGTCGCTTGGCAGGTTTACCTCATTACCCACAGCGCCATCGACCTGGGTTATACGGGCCTCGCGCTCTTTCTGCCGGGGCTGCTCTTCATGCTCCCTTCAGGACATGTGGCTGACCGCTTTGACCGGCGCAAGGTCATCCTCGTCTGCTACACGCTCCAATTCTTCTGCACGGCCACGCTTTTTATCTTCGCCCTGCGCCAAATCCAGCACATTTTGCCTATTTATGCAGTGCTGTTCCTGATCGGATCGGGACGCTCGTTTAGCGGCCCGGCAAGCTCCGCACTGATCCCGCATCTCGTGCCGAAAGAGCACTTTGTTAATGCCGTCACCTGGGGCGCCACTATTTTTCAGATCGCCACCATTACCGGTCCCGCGATCGGTGGGCTGCTCTTCACGCTGCAATTTCACAGCCGCATTGCTGGAGCGGCTCTGGTTTATCTCTTCACTCTCGCATCGCTCGTCTGGTTCCTCTCACTGGTCGGTTCACTCGCCGTGCGTCCCGGCCGCATGGAACATCGCGCCGTCTCAATGAAGGTCATCCTCGCTGGCCTGAGCTATGTCCGCAGCACTCCCATCCTGCTCGGCTCCATCTCGCTCGACCTCTTCGCCGTGCTGCTCGGCGGAGCCGTTGCCCTCATGCCGATATTCGCGCAGGACATTCTCCACGCCGGCCCACGCGGATTGGGTATGCTGCGCGCCGCTCCTGCCGTGGGCGCGCTCCTCGTCTCCATCACGCTTACCTGGTGGCCTATCCGGCGACGCTCCGGCGCGCTCATGTTCCTCTGCGTCGGCATTTTCGGCGTGTTCACCATTCTTTTCGGAGTGTCGAGGAGCCTGCCCTGGTCCATGCTGGCGCTCTTTATCGTCGGCGCATCCGATATGGTGAGCGTGGTCATCCGCTCATCGGTACTGCAACTCGCCACACCACCAGAAATGCGTGGACGGGTCAGTGCCGTCAACTCTCTCTTCATCGGAGCATCGAATGAGCTGGGGGAATTCGAGAGCGGACTCACAGCTCAATGGTGGGGTGCAGTCCGGGCCGTTGTCTACGGAGGCATCGGCTCTTTGGTCGTCACCGGCCTGTGGAGCGTATTGTTTCCCGAGCTGCGCAATGCCGATCAACTCACCGCCGAATCGCTGCTCAATCCGGAAGCCCTCGAAGCCTCACAGCAAGTTCGGCAGCTATAGGCTTTTCCTCGGAATTTTCGTCATTCGGTGCCCAACCCATGTACGCTAGGTCTGGCCGCATTGCGCGGTCGAAAGAGGCTGCTATGCCCCTGACCCTTAAAACTCACTTCTGCGGAAAAATCTTCGTCATTCACTGCGCGGGTCGCATTATGGCCGGGCAGGAAACGTTGACGCTCGAATCCGCTCTCAACCAAGCGCAGCACGAATTCGCCCTTTTTGTGCTCAACCTTGGTGAGGTCACTCGCCTCGACAGCACGGGATTAGGATTGCTCGTTCGTCACACCGCCCGCCTGAATAAGCGCGGCGGGACAATTCGGCTGGCCGGCGCGCAGCCCTTTGTTGCGCACCTGCTCGGCATTACCAAGCTCTCTGGATTTCTGCAGAGCTACCCGACAGAAGAAGAGGCGATTCAGTCGTTCGCAACTCCGCGTTCAGCACACAAACCGGAGAGTCCGAGTGGCCTCAGGCTGCTGGTCTTTGATCCGTCCGCCGACCTGTGCTCCTTCATACAGGCGGTATTAGCGCCGCACGGCTTCGACGTAAGAACCACCTGCTCCTTACGGGACGCAAAAACTCTGCTCCGCGTGGACGAGGTGGACTGTATTTTGGTCGGTCCCGGCACGCCTCAATTAAGTTCTGGTGCGGCCTCGCAAGAGCTCAGCGCAGTTTCGCCAAACGCCTCCTCGCTCTGGCTCGACGCCGACTTCAAATCTCGCGATGCCTCAAGTGCAACTGAAGCTTTGCTCCAGATGTTCGGCGTCAGCAGCGCTTCGCAAATCCCGGAACCATGCCCGTAAGATTTCCCGATCGGCTGTGGTCGATGGCAAGCTAATTCTCTTCACGATCAACGACCGTTGCACTCGAGCTGCTTTCGCACGAATGGGAGCTATGCAACAATCCGCGCATCCGCATCTCAGAAATGGTGGGAGGATCCGAGCCTTATGAAGACCTGGCAAAACATCGGACTCATCACCGCAGTTGTCCTGCTCATCTTCTCCATCCGCATTTACTTCATCTATCGCGAACGCCACGAGCCAATGGCGCTGCCAGCCAAAGTCGCCGAGCGCCCGTTGACTCAGGATGAAGTCGTCCAGACGCGCAAGATGTACATAGATAGTCTTGAGTCCGCAAAGGCACTCGACGGCAAGACTGTTTGGGTCCAGTCCGGCTTTTCACTCGACTACTATCCATATGCCGACCACCGGGTCGAGTTCGCACATCCCTCGGGAGTGCTCCCCAGCGCTCAGCCGCTCGTTGTTCAGGACATCGTCACTGGAAAAGTTCCTGTCGGCCTCGCCACGCGCGTGCCCAAAGGAGACAAGCAGGTCTTTGCCGTGTTCAGGATGCCGAACAGTCCCGGTGAATACGCCACCGCGGTTGGTTTTGTGAAGGGCACAGATTCCACCTACTACTGCGACCAGATCTTCTACTACGATGACCCGCACCAGATGTACAACTTTTGGGGGCCGAAGGTCTGGGCCGCCATCGACCAGCACCACCCTATCCCCGGCATGAACGAACTGCAAACCGCTATGGCGCTCGGAGTTATTCAGCAATCCGAGTCATCCGACATCGGCAACCGCACGGTCGACTACGATGCGGGAGGAAAGAAATGGTCAGTGACCTTCCAGCGGGATAAGGCCATCACTATCAAACGGGACTAGACTTCATCCATGCCGCTCGTGTTTACCACCTCTTATGTCGAAGACGCTCGCGCCATCTTCCATTACTACAAAAAACTCGCCGAGGCAGCCATCGCACAGATCTCCGACGCCGACCTCACCCGCACTCTCGACAGCGAGATGAATTCGATCGCCATCCTGGCCAAGCACATGTCCGGCAACATGCTCTCGCGATGGACCGACTTTCTCACCACCGACGGCGAAAAGCCTACACGCAACCGCGACGCCGAATTTGAAGACGCTCCCTCCACACGCTCCGAACTGCTCGCTATGTGGGAACGCGGATGGTCGTGCCTCTTCCAGGCGCTCGAGCCGCTCACCGATGATGACCTCACGCGCATCGTCACCATTCGCGGCGAGCCCCACTCCGTAATACAGGCCATCAATCGCCAAGTCGCGCACCTAAGCTATCACTGCGGTCAAATTGTCCTGCTTGCGAAACACTTCCAGTCGGCAAACTGGAGGACCCTAAGCGTCCCGCGGGGCCAATCCGAAGAGTTCAACCGGAAAGTCCATGCCGGCCAAGCCAGCCAGCGATAAAGCCGGGCCCGGCTACGCCTTCAACGCGAGCACTTTCCTCTTTCTCGGGAAAATCCGACGCGCAATCCGCAAGAAAAATTTCCGGATAGGGAAAAGCGCCAGCCCTGGAAACCGAAATCTGGTCAAGTCCGCGTGCTCCATCACCGCAAACGCATCCCGCACCTGCGACCGCAACTGCTCCACTTCCAGTGCGCACTGCCGGATGTAGGCTGAGGTTGTAATTCCCGCCTCCGTCGCACGCCTTTTGATCAAAGCGCGCTCTGCTGGAGCCATCCGAACCGAAATCGCAATCGGGCGCCCCGCGTCCGAAGGCTGCACCGCAACAGCGAGCTCAGCAGGTCGCACTGCCTCAGCTAACGCCTCGCCAAATTCCGGCGCCGACTTCACTTTGCTCTTTGATCCGCGCGCAATATTCTTTGCAGCCTCTTGCCGTACCGGGTCCGCCTTGGCGGCATGCCTGCCCGGGCGCACCCTATCCGCCGCCTCGCGCTTGACCGAAGCCACAGCCGGAGCAGCCGCCGCTTTTTCGTCCAACTTCTTCTTCGCGGACACATTGCCAATGCCCTTCCAGCGATAACGATTCGAACGCAAAGCCTGCTCTTCGGTAAGCTCGCGAACTCCTCGCGTTCCCCCAGCAGCGGCGCGCGATCCTGCCCAAGCCTGAAATCGCCCCAGAACCGCATTTAAATCTTCTGCGGGTTGCGTCTGCATAAAATCAACCCTCCATGCGCCGAGCATAAGGGGCATGATGAATCACAAGAGGCAAAACGAGAGATTGCGACGATAACAATTTCACAATGAAACAAACGATGCAAAGTTGCCAATTTGGGAATGCAAGATTACTGCTCCGGCGTTATTTCGGCGTTGCGCTCGCGTACCGTGTGGGCAAACCCTCGCCCCATTCTTAGCCCGTATTCCGCAGTCCCGCCGAAATCCCATTGATCGTCCCTGCAATGGCGCGATTGACCTCAGGTGTGTTCTCGCCCGCGCGCTTGCGCCGCAGAAGGTCAACTTGAATCAAGCTCATTGGATCGACATAAGGATTGCGCAGCCGAATCGACCGCGCCAGCACCTGATTATTTTCAAGCAACCCACGCTGCCCCGTGACCGCGAGCACCGCTCGTAGTGTGCGCTCCATCTCGGCCTTAAGTTTTGAGAACACGCGCCCGCGCAGCCCCGCGTCCGGAACCAGCGACGCGTATATCTCCGCAATTCCCAGGTCGGCTTTGGCGAGCGCCATCTCCACATTGCGGATCAGGTCAATGAATAAGGGAAACTCCGCCATCATTACGCGCAGCAGCTCCGCTCCGCGCGGCTTCTCCGCGTACTCTTCCAGCGCATGCCCCACGCCGAACCACGCCGGGACGAGCTGCCGGCTCTGCGTCCATCCAAAGACCCACGGAATCGCGCGCAGGCTGTCAAAGCTCATGCGGCCGCCGCGCCGCGAAGGACGGGAGCCGATCTTCGCGTGCTCCAGCTCCGCAACCGGAGTCGCCAACTCGAAGTACTCCAGCACCTCCGGGTCGTCGATTATGTTCGCCCGATAAAACCGGAAGGCACTTTCGGATAGCTCATCGAGCGCCGCTTCCCACTCCGGCAGCAGCACCCCCGACTGGTGCCCCTGGGGATCGCGCGCATTCGGCCGCGCCAGCGCATCGAGGCACGCGGCAATCATGAGCTCCAGGTTGCGTTCCGCCAAGACCACATCCGAATACTTCCAGTTCAGGACCTCACCCTGTTCGGTAATTCGAATCTGTCCATCGAACGCATCCACCGGCTGCGCATAAATTGAGCGGTGCGTTGGGCCACCGCCGCGCCCCACCGTACCGCCGCGACCGTGGAACAGACGTAGCTTCACGCCGCATTCATGCGCCACCTTATGCAGCGCGCGGTGCGCGCGAAAAATCTCCCAGATGCTCGTCAGCATCCCGCCGTCTTTATTCGAGTCGGAGTAACCCAGCATGATCTCCTGCGTGTCGCCCCATGTCTTCAGAAGCGCACGGTACTCCGCATTCGTCCACAGCGCGCGGCAAACCTCGGGAGCATTCCGCAGGTCCTCGATCGACTCGAACAGCGGAACCGGCATCAGCCCCGGATCATTCCCATCTCCAGCAACGTTTACGCCTCCCAATCGCGCCAGCCACACCACCGCCAGCACGTCCTCCGCTGTTGCCGCGCCGCTGATTACATACTGCCGAATCGTTTCCGGACTGCATCCCGATTTCACGTCCGCAATCGTTCGGAACGCCTCAATCACGTCACGGCTCTCGTTGCTCAGCGCGCCCGGAATCTTGCCCGCTGACCCCGCGCGCCAACCTGACGCCTCTTCCAGCGCCTGCCTGTGCAACCGTGCATGCTGCCGTACATCCAACGTTTGCAGGTGCAGACCGAACGTGCGCACCAGCAGCAGCATTGGATCAATCAGCGTTTGCGCCAATCGCAGCCCATTGTTTTCCGCAAGGCTCCGCCGCAGAATCTCAAGGTCGACTTGGAACTCCCGGGCCGAGCAAAAGGCCGGCAGCGTCAGCAGCGCCTCCACGCTGTTGCTGTCCGCCGTGGCCGCGCCCGCGGTCCGCAACAGCCGCGCATGCACGCACACCAGAAAACGCCGATACATCTCAAACTGAAAATGATGCCCAAAAATATGTTCAGCGCCTGTTTGCAACTGGCCCAAATACATATTCAGTCGCGACGTGAGTTCCTCGCTCACGGGCAATTGCTGTGCTGAAGTGGTCAGCAGATCGATCAGCACCTGCATCCGTCCGTCGTAATACTTCAGGAGTCGTCCGCGCGCCTCGCCAATCGCCTCGCTCGTCACCTCGCTCGTCACATAAGGGTTTCCGTCGCGATCCCCGCCGATCCACGATCCAAACCCCAGAAGAACCGGCAGCTCCGACACATCCACGTCCAGCCCGTACTCGCACTTCAGCGCCCCGGCAATTTCCTGATACAACCCCGGAAGCGTCTCAAACAGCGACACGTCGTAATAGTCCAGGCCCATCTTGATCTCGTCCGAAACCTTTGGCCTGCTGCTCCGCACCTCATCTGTCTGCCACAGCGCCGTGATCTCCGCCACCAGTGCGGCCTCGAGCGACTCCAACTCCTCATCGGGAACCGGAATCCGGTCCAGCCGCTCAAGAAATTCTCCGATGCGCCGCCGTTTGCTCAGCACCGATCGCCGCGCCACCTCCGTCGGGTGCGCCGTGAATACCGGAACGATATAAATCTTCCGCAGCCAATCGAGCGCTTCCTGGGCGGAAATGCCTACATACCGCATCGCGCGTAATGTCCCGCGAAGCGTGCCGCGTGAAGCTCCCGCCGGGCCAGCAAATGAGGTGCCCTGCGCCGCACTTTCACCGGTGGTGCGCGCTGAAAGCCTGCGCCGCTTGCGGTGGTTCGTCTCCGCCAGATTGATTAGTTCGAAATAAAACGCGAAGGCCCGGCTCAGTTGATACGCCTGCTCCACGGGCATGGCGTTCACGCGCAGCACTGCCAACTGCAAAAGCTTGTCGGCTTCTCTCAGGCCGCCTTCGGCCTGAGCCTCGCGTCGCCGAATCGCGGCCTGCCGCAGTTCCTCGACTTTTTCAAACAGCGCTGGCCCGGCCTGCTCACGCAGTACCTCACCCAGCAGCATGCCCAGCGAGCGCACGTCGCGCCGCAGCGGAGCCTCTTTCAAGTCCCCGCTCCGCGCCTCCAACTCCGCCAGCCGCGCAGCCCAACTATCAGGTTTCCAAAGAGATGGCATTACCTTCAATTATGCCTGAGCTAAAAATCGCTTCAGATTGCACCCCGCCGTCCAGGCCTGCTATTCTCGCCTGGCTTCCCGTTCCGATGCTCCAGGAGGTCTATGAAGCGCCGATCCTTTCTCAGAACTGCCGCTGCGGCGGTGCCCGCGTTGGCTCTGCACGACGTGATGGGAAGTCGCGCACTCGCCCAGACTTCGGCATCAGCGCTTCCAGTGTCGTCCCAACACGCTCTTCACGTAGTTGGAGCCGGCGAGGACCGCTCCGGACATCCGCACTCTATTCATGGGGGTATGAGCTCGCTCCTCTTTAAAGTCGAAACCAGCGAAACAGCGGGACGGCTCTTCATCATCGAGCACATGCATCTGGTTCCCGGCGGTCCGGCTCTCCACCTGCACAACAGTCAGGAAGAATGGTTCTACGTGATGGAAGGCAGGGTCGCCTTCCAGGTCGGCAACCAGCGCCTTGAACTCGGTCCAGGCGAATCCATTCTCGGTCCCCGCCGCATCCCCCACACGTTCTCATCGGTGTCTGCAACTCCCAGCCGCATGATGATCGCCTTCTGCCCCGCTGGAAAGATGGAGCAGTACTTCCGCGACGCCGCAGACCCCAAAGATCTACATGCAGAAGCCGAGTACATGCGGCGATACGACATGGAGTTGATCGGTCCGTCACCATTCTGGAAATCATGAGCGACGCACAGTTCAGCCGCCGCTTCTTAGCTGGCTTCCACCGCTTCCATTAATTCTTCCCACTCACCCGTGAGTGCTGCGTGTTTCCCGCGCAACGTATCCAACTCCGCACTGACCCGAGCTGTCTCGTCCGCACTCACAAACACGCCTAAAGCCCGCTCCGCCCGCCCAATCATCGACTCTACCCGCGGAATCTCCTCTTCCACGAACTTCAGCCGATCTTGCATCTTCTTCAGCTTGATTGGATTCACCCGTTTCACGCGTTCTTTTCCATTCGTGCCAGCAACAACGCCATTCTCTGGAGCTGAAGCGGCTGTCGGCGCGACATCAGCAGAAGCCGCGGCAGTAGCTGCCGCCAGCGCATCCGCGCCGCCCTCCTTGCGCCACAAGTAATCTTCGTAGTTCCCAGGGTAGACGTGGACCTTTCCGCCCTCGACTTCGAAGACTCGCGTCGCCAGCCGATCAATGAAGTAGCGGTCATGGGAGACGAAGATTACCGTGCCGTTAAAGCTGTTGATCGCCTCCAGCAGCACATCTTTCGCCCGCAGATCAAGATGGTTCGTCGGCTCATCCAGCAGCAAAAAGTTCGCCGGACTCACCAGAATCCGCGCCAGCGCATACCGGTTCCGCTCCCCGCCCGACAAAACTCCCAGCGGTTTGAATACGTCATCACCGGAAAACAGAAAACAGCCCAGCAGACTCCGCAACTCAGCATCCGGAACCTTCCACGCCGTCCGGCTGATGTCATCCAGCATCCGCGCCGCCGGATCGAGCACCTTGTATTGGTCCTGCGCAAAGTACTCCGCCAGCACGCTGTGCCCCAGCTTCAGCACGCCGCTCGATGGCGTGTCCTCGCCCGACAGCAGCCGCACCAGTGTCGATTTGCCCGCGCCGTTTACGCCTACAAGCGCAATGCGGTCGCCACGCTCGATCGTAAAGCTCACGTTATCCAACACCAGCTTGGACCCATAGCTCTTCGACAGGGCGGCGACCTCAACCACGGTCCGTCCTGACGCCGGAGGCTGCGGAAAGGTGAAGTGAATCGCCGCTTCTTCCTCTGGAACCTCGATGCGCTCAATCTTCTCCAACTCCTTGATCCGGCTCTGTACCTGCTTCGCTTTTGTGGCCTGGTATCGGAATCGGCTGATGAACGCCTCCAGATGCTCAATCTGGTCGCGCTGGTTTCGATACGCCGCCTCGAGCTGCGCGCGCCGCTCCGCCTTCTGCTGCAAATACTTCTCATAGTTGCCGTGGTAAACGTGCAGGCGCTTGTTCCAGATCTCCACAATCTTGCCGACCGTCACATCCAGAAAATACCGGTCGTGCGAAATCAAGATGTATCCGTTGGGATAGGTCCGCAGATACGTCTCAAGCCAGTTCCGCGTCTCCAAGTCAAGATGGTTCGTAGGCTCATCCAGCAGCAGCAGACTCGGCTTCTGAAGCAATAATTTCGCGAGCGCAATCCGCATCTGCCAGCCGCCGGAAAACTCTTCTGTGCGCCGCATCCAGTCCGTCTTCGAAAATCCCAGGCCGGCCAGCACCGTGCCGACCTGCGCGTCCAGAGCATATCCGTCGTGCGCGCGAAATCGCTGGTCGATATGGGAGTACCGGTCGGCGGCCGTCGCATAGGCCGCGCTCTCCGGATCGAGGTCCGGCAAGGCGCACGAAAGCGCCTCCATCTCGTTCTGCAGCGCCAGCAGCTCTTCAAAAACCGAGAGGCATTCGTCAAAGACATTCCGCCCCGCGAGCGCCAGCCCGTCCTGCGGCAGATATCCAATCGTCATACCGCGCGTGCGCTGCACCTGGCCGTAATCCAGGCCGTCCAGCCCGGCGAGTATCTTCATCAATGTCGATTTGCCGGTGCCGTTCGCGCCGACGAGAGCCGTACGCTCATCCGGAGTAATCAACCAGTCGGCATCATCAAACAGCAGTTTGGCGCCGAACCGCTTGCCGGCCCCGGAAAGTTGCAGCATGACTTCATTTTAGCGAGTCACAAAGAGCATCCGCGGCTGATTCAGCGATCCCTGATCTCGCCCGCATTGCCCCGTAACCCGCGGTTCAGGTTCTGAGCGCTCATCGTCCGTAATCTCAGCTTGTCCTCAGAGCGACCATCGGATCAATCCGCGAGGCGCGCCGCGCGGGCAGATATCCTGCCAGCAAAGCCACCAGCACGAGCAGCCCGGCCATTCCGGAAAAGGTGACAAGATCAGTCGGTTCCGTGCCAAGCAACAAAGAGGAGATCAGCCGCGCCACAGCCAGCGAAGCATTCAAGCCCGAGCCAATTCCGAGCAGGGCCAAACGCATCGTCCGGGAGATAACGCCCAATTGCACGCGCCCGGCTCGCCCCTAGAGCCATTCGTATCCCAATCTCCTGCGTCTGCCGCGCGCAATAGACGCAAATTCGCGGTCCCGCCGCAGCGTGCGACACGTGTATCGCAGGTCCTGCATCAGCACATCCAACGATGGCAATCCACGCGCTTCCCGTTGCTGCTCGCGGGCCTGGTGCACCCCTCCAAAGCGAACCAGCGACTTGCGCCGCGCCTCCTTGGGACTTATACCCGAGGCAATATTCTCTTCAACCACAAGATCCATAGGCGAGGCGAGCTCGTCGTCCAGCTGCCGGTCTTGCGATTCCTTGAAAAAGGACCGCATCCGATTAACCGCCGCCCGAAGCGACGCGTTCATTGCTCGCCTCCGTCGTTCTGCATCGCCAGCACGCGCCCCATCACATCCGACAGCCGCTGCCAATACTTCGCGTCTTCCGCCAACTTCCGCCGGCCGTCACGCGTTATCGAATAGAACCTCGCCCGGCGATTGTTATCCGACGTGCCCCACTCCGCCGCAATCCAACCGCGATGCAGCAGCCGCACCAAGGAGGCATAAATAGTTCCCTGATTCAGGAGCACTGCGTCTCCGCTCACCTGCTCAATGCGCCGCGCGACGCCATATCCATGCAGCGATCCCATCGCGGCCAGCGTCTGCAGGACCATCAAATCCAGCGTTCCCTGCAAGAGATCCAACTTCGTTTCCGCCATCGACCCTCCTGTGGCAACACCACAGAAATACCATATATTTATGTGGTAGTGCCACAGGAAAGCAAGTCGGCATGCCGTCGGCAAGAACGGACATTAATTGCGATCAACTATACTTGGCAACGCCCGCATGAAGCACATTTCCGCTTTATAGCTCCAGCAGCGCGATCGATTGTATCGGGTAGTAGATGCAGCAATTAAGAACGGCGCGAACCGGGACCCCAGCACGCGTGGTTTTCGCGTATCCGGTGGAAAATTGCGGGGGCACGCAGGACGACTCACTTCCACTTATTCAGGAATTCTGTAACGGACTCGGAGTCCATGTGCCGCATGGCCTCAAACTCGCCATTTTTCTGGCTGTAGAGCAGGTGCCCGTGAGGGTCCAACACCGCAAGAGCGGGAACACCTTTTTTCAACGGTACATCATATTTCTGCGCCACGTCTACGTTTTTGTCCATGTGTCCTATATCGATATCGACCAGAACATAGCTTTTATCCAGAATCGCCTGGTTCGGCGCCTGATGAAAGTAGATGTTCAGAACCTGGCAGTCCCCGCACCAGTTGCCGCCAAAGTCCAGCAGCACGCGTTTGTGCTCCTTCGCCGCTGTCCGAATTGCCTTCGCAATATCGGCATGAGCGTTGGCCGTAGCCGAGTAGATGTTCCGGCTCTGCGCGAAAGCAAAAATTCCGGCGGTCAAAAGAGAAGCGGCGATGGTCTTACGCGCGGCATGGAACATGGGCAGGTGCCTCCAGGGGTCAACTCAGAATGCCACATTGGCCCCCAGCTTGGGAACTAGCCGAAATTTGCGAGCAGCAAAAAACCACCGCGTGTCCGCAGCGGTGGTTTTTTGCTAATGGCCAGTCACTGGCCTCCCTAAAAATGCCCTCGGCTTGCGACCTTGGACTTTAGCTCACTCCGGCCCGGGCTGAATCTCGTGGGATTGCTGCTCTCGGTGGCCGAAACTTGTCTCGCATGGCTCTTCTATGGAAAGCCTGTGCGTCGCTGGCTACCGAGGTACAAGCAATCTTTATGCCGTTGTTGTCGTTCAGCAAATTCAGCAACTTACAGCTTCAACCGGCAGACAAAATCCTGATTTCTGGAATCGCCACAATCCCAGCTTCACAAAACCATACCCGCAGTCGGATTGTAGCGTCTCCCGGTTCCACAACAGCTTTCACCTCGGATTATCTCTTGACACTTCCCGAACTGGAATACAGACTGGCGAAGGTCTGCAATCGGGCGGAACGCCATCCCCAGCAATTTCGCCCTTCGCGAGAAGCTCGATTGGCACTCGCCGTGCTTCTCAAATAGCAGCCGACTCGCCGCCCTCCTGAGGAAGCGTCCGACGTAGATAATTGCTGTTCATCTGCTTTGGTTCTGTGAGGTTGATGCGTTCATTGCTGCCCGCAGGTGGAGGAAGATAGGCCTGCTGACAGTCCTCGGGACGCTCACTCTGGGAATCGGCGTCGGATGCGGAGGCGGCAGCTCAACCGCGGGAAATGGCGGCGGTGGAATCACAAATCCCGGCACCACTACAGGTAATTACCAAGTCACCGTCACCGGGACCAGCGGAGTCACAGCGGCAGAAACAATGTCAATCACTATCCCACTTTCAGTTCAATAAGTGGCAACCCAGGCGAGTGCCGCTCATCGGCGCTCGCCTTCACCTCTGGCAATATGCGCAGTAATGCGTCCCCCGGCCTGCCAGCACTATCCTCTTGATCGGCCTGCCGCAAACCAGGCATGGCTTGCCGCCACGCATGTACACGCGGTGCTCGAGCTGGAAAAATCCCGCCGCTCCATCCGCGTCTACGTAGTCCGATACCGAAGACCCGCCACGCTCGATCGCCTTGCGCAGGACATCCTGCAGCGCTCCGCGTAATCGAAGCAGTCGCACCCGGCTGAGCCTTCCTGCAATGTTCGTCGGCCGAATCCCCGCCCGGAACAGGCTCTCATCCGCATAGATGTTTCCCACCCCGTGCAGCAGTTTCTGATTCAGCAGCGCGCCCTTGATCGGCCCCTTGCGTCCGCGAAACAGCGCCACAAAATCTTTTTCTGAAATCGAAAGCGGCTCGCTGCCCGGCCCGCGAAAACCCACGCCCACATTTGAGACCTCATGCACAGCCAGCCGCCCGAAGCGCCGCGGGTCCACAAATCGCAGCTCGCGTCCACCGCTCAACGCGAGCACCGCATGCGTGTGGTCCGGCGCAGGAATCTCCGGCGCCGAAACCAGCAGCCGACCCGTCATGCCAAGATGCACCACCCACTGCATTTTGCCGGAAAGATCAAACACAATATGCTTGCCCTTGCGATAAACACGTTCAATGCGCCTGCCTGAAATCACATCTATCATCTCGCCGCGCGGGGTCGCGAACGGCTCCCTTTTTCGGCTCAGCCACACCGATACGATCCGCTGGCCGCCCACCCGGGTGTTTACCCCATTGGCTACGGTCTCAACTTCGGGAAGTTCTGGCATGGCAATGCAGTCCAAAAGTAATGCAAAATTTAACTATAGCGCTCGTTTTTGAAGAAAAATCGCGCCCGGCCCAGTCTAAGAGAGCATAATTTCATTCAAATCAAGGAGCATTACGATGAGTCCAAGAATTCAACTGGCCTTGTCGATCAGCGCCATCATCTATGGTTTCACGCTCATTGCAGCGCTAATCTATGGAGGCAGTATCGCCTCCCACCCAATCGAGACCTTCCTCGGAATGCTGCTGCTCACCGGCGGCATGTTGTTTCTATGGAAAAAGTGGGCTCCCCGGGCGGAAGAAACGAAACCTGAGATACCCAACCGTGCCGCCGTGCGAGCTACCATCCTCGGTCCCGCTGCATCCCTGGTACCCGCTCCGCCGCCCGCCGCAACTGCAACGGCCGCTCCGCCTGCGCCCACCGCTGCCCTCGGGAGCCTCGCTGGGCCCGCGACCCTCGAGCTTGGTACCGACGCCCCCACAGTTGAGCAGGAAATATCCGACGAGGAATTTCTAGCCCAGTTTCTTAAGAAGTAGGACATTATCGATGAGCCGCGTCGTCCCAACATATGCCGCAACCGCCAGCAACGCGCCATCCGAAACATCCGCCACATCCTCGAGCGTCTCCGGATCGACCACGCTTACGTAGTCCACCCGAATTGCTGGTTCCGTCGCCAGCCTCGCCAGCCCCGCGGCGGTCAGGGTCTTCGCGGATTTCTCGCCATTCTCCGCCAATCGCGAAACGTCCCCTAGCGCCCTGCTCAGCACCAGAGCCTGCCGGCGCTCTTCCGGCGACAAATACCGGTTGCGCGAACTCATCGCCAGCCCATCCGGATCCCGCACAATTGGGCAAATGACCAGTTCCACGGGGAAATTCAGCTCCCGCACCATCTTGCGCAGGACGGCAATCTGGGCCGCGTCCTTCTGTCCAAAGAAGGCCTTGTCCGGCCCCAAAATATGGAACAGCTTTGCCACCACCGTGGCCACGCCGCGGAAATGTCCAAGCCGCGAAATCCCGTCCAGCCGGCCGCTGACGCCCTCCACATTTACGAAGGTGCTCTCGCCCGCCCTATACATTTCTTCTGTGGACGGCGCAAACAGCACCGCGACTTCCTCGCGCTCCAGTGCCGCGCAGTCCGCCTCAAACGTCCGAGGATATTTCGCGAAATCCTCCTGCGGCCCAAATTGTGTCGGATTCACAAAGATCGACGCGACGATGGAATCGCATTCCGCGCGTGCCGCCCGCACCAGCGACAGATGCCCTTCATGAAGCGCGCCCATGGTCGGAACAAATCCCACGCTCGCCCGTCTGGCACGCAATGCCTTTAGCGCCAGCCGAGCTTCAGCAATCGTCCGAACAATCTGCAATCACCGTCTCCGCATTCGATGTGCGCTTTGGAAATCCCACGATGAAGGTAGCCAGGGTCTAACCCACTGAGGATGCCGAGCGCGTATACCTGGATGGCGAATCCGAATGGTAGCTCTCCGCGTCGTTCGGAAACGCGCGCTCCTCCACATCCTGCACGTATCCTTCTATGGCAGACCGAAACAGGGCCGCCGCATCTCCATACTGCCGCACAAATTTTGCCCGAGGCGAAAAGCTCAGATTCACCAGATCGTGGAACACCAGTATCTGTCCGTCGCACTCCGGCCCCGCGCCGATCCCGATGGTCGGAATCCGCAACTCTGCCGTGATCTGCGCCGCAAGCTCGCGCGGCATTCCCTCCAGCACCACTGCTGAGGCGCCTGCCGCCTCCAACATTTGCGCATCGCGAGCTAGTTCGTCTGCAGCAGCCGCCGTCTTGCCCTGAACCTTGTATCCGCCCATTCGATGCACCGATTGCGGCGTCAGCCCTAAATGCCCGATTACGGGAATTTCGGCCGACACCAGACGCTCTACCAGTTCGCACCGCACCGCGCCGCCCTCGATCTTCACCGCTTCGGCGCCGGCTTCCTTCACAAAGCGAACGGCGTTCGCCACGCCCTCATGGATGCTTGTCTGATATGACCCAAACGGCATGTCGGCCGCTACCATTCCGCGCTTCACTGCTCGGCGAACTGCCCGTGTGTGATGCAGCATCTCGTCCACGGTCACCGGCAGCGTCGTCTCATACCCCATCACGACCATCGCTAGGGAATCGCCCACCAGGATCAGGTCCACGCCCGCCTCATCGACCAGCCGCGCTGTCGCATAGTCGTACGCCGTAAGCGCGGTCACAGGCCGATGCGCCAGCTTTTTCTCCTGTAATGTTTGAAATGTAACTTTGGAAAAATTCGCGCCGGAACCGGCGTCGTTCGTGCGGAAATTCGTCACGCTCATGATCGTCTCCAGTGCAGCTTCCTTGATGAAGGAATGCCACCCGAACCTGACTAAAACGATACTCCGCGCCATGCCTCAAGTAAAGTTGCACTGCCCTCCAAATTTTTGCTGTTTATCGGGTGCTACCGTGGGCGATTTTGGGTGAAACGGGCGCCAATGGCTCCTCCGGCGGCTGAGAAGAGGAGCATGAAGAGCGCGAGTCCGGCAGCGTTGATCAGGGCCATGGCAGCGGCGCCGTCAGACGTGAGCCAGAAGTGTTGCTGAGCCGTGAACGCGGCAGCAAGGTCAGGATTGGAGCTGCCAAAGAAATTCGCATACATTTTAGCGTTCGCCTGGACGAACTCCCTCTGACTCTCTGCGAGCAGAGCGCCTTGATGGAGGGTGAATCGCTGGATGAGCAAGGCGATTCCGTCGGTGACGACAGCGACTGAGCTTGCGAAGACACCGAGCAGCGCTCCGATTTGCCAGCCCATTTTTCCGGTGGGCAGCGTGCGCGTGCGGCGGCGATAGAGCGAAACAAGTGCCATGCCTCCGGCAATGCCCCACATCGCTTCGAGGCCGAGAAGAGCTGAGAGCACCCCAGTGGTGAGCGCGACGGGGGCGGAGACGATGATGACCTCTCGCCAATGGATGCCGTTGGGATTGCGAGCAGCCGTCCTCTGACTGGGAGCGGCGTTCTCGGACGAAGCAGATTCCTCTGAAGCTTCAAAACGAAGCTGCGGAGCACCGCAATGCGGGCAGAAAGGGTCGAAGGAATTGATTGTGGCGCCACAGCGATGGCAAACCTGCTCCATACCCTCATCCTATCGCACGGACTGGCCCTTCGCTTCGCCGTCACTTAGGGCAGGCTGTCCAGGCGAATGCGCTTCGCGCCATCCCAGCAGGTCCTTTGTGGCCTCGCGCTGGTCGGAAGATAAACGAGTCGCATACACTAACCTTCGCATGGGGACAAAATTAGTTTTTCTTTTTCCGGGGCAGGGCTCGCAATCGGTGGGCATGGGACGCGAGTTGGCCGATAAGTATCCAGTGGCGAAGCAGACTTTTGAAGAGGCAGATGACGCGCTGGGGTTTGCGCTGTCGCGGCTGTGCTTCGAGGGTCCGGATGGACGACTGAGGCTGACCGAGTTTACTCAGCCGGCGATTTTTACAGTCTCAGTGGCGGCGCAGCGGGTACTAGCTGAGAGATATGTCGTTCCGGATTATGTTGCGGGACATTCGTTGGGGGAATATTCGGCTGAGGTCGGGGCGGGAGTGCTGGGCTTTGCCGATGCGGTGCGAACAGTTCACAGCCGCGGGCGATTTATGCAGGAGGCGGTTCCGGCGGGCAAGGGCGTGATGGCGGCGGTGCTGGGACTGAGCTCGGCGGAGGCAGCGAAGGCTTGCGCGGATGCGGCGGCGGAAATGGTCGAGGTGGTTTCAGCTGCAAACTTCAATTCTCCGGATCAGACGGTAATATCAGGCACAACAGCGGCGGTCGAGCGCGCAGGTGCTCTGGCGAAGGAGCGGGGCGCGAAGCGAGTGATTGCCCTGCCGGTGAGCGCGCCTTTCCATTGCGCGCTGATGCAGCCGGCGCAGGACAGGCTGGCGGAGGTACTGGACGGATTAAGTTTTGCAGATGCACGCTTTCCGGTGGTGGTGAATGTGGATGCGACGCTGCAAAAAGGCTCAGCAGGGCTGCGCGATGCATTGATTCGGCAGGTGACCGGTCCGGTGCGTTGGGTAGAGTCGATGAGGCTGTTAATCAGCCATGGTCCGGCACAGTTTGTGGAGGTTGGGCCGGGCAAGGTGTTGTGCGGGTTGATGCGACAGATAGATCGATCGCAGAGCTGCGTGCCGCTTGAGGAGTTCCTGCGGAACGAGTCTACTTTTTCCCGTACCCAGTGAGGCTTCCCCCGTGCGCAGTGAGGTTAACCTCGATATTGCCGCGGGTGGCGTTGGAGTAGGGGCAAGTGCGGTGCGCGGCGGCGACGAGCGTTTCTGCTGCGGCCTGATCGAGCCCGGGTAGGGTGACGTCGAGATCGACACGCAGGGTGAAGCCCTCGCCTTGGCCGGGATCATAAGGACCAATTCCAACTTTGGCTTTCACTGTTATCGTTCCGGTGGAAAGCTTCTGCTGATTGGCTAGGTACTCGACTGCGCCGCCAAAACAGGCCGCGTATCCGGCTCCGAAGAGCTGTTCAGGATTGGTAGCGTTGCCCTTTCCGCCCATCTGGGGCGGTATCGCGAGCGGCACATCTAGCAGGCGGTCGGAGCTGGTAACGTGGCCGGACCGCGCCCCGATGGCGGTGACTTCGGCGGTGTAGAGAACCTGCATTTCGGATAATCCTCCTTGAAAGCTATTCGGTGCGCAGAGCCTGCATAGGATCAAGGCGCGAGGCGCGATATGCGGGAATAATGCAGGCGATGGCAGCAACCACGAGCAGCACAAACGTGACGAGCACGAAAACGATGAGGTCGAGCGGCTGGGTGCCGTAGAGCAGCGATGCGATAAGGCGAGTGGTGGCTGCGCTGGCGATCAGCCCTGCAATCAGCCCGAAGACGGCGGGCTTGAGTCCATCAAGGAGCATGAGGCGTAGTACCTGCTCGCGTTGTGCGCCGAGCGCGATGCGAATGCCTATTTCTCCCTGGCGCTGCGTTGTAACGTAGGATAGGACGCCGAACAAACCGACGGCTGCGAGCACCAGCGAGAGTACAGCGAAAATCGCCAGCAATATAGCATCGAAGCTCGCGGAAACCGTCGATTTGCCGATCACTTCGTCGAGGGAGAGAACATCGGCGACGGCAAGGTTCGGGTCCAATTGCGCGATAATTCTTTGCACCGGCAGCGCGAAATTCAACGGATCCGAGGCGGTGCGAACGGCAAGTGTCGCGTCGTTTCGCAGGCCGCCGTAAAGCGGGAAATAGATGGTAGGACGCGGCGGCTCATTGGGGTATTCGCGGACATCACCGACCACGCCTACGATTTCGTTGCTGTCATTTTTATCAATTGCCTGCCCGCTGTTCTGGTCTTGCTGCTGCACAGTATTGGGATCGTCAACATGCTTGCCGAGGGGATCGCGTCCCTGCATGATCTGGCGCACGAACGATTCGCTCACGATTACGTATTTGCTGCGTTCGAGGCGCTCGTCCTCTGAAAAGTATCGCCCCTTGAGCAGGGGAATCTGCATGGCATGGAAGTATGCAGGATCAACCCAGCGCACCGACGCGTCGAGCCATTTCCCCCACGCCAGGGGCGGATCTTCGTGAATGGTAATGGCGTGGTCGGTGTGGTGACCCTGGCCCGGCAGAACCGTGCTCAATGCGGCGGCGCGTACTCCGGGCAACGTCCGCACCCGCTCCAGCAGCTGCTCATAGAACGCCACCTTCTTGGGGCTTTTTATAAGGCCGCTCCCGTACTGCGCTTCGGGCAGGTTGATGGACATCGTGAGTATATTGTGCGTCGGAACGCCGATGTCCACGGCGCGAAGCTTCTGATAGCTGCGCAGCAGCAAGCCAGCGCCAACCAGCAACACGACGGTCAGAGCCACTTCCGCGGCAAGCAGCGCACGGCGCAGCTTTACGCTGCTTTGGGCGGCGCTCGCGGAGCGGGAGGATTCCTGGAGAACGCGGATTATGTGCTGTTCATGCTCGCCCAGGGCGGGCGCAAGTCCCGCGGCAATACCGCACAAGAAGGCGATTCCAACCGAGAACAGGATAGCGATGACGTCGAGATGAATCGACTCGACACGCGGCAGATCTGGACGCAGATGCACCAGCCACTGGAGCGCGACTTGAGCAAAGCCTATGCCCAAAGCTCCTCCGGCGAGTGAAAGAAGCACGGCCTCCGTGATGCGTTCGCGAACGAGCCGCCCTTGGCTACCGCCCAGCGCGGTGCGGATCGCAAGCTCTCTGCGGCGCGCGGCGGAGCGAGCCACGAGAAGGTTCGCGATATTGAGGCAGGCGATGAGTAGCAGGCACCCCGTTGCGGCGAAGAGCGCGTAAAGCGGCGATTTCACGTCGCTTGTCTCGGCGTCGAGCAGCGGGCGGAGATTCGCCGCATTGAAGACCGGCCCATTGGGGAATTGCTTCCGCTCCTCCGCCGAGATGCTGCTGAGATCCGCCTGCGCCGCAGCCAGTGATACGCCAGGCCAGAGCCTGCCAATCACGTCGAAATTATGCGAGGCATGCGATTCCATCATCTGCGGAGGGGCCTCGGGATAAATAGGCGTCCACAACTGCACGCGCGGATCTGGATATGTAAACCACGGCGGAAGAATTCCGATGACTGTGAACGGTTTCGAATCGAGCAGGATGGTTTGACCGATGATGTTGGGATCACCGCCGTAACGCCGCTTCCAGAATCCCCACGTCAGAACTGTTGTTTCCGGCGCCCCCCGTCGGTCATCACTTACGGTAAAAAGCCTGCCGTAGGCAGGATGAACGCCTAGCGTCGGCAGCGCTCCCCAGGAGCCAATCTCTGCCTCAACGCGTTCGGGTAATTGACCGTTGCTCGAGGAAAGGTTGTATTCGTCGTCGCTGGTGAACGCGAGTTGCTGGAAGGTTCGATTCCCCTGCTCCCAGCTTTTGAAGGTGCCGGCTGCGACTACGTTGTCCTGAAATTTCAAGACGGTATCAGCTTCGTATGCTCTGACGAGCCGATCGATGCCGGGCAGCGGGAGCGGTTTGAGCAGAACCGAGTGAATAACGGTAAAGAGCGCAACGGTCGAGCCTATGCCGAGTGCCATGACAACAATTGCGATCAGTGAAAATCCCGGCGTGCGCGCGAGAGTGCGGATTCCGTAGCGAAGGTCGCGCAATAGAGATTCCATAACGCTCCAGTGTAAGACAGCTTCTGCCTTCTACGTTTTAGGCTCCAGCAATTTAAGAAATGCTTGCAGCGCTTGCGGAAGGAGGGCTTTGAGGGCCAGAGGCTTTCCAGTGATGGGATGCACGAATTCGAGTTCGGCGGAGTGGAGGAAGTTGCGGTGGAGGGCAATGGTTTCGGTTTCGGGGTCGGACTTTTTTCGGGGAGATTGCTGAGCCGAGAGGGCGGGGATTCTTGCGGGTGCGCCGTAGAGAGTGTCCCCCACGACCGAATGGCCAATGGAGCTGAGGTGGACTCGAATCTGGTGCGTGCGTCCGGTTTCAATTCGGACGGAAACGAGCGAGAACTTGCCGAAACGCGAGTCGATGCGCTGGAGGATTGTGTAATGCGAGACAGCGGTGCGAGCCCCCTGTTCGCGCCGGGTAGTCATGCGCGTGCGACGGATTGCATCGCGGCTGATAGGCGTGTTGATGGTTCCATGGTCCTGCTTTAGCGCGCCATGCACCAACGCGATGTAAGTTTTTCGAACCTGGCGACGGGAGAACATTTCACCCAGTTTGGCGTGTGCGGCATCATTGCGAGCGACGACGATGAGGCCACTGGTCTGCTTGTCGAGCCGATGAACGATTCCGGGACGGAGCGGGTCTGCGAAATGCGACAGCTGTGCATAGTGGTTCAGCAGTGCGTTAACGAGGGTGCCGCGGTTGCGCACATCATCGTTGGCTCCCGAACCGACGTGGACCATCATACCTGCGGGTTTATTGATGACGGAGAGGTAGTCGTCCTCATATACGACATCGAGCGGTATGTCTTCCGCCGTTGCGCGCAGCGGAGGCAGAGTGGCTTCGCCGAGGATGGCGATGGTTTCGCCGCCGCGAAGCTTGCGCGAGGGCTTTGCCGGTGCGCCGTCGGCAAGCACTTTGGATTGAGACAGCAGCAACTGCACACGCGCGCGGCTAACATTCTCAAGTTGCGCTGCAAGCCACGCGTCGAGGCGTTTGCCTGTGGCTTCGGGCGGTACTGTGTAGGAGAGTGGCGGCGGGGCCATGTGGCGCCTAGAAGTGGCCGGGGCCGCGGTAGGTCTTAGGCCAGACGGGCCAATTGGCCGTCGGCGAAGGCAGCGGCGGCGCGTTGGACGGCAGCAAAGATTTATCGATTAGCCAGGTCCGCAGGAGCGCGGGCCAAACGCGGAGCGGGATGATGGAACCGCACAATCCGCAGCCGTGGCTGGCGTAGTCGAACAGATGCATTTCAACCGGAACGTGCGCGTGGAGGAGCGCGCGATAGAAGTCGAGCGAGTTTTCTATCGGGACCACAGGATCATAGGTCGTTGCGAAGATAAACGTAGGCGGCGTGCTGGGGGTTACGGCGTACTGGTTGGAATACTGGCGCAGAATCGCGGGATCCGGGTTGGGGCCGAAGAGGTTCTTGCGTGAGCCGCCGTGGGTGACGGGCTTCTCCATGGCGATGACAGGATAAGCCAGGACCATGAAAGAGGGTTTGCAGGAGAGCCGGTTTATTGGGTCACCGGTCCCAGCGGAATCCTGAGCCGCCGGGTCAGCCGCCGGCACATTCTGGGTCAAATCGGGAGTTACATCCAGAGCAGTATTTGTAACTTTAGCCGTGACATTCTCACAATGAGTACCGAGCGAGGTGGCGAGATGGCCTCCGGCGGATGATCCCCACACGCCCAGGCGCTTGGGATCAACCCCGTATTCGGCGGCGTGAGCGCGGATCAGGCGCATGGCACGACGTCCGTCGTCGATCTCAACGGGATAGCGATAGGGTTTGACGCGATAGTCGAGAACAAAGGCGGCCATGCCCTGCTCATTGAGCCAGTTGGCGATTTGGAATCCCTCATGGCCGATGGCGACGTGCTGATATCCGCCACCGGGAATGACGAGGATAGCCGCGCTGGTGGAGCGCCTCTTCGGCAGGAAGAGATAAAGGCGCGGCTTATCTGTCTCGGTGTTGCCGAGCGCACCCGGCGCCCCGTTGGGCCACAGAAGCACGGACTGAGGAGGGCCGGCTTGCGCATAAAGCGCGGCGAACGGGCCTGCGAAGCATGCCAGCGCGAGCAGAACGCAGAGCCTAAGAACGCGACGAACCATCAAACCCCAGTATAGCCGCCGGTTGCGGCCGCAGCTTTACGCTGGAGCAGCAGCGGCAGGCTGGCGATCACTGCTAGGACCAAGACAACCTGATCGGCGAGCAGGCGATTTGGCGTAGTTGCGCGATAATGTTCAATAAAAGAACCGGTGACGCCGTAGAGAAAAAGCCATGCTCCGGCTAATTCGCCGTCGTGCTGAGCGCGCGGAAGGCCCCAGACGAGGGCCGCGAGAATGGCGAGCGAAGCGATGGCCTGGAATAGTTGCACGGGATACATCGAAAGGCCGAGCGGCGTGTGATACCAGTAGCGGGCGAGAGGACTTGTATAAGTGATCGAAAATCTGCCGCGGTCGGGAAGGCCATAGCCGACGCCGGCCAAAAATGCGCCTATGCCGGCGATGGCGAGGGCGAGCGCAATGGGCGGCGCGATGCAGTCGAGCACGCGAAGAAGGGGAAGGCCTTCAGCCAGAGCGTAGAGCATTGCGGCGGCGAATCCGATGAGCGGCGCGGCAAAGACAATCCACGAATTGGAGATGGAGGTGAGGCCAAGGACCCAGGCAGGATGAGCACGGAATGCGGGAAAGAGATTCACTACGAGCAGCAGGCGCGTGGCGATGAGCGCAGAGAATATTCCGATAAGGCCGAGGTTCCAGAGTTTGTTGGGATCGAGTGCCAGGCGACGTGCGAAGTGCAGGAGAGATGCGAGTGCGGCGACGAGGGCGAGCGCAACTAGAGCGCCATAGGTCGGAATTGCGAAATGGCCGAGTTGAAAAAGGAGCGGATGCAACGAGATTTAGGAGAAGCAAAGACCGACCCACGGGGCCGTGCAGTAATGCGCCGGTGAACCCGTCCTAAGACGGTGGGAACTCGCCGAGGCTCTTTAGGCATTCCGGACTGGCGGACACTGCACACCGAGCCATAATGATCGAGTCGAGATCCCTGTTCAATGAATGTAGGTTCAACCAGCGTTAACTACC
>DASUHR010000012.1:0-165761 GCA_036273415.1 Silvibacterium sp. | reverse complement strand
ACAAGACGAGCAGGTACGAAAGTAGGCTTTAGTGATCCGGTGGTTCTGCATGGAAGGGCCATCGCTCAACGGATAAAAGGTACGCCGGGGATAACAGGCTGATCGGAGCCAAGAGTTCATATCGACGCTCCGGTTTGGCACCTCGATGTCGGTTCATCGCATCCTGGAGCTGTAGAAGGTTCCAAGGGTTAGGCTGTTCGCCTATTAAAGCGGTACGTGAACTGGGTTCAGAACGTCGCGAGACAGTTCGGTCCCTATCTGCTGTGGGCGTAGGAAATTTGAGGAGGGCTGTCCTTAGTACGAGAGGACCGGGATGGACGAACCTCTTGTGTTCCAGTTGTCATGCCAATGGCACGGCTGGGTAGCGAAGTTCGGTTGTGATAACCGCTGAATGCATATAAGCGGGAAGCACGCTCCAAGATGAGATTTCCCTGAAGGGCCCAGGAAGACCACCTGGTTGATAGGCTGGAGGTGGAAGCGCAGTAATGCGTGTAGCTTACCAGTACTAATCGCCCGTTCGGCTTGTCCATAGAATTAACTCTGCGCAGTATTGCCGCGCAGGAGACATTCAACAAGCCTTGTAAGATACCGATCGATTTCGTTGGGTAAAGTTTTTCGGCAGAATTGTCGATTGAAAATTCATAAGGTTGTGTGGCGCCAGTTTGCCTTATCTATCGTCCGGGAGAACAAGCCCGTACACGAAATCTGGCTGCGGGAGAAACAGCCCGCCAAGCGCCTCCCAGGTTAAGGATGCCAGCAAAAGAAGGCGTCCGAAACATTGCCGGTGACCATACTGCGAGGGTCCCACCCGTTCCCATCCCGAACACGGAAGTTAAGCCTCGCTGGGCCGATGGTACTGCACGCGTAAGTGTGTGGGAGATTAGGTGATCGCCGGCATATACATCAAAAGCCCGCTCCTCGGAGCGGGCTTTTTGCATTTATGGGAAGCGCACGCCGGGGAGGCGACCTCCAGACCACGGCTGAGAGATGGCGCACTGCGCTTCGTGGAGGAAAGCGCGATTTCCGGTTTTCGTTGATGGCGTAGTCGCCGTCGCGAAGTCGCGGGGGAAACGGGTTCCCTATTGACAAATATTGCGAATACTCCCTAATATTCAATCGATTCAATAGAAGCCGCAATTCCGGGAGCCGGGCAGAGCTCAGCGCCTGGCCAATGATGCGGTGGGAAAGATTCAGATTTATTTTAGGAGATGGCCATGAAAGGCAGGAATGCACGCAAGCTGACGGTATCCCGGTTGGTTTTTGTTTATGCTGTTTTGCTTTGCGCCGGAGTTGCGGCGGCTTTCGGCCAGGCGGCGGGGCGCGGCGGCATAACCGGCACGGTCTCAGACACGAGCGGAGCCATTGTCCCGCGCGCCTCAGTGACGGCGAAGGACGATGCGACGGGAGCGACCCTCTCCACGGTCAGCACCGATTCAGGCCTCTACTCATTCATCTCGCTCGCTCCCGGTACGTATGACATAACCGCGACGGCGAAGGGCTTTTCGACGACGGTGCGGCAGAACGTAGTTGTCACCGTGGACCAGGTGTCCACCATCAATTTCGCGCTGAGCGTTGGAACAGTGAACCAGGTGGTAACGGTGACGGATACCACGGAACTGGTGGATACGAGCAACTCCACCGTTGGGCAGCTCATTGGGGCCGCGACCATCGACCGCGTTCCACTGCTGACCAGGAATGTGTTCGACCTGATCCAGCTGAGCGCCGGTGTCACGCCCGCGAACGGCACTCCCAACTCATCGAGTTCATTCGATATTCAGAACATTTCCAGCGGACGTCCTGGCGTGGATGTTTCGTCCTATTCGGTGAATGGAGCGGTTGAGGGCTCGGTCTATTACATGGTCGACGGCAGCCCGATCGGGATTGCCGAGAATAATGCGGCGGCGATTATCCCGGCGATGGATCTTCCTGAAGACGACGTGGACGAGATACGCGTGGAAACGCAGAATACACCGGCGTCTTACCAGAGCGGCGCAGCCGGGGTGATCAGTCTGGCCACCAAGTCGGGGACGGACAAATATCACGGGGATGCTTTTGTTGCGCTTCGGCCTGACATCCTTGCGGCGAATGAATATTTCAACAAGCAGTTTGCCGAGTCGAGCGGACAGCCCAATACTCCTCCGTCGTTCCACCGCTATCAGGAGGGTGGGGCGATCGGAGGCCCTATTCTGCACGAGAAGGTGTTTTTCTTCGGCGATTATGAGGCCACCCAACAGCAGCTGTTTGACGGGTCGAACCGGTTTGTTGTGCCGACCACGGCGGAGCGGACGGGAGATTTTTCGGCCGATCCATTCACTATTTACAATCCGACGGTGCCCGATCAGGCTAACGGAACCCGCCAGCCGTTCGCGAACAATATGGTGACGAATCCGAGCCCCATCGCGGAGAAGTTTTTGTCGGAGATGCCGAAGTGCAACATCAGCAACGTGCCGGGCGTTCCCTGCGATCAGGCGTCGGACGATCTGACGCCGAATTTTTTCCTGCCGGGCCTGGATCCGACATCCGCGCAGAAGTTCGATGTGCGCATTGACTGGGCCAAGAGCGAGCGGCAGCGCATCTTCGGGCGCTTCTCATTCGACCGACTGTTCACCTCGACCTTTAACTCATTCGGCAACGAGTGGGATCTGAACTTCGCGCAAAATGTAACGAATGGCCGAAACATCCTGCTGGCCGACGACCTAACGCTGAACGCAACCACGGTGCTGCAACTGCGATATTCGTTTACGCGGCATTATGAGAACCAGGGGGGCGATCCGGGGCAGGTGGGCGCTGACATCACCAGCCTGGGCTTTCCAGCTTCGCTGGCCGCGCAAGAGAATCTGAAGCTGCTGCCGTTCGTTATTTTTAACGATTCGGGCAGCGGAGTGGGCGGTACCGCGGATTTCAACACCTTCATCTTCGCCAGCCAAAACAACGACGCCAGCGTAGGCCTGACGAAAGTTCTCGGCAAGCATGAGATTTCGACAGGGTTCGAATATATGAAGCGGCTGTTGAATGTAGGCCAGCCGATTGCGCCCGCCGGCTCGTATGAGTTTGACACTACGGGAACGAATCAGACGACGAACTCAGGGATCGGCAGCGGCAGCGATTTCGCTTCCTTCCTGGTGGGGATTGGCACGACGCCGGGAAACGAATCGAGCAACTACCCCAATTTTTCCAAAGACCTTTTCGAGGCAGAGGCCAGTCCGTACTACGGGACATTCATCCAGGACACCTGGCACCCGACACCCTCCTTAACCGTGACCGCGGGGTTGCGCTGGGACATCTTCGGCGGTCGCACGGAGCGCCATAACCGGCTGGAATACTTCGACCGCAATGCGACGGCCACCGTAAGCGGCGTAGCCTACACAGGGGCCGAGGTATACGTGAACAACCACAATCGCTCGCCGTTTACCACCAACTTGGCCGACTTCGGTCCGCGGCTGGGCTTGTCCTGGCAGCCACTGAAGAACGTGGTCGTGCGCGCCGGCGCGGGTATTTATTACGGGCCAAGCCCAGAAATGGTAGGCAGCGCTAATCTCGATAGCGATGGGTTCGCAACCCAGACGACGTGGAACGCGACGGCATTCAATAATGACCCGAACACCATTGCGTTCGACTGCGCCCAGGACCCAAGTCTCTGCGGCCTGCAGGGCAACACGGTTATTTTGAACCCGCTCAGCAATCCGTTTCCGAACGGCATAATCGCGCCAATCACGAATCCCACGGGGCTGGCCAATAATCTAGGGAACTCGTTGCAAACCGTGCTGCACTCAGAAAGAACACCGACCACATACAACTTCAATTTCGGCGTGGATTATCAATTCCCGCACGAGGTGATTCTGAGCGCTGCGTATGTAGGCAGCCGCGGACTGTTTCTGCCGTTCTCTTCAGTCGATTTGAACCAACTCGATCTTGGAACCATCAATCATTACCAGGCCGCGCTGATGAATTCCCAGGTGCCCAACCAATGGGCGAACATTCAGCCGCCCACCAACGCAAACAGCGGCTCGCCGACGGTTCCCTTGTTTGTTTCCGTCCAGCCATATCCGCAGTTTGGGAACGGCAGTTACGGCGCCGGCAATGGCGTGAACGTGAACGGCTATCCCGGCGGCGATTCCGACTATAGCTCGCTGCAGACCAAGTTGCAGAAACGGTTAACTCATCACTTCACGATGCTGAGCAGCTTTACGTGGGCAAAGCTGATTACGGATGACGGCAACCCGCCGCTCGGCTTCGTCGGCTCTCACAACGGTTCACCACAGGACTGGAAGGACCTGCAGTTCGAGCATTCCGTAAGCCCGCAGGATGTGAAATACCAGTTCACGGGCGAGGCGTCGTACGATCTGCCGATCGGCAGGGACCGTGCCATTCGACTTAACCGCGTGGCCGATGCAGTCGCGGGCGGATGGACAATGAACGGTATCGTTTACTGGAGCACGGGAATTCCGATCGCTTCGCCGGTGGTGGGCGCGGACACATCGTTCTTCAACCAGAGGCCGGATCTTGCCTGCGATCCGAGCAAGGGTGCGCCGCATACGCCGGACGTCTGGTTCAATCCGAATTGCTTTGTGCTGCCTGCCTCCCCGTTTGTGCCGGGCAACGCTCCTGCGTATCTCGACCATGTGCGCACCGCCGGCGCAAAGGACGTAGATTTGTCTCTTTACAAGACCTTCCAAATCAAAGAGGGCAAAAATCTTCGGTTCGACATATCTGCGTATAACGTAGCGAACCACGCGCAGTTTGGGCAGCCCAATGTGCCGAGCGTCACGACGGTGAATACGAGCACGGTCGATTCGCCGGCGAATTTCGGCTTGATCCAGTCGACGGTGAACAACCCACGACAGTTCCAGTTTGGAGCGCGCTTTACGTTCTGATTCAGCAGGGGTATCGCTGGCCTTTCGAGCAGCAGCCACGAAAAACGGGAGGAATATGGCCTCTGTTGCGATGGAACAACCGGCGGTCGGTGTTTCGACACGGCTGATATCGATCGACGTTCTCCGCGGCATCACAATCGCGTTCATGATTTTGGTGAACAACGGGGGTGAATACGCCTATTGGCCCTTGAAGCATTCTGACTGGAACGGCTGGACGCCGACGGACCTGGTCTACCCGACGTTTCTATTTTTGGTGGGGACATCGCTGGTATTCTCCTTTGAGTCACGGCTGAGGCGCGGCGCTTCGAGGACAAGTCTTGCCATCCATAGCTTCAAGAGGTTTGTGATTCTCTATCTGCTGGGGCTGGTGGTGAACGGCTTCCCGTTTTTCCATCTGGGAACGCTGCGTATCTATGGCGTGCTGCAGCGCATCGCGATTTGTTATCTCATATGCAGTTTTCTCTACCTTTGGGACAACCGGCCCACCAGCAAGATTGTGCTGCTGATTGTTGCGCTGCTCGGCTATTGGGCTTTGATGAGGCTGGTTCCGGTGCCCGGCTACGGCGTGCCGGGCAGAGATATCCCTTTCCTCGACAAGAACGCGAACATCGTGGCATGGCTCGACCGGCATATGTTTCCGGGCAGGTTGTACGAAGGAGTGCGAGATCCCGAGGGGCTGCTGAGTAATATCCCCGCGATCGGAACGACGTTGCTGGGCATGCTAACCGCGATGTGGCTGCGCACCAAAGCGACCATGGAGCGGAAATGCCTTGGCATGCTGGGTGCCGGCGTGGTTCTGATTGTTTTGAGCGAGCTATGGAATCCGTGGTTCCCGATCAACAAGAAAATGTGGACCAGCTCCTATGTGCTGTTTGCGGCAGGCGTGACGCTGCTTTGCCTCGCCCTTTGCTATTGGGCCGTCGAGATGCGAGGTTGGAAAAAGAGATGGACTTATTACTGGCTGGTCTTCGGCACAAATTCCATCAGCGCCTATGTCCTCTCGGAGCTGCTGGCGTCGGCGATCGGCCATACCTCTCTGGGGCGGGGAAGAACGCTGAGCGGCTTGCTTTATGTGCATATTTTCCAGCGTGTGCAACCGCAGGGCTTTGGCGCGCTGCTGTATGCGCTGGCTTTCGTGATGGTCTGCTGGCTGGTGGTGCTGCCGCTGTATAGGAAACGTATTTTCATCAAGGTGTAGCAGCAAGATCCATTTAAGAACACTACGCAAGATAACTCCCGCAATTCGAGAAGAGAGGTCTGGTATGCCCCGATTGTTCAGGTCTGCATTGCTTCTGGCGAGTCTGTCCCCGGCAGCGATGGCGCTTGCGGCGAGCACGCCGCTGCACGAAGGTTGGAAGCTCCAGTCAGCATGCAAGCTCAGCGCCGGGGGGGATGCGATCTCGGCGGACGGCTTCGCCACGTCGGGATGGACGGGGATTTCGGTGCCGTCTACCGTACTTGCGGGGCAGGTTGCAGCGGGAATTTTTCCCGACCCTTACTTCGGCACGAACCTGCGGAAGATTCCGGGCGAGAGCTATCCCGAGGGAGCGAATTTCTCGAACCTGCCGATGCCGGACGATAGTCCTTACCACTGCGGCTGGTGGTACCGGAAAGAATTCGCGATTCCAGCGGCGGACAAGGGCAAGACGCTGTGGCTTCACTTCGGCGGCATCAACTATCGGGCCGATATATGGGTGAACGGAAAGAAAATCGCGGACAAGACCCAAGTTGCGGGAGCGTATCGCACCTACGATTTCGACATTACCGGCGCGGCGAGACCGGGGCGCGCCAATGTGCTCGCGGTTGAGACGTTTGCGCCTACGCCGATGGATTTGGGGATCAACTGGGTTGACTGGAACCCTGCTCCTCCGGACAAGGACATGGGCCTTTGGGGAGATGTGAGCCTTGAAACCAGCGAGCGTGTGACGCTGCGCTCTCCTTTGGCCGTGACGCACTTCACGGATGCTTCGCTGAAAGAAGCGGACCTGACCGTCTATGCCGAGCTGAATAATGAGTCGGACAAACAGGTGTCCGGAAAGGTAACCGGCACGATTGCGAATATTCCCATTGAACAGACGGTGAACCTTGCGGCGCATCAGGCGATGACGGTTGTTTTCACGCCGGAGAAGTTTCCGAAGTTGAAGGTGCGGAACCCGAAGGTATGGTGGCCTTATGTGATGGGCGAGCCGCATCTTGAAAACATGACGCTCCGATTTGTGGAGGGCGGAAGAGTTTCAGACGAGAAGAGCGCGCAGTTCGGAATCCGGGAGATCACTTCGGAGTTGACGGACAAGGGATATAGGCTGTTTCACGTGAACGGCAAGCCGATTCTGATTCGCGGAGGGGGCTGGTCACAAGACATGCTGCTTCGCGAAAACCCGGCGCACTTGCGCCAGCAGTTTCAACTGGTTCAGGACATGCGCTTGAACACCATCCGGCTTGAGGGCAAATTGGAGACGGATGACTTCTACAACCTCGCTGACCAGAAGGGCATTCTGGTAATGCTGGGGTGGTGCTGCTGCGATCAGTGGGAGCATTGGAAAAACTGGACCCCGGAGAACTACTCCGTTGCGGCTGCGTCGGCGCGTTCGCAGATGCTGCGCATTCGCAACCATCCGAGCATGCTGGTGTGGCTGAACGGGAGCGATAATGCTCCGCCGCCGGATGTGGAGAGCGCGTACCTGAAGATCGAGGCGGAGACGCACTGGCCGAACCCAACGCTCTCGTCCGCCGCGGGACACGTAACCACTGTGACCGGGCCGAGCGGAGTAAAGATGACTGGGCCATACGATTATGTCGCGCCCTCGTATTGGTATGTGGACAATCGCCACGGCGGCGCTTACGGATTCAATACGGAGACCAGTCCTGGGCCGGCGATTCCGAATGTGGCCAGCTTGCGAAAGTTTATTCCCGCCGATCAACTGTGGCCGGCGAACAACGAGACGTGGAGTTTTCATAACGGCGGAGGCGATTTCAAAAACCTGGTGGTCTTCGACGCGGCCATGCGGAGCACTTTCGGGGCGCCCACTTCGGTGGAAGATTATGTGCGGCTCTCGCAGACCATGAGTTACGACAGCGAGCGCGCGATGTATGAGGCGTATTCACGCAACAAGTACACTTCAACGGGCGGCGTGATCCAGTGGATGCTCAACAACGCGTGGCCGTCGACCATCTGGCACCTGTTCGACTACTACCTCGATGCGGACGGCAGTTACTTCGGGACGAAGAAGGCATGCGAGCCGCTCCACGTGCAGTATTCCTACGACGATCACAGCATCGTTGTAGTGAACAGCACCTATTCGGCAGCTTCGCGGCTTACGGCGTCGGCGCACGTCTATGACCTTAGCCTGAAGCAGCTCTTTTCCTCGGACAAGCAGATGGATTTCGCGGCAGACAGCTCCACTCGCGCGATCGCAATTCCGGATTCGGTGTTTCAGCAGAATTCGCAGGTATACTTCGTCGATCTCAGCTTGAAGAACGAGGCGGGTTCGGTGGTGAGCAGGAATTTCTACTGGATTCCTGCTCAATTGACGACGTTCGATTGGCCGAAGAGCGACTACACCCATACGCCCGCGCTGAAGGACGAAGACCTGCATGCGCTTCGGTCGCTGCCGGCGGCGACGGTGCAGGCGAAAATGAGCGAACGCGCGGGACGCGACGGCAGAACGGTTGAGTTGACGTTGCACAATTCTTCAAAGGCGCTCGCATTCCAGCTTGCGGCCGCCGCGCGAACGGATGCGGGAGAATTGGTGGCCCCGGTGCTGTGGTCGGACAACTATGTTGAGCTTTTGCCGGGCGAGTCGCGGACGTTGACGGCGTCGCTTCCGGCGAATGCCCCCCGGGGTATCGAGGTCGTTCTCAGCGGGTGGAATATACCGGAGCAGACGCTGCGAGTCGGGGAAACCGGGCGGAAAACGGCGGACACGCGTTGAGCACTAAGTGACAATTTGCTGGACTTCATGCGGGCAGTTAAACTTATCCTAAGAACCAGCGTGGAATCCTGGAACACAAGCCGATCCAGACTGCTCTGCTATAGCTTCGTCTTCATGGGTTTAGCAGTCCTGATTTTTGCCTGGGGACTCCAATACAAGCTTTCTCTTTATGCTGGGCCCCATTCTGCTATTCACCACATGGTGAAGGCGAAGCTTCTAATTGAAGAGAAGCACGCTGCTGTTCCGGATAGCATTGACCCAGGCGGCCCGTCCAGCTGCGCGCCGAGCCAGCCCAATTCGATTTCCGGCGTGTTCTGGGCCAGCGTGCTCTCTTTGGTTTTGTCTGGGGCAATCTCGATAAGGGCCCGTGAATTCAGGGCTTGCGAGCGTTCGCGCCCCCTGCACTCCAGCGCCATTATGAGTGCTTTTTTCTACCGCCCTCCTCCCGAACGCGGCTGAGTTTTTTTGGCCAGAAGCCAGAGGCTTCGGCCTCGGCCTTGATTGCAGCGTCGCTCTGAAGCAGTGAATTGCACTGCATTCGTTGATCGCTGATCGTAAACCCAACCCATATCTCAGGTGCATTGAAGATGCGTACGCGACATTCTTTGATTTTCGCCAGTGGATTTCTGCTGCTCGCAATCGCCGCTATGCCCGGCTGCAGTTCCGCGGCCAAGGATCCAAAGCCCACGGATACGGCGACGCCCTCCGCAGCCGTAGCAACGGTTAAGCGCGGGTCCATTTCCCTCACGCTGAGTCTGGCGGGGCAGTTCCAGGCATATCAGGTGGTCGACGTTCATCCCAAGGTCTCCGGCTTTATCCGCAAGATTTATGTCGACATCGGGGACAAGGTTCACAAGGGAGAGACGCTGGCTGTGCTGGAGATTCCGGAGCTTGAGGCGCAGCTCCAGGGCAGCGTATCAGAGGTGGCCCAGAGAAAAGACGAGATCACGCGCGCACAACATGAGCTGACGGGAGCGAAGTCGGAATACTCCGCTGTACACGCCGATGACACGCGTCTGCAAGCGGCGGCGAAAGCGCAGCCCGGTCTGATCGCGCAGCAGGAACTTGATGATGCACAGGCGAAGGACCTTGCGGCCGGGGCTCAAGTGGATGCCGCCGAGGCGGCGCTCAGCGCGGCTCAGAATGGAGCGGATGTTTCGAAGGCGAATAATCGCCGCTTCAGCGCCCTTCAGGGCTACACGAATGTGGTTGCTCCGTTCGATGGCGTCGTCATCGCGCGTGATGCCGATACCGGCGCACTCATCCAGTCCGGCACAGGTTCCGATGTACAGTCATTGGCGATCGTCAAGCTGGCGGAGAGCGGCATTCTGCGGCTGCGAATGCCCGTTCCGGAAGACGCAGTGAAGTACGTGCGTGAAGGGGACGCGATGCAGATACGAGTGGATGCGCTCGGGCGCTCGTTCACCGGCAAGGTGGTTCGCTTCACGCGCAATCTTAGCCCTGACACACGGACGATGGAGACGGAGGTGGACCTGCCAAATAAAGACTTATCTATCGACCCCGGCATGTATGCCAATGCCCAACTGCAGCTTGCTCATGTGGAGAATGTGTTGACGGCGCCCGTGGCAGCGCTTGTTGAGGAAAACGGCAAGCGTGTCGTTTACGTAGTGGACGCGCAGAACCGGGTACAGATTCGCGATGTTCAGGCCGGGCTTCAGGGCTCTCTGCTGGCAGAGATCAAGACCGGGCTAGCAGAGAGCGATCGAGTAATCGTAGCTGACCAGCAACGATATCAGCAGGGCGAAGCGGTGGATCCTGTCCTGCAAAATAGTCCCGCTTCCGACGTAACGCGGCAAGCCGGCGGAATGATCGATCTGCACGACGATCAGGGAGACGAGCAGTAATGCCGAAGTTTGCGCTGAGGTACCCGTTCTTTATCATCATGCTCTGCCTGGTGGTGCTGCTGGTGGGCGTGTTCAGCATCGCCAGCATGCCAGTGGATCTTTTTCCCAAGATCGATCTCCCCGTGGTTGTGGTTGCCACGTTCTATTCCGGCATGCCTCCGGAGCAGGTTGAAGCGGACATCACCGACACCTTTGAGCGGTTCTTCACTCTCGGCAGCAACATCGACCATATCGAATCGCGCTCCCTCACCGGCGTCAGTCTTATCAAGGTTTACTTTCGACCGGGAACCGACCCCAACGCGGCTCTGAGCAACATCGCAAATCTCGCAATGGCCGATCTGCGGCGGTTGCCGCCTGGGACGCTGCCGCCTGTCGTCCTCAGCATGGATGCGTCGAACCAGCCGGTTTGCCTCGTCACCCTGAAAGGGCAGGGCCTCAACGAAACCCGCCTCAAAGACCTCGGCCAATTTGCGGTTCGCAACCAAATTGCGAACGTGCCGGGCGCCTCAGCACCGGAACCGTATGGTGGAACGTACCGGCAGATCCAGGTGTACGTGGATCCGGTAAAGCTGGAGGCCCACAACCTGTCCCTCATGGATGTTGTGCATGCGGTGGACTCGTCCAATTTGATTTTGCCGGCGGGCGACGTGCGCATTGGCGCCAAAGACTTCAATATTTATGCGAACGCTCAGTTTCCGGCGGTGAAGGAGATCAATTCGCTCCCGATCAAGACAGTTGGAAACGCTTCCGTGCTCGTGGCCGATGTGGGCCGGGCCGAGGATGCCGGCGCTCTGCAGACCAACATCGTTCGCATTGACGGTCAACGCTCCGTCTATGTGCCGGTTTTCAAACAGGGCGGCGACAGCAACACGATCACGATCGTCAACGGAGTCAAGAACGCGATTAAGCATCTTGTGGATGTTCCGGACAGCCTGAAGACGGCAGTTGTCTTCGACCAGTCCGTATTCGTAAAGCTGGCGTTAAAAGAGCTGGTCAACGAGGCTACTATCGGGCTGGTTCTTACCGGCATTATGGTGCTGCTCTTTCTGGGCAGCCCGCGCGCAACCATTGCGGTGCTGCTCTCAGTCCCGCTATCGGCGGTGGTGTGTCTTCTCATCGCGGATGTGATGGGCGGCTCAATCAACACTATGCTGCTGGGCGGACTGGCCTTGGCGCTTTCGCGCCTTATCGATAACGGCGTGGTGGTGCTGGAGAATATCTTCCGCTACATGGAAATGGGCGAGCCTCCGCGAATTGCCGCGGAAAAGGGCGGTAGCGAAGTGTCGCTGGCAGTGCTTGCTGCAACCGTCACCACCTCCATCGTGTTTTTCCCGGTGACCTCTCTTACCGGAGTGAGCAAATATCTGTTCACGCCTCTCGCTCTCGGCGTCGTACTCTCGATCTTTGCATCGTACGTCTTCGCGATGACCGTTATTCCGCTGTTCTGCGCAACGTTCCTCACCGCCCATCACGAAGGAGAACAGAAGAAAAAACATTCCTGGTTCCAGCGCATCGTCGAAAAATTCAATGTGCAGTTTCAGCACCTGCTGGACTGGTATGAGAGAGCTGCGAAGCGCTCCATGGGCCGTCCGGGTTTTACCGCGGCCGCCATTCTTGTTTGCGTCTTCGTAATCACCGGAGCATTATTCCCGTTTATTGGCAGGGCATATTTCCCTCGGACAGACACGGGCCAGTTTGTGATCAATGTGAAGATGCCCAGCGGGACGCGCATCGAGGTAAGCAATGACTACGTTGCGCAGCTGGAGCAGATCATCCGCCAGGTTGTGCCCAAAGACGAACTCAACATGGTCGTCTCCAACATTGGCATTACGCACGGCCCATCGACTATTTACAGCAACAACTCTTCTATGGACACGGCATTCGTCCAGGTCAGCCTCAAAGAAGGACACAAAGTTGGAAGCCACGAATATATGAACCGCGTGCGGGCGCAACTCGCGCTCCAGATGCCGGAGCTAACCACATATTTCCAGGGTGGGGGATTGGTCGACGCGGTGATCAATCAGGGGCTGCCTGCGCCCATCGATGTCCAGGTGAAATCAAATAATCTTGAAGGAGCTTACGCGCTCGCGCAGCAGCTGGCCGGCCAAATACGGCAGATCAAAAATGTCAGCGACGTCTACATCCCGCAGGACATGCGCTATCCGGGCCTGGCGCTGAATATCGACCGTGAACGCGCCAGCCTGCTCGGGCTCTCGACCAAGCAGGTAATGAACAACGTGATCACGGCGCTAACTTCGGACGGCATGGTCGCGCCCAGCTACTGGATCGATCCGAAGACCGGCAACAACTACATGCTGACCGTGCAGTATTTCAATCGCCAGATCGGTAACATGAGCATGCAAGATTTCAGGAACATTCCACTGCGCGGATCGGGTGATTCCGGCTCGACGCCGCTGCAGTCCGTCGCCGACATTAGCCAGATTAAGACGCCGACCGAAGTGGATCACTATCAGATCCGCCGGGTGATCGATATCTATGTAGCCACCAAGACGGAGGCCCTGCAGCAGGTCGACATCGCGCTCAACAATCTGCTATCGCACACACAGCGCTCCAAGAACACGCGGATCAGCATTCGCGGCGCGGTGGTCAATATGAACAGCGCCTTTCGCGACTTCGGCTTTGGGCTGCTGCTTGCGATCGCCCTTGTATACCTGGTGCTGATGGCGCAGTTCGGCTCGTTCGTCGACCCGTTCATCATTTTGATGGCGATCCCGCCGGGCCTCGCCGGTGTGGTTCTCACTTTGCTGATTACAGGCAGCACGCTCAACATCATGTCTCTGATGGGAACGATCATGATGACCGGCATCGTGGTTTCGAACAGCATTCTGATCGTAGACTTCGCGGGCATTCTCCACCGCCAGGGTCTGCCTTTGCTGGAAGCGACAGTAGAGGCCTGCAAGATGCGCCTGCGGCCGATTTTGATGACGTCGCTGGCTACGTTGCTTGGCATGGTTCCGATGGCGCTGGGCATTGAAGCGGGCAGCGAGCAATATGCTCCGCTGGCGCGGGCGATTATCGGCGGGCTGGGAGTTTCAGTAGTGGTGACGATGTTCCTTGTGCCCGCGGTCTATCTGGTGATTCACGGCCGCAGCGAGCGAAAGCAGGTATTGCTGCAGGGCGACCTGGCGTAAGGGGAAACGGGCGATGAAAAGACATTGGCTATTCGCAATCATCAGTTGCGCATCCTGCTCGCTCCTTGCGCAGTCACAGCTGCCCAGTGCGCCGGCGCCCGTGCTGGCGAGTTCCCCAGTGGTTGATGCGCAACAGCCAAACGGCACAGGCAGCCGGAGCGCTTCGTTGCCCGTACAGGGGCAGATACTTACGCGCGTGCAGGCTGAGCAAATTGCGATCCGCAACAACCCGCGAATTACGGCGAGCAAGCTGCTTGCTTTGGCGCAACACGAGGTCGTGCGAGAAGCCCGTTCGTCGGACCTGCCGACGTTGACCGGCAACATCTCCGCCGTCGATGCCAACGATGGAAGTCGCATCTCAGCGGGGTCGCTCACTGCGTCGCGGCTGATCACGCATGCCGGAGCGGGCGGAAATCTGACGCAGCTCATCACCGACTTCGGACGGACCCACAATTTGATCCTTTCGCGCAAGTTCCAGGAAGAGGCATCGAAGGCCGATACGCTCGCGACTACCGAGGACATTGTTCTGGCAACGGATGTGGCTTTTTACGATGCGTTGACCGGACAATCGGTTCTCCAGGTGGCGAAGCAAACGGTGAACACGAGGCAGACGACGCAATCGCAGATCAATGAGATGGCCAGGAACAAACTCCGTTCGACGCTCGACCTGAGCTTCGCGAACGTTAATTTATCGCAGGCCCAACTGCTCCAGCTTGACGCGCAAAATAACGCTGAAGCGGCAATGGCTGCGCTGGATGCGATCCTGGGCCTGGACCGCTCCGTCGCTTACCAATTGAGGGATGATACAAATACGCTGGAGCCGCCACCGCCGAACTACGATTCACTGGTGGCGCAGGCGCTTCAGCAGCGGCCAGACTTGCAGGCGCTGAACTACGATCAGCAATCGACGGAGAGATTTGCGCGGGCGCAATGGGAGCGGATGTTGCCGTCCATTTCGGCAGCGGGAAGCGCAGGGGACACGCCGGTCCGCAGCGATCAGTTCTATACGTCGAACTGGTGGGGAGCTCTGGGCGTAAACCTGGAGATCCCGATCTTCAATGGCTTCCTCTACTCTTCTGAGGCGAAGGAAGCGAAATACCGCGCATCGGCGGCGGCGGAAAACTCGCGCGATCTGCGGGACCGCGTTGTCCGCGATGTGCATACGGCGTGGCTTGGCGCAAACACCGCATACCAGAGAGTGGGAGTAACCGCGCAGCTCGTACAGCAGGCAGATATGGGGCTGCAACTCGCGCAGGCGCGGTACAAGCTGGGTTTGAGCTCGATTGTAGAGTTAAGCCAGGCTGAGCTGCAGCAGACAACCGCTGAGATCGACAACACTGAAGCCCAGTACCGGTACAGACTGGCGCTGGCTGCGCTCAATTATCAGGTCGGCGCAACTCCGTAATGGAAGATTCAGGTTTCCCGGCGATCTTCTGCGAAGAAGATGGCGATTGTCCCCGCTGCCTAATAAGATCGGTGCTATGCAGATAAGAAAGAAAGCTGAATGCCGCTGGGATCTCGTCTCGCTCGGCGAGGTGATGCTTCGCTTCGATCCAGGCGAAAAGCGCCTGACGCAGGCTCGGCAATTTGAGGTGTGGGAAGGCGGCGGAGAATATAACGTTGCACGCGGTTTGAGCAGCTGTTTCGGCGGCAGAGCGTCAATTGTCACTGCTCTGGTGCGGAATCCGGTCGGGGCGCTGATCGAGAGCCTTGTTCGGCAGGGCGGTGTGGATGTCTCCCATGTGCATTGGCTTGATTTTGACGGCATGGGCACGGCCGCACGGAATGGCCTCTATTTTCTCGAGCGTGGGTTCGGAGTGCGAGGCGCGCTGGGCTGCATGGATCGCGGGCATACGGCGGTATCGCAAATGAAGCCTGGGATGGTGGATTGGGAATCAACATTTGGCCGGGAAGGCGCGCGGTGGTTCCATACGGGAGGAATATTTTGCGCGCTCTCCGACAGCACTCTTGAAGTTGCAAAGGAGGCGATGCAGGCCGCGAAACGACATGGGGCAGCGGTGTCGTTTGACTGCAATTACCGCCCGTCGCTTTGGCGGGAGCGCGGCGGCAGACAGGCGGCTGCGCGCGCGAATCGGGAGCTCGCACAATATGTAGATGTCTTCTTCGGAGACGAGGGCGATTTGCTGCTGGAGCCGAACGATCGCTCGAATGAACTCCCAAAGCATACTGATGAAAGCTATGCGGAAATGGCGTCGCGCGTTCTTCAGTCATATCCGAACTTTCACGTGATTGCGACAACTGTTCGTGAGGTAAGAAGCGCGACCAGCAATGATTTTGGAGCATTCGCTTTTGCGGGTGGGTCAATGTTTCGCGCCCCCGAGTTGCACAATCTTGAGATACTCGATCGCGTGGGAGCCGGGGATTCCTTTGCGTCAGGTTTGATTTACGGGCTATTGGAAGACAAAGGGATGGATTGGGCGCTGAAATGCGGAATGGTTCACGGCGCGCTCACCATGACTACGGCCGGTGACAACTCATTCGCGACTCTCGCAGAGATAGAACGCATGATCAACGGCGGACTTGCCAACGTGCAGCGCTGATCGAGAGGAACATTGGATGTCCGATGCAAAGAAGGCAGTGCTGGAGCGGATACGGCAGGTTGGAGTGGTGCCCGTGTTGCGCGCAGGCGACGGCGGACAAGCGCTTGCACTTGCGGAAGCGCTGATTGAAGGAGGCATTGGTGTAATTGAAGTCGCGATGACGGTGCCCGATGCAGTCGATGTCATCCGCAGGCTGGCGCAAAATTTCCCAGAAATCCTGATCGGCGCGGGCACTGTTCTCGACGCGGAAACGACGCTCGCCTGTATCGAGCAGGGTGCGCAGTTCATTGTGAGCCCGGCCACGGACCCAGGCACGCTGGAGGCGTGCCGCCGATCCGATGTAGTTGCGATTCCCGGGGCGCTTACTCCCACAGAAATTGTTTACGCATGGAACGCTGGAGCGGACCTGATCAAGCTCTTCCCCTCATCAGCCGTGGGAGGCGCCGCTTATCTGAAAAGCATAAGGGCCCCCCTGCCTCATGTCAGGATCATGCCATCCGGAGGGGTGACGCTGTCTACGGTAAGGGATTACCTGGCCGCCGGAGCATTTGCTCTCGGCGCAGGAAGCGACCTCGCCGACTTTCGCGCCATCGCACAGGGCCGTCGGCAGGATATTATCGCGACCGCCCGAGCTTACATCTCCGCCATCGAATTATCTCGGGCCGAACAGGCGTCCTAAGTTTTGAAATCGGGCGGCACAAGTCTATCTCACATCTTGCGAATCATGCTCCGGTGCAGTCAATTCAATGCGCCACACCGGAGTGTCCTGAGTCAGCGGCCCTTCATATTCTACAAAGGTCGGCGCCTCGCTCTTCACAAGCCAGACCTGAATGTCCGGGGGCTGCTTGCCTACCAACGGAGCAACGGCGCCTGCCAATCCTTCAATTTTTGTTTTTATAACGTAGTGCTGTGCCTTCTCTGTCATCCAGCCAACTTTGATTGTCTTTTCTGGAGCAGGTACGATATTCCACTTCACAACCCGCGGCTTCGTAGATGCTGCTACGTACGAAACAGTAGTCTCTGCCGATGGGTCCACATTTTTTAAGAGTACAAAGAGCAATCCGTTCGCGGCATCTTTCGGCAGCTCAAGATGCTTGGTGGTCGTCTTCTCTTTGCCCTTTTCCCCCGTTCGTACTGTGATGTTACCCGTCTCTGCTTCAATCAAGCTGTCGCTCTGCTCCTTGAATGACGGTCCTTTTACTCTCACCTGATCGCTTACAAGCCGAAAAGTGCCTCGTTGCGTAAACTTTGTGAACTCTTCGTAAAGGGATCCATCTTTGAACTTAAATCTCAACTCGTCCACCAGGAGCCCATCGGGCTTCACCACTTGTTTCCAATCACCGTAAGCCAGGGCGTCTCCATTTGAATTCCGTAGCACCAGAAACCCAAGCGCCACGCCTTCGATGTGGCGCACCCGAACCTGTTCGGCGATCACTCCGCTCGCCTGAACGATGAGAATCCAGCTTGCAATGATCGGGAAAAGTTTACGCTGTAGAGCAGGCATACGACCTCCCGACAACTATTGGGACGTCCGCTTGTTTATTGAGACGTCCCTTATTAAGACGCCCCTTGAAGCGTTTCGTTACGACAGGGTCGATGTAGGGGGTCGATGAACGCTACCGCAATGACAAGGTGGGCGAAGCGAGCGAGTCTGTGCCGTAAGAGAGGAACGGGTATCGTGCATTTGTCTGAACAAGCCCGTCTTATACCTCGTCAATCCACCAGAACAGGCCTGCCGACTTCGCGACAGCGCGCAGCGTATTGGAAATCACTTTGCTAACAGAATTGAGAAGCATATATTGTAGACACAAATCCGAGCTACCTGTTTCGCAACATTGGCTTGGGGGGAGCGGTCAAGGCGGCTCATATGGGGTCCCTTGCGGCGGATCAGCAGATGATCGACCCAAAAAAACGGACATACGAGCAGGAAGCTCCGACGATTCTGGTATCCAGAAACGGCACGGCTACACAGACCCCCGCGCCGGTGTCGACGAACGAATTTAGCGGATTTTCAGAAGCTCCGTTCGAGCTGGACGGCTCATTGGCGACGCTTGCGCCTCCTCCTGCAACTCCGGCCCGCCTTACAGGAGATGCTCCGGGCACGTCGGCAGGCAGCACGCCGGGTGGCATGCGGCTGGAGCCGGGAATTGTTCTGGCGAATCGCTATGAAATCATCGAAATCCTGGGCGAGGGGGGGATGGGGGCCGTATATAAAGCGCGAGACCTGGAGTTGGCGCGAGAGGTCGCGCTCAAAGTCATTCGGCCTGAGTTGGCCAGCAATCCTGAAATCCTGCAGCGCTTCAAACAGGAACTGATCCTAGCGCGCCAGGTTAGTGACCGGAACGTCATCCGCATTTTCGACCTTGGCGAAACAGGGAAAATCAAATTCATCACGATGGAGTATGTGGAGGGCAAGAGCCTCGATCAACTCCTGAAACAACTTGGTAAGCTGCGGGTCGAAGAAGCCGTCGACATCATGGAACAGGCCGCCAGCGGATTAGCTGCCATCCATCGGGAAGGCATCATTCACCGTGATTTGAAGCCTGGAAACATCATGCGCGACAAGAATGGCCGCGTCGCTGTAATGGACTTCGGATTGGCCCGATCGCTAGTCGGCGACGGAATGACTCAAACCGGTGCCATGCTGGGCACGATTGAATATATGTCTCCAGAGCAGGCGCAGGGCAAAGAACTCACCGCCAGCTCCGACATTTTCACCGTAGGCCTGATCCTGTATCAATTGTTGTCCGGGACCATCCCTTTCCACGCGGAGAGCGTGATTGCCAGTCTGCTCATGCGTGCACAACAACGCGCCATTCCTTTAGCAGATATCGACAAGCAAATTCCGGGCATTCTAAGCAATATTGTCTCCAAATGTCTAGAGACTGATCCCGCGCGCCGCTATCAGAACGCAGAAGCATTGCTCTCTGATATTCAAGCATGGAAAGGAAAGCGCGGGAAATCCAAGATTTCTGCCTCCTCAGCTAGCCTGCGGATGAATCGGATCCGGGAACTTCCCTGGCTGCGGTTTGCAATTACAGCTGTTCTGATTGTCCTTACTGCATCCGGATTTTTTTTGTACCTGAGCAGCAGGCAACAAGCAGGCAAAGCGTTGAATCACGCACCGGTCTCGGTTTTGGTTGCTGACTTTCAGAACAACACCGGGGACAGCCTATTCGACGATACTTTGGAACCCATGTTCAACGTTGCCTTGGAAGGAGCCAGCTTCATCAACGGTTTCAGCCGGGGCACAGCACGCACCTTGGCCGGCGGCCTTCCTAATTCGACCCAGAGGTTGGATGAGCAAACCAGCCGGCTGGTAGGCGTCAAAGAGGGTATCGCCGCGATTGTAACCGGCTCTTTGAGCAAACGTGGCAGTGGCTATAGCCTCTCCGTGAACGCGATCGATGCTTTGACCGGAAAGACTCTCGCCAGCGCGAAAGTTGTTACCGCGAATAAAGATGCACTTCTGCTGGAAGTACCGAGACTCGCGGTCCCAATTCGCCAGGCGCTGGGTGATACTACGCCGAAGTCGGTGCAATTGACTGCCGCGCAGGGGACCTTCTCCACTGACAGTCTCGAGGCAGTGCATCAATACAGCATTGGGATGGAACATCAGTTCAAGGGGCAGTGGGCAGATGCGCTTCAGTCATTCTCGAAAGCGGCACAACTGGATCCCAATTTTGCACGCGCCTACGCCGGAATGGCCGCCGCTGCGGGAAACATCGGCCAACTGCAGGACGCTGAGAAGTACGCAAAACTCGCGATGGAGCATGTGGATCGAATGACCGAGCGAGAGCGCTACCGCGTTCGGGGACAGTACTATATCTGGACTGAGAATTGGCAAAAATGCACCGAGGAATACGGCGAACTCGTCAAGCAGTATCCCGCTGACAATATCGGGCATAGCAACCTCGCCGCTTGCTATGCCCGGTTGCTCGATATGCCCAAAGCTATGGAGGAGGCGCGCCGAGGATTGGAGATCACGCCCAACGACGTCTTGGCGCGAATGAATTTCGCTCTATACGCCTGTTATGCGACAGACTTCCTGAGTTGCGAGAAGGGGGCGAAGCAAGTCCTTGAGCTCAATCCCGCGTATGAAGAGGCTTTTCTGGTGCTTGCCTACGCTCAACTTGGTCAGGGCCAATTGCCCCAGGCATCGGAGACGTATCAAAAAATGCAGGGCATGAGTGCGTGGGGTTCATCCCTTGCCGCATCCGGTTTTGGGGATTTGTCGCTGTACGTGGGTGACTTCCGGAAAGGAGCCCGGACCCTGGAGACGGGGGCAGCGCAGGACTTGGCGGCCGGTAAGCCCGGCGCAGCCGCCGATAAGTTGATTATGCTCGCCTACGCAAATCTTTTGCGCGGCGACAAGGAGTCTGCCGTAGCTGCCGCAGAGCGCGCGCTTACTAACAGTCAGAGCATAAAGATTCGATTCCTGGCGGCCCGAGCCTTCATTGAGGCTGGAGAGATCGCCAAGGCGCAAAAACTGGCCGCGGATCTCGCCTCGGAGATCCAGGCATCACCTCAGGCTTATGCCAAATTGATCCTGGGCGAGATCGCCTTGTACGAGCATAACCCCAAGAACGCGATTCAGCAGTTTACCGAAGCGAAGGATCTGAGCGATACATGGCTCGGCCGCTTTGATCTGGGGCGCGCCTATCTGGAGGCGGGAGCCTTTATAGAAGCTGATTCGGAATTCGACCGTTGCATTCAGCGACGCGGAGAAGCGCTGGAACTCTTCATGGACGACGTACCCACCTACAGCTATCTACCGCTCGTCTATTATTACCAGGGTCAAGCCCGGGAAGGCCTGAAGAGCCCCGAATTTGCCGGGTTCTACAGCACTTATTTGGGCATCCGTGGACAAAGCACCGAGGATCCCTTGGTGCCTGAGATCCGCCGCCATCTCCACCAATGAAACTTTAAAGAACGGGAACAGAAGAGAGATCGTAGTGGGCATTCTCGCTCGCTGCTCCCGGATATTCCTGGCCTCTCTTCTTTAGCCTTGCCTCTAGAACTTGGTGGTAACCACAAGTGGGACCGAGGCGCCACTTTGGGCTCCCTGTTTGTTCCCATCCGTCACGAAGTATGTGTAAGTCGTGTTGTTTTTCACGTTTGTATCGGTCAAGGCCGGAGAGGGGGGTGTTCCGGTCAGCGTTTTGATCGCCGAAAACGCGCCGGCATTCGAGAGCACCTGTAATGGCGTTGAGAAAGAGCCTATTGCGCGCCAGACTGTGTAGTTGCGAATTTGTCCAAAGCTCGGCGCGGTCCACGTGAGGGGAACGCTCTTTCCGGTTTCCAGCAGAGTCCCCGACGAATTCACACAGCCGGCAACGTTGCCGAGCGCGACGGTGCAGGTCAGGCCGCTGGGCGAATCGACCGTGGAAGTGGCTGTATCTTCGTTTTGATCAATGCCCCCGCCGCCAAACTTGACGCCACCGCCTCCAAACTTGACCCCGCCTCCCCCAAACTTGACGCCGCCGCCGTCATCATCAACTCCGCCGCCAGCAAACTTGACTCCACCTCCCGCAAACTTGACGCCGCCGCCAGAGTACCCGAATGCATTTTCACGGCCACCGATTTGTTGGAGGTTGAGCATCTGCCAATCGTCAAAACCACGGAACGGGGCATCGCTTGTGCTGCCGTTATAGTTCAGGTTAACTCCAGGTGGGTTCACCGCATCGGGAAGGATGAGGTCGTTATTCCAATCAAGCGGCGCGGAATATGTTCCACCCGCAGCAACCGTCCCATCGACCCGGACACCCGGCACATCATTCGGCCCAAGCGCTGAGCCATCGCAATGGCTGGTTGCATATCGTCCGCCGGTCGCCTTTTGCAACTTCTGATCGAGTGCATTCGGAGCGGAGTACCAGCGGGTGAGATGTGCGGCACTCTGCTGGGTATCAATGTCCATTCCGACTCCGGTGGATTCGCTGAGCGATGGATAAGCCTCATTCAAAGGACCAAACGTCTGTGAGGAATAATCAAACCCGCCGTCGACAAAGCCCCGTACCTGGAACAGATAATTCATCACGCTCAGATAGTTTGGCTTGCAGTTCAGCTCATAAGTCGGCAGGCTTGGGTTGTTCGGGTCCGCATAATAGGTGCCGCCGTGAGTCAGCGCCAACGTGTGACCCAGCTCATGCATCAGAGTTCCTGTCTGCTCGGCTGTCGTGCCCACCTCATTGTTGCAATAAACCTGGGCCGCTGCGAGCGTTTCCGACGGGTCAGGCTGGCAGTCTGGTGGATCGTCAGCACCCCAGAGGCCAAGCGTAACCACCGAGTCCCCACCTCCTCCAAACTCAGATTGACCGGATGTACTTGTTGGTCCCAGGTAAGTAATGGCAAGTTGCGGCTCGACACCGAAATTGATCGTGCCGCTTGCCACGCCTTCTGTGGGGACCGTGAAGGTACTCGTGGTGATATTGTTGACAGTTTTCGAGACGACGTTGCTGAAAGAATAACTGCCGTTGAGAGCAGTCTGGTTCAGCGCTCCTGTGATGCTTATGCGATTATTGCTCGCATCACTGCATCCGGAAATGGCAGGGTTGGGACAATCACCGGGTTTGATAACTCCCTGCGGTGAACGGAGAGTTATGGTTGCGCTATTCCCCAAATTGACGATCGAAACCAACTGGGGAATTGTCGGATCCGCCAGAGCGAAACCTTCGGTGCTCCAGTACGATCTTGGCGTTCCCAAAGAGTGACCGAAAAGAATGTAGTGATAGCTTTTGGAGCGACCGGGCTGAAAATTACCCAGGGTCGCAGAATTCTTAATGGATTCAAAGTCCCCTTTCCACCCAACCGCTGGCTGACCAGGATAGGCACAAAGTGTGGCCCCGTCTGCGCAAGTAACCAAACCTTCCGAGATCGAGTTTCCTCCAACTCCCTCCTGTGGTGGCGACGTTCCTGGAGGGAGTGGGTTCGGGATTTGAACTGGATACGAAATCACGTACGGATTTCCTTGGTAGATGCCGGGCCCAAGATCGAAGTGCACCTTGATGTTCTGGTTCGCAAAAGAATCGCCTACCGCGTCGAGTGCTGCCTCCTTCGGCAGATGAGAATGCAAATAGGCTCCTGCCGAGCCATCCAAATTACTAAGGTAGTCAAGTTCAACAAAGATGTCTTTTCTGTTCGGGTTGGCTCCCGGTAGTGCCACCCACTGCCCGCTCACTGCATCGGTATAACCCTGATTGCTTTCCCAAACATCGAGTAGGCCATCCCCATCTGTATCCTGGACTGTGCTGCTCAGGATCATGGCTCCCCAGGATACACAACCGCTGTTGGTAGATGACGGCACCACAAAGGTCGTTTCGGAAGTATCGCCAGTCTTGACGTATCCGTAATTGCTCAGGACCCAGGTCGGATTGTCCCAAGAGGCGTAGATACCTGGAAAAGGCGGCAGGGATTGATAGAGCGATGGAAGTGGCTGCGAAGTACTGTTCAAATAAACCAACTCGCTCTTATTGGCCTCGCCATTGGCGACGATATGTGTGATTTTCGCCACTGGACTTGTGGCCGGCTCATAAAAGCCCATTATCTTTTGGCTGATGGTCAGCGCTGTATTGTTGGGAGCAAAGGCGCCATCGTAGAGAATGATGGAATTCAATGGAACCGCAGGTGAAAGTACGCGGTAAATGATCACCAGAGTTGCTCCCAGTGCAAGTGGGGCTCCGTTTCCATTGCTTCCACTATCTGCCAGCCGGACCGGGATCTTGCCGTTGGCAGTTGTTGCTCCAAAGGTCACGGACGATGGGTTTGTGTCCAGCGGAAGATAGGGGCGGACATCCGCACGGTAGGTCCGCATCGTTTTCGATCCCTTCGACGCGCCGGAACAACCGCCTGCACTCCACGATGTAGGCGCGTTCGGATTTCCGAGCACCGCTCCTGTGATGGCGTAACCATTGAAAAAGCCAGACTCTCCAGCGAAGGACGATTGGTTGCTTTCTACGGTTGCCCAGTAGAGATAAGCCGCAACAATATCGGCTCCTTTGGGCAGAGTAGTCGGTACTCCATTCTGAACCGGTTGGAGAGTGTCGGGAACGCTGATCGTGCCGGGTGAATAGCCGCTCCCGTCAGGCGCTCCTTTGACCCACCCAGCCACGACGTAATCGCCGGTCACAAAGTAGTTCTGAAATATGTTGAGCGGGTTTGTTCCATTCTGTCCGAATGCGGACCCCAGAAATCCTTCGATCAGCAGGAACGCCACTGTTATTGCACCAACAGCGGCCCGACAGGGCAAGCGAAGTGAGCGCGATATCTGAATCATAATTTTCAGTTGGACCCGTGCGGGGAGAGACATACAGGCTAACAACCCAATTTAACTAGTGTCAAGAACGTCCCACACAGCATCCTTCTCCCGCGTTTCCAACTGACGCTGTGGCTCATCTAGAGAGCGCCCTGAGTGGCAACAGCAAGCCTTTACAACCAACCGGAGCATTGGGTTTTTGGCCGCCCTCACTAAGACGGCAAGCGCCCATACTGGCCAGGCACGCTCTTGCAACGGTTGCTCCAGCCGGCTGCAAAGCGGGCAGGGGTGAGTAGTAAGCGAATCGGCTGGCACTCGTTCAGGCGCAGTTTTGCAATGCTGCTTTATGCAAATGAGGCAGACGTAAAGACCACGCAGGAGCTGATGCGGCACTCCACTCCGACAGTCACGATGGGTATTTACGCTCAGGCAGTGACGGCGGAAAAGAGACTGGCCCAGAGCAGGATTGCTGGTCTGATTCTGACTCAACAAGGAACACAGGAACATCGGGTTTCGGCCTAATGTTCCTTTCCGTTCCCAGAGTTGTTCCCAGATTGGTTGTGTTGGAGCGTTATCCTATTGATTTTGAATGGTAGGCACGAGGAGACTCGAACTCCTGACCTCTACCGTGTCAAGGTAGCGCTCTAACCAACTGAGCTACGCGCCTGTCTGGATGAGGGCTTTTTAGTTGCCCTTTCTCATTGTAACAAGAGCCGCCGTGGAATCGGATGAGTCGCGAGCGGCGTGAAATTGGTTCAGTCACCGAAGCTCACGCGTACCCCGATGCGGGCTACCCGCGGAGTTCCCTGCGTTAGCAGTGGAGTCCGGCCCACATCCACTGCGCGGTTGAAGAGATTCTCTCCGTCGGCATAGGCCTGCCAGCGCCGGGCGAAATTGTGGGACGCATGTGCGTCGAGCCGGAAGTAGCCGTGCAGCAGAAACCGATTTTCATCATCGTCGAATTGTCGTCCGCTTAGGCGGCCCTGCAGGCTCAGGAGTCCCCAGCGCGGCCGGCTGAGGTCGATCTGCGCGGTTGCCATATTGCGCGCGACCTGGGGAATCCACTTCCCGATCAGCGCGGGTTCCTGGTTGAATTTCGTAACGGTGGCCCGCGCGAACTGGTAGCCTCCGGTGATTCCGATCCAGCTTTCCTGCGCGGAGTAATCAATCGAAATGCCGCGGCTCTCTATCTGTCCCAGATTTGCCCGCTGCAATATTTCCTGCGCGGGCGTCACGCTCAGCGTGAGAGCAGTAATCGGGCGATTCACCTGTGTCCAGAAATAGCTCGCTCTTACCGTACCTCCAATGCGGTTTGCGTTCAATTGCAGGCCGGTCTCCCAGCCGGTCGCGCGCTCGGATCGCAGATCGGGATTCGGCTTGGTGATCTGCTGCGCCACCTGCCCCGTGCGGTAGAGCTCGTTTTCGGTTGGAGCGCGATACGCGCGAAATGCGGACGCATTCAGCGCGAGAGAGTGTCCCAGGCGCCGCGTTATGCCGAGACGGGGATCGATCACCGTTTCATCGAGCGTAGGCAGGGGAGTAAACCCGCCCGGCTGCTTATACTGCTTCGCATCGAAGTTCGAAAAGTGGTCGACGCGGGCCGATCCGCTCAGGGTCCAGTCCGCCGGCGTGTAAAGCGCTTCCCCGTAAACCCCGGTCTGCCGCTGGTGGCTGGTCGTGTTCAGCGTGCCGCCTGCTCCGGAGAAAAGCTGTTCGTAATCGATGGCACGAACGTCGTGCGTGTCTGCTCCTGCCAACAGCAGCAAACGCTCTCCCACTGGCTGCCGCCAGTTTGCCTGTGCCCCGAGTTCGTCGGCAGGGTCTCTGCCCAAACGAGTGAGCTTCTCCGCGTCGCGCGCCGCATCAATCGACGAAAAACTCTGGTGGTAATCTTCATCCGCGCCGTACAGCCGGAAGAAGACGCGGTTCGTATCCGCGCCCGCCGTATAGCGCCATAGCCGTGTACTGTTCGTCTGTATCAGAGTGCCGTTGTGCCTCGCCTCGTTTAATCCTGAGCCGCGCAGAAATATGCGTGAATTGTCCCCAAAATTGCGATCCAGCTCTAGCAGCGCGTTCTGCGCATGCACGTTCGATGGTTGGTCAATCGGACCGCGAAACTCCGGAGCAAGCAGCGTGTATCCGTCGGTGGCAATCAAACCGCTGGCAAGCATGCCTGACCAAGCGCCGCGCGAAAATGTGCCGAGTGCCGAGTCGTCGGTTGTCCCCTCCGAGCCGTAAGACGCCGCCAGTTCCAGGCCTTCACCGTGCGGCCTCACCGGAATCACGCTGACCACGCCGCCAATCGCGCTTGACCCGTACAGGTCCGAGGCGCCGCCGCGCACCACCTCGACCGATTGCATCACTGGCGCGGGAATCTCTTCCCAGTGAATCCATCCACCATAGGGATCATTGAGCGGAACTCCGTCGAAGATGACCAGCGACCTGCTGGCGGCGGTGGATCCCAGCCCGCGCAGCGACATGCCTTCCGTCGTTGGATTCGCGACGAGGGAGCTGGAGCGGCGGAACAGCTCGAACCCGGGAACCTCCCGAAGTTTGCCGTCGAGGGCGGGCGGTGCAGCCCGCTGCAAGCCCTGTCGCGTCATCACGCGCGTGCTCGCCGGACTGTCCTCAGAAGGCAGCGGCGATCGATACGCGCTCACGGTGATGTTTTCAAGCGGACGCTGCACGACGATCCGCGCAGACCCGGATGCCGGAAGATCCGCAGCCACCGGAGCCATGTGGACTGCCACAACTTCGATACGCGTAACATCTGCCGGAACTGAGAAGCTTCCATCATCGGAAGTGGTGCCAAGCGGTTTCCCCTGGGTATCGAGGATGCTTGCGCCTCCTACTCCCGCGCCCTCGGCGTTGACTACTTTTCCGTAACGGCAACAGGGGAGATTCTGCGCAGCCAATGGCGTCAGTGCCGTTACGCAAGAGAATAATGCCAGCGCCGGGCCGAGGCACCGGACCACAAAAACACTTGCTCTCTTCGTTGGGCGCAACCGCTCCGTGCGCGTGCTCAGGGGTTCATCGCGCCGGATTCGCAACTTGAAATGCGAACAGTCCCATTCCCACTGCATATGTATATAGTTACCCAAGGGAGATGCATGCACTTCAGCGATGATAACCGGATCGCGCCGGAAAGCGTTCTCCCGCCCGCGCCAGGATGGCAGCTCGCCGTAAGCGCCGGCGTTCTCGGCTGGACCCTCGACGCATTCGATTTCTTCGTCGTGATCTTCCTCTTTGACGCGCTTGCCGCGCATTTTCGCGTCAGCAAAGCCGACGTGGTCTACACCCTCACCCTTACGCTCGCCATGCGCCCCGTGGGCGCGCTGATCTTCGGGTCTCTCGCCGATCGTTTTGGACGCAAATGGCTCCTGGTTCTCTGTGTGCTCTATTTCTCCGGGATGACGGTGCTCAGCGGCCTCTCTGTCAACTTCACCATGTTCGCCATCATGCGCGGACTTTACGGCCTCGGCATGGGGGGCTACTGGGGCATCGGCGCGTCGTATGCGATGGAGAGCGCGCCCATGCGCCTGCGCGGGATTCTCAGTGGTTTGCTTCAGACCGGCTATCCGTTCGGATACCTCGTCGCCGCGGTAGTCATGCAGACTGTTTCGCTGCGCTTCGGCTGGCGCTCGCCTTTCTTCATCGGCGCTCCGGTAGCGGTGCTGATTGCGATTCTCACGTGGTTCGCTCCTGAATCCGCGGCTTGGAAAACGCAGCGTGCCTCCTCCATGCGCATCATTTTTCGTTCGCTCTGGAGCCATTCGCGCATCTTCTTCTACCTGCTCGCGCTCATGTCCGTCATGCTCTGCCTCTCGCATGGCACCCAGGACCTTTACCCGGACTTCCTGAAATCGCTGCCAGGCATCGCCAGCAGAAAAATTGCCGGCATGAACCTGCTCTACGGCATTCCTGTCCTCTACAGTGGCGCCGGCATTATCGGCTCGCTGTTCTTCGGCTTCACCTCCGAAAAGTTTGGCCGCCGCAATTCCATCATGCTCGCACTCGTGCTCTCGCTGGTGACCATTCCGCCATGGGCGTTCGGGACCGCAGTCCTCACGCTGGTTCTCGGCTCCTGTTTCATGCAGGCGGGGGTACAGGGAGCATGGGGGGTTATCCCCGCGCATATCAACGAGCTTTCCCCGCCATCGGTGCGCGGCCTGTTCCCAGGTTTCGTTTATCAGCTTGGCTTCATATTCGCCTCCCCCGGAACAGCGGTTGAGCTGAAACTGAGCCGCCCACTCGGCTATTCCTGGACGCTCGCTGCATTTGAAGGCGCGGTGATCGCCGCCCTGCTCCTCCTCATCTATTTCGGCCCGGAGGCGCGGGGAAGAGATTTCGCCAGCCCCGAAAGCGCTGCCTGAAACGCGCGCCAGGCGATGCGGAAAAACCTGCAAACAACATATAGTAGGTGGAGATTAGAAAGAGACCTCACGTGGCGCTTCCTTCGCCGCAGTTCCCGCAAACCATGAATCCGCGCAAAATCGGCCAGCTACGCGCCGCGCCCAACCAGCTAACGCTTTTGCGGCTGTGCATCATTCCATTTCTGGTTCTTTCCATTCTCGACCAGCATTACCGCACTGCCTTTGGCCTTTTTCTGCTTGCGGGCATCACCGACGGACTCGACGGCCTGCTGGCGCGCGTGCTCCAGCAGCGTACCGTGCTTGGTCAATACCTCGATCCCATGGCTGACAAGCTGCTGCTCAGCACCTTGTTTCTGGTGCTGCATCATGAGGGGTTGATCTCGCGGCGCGTTACCGTGCTCGTCTTCGGTCGCGATCTGGGAATAATCATGGTCGCCGCCATCCTCTACGCCAGCGTGGGCATGAAGGATTTCCGGCCAAGCCTCTTCGGCAAAGCCAACACCGTCGCGCAGATCTCCGCTTTGATCACCGTGCTGCTCAGCATGTTCTACGCGCCGCCGCTGGTCGTCCTGGTGCGCACCTGGTCGCTGATGGCGACGGTAATCTTCACCGTGGTCTCTGGGTTCCACTACGCGTGGGTGATCACCCGCAAGCTCAGCGCTCCCGCGCCCGTGATCAGCGACTAGCGCCTTGCGTGCTGGTTTCCGCGCCGGCCAGCCAGGCTCTCCTCGTCTTCTTCCGGAGCCTCCTCAATGGCCATGTCGCGGAACTCGTCCGAGTCGAAAACTTCGCCACACTCCTGGCATTCGACAAATTCGGCGTCCTCTTCGCGCGCTACCACGCGCACTCTGGGATGTTTGCAGTGGGTATTCATGATGGGTGGATTGGGTATTGAGCCTATGCTGTTCACGTGATTGTCGACGTAATTTTGGGCAGTCTCGCCAAAGATTGTATCCCCGCCAGCCCACCTGTCAATCGCCAAATTGATGAATTTCGATCCAGGCCGCTGCCTTTGGGTAAGCCAGCGCGCCGGATACCCCTTGAATACGGACATTTTTGGTCGTATACTATTGAAATAGACCATGAAAGCCGGTCTCAAGCTATGCTGAGACTCACAAAAAAGGCCGATTACGGGCTAATGGCGCTGAAATACCTCGCCGAGCATCCCGGGGAGGCTTCGCTCAGCGCCAAAGATGTGGCTGAGGCATACCACATCCCCCCGCAGTTGCTGGCCAAGATCCTCCAGCAGCTCGCACGGGAGGGCCTGCTTCGCTCCCATGCCGGCATGAACGGCGGCTACACCCTGGCGCGATCGCCACAGGACATTACGGTCTTCGAGGTCATCCGCATTATCGACGGCCCGCTCTTCATCACTTCATGCGTAACCGTCAGCGGAACATGCGACCTGACCGATAGTTGTACCATCAAAGAACCACTGGCCCGCGTGAACGACAGCATTACCGACCTGCTGAAGAAGATTCGGATCTCTGACCTGGTCGAATCCGATCCGACGCACGGCCGCCCCAGAACCACCATGCAGGATCTGGTCACCATTGGAACGCAGCGCCAGCCCGCCTGATTACAGGGCCGGCTATTTTGAGGAGTCAAGCAGAATGAGCACCGCAGCAGAACTCGGAACCGTTCCCGTACCGGCAGGCGTCCATTTGCCGATATACATGGACAACCATGCGACCACGCCGCTTGACCCGCGGGTGCTCGAGGCCATGATGCCCTACTTCACGCGCACCTTCGGCAACGCCGCCAGCCGTAACCACTCCTTTGGATGGGAGGCTGAAGCCGCGGTCGAAAAAGCGCGCGAGCAGATCGCGAAGCTTATCGGCGCGACCGCCAAGGAGATCATCTTCACCTCCGGCGCGACCGAGTCCAACAACCTCGCCATCAAGGGTATTGCCGAGATGTACCGCGAGCGCGGCAACCACATCATCACCCAGGTCACCGAGCACAAGGCCGTGCTCGACACCTGCAAGCGCCTGGAAAAATCCGGCTACCGCGTCACCTATCTGCCGGTAAAGGCCGACGGCCTCATCGACATCGACGACCTCAAGCGCGCCATGGACGAGAAGACTGTCCTCGTCTCCATCATGTTCGCGAACAACGAAATCGGAGTGATCCAGCCCATTGCCGAAATCGGCAAGCTCTGTCACGAGAAGGGTGTCCTCTTCCACACCGACGCAGTGCAGGCTGTGGGCAAAATTCCCGTCGACGTGAACAAGATGCAGATCGACGCGCTCTCGCTCTCCGGCCACAAGATCTACGGACCGAAGGGAGTCGGCGCGCTCTACGTCCGCCGCCGCAACCCCCGCGTGCAGATCTCCGAGCAGATCAACGGAGGAGGCCATGAGCGCGGAATGCGCTCCGGAACCCTCAACGTCCCAGGCATTGTCGGCCTGGGCAAAGCCTGCGAGATCTGCCAGCAGGAGATGGAAGAGGAAGGCAAGCGCGAAGCTGAGCTCCGCGACTATCTCCGCAACAAGCTTGAGAGCGCGCTCGACTACGTGCAGGTCAACGGCAATATGGAGCACCACCTTCCCGGCAATCTCAACATGAGCTTCGTCTATGTAGAAGGCGAATCGCTGCTCATGGGAATCAACGACATCGCGGTTTCCAGCGGCTCTGCCTGCACCTCCGCCACGCTGGAGCCATCTTATGTATTGAAGTCCCTCGGCCTGGGCGACGATGTAGCCCACAGCTCCATCCGCTTTGGGCTGGGCCGCTTCAACACCAAGGCCGAAGTCGATTACGTCTCGGACAAGATCATCGACGTCGTGCAGAAGCTGCGCGAACTCAGCCCGCTCTACGAAATGGTGAAGGAAGGCATTGACCTCACCAAGATCGAATGGGCCGCGCACTAAAATAGAAGTGTTACACCAAGATCAAGGAGAAACAAAATGGCATACAGCGACAAGGTCATCGATCACTACAACAATCCGCGCAACGTCGGCCAACTGGATAAAGCCAGCACGGAAGTAGGCACCGGCCTCGTCGGGGCGCCGGAGTGCGGCGACGTCATGCGCCTACAGATCAAGGTCAATCCCGCGACCCAGGTCATTGAAGAAGCCAAGTTCAAGACCTTCGGCTGCGGCTCGGCCATTGCCTCTTCCTCGCTCGCGACGGAGTGGGTGAAGGGCAAGACGGTGGATGAAGCCATGACCATCAAGAACACCGACATCGTGAAGGAGTTGGCGCTTCCGCCGGTGAAGATCCACTGCTCGGTGCTCGCAGAAGACGCCATCCGTGCCGCCATCGGCGACTGGAAGAAGAAGAACGGCGTCGGCGAAGCGGTGGAACAGGCCGTCGCCGCTCGTTAGTGGTCACCGGTAAACAGTCCCCAGCCTCCAGTTACTGGCAACTGGGGACTAAGAACTGAGAACTTGTCAACGACAATGACCGAACTCAACGTGCTCAACGCCGAGAACCAGGCCCCCGCTCAAAAGGGGATCCAGGTGACTGACCGCGCCCTCAAGCGCATCCGCATTGCCATGGCCAAGGAGGGCGTCTCGCCCACCGAGGGCGGCCTGCGCCTCGGCATTCAGGGCGGAGGCTGCTCCGGGCTCTCCTATAACATCCGCTTCGACTCGCAGCCACGCGAGCGCGACCGCATCTTCAACTTCGACGATGTCCGCGTCTTCGTCGATCCGAAGTCATTCATCTATCTTCACGGAATGATCCTCGACTACGAGGAGACGCTCATGCGCCAGGGCTTCAACTTCATCAATCCCCACAGCACCAAGTCCTGCGGCTGCGGATCGTCTTTCTCGGCGTAGCTTCACTGCTTCATCGCACCGCCGAAGTACTCCTGCGCAATACGTTCAATGTCTTTGTCCGACATGACTCCGTACTCAACGCGCGGTTTCCTGCCGGGCATCGCGAAGTAATACCCCGGAGCAGACTTCGGCGGCCGAAACTTCACCAGCCTGCCATCCTGAACCACCTCAAACGATCGTGTGTAGACCGTCTGGAATTCAACCTTCTCGGCCCGCAGCAACTGCTGCGCGCTAGCCGTATAAAGCTGAAAATCCGATAATGCCTCGTTCGTGTCCGCGTTGTCCGCATTTTTGCCGGCGGACGGGAAAAAGGCGATCACCGTAGGGCCGCCAATCTCATAAGCCGTCGAGTGCGATGCCTTGCAAGGGGCAGGCGTGACCGCCAGCAATATCGATAACAAAGCTGCTGCAGAAAGAATCGGGCGCATGCGAAACACTCTACCTGAACTCGCGTTCTCCTGGCATTCTTTCCCCGCGCCCGCTTCGGCACTCACTCAGAACCTGGGAAGGCCAGCCTAGCCGGCGACTCAACCCCCAAAGCGACGTATTCTTCTCCGGGCAGCGCTGCAAATTCGCTCATAATGTTCGATTGACTTAGCCCTTGCCAGGTCAACTGATTTAGTCGATTCGAACACCCCAGGTATAGAGAAGCGGGGTTCGCTAATATATCGCGCTCCAAATTACCAGGAAGCTCAAATAAGATCCTCCCGCTTTTGGAGTGTCCGCGCTCAACGGCCTCTGCGGTGAGAAACGGCAACATTTTGTCGTTGCGCAAGACTAATGCTCTATTTCCCGGCGGCACGATCCATCGCATTGCACTATCGGGAAGGCTGCTATAGGGGACTTGAATTCGCAACATTGATGAATTGAAGGAAATCTGCCAAGAAAACGCGGCGGAGGTAGCCCCATGGTTCGTCAGCGTGGGGCTTAAGAGGATCATGGTCTGACCCCTGTTGATGTCATACCAGACATGCATCTGTCCGGGATCCAGTACAAAACTCGGATTCCCGGTCTTCGTCACCTCAGCCTCATATTTGTCGCGCTCTTTGTTCCAAGCAGTGAACGCACCAAAACAAAAGAAGATAATTCCTAACGCTGCAAAAACTGTTGCGGTCACATTTTGATTCCAGTAGTGTTCCAGTCCAGTTATAAGAAATAAAATTATGGCGAGGGTCACACTTCCACCCCCGAATAATCCTGCAGTCTTGATGAACTCAACCGGGCGGCGAACCATATTGGGCCATCCTACCTGAAACACTCATTTCCCCGGGTTCCCAAAACTTGTCAAGAGGCAAATCGCGCAACCACCCTGCATTCAGCCACTTCCAAATGCAGTTGAATTTCCCTTGATTTGGTAAAATAAAATATAGAGCAGAAATATTTCCGAAGAGGCGCAGCCACAAGCTGCGCCTTTCGCTTTTTGGAGACAAGATGACTACTCGTGAACTCGAATAGCTCGGAGAGCAGTCACACGACCCCGGCCTTTCTCTGTGTCCTCTGTGACCTCTGTGGTGAATTGCTTTTCTGAAGGTAAGTGAATGAAAAGCCATGACTAATTGCTAACCAATTCAGCCGCTTGGACTTACACGCGACGCTGAGACGCAACACAAACAAAACAAAGGAGACCAGAAGAAATTTTGGAGCGACACAAATGACACCTCTCTGCCGACACATCTTTCCCGCTGGACGCCGATGCACCCAGCCCGCCGTCACCACGACCCTCTACTGCCGCCACCACCAGACCGTCAAGCTCACCCTCGACAAGATAAAACCCGCGCCCGCGCCTTACGGCCTCCAGCAGCCTTTGCCCTTCGTCTTTCCCGAAGACCGCGCCGCCCTGCAAATCAACTTCATGATCGTGCTCAGCGCCCTCAACGACAAGCGCATCACTCTCCAGACCGCCAACGGATTCAATCGAATCCTTCGCTCCTGCGCCATGAACCTCAAGCAGGGCCCGCTCACCGCGCCGCTCGTTGAGAAGAGCGCCGAAAAACCCGTGCGCCGCAATCCCAACGAAGCATGGCTCACCGACGACGAAGACGACTCGCAGCAGGATTTTGGCGGCATGGTGCGCAGCGTCATCCTCACGCCCGACGGCGAAGAGATCGCTCCAATATGCGAGCTGCCGGACGAAGAAGACGAAAGTCACGGAGAGAGCTGCCCCTGCCGCCGCTGCGCCGAAGAGTTTCGCGCCGTACCGCCCGAGCGGCACCATGCGCAATGCGCCTGCGAACAGTGCGCAAAAAGCCATGAAGATTCGCCAGAGCCGGATAAAGACCAGCAGCCCGCGATCCACGCCGGCGAATGCTCAATAGACCCGGCGTCAATAGACGTGAAGTCGATAGACCTCGCGATGGTCGAGCGCGCCGAACAATGGGTCAGAGAAAGATCAGCAGCTAAATCCTCCGAGAACAATGCTTCTCCGGCGCAACACGCGCCCGCCACGCAAGCTTCGCTGACCGACCGCTTCCACAAGGCGCAGTTTGCGGCCGCGGCCATCGCCGCCGGCCTCGGCCCCGAATCCTACGAGCCCTGGAGCTGAAGAGATCTTCTGAGGAAATAAAGAATGAATAGTGGACCCACAGCTGACCCCAGAGATCAGACCCAATGCTGAATCCAGATCTCAGATTCGCGGCGCTTTTCCGGTCAGGGACGTTTCGTCATCGGGACTTCAGCGGAAACCGCGTCGCAATCTGATTGGAAATTGCAGCCGTGCCGCCTGCTGACGTATCCATGGCAAAGGCGCGATAGCAGAAGCTGAGACCCAGCAGGACCAGGCATACCGACAGCACCAGACGAAGCTGCCGGCTGGGGAGCCGCGGCGCAAGCCACGATCCGGCCACTGCACCGGCCACTCCTCCAATCACCAGGCGCAGCAGCAGCGGAGGATTGAAAAATCCGCTGGCGAAATGCAGGCCGCTGCCGGTCAGCGTCATGCAGAAGGCAAAGGCCAGGTCGGTTCCCACGACCTTCGCCGCATCGAGCGACGAGAGCCCCATCAGCACCAGAGTACCCATTGCGCCTGCGCCGGAGGAGGCAAATCCGACCTCCGCCGCAATGGGGAACATCAGTGCGGCGATTGCGCCGAGTCTGGTGCGGCGCTCGCCTGAAAACGAGTGCGGCCGGAAATGGCGGTACAAATGCCAAGCCGCCGAGAGAACGATGATCAGCCCAAGCACCGCATAAAACGCGGAATGATTTCCGGCGGCCGCGTATCGCCGGAAGAGCAGCGAGCCCGCGACTACTCCCGGAATGCCGCCCAGCAGCATGATGCCGAGCACGCGCCAGGCAACCTGCTTGCGCACGATCTGCACCGGCACCACTACTGCTTTCACGATGGTCGAGTAAGCGAGCGCCGTGCCTACGCTGATGGCCACCGGCACATGCAGCACGAGAATGAGCAGCGGAGCGGTAATGGTGCCGGCGCCCACTCCGGTAATGGCGATGATGAATGCGATGAGAAAACCAAGTGCGATTTCCATGGGCGGCCTAGCGGTCCGTTCCGGCGTTCGAGGCCATGGGCTGAATATGGATTCCGCACTCCACCTTCGCGCCGCCCCAGCGGCCGGATCGCGGATCGTCCGCGCTTGTGGGGAGGCTGGTGCAAGGCTCGCACCCAATACTCGAGTAGCCGAGATCGTAGAGCGGCAGCAGCGGAATCCCATGCTGCTCCGCGTAATGCCACACATCGCGAGTATGCCAGTCGGCCAGCGGACTCAACTTGCGAAGCTGTTTGCCGGAGGGAAGGCTGAAATTCTCGACGGCCTGGAGACCGGCGCGCGTCTTCGCCTGTTCGCGACGCAGCCCGGTAAACCACAGGCCGAATGGCTCAAGCGCGGCAAACAGCGGGCCTACTTTGCGCAGGCCGCAGCAGCGGTCGGGAGCAGTGCGGTTCAGCAGGCCGAACTCCGCCTCCTGCTCGGCAACCGTTTGCGCTGGAAGAATGTTTTTGAGATTCAGCCGCCACTCGTGCGCCATGCGGTCGCGGTACTCATAGGTGGCGGCAAAGTGATAGCCGGTGTCGAGGAACAGCACCGGAATTTGCGGCGCAACTTCCCGGACGAGATGCAGCACCACCATGTCCGCTGCCTGAAAGCTGCTGGTTACGCATGCCTCGTGCGCGCTGTCGCGCAACTGCTCGCGGAGCAGCGCCGTAGCCGCGGCAATCTTTTCATCCAAAATGGCCGCCGTGCTCATGCGCGCTCCTTTGCAACGGCCGCAAGCAGCCCTTCCACGGACGCGTCGGCGGCAGGCTCCGGAATGAAGTCCTTCGACACAACCTGCGGGGGCTCCTCCGTCTCGACCAGCACCACGACGCCGGCGTAGTGCAGCGCGCGCCAAACACTATGCTCCTGCGTGCTCGTGCGCACCACGGCATAATCCAGATCGACCAGCCGCCGTTCCAGCTCCGCAATCACCTCGCGACTGGCCAGCACGATGCGCGGAGGCTGCTCTTCCGCATGCGACTGAGCTGCTGCGAGTACCTGGCGGATCATTCCCGCGGCTACGGTCGCGTTGCTCGCTGGATCGATCAGAATAAAGCTTCCGGTCGCGCGGCTCGCATCGTAAAGATCAGCCAGAATGGGCCGGTCGGTTTCCACCTCAATCACGCCAATGCCGTTGAGCTCAATGCTGGCCGCAGACTGTGCATCCAGCGTCTCCATATCGATGCGGTGCCGGATCGCATTTACCCGTGCGGGAACTACGTGGCTCGCATGCTTCAGCAGGTAGCGACGGTGCAGCGCGAGCGGCTGCGCGTGCATCCACACCACGAACGCTTCAAAATGATTTGTGACCGCCGGCGGCGCATCTGCGCCTGCAATCAGGTCGCCTCGGCTGATGTCCAGCTCGTCTTCTAAAGTGAGCGTCACCGAAAGCGGAGCCGCAGCAGCATTCAGGTTGCCGTCGAAGGTGACAATGCCGGCAATGCGGCTCGTCCGCCCCGAAGGCAGGGCAACGATGTGGTCCCCGGGCCGGATTTCGCCTGCGGCGATTTGCCCGGCAAACCCGCGGAAATTCTGATTTGGGCGAATGACCCGCTGCACCGGCATGCGAAAGCTCTTCGCGACAGGGCGCGTCGGCTCGACATTTTCCAGGTACTCAAGCAGCGAAGGTCCCGCATACCAGGACATGCGCTCGCTCCGATGCACAACGTTGTCTCCTTCAAGCGCGCTTATCGGAATGGCCTGAACGCTGCGCAGGCCCACGCGCTGGGCGAGCTCGGCAAAGTCCCGGCTCAACTTGCGGAAAACGTCTTCGTCGTAATCCACCAGATCCATCTTGTTGATGGCCGCAACCACCTGCGGAATGCCAAGCAGAGCCGCAATATAAGCGTGGCGGCGGGACTGGGTCAGTATGCCTTTGCGCGCATCCACCAGGATGATGGCAAGGTCGGCAGTCGACGCGCCGGTGGCCATATTGCGCGTGTACTGCTCGTGGCCCGGGGTGTCGGCAATGATGAATTTGCGCCGAGCGGTCGAAAAGAAGCGATACGCAACGTCGATTGTGATGCCCTGCTCGCGCTCCGCCCGCAGCCCGTCGGTGAGCAGCGCGAAGTCGATCACCGATCCCATTGCACCGCCGCTGCTGCGCGTCACCGAGCGCACATGGTCTTCATAAACATTGCGCGAATCGTAAAGCAGCCGGCCGATCAGCGTGGACTTTCCATCGTCGACGCTCCCGGCGGTGGTGAAGCGGAGCAGGTCTTTCGCTCGTTCGGCTTCAAGGAATTCCTCGATGCGGAACGCGGCCTGCTGCTCGAGCGCGGGGGTCGCCATCAGAAGTATCCCTCGCGCTTCTTGATCTCCATCGACCCATCCTGGTCGTGGTCGATAATGCGGTTGGCGCGCTCGGATGAGCGAAACGAAACCAGCTCGGCAATAATCTTCGGCAGCGTATCGGCGTCAGAGCGAATCGCGCCGGTGCAGGGGCTGCACCCGAGAGAGCGCAACCGGCAGCGCACCGTCTGCTCCTCGCCCGGCATCCCCTCGACAAAACTTTGCTCGATCGGAATCAGGCTGTCGCCACGCACCAGCATTCGCCGCTCTTTCGCGAAGTACAGCGGAACGATGGGAATTTTTTCCAGGTGGATGTAGTGCCAGATGTCCAGCTCGGTCCAGTTCGACAGCGGGAAGACGCGGATGCTTTCGCCCGGGCCGACGCGCGAGTTGTACAGGTTCCACAGCTCCGGCCGCTGGGCTTTCGGGTCCCATTGCCCGGCGCGGTCGCGGAAGGAAAAAATTCGCTCCTTGGCGCGCGACTTCTCCTCATCGCGCCGAGCGCCGCCGAAGGCCGCGTCAAATCCGTAGTGCCGCAGCGCATCCAGCAGAGCCGTTGTCTTGAGCAAGCCGCAGCAGCGCTGGGTTCCCAGCTTCACCGGATTCGCGCCCTGCTCGAGCGCGCCCTCGTTCCGCCAGACCAACAGCTCGACGCCGATTTCGCGGGTGTAGCGGTCGCGAAATTCCAGCATCTCGCGAAACTTGTATCCGGTGTCCACATGCAGCAGCGGAAAGGGAATCGGCCCCGGATAAAACGCCTTCTGCGCCAGCCGCAGCATGACGGACGAATCCTTGCCGATGGAGTAGAGCATCACCGGCTTCTCAAATTCAGACGCAACCTCGCGAAAGATGTGGATGCTCTCGGCCTCAAGCTGCTTGAGATGAGACAGCGGGCCGGAATCATGTTGCGCCGGGTTTTCGGCAAGCATTGCAGATGCCATTCCGTCGAACCTTCGGGGCCGCTGGGCGGCCGTTTGTAGAACCTGCGAAAAAGAGAAAACCCACATGCCGTCAAGTCAGGCAGTGGGCTCGGCAAATGCGAAGATCGTAGGAAGACTAGTCGATCTTATCGAATACAAAGCTCATCGCCGAACACGCATGACAACACGCGCAACAACATGCGCGGTGCAGGCGACAGGCCGAACTTTGCATCACAATTCGCATCCATCTATAGCTTCGCCCAGGCAGCCCCGGTTGTCAACGGAGCGGGTGGCCTGAGTACTGGTCAAGTTGAGCTTCAAAGCGTAATCGAGGCACGTCCGTGCAGTTCGAGTTGCCGCAGGATTTCCGTAGCTTCGGGCTGGCAAAATCCCCATCTAACGCAGATAGTTTCGGCAAACCATTTTCCCGGTATCGACTTCCGTTGCAGCTCCCCGCGATGGAACACCGAATATGTTCCATCAGCATCGCGGACAAATTCCCAGTTGTTCGGTTTCATGCTCTCAACAATCCTACAAGCTCTTTTAGACTCCAAACATGGTTGCTGAGTCCCGCTTCCATTGCAGGTGTAATGGGCAAGGAGGCATGAATCCGGCAGTAGTTGGAATGTGCAACGTCCTGTTGATTTCAAAATTGACCAGTGCCGTCGCTTGACGCTCCTCCGACCCTGTTTTATAGTCACACTCACCATGACGCTTCGTTCCGCTATCTTTTCCGCCTGTTGCGCGCGCATGCATTGGTCGCCGGTGGAAGGCTGTTTCTGAACAACCAGCAGAAACGCAGCGAATCGCCTCCACCGGACCCGTATCGAGGCCCGGTTTTTTATTTCTACCGACACATGAATCGACTTGATTCTGCAATCCGGCCCCTGACTCCGAGCTATATGCACGGGTGTTGTTGATCGCCCGCTCGCGATCCGCGCCAGTTCGATCTGGCCAGCTTACAGCCGCCGCATATTCAGGAGATTGCCGTGAACATTTCTCATCGCCGCACCCGTATCGTCCTTCGTCTCGTCGCTCCCATTCTTCTTCTCGCCTTCACCATTGCCGCCCGCGCCCAGATCGTAGGCGGCTCCGTCTCCGGTACTATCACTGACAGCACCGGCGGCGCCGTACCCGGGGCAAACGTGGTCATCCGCAACGTTGAAACCGGCGTGGTCCGCAACCTGACCAGCGACGCTGAAGGACACTATTCCGCGCCTTCCCTGCCTGTCGGAATCTATTCCGTCGCTTCGTCGAGAGAGGGCTTCGGGGCGCAGACGCTGACCGGAATTCGGCTGGCGATTGGACAATCCGCCGTGGTAAACATTTCGCTCGCGGCCGGCAAGGTCTACCAGAACATCACGGTGGCTGCCAAGCCGGCGACGATCGAGCTTTCCACCCAGCAGACCTCCGGCCTGGCGGATGAAAAGCAGGTGAAAGAGCTTCCGTTGAACGGACGCAGTTACGACGAACTGATGACCCTGAACCCCGCGGTGGTGAACTACAGCGGTGAGCGTTCCGGCGGGGTGGGCACATCGAATTCCGCCGTGGGCAATATGTTCGCCGTCTCCGGCCATCGCCCGCAGGACAATCTTTTTCTGCTGAACGGAATCGAGTACACAGGCTCGTCGGAGATCAACGTAACGCCGGGGGGCGCGAGTGGGCAGTTGCTGGGCGCCGATGCGGTGCGCGAGTTCAACGTGGTCAGCGACGACTACGGAGCCGAGTACGGCAAGCGAACCGGCGCGCAGATCAGCATCGTTACCGCCTCCGGCACGAACTTTGTGCACGGCTCAGCATTTGAATTTCTCCGCAACAGCGCCTTTGATGCGCGCAACTATTTCGATCGGGCCAGCATTCCCGCATTTCAGCGCAACCAGTTCGGCGGCGCGCTCGGCGGGCCTGTTCGCCGCAACAAAATCTTCCTCTTCAGCAACTACGAAGGCTTTCGCGAGAACCTGCATATCAGCGATCTGACGCTCGTGCCCGACAACCGGGCGCGGCAGGGTTACCTTCCCGATGGCAACGGCCAGGAGACCTACGTCGGGGTCGACCCATCGGCGCAGACGCTGCTTGCGCTGTGGCCGGTGCAGAACGGCCCCGAACTTGGCAGCGGTATTGCGGAGTCATTCAGCAATCCCCTGCAACGGATTCGCGAAGACTTCGGCACCGCTCGCGCCGACTACAACATTTCCGATAAGGACCTGCTCTTCGGCGTTTACACAATTGACGACAGCGATGCAAATACGCCCAGCGCCAATCCTCTGAGCACGGTGATTGAGGCGCTGCGCGAGCAGGTGGCCAGCGTGCAGGAGCAGCATGGGTTTTCGGCAACTCTGCTCAATACTGCCCGCTTCGGCTTCTCGCGGGCTTCCTATTTTTTCACCGGAGCCACGCCGGTGAATGTCTCCGGCTGGATCGCCGGCCGGCCCATTGGAGCGATCGTTATCGGCGGAGGCACCGCACTCAACGGCGCTTCACAGGTCAGCGGAGCGGGCAGCAACGCCGGCAGTAATCTTTCGACTGCGCGCAATCTGTACACCTGGGACGATCACGTCTACTGGAGCCGCGGCATTCACGTGATCGAAGCAGGGGGCTGGCTGCAGCAGATCCAGTCGAACGACAATCTTGCTCAGGACCAGTATGGACAAGCCTCGTTCAGCAGCCTCGCAGCTTTTCTTGAGGGAACCGTCTCCACCTTCACCTCGGTTCCCTCGCCGACCGAACTCGGCTGGCGCTCGCTCGAAGGCGCCGGGTTCGCGCAGGACACGGTGCGCATCGGTCCCAATCTTGAGCTGCGCGCCGGGATACGATTCGAATCGACGAATGGCTGGAATGAAGCCCGGGGCCGGGCGTCGAATTATCTTTTCGACGCCAACGGCGTAATTGAGACCAATCCGCAGATCGGGCATTCCGCTCTCAGCAAAAATCGCGCAAAGCTTCTGCCCGAACCACGCGTGGGAATCGCATGGGATCCAACAGGGCACAGCAAGACTGTGATCCACGCAGGCTTCGGCGTTTATCGCGCGCTGCTCGACAATCTCGATTACCGCCTCGACCAGACCGCGCCGTATAACACCACCAACACGCTTAAGAACGTCGCGCTGAGCAGCCTCAAAATAGTTCCCGGCGAGGCGCCGCCCTCGGGCAGCCTTGTCTCTCCGAGCGGCGTGCAACCGGATGCCTACACGCCCACGGTGCTCAGCTGGAGCATCAGCATCGCGCAGCAGGTCGCGCCGGATACGTCTGTGACGGCCTCTTACATCGGCTCGCATGGCTATCATCAAATGCTTTCGGAGGACGCGAACGAGCCTATTCCCACGATCTGCCCCGAAGCTCCGTGCCCTTCCACGCTGGCTGCCGGAACCGTCTACTATCCCAAAGGCGCGCCGAATGCCAACCCGGCGCTCGCCAACAGCACAACCTGGATTGCCGAAGGTCTCAGCAGCTACAACGGGCTTGAGCTTGACGCGAATCATCGCCTGAGCAATGGCCTTCAGTTGCGCGGGGTCTACACGTGGTCAAAGAATCTCGACGACGGCACCGCATTGAACACCAGCGTGGGGGCGAACGCGCCCGCATTTGTGGAATTTCCGCTGCGCCCAAAACTCGATTGGGGTCCGTCGAGCACCGACGTGCGCAATCTCGCCGTCATCAGCGGAACCTACGATCTGCCCTTTGGCAGCCGCAGCAAGCGCGGGCTTAAGCGCGACGCGGTGCAGGGATGGAGCATCAGCGAAATCGCCACGCTGCAGTCAGGCTTTCCGTTCACGCCGCAACTCGGCTACAACCCCACAAATAATGGAGACAGCCGCGACCCTATCCGCCCATCGCTCAATCCTGCATTTCACGGCAAGGTGATCGAGGGAAAACCCGCGCAGTATTTCAATCCCGCAGCCTACATGGCGCCCGCGGCAGGAACTTTTGGAAACGCAGGCCGCAACTCACTGGAGGGACCGGGCGCTGCCAACCTGGATGCCTCGCTGAAGAAGACCACGGCGCTCACGGAGAAGACCATGCTCCAGTTCCGCGCGGAATTCTTCAACGTTCTCAACCACCCCAATTTCGGCACGCCGAATGAAGTCGTCTTTTCAGCCGCGGGAACAACTCCGTCGCCAACCGCGGGAGTCATCACGTCGACTTCCTCAACTTCTCGTCAGATCCAGTTCGGCCTCAAGCTGCTCTTCTAGCGCTGCTGGATTTGCACCGTTTGGCTCGCCACAATGTTTCGTTCGGAGAGCCCGACATTTACTTTGACTCCATGTGCCAGATAGAGGCCGATGACTTCGGGGCGTCCCCAATCGAGAGACCAGCCGTCTGCAATCGCAATAATCGTATACGCGCCGGGCGCAACGCCCCGGAGTTGAAAGCTGCCATCGGAATTGGACTGGTCGCGGCGGAAGAGCTCGCGATTCGCGCCCGGATCGCGCGGAACAAGCACTACCATTGCTCCCGATGCAGCTTTCCCGTTCTGCTTCACATAGCCGCTTACGTTGGCCGAATCCGGCGTGACCACCGCGGCAAGATTCACGGGACTTGCGCCAATTTTGATGAGGTCGCCGTCGATCGACGCCCCATCGACCGCGATGTGGACAAGGGAATAAGCCGTTCGCGGCCCTCCTATTTGCAGCTCGTACGCGCCCGATCGCACCCCGTCTATCTTGAATGTGCCGTCGTTTGCGACCACTGCGCCGAAATTGTTGGTGCTGGCGGGCGTTTGGAGGGATACGACCATCGGAGCGGGCAGTTTCTCCCCATCCATCATTGTGAGCTTGCCGAGAACTTCCACTCGAGGATCGGCGGGCGGGTTGTCGAAGGTCGTGTCGGCGGTGAGGTCAGCGTGCGCTATCTCTCCGCGCTGGCTGCCCGCTCCCGCAAAATGGATATCGTACCGGCCTGGCGCCACACCGTCGGTTTCAGCGAAACCCGGCGAATGTGAAACAGCCGAGGAAGTCAACTGAAGCTGCTGGCCGAATATATCCTGCATGAGCTGCGGCCACACGGTTATCTGCTTTTGCCCCTCCGGAAACCGGAAGCGCAGATGCAGCGCGGACACCGCGCGCAGGGAAAAGCTCAACTGCACGCGATCGCCTGCTCTTACTGGAATCGGTGTTGCAGCATCAGAGTCGCCGGCATCGGCATAGAAGGTGAGCGGATAGGCGACATCGAGCGCGGAGTGCGAGACCGGCTCGTCAAGCGGATTGCCTTTTGCATCGGGCCTGGGCTGCGGGCGCGTAGCGTACCAGGGCGTGGCGCTCACGGCGACAAAATAGTCCGCGGGGGAGAGGCGGGCAAACTCGAACTGGCCAATGTCGTCGGTCTGCTGTGAAGACGCCTGAGCGATCTTGCCCAGTCCGTCGGAAGAGTTCTTCCTGTAGAGCATCACCTGCGCACCTCGAACAGGCTCGCCCGCGCCGTCGACAACCGTGCCCGCAATCAGCGCCTGCGGCGAGAGCACAAAGCGCAGGTTGCCGGTATCGAGTCCGGGGCCGGTGACAATGCTTGAAAAAAAGCTTTCATGCTCGTCGTATCGCGAGGTGTTGTAACCGCGCCGGACCGCTTGCAGGATATATACGCCAGCCTTCAGGTTTTCGAAGGCGAAGACGCCGTCCTCGCCGGTAGTGTCGGCGGTGATCTTCGCGAACTGGATTGTCGAGAGCGTAACCTCCGCACGACCGAGCGGCTTGCCCGTTTTTGCTGAGACGACCACTCCGCGGATGCTGTAGCCGTTCTCAACAAGAGGCGAGCGCTGCTGCGCGAAAATAGAAGAGCCGCACAAAATAAGCGGTGCGAATACCCGCATCCATCGAGCCGTCATGGCGAATGCTCCACATTTAGCTGGATGTGGGCCGTTTCCCCCGGCTCCACGGTGACAGCCTGGCCTGCTCCCGACAAGGCTGCGACCGCCTCCGGATTGTGAAACTCAATCTGCCGGCGAGAATCAAACGCGATTACCCGATAAGCGCCGGGCGCGAGCGAGTCAAAGGTGAAGTTGCCGGTGCTGCTTGCTTCTACGGAGGACAACGCGGAAGCGGTGGGGAACAGCGGTATGACACATATCCACGTGCTGTGTTTTTCCCGATCAGCGAGCGATGCAGTGTCGATCTTTCCGTCGATCGAGCCGCTGTCGTTGCGCAGCGTAATCTCGATGGGCGCGGATGAGCCTCCGTCGCCTACCGACAGCACATCGCGCGTGAGGTCGACACCGCCGCTGGTGATGGAGCTGATATAACTCCCGACCGCATCGGCCTGTACCCAGTACTTTCCAGGCGGGACATTCCGGATCTGATATGACGTTTCATCATTCGAGCCCGGCACTCGTTCGAGTCCAGCGGCGGAGCTTCCTCCTCCTGAGAACTGGTTACCGGTGTCGATGAGACTGATGTTTACGCCGGGGTTGAAGGGAGAACGGGAGTAGAGGTCAAGACCAATCCCGACGTGAGACACGGTGCTGGTTGAGGTCGCGGTGAATTCCTTGCGGACAGTAACCGGAACGCTCCCCAGCGGAACGACACTTATGCTGACGTACGTGCCGGAGGAGGCGGACACGGTGAACTCCCTGCGTCCGACCAGCGGCGCGCCTTTGTTGTCGAGGCTGAGTGCACGGACGCTCAATAGATATCTGCCGGGCGGCAGATGGGCGTGGGCTATCTGCTGGGCAGGGTCGGATGTAATCGGTACGCCCGCGTCCGCACCTCCGGTGTCTTGTATTTGAAAATTGTTGAAATATCCCGGCCGCCCATTTGCCACCCGAAAGGTCACGGGATAGAACGTCCGCCGGGTGAGCGCAAAATCAGCCGCCTTGTGCTCTCCCGCCGATACGGTCACAATCCCTGCGGCGGCCGGCTCCGCCACGTCGGGATAATAGGCGGGCGCGTATCCGGAGGACGTGGAATTATCGGGAACGACATAGGACAGGTTGGCCTCGGGCTGGGCATAGAGGAGATAGTTTCCGGGAGACAGGCTGGCGATGCGAAAGATTCCATCGCTGTTCGTCGTCGCGACGCCGGCCATTTGCCATTCCGTGCGTCCGGTCTCGATCGTCTTGCGATAAGCCGTTACTCGAGTGCCGTCGGCGACATCGGAGTCGGTCATGGCGATACGCCCGGTCACGATAGCCTCGGGCGTGAGCATGAAACTAAGGGGAGGCATATCAGGACCAACCTGAAAGTCGAAGATGGAGAGCTGGTCCTGCGATGGCTGCAATCCCGGCGACCCCTGATTACTGATGTATCCGGGACGACGCACTGTGATGCGCTCATACGCGAACTGCACATTTCCAAACTCAAATTTGCCATTGTTGTCGGTGAGCACGGCGTCGCCGCTCCCTACCTGTACAAGGGCTCGCGCAACGGGCTGTCTGGTGATGGCGTCGAGGATGGTTCCGCTGACGTTATAGCCGGCCGCTTGCTGCGCTACCAAGCGAAACCCAGGGACCGCCAGCCACACGCTCGACGCGACCAATAAAATGCCTACTGCCCGCGACGGCGGAAGTGAGCGGAGCATCGTTGTCCATATTGGACAGCCGGCGCGGCAAAAGGCAAGCGTGGTGCCGCAAAAGGCAAGCGGGAACTGCGGGTACACGGCACCAGTGCCCAAGACCATGAGCGGGGAAGCAACTGAGGAACCACTTTAGTCGCGTTAGTCGCGCAGCACGGCGAGCGGCTTATCCAGCGGCGTGGCCATGGTGGGCACCGCTCCCAGCAACGCCCGCGTGTAAGGATGCTGCGCGGCGCGAAAAATGTCCGCGCACGAACCCTCTTCCACGATTACGCCGTGGCGCATCACCGCAACGCGCTCCGTCACCTGAGAAACCACCGCGAGATCGTGCGAGATGAATAACATGGTCAGTCCAAATCGCTCGCGCAGATTGGCTAGCAGCTCCAGAATTTGCTTTTGCACTGTAACATCGAGCGCCGTTGTAGGCTCATCGGCAATCAGCAGCCGAGGATGGTTCGCAATCGCCATTGCGATCATGATGCGCTGCCGCTGGCCTCCGGAAAACTGGTGAGGATAATCACGATACCGGCTCGAAATATCCGACAACGCTACCGCTTCCATGGCCTCCATCGCCGCCTCGGAGACCTGCTTCCGCGAATATTCGCGATGATGGGCGCGCACCGCTTCGGCCACCTGCTCGCCTACCGGCATTACCGGATTGAGCGCCGTCATTGGCTCCTGAAAGATCATGGCAATGTCGCGCCCGCGCAGCTTGCGCATCGATTGAGGATCAAGCGCAAGCAGGTTAATCCCATCCAGGCGAATTGCGCCCTCAACCTGTGCCGCGGGATCAAGCAGCCGCATCACGGCCAAAGCGGTAACGGATTTTCCCGAGCCCGACTCGCCGACGAGCCCGAGCGACGCGCCTGGAGCAAGACTCAACGACAAGCCGCGCACGGCCACGCGATCCCCAAACCGCACCGACAAGCCGTCAATATCAAGGAAGGAAGCCACGCGCCCATGCTATCGGAACGCAGCCGCGGCCTGCATCGAAAGCGGTTTTTTATTCGCTGAGAACGATAACCTGAGTCGAGCTGGAATATTGCACCGGCTCTGGTCGTACAATCCCCTGCAGGAGTTTTTCTATGCAAAATCGCATTGTCGGCACAACGATGCCGGTACTGGAGTTTGTGCTCGATCCGAACGAATCCATCATTTCCGAGGCTGGCGAGCTTTCCTGGATGGGCGCCTCCATTCAGATGACGACGCATACGCAGTTCGCGGGAGGCGGCGGAATTTTCGGCGCGATCAAGCGCGTGGCCGGCGGCGGCAGCCTGTTCATGACCGAGTACCGCGCCGTTGGAGCGGCGAGCGAACTGGCATTCGCGACGCGCGTGCCGGGACATATTCTTCCGGTCGAGGTAGGCGCGGGCCGCGACTATATGGTGCATCGCCACGGATTTCTTTGCGGCACCTCGCAAATTGCTCTGAGTATCGGATTTCAGCAGTCGCTCGGCGCAGGAATATTTGGCGGAGACGGCTTCATCCTGCAGCACGTGACGGGGCAGGGAACGGCGTGGCTCGAGCTTTCGGGCGAAGTTGTGCCGAAAGACCTCGCGCCGGGCGAAACTCTGCGCGTGCATCCGGGCCATGTGGGAGCGTTCCAATCGAGCGTTTCATTTCAGATCGCCCGCATCCCCGGAATTCGGAACATGTTTTTCGGGGGAGACGGAATTTTTCTTGCCGCGCTCACCGGACCCGGCCGAGTGTGGCTGCAGACGCTGCCCATCGCGCGACTGGCGCAGCAGATCGCGCATTACCTGCCATCTCAACCGCGGCAGGCGACAGAGGCCGGAGTTGTAGGCGGCATTGTGGGGTCGATTCTGGACGGAATGCGGTAACGCGGGCGCGACCAAGCCATAATGGGAGGATGGAGAATTCCGACCAGCCGTCCTCGCAGCGCTACATCTGTATCCACGGGCATTTCTATCAGCCTCCGCGGGAGAATCCCTGGCTGGAGACGGTAGAGACGCAGGATTCGGCTGCTCCTTACCACGACTGGAACGAGCGGGTGACGGCAGAGTGCTATGCGCCGAACGGCGCGGCGCGCATTGTGAACGCGGAAAATCGGATCATCCGCATTCTGAATAATTACGGGCGAATCAGCTTCAACTTCGGACCGACGCTGCTGTCCTGGCTTGAGAGCAACGCGGGCCGTGTGTATCGCATGATTCTCGACGCCGATGTAAACAGCCAAAAGCGTTTCGGGGGCCACGGGTCGGCGATGGCCCAGGTATACAACCATGTGATTCTTCCGCTGGCCTCGAGGCGCGATCGCATTACACAGATCCGCTGGGGGATTGCGGATTTCGAGCATCGCTTTCATCGCAGGCCCGAAGGCATGTGGCTTCCGGAGACCGCCGTTGATACCGAGTCGCTGGAGTTGCTAGCTGACGAAGGAATTCGGTTTGTGGTGCTGGCACCACACCAATGCAGGCGCGTGCGTTCGTTCGATGAAGGCGAAGCGGTGCAGTTGACGTTTGAGAACGCCGGCGATCCTGAGAGCCAGGGGTGGATCGAGACTCCGCATGCCTCGGTCGACACGACGCGCCCCTATTTGGTGAGGCTGAAGGATGGCCGCTCCATCGCGGTATTTTTTTACGACGGGCCGCGCTCGCGGGCGATTGCCTTTGAGGGTTTGCTGAATGACGGCGAGACGTTTGTCCGGCGGCTGCTCGAAGGCTTTTCCGAGACGCGCGATCGCGCGCAGCTTGTACATGTGGCGACGGATGGCGAGAGCTACGGCCACCACCATCGTTATGGAGAGATGGCGTTGGCGTGGGCGCTGACCCGGATTGAAGAAACGGGCGGCGCGAAGCTGACAAATTATGGCCAGTTCCTGGAAAAGTTTCCTCCGACACACGAGGCGCAGATCGCGGAAAGCACATCGTGGAGCTGCGCTCACGGCGTCGAACGCTGGCGCTCAGACTGCGGCTGCAACGGCGGCCGTGCAGGCTGGAGCCAGCAGTGGCGCGGGCCTCTGCGAGCAGCGCTGGATGGTGTGCGCGACGGAGTGGCTCCGCTGGTAAGGGCGCGCGGCGCCGAACTGTTTCGCGATTGGGAGGCAGCGCGCAATGCGTATGTGGAGGTGATACTCGATCGCGATCGGATCGACGCTTTTTTGGAAACCCACAGCGCGCGCGAGCTTTCAACAAGCGAACGCGTGGCTGCGCTCCAGATTATGGAACTGGAGCGCAATGCCATGCTGATGTATACGAGCTGCGGCTGGTTTTTCGACGAAATCTCCGGGATAGAAACAGTGCAGATCATGGCGTACGCCGGCCGGATGCTCCACCTCGCACAAAGGCTCTTCGGGGAAAAGGGGACGGCGCTCGAGGAAAGCTTTATTGCGCTGCTTGAACAAGCCAGGAGCAACATTCCCTCGGAGGGCAACGGCGCGCAGATCTACAAGCGGCAGGTGCAGACTGAGCGCGTGAACCTCGAACAGGTCGCGGCGCATTATGCCATCAGCTCCGTTTTCGCGAGTTACGGAAGTCGAACCAAATTGTTCTGCTACACGATACGGCGTTTGCAGCACCGGAGCGTAACCTCCGGACATGGCCGTTTAACGATGGGGAGGGCCGCTATTCGTTCCAGCCTCACGGGGGAGCGCGAAATTGTCGCATTCGCCGTGCTCCATTTTGGCGACCAGAACATAACCGCTGCGGTGAAGAGGTATGGAGAGCAGCCATCGGACGAAACGGTGGACGCGTACGAGTCGTTTGTGCGCGAAGCAAGGTCGGGGCTCGCTCGCGCCGATCTTCCCGCTGTCGTTCGGGCCTTTGACAGCTATTTCCCTCCGCCGCAGTACTCGATTCGCTCACTGTTTCGGGATGAACAGCGGCGCATCGTGGGCCTGATTCTGAAGTCCACGCTTTCTGAGGTCGAGGCAGCTCTCGCCGCGATTTATAAAAACCAGTCTTCGCTGCTGCACTTCCTGAGCGAGGCGGGCCTGCCGCGCCCGGAGTCGCTGACGCTCGCTGCCACCTTTGCAATTGACGCCGGATTGCGCCGATCCCTCGAACGCGAGCCGATGGATGCGCTTCAGGTGCTCACGTATGTTGATATGGCACGGGCGGACCAAATCTCGCTGAACACACCACAATTAAGCTACATCGCCGACCAGACGATGAAGCGAGCCATGATCTATCTGCAGGCTGAGATCGCAGATCCGGCGGAACAGATTGCAAGCCTGGAAAACGCGCTGCTGGTCGCAAGAACGCTGAATCGGCTGCCGTTCGAGTTGAATTTGTGGCAGGCGCAGAACATCTGGTATGACGTCTGGCGACAGGCGCATCCGAATCTGCATGCCGCGCCGGACGCATGGACCGAGGGGCTCAGGTCGCTGGGTAAGCTGCTGCGGATTTCGGTTGACGAACTAACAATGGAGAATAATTCGAACGAGAGTGCGGCTGCGAACGAAGTCCACGCGCGAAACTGACTTCTGCAATTGCGCCTCTTCGGGCCGGGTAAAGCTCCTAGCTGCGCCAGCGCAGCGTGACAGGGCCGCTCATCGGATGCCGGGAAGGCTCGCCGGTGCGCGCGGCCTCAAGCCGCGCCTGCTTCAGGGCAAAATACCACTTCGCTGGGCGGTCCGCGTCATCAATCAGCATGAGCGACGGGTCATACTTCAAACCTTCGGACTGCTGAATCATGGTGATCTGGTCCTGGCGGACGAAGCGCCTGCCGAAGAATGCAGCAATCGGAGTTACGAATGGAATGGAGTAAAAGACATTCCACGCGGCAAACACGTCGATGCGGCAGGCATTTGTAACCGTGGGAGTTACAGTTGTGAGACTGGAAAACCATTTTGCTCCGCAACGGATGGTCTCATAGCGGCGGTTGGGCAGAACAAAATCGATGGTGGTGGTAATCGGTTCGCTATATACGCCGAGCAGCCTATACGGAGCGCTGTTGGCCGAAGGCGCATGCGCCGACATGCGAAAGCCTTCCGGAATCGGCTCAAATTGTTTTTCTTTTTCGTGAATGGAGGCCTGCTTGCGCCACCACCAAGCCTGATGCACAAACGGACCGTGGGCCGGATCCATTAAACCGATGATGCCGTGATCCACATTGCAGGGGAGATCGGCGGTCAAATGCGCGCTGCGAAATTTTGCGCCGAATTTCGGCGTATCGGGAACGGGCGGCCGCTCGGCTGACAGCGCGCGGCCTGAACCCGGCTCAGGCACGAAGACCCATGCATAACCATCGCGCTCCTCGCATGGAAACGCGGAGGCAAAAATCTTGAGAGGATCGAGCGAATCGTGCGAAGTCAAAGACGGAATGCGCGCACATTGCCCGCTGACCGGCTCGAACGCCCAACCGTGATACTTGCATGTAAGCTCGCGTCCGTCGAACCATCCGCATGAAAGCGGTATGCCGCGATGGGGGCAGCTATCGCGCATGGCAAACAGCTTTCCATCGTGCCTGCGGCCCAGCACCAGCGGGATTCCCATCAGCATGGCAGTTTGAAGCTGCCTCCCGCGCAGCCCCTTGCTGCGCATTGCCGGGTACCAATCGTTATAGATCAGCGTGGTCGCCGGAGCCTGGGGAGTCATATTCACGGGGTCAGTATAGCTGGTGAAGCAGCCAGTTAAGTTGGCTTCGCGGACAGTCGCTATAATCGCTGAGGAGTCGCACCTGATGAACAGTCTCCGCACTGCGAAGCGTTTTGTGTTCCCGCTACTCGGATTGTGGGTGCTATTGTATGCCTCGTTTTCTCTGTTGAAGCCGCCGCTGCTCGATGGAGCTGACTCGGTGCAGGCCGAAGCCGCACGCGAGATGGCAGTAAATGGCCATTGGTTGACGCCGCATGTGAACGGAGTTATCTCTCTTTCGGTTTCACCGCTGCTTACCTGGGTGACGGCATTAAGTTTCAAGTTATTCGGAGTAGCAGACTGGACGGCCCGCCTGCCGTTTGCGATTTGCGCGCTGGCGCTATTTGTCGTGACTCTGTCCTTGGGAGCGCGGCTGTTTCTCACTCCCGTAGCAGGATTTTACGCGGCCATTATTCTGCTTACTTCCGCAGGAATATTTCTCTTCGCGCACCTGCTTTATCCGGAAATTTTTACAACACTCTGGACTACGCTGGCGATTTATTTCTTCTGGCGCTCATTGCACCATGGACACGCGTCACTGGGAACCGCGATCGGCTTCTCCGCAGTCTGCGCACTTGGAGTGCTATCGCAGGGATTGGTTGGAATCATCGTCCCCGCGATTGTCGTTCTTCTGTTCCTTGCGATCACCCGCAACCTGCCGCATCTGCTGCGGTGGCATCCACTGATCGGCGTGCCGGTTTTTCTGGTCATCGCGGCTCCGTGGCACATTGCGGTGCGTTACGCAAATGCGATTCCTCCGCACTTTGCCGTGGGACCCGGGCCACAGAGCGCTCCTTTGCTTCTGGTGTGGGCATTTTTGCTGCTGTGGATGCTGCCGTGGTGTTTTTTCTCGGTAGCTGCGCTGGTCCGACTGCCGGCGCGCGAGTCGCCGCACAGCAAGCACATGGATCGCTCGCACCAGGCGCGTTTGCTGCTGGTTCTGTGGATTGGGGTGGAAGCGCTGTCGGTTGCGTTTATGCCGCGGCAGGAGTTTTCCATTCTGCCCGCGCTGCCCGCCGTTGCGCTGCTGGCCGCCGGTTGGATGGCCGCGGACGAATCCGCTCTGTCGCGCGTGGGACTGGCCTTCGCATGGGTGTTTCTGGCGGCCGGCGCGGTTGGGGGCGCCGTTGCGGTTTTTCTGGCGCTGCGCGCTCCGTCTCCCTCGCCGGGAGTCGATATTGCTTCGCTACTGCGCCTGCATCCGGGGCAGCACCACATCTTTCTCGGGCACCTCGGCGATGTCACTTTTGCATCGATGGGAGCTTTCCGCATTCCTCTGCTGATCGCCGCTGCTGCGCTGTTTGCGGGCGTCATAACGAACCTGATCTTCCGGCTCAGAGAGCACGCGCGCATGGCGAACTGCTTTTTAGCGGGAATGATGGTCTTCCTGCTGATCGCCGCGCAAGTTGCGCTGAATACTTTTTCGCCGGTGATTTCGTCCGAGGTGCTGGCCGAAGCGATCAAGCCGGAGTTGGGTACCAGCAATATCGTGGTGGTGGACGGACAATACAGGCATGCCTCTGCACTGGGTTTTTATCTGGAGCGGCATATCGAAGTAATGAGCGCGAACAGCGAAGAAGATCAATTGTTACCAGTCGGCGTAGCTGCAAATTTCGAGGACCTGCCAGCGCTGGAGACGCAGTGGAATGGGCCAGGCAGAGTATTTCTATGGACAACGCCGCAGTCCGCGCCCAAGTTGCCGGGAACGACGTATCTGATCGCGCGCGATGGCGGAAGAGAAATTCTGAGCAATCAGCCTAACAGCGGAGGAGCCTCGTTCTAGATCGCGTCAGTCCGCGTCACGCCGGACGAGCCGGCCATTGTTCAGCAAAAACCTCTCTCCGCGCCACGCCACCGAGTTTCCGGCGAAGCTCCATATCCAAACCCAGAATGCACAGAAGTCGCGCAACGGCAGCAGCCAAAGATCGCGCAATACCTGCCCGTCATTCAGAATGCCTACGCCGATTGCAAGCGCGACGGTAATGCGAGCAGCGAGGACGAGGCTGAGCAGCGCGAGACTCGGCAAGCTGCATCCGGAGGCGACGATGTTGAGGATGGCCCACGGGAATCCGAAGGTCACGATCATTCCGACATAGCCGGCCTTGCGCGAATCGCGCACGGTGCGCGCCCAGCGGAGTTGATGAGCAAAAAAGTCGCGGAGCCGGTATGGGGGGACGGAGGTTGCGACTACTTCCCGGCTGAGAACGACGGCGAAGCCTGCCTTTGCGATACGGGAGCCAAGCTCGTAATCGTCGCCGAGCGAGTTGACCAGCGATTCAAAACCTCCGGCTGCGGCCAGGGCGTCACGGGAAACAGCCAGGGTGGAGCCCAGACCGAATCGAATACCTCCTTCGAGCATGAGCGCGGTGAGGACGCCGGGGAAAAAATCCGTCGCGATGCCGAGCGCCTCCATTTTGGAACCGAGGGTGCCATGCGCCATGCCGCGATAAGGAGCAGTCACCATGCCCACCTGCTTTCCCCGGCTTGGCGCGCCAAATCCGGCGACGATGCGGCTGAGATAGCGGGGCGAAACGTGAATATCGGCATCGTTCACCAGCAGGTATTCGTATTTCGCCGAGGCGACCATTTGCGCGACGTTGCTGATTTTTCCATTGAGCCCGAGCTTCTCCGGACAAACAATCAGGCGGATGCTGCGGTCTGGAAATTCAGCGCGAAGGCGCTCAACCGCAGCGACTGCCGGATCGCTCAAATCCGAGACTCCGAAAAGAATTTCATACGCTCCGGCATATTGCTGGCGGCAGTGGCTGGCGAATGCCTCGTACATGCCGGGATCGAAGCCCTTGAGCGGCTTTAAAATGCTGACACCGGGCGCGAAGTCCGAAGCGGGGGCGCGGCGGTGCACAAAGCTGCGACCGCTCCAAAGCGCAGCCATGAAATAGAAGAGCGAGGCAAAAGTAACGATCGTAGTTATGGATTCAACGACGGTGGCCAGCATCAAGCCATCAGTGTAGCGGCATGGCGATCAGGCGGCGGCAGGCATCGTCCAAGTCGGCATCTTTCTTCGCGAAGCAGAAGCGCAGAAGGTTCTCGCCTCCTCCAGGCCGGAAGAACGCGGAGCCTGCAACGGATGCAACGCCGGTCCGGGCGAGCAGCGTCCGAGCCTTTTGCGCAGCGTTCCCGCCAGGAATGCGGCTTGCGTCCGCGAGAATGTAGTATGCGCCCGCAGGAATATCGGGCGTGAGACCGGCATGGTTGAGCGCGGAGACGAGGCGGTCACGCTTGGATTCGTGGTCGCGCGCGAGCTTGCGGTAAAAATCGGGACCAAGCTGCTCCAGCCCGGCGGCCGCGGCGTGCTGAAAGGCCGATGGCGCGCAGACGTAGGTTAGATCGTGGAAATAGCTCATCGCACCCAGCCATTTTGTGTCCGCGACCAGATAGCCTATCCTCCAACCGGTAATCGAGAAGGTCTTGGAGAAGCCTGACATAAGGATGGTGCGTTCGCGCATTCCAGGGAGCATCGCGGGACTTACGTGCTGCGTGTTGCCGTAGAGAAAGTATTCGTAAATCTCATCCGTAAAGAGGAACAGGTCATGCTCCACGGCGAGCGCGGCAAGCGACTCCAGTTCCGAGCGGGTGAAGATCTTGCCGCTTGGGTTCGACGGCGTGTTGACCAGAATGCCTCTCGTCCGCGGTGTGATTGAATCTCGCAGCGTGTCCATATCGAGCGACCAGCCGGGCGCGGACAGTGGAACGATCACCGGCTTCATGCGCATTGAGGTCAGCGTATTCGCGTGATAGCCATAGAAGGGCTCGAAGAGAACCACCTCGTCGCCGGGATTGAGCAGCGCCATGGCCGCTGCGTGGAAGCCGCCGGTAGCGCCGCTGGTCACCAGCACTTCGCGGTCAGGATCGACATCCAACCCGCGGTCCTCTTGCAGCTTGGCGGCAATGGCATTCCGCAGCCGGGCAATGCCGTCGAGCCGTGTATAGATGTTGTGGCCCGCGCGAATGGCTTCGATTGCACCTTCCGCGACGGGAGCTGGAACATCGGTATCGCAGACGCCTTGAGCCAGGTTCACGCCGCCGATGCGGTCGCATTCGACGGTCATGGCGCGAATCTCCGACTGGAGAACCCGGGGAGCCAGCTCGCTGAGCGAGAGTTTATGTGCGGAATCGACGATTGCCTGGGTCATAGACGAAGCGTCCTCTGGCTGAATTTGGCCACTGGTTATCTTAACTCCGAGAGGGCTGGTATTTCCGAGCTGCGGCAGCGCGGGTTCCCAAAGGCGCTTGACTGAGGTGGGATTGATGGCTTTTCGCAGATAAAAAGGCCATCCCGAGAAATGGCCTTTTTCACGAACAAACGGGGCTCAGGGCGTCTTGGTGAGGAACTTGTCGACGACCTGCTCGACGTCCTGCAGGAAGAAAGCGGATGAGGCGGCTCCGAGGGCCACTTGCGGGGGGCGCTGCCCAAGGGCCAAGGCGATTTCGTTCCAGCGAAGGAGCGGCGAAGTAACGGGCAGGGTGATTGGGCCTGCTTCTGCTGCCGTTTCAGGCACCAGGAAGTAGCCAGTCCAGATGAGGAGAGCGCTGAGGCTGGCGACCTCTATAAAAAGGTTTCCGATCGACCAGATCGAGTGGGACCTCATGAGAAAAGCGGAGGAGATCAGTTCGGCGGCGGCTTGAATACCAAAGCCGAGACCGATGCCAAAGACGCGTCCGCGGAAGGAGCGCCCGAGGCTGTGAACGGAAATGGCCAAAAAGGCGATCAGGCAAATCTCGAGAACGGAGATGCAGCGCATGATCTGAAGCCCGACGATTGACGCGTAGATTATCTTCGGGTCCCGGTGCGCGGGCATAGAGGTCATCGCCAGAAGGATGATGGCTGATGCGACGCTGACCCAACGGAAGGCGATGATGCCCAGGCGTTCAAGGCCGGGGACCGGCTCCATAACAGCCTTGAAGACTTCCTGGAGGGCAAAGAAGATGGCCAATGCACCGATGATGTAGCAGCCCCAATATCCGTAGATGTAAGTGATGGTCTGGGTGTGTGGGCTGACAGAAAAGATGCGATTTTCGTAGAGGACGAAGGTGAGCCCCAGATCGATCAAACAGCGAAAGCCGAGGTACACGGTGACAGCCGGATAGCGCTTCCAGGAGTGGGCCCTCAGGACAACGAGGAACGCCACCAGATTGAGCAACGGCTCAATGTTTGTCATCAGGTGGAGCAGCGGGCTCATCCACGTCATTCGGCACACCTTGTCTACAGGCTCCTTATCTTAGCCTGAGAGGGTGTACCTCACAACGGGAAAATGTAACCTTTCCTCAATTGGGAATTTCAGAGGTACTTAATGTTGACCTGCTCCTTCGATATTGCAACCCGTCGCCGGGCAGAAAGGCGGGGCCGGGAGAGCGCTCGAAACTACCTGATGGCTCAGTGCTTTAGCCTGGACCTCTGGGGACTGGTTAAAGGCGAACCCTGTGAGCAGTCCAGCGAGGGCCATGGAGAGAACGGAGGCGCGAACGAGAAGTTTCATTTTGGGTACCTTAGTGTAGTTCGATTGAAGATTTGTCTATTTCTTGCTCGACTTCTCGGAGTATAGTGGCATCATGGGCGCGGTCTACTTTTTGATCGGCACTATATAAAGTGTTCAATAGTTTTGGTTACTGCCGTAATGTATGCGGCGGGTGGGTTCTGTGCACATTTCCAGGTGCAGATTTGTCCGAAAAGACCCGCTAAATGAAATTCGGCCCAAAGACGCGTTGCATCAGGCCGCGCTAACGCTGTTTTTCATCCCTGTGAGCCTTCCTTCCGGGGACGTCAATCCAAACCGGGAGGGGCCGCGTTGCGCCCGACGGATGTGTAATTGCAATCCGGTTGTTGTTGCCGCTGCTCATGGTGACCGACCAGGACTGCGGCACGGGAGCCTAGGGGCTGCCGGAGAGCGATTACCGCATTCAGGACAGGTATTCTCCGAGTCATTGCTCTGAATTGTTAAGACGCAAACCGATAATCGGTCTGTCATCGCCGAAAAGGTCGGTTTCGTCGCTCAATTCAAGGACCTGGAAATGCGTCTTGATCATCTCCTGATTTACTGTTTCCCGATACCTTCCTTCATCGTCCACCAGCCAGACGCAATCAAGGCCATCCTGTTTGCTATAGTAGCCAACTCTGAAGATCCTTCCCTTATGGCTCTTCCAGCTTGGCTGGTTTTTTGTCACTTTTATAATCTTGACCACGGAAAGCGGCGGAATTATCGATTTGGATTTAGTTCGCGATCGCGTCATCTTTCCTCCCAGTCGCAGCTATTTCGAATCGAGCAGTTTCCGCCAGTATCTTGATTTTCGGCTGCCCCAGCTTCCAAAAGTATCCGGACAGTGACTTGGTATATGTGGGGCGTCATCACTTTCAGCGGCGGAAGCGTTGCCTTTGATAAATTGTTAATCCAGTGCTGGAAATCCTGTGCACTATGAAGAACCTCCCAGAAATCGGCCGGTTCCGCGCTGGGATTGAAGTGAATGAAACGGAAATTCCAGAAGCACCCTACGTCGCCACTAGTCTGCCGTCGGCGAAGATGTTTGTATGCAGCGGTGTCGGCCCTTGCAGTTCGGTAACGGCTGTCCTCGTCGACGACGTAGCTTTGGTGAGCGCGAACCCATCCTATTGCCGCTGCGCAAATGGAAGTAACGCGGTGTATCCACTTGCGCGGTCTCTTAAACCCGAGACGGTTTCGTCATCCAGTTCATCTGGCAAGCTTGAAATGAATATGAGATCTTCCTCCTCCCTGTGCAGTTCCTGTTTCACGATTCGAGAATCATCGACCATGCTGCTGTGTTCGGAATAGGATGAAATCGAAGGATCCAAACTGCTGAGGTATAGGTCTGCCGAATCGCGCACCAAAGACAAAAGCGAAGCCAGATGTGCCGAGTGGCCGTCCGTCGTAAATTCTGAGATTTCGATTATTCCGAGAGCTGCATTTAAGGCATAGGACGTGAGCTCGTGGTCAAAAGCTTCCGTGTCTGGTGCATTATATTTGCATATCCTTATCAACTCTTCCCCAACCTCCACGCGAGCTCCTTGGCTCTTAAGAAGCAAGAATTGTCAAACCCTGTGTCTTGAGTAAAAGATATTAGGTCCGGCAACATTCTTTCAACGACCAATAGCGCGAAGGCAAGCTGCTTCCTTTTCGGAAGGTTCGCTACCTCCAAAAGCACAGTGCTGTTGTCCGTCATACTTAAGCACATTAAACATCTTTTGGACGGCCGACATTGGCGCACTGCCATCGGGAGGGGCTCGTCCGAGCGGGGGCGTGGTTGGTTGATTTTGTCGCGATATATTGGTCATCAGTAAGAACTGACCGTGTTTCAGCCCGCAATCCAGTCCGTCTACAGCCTGCCGCCTGACAAACTCGCGAAAGCTGTCGCCCTCTACCATGCCCGCACCTGGGCCTACTTTGGAGACGTGGCGTGGACGGTAGTCGCCCTCTGGGTGTTGATCCGGCTTAGGGCCGGAGCGGCCATTCGCGACCTCGCCGCCCGGGGCAGCCGCCGTTTATGGGTGCAGGGCATCATCGCCGCGCCGATCTGGGTGCTGATCCTGATCGCCCTCGGGCTCCCGGTCGCGCTTCTCATGCAGCATGTTGACCTCGTTTACGGCATCTCGGTAGAGCCGTGGAGTATGTGGTGGGCCGACTTCGGCAAATCCAGCGGGCTCACGCTTGTTTTCGGAACAATCGCGCTCTCGGTGCTTTACGCGCTGATGCGGCGCTCACAGGCTCGCTGGTGGCTCTGGTTCTGGATCATCACCCTACCCGTGGAGGCAGCGGCGATCTTCCTTGTGCCCGTTTTGATCGACCCCATGTTCGACCACTTTTCGCCATTGGCCCATGCTGACCCGGCGCTCGTCCTGCAGCTTGAGCGCGTTGCTGCACGCGGCCATCTGCATATTCCACCAAGCCGCATGTACGTCATGGATGCCAGCGCCAAGGTGACTGGCCCGAACGCCTACGTCACCGGCTATGGAGCGTCGAAGCGCATTGTCGTATGGGACACGACGCTGCATGAGCTGCCTCAGGATGAGATTCTCGCGACCTATGGCCATGAGCAGGGCCACTACGTCCTCCAGCACATTCCCAAGGGGTTCTTATTTTCTGCCGCTGTGATGTTGATCTTCTTCTGGATCGGCTACCGCGTGCTTCTCTGGGCAGTGCGGAGTTTCGGGGGATCATGGCGCATACCGTCTATTGAGGACTGGTCCTCAATCGGACTCCTCCTGTTAGTGCTCACCGTACTGAGTTTTTTTGCCGAGCCGGTTGGCAATGCCTTCAGCCGCCAGATCGAGCATCAGGCCGATGTCTACGGCGAGGAGGTCATCCACGGCCTGGTGCCCAATCCGCAGGCCACCATGGCCGAGAATTTCCAGCATCTGGGAGAGCTATGGCTTGACGTGCCGCACCCCAATCGGCTCCTCGTTTTCTGGACCTACAGCCACCCGCCTACTTCGGACCGCATGCGCTTCGCTGCAAATTACGATCCGTGGACGCAGGGAAAGCACCCACGCTATGTATCTGAATCACGCGAAGAATTGCCTGAACGCTAACTCATATCCGAAGAGTTGCCACGCGAAACAACCGTTGTGCGCCGGGCGCGGGTTAGGATGACAAGATGGATTGCATCTTCTGCAAAATCGCCGCCGGAGAAATTCCGGTAAACAAGCTCTATGAAGATGACCAGGCCGTAGCCTTTTCCGATGCGGACCCGCAGGCGCCTGTCCATACGCTGATTCTTCCGAGAAAACACATTGCTTCGCTGGCAGAGATTGGAGCAACGGATGAGGAGAAGAAGCTGCTGGGCCACCTGCACGGTATTGCCAACCAACTGGCGATCGCGCAAGGGCTCGGCAACGGTTATCGAATCGTGATCAACGTAGGACCTGGCGGAGGGCAGACCGTCGGCCATCTCCATGTACATCTCCTCGGCGGGCGGAAGATGCACTGGCCGCCGGGTTAATTGGCGCGCGCTGGATCGCCGTTAAGGATGTTTTGTCCCGACGGCAAAAATTCCATATAGTGAAATGCGTGATTTCCCGGCTCCAGCAATGGCTCCTCTCCAGTTCCGCCATCGCCCTTATCCTCGCGATCGGATGCATTACTGCGTTCACGCTCTCGGTTCCCGCGCGCGACTCACTGTCGTACTGGACCGCGGGCAGGCAGCTTCTGCATCGTGCCAATCCCTACGCATTTAGTGCAGTGGATCGATTGGAGAGCGCTGCCGGCTTTCATGGCGCTACCGGTTCGCTGGTGATGCTCAACCCGCCTTCAGCGCTTCCGCTCACGCTGCCTTTTGGCCCGTTCGGTCCGCGGCTCGCGGGGCTGCTTTGGTCGCTGGCCCTCCTCGGCTGCCTTGTTGCCTCAGTGCGGATGGTTCGCACAATTCATGGCAGCCCGAAGAATTATCTGCACCTGCTCGGGTATTTTTTCGGCCCCGCCGTAGTGTGCGTCTTCGCCGGACAGATTCCGCTGTTCGCGCTGCTCGGCCTCGCGATATTCCTGCGGCTGCAGCGTACGCGTCCATTTGCGGCCGGAGCCGCACTCTGCTTATGCGCGGTAAAGCCGCATTTGTTTCTGCCGTTCGGATTGGTGCTGCTTGCCTGGACCATTGCGACCCGGCGATATCGGATTATTCTCGGCGCCGCGGCCGCGTTTGCCGCGACGAACGCACTGGTGCTGCTGCTCGATCCCGCGGTCTGGACGCATTACAGCCAGTTAATGCTTACGCTCGCGCCGCGTATCGCGAAGGAATTCATTCCGTGCGTCAGCGTGGTTCTGCGCCGCAGCGTGGACCCGCACGCACTCTGGCTGCAGGGTGTTCCCGAAGCGCTGGGCTGCGTCTGGGCGATTGCTTATTTCTGGAAGCACCGCCGCGATTGGGACTGGATGGAGCACGGCTCGTTGCTGATGCTGGTGTCAGTCTTCATCGCACCGTACACATGGCTGGTGGACCAGTCGGTACTCGTGCCAGCCATGCTCCACGCGGTGTATCGGGCGCCGGGGCGTGTCTGCGCAAAGCTTCTCGGCTGGGCCAGCGTGATTATCATCCTGCAAATTATTCTCGGCGCCGACGTTCGCTCACCATGGAACCTGTGGCCCACGCCATTCTGGATCGCGCTCTATCTCTGGGCAACAAAGTACAGCGACGCAGCGAACGAGCTCCCGCAATCGGTGAATGAAGAAGAAGCGTCGCTGGCGAACATCTGAACCAACCGGATACCTGGCGTATCAGCCCGACACAAATTCGTTTCCGCCGATTACAAACCGGTGCGGCCTTTCAACTGCCTTGCGAATGCCGATGCGCGGAGTCGCTAGTATCGATGCGGGGCGAAAGCCGTCATCCAGAATCCGCAACTCTGAGGATCTATCGGTGACGTCGAGGCCGTTTTGTCCGGCGCGAGTAATGCTGAGGGCCTGGCAAAGCCGACCCGGCCCTGAGGTAAGCAGCTTCGGCTTAGCGGTGGTCGAGAGCCCGCGGAGCTTCGCCATCGTTGCTATTCCGGCGAGCGGCTCCAGCGCGCGGATGAGCACGCCACCTGGCTCGCCGTCCGGCTCGCACGACACATTCAGGCACGAGTACATGCCGTAGATGAAATAGACATACGCGAAGCCGGGAGGCCCGAACAGCACCGCATTGCGCGCGGTTTTGCCTGCAAACGTATGTGCAGCCGGGTCATCCTGCCCGAAGTAAGCCTCTGTTTCGACGATGCGGCCTGAAAGCCACTCGTTTTTCAGCCGGCGCGCAACGATTTTCCCGAGCAGATCCCGGGCCACCAGATCGGGCGAGCGAAGATAGAATCTGCGAGGAAGCAGTTTAGAAGAATTCACTGATTCAACAATCCGAACACCGCCACGCCATTCTGCGTTCCCACGTATACTTTGCCGTTCACAATCATCGGAGTGATGAACTTATTCCCATTTCCAAAGCCGTCGCGCCCATTGGCCGCCTGGTTGCTGTTGTAGAACTCATGCGCCAGATTGGTGGGATCATATGCGTGCAGAACGCCGGCGCTGCCTGTGCCCGACTCCAAAGCCCAGACAATACCGTTTTGCGTGCCGTTGGCCGAGATGGATGGCGTGGTCCCGGGGTGCGAAAACTTCGCTGCTGTCACACTCGAGGGTGTCGCTGAGATCTTGGCGTCGGTCAAGGGAAACGCCTTCAGCGAATCTCCGTCGGATGAGTAGTACAGCACGCCGTTGAAGTAAGCCGGCGTGGAATAGATCAATCCTGCCATCTGTCCGCTTAGCCACTGATAGATATTCCCGTTGGCAGGATTGCTGGAAGGATTAAATTTACCCATGTTGTCGCGGTCTGCGAGATAGATATTCTTGTCTTTGCCGCCGCCCACGATAAGGTGATGCACGTTGCCATTCGAGTCGGTCTGGTCGGGAAGGAGCAGTTCGCCTCCCGATCCCAGATCGGTATCGTTATTCGTTTCAGAAACCGTGTCAAAAGTGGCAAAGTAGTCGGCGACGGCGAGTTTGGGGTTGGTCGAAAGCTTCACCATGGCGTTCCCGAAATCGCCAGAGCCTGGAAAACCGTTGGCGTCGAGCACAGTATCAAACGTGCCGTTTGCGTCCAGCAGATAAACAAATCCCTGGCTGTCCGCCGCCATTCCATCGCCGCTCATCCAGATCGAGCCTTCGCTGCCATTCGGCGTCAGGTTCAGGACCTGCGTTTGCAGCAGGGTCGATTCGCTGTAAGCCATCACCCAACCGGTATACGGACCCTGATCGCAGTGCGACGTCCAGCCGAGGTAAATATTCCCGTTGAGCAGCAGCAGGCCTGCTCGCTCTGCATACTGTGCCGGATCAAAGACCACTTCGCCGTTCTGCGAATTAGCGCCCCGTCCGGGATAGCTGGCCGTAATCTCTGTCGGACTGCCGCTGATTTCGTCGCCGGTCGCAAGGTCCAGCGCATGCAGCCGCTGATGGTACGCGCCACTTGCATCTTTGCTCATGGCAACGGTAAACAGAGTTCCATTCGGTCCCAGCTTTCGATCTATCACCGGTGTTGAAGTGATTCCGATCTCCGGCGCGATCTGTCCGCAGTTATGATTGTCGCTGGTGGTCTCATTGGCCCCGAGGGTCGATGTCTTCCAGAGCTGCGTGCCATTATCCGCGTCGAAGGCATACACGGTGCCGTGTTCCGTGGCCACATACAGGGCGTTGTGCATCTGGTTTTCAACGCTGACATTCGCAAGATAAAGCGGCTCCGCATCCACCTTTCCGTCGACGGGGTCAAATCCTATTTTCCCGAAGCCGGATGAATTCACGTTACTTGGCGTCAGAATTGTTTCCTGCGAGTTCAGCCCGTCGCGTGCATTGTCATAGTGATAGGTAATCACGTCGGGAGCGGCAGCAGCGATCAGCATCGGCTTCACAGTCAACGACAGGGAAGCCGAATGGGAGAGACTCCCCGATGTCCCCTTAAACATGATCGTGGGCGTTGCCGCAGCGGCGTCGGCAGCTGCCGATAGCGTGGTGCTTTGCGCCATGCCCGGAGTCAGAGTGAGCGTGGCCGGACTCGCACTCACTCCCGCAGGCAAGCCGGAAATCGCAACCGAGACTGCTCCATTGAACGAGCTGATCGCTGTCGCGGTTACGCTCACCTGGGCCGTTCCGCCGGCCGTAAGCGTGAGCGTCGCCGGAGAAACCGCCAGCATAAAATCAGGCGACGGCGTGTTGGTTGTGCCCCCACCCGACATGCTGCCGGTTGTGCCGCAGCCCGCCAAAGCGAGACAGAGCAGCAGACCGGGCACCGGCATCTTCGTCAAAGAACTCATCACGCCCTCCAAATGGCAGGAGCTTTCTTACTCCCGGCTTTTCAGCTCCGCCAGCACTTCTTCCGCATGGCCCTCTGGCCTGACTTTGGGAAAGATCTTCCGCAGTTTCCGGTCCGGACCGATGAGGAAGGTCGTGCGCTCGATGCCGATGACCTTTTTGCCGTACATATTTTTCTCTTTCAATACGTCAAACTGATGGCAGACCTTTTCGTCCACATCGGCCAGCAGGGGATAGGGCAGATAGTACTTCTCCCTGAACTTGCGCTGCGCCTTCGGGGTGTCGCGGGAGATGCCAAGCACCACGGCTCCAGCGTGCTGCAGCTTTTTGAAGGTGTCGCGGAACCCGCAGGCCTCAATGGTGCAGCCCGGCGTGTCGGCCTTAGGATAGAAGAAAAGGACCACGGGCTTGCCCGCGAAATCGCTTAGATGAACCGTGTTCTCCTGGTCGTCTTGAAGGGTAAAATCGTCAACTTTCTTATGCAGTTCCATCGCAATCCTCTCAAATGCAAGCGGGTAAGCCATTTTGCCGACTTTCCGCGTCTTATAGATTGTTCCATACCGGCTATGCCACAGATCAGGAAACCCGGAAACTACATTGCGCGAGCGCTTTGCTTTGCAGCCGCTCTGGTGATCGGCTCATCCGTGGCCGCCGCGAACGCGCAATATGTGGGCCGCGTGGACACCAACCAAGACAACAAGACTCCGAGCCTGCGCGCTACCGCCGTGCTCGAGTACACGGGCGACCTTACGAAGCCCAACGCCAGCCGGCTTATTCCTATCGCCGTATGGGATGGAGAGCGTTACCAGCCGGGCGGACTCTACATGGCGCAGCCTGTGCCGCTTACGGTCGAGTCCGGAACCCAGTATGTGCTGCAGGTGGCGGGCACTCCCAAAGGATTATTCGACGTAAAGGGCGCCGCGGATGTGAGCGGCTCGTGGATCGGAATCGGAAGCTATCAAAAGCCTGCCCCGCCGAACGCCGCGAAGCTGCGGCGGTCGCGCCAGCTGCCCGTGCTCGTCGAAGACGACAAGCCTCACTTCGCGCACGTACCCGCCGGCGACACCAGTGCGGGCGCGAAACCGACCGGTACAACACCGCAAAAAAACGCGCCGGAGGTTGATCCCGATCGGCCAACGCTGCACCGCCGCGCCAGCGATGGCTCGGGGCAGAACACTTCGTCGGCAAGCAGCACCGGGCCGGCCCCTGACACGGCCCACGGGCCGGCTCCTGATACGGCCGCTGACACGGATCCGGAGCGCCCTACGCTGCATCGTGCGAGAGCTTCGAGCCCAGGAGGGGAAGGCACTCGCGAAACAGCAACGGATAGCGTTGATCCCGATCGTCCACGCCTGGAACACGGCCGCCCGCAGGAACTCGAATCGCTGGACACCCCTGCCGTCGAGATTAAAAAGCTCGCCGGCACTCCCGTAGATCTTCAGCAGATCGCCGCTGTTTCGGATGCGGCCACCCGTCAGACCCATTCCTATGTCTACACCTGGATCGACCCGGAAGAGGAAAAGAAGATGCAGGCTGCGCTCGAAAACATTGCGGAGAAGATGGTGGCCGAGTCTGCGCCAACGACGCCGAGCGCCGCGGGCAAATCGCACGCCACGAGCGCCGGATCGCACGCTGGGGCCAGATCGCATGCAGTGTCGAGGAGAGCGCGCAAGCCCGCGCTTCCTGCTCTCTCGGACGAGCAATTCAAGGCGTTTGAGCTGTCTTACGGGGGCGGCGCGACGGTGGTCTTTTCCGCCACCAGCGGAGAGAGCGACGCGGCCCGCTATGTCACGTTGATCGCAGAACCCGATTTCAACGGAACACCAATCATTCTGTTCCGGCAGATCACCAGCGAGCGCGAGCTCAACGTTATTCCGCGCATGAAGCTTATCGACGCCGTGGACACCAATGGCGACAACCGCGCCGAGCTGATCTTTTCTCTTGAAAACCAGAACGGACGCCGCTACGCCATTTATGACGTAGCCAACAACAAGGCAGAGCAGGTATTCACGACCGGAAGTTGAGCACCAGCTTCACTGCTTCTGCTGCAATGGCGGGATCGTCTCCGAACCCCGGCAGCCAGTGCACTTCCGGCTCGCGCCGAAACCAGGTCAGTTGGCGCTTGGCGTAATTGCGATGACCCTGCTGGGCAGCGGCAACCGCCTCATTGCGGCTCATTTCCCCGCGCAGCACCGCACGCGCCTGGCGATAACCCAGCGAGTCCAAGGCGCGCGGCGACTCGCCATAGGATTCGATTAGCCCCCGCGTCTCTTCTATGAGCCCATCGCTAAACATTTGCGATGCCCGCTGGTCAATGCGAGCATAGAGCGCCTGCCGATCCGGCTCCAGCCCAATCCGCAGAATCGTGAAGCCGCGCAGCGGTTCGCGGCCTTCTTTCCACGCTTCGGACATCGGGCGTCTTGAGGCCAGAGAGACCTCGACCGCGCGAATCAGCTTCGGCATATCGTTCGCATGGATACGCTCCGCTGAGACGGGATCGAGTCGCGCCAGCACGCGATGCAGCCATCCCGGGCCATGCCGAGACTGGCTGCACTCCAGCCGTGTTCTCATTTCTTCGGAACGCGGCGGCCCTGCAAATAATCCGTCCAGCAGCGCACGCAGGTAAAGCCCCGTCCCGCCGGTCACAATCGGCAAACGTCCGCGCGCCACAATCTCGCGAATCGCCTCGCGCGCCTGTCGCGCGTAATCGCCCGCGGTTGAGTGTTCATGGAGCGAATAGATATCGATCAGATGATGGGGCGCGAGCGCGCGATCCGCAATCGAAGGCTTGGCTGTGCCGATTTCCATGCCCCGGTATACAGCGACGGAATCGCAGCTTACGATTTCGCCGCCGAATCGCTCTGCAAGCGCCAGGGACAGGGCAGTTTTTCCGCTCGCTGTCGGCCCCAGCAAAACTACCAACAGCGGGTCGGGTGCGGCACTCACCAGATCCGCCACCAGCCGTGCGGAAACACATTGTGCAGGTTGGCACGCAGCAGCGCGACCACCAGAATCGCTGCCGCGATCAGCAGTAAGCCGGAGATTTGCCGCTTGCGCAGTTGGTCGCGCGCGTTCACGCGCTACTCCTGGCCCGGCCGAAGGTTGTAAAGGAACATGAATCTCAACTCCAGATCCTTGCCTTTGAACTCTTTCGGCAGCGGCGGATAACCGGCGCCAGTGATCCCTCCCCAAGCCGCACGATCCAGCGAAACGTCACCCGACGGCCCCTCCAGATGCATATCGGTCACCGTACCGTCGCGCAGAATCTTGAAACGGATGGTCACGCGACCCTGCTTGAGCAGCGGAGGCTGCGCCGCCTCGGGAATGATCGGATACCAGGCCTTTTTTGTGTCGAAGATCACGCGCTGAATATAGGGCCCAAAATCCACGCCCATGGTGTCGCTCAGGATATCCACTGCGCCGTTGTTGCCGGGATGCTCCGACGGAGCGCCCGCGCCCATGTCGCCGCCGGTCTCGCCGCTGCGGGCCGCATTGCGCGCCATCTCCTGGATGTCCTGGCCCGGCGTGTTCCGGCCGGTATTGAAGTTGGGCTTGGGAGGCGCAGGTTCAGGAGCTTCGATCTGGCTCTTCTCATTTGCGGGCAGCGGTTGCGCCGGGGTCTTCGGCTGCTGCGCCGCGGGGGGAGCCGCCTGCGCCTGCTGTGTTGGCTTGGGAGCAGGGGTCTGGGGAGCGGGCTTGGGGACGGGCCGTCCCGCGCGCCTCATCGCCTCCAGCTCTTCCAGCGTCTTCCTGTCCAGCGTGGGATGCGGCGACTGGGCCACATGGCTCTGGTTGGAAATCGCCGGCGCGGGGATCTTCGGTTTCACCGGCTTGATACTGTTCGGCGTCTCCAGATATGTCATCTGCTTCTGCTGCAGAGGAGCCTGTTGCACGATCCGCACGCGTTGATGGAAGATGTATTTCGGCCCATACATCAGCATCCAGATCACGATGAGATGGATGATGATGGCGATCCACAGCTTTTCGCGCAGGCTTACCCAGTTCCGGCTGCCCTCAAGCTCTTCGATGACCGACAAAAGGTCGTGCGTGTCGTAATCTTCGTAGCGTCTGGCTCGCTGAAAACGGGGCGGCTCGGGAGGCGCGCCGGGTGGAGGACTGGTTGGGACTTCGGTGATCGGCATTCTCAACGACGCAGCAACGGCAAAGACTCAGAAGCCCGCAGCAGATACCGATATTCTCTCATTCTTTGCAGCCGTTCCCTATCCCGGATTTGCCGACCTGTAGCCGATTTACAACCCTTACAATCGATCCAGATGATCCCAGCCGCCATCCTCACCGTGAGTGACTCCTGCTTCAAGGGCACGCGCGCAGACCTGTCCGGACCTGCCGTAGCAAGGGTGCTGAAAGCACATGGGTTTGACGCAGGCGAGGCGGTTATAGTGCCGGACGAAGGCCAGGCCATTGAAACTGCGCTTCGCGCCGCCGCGTCTCATTCGCGCCTGGTCGTGACGACCGGGGGAACGGGCATCGGTCCGCGCGACGTAACTCCGGAGGCTACACGCAGCGTATGCGACCGCCTGCTCGACGGCGTATCCGAGCGGATGCGCGCCGCTGGAGCGGCCCAAACGCCTTACGCCGCTCTCAGCCGGGCCCTCTGCGGGACCCTGGGCCAGAGCTTGATCCTGAATCTTCCGGGAAGCCCGCGCGGCGCTGTCGCCTCGCTCGAAGCCGTTCTGCCGCTGCTGCGCCACGCCCTCGACCTGCTTGCCGGGAAAACCGACCACGGCCCAGACAGCGCCCCTGGCGGTGGCCCTGAGTGAAGCACCTCATTGCGCTTTACAAGAAATACAGCGGCCTGCTTCTCGCTCTTCTCAAGCCGCTAGGCTTCTGGGGCATCGGCCTGCTCGCCATTCTCGACTCGAGCTCGATACCGGTGCCTATGGACGCGTTCATCGCGTTTTATGCATGGAACGATGCGCGGCGGTTCTACCTGTACGTATTTATGGCCGCGCTGGGATCGGCGATCGGCGGACTGGCGCCCTATTTTGTAGGGCGCGCGGGCGGAGAAATATTTCTGCTGAAGCGCGTGAGCCGCGTCAAATTTGACGACCTGCGCCACAAATTCGAGCATCAGGAATTTTTCGCGATCCTGATCCCATCCATGATGCCGCCGCCCACTCCCTGGAAGCTGTTCGTTTTTGGCGCGGGCGTGTTCGAAATGCCCATCGTGAATTTCATGATTGCGGTCTTCGCCGGCCGTTTCATCCGCTTCGCAGTGGAGAGCCTGCTGGTGATCCATTACGGCCCACAGATCATGCACGAGATCGTTGCCCTGACCCAGCGCCATGTAATCGCGGTAATCGTTGTTCTGGCGTTGGTTGTGGCGCTGATCGCGTTGTATGGTGTTCGCAAATTCGGGAAGAAAACGTAGTTACAATTGTGCGTCCTGCGGCCAACAATTTCTTTACAGCGGGCGCAAGAACCGAGTAATACCTTGTCATGACACCTCCGGAGAGAAGATTGCGGGCGCCGCTCGCCGGCATCCACCTGCCTCTTCGTCGGATCACCCGCTGGTTCGACGGGACGATCAGCCGTCGCGTGCGCTGGGGAACCTTCGGCGTTGGAGCCATTGTGCTCACGCTGGGCGCGCTTATGGCGCTGACTTCCTTTAGCAGCCGCGGACCGCGGCACCTTCATGTCTTTGGGACTTTTTGGGCATCCGGTTACGCTGCCTCGCACCACCTGAATCCATACGGTCCGTATGACTTGTCGTACCGGTTCGAGGATCTCGCCGCCCACACCCACATATCGCTGAACCTGAGCCCTCCACCGCTTCTGCCGGTCTTCCAGTTCGTGGCCCTTTTCAACCCGGAGAGCGCGGTCAGGGTATGGACGTTTGCATCCCTGATTCTGTTTCTGCTGAGCCTGGGGCTGCTGATGATGGAATACGGCGAACGGGTGCAGCGCCGCCAGATACTGTGGTTTCTGCTTGGGCCTGCGGCACTTGACGTGCTGATGCTTGGCCAGGACTACGCTCTCCTTACATTTCTAGTAGTAGTCGCCTGGGTGCTTTTTGAGCGTCATCGCAAGGTGGGCTTCGGGATTTTTCTCGGGCTTCTGGTCGCAGCCAAACCCAATCTAGGGCTCTGGCCGATTTTTCTCGCCGTCGGTGGACACTTGCGGGTGGCAAAGATATGCGCAGTTACGGTGTTGGTCGTCGGCAGTCTTCCTTTGTTGTTCTATGGACCGGGAATCTATGGCGAATGGCTGCACGCCATCTCCAACGATCCGCACTGGATATTTTTCTCCGATGTTTCGCTCACCGGATTCGCCGCCCGGCTCGGCCATCGTGCCATCGGACGCGTGCTTTCGATGTTGCTGCTCGCGGGATCAACCGCGTTCGTCTTCTGGAAGCGGCCCTCCGCCGAAACGTCGGGGGGAATCGCCTTCTGCCTCGGCCTGCTTGCGTCACCGCTTGGGTGGATCGGCTATTCTCTTTTTCTTGCTCCCGTTCTGCTTAGGAAACGCTGGAGCACAAAGCTGACGCTCGCAATTGCTCCGCTGATGCTACCGTTTACGGTGGCGGTAATCGCTATAAACACCTCTCATCTATTGGGGATAATCGCGGGACTTTTCTATTTTCTGCCGGTCTGTTTTCTACTGGGTTTCTTCCTCCGAACGGCGGCGGCGGAATCGCGCGCGTCGCGCGAATCAGAACTTGCCACCAAGCGGCTTAGACTGGCAACCGCTCCACTGCTCAACAGTGACAAAGCGAGCTCTTCCGCGCCATTGGTCTAGCAGGGTCGCCGAAGCGAGGACGGTCCGGGTGCGGTCCTGACCAATACCTGCCTGTCCACCGTCGTGCAGCAGCAAGTTCGATCCCATGCCTCGCTGCTGGTTGCGCCGAATACCTCTTTCAAGATTTGCCACGATTTGCTGCGCCGGGATTGGCTTCCAGTCGCAGCCGATCGCGTTCCATAGAACCGGGGTCATGCCCAACTCCCGCGCAGAGCTTAAAACATCCGGCCGGCGAGCCCCATGGGGCGGGCGAAAGTACGCGACTTTCTCCCCCAGAGCGTCCTCCACAGTCGCGCTGGTTGTCGCAAGCTCCTCGCGGATTCTTATGGGTGATCGGAAGAGCAGCATCGGATGCGTCCACGTATGGTTCCCAATGACGTGCCCGGCCGCGCGAATCTGCCGAATCAGCTGCGTCCGCTCGCGTGCAAACCGGCCGATCACAAAAAAAGTCGCGTGAACCTGATGGCGAGCCAGAAGCTCCAGAAGGCGTTCGGTGCAGCCGTCGTTAGGCCCGTCGTCGTAGGTCAGGGCGAACTCATCCGGGTCGCGGCCCGCAATGAGGGTCCGACCGAAAATCTGCGACTCCGGCCACATTCCGGCGTAGAGGTATCCGCCTGCGGCAAGCGCAGCAACCACGCCGGAAATTGCCAGAGGCCTAAGCACAAGAACAGTGTAAGGTGAGCGCCCGACCGAAGGCGCAAGCCGGTACGCAAAACATCCCTGCTATCCTGAACTCTCACTCTGAATCAGCCATGAGCGCCCTGAAAGCCGTTCGCGGCACGCGCGATCTTTTGCCGCCGGAAACCGAACTCTGGAACCGCGTTGAAGCGACGGCGCGCCGGGTCTTCGCCCGCTACAATTTCGGGGAAATCCGCACGCCTATCTTCGAGGACACGCAGCTCTTCGCCCGCGGAGTCGGCGAAGAAACCGACATTGTGTCGAAGGAGATGTACACCTGGGAGGATCGCGCCCGCGCCCAGTCGGAGAAGGCGCAATCGCTCACGCTGCGGCCGGAGAACACTGCCGGAGTGGTCCGTGCCTATATCGAGCACAAGCTCGGCGAAACCGGCCTGCTGCAAAAGCTCTATTACATAGGCCCGCAGTTCCGCCGCGAGCGTCCGCAGAAGGGCCGCTACCGCCAGTTCTGGCAGATCGGAGCCGAGGTGATCGGGCCTCCAAGCGCCGGCTCCGAGTCGCCGCTGCGCGATGCCGAAGTGCTGGAGATGCTGGCCGCGTTTCTCGATGAGCTGGGCATCACCGGCTGGACGCTGAGCCTGAACTCTGTGGGTTCCATGAGCGATCGGCCCCGCTACGTTGCCGCCTTGCGTGAAGCTCTGAGAGACAAGGTTCCGCAGATGTGTCCCGATTGCCAGCGCCGCGCCGAGACCAATCCGCTCCGCGTTCTCGACTGCAAAGTTCCTGAGGATCAGCCCATCATCGCCACGCTGCCCCGTATCGCCGATTATCTCGACGACGCATCTCGCGCGCACTTTGCCGCCGTACTCGCCGCGCTCGATGCCTGCGGCGTGAAATACGAAATCAATCCACGGCTCGTACGCGGGCTCGACTACTACACGCGCACAGCATTTGAGTTCACTCATGGCGGCCTCGGCGCGCAAAATGCGCTGCTCGGCGGCGGTCGCTACGACGGCCTATCGGAAGCCATCGGCGGGCCGAAGGCTCCGGGCATCGGCTTCGCGATTGGCGAAGATCGCCTGATCCTCACGCTGCAGGCGCAACAGCAACAGGCCGCTACGCTGGCTGATGCATACATCGCCCCACTGGGAGAAGCGCAAAACGCGGCCGCTCTCGAATTAGCGCGCAGACTGCGCCGGGGGGGACTGCGCGTAGAGCTTGGCGATGGGAGCTTTCGGCTTAGAAAGTCGTTTGAGACTGGCGATAAGGTGGCGCGAAAGATTGTTCTGCTGGGTGAAGACGAGCAGCGCTCCGGGATCCTGACGGTGAAGGACTTCGCCAGCGGCGAGCAGACCAAAGTCCCGCGGGAACAGCTCGCGCAGGCGCTAAGGCAGTCCTGACCACCACCATAGGTATGGAGCCGCTACTCTGAGCCGCGCGGTTTCACCGCCTGAGCCAGCAGATTTTGCGAGAGAATGATTCTTCTGGATCCCGTCTCAGCCGCAAAAAGCAGCCGGAGGTGCAGCGTACCGAGTTGCCACAGCACCCTTCGGACGAGGCTGACGGTACCGTGAACCACGGGCCGCTCTTCGTAACTGTGAACCTGCGAAAAACCTACGGTCGTGAGCAGTTGCCGTGCCGAATTCTGCGTGAACGCCTGTACGTGGGTCAGATCTCCGAATCGAATTCGCATTCCGAAAACTCCTTCTCCGTTCGGAACGTGAACAAGGCAGCTGCCACTTGGGCGAAGCACCCGGTGAACCTCATCCAAAAGATCGAAAAGCTCCTGCCTCTCCAGGTGCTCCAGGATGTCAAAAAGAAGCACCATGTCCAGCGACTCGGATTGCAGACTGCGGATGTACTCAAACGCCGGCCGGCAATGAGCGGTGGTTATACCAAACTCATGGGCTTTGGTGATCTGCTCAGGAGAAGTATCAACTCCGGATGCGTTTTTATATCCAGCCTTCGCCAGAAAGTAGAGAAAAGCGCCGTGCCCGCAGCCCAGGTCCAGAATCTCCGCCGAACGGTCCTTCGGAAAGTACGTTTCAATCAGGTGATTGATGTAAGCCTTTCGCGGACGAAATGTCTGCTCAGCGTTGGCCGCAAATGTACCGGCCTGTCCGCTGCTAACATATTTGTCATACAAACGCTCCTTCCACGGCACCGATGTTGGAGTCTGATTAGCTCGCATTCCCACGTACCTCCTGTCACATAGCGAAAATGCGACACTCCGGTATTCTACTTTGAAGGGATTCGCCATCGACGAACAGATCAGAATCCCGCGCGAAGAACTTTCGCACGCGCTCCAGGCCATTTCACCTTCATAAAAAACAGGAACGAAAACATTGCTGGACTTTTTAGGAACCCTAAGGCGCACCCACACCTGTGGAGAGTTGCGGGCGAGCGATGCCGGGAAATCGGTCGTGCTTCTCGGCTGGGTCAACCGCCGCCGCGACCACGGCAACCTCATCTTTCTCGACCTTCGCGACCGCTATGGACTCACGCAGATCGTACTCGACAAGGACCTGAGCCCTGCCTCACACGCGAAGGCCGACCAGGCGCGGCCGGAGTACGTTGTCGCCGCGGTCGGCAAGGTGCGCCTGCGCGGCAAAGACGTTATCAATCCCAAAATGCCCACCGGCGAAATCGAAATTGTCGCCGACGAGCTGCGCATTCTCAACGACGCGAAAGTGCCGCCGTTCTCGCCATCAGAAGACGCGATCGTCAACGAAGAGGTCCGTCTCAAGTACCGATACCTCGATCTGCGCCGCCCCGAGATGCAGCGCAATTTCGAAGTGCGTCACAAAGTCGCACTCGCAGTCCGCGAATATCTCTCGAGCCAGGGCTTCTTCGAAATCGAAACGCCCTATATGACGCGGTCCACTCCCGAGGGCGCGCGCGATTACCTGGTTCCCAGCCGTGTGCATCCCGGCGAATTCTATGCGCTGCCGCAGTCTCCGCAGCTCTTCAAACAGATTCTGATGATCTCCGGCATGGACCGGTACTTCCAGATTGCGCGTTGCTTCCGCGACGAGGACCTGCGCGCTGACCGCCAGCCGGAGTTCACGCAAATCGATCTTGAAATGAGCTTCCCGCAGCAAGAGACCATCTTCCGCATCGTCGAAGGGTTCCTCGCTGCATCGTTCAAAGCTGTCGGGATCCAGTTGCCCACGCCTTTTCCGCAGATCACCTATGACGAGGCCATGCGCAACTACGGCATTGACAAGCCAGACCTGCGGCTGCCGGGCCTCACCGATATCAAGCCGGCTTTCGCGCCAGAAAATGCAGGAACGCTTGCCATCGATCCGGCGCTTCCCATCATCGCCGTGCGCATTCCCAAAGTAGGCGATCTCTCGCGCAAGGAGCGCGACGACAACCGCCCGCTCTTCGATCCTCGAAAGGGCGCCAAGCTGATTGACGATCTCAAGCGCCTGGAAAAATCATTTCCTGAGGCGGTCGCAAAAATCCGCGAGATCGCTGGCGCCGAGCCCGATGACCTCCTCGTGATCGTAGCGGGAGATGCCGCCACGCATATCCGGGCCTCTGATACGAAGACCACCGGCCGTCTGTCCGAGCGCGAGATCGCCGTCTACTCCGCCGCCGGAAATCTGCGCGTCGAGCTCGCCAAGAAATATGCAGATCGTCACGGAGCCTTCGCCGTCACCGATCAGGTGGTGGCGGATGAGCGCCGCAACGCAGGCTCCGTGGATGGGTCGAAGGCGTTTCGTCCCATCTGGGTCACCGATTTCCCGATGTTTGAATTTGACGAAGAGAGGCAGCAATGGATGCCCGCGCATCATCCCTTCACGTCACCGCATGAGGAGGACATGGACCGGCTCGTATCCGATCCAGCGTCGGTTCGCGCCCGCTACTACGATATCGCCATGAATGGCATGGAGCTGGGCTCCGGGTCAATTCGAATTCATCAGCAGCACATTCAACAGGAGATTTTTCGTTCCATCGGGATGTCCGACGAGGAGGCAAAGGCCCGCTTTGGATTCTTCCTCGAAGCGCTGCAATACGGGACTCCTCCGCACGGAGGAATCGCGCTCGGCCTCGATCGGATCGTGATGATTCTTGCCGGAGCCAGCAGTCTGCGCGAAGTGATCGCCTTCCCGAAAACCGCAAAGGCCATCGACCTTATGGTCGACGCGCCCACGCCGGTAAGCGAGCAGCAGTTGCGCGAGTTGCGGATAAGGCCGACTAAGGGCTGATGAAGTTATCTGTGCAGCACACCGAACTTGTACACGATTCCCACTGACCCGGCGAACTCGTTCTGGGTTGTAAATCCATATTTAGTGGGCTGCCAATCGGCGACTAATCGCACGGCCAGACGAGAGGAAAGATTTCGGTCTCCCCATGCTCCGACTGCACCTCCAACGGCCAGCTTGTTGTTGTAGATGTCTACGACGTCGGGCTGGACGCCCGAGGGAAAGTCCTTATCGAAGGAGCCATAAGCCGCTCCGATGAGCGCGTGCATTCCGGCCGCGTAGTTCTCTCCGCGCAGAATGCGGACAGTCGGACCAAACAGAAAGAGGTATTCCGACATTTTTGGGCTGGTTGGAATATTGAAGGCGTTCGCGGGGACGCTCATCGAGCCGTACAGTCCGCGAGCGCTCGCCTCGATGCCCCATCTGGAATGCAGAAAGACGCTGGCGGTCCCATTCCAGCCAAGCAGGTTCGTCGCCTGAACATTGCGGCCGGGGCTGGGATTGAAGTGTGAATACTGGGCTCCGCCGTATACTTCCCAGCGATTGTTGTACTGGGGCAGCTCGGAAACCGGAGCCGTGGCCGTTACCTGCGCGCGTGCCGGAGCACTCGAGAAAAAAGACGGAACGACAACAAGAGCGGCGCACATGGCGCGAACCACGACTTTCACGCGAATCCTGAACCTCATGAAGTTGATAGTGCCGCGGCAAGTGGGCCGCAAATTTTCACGATACACGATTTGGCTAAGGAGCGGGTTGCGGTTGGAACGGGCAGCTAAGAACCAGTCAGCGAAAAAGCGGGTGGCGAATGTGTACCGGTCGGTACTTCTTGTTTCAGCAGAGAATTGATCGTCGTGGATCAGCCGCCTGCTTCTTAGCTAACTCAATTCATCCAGCGCCGGTCATTCGGGTCCTTGTCCGGATCAATATAGCGGCCCTCTTTATCGAAGCTCACCTCGCGGTTCTGCTTGCGCATGTAAACCTCGAACTTGCGCGCGGCGCGGCGACGCTTCCAGCGGTAATAATTATTGCGAATACCGAAGTATCGTTCGCTTGAGGCCGACGCGAAGCCGCGGCGGGGAGCCATTTTTATATAGAGATATCCAAACAACGCTCCGCCAAGCTGCGAAAACGCAAACGCCCGCTCGCTCGAAAACAGCATCGCCAGCGTGATCAGCATATAGACCCACACCAGGTACTTCGCGCGGATCATCATCGGCAGCGGGAACATCATGAACTGCTGATCGCCGTAGAGAACTCCGAACGCGATCAGCAGACCGAAGATGCCGCCGAAACAGCCCATCAGGAGGGCCATGCCCGAAGGAAGCGCCGCAAATAGCGCCAGCGCCGCCAGCCCCGCTCCGACCACAGACACAAAATAAAGCTCCGCGAGCCAGCGCGAGCCGTGAACGCCTTCGAGAAAGCTCCCGAGAAACCACAAAGTAAGCAGTTCAAAGGCGGTGTTCAGGATGCCCTGATGCACAAAGCAATAGGTGACAAGCTGCCACAGCCGGCCGCCGTGCAGCACCGCATACGGGTCGAGCGCGGTCCAGGCCACAAGCCCGATTGCCGCGCCTCCCGAAGCCACGCCGAGCAGCAGCAGGGCAAAGTAAGCTCCAAGATTCCAGAGAATCAGCTGGCGGGTGAAGCCGCTGAAATCGGGGAAAGCGAGAAGTCCGGCAGAGCGTGGCATACTGGCTAACCTATTGTCGCAGGTTTGCGGGGTTTTTCAGAGCCGCCATTGCCGCTTCATCGCACCGGCATTGGAACCACCGCCAAGCTCGCATGTCCGGCCGCGTCCACCGCGCGAACCCCAAAGATTACATTGTCTTTCGAAATCGGCAGCGTAACCGCGTACAGACCGCCTGCGTCACCCGGCAAATGAATGCCTCGGTTTGTAAACCGCTGCCAGTCCGGCGCGGCCAGCTCGCGCCAAACCACCTCGTAGCGTGTGTCCGGCGATGCGCCCGGTCCCGCTTTCCATCGCAGCTCACTGTTGTTATCCAGATTGCTCACCACCACCTGAACGTCGTTCGGCGGCGGAGGTGCGGCGGCCAGAGTTGCCATCGTAGCCGCGTTGATCCCGGCCACGCGGGCCACATAGTGGAAATCCACAAACTTAAGCAGATCGCCGTATTCCACGCCGTTTTCCGTGCGCACATTCTGGTGCTGATGGTTGAAGTCCTCGCGCCACTCGGTAAAGCGCACCCCGGCAAACCCCTGCTTATTGAACGAATAATGATCGCCGCCCCGCAGGAACCGGTCCAGCCGGAACTCAAGAATCGGATGTATCGCCGCAGAGGACGGGCCAGCATCATAGGTTCGCGCCACATCTGCCACGGCGCGCGCCAGCTCGCGCGAAGGAGAATCGCTGTCGTAGCCAAGCATCCTGAGCCGGCGCACTTCCTCCGGGGTAGCCGTGGCGGGAATGCCCTCGGAAAACACGCGGACGACAGACTTGTCCTGGAGCCTGTCTCCAGGCGTAGTATTGCCGCCCACAATGTCGTTGTTCAGCACGCCCTCCACTTGCCAGCCCTCGCTTTTCGCCAGCTTCGCCAGATGCGCGCTTCCGTAGAGGCCCTGCTCTTCACCGGCAACCGCGGCAAAGACCAGCGTCGCCGGAAACTTCAGCCTCGAGAGCACGCGCGCGCATTCCAGGCTCACGGCCACGCCGCTGGCGTCATCGTTCGCGCCCGGAGCAAACCCGTGGTCGTCCATCACGTCCGTATTCCGGGAATCATAATGTCCGGTCACCAGCAGCACCCGATTGGACTGCGCCGGATCGGTTCCCCGCAGCACCGCGTAGACATTCGTAAGCGTCGTAGCACGCGGGATGCGCCCGTCGGGACCGGTCTCCGCAGCCTGGGTGAAGGTGTCGCGCTTCACCTCCAGGCATCCTCCGCACGCAGCCGAGTAGCGATTCAATTCGCTCTCAATCCAGTCGGCGGCGGCGGTTATGCCTTGGCCTTTGGGCAAATCTGTTTCCATGCTGGAGAGCGTATTGCGAGTGCGGAAGCTTACCAGCGTCTCGATCGTGTGCTGTATCTGCGCGGCGGAAATCCTGCTAAGAGCCCGCTCTATCCGCGGATCGACCGGACTTCGCGGGATTGCGCTGCCGGTGGCATCCAGATCGCGGCTGGGAACGTCAGAGGAAGAAACGGCTCCCGCTGGAGCGGCGCTCAACGCCATCAGGAGGACAGCAACGGCACAAATGAAAACTCGGAGACGCGCGAAAAGCCGGATACGATTATCCATTCTGATTCCCCTTCCGTCTAACCGAAATAAATTTTTCTCTTGATTGTCGGCTTGACGCGCCAGCCGGTTCTCTTCAACATTAACGAAGTTACATTATGATTTAGCTTCCTGGTCATCATGCACTACTCCAATCCCTGGGAGGACATATGCCGATTTGCCCCGAATGCGAGAGCCTGCTCGACTTTGAACCCGACGAAGTCGAAGAAGGCGATGTGGTCGTTTGCGACGAGTGCGGAACCGAGTTTGAAGTCATCACCACCGAGCCCCTGGAAATTGTGAAAGTGGAAGAGGGTATCGATGATGAAGATGAAATCGCCACCGAAGAGGAGGAGTAGGCGGATGAGGAAGACAGCCTTTCGGTGCGGACTGCTTGCCCTGGTCGGGGTTCTGTTTGCTACCGTTGCGCTGGCGCAGAGCACCGCCAACAAGACGCTGGAGGGCAAGGTGTTCGGCAGCGGCAACGCTCCACTCTCGGGGGCCATCGTCTATCTCGAAGACAGCAAGACCAATGAAATTCGCAGCTTTATCTCGACTAATGACGGCAGCTACCGTTTCGGCGAGCTTGCGTCGGACACCGACTACCATGTGTGGGCGCGCTATAAAGAAATAAAGAGCGCGACAAAGCCCGTGAGTTCCTACGATTCCCGCCACCGGGTGGAAATCGATCTCCACATCAAAACGAAATAATGGAACGTGCTCTTCACCGGGCGCGCCGTGTCTTCGCGTCAAAGCCTCGCAACTTCGTCGCCTTTATCGCCGTTTTCAACGGCGAACGCTCGCAGCAGCTCCTGCACGGTTCTATGCAGCACTGGATGCCGCAGGTTGGGAGCAATCTCTGCAAACGGCTCCAGAACAAACCGCCGGTTCGCAATTTCCGGATGGGGCAGCTTCAACGCCGGTGACGTGGAGACGACCGCCCGAGGTTTGCCATCGCGTTTCCAGACCAGCAGAATATCGAGATCAAGCGTCCGCGGCCCTTTGGGAACGCTTGCGCGCCGATCGCGTCCAAAGCTGCGTTCCATCCCCAGCAAGTCCTCTAACAAACGCTCCGGCTCCAGTTCAGTCTCCAAACAAACTGCAGCATTGATGAAGTACGGCTGCTCGCGATAGCCGATCGGGGCGGTGCGATAGAGCGACGATTGCGCCGCAACTGTACCCAACGCCGACAGCGCTCCAATCGCGGCGATCACCGTCTCCGCCGGACTTCCGGCAACTGAGGCGAGGTTCGAGCCCAGTCCGATGTATGCCGTGTATCGCATGCGCCTCTCAAGCATAGCCGCGGCGGTACGATGAAAGCACCATGCGAGTTGCACTCTTTGGCGGAACCTTCGATCCTCCGCATCGCGGCCACGTTGCCCTGGTGCGGCTCGCGCGCGAACGGCTATCGCTCGATCGCATCCTCGTCGCTCCAGTAGCGGCGCAGCCGCTCAAGCAGGACGCCTCCTCCGCAAGCTTTGCCGACCGCCTGGCGATGACGCGGCTTGCCTTTGCGGGCGAACGCGCAGCCGAAATATCGCTGCTGGACGCACCCCGCTCCGACAAGGCCTCGAACTATACGATCGACACCCTTGCCACTCTGCAACGGCAGCTCAGCCCCGGTGACGCACTCTATTGCATCCTCGGCGCCGATTCGTTTCTCACCATTGCCAAGTGGCATCGCTCCGCCGAGCTGCTCACCACCTGCGACTTCATCGTGGGGGCAAGGCCGGGATTTGATTTGGGCTGCGCTGAAGCCGCCCTGCCCGACGGGGTCTCGGCAAAGCCGCTGCATTCCGCGCTTCACAATACTCAGCTCCTCGAGCTAACCGGAGAACGCGGCAAAAAAACTCGGCTGTACCTGCTCACCGATCTCGCTGAGCACGCTTCAGCCACGCAGGTTCGCGCCGCCCTGCGCGGGGAGACGGGCACGGAGAGACTTCTGAGCCCGGCGGTCGAACAATATATCCGAGCCCACCACCTCTATACGGCATCTATAGAATAAAAATGCAGCTGGAAAGCTGCGCGAAACGAGGAAGCACATCAGGATGGCGTCGAACGAAGTCCGTGCGATGGTGCTGACTGCAGCCGCAGTCTGCGAAGAAAAAAAGGGAACCGACACACGGGTGCTCGAACTCGACCCTCTGGACTCCGGATTTACCGACTTTTTCATCATCACCAGCGGAGCCAACACACGGCAGACGGAGGCCATCTGCGACGAAATCGAGCTGCGCCTCAAGCGCAACTTCGGCGCTTACCCCAATTCGGTCGAAGGCCGCCGCGCCGCCGAATGGATACTGCTCGACTACGTCGATTTTGTGATCCACGTTTTTCTCGAAGAAAAGCGCGCCTTCTATGACATCGAACGCCTGCGCAAATCGGCCAACAAACTCGACCTCGACGAGCTGAAAGCCGCGCTCACGAAGAAAACTTTGCAGGCGAGAAAAAAGCCCGCGCCCAAGAAGGGCGCCGCCAGGCCCGCGGTTAAGAAATCCGTGTCCGCCAAGAGGGCAGCGGGAAAAAGCGCAGCGAAGAAAGGCCCGGCGAAGAAGGCCGCGACGAAGCGCGCTGGCAAAGCAAAACTCTAACGATAAACATCGCGCCTATTGCCAGCCCGCAATACCAGAACTCGTTGACATCCAACAGGCGCCCATTTAGCATCTCTTCACAGATGCAGATTCACCTCCATCATCGTCAGCACCATCATCATCATGCGACGAGCGTGCCGGCGAACCTGTATGGCCTGAGTTAAAGCCCAATCAGAGATTCTCAAAGCCCGCCGGCGCACCAGCACTGGCGGGCTTTTTGCATTTCACCCCGAAGAGGAACGATGAGCGACACGAAAATTGATTTTTCCAAGATGGAAGGCCTTGTCCCCGGCATCGTCCAGGACGCAAAGACCGCACAAGTGCTCATGGTCGGCTTTCTGAATGAAGCCAGCTACGCGCAGACCCTCGAATGTGGCTACGTCACTTTCTGGAGCCGCACCCGCCGGAAGCTCTGGATGAAGGGCGAGACCAGCGGCAACCGCCTGCGCGTGATCGACGCATCCACCGACTGCGACAATGACACGCTGCTCTTTCGCGTCGAGGTCGAAGGCGACGGTCTCGTCTGCCACGAGGGAACAGTTAGCTGCTTCACCCGTTCCATCGCGATGCCCGCACTGCAGGAGACGCGATAATGGCGAACAAACTCCGCCTCGGAATCCCCAAAGGCAGCCTGCAGGATGCAACCATCGCGCTGTTTGAGCGGGCGGGCTGGCGTATTTACGCGAACGGCCGTTCGTACTTTCCGTCCATCGACGACGCCGAGATCGAATGCATGCTCATCCGCGCGCAGGAGATGGCGCGCTACGTCGAAAAGGGCGTGCTCGACGCCGGTCTTACCGGTATTGACTGGGTGGTTGAAAGCGCGCTCGATGTAAAAAGCGTAACGAGCCTTGTCTATTCCAAACAGAGCCGGCAAAAGGTTCGCTGGGTACTCGCCGTGCCCGAGGACTCCCCCTATCAGAAAGCCGCAGACCTTGCCGGAAAAACCATCGCAACCGAGCTGGTCGAAGTCTCAAAGCAATATTTCGCGGAGAAAAACATCTCCGTCAAAGTGGAATTCAGTTGGGGCGCAACCGAAGTAAAGCCGCCTACGCTCGCCGACGCCATCGTCGAAGTCACCGAAACCGGAAGCTCCCTCCGCGCCAACCGCCTGCGCATCATCGACACCATCATGGAGAGCGAGACGCACCTTATCGCCAACCGTGCGTCGTATGACAACGCCTGGAAGAAGCACAAGATCGACAGCATCGCCCTGATGCTGAACGCCGCAATTTCCGCGCAGGGGCAGGTCGGGCTGATGATGAATGCCGCGAAGACAAGCCTTCCTGCGATCCTTAACGTATTGCCCGCGCTGAATTCCCCGACCGTTTCCGAGCTAAGCGACCCGAAGTGGGTGGCGCTCAACACCATCCTCGAAGAAGGAGTGGTGCGCGAGGTCGTCCCCAAGCTCAAGGCCGCAGGCGCCACCGGGATCGTCGAGTATCCGCTGAACAAGGTGGTGCTGTAGCCATGAAGCTTGTTTCCACATCAGGCCGCGGCGCGAAGGACGGCCGCAAATATCTTGACGCGCTGCTCTCGCGTCGCAATGCCGCAGACGAGCGCGCCCTGCCCACCGCGCGCCGCATTGTCGAGGGCGTGCGCAAAGGGGGTGACGCCGCCCTCCTTCGCTATGCGGCAAAATTTGACGGCAATATAAAGCCGTCGCAGTTACGTATTTCTACTGAAGAGATGCAGGATGCGCTGGACAACGTTTCGTCGGCGTTCGAGCGAGCCTTGCACATCGCGGCAAAGAACATCCGCGCCTTCGCTGAACGCCAGCGGCCGAAGGACTGGAACTTCGCTCCAGCCAGCGGCGTTACCGTGGGCCAGCGCATCCGCCCCCTGGGCGCTGTCGGCTGCTACGTTCCCAGCGGAAGATATCCACTTCCTTCCACTCTGCTGATGACGGCAATACCCGCGCAGGTTGCCGGTGTTGAGCGGATCGTCGTCGTCTCGCCGCGTCCCGCGCCGGAGACGCTCGCAGCCGCAGCCATGCTGGGCATTACCGAGTTCTATCGCATCGGCGGAGCTCACGCCATTGCTGCACTCGCCTACGGCACGCTGGCCATTGCCCGCGTCGATAAGATTGTCGGCCCCGGCAACGTCTTCGTGACCGCCGCCAAAAAACTTGTTGCTTTCGACTGCGCCATCGACATGCTCGCCGGCCCAACTGAAATCGTAGTCACCAGCGAGGGCGGCAACGCCGACGAAATTGCCTCAGACCTCGTCGCTCAGGCCGAACACGATCCCGATGCGCAGGCGATTTTCATCACCACCAACGCTGCGCTGGCCAACGCCGTCGTCACAAGCGTGAAGCAGCGCACCCGTTCCAACAAAGTCGCTGCGGAAGCGATTGCCCGCAACGGCGTAGCCATTGTCGCCGGCTCTGTAAGCGAGGCTCGCGCCCTCACAAACGCCATCGCGCCCGAACATCTTACGGTCGATTCCTGCGAAGACCTCGCCTGGATCAGGAATGCGGGCTCCGTGTTTATTGGGCGGTACTCCGCGCAGCCGCTCGGCGATTACGTCTCCGGGCCGAACCACACGCTGCCTACCGGCGGACTGGCGCGCACCCGCGGCGGACTCAGCGTGATGGATTTTGTCAAAGTCATCACGGTGCAGGAATACAAATCCGAAGGCCTGCGCCAACTCGGCCCCGCCGCCATCGCGCTTGCGGAAGCCGAAGGGCTGCACGGCCATGCCGAAGCGATTCGTGCGAGAGGCCCGCAATGAATCCGACAATGACCACACCGCAGCCGCGGGGCCGGATTCGCTGCATGAAGGACTATCATCCGCCGCTCGGCAATCGCAGCGGCCTGCGTTTTGACTTCAACGAGAACACGCTGGCTTGTTCGCCGAAGGTGCTCGAAACGCTGAGCCGCATCTCGCGCGCCGAGCTTACGAAGTATCCCGAGCGCGAACACGTGGAGCACACAGCCGCAGCGCACCTCGGCCTTATGCCCGATCAGGTTCTGCTCACCAACGGAGTTGATGAGGCCATCCACGTCCTTTGCCAGACCTATCTCGGCGACGGCGACGAGATGTTGCTGCCCGTGCCCACCTATTCCATGTATGCGGTCTATGCCTCAGGCACAGATGCGAAGCTCGTCGAGGTGCAGGCCGATGAGAACTTCCGTTTTCCACTGGACGGTTTGCTTGCTGCGATCACGCCGTCAACGAAGCTTATTGCCATCGCCAATCCCAATAGCCCCACCGGGCAGGCAGTCAGCCGCGAGGACATTCTCCGCATTCTGGACGCCGCGCCTCATGCCGCCGTTCTGATCGATGAAGCTTACTTTCATTTCCACGGACAGACGGTGATGGATCTAATCGGTCGCGCGCGCAATCTCATCGTGGCGCGCACTTTTTCCAAGGCGTATGGGCTTGCCGGTTTGCGTCTCGGCCTGCTCGCCGCGTCTCCAGAGCAGATGCAGTGGCTCCGCCGTGTCATCTCTCCCTACAGCGTCAATTCGCTCGCGCTCGCCTGCCTTCCCGCCGCGCTCGGCGACCAGCCCTACATCGACTGGTATGTGAGCGAAGTTCTCGAAGCGCGCAGCGATTTTACGGCCTCTCTCGACCGCCTCGGAGTACGTCATTGGTCTTCGCAGGCGAATTTTGTGCTGATCTATATCGGTACGAAACACGCCGAATTTTCTCAAGCCATGCGCAGCCGCGGAGTCCTTGTCCGCGACCGCTCCACCGATCCCGGCTGCAACGGCTGCGTTCGCATCGCCATCGGAACGCGCGAGCAGACGGCGCAGGGCGCGCAAGCCATGCAGCAGGCTTTGCAGGAAATACGCTGGACGGGAGACGCCAGATGATGAAGAAGCGCGCAGCCACCATCGACCGCAAGACGGCCGAAACGCAGATCCACCTGAAGCTCACCATCGAGGGCGCAGGCCGCTACAACATATCTACGGGAATTCGCTTTTTGGATCACATGCTGGAGCTCTTCACGCGCCACGGAGCCTTCGATCTTGAGCTCGCCTGCAAAGGCGATCTCGATGTGGACCAGCACCACACCGTGGAAGACGTGGGCATCGCCCTCGGCGAGGCTGTCAATCGCGCGCTCGGCGACAAGCGCGGCATTCTGCGCGCTGGATACTTCCTCATGACCATGGACGAAACACTCGGCCTCGCAGCCATTGACCTGGGCGGCCGCTCCGTTTCCGTGATTGACACGAAGGTGAAGACGCGGATGGTGGGCGACCTGCAATCGGAATTGGTGGAGGATTTCTTCGAGGGCTTCGCGCGCGGCGCGCGCGCCAACGTGCATTTAAAAACCATGTATGGCCGCTCGAATCATCATAAGATTGAAGCGCTCTTCAAGGCTTTTGCCCGCGCGCTGCGTGTGGCGTGCTCGCGCGATAAACAGCTCGGCAAAATGCTGCCGTCCACAAAAGGCCTGCTGTGATTGCGGTCGTCGATTACAAAGCAGGCAATCTCGCCTCCGTGATGAAGGCGCTTCACTCTCTCGGAGCGGATGCCGTCGCAACGGATGATCCGGAGGCAGTGCGTCGCGCAAAGAAAATCGTGCTCCCCGGCGTGGGCCATTTCGCTGCAACAGAGTTTCTCGAGCGTCGCGGCCTGCGCCAGGCCATTGCCGAATGCAGCAGCGCGGGCACGCCATTTCTCGGAATCTGCGTCGGCCTGCAATGGCTTTTTTCCGGAAGCACGGAAGCGCCGGGCTGCCGTGGACTGTGCGCGTTTGACGAAACCTGCGCACGCTTCGGGGAGGGGAGGAAAGTTCCGCACGTAGGATGGAACTCTCTTGAAATCACCGAAGGTTCACGTCTGATGGAGGGCATCGTCGCCGGCAGCTACGTCTATTTCACGCACTCCTATTGCGCCCCCGTCACGCAAGCTACCGTCGCGGTTACAAATTACGGCGAGCCGTTTACCGCCGCCATTGAAGCCGGCAACATCATGGGTGTTCAGTTTCATCCGGAAAAATCCGGTACAGCTGGGCTGCGCATTCTGCAAAATTTTCTCGAGTTTCCGGAGTCGGCCCGGCCATGCTGACCAAGCGCATCATCGCCTGCCTCGATGTAAAAGCCGGCCGCGTCGTCAAAGGCGTGCAGTTTATCGACCTCGTCGATGCGGGCGATCCCGCCGAACTCGCCGCGCGCCATGCTGAAGCAGGCGCCGACGAAATCGTTCTGCTCGACATTACCGCTACGCACGAAGGGCGCAGAACCTTGTTCGAAACCGTCCAACGCACCGCACGAAAATTGTTCATCCCCTTCACCGTAGGCGGCGGAATCCGCACCCTCGATGACGCGACGGCCGTTTTCGACGCGGGAGCGGACAAGGTCAGCATCAACTCCGCTGCCCTCCGCCGCCCCGAGCTCATCGGCGAAATCGGCGCCCGCTTCGGCGCGCAAGCCGTCGTGATTGCAATTGATGCCAGACGCTCCGCCGCCTGCGCAGAGGTCTTCATCGAAGGCGGGCGCAAATCGACAGGCCGCGGCGTGGTGGAGTGGGCGCGCGAAGCGGAAGAGCGGGGCGCGGGAGAAATCCTGCTTACATCGATGGACGCCGACGGGACCCGAGCCGGATTCGACTGCGAGCTCACCGCGCGGGTCAGCGACGCCGTCATGATTCCCGTCATCGCCTCCGGGGGAGCAGGCACAGCCGCGCATTTCTCCGAAGTTTTTTTGCGCGGAAAAGCCGACGCCGCACTTGCTGCCAGCATCTTTCATTTCGGCATTTCGGATGCTCGCGCCCTCAAGCGGCAGATCGCCAGCAGCGGCGTTCCTATGAGGCTGCCGTGCTGATTCCTTCCATCGATCTCATGGGTGGACGCATTGTCCAGCTCGTCCGGGGAGAAAAACTCAAGCTGGCCTTTGACGACTTTGATTACTGGATCGAGCGCTTCTCCGCCTACCCTCTTGTGCAGCTCATTGACCTCGACGCGGCCATGCGCCAGGGCGACAACGCTGCGCTGATCGCGAACATTGCAAAGCGGCTCCCATGCCAGGTCGGCGGAGGCGTCCGCACCATCGATCAGGCACGCTCCCTGCTCGCAGCGGGAGCGCGTCGCGTGATCCTTGGCTCTGTGCTGTTCAACGAGAACGGCGTTGCGACCGAATCCGCCGCGTCATTCTTCGACGCCATCGGGCCCGATCATTTCGTCGCCAGCATTGATACGAAAGGGGGAAAGATCGCCGTGCGCGGCTGGAAGGACAATGTCGACCTCACGCCGGAGGACGCGATCCGCTCGCTCGAACCCTTCTGCGCGGCTTTTCTCTACACCCACGTCGATACCGAGGGAACCATGCGCGGCTTTCCGCTCGAACGCGCTCAGGTGTTGCGCACGCTCACCACACGTCAGCTCGTCGTCGCCGGAGGAATTCGCGACCGTGCCGAAATCGACGCGCTCCATGCAATCAATGTCGACGCGGTCGCCGGAATGGCCGTCTACTCCGGGTTGCTCGCTACCTGAGCCTTCTGTTCCGCTGCGCCTTCGTCTCGCTTCGCCGGTATGCCACGCCAGCCGCAAGAAATCCGGCCACCGCTATGGCGATCACAATGGTGTTCCAGTCGCGATGCCGCATATTCAGCACCAGCAAAACAAACCATGCGGCTGCGATCACGAACCAGAGTGTGGAGCGGCGGTGCATTTCCCGGAGCATACCACGGGCCAACTGTCGCATCTCTCACATGTGGGCCAACGAGCATTGCACCTTGACTTCGCGATCGGGAGCTAGCAATCGGGGCTACGCAATCGCGCAAAATGCCTTAAGCTAATGAGTCGGCGCCGAAGCTTGGAAGACCACGGTGCAGAATCGAGAGCACATGACAAAACGCAGCGCGTTGCGAGTGGCCAAGCGGCTCGACGAGGTCGGCTTTTCCGACATCGTGCAGATACGGAACAAGGTCCTCGACTTGCGCGCTTCAGGGCAGACTGTCCACGCATTTCACGGTGGAGAGCCTTTCTTTGACACGCCGGAGAAGGTGAAATACGCGCTGACCAAAGCTCTCGTAGAAAACAAGACACGCTACGCGCCCTCCTCCGGCATCGCGCCGCTGCGTACCGCCCTTGCGCAAAAGCTGCGGGAGAAAAACCACCTCAATGCCGAGACAGAAAACGTTATCGTCACCGCGGGCGGCGCACACGCCCTCTATGTTGCCTTCCAGGCCGTGCTCAATCCAGGCGACGACGTGCTGCTGTTTTCTCCCTATTGGACGCCGATTCGCGATATGGTGACCGGCTGCGAAGCGCGCGCTCTGCTGGTTCCCACCGCCACTGCGCGGCGCAACGGCATCACCAAAACGCTGGAGCAGTTTTCCACCCCGCACACCCGCGCCATCTACTACAACACGCCGCAGAACCCCTCCGGCACCGTCTTTTCCCGCGCGGAAGCCGAGGAGGTCGCGGCCTTCGCAAAAAAGCACGACCTCATCATCTTTGCCGATGAAGCCTACGAAGACCTGGTCTATGAAGGGACTCATTTTTCCATCGCCTCGCTGCCGGGCATGGGCGAGCGCACCATTTCCTGCTACACGTTTTCGAAGTCCTATGCGATGACAGGCTGGCGGGTCGGGTACGCGGTCGCGCAGGAGCCGTTCATGACAGCGCTGAAAAAGCTGGTGCTCTATTCCATCAATGGCGTGTCCACGCCCACGCAATGGGCGGCGCTTGAGGCTCTGGCAATACCGCAGACCATCATTGACGCTCGCCGCGAAGAGTACCGCGAACGCCGCGATCTGCTGGTCAATGGGCTGCGCGCGGCGGGACTCGAATGCGTCACTCCCGAGGGCGCCTTCTATGCCTTTCCCGATGTGCGCAAGCTGAACAAGGACAGCCGCAAAGTTTCCTCCACGCTGCTCGAGAAGGCGCATGTAGCGACTATTCCCGGCGTCGTCTTCGGCGCGCAGGGCGAGGGGCACGTCCGCTTCGGATACGCGATCTCCAAAGAAGCCATCGCTGCCGGCCTGCAGGCGCTGTTGGATTTCATGCGGCACCCGCATTCGCACGCGCATTCCAAGTAAATGCATCTTCCGACCGACCACGCAGCGTTGATATGGCTGGTTGCGCTCGCAAGCATTCTCCTGATGCTTCTGCGGCCCTGGCATATTCGTGAAGCAGTCTGGATTTCCGCCGGAGCGCTGCTCCTCATTGTCCTTCGCCTCATTCCTCTGCGCTTCGCAATGCAAGCCGTGGCCAGCGGTTCCGGCGTCTACCTGTTTCTTGCGGGCATGATGCTGCTCGCCGAGCAGGCCCGCCAGGAAGGAGTCTTCGACTGGATCGCCGACATCGCCGTGCGCCGCGCCCGCAACTCCACCTCACGGCTTTTCCTGCTGATCTATGTGGCCGGCATCGCGGTTACATCGCTGCTGTCGAATGACGCTACCGCCGTTGTCCTTACTCCCGCAATACTTGCTGCGGTGCGCCGCGCGCGGGTTCAGCCCAAGCCTTATCTGCTGGCCTGCGCTCTCATTGCCAACGCGGCCAGTTTCCTTCTACCCGTCTCAAACCCGTCGAATCTCGTCGTATACGCCAGTCATCTACCCGCGCTGGGCCAGTGGATGCGAATCTTCCTTCTGCCCTCCGTCGCATCGATCGTTGTCACCTTCATCTGTCTGCGTTTCCTCTTGCGAAAGGCGATGGCTTTCCCAATCGCAACTGTAGAAGGACGGGTCACTTTGTCCCCCGCTGGGCGACTCGCGCTTTACGGCTTGCTGTTTGCCGCGACCGTGCTGCTGTCAGCCTCCGCGTTCGGCATTAGATTGGGCCTGCCTACCTGCGCCGCCGCCGTGGCCTCGCTGCTGCTGGTCAGTTTGAAAGATCGCGGAGTTCTCAAACAGGCGGCTCGCGGTATTTCATGGAGCATTCTGCCGCTGGTTGCCGGGCTTTTTATTCTTGTTGAAGCAATGAACAGCGCGGGTCTGTTGCCGCTGATTGAGAGCGCGTTTCAGTGGTGTGGGCGACAGCCGAAGCTGGCCGGCTATCTCGTCTCATCCGCGGGCACCGCATTTCTCTCCAACGCGATGAACAATCTTCCTGTGGGTCTTGCCGCTGGAACGGCGCTGAAGCTCACGCCTCACCTCTCGCCTGCTGTATTGATCGGGGTGAACCTCGGTCCGAATCTCTCGGTCACGGGTTCGCTGGCGACAATTCTGTGGCTGATCGCCTTGCGCCGGGGCAATGTCGAGATCAGCCACTGGGAATTTTTTAAAACAGGAATGATCGCAATGCCCGCTGCGCTACTCGTAAGCCTGCTTGCTCTCTGGCTCACGGCTTGAGTATCGGCCGCTTACATTACCAGAGCAACGCGTTCCAGTTCCAGTTGAATGCACTCGTGGGAACAGCCCGCGCCTTCAAGTCGCAGCACGGCGTCACGCGCCTGCTCCGGGATAACGCCGTAACCCCGGCCTGCGAGAAACACCGCCAACACCTCGGCCGCCTGCCACATGTCGATCCCGGATTGCATCAGCTCGCTTCGCAGACTGGTCAACTCATTTGCTGCGAACTTTTCAATTTTGCCATTCAGGGTCATCGGCTATCCTCCCGGCCTGTCAGATTAGACACCGTCAACACTCTGAGTGTTGCTGTGTTGCCTGCAATTTCTTGATCTCGGTGCGTCCTATGTTCCATTGTGGATTCTCTCAACGCCGCAGCTCGCGCCCATCGCATCGAATCTCTCGCCGCTACGGCGATAAACTGAAAGAGTTATGTCACAGAATGCGAAGGGCATGTCATGGGCTCTCATGCTGGTCCTGGTTGGAGCTGCGTTCCTGGCCGCGATCGCGATTGCCTATGTGATCGTCTCGCGATTCTTCCCTCGCTGAATCAAATCAGTTACTCGTTCTGGGCGCGCTCAATCAGCAGGACGGGAATGCCGTCTTCAATCGGATAACTCCGACGGCATTGGCAGCATCGAATAGACTCCACGGCAGCGCCCGTCGTCTCCGGCAGCGTTCCAGTGCCGCGATGGATCTTCAGAGTCCCGCGGCAAGCCGGGCATACAATCAATCCGAGAATCTCAGAAATTCGCTCCGGTTTCTGCATCTGCTCAGTGTACTCAGGGCAAAGCAGCCGGGCTGAAGCAGCGCCGGAAATGGAGCTATGTTAAGAGCAGGTCTGACAGGCGGACTCGGGAGCGGCAAGACCACCGTCGCGGCAATGTTTCGATCGCTGGGCGCGCACGTCATCGAGGCAGATACGCTCGGGCGCGAGCTGATGTCACCCGGCCGCAGCGTCTACGACGCGGTCATTCAACACTTCGGGCGCGAAGTTGTTCGCGCCGACGGCAGCCTGGACCGTAGCCTGCTCGCAGACCTCGCATTTCGACAGGGGCGTCTCGCCGAGCTCAACCGCATGGTTCATCCTCCCGTAATCGCCGCACAGCAGCAGTGGGCCGACAGCATTTTCGCAAAGGATCCTCGCGCCGTCGCCATCGTCGAGTCCGCGCTGATCTTCGAGGCCGATCGGCAGGGCTCTGTGCCCGGATGGCGGCAGCGCTTCGATCGCATCATCCTTGTCACCGCGCCCGAGGAGCTTCGGGTCGCACGCTTCGCAGATCGTTTATCGCAGAATGCGGGCGCGCCGCCACGCGCTGAGCTTGAGGCCGATGCCCGCCGCCGCATAGCCGCGCAAATTCCCGAGAGCGAAAAAATTGCGCTTGCCGATTTTGTCATTCACAACAGCGGCTCGCTTTATGCCACGCGCGTCGAAACCGAGCGCATTTTCGCGGAACTCGCCCGGGCCTCCGGGGTTGAAGCGGAAAGCCGATAAAATAAGTGCAGCGCCGCCTGTGCCGACGCAAGGCGTTGCCTCCGGACAAACAGACCTATGACATTTCGCAGAATCGTTATTATTCTCCTCATCGTTGGCGGCTTCTGGTATCTCACCACGCGCAGCAATTTCGGACCGCTGCGCGAGCATGCGCTGGAAGGCCACCATCTCGCCTCGGGCCTAAGCCTCACTGAGGCGGACGCCGCGCCCGAATACGACTCCGAGGAGATGAACAACATCTCCGTGTATAAGCGGGCGCAGCCTTCGGTCGTCAACATCACCTCGTCCATGCAGACCATGAACTTCTTCTTCCAGGTCGTTCCTCAGCAGGACCAGGGCTCCGGCTTTATCCTCGACACCCAAGGACACATCCTCACCAACAACCACGTCGTCGCCGGCGGACAGCAGATCGAAGTCACCCTCTCAAACCAGCACCGTTATCACGCCAAGCTTATCGGGCACGATCCAGTGCATGACCTTGCACTGCTGCAGATCAACGCACCCAACCTCGTGCCCGCCGTACTTGCCGCCAGCTCGCGAAGCCTCATCGTCGGTCAAAAAGTCTTTGCCATCGGCAATCCATTCGGACTTAGCGGAACCATGACTACCGGCATCATCAGCGCCATCCGTTCCATTCACGGCCCGCAGGGCCAGCTGATCGAAAACGCGATTCAGACCGATGCTGCCATCAATCCCGGCAACTCCGGCGGTCCGCTGCTCAACTCCCGCGGCGAGGTCATTGGAATCAATTCGCTCATCGCCACCAATCCCAATGAAGAGGTGGAGCAGAGCGCGGGTATCGGCTTTGCCATTCCCGTCGACACGGCCAAAGCGGTCCTCGGCGATTTCCAGAAATACGGCTACGTCCGCCGGCCATCGCTCGGAATCGTCTCGCTGCCCATCGGCCCCGACCTTGCCGAGCAAATGGGACTCGCCGCCAACTATGGCGTGCTCATCCAGCGGACCATCGCGGGCGGGGCGGCCGAACGCGCCGGACTTCGTGGCGGAAACCAGTCCGCCTACCTCGGCAATCTGCAGATCTACCTCGGCGGAGACCTGATCGTCGGCCTCGACGGACAGCAGATCACCAATACCCAGGACATTAACGACGTGATGAACCGCCACCAGGTCGGCGACTCCATCAGCGTCACGTACTACCGGGGCCGCCGTAAGCTCACCGCGCAGATTACACTCGGCGAAGCCCACGACCAGACCGCGTAAGCAATCAACTCTTAAGAAACGCTAGCAAATCACCGTTTACCTTATCCGCCTCGGTCGTGCACATCCCATGAGGCGCGCATGGATAAATCTTTAGCGTCGCATTCTTCACCAGCTTCGCCGTCATCTTGCCCGACGCGTCGATCGGCACAATCTGATCGGCGTCGCCGTGCAGCACCATCGTCGGAATATCGATCTTCTTCAAGTCCTCGGTAAAATCTGTCTCCGAGAATGCCTTGACGCAGTCATACTCACCTTTTATCCCGCCCTGCATTCCTTGAAACCAGAAGTTGTCACGCACGCCCTGCGAAATCTTCGCTCCCGGCTTGTTGTAGCCATAAAACGGCATCGTTAAGTCCATAAAGAACTTCGACCGGTCAGCCACAACTCCGGCGCGAATTTCGTCGAATGCCGAGAGCGGCAAGCCCCCTGGGTTCGTGTCCGTTTTCAGCATCAGCGGAGGCACTGCTCCAATCAGAACTGCCTTCTTTACGCGCTTGGAGCCATGCCGCCCCAGGTAGCGCGCGACTTCGCCGCCGCCGGTCGAATGCGCCACCATCATCGCGTTCTTGATATCCAGACTCTCCAACAATTCCGCTAAATCGTCCGCATACGTGTCCATCTCGTTGCCGTCTCACGTCTGGTCGGAGCGGCCATGACTACGCCGGTCGTGCGCAATCACCCGATACCCCTGCTGGCCGAGAAACAGCATCTGCGGGTCCCAGGCATCGGCGTTCAACGGCCAGCCATGCGAAAAGACTACCGGCTGTCCCGTCCCCCAATCCTTGTAGTAGAGGGTTGTTCCGTGCTGGGTGGCAAAAGTGCTCATAGGATTCTCTCCTGATTTACAGCCTTGAAGTTCCACCGCCGCCGTGCGGACATTCCTGTCAAAAATCTGACCCGCCTATTCTAGGCCGCTTCTTAAACGCACGTATCTTCTCCCCACCACCCGGTACTCGCCCGAAAGCACGCGCGCGATCCCCTCTGAGTAGGCAACGTGCTCCTGCTCCAGAATCCGCGCCGCCAGCGCTTGCGCGTCATCCCCCTCAAGCACCGGAACCGTCCGCTGCAACACAATCGCACCGTGATCCAGCTCTTCATCCACAAAATGCACCGTGCATCCTGCCACCTGCACGCCGTAGTTGAAGGCCTGCTCCTGAGCGTCCAGCCCAGGAAAGGCCGGCAGCAGCGAAGGATGAATATTCAAAATGCGCTGCGGAAAGGCCTGCACAAACTCCGGCGAAAGCAGCCGCATGTACCCCGCCAGAATCACCAGCTCCGCGCCGTGCACGCGCAGGCACGCGATGATCTCCGCGTCGTGCTCGGACCGCTTGCGCCCGCGCGCCTCAATTGCGACCGCGTTCAGCCCGCGCTCTCGCGCAGTAGCTAAACCGGCGGCATCGGCCTTGTTCGAGATCACAACCGCAATCTCGCAGCCTTTAAGCCTATTCTGGGCGATGTTGTCGGCGATGGCCGCAAAGTTCGAACCGCGCCCGGAGAGCAACACGCCCAGGCGCTTCATCAGCTATAGACCACTTTGCGCTCGCCCTTCACGGTGCGCCCGATTACCTGGCACTTCTCTCCGGCGCGCTCCAGCAGCCCTTTCGCCCGCTTGAACTTCTCCGCGGGAACGACGGCAATCAGCCCAATCCCCATGTTGAAGGTTCGGAGCATCTCCTCCTGCTCAACGTTGCCCAACTCGCGCAAATGCTCGAACACAGGCAGCACCTGCCATGACCCCAGCTCCACCACCGCCGAAATCCCCTTGGGCAGAATCCGCGGCAGGTTCTCGGTAATGCCGCCACCGGTAATATGGGCCATGCCCGCCACCAGGTCCGCTGCCGTCAGCTTCTGGATCACGTGCAGGTAGCTGCGGTGGGTCTTCATCAGCGCCGCTCCCGCCTTTTCCTTGAGGGCGTTGATGTACTGTTCCGGCTTGTATCCGGCCTTTTCAAAAAACAGCTTGCGCGCCAGCGAATAGCCGTTGGTATGCAGCCCGGTCGATGCCAGCCCGATGAGCACATCGCCGGCCTTGATGCCCGCGCCGGTAATCAGCTTGTCTTTGTCTGCCGCGCCCACAATAAATCCGGCCAGGTCATACTCCCCATCGGAGTAGAACCCGGGCATCTGCGCCGTTTCGCCGCCGATAAGCGCGCAGCCATTGGCGCGGCACGCGTCTGCCAGCCCCACGACAATCTTTTCTGTAACTTCCGAATCCAGCTGCCCGGTCGCCAGATAATCCAGAAAGAACAGCGGCGTCGCGCCCTGCACCGCAATATCGTTCACGCAGTGGTTTACCAGGTCGGCGCCCACGGTATGGTGAATCCCCAACTCAAAAGCGATCTTCAGCTTCGTTCCTACGCCGTCCGCGCTCGAGACCAGCACCGGCTGCTTAAACTTCGCAGTGTCCAGTCGAAACAGACCCCCGAAGCCGCCAATCTCACTCAGAACGTTCTTTGAGAATGTCCGCTGCGCCAGATATTTAATGCGCTGCTTGGCGCGGTCGCCGTTGGAAATGTCTACGCCGGCGTCGGCATAGGTGACAGGTGTGCTCGTTTTCTTCGCTTCAGGCAAATGGAATTCCAGGGATGTGAAATCGGGCGTGTAATCAGCCGGAACTCCAAGTTTATAGCATTTCTTCAGCAGGTCTGCCGAATCGGGCGTTCAGCCTGCAGCCGCAGCAGACCCGGAGATGGATCCGCTGCGGCGCACACCCGCTTAAAAGCGGATATGGGGTCCGAATGTAACCCTCAGGTTGTTAAAGGTATTGCCGTTGATGACGTAAACTTCGTCGCCCGCATCGAGCCGCAATCCAATTGGCCCGATAAAAGCTTCAAGCCCGCCGCCGGGATAGAGCGCCAGGTGTGTGCCTGCTCCGCCCACACCGCTTACCCCGCTGGTGAACGTGCCTCCCGAGACCACCCCGGTATTGTTAGTGGTGTAGTCGATGAAACCGACCTTGCCAGTGAGGAAAGCGCGGATCGGTCCCGACGTGCCGAACTGAAACTTCGGGCCAAACAGCCCGGTGATCGGACGCACGCTCGTCTTCACGAACGTGGTGGTGGCTCCGTTGGTTGTGGTGGTTGTGAAGTTGCGGGCGAAGTCATAGTTCATCTCCGCCTCCAGCGCTACGTTGGGATGGACATTGAACGCCACCCGTGCCCCCACGCCTACATAGTTGTCAGAGGCATGGCTTGGCGCGAAGCGAAAGTAGTCGGCATATATGCCCACTTCTCCGTGATCGAGCGAGTGAGTGGACTGCTGTGCCAATGCCCATGATGGAAGCACCAGGAACAGAGCCAGCCCAACGATAGTGGAAATGCGTTTCATCTCAATACTCCTTGAAACGTGCAAGAATCACCTTCCGGCGCTCCTGAAGAAAAATCCTGGAACGCCCTATAATTGGGATGCGGCTCAAAAACCTGCTCTGGACTTCGCTTAAATTTGGTCTATAAGTCTTTTATCGCCATCAAATTAAAAAGAATCATCAGACCGCAACTTCTTGCAGTAGGTAAAAAATGCCCCCCACCCAGACTCCACTCCAGCCCCCTGCCGACTACTTCGCAGTCTTCGGGCTCCCGCGCAAGCTCCACATCGACCTGCCCGATCTCGAGCGTACTTTTTACCGCCTCAGCCGCAAATTTCATCCCGATGTCTACGCCCAAAGGTCGTCCGAAGAGCAGCAATGGAGCCTCGACCAGACCTCGCTGTTGAACGACGCCTACCGCACCCTCAAGAATCCAGTCACCCGCACCGAATACCTGCTCGGGCTGGAAGGCGTGGTCCTCGAAGCCGGCAAAAAGGAGGAAGGCGCCCCCAAAGACTCCCGCGTCCCGCCCGACCTGCTGGAGGAAGTCTTTGAGTTGAATATGCAGCTCGAAGAAATGCGCATGAACCGAAAAATGGGCGAGGATGATCCCCAGCTCCGTGGCGATCTTGAAAAGGCCCGCGCCAACTTTGAATCCCAGCTCTCCGCCCTGGACTCCAATCTTCAGGAGCAATGGATTCGCTGGGACGCCGCCCTGGACGCAAAGGCGGCCGATGAAAAGACTAAAATAAAGAAAGACGAGTTGGACACAATCAAAGCCGGGATGGTAGCGCTCCTCGACCGCCGCCGATACATCCGCAATCTCGTCCGCGACGTCAACGACACGCTCGAAGCCTGAGCCCATCCCCGAAGAACCAGGAAGCTGCATGGCAGAAGCCCGCATTGTCGGAATAGATCTAGGCACCACCAACTCGCTCGTGGCGTTCATGCAGGGCGACCGCCCTGTCGTCATCCCGGGCGAAGACGGCCTGAACCTCGTCCCGTCGGTCGTGGCTATTCCGACGTCCAAGCAGGTCATCGTCGGCAATCCTGCCGGCAAGTACCTCGCCACCGCTCCCGACCGCGTTATCTACTCCGCCAAGCGACTCATGGGGCGCGGCATTGAAGACATTCAGGAAGAGACGAAGCTCTTTCCTTTTCATCTCGCGTCCGACATCCAGCCGGGCGAGGTCATCCGCCTCCAGCTCGGCGACCAGCAGTACACTCCGTCGGAGATCTCTGCTTACGTGCTTCGCCAGCTGAAGAAAAACGCGGAACGCTACTTCGGCGCGCCCGTCACCAAAGCCGTCGTCACCGTCCCTGCCTACTTCAACGACGCGCAGCGCCAGGCCACGAAAGATGCCGGCCGCATCGCCGGACTCGAAGTCCTGCGCCTCGTCAACGAGCCAACCGCCGCCGCGCTTGCCTATGGACTCGATCGCAAGAAAGAGGGAACCGTAGCCGTCTACGACCTTGGCGGAGGAACCTTCGACATATCTATTCTCAAGCTCCACGAGGGCATCTTCGAGGTCATCGCCACCAACGGCGACACCCACCTTGGCGGCGACGACATCGACAATTTGCTCATCGCCATTGCGCTCGACGATATCCACGGCGAAATGAATCTCGATCTTCACGGGAACCCGGAAGCCGTGCAGGCCATTCGCAAAGCCGTGATTGAAGCGAAGATCGCGCTCTCTGCGTCGGAGTCAGCCCGCATCTCTGTGCAGCTCTCCGGCGGGCAAAACTATTACCGCGAAATCACCCGCCCGCAATTCGAGCAGATCATACAGCCCGTCCTTGACCGTACTCTCGGCCCTTGCAAGCAGGCCCTCAAAGACGCGGGCCTCGTCCCCGAGCAGATTGACGAAGTCGTCCTCGTCGGTGGCTCGACCCGCATCCCTAAGGTTCGCAGCCTCACCGATCAGATCTTCCATCTGAGCCCGCGCGGCAAAAAGCCCCACATCGAACTCAATCCTGACGAGGTCGTCGCCCTTGGCGCAGCCGTCCAGGCCAATATCCTGGAAGGCGGCTCCGCTGCGACTGAGAACATGCTCCTGCTCGACGTTACTCCGCTCTCGCTGGGAATCGAAGCCCTGGGCGGAGTCGTCGCCAAAATCATCCAGCGCAACTCCACCATTCCCGCCTCCGCCACCGAGCACTTCACCACCGGAGTCGAGGGCCAGGCCAACGTCGCTATTCACGTGGTGCAGGGTGAAAGGGAACTGGCCAAAGACTGCCGCTCGCTCGCTCGCTTCGATCTTAAGGGCATCCCGCCGATGGCAGCCGGCCTCCCGCGCATCGAGGTCAAGTTCCTCATCGACGCCAACGGAATCCTGCACGTCTCCGCGCGCGAGCAGCGCAGCGGCAAAGAGGCCGACATCGAGGTCAAGCCTACTTACGGCCTCACCGACGAGCAGGTCGAGACCATGATTCTCGATTCTTTCGATAATGCGGAAGAAGACTTCCGCCAGCGCCAGCTCATCGAAGCCCGCAACGAAGCCAATACCATCCTTGAAGCCGTAGAAAAAGCGCCAGCCAATCCCGCCTGGGAGCAACTCACAGAAGAAGAACGACGGCAGATCGCCGCGCTCTCCGAAGAGCTCCGCGTCCTCAAGGAAGGCGACGACCTGCCGAGCCTGCGCGCCGGAACCGAAGCTCTGGACAAGGCCACCCACCGCTTCGCTGAGTTGATGATGGATGCTGCCGTAAACACCGCCCTTGGCGGCCAGACCATGCAATCAGCCGGGGAAAAACTGGGCGAGGGCCCAACAGCACCGCACCCCTTTGCGTCGGCAGAAATCAAGTGAAGACCATGACAGACCAGAAGAATCAGGAAATCGACCTAAGCAAGCCTCCCGCGCCCAACATGGTGCGAGTCACGTTTCTGCCCGAGGGCCGAACTGTCGAATTCGAGTACGGAACCATGCCCTACGAGCACCATGGCAAGCCGATGTCCTTCCTCGACGTGGCGGAAAATTTCAATATTTTTCTCGACCACGCATGCGGTGGAGCCTGCGCCTGCACCACCTGCCACATTCTTGTGAAAGACGGCAGCAAGAACATCAGCGAGGCGGAAGAAGAGGAGCTCGATCGCCTGGACATGGCTCCGGGACTCGAACTGAATTCGCGATTAGGATGCCAGGCGATTATCACCGGCCCCGGAACCTACGTCGTCGAAATTCCCAACTGGAACCGCAACTACGTCTCTGAAGGCAAGCCGCTCGCGCTCGCCCAAAATAAGGAGTAAGCAGGCCATGGCGCAGGAGATCACCTGGAACGACTCGGAAGAGATCGGCATTCAGTTGCAGGAAAAATTCCCGGACATCGACCCGCTCACAGTCCGCTTTACCGACCTGCACAAGAAGGTAACGGAGCTCGACGGCTTTAGCGACGACCCTAACAAATCCAATGAGTCAAAATTGGAAGCGATCCAGATGGCCTGGTACGAGGAATATAAAGACGCGCAAGGGTAGTCTGCGTTACCCCTGAACGGAAACTCCGGAGAAGGACATCACCGCTACTCCGCGCACCGGCTCGCCAAACACACGTGCCGGCTCGAACACGCTGAACAGCAGCAGGTTCTCCACTTGCGCCCGCGATGTGGCATTATCCGGTCCCGAGATAATGCGATAGTCATAAACGCGGCCGGCGCTGTTCACGTAAGCTTCCACCACCACCGAGTTCGAATCTTCTGTTGAAGTAACCTGAACGGCGGCGTGCGAGATTGCGCGATGCGACCTCGCTGGACCGGCGGCATTATCTTCCGGCGTGCTCGAGGCGAGCAACGAATACAGAAAACGCGGGCTGGTGGCTGCGTCCGATGAAGCGTCACGCGCCTCGACCGGCACCGGCGAAGCGAACGCGCCAACCAGCAATGCTACCGTTCCCAGCAGCAGCACCGCGGAGGCAAGCCCCGCCGATGCGCGCAGCAAAAATGGCGCCATCGTATTCTGCCAGCGAACATGCCATCGGTCGAAACTCCGCCGCGGGCTGCGCGCTTGTTCCTGCGAGAGCGCCACACGCAAGCGCAGCGCGAGATCCGGCGGAGCTTTCGCTGGGCCCATCCGGGCAAGCGTCTCCTGCATTGCGCGCCAGCCGGCAAAGTCGGATTCGCATTCGCCGCAACGCTCAAGATGTTTTGCAGTTTGCTGCATTGCGACACCCGTGAGCGCGCCGTCGAGATAGGCCGAGAAGTTGTCTCGAATGGACTTGCACTGCTTCATCGGGCCTCCTCTGCAAGCAACTTCGAGCTTCCCGCTCGCATGGGCGGCTTCCGCATCTCTGCCGCAAATTCCGTCAACCGCGCCTTCAGGTGCGCCCGTCCGCGCATCAGCCGCGATTTCACCGTTCCCAGGTTAACGTTTAGAATTTCGGCGATCTCCTCGTAAGCGAACCCCTCAAGATCGCGCAGCACAACGACGGCGCGGAAAGCTTCGGGAATCTCGCGCAGCGCCGCTTCAATTCGCTCCCGCATCTCGCCCTGGGCAACAATTTCAAACGGGGATTCATGCAGGTCGGCCAGCGTGTCCTTGATGCAAAGCGCTTGTCCGTCGTTCGAGTCGCCGGTTTCAGCTTCAAGGGTCACTTCCTGGCGGCAGTGCCGCGACCACCAGCGGCGCTGGTTCAGCGCCTCATGCAATGCGATTCGGTAGATCCAGGTGCGCAAGCTCGCGTCCCCATGGAAGCCGGAGATGCCGCGGTATATCTTGACAAAGACTTCCTGGGTTACGTCGGCAGCATCAGAACCGGCAGGAACAGTGCGCGAAATCAGGCTGTAGATGGGTTGGTGGTAAGTCGCAACCAGCCAGGCGAACGCCTCCTCCGATCCTGCTTTGAGCTGTGCGATCAAAGCAGTCTCTTCCGGGCGAATTCCAATGACGCTTGCCAGATTGCCCACAGCGGTTCCCGCTTGCATTCAAGATGCTCCTCTACCGTAACAGGAAGCTTGGCCCACAAGCCAATGAGCGGGACAGTTGCCGCCGGCGGCCGAGTGTCTCGCTCACTCTACCCATTTAGACACCGGAAACGAGCGCGCAGGTTCCCGGAGGGGAGCAAAATCTGCACGAATGTCACAAAAGCAGCAGCCCTCTTATTTCGGCGGGTTGGAAGCTGTATTCGCGGGCTTCTTTGGCTTTGCCTTTCTTGTATGCTTCACCGGGGCTTTTACCTCTCCGTCATCCACAACCGTGGCGCGGCTTGCCTTCGCCGGGGTAGCCTTCTCCCGTCGCACGGACGCCTCGAGTGCCGTTAGCTGCGCCTCGTTGTGCTGTGAATTCCGCAAAATCGCGTCGGCCAGCCCCGCCCGCGCCGTCTCCAGACTCTGCAGGCATGATGCGAGGGAAGCCGCCTCGTTGGACGGCGCCGAGAGATCAGCTGTTTCGGAAACGCGCAGGAGAACATCGTAAAGCGCATCGATGTTGCGGTATACGGCAAACGACGGGCTCACGCTTCCAGGGGCGGCATCAGCCTGAGCGAGCAGTCCGGGCAACGAGACGGAAATATCCCGCTGAATCGAGCTGACGTTCTGCTCGGCGTCGTCCCGGACCCGTCCCGGCGCCTTCCACTTGCCAATGTTCAGGGCGGAAGTGCTGCCCTGGATCTCCGCGAGCGCCGATTGCAGGATGGCCGATGGCTGACTCGGCGGAGAGGGGCTGGCCGCCGGCTGAGCGCCGGCAAGTGATGGAACGACAACACAAATAGCTGAGAAAACCGAAGCAATACCGAATCGAAGATTCATTATGATTAGAGCCTGCGCCGCATTCTGCGCGTATGAGGTTTGACGAATACAGCAGCGTCAACGAAAATGAGTATACCCCTTCGATGTGGGCCTGTGGCGCAGCTGGGAGCGCGCTTCCATGGCATGGAAGAGGTCATCGGTTCGATCCCGATCAGGTCCACCAAGCAGTCTTAAGCCCTTTTAAATTTCAGATTACAGCGAAAAATCCCCGAATTTCCCGGCAAAAATAGGCGCCTTTTTGTTCCTGAAGGACACGGGAGAGAATTCTCCGCGGACTAAAAGCTGCTCCTAAGCGGAGCAATTCTCTGACCGGGAAATGCCGAGTGTCCTCCGGAACGTAGGAACGTCGGGGACGCGCAGACTTTAAGCGCCTCGTAAGCGATTAAGTTACGCTGGCCTCCGGCGACCTTTGATTCCCGTTGCAAAGAACCGTCCAGGTTTGCTCGCGTGTAGAACGCGGCAGCGTAGAATACGGGCGGCCTCACTCCGACGGGATTCGCGGATGAGAGAGGGACAAATTGGTGGAACGTACGATTCAGATTTCCGGGCGAAAGGCTCGCCCAAACCGCATGGTTCTCTTGCTTATTGTGATTGCGATCGTCGCAATCTTTCTCGGCAGCAGCACGACGTTGTCGTATTACGTCGATAGCCTCTGGTTCGGCTCTCTGGGATATGGCGACCTCTTCTGGAAGACTCTGGGTCTGCAGTGGAGCGTGTTCCTTGCTTCGTTCGCTGCCACATTCCTCATTCTTTATGGATGGTTCCTCATCCTGTGGCGGATGCATGAGCCGGACCTGCCGCAGGACCGCGAAGTCTTTGTCGGCCGTCAGCGGCTTAGCCTGCCCCTCCGGCGTGTGCTGCGGGTTCTCGGGATAGTGGTTTCGCTGGGTATCGCCGGCATCAGCGGCGCCGCGTTGATGGCGGAATGGCCGACCTTCGCCCTGTTCTGGAGTGCGCCTCGTGCTGCCAGCGCAGCCATCGATCCAGTCTTCGGCAAGCCCCTTAACTTCTACCTTTTCACGCTGCCCGCGTGGCAACTGATCGCCGGCTGGCTCATGGTGCTCGCCGTAATTGCCTGCGCTGCGGCTGCCGGGTTCCTGCTGCTTTCCGGCGGCGCGAGAGCGCTGAACAAAGAGCGCCCGAGCTTCGTCGTGCCGCTTCCCTGGCGCGGGTTCTCCGTGGCGTTCGCGTTTTTCCTGGTCATCCTTGCAGCGCAGGTCTATCTCAGCCGCTTCGGCACGTTGCTCGAAGCTCGCACCATCTTCAGCGGCGTCGATTACACTGACGCCCACGTCACCATCACCGGCCTGCTAGTGGTCGCGATTGCGTTGCTCGTGGGCGCCGGCATCGCCGCCAGCAATGCAGCCACAACCCCACGGACGAGCCGGCTGGTAATCGCTGCCGTCCCCGCGATCGCGTGCTTTCTGGCGGTGCAGGTGATCGGCTGGTACGTCAGCAGCTTCATCGTCAAACCCAATCAGCTCGATCGCGAGCGGCCTTACATTGCATGGAATATTGCCTGGACGCGGCACGCGTGGGACCTCGATCGCGTTACACAGCAGGAGTTCCCTGCGGAAACAACACCCGATGCCGCCGACCCTGCCGACAATCAGGTGACGCTCAAAAATATCCGCCTGTGGGATTGGCACGCGCTCCAGGACACTCTCCGGCAGATCCAGGAGATTCGCACCTATTACGACTTCCCCGACATCGACATCGATCGCTACACCATCAACGGCGAGTTGAGCGAAGTGATGCTCGCGGCCCGTGAGCTCAACGTTGACAAGCTTCCGGAGAGCAGCCGCAACTGGATCAACGAGAAGCTGATCTACACCCACGGTTACGGCATCACCATGAATCCGGTCAACGGCTTTACTCCGGAGGGTCTGCCCACGCTCTATTTGAGCAATATGCCGGTCGAGAGCACGGTACCCAGTCTCACCGTCGCGCGCCCGGAAATATACTTCGGCGAGTTGACCAACACGGACGTCTACGTAAGAACGCACCAGCAGGAATTCAACTATCCGCAGGGTCAGTCCAACAATCTAACCTCCTACCAGGGAACCGGCGGCATCGCCCTCGGCGGCCTGATGCGTCGCGTGCTCATCTCGGCCGACCGCGGCGACCTGTGGAAGCTGCCCTTCAGCGACGACGTTACCCCGCAGAGCCGCCTCCTGATGCGCCGCAACATTCTCGACCGCGTCCAGGCTCTCGCGCCCTTCCTGACCTGGGATGCCGACCCCTACATCGTGATCGGCGACAACGGACGGCTCTACTGGATGCTGGACGCCTTCACCACTTCCGACAACTATCCCTATTCCACCCACTATTCATTGCGCGACGGAACCGTCAATTACATGCGCAACAGCGTGAAGGTTGTGGTCGACGCGTACAACGGGGCAACGACCTTCTACGTCTTCGACCCGAACGATCCCATGATCGGCGCGTGGCGCAAAATCTTTCCTTCGCTCTTCCGCGACGCCGCAGCCATGCCGCCGGATCTCCGCCGCCACGTCCGCTATCCGCAGCTCCTGCTCGAGGAGCAGGCCGCAGCCTACGGCCTTTATCACATGAGCGATCCGGAAGTCTTCTACAACCGCGAAGATCTCTGGACTGTTGCCTCGGAACTTGGCCTAAGCGGCTCCGGCGACCAGCAGGCGCAGACAATGGAGCCGAACTATGTGTTGATGAAGCTGCCGGGCGCGTCCGCGGCAGAGTTCGTTGAGATCCTTCCATTTACTCCCGCCAATCGCAACAACATGATCGGCTGGATCGCAGCCCGCAGTGACGGCGCCAATTACGGCCACGCCATCGTCTACGACTTCCCCAAGACCAAGCTCGTCGATGGCCCCATGCAAATCGAAGCCCGGATCGACCAGAACGCGCAGCTCTCCGGGCAACTGACCCTGTGGAACCAGCAGGGCTCGCATGTCCGCCGAGGCACGCTGCTCGTGATTCCGTGCGGACGCGCGTTGCTCTATGCCGAGCCTATCTACCTGCAGGCGCAGCAGAGCCCCATGCCGGAGCTGCGGCTGGTCGTGCTAGCGCTGCAGGACCGGCTTGCCTATGGACCGACGTTCGAGTCCGCGATGGCAGCCCTCTTTGGCGGCCAGACTTCATCGCTTACCGAGTCGGCGGCGACATCGAATTCCGGAAAGACCGGGCAAACCGCGAAGCCCGCTGGGATCAGGAGAAATTCGACCGAACAGAGCGCATTGATCGCCGAAGCGGCACAGGATCTGGCCGACTACCAGCGGCTGACCTCGGATGGCAAGCTCGCCGAGGCAGGGCAAAAGCTCGAAGATCTGAAGCGCAAGCTCGAACAACTGCACACTCCCGGAAATAGACGCTGAAAAATCGACGGAACGCAGGGTGAATTCCTAAACGCTGGACGAGCGGCGCCCGGCCAGCAGCAGGGTCGAGGGCGCCATCCAGAATCGAAAGGCGATCAATATATCTGACCTGGTGCTTTGACTTGAGGCCCAAATCGCGCTTGTTGGCGGGAATTCGGCGGTGGAGAATGGTTCGCTTCCGACTCGGTCCACCATACAGTCTTGCGGCTGCTTGCTCTTTCCAGGGATGGCACGGGGTAATGTAGCGAAAACGACTAGAAGCCTAGCCTGGCTGGAAATGAACGCGTTCAAATAATTCTTGACATAATGTATGGGTCCGAGTCATCATGTTTTCGAACACGTTCAAAACTATGAAAGCGGCCATTCCGATCAAGAAATCCGAAGTCACTCGCGCCCGCATACTCGACGTCGCATTGGACCTCTTCCGACGCCACGGATTTGAGGAAACCACGATGCGCGGGATCGCAGCCGCCGCCGGTGTGTCACTGGGGTCGGCTTACTACTATTTTCAGTCGAAGGAAGACCTGGTGATGGCGTTCTACGAGCGGGCCATTGACGCAATGACCCCCAGAATGGAAGCTGCTCTCTCCGGCGCGAGCCATTTCGAGGAAAAGATGGAGACACTGATGGCGGTGAAGTTTGAATACTTCCAGCCGAATCGCACCTTCCTCGGCGCGCTGCTGCGACACTCGGCTGACCCTCAGAACCGCCTGTCGCCGTTCAGCGAGGCGACGAGGCACATTCGGGAACGCGATCAGGCGTACTTTGCCCGGATGATTAACGAGTCGCGGGATGTGCGGGTTCCGACGGAGCTTGCCCCGCACCTGCCGAAGTTGCTGTGGCTATATCAAATGGGCCTGATTCTGTATTGGATTTACGATCGATCTCCCGGTCAGCGGCAGACGCGGATGTTGCGCAAGAAGAGCCTCGCGCTTCTGGTCAGCGGTTTGAAGATGTCTAGATTCGCGCTGTTGAAACCGCTGCGATCGAAGATTGTAGATCTGATCGTTCTGGCCGAAGGAGGACAAGGCTATGACACTCCAAACGAGGCCTGATCCAAAATTCATTCGCGCCTCAATTGCTCTGGTCTGGCTGTATGAGGGGTTGTGGTGCAAGCTTCTGGGCGGAGTGCCTCGGCAAGCGGAGGTGATTGCAGCGACACCCTTCATTGGTCCCGCAGCGGCTAGAGCGGCGCTCATCACACTTGGCGTGGCCGAATGCGGCATCGCGGCGTGGGTCTTGTCTGGGCGGCGAATGTCGCAGGCCGCGCTTGTGCAGACTGTGCTGCTCGTCGCGATGAACGTGGGTGGAACGATCTGGGCGAGGCACCTGATCCCCGATCCCGGGGGCATGATCGTGCAGAACCTGGCTTTCCTGGTTTTGATTTGGATTGCAGCGGAGGATAGCCCACATGTTGCACAGGCTTGAGACTGTCTCAACCCCCTGGCGGAGCGGCCCATTTCGCGTCCAGGCTCATCGGCTACTTTTTGGGCAGACGTATGAGGACTGCGGCATCGAGTTGCGCGCCTTCAGGCCGCAGAGCCGCGTCTTCGCCATAGCCGGAGCCGGGCACACGGCACGCGCTCTTGCCGCTGCCGGGCATCGCGTGACGGCAGTAGACATCGACCCAGATCAACTCGCTTACGCAAAGTCGAGAGCGGAGGGCGGGCCCGGGCGTGCGGGCGCCACTGAGCAGTTGCTCGCTTTCGGCCGCGGCATGGCGAGACTCGCTGGTTGGACTCAAAGAAAACTGGTTGAGTTTCTCGACCTTTCCGACTGCACCAGGCAAATCGAATACTGGGATGAGAGGCTCGACACTCCTATTTGGCGCGCTGCCGTGGACACATTGCTTGCGCCGCGCTTGCTGCGGCTTTGCTACGCTACCCCGTTGGCCGCATCGCTGCCTGACGAATTTGGCTGTCTGATTCGCCAGCGTCTTCGGCGCGGTTGGGCAAGTCACCCCAACCGATCCAATCCGTATGCTGCGGCTCTGATGTTAGGGACAGCGCCGGTCGACCCCGGACCGTCTGCAACTCCGATCCGATTCGTCTGTGCAGACGCCGCGGAGTTTCTTGAGGGTTGTCCGCCCTCCACATACGACGCGTTTGCTCTATCCAATATTGGCGACGGAGCATCGCAGGAGTATCTGCTTCGCTTGCGGAACGCGATCGAACACGCAGCGGCTACGAATGCGGTTGTGGTTTCCCGCACATTCGCGGAGCCGGGGCCCGATACTACGACAAACTGGGCGGCACTGGACCGTTCGATGCTTTGGGGTGCCGTGTACGCGGGTGCCATCACTGCCTGCGGTGAAGGAGGCAAACAATGCTCCATTTGTTGAAACGGCATCCGATTCCTATCAAGGCGTTTTTCCGCCACTCGTTGGTGTTGACCTACGCGCTTCCGCCGGAGATTCTCAAACCCCTGTTGCCGAAGGGGCTTGTGCTCGATCTTTTTCGTGGACGTGCATTCCTCGCTATCGCTCTGGTTCAGACGGAGCGTCTCCGGCCCAGTTTCCTTCCCGCCGTCATGGGGCAGGATTTCTTCTTGAGCGGCTATCGGATCTTCACGCGACTGGACAACGCAGCGCAATCGAAGCGAGGGCTGCGGATCTTGCGCAGCGACACCGACCGCAGAAGGATGGCGTGCGGCGGCAATCTGTTTACGCACTATAACTATCGGCTCTGCGAAACCGAACTGAAGACCACCAGCGGGGAACTCCACTGGACTATCCGGACACCGCAGGCTGAGGCCGATATCGAAGTTGTGGCGGACCTGACAGATGGGCCGGGGTCGTTGCCCGACGGATCTCCCTTCAGCACTCCAACCGAAGCGCGGAAATTTGCCGGTCCATTGCCTTACACCTTCGATTATGAGAAGGCGACAGATTCGATTATCGGAATCCGCGCAATACGCCAGCAGTGGGAGCCGCGACCAGTCGCGGTCGATGTGCGGCGGAATACATTTCTGGAGCATGAGCCATTCCTTGGCGCCCGTCCCATTCTTGCTAACGCTTTCTACGTACACGATGTGCCGTATCGATGGGAACAAGGGAGGCGGCTCTCATGAGTACAGGCACAACGCGAGGACCCTATCAAGGCGTATTGCAGATTTTGCAATTCAATCGGCGGATGTATCTCCTCGCAACTGTGGGTATTGCTGCGACGGCGCTGGCCTGGCCATTTGTGCCAAGCCTGGGGCGCATAGCGCTCCTGTCAGGCGTGGTGCCGGGAATGTTCTGGATGGCGTCGTCGCTGCTCGTGTCGCACTATATATACGACCGTTTTCCGCTTTACGATTTCCGCTGGATTGCGCGCTTGCTAAGCCGGGTGCCGAGACGATGGATCAACATTCATTCTGGCTGGGACGAAACCAGCGGCCCGCTCGCGACAATCCTTCCAGCAGAAGGCCATCAGGTGGTTGACATCTTTGACCCGCGCACTATGACCGAAATGTCGATTCGGCAGGCACAGCTGGTCAATCAGAAGGCGGTCCCTGCGATATCGGGGCAGTATGACCGTCTACCCTTTGACGCTGGCGTGTTCGACACCGCTTTCGCGATTTTTACCGCGCACGAACTGCGCTGTCATGAGCAACGCGTGGATCTATTTCGAGAGATCGTGCGTGTTCTGACGCCGGGTGGAGAGTTGGTGCTGGTGGAACATGCGCGTGACTGGAAAAATTTTCTGGCCTTCGGTCCCGGCTTTCTGCATTTCTTCTCTCGGAAAGAGTGGCGAAACGCCGCTTCAGAAGCAGGTCTCATGGTGCGAACGGAGCTTTCGATGACGCCGTTTGTTCACGTGTACGTTTTGAGGAAGAACCTATGACTCTGTCCATGCATCTGCGGATCGTTGGCATCCTGCTGGTACTACTCGGCCTGAGCCACGCCTTCTTCAATCGATATTTCGGATGGGAGCGGGAGCTGGCAGACGTGTCGCTTCTGACACGCCAAATATTCTTCGTGCATAGCTTTTTCATAGGATTGGGAGTGGTATTGGGCGGTGCAGGAACGCTCCTTTGTGCCGATGCATTGCTAGGTCCCGGCTTATTGAGCAGAACGCTATTGGCTGGGATGACGGTGTTTTGGCTATGCCGACTGCTAGCCCAGTTCTTCGCTTACGACACCCGCATCTGGAAAGGCGACCGATTTCGCACCTTAATGCACGCAGCGTTTTCCGCATCATGGATCTACGTGGCTGCCACCTACGGAATCGCGCTGGCGACTGTTTGGACCTGAAGGCCCCCAGCAATAATGACCGATCGGCAGTCTTTCGCGACGCCTTTCTCAGGAATTCTAGCGCCGAGGCTGGAAAGCCATGTGCTCCCAAATTTCGGAGTATCGAGAAAGGCGACCGTCCGGCCAAGTGACACGAAGCAAGTTTCAACCAAGCCTCCGCCGCCCTTAGCCGGGGTCTCCGAGCCAGCCTGCCTTTCGCCCTACGCTCAGTAGCTCGCGCATGACGATCATCAAAGCTTCAGCCTCTTATTTCGTCTGCGCTAGCCCCGCAACAACTGCGGCAGCCTTATCAAGTATCTGGTTCATGCCCTCCAGCTGACCGGTCTTTGTTGCGTTCTCCATGGTTTCATTTCCAATGAAGGTGAGTTTCGTCTGGCCGTTTCCAATATCCTCAAAAAGTGTCACGTCATGCGCATTGTCTATGGCCTCATGTTCTATTCCATATTGCGCAGGATCAACCTTGTTTCCCTTCGAGTCGGAAAAGTACATGGATGAAACGATCTTCTCGTGCGGAACAATCTCGTGGTATTCACCACCGTTCCAGAACTCCTGCCCATCCGGCGATCTCATGCAATAGAGAAATTTTCCTCCCACGCGAAAATCCATCTTGCAAAAAGGCGCAGTAAAACCCTTCGGCCCCCACCATTGCATCACGTATTTGGGGTCTGTCCACGCCTTCCAAACCAATTCGCGTGGGGCATCAAAAACTCTGGTGACAACCATCCGCTCTGTTTCATTCACTGTGCTTTGTGTCATCTCTGACCTCCTTTTTTTTCATTTGATTTACAACCACATCTAGCTTGTCGAAACTCTCTTCCCAGAATCGGCGATAGCTGATCGCCCAGTCGCTGACTGTCTTTATCGTCTCTGGCCTAAGCGTGCAAATACTCTCTCGTCCACGCTTCTTCTTGATCACGATCCGCGCCCGCACCAGGTAGGCAATATGTTTTGAAATCATCTGCTGCGAGAGTGCAAACGGTTCCGTCAATCCATGCACGGAGGCAGGCCCGCGGGAGAGCCGCTCGATCATCGCCCGCCGGGTTGGATCGGACAAAGCCGCAAATGCTGTACCCAATCTATCCACAACCATATAGTTGTGGATCTTAGGCTAAATGTCAATTGAATTTTTGCGAATCAATTTCTGTTGCCTGATTTCGGACCCTGAGACCTGCGCGATGAGTGATAAATCGCCAATGCGCCTATACTGCAAGCACGACCATAAGTCCTTCTCGAATGAGTCGTCGGATTAGCACAAGTTTGCCACTGTCATCCAGATTGCCCGGCAGATCACAGATGGAGAAGCGGGATTGGTTCAAAGCAAATCGCAAGGCATCCTCGGCCTGCTCCGGGAAGCCGATATTTCGCGCAAAAGAATGAACTGATGTTGAAGAACCATCTTTAAGAATGCGAAATGCTGCGCTACTTCGTGCGCCGACAACACTCTCGATCCTTAGCTGGTCCAGCAAAGCGAGTTGCTCCATTTGTCCGTTGAGGAGCGGCGTACACGCGGAAATCCATCGTTCGGCAAAACGATCCAGGATGGGAGCGCAATCCGGGTTCGTCGCCAAGCGCTTAAGCAGGCTTCGAAAAATTTCCTGGGCGTGGCTTCTATCCGAGTCATCTCTGGCAAAACCAGGAGGCAAGCCCCTGCGAAAAGCAGGATCTTTCAAGCTAGCATCGGCAACGAATTCCACGAGAAGATCTGCCCAGCGATAGCACAAGATTCCCACAGTTATGTGCAGCGATAGATTCTCGCTAGAACGAGCTTCGTGCACGACTCCGCGTGGAATGTAGGCCACGTCGCCCGGTTCAAGTTCAAACTCCATAGCGGGAGCGCCCCGCTCATGGATTTTGGAATCGAAATCCTGGTTGTTGAGTGGGAGTTCCAGAGGAGTACCGTACATCGTCCAGTGCTTTGAACCGGCAATCTGCAACACGAAAACATCATGAGTATCGAAGTGAAGTTTGGCGCCTTGCGCCCGCCCTGGAGTCAAATAGGTGTTTGCCTGGAGTGGGAAATTCAATTCTCTTTCGAGTCCACGGCACAGTGAGGTAAGAGACGGGAGTACGTTGTCTAAAAACGCCAAAACTACGGTCGAACCCTCGTTAAAGAGTTGATAAACAGCTGCGACGTCCAAGGCGCCGTTTGTGGTGGTGTAATCGGCAGGCCTCAATTCTTTGGCAGCATTTTTGAGCGTGATGTTGGGATACGTCAGATTCAACGTCGTGATTGCCCGATCGACCTCATCAAGAGACAAAAGGGACGAGAAATAGTCCCTTTGATGTCGGCGGACAACAAGCGGCTTTTGTTCCCAATATTCCTTGAAAAAGGCTGCTTCGGTTGTGGGATGGATGAGCCAGTCGAGAGAAACTGGAACTTCTTCGAAATCCGAGGACAAGCGTTTCTCCACTTGAGTCGACAGTCCGGTCAGGGTTTGCCCCTACACGGCAAGTATAGTCAGCAAAAAGCCCCCACCTCTCGTGAGGGCCTTAACACAAGACTCACTGTCAAGCCTTTGTGCGGTCAGGATGCGGCTTGTCGGGATCTCTCGGCTTGTCGGGATCTCTCGGTTTATCGGGATCTCTCGGCTTGTCGGGGTCTCTCGGCTTGTCGGGATCTTGCGGCTTGTCGGGGTCTTGCGGCTTCGGCTTGTCGGGGTCTTGCTGCCTTGGCTTATCTGGATCCTGCGATTGTGCGCCGGCTGTGTTTCCCAATACGAGTGCTGCCGCACCGCCAACCAACACCGCGCCTGCTGCTGTCAGGAACGAGCGGCGCGGAACGGAAACAATTTGCTCGTCGGTCAGAGTTTGAGGCGACTGTTTATTCAAGTCCTTTTCGTCGTTCTCGCGCATGGTATTCATTCCTTTCGCAGTCTTCACATTCATCATTCCAGACAATGACCGACCGTAGTGAACTGGCCGGCTATGGCAGGTCTTTCCCGACAACTGAGTTTTCTCTCAGCATAATTTTGATGCCAGAAACCTCTTCCGGGTATTCCATGCCGGATTGTGGAAATCGGAGTCGAACCGGGACTCGGCGGTGGTGGAGAATGGTTCGCTCTTGGTCCAGCGTACCGTCTTAAGTATTTTGTAATCTTGTATATTACGTCCCGGCATTCGGGATTGTCGATGTTCAATCCTATTAGCCTGTCGACCCTTTATCACACATTTGTTGGGGTGAAGTCGGCCTGCCTCTGGCCGTTATCAATTCACAGGCAAAGGGTTCAGGCTGGTCACGCGACTTTCATCTCAACGATTGGGAATCTCGCGCGAATGTCATGACCCGACGCCGCATGTCACGTCGCCACCGCTGGATTCCGAGAAACCTCTTCTGCAGAGGCAATAACTTCAGCAACAATCGCGCGGACGTCTTCTTCTGTCGACCTGTGATTGACAATGCAAGCTCGCAGAGCGAACTGTCCGTTGAGCATTGCATTCGAAAGATACACGCGCCTGCGGCGCACGACTCTGTCGAGTATCTTCCGGTTCAGTTCGTTCAAATCTCCCGCTGCCTCCGTGTAGCGAAAACAAACTGCGCTAAGCGCAACCGGCGCAAGTCGCTCCAGCCTGAAATCAGCGTCCACACACTTCGCAAGGACCTGTGCCAGCCGCAAGTCCTCCCGGATCGATTCGGCAAACACATTCACGCCGTGATACCGCAATGAGAGCCACAGCTTCAGGGCGCGAAATGGCCGGGACAGCTCGATGGATTCCTCAAAAAAAGCGAACCCCTCGACCGGATCGTCGGAGAGAGACCGCGCGTACTCCCCTGAATGAGAAAACGCTCTCCTCGCATCTTCGGGATTGCGATAGAGCAAACAACCACAACCGGTCGGCTGATACAGCCACTTGTGCCCGTCCAGTGACAAAGAATTGGCACGGTCAAGCCCCTGAAACGCCTCTGGAATAGCCAGACAGGCAAGCGCACCATATGCACCATCGACGTGCAGCCAGAGTTTGTACTGCTCGCAGATATCCGCAATTGCAGCGATCGGGTCGATGCTCCCCGTGGCGGTCGTCCCGGCACTCGCGACCACGGCTATCGGCTTCAGTTCTCTCTTAACGTCCTCCCGAATCGCGGCCTGCAAGGCCTCCGTCCGCATATTGAAGTTTTCGTCCACCGGGATCAATCTGACCGCCTGATGACCAAGGCCAAGCAGAGCAGCGGCCTTTTGAATAGACATGTGAGCTTCAGCAGAACAGTAGATGACTCCGCCACGTACGCCGCGTTCGTTTGCGGGTACTTTGGCCTCTCTTGCCATGCACAGGCCCATCAGGTTCGCCGACGAACCACCCACCGTGAGACTGCCGCTAAATCCAGAACAACCGACTGCCTCTGCCAACCACTTCACCACCGTGCGCTCAATTGTGGTCGCTGAGGGTGCTGATCGCCAGGACGTGGCGTTCTGGTGCAAGACGCTTGAAGCAAAATCGCCTAAGACTCCGACCGGCTCTCCCGAGCCAAATACATATCCAAAGAATCGCGGCGAAGCGGGACGCGAATACTGGAACACCCGGGTCAGCAAATCAAACGCCTCTGGCCCGATCCCTTCGCGCGGCAGATCCTGCGCAAAGATCTGCTCGAGTCCGGCACCGCTCACATCAGCTGGATATGACGGCACGCTGGAAAGCGACTCGATGTAATCCGCCGAGAAATCGGCAACGCGATGAGCCAGAGAGCGAAAGCTCTTATCAGATTGAATTGCCCGGCCCATAAACTGCCATTTTATCCGCTTTCAAAATCTAACTTTCAGGCAGCATGCTTTCTATACGACGCTCGCATGCGCATGAATTGTGAAACAAATGCTGGAGGGGCATGCATGGGGAGAGGTAGACCAGTTCCCAGGAGTGCGACGTATACTCGCCCAGTACGGCCCGGATTTCCCGAACCAATAGTTAAGGGGCGCCATCATGGGTGATTTCTGGCAAGACCTCCGCTACTCCCTCCGCACGCTTATCGCAAGCCCTGCCTTCACTTTCACCGCCATCGCCGCCATCGCCCTCGGCATCGGAGCGAACACCGCTATCTTCACCGTCGTCAACGCCGTCCTACTGAAGCCGCTGACGTATCCCGAGCCCGACCGTATGGTCCAGTTCATGAACACGTCTTCGCATGGCAACAGCCCCGTCGGCTCGCCCGTCAACTTCAACACCTGGAGAGCTCAGACAAGCGTCTTTCAAGATGTCACCGCCTACGATTTTGGTGGTCCAGGCTTCAACCTCACCGGCACCATTCCCGAGCAGGTCCATGGCATCCACGTTTCCGAAGCGTATTTCCGCCTCTTCGGCGCACCCGTCATCCTCGGCCGCGCCTTCACTCCCGAGGAAGACTCGCCAAACGGTGGCCATGTCGTAATCATCAGCTACGGCTTCTGGCAGCGCAAGTTCGGCGGCAACCCCAACATCGTCGGTAGCAGCGTCTCGCTCAGCAACGAGCCCTACACAATCCTCGGCGTCCTCGGTAAGTCCTTCGTCACCGATCCCGAATCCGACATCTGGCTCCCCTTCCAGATCGATCCCAACAGCACCAACCTTGGCCATTATTTCCTTGTCGCCGGCCGCCTCAAGCCGGGCGTTACTCTCGACCAGGCCAGGGCCCAGCTCAAACTCGCCGCTAACCAGTATCGCCGCCTTCATCCCAGCGATATGGACACCAAGGACAGCTTCGGCGTCCAGCCTCTCCGCGACTCTATTGTCGCCGGCGCTCGTAAGTCCCTCCTCATCCTCCTCGGCGCCGTCGGCTTCGTTCTCCTCATTGCCTGCGCCAACGTCGCCAACCTTCTCTTGGTCCGCGCTACCGGCCGCAAGCGTGAATTCGCCATTCGCGCCGCCATGGGTGGCCGCCGTGTCCGCATTATCCGTCAGTTGTTGACCGAAAGCATCGTTCTCGCCTTCGTCGGCGGCTTCCTCGGCCTCATTCTCGGTTATGCTGGCGTGCGCGCCCTACTCGCAGTCAGCCCCGCTGGCCTCCCCCGCGTTGGCGAACATGGAGCCGCTCTAGGTGTCGACTGGCGCGTCCTCGCTTTCACCTTCGCCGTCGCCCTCCTCACCGGCATTCTCTTCGGGCTCTTCCCCGCTATCGGCGCCTCACGCCCCGATCTCAATGTCACCCTGAAGGAAAGCAGCAACCGCTCCGGCACCGGCTTCCGCCAAAGCAAGACCCGCTCCCTGCTGGTCGTCAGCGAAGTCTCTCTCGCTCTCGTCCTCCTCATCGGAGCCGCGCTCCTCATCCGCACCTTTCTCGCCCTCCGCGCAGTCAACCCCGGCTTCGATCCCCGCAACGTCCTCACCCTCGAAATGTCCCTCACCGGCGACCAGTTCAAAAAGACCGCCGGCGTCGCCCAGGTCGCCCACGACGGACGCGAGCGCCTCAATGCCATCCCCGGCGTCGAAGTCTCCGCCTTCACTTGCTGTCTTCCTCTCGAAGGTGGCTATGGCCTGCCCTTCAACATCATCGGCCAGCCGCCCCAGGGCAAATCCCCGTGGACTGGCGACGCCGGCTGGCTGAGCGCTTCCCCCGGCTACTTCTCCGTCTTCCACATCCCCGTGCTGCGCGGACGCGACTTCACCGAGCAGGACAGCAGTTCCGCCCCGGCGTCGTTCTCATCAACGAGACCATGGCAAAAAAATTCTGGCCCAAAGGCGATCCCGTCGGCCAGCAGATCCTCATCGGCAAAGACGTCGGACCGGGGATCGCCGAGCCCCCGCGCCAGATCATCGGCATCGTTGGCGACATCCGCGATGGCGGCCTCAGCAACGACCCTCGCCCGCTTATGATCGTCCCTGCGGCTCAAGTCCAGGACGGTATGACCATTCTCATATCCAACATCGTTCCCTATGTATGGATCGTCCGCACTCACGGCGATTCGCACCAGTACATCTCGTCCATCACCGAGCAGCTCCGCCAGGCGAGCGGCGGATTCCCCGTCGCCCGCGTCCGCCCCATGACCGAGATGGTCGCCCATTCCACAGCCAGTCAGGACTTCAACATGCTCCTTCTCACCATCTTCGGAGCCTCCGCGCTTATCCTAGCCGCCATCGGTATCTACGGCCTGATGGCTTACTCCATCCAGCAGCGCACTCAAGAAATGGGCATCCGCATGACTTTCGGTGCCGACCGCTCCCGCATCCGTTCGCTCGTGGTTTGGCACGGCATGCGTCTCGCCATCGCCGGCGTAGTTATCGGAATCGGCGCGGCCTTCGGACTTACCCGCTTCATCGCCAGCTTCCTCTTCGGCGTCAAAACCTGGGATCCCTTGGTATTTGTAACCGTCCCGATCGTGTTAAGCCTGGTCGCGCTCCTCGCCGTCTGGATGCCTGCCACTCGCGCCTCGCGCCTCGAACCCCAGCAGGCCCTCCGCATTCAATGAACGTGCTCACCGGATCGTCCCCGACCCTTTTGCGCAGCGCATTGCTGGGGCGGCCTCCTTGAACCAGAGGTCCCACATGATTCGGATCGTCATCTTCAGTACCCGTCGAAGGTTTCTGTCCGCACCCGATCCTGATTTACACCTGAACCCTTGAGCAGCTTCTGCATCGCCTCCACCATCTTCGGCGGCCCGCTCAGGTAGTAGATGGGACGATTCAGATCCGCGATCGATTTTCGTAGCATCGGCTCGTCGATGTATCCCTGGGCGCCTGACCATGGCATCTTCGACTTATCCATCTCCGTCATCGTGGGCACGAATGTGAACTTTGCCCGCTGCTTCGCTATCGCTTGCATCTCGTCCATAAAAGCCGCATCCTCCGGACGCCGGTTGGAGTAAAACAGAAAGACGGAATGCTCCAGCCGGTCGTGCGCCCACTGCAGCACGATGCTGCGGAAGGGCGTCACTCCGATACCGCCGGTGAGAAACACCGCAGGCACTGCCGTGTCCTCGTGCAAGGTCAGTTCACCCCAGGGCCCATCGAAATCCATCTCCGACCCCAGGGGCATGCTCTGCAGATTTTCTTTGAACGCGGTCTCGCGCAGCCGCGTGGTGAAGAACAGATCGTCCTCATACGGAGCGCTGGCCAGGGTAAAACTCCGCTTTTCGCCTTCCTTGTCCGTCTTCGCGGGATGCTGCAGGATCCAGTCACCGGCCTGACCTGCCACGTATGCAAAGCCTGCCGGCTTTTCAAAGTGGAAAGACATCGTTCCTTTCGCCACCATTCGGCGCTCTTTCAGCTTCAGTTTCATCGCCATGATATCTCTCTGTCTTACATCAGATTAGACGCCGCAATGCGGGAATCTGGAGCCGACTCGCGGCGGTTACGCTCCGCTGGCAAAGATGCCGGAGCGGCGTACCCATTGGCCGCTTTGCTTCTCCAGGTAGACCCATTGCCCGGCAGCGCAGAGGTGAGCGCACCAGTCGTTGACATAGACCAGGGCGGCGGTGCGGGTGCCGTTGAAGTAGACGGCGCTGAAGAAGACGATGCCGTGGCTTCCACTATCTCCATGCCGCAGATTGCTGACCTCGTTTTCGCCGATCAGCGGAATGGGATGGGATGGTCGGAAGTTGTTGGCGTCGAGCTTGAATCGCTGGTACTTGCGGGTCTCGAAGTCGTGGAGCGCCTGGTTGAAGGCACGGACGTTTTCCGGTGGGGCTTTGAGCTGGCCGTTGGGAGGGACGGCGGGGTTCATGTCGCTGATGTTGACGGTTGTATCAGCGAGTGACCAGCTCGGGGTAGGGGTGCGGGCGATCTTGTCGGCGGGCGCGCCGGGTAGCAGCATGGAGTAAATGGCGTAGGTATCGGCCACTCGTTCGGCGGGAACTGACGGGACGGCATTGGCGTCGCCGTTGGAGCCGTTGTTCTCAGTAGCTAAGCCACAGTGGAGAACGAGAAGCTGATGGGCGGAGATTTCGATAGTTTTCCGGATCGATTCGCAGCTCAGGATGTTGTCGATGACATGGCGCTGGACGGAGTATGCCTTGAGCTCGAGCAGGATGGGTCCGTTGATCTTCGCCTGGTCTCCTGCGGTAAGGTGAGGCCCGTCGATACGGGCAACTTGCGGTCGTGCCGAGATTTCTGTCTTCTGGCTAGGGAGATTGATCTGCCCCGTCTGGTCAGGGCGTCCATTCGCGCCGCGCAGATTGCCGGAATAGGTCGCTGAAAGAACTATCTCCTCGGAGGAGAGGGAGTTCATCTTTGCAGCGGCTGCAGGCGACAGCGTTACCTGCACGTCGATGGAAGGCGTGGGCGGGGTTGGTTGCGCAACGGCGCTCATGCAGCCGCAGAGCAGAAAAAAAGGCCAGCGGAAGGAATGGAGGGCGGCGCGAGCTTGCATGGCGGTTCTCCCGCAGAGTGATTCTGTATATGACGCGACTGGCGGCCTTTGCGTTCAGTGTCCGATTCTGGGAACTCCAGCATCCCAAGGAGCGGCGCCACGGGCGGGGCTGTCCTGGTTTCGGCCCTCAAGCCGGTCGTACATGTATTCGTCGCTAACAGTTCCCAGCGCGTCGTTATAGAGGTCAATTCCACCGGTGAGCGCGTCAAGCTCTTCGGTGAAACGGTGCTCGGCTTTGAGAAGATCGGCGGTGGCGGCCATTTCGAGCCGTGGGGTCTTGAAGAATTTCTGATATCCGCGATCGAGCAGGATGGCGATCTCACCCCCGAGCAGGACGCCGGGCTTGTGGATGATCGCCACCGCACCTTTGGAATCGCGGCCAAGAATGGCGCCGCACCCGTATCTTGAGACCATCACTTGATTTGCGACGGAGGGTACTCCCCGAACATCAAATTGAAGCTGACGAAGCTGGCTGAGCAGTTCGTCGTACGTGCGCGGCTTGGCTTTCTTCGGCATAAGGGCGGTTTGTCGGAAAGGATTGTGAGGTTCAGCCGCTAAAAGTTACACTAAAGGCTGGCGCTGCAGGCCTGCTTTGACTTTCTCATAATGGACGCGCAGCCGCAATGGTGCAGGCACCTCGGTGCAAGCACACTTTGTAAACAGGTTGGGTCGCGGCAGGCAAATTAGAAATTGATGGCTACTTTGACCAATTCGTTCACCAAACCGCTGGGGACTACGCTGAGGGACCGCGTGGGCAATACCCCGCTTGTCCGCCTGGAGCGGATTACTGCGCATTTGCCGGGAATTCAGATTCTGGGCAAGGCGGAATGGGTGAATCCCGGCGGGTCGGTCAAGGATCGGGCGGCCTCGGCGATTGTCGAGGACGCGCAGGCGCGCGGCTTGTTGAGGCCGGGCGGCAGGCACTTGCTGGACGCGACCAGCGGGAATACCGGGATTGCGTACGCGATGCTGGGAGCGGCGATGAATTTTCCAGTGACGCTCTGCGTGCCGGGAAATGTCTCGCCGGAACGGAAGCGGATATTGGCCGGCTATGGCGCGAACGTGGTCTGGACGGATCCGGCGGATGGCTCAGACGGCGCGATTCGCATGGCGCGTGCCATGGCAGCGGACGAGCCGGAAAAATATTTCTACGCCGACCAGTACGGCAATGACGCGAACTGGCGCGCCCACTATCTCGGTACGGCAAACGAAATTTGGAAGCAAACTGAGGGTCAGATCACGCATTTTGTGGCTGGCCTCGGAACCAGCGGCACCTTTGTGGGAACGACGCGGCGGCTGAAGGAGCTGAATCCGGAGATCCAGTGCGTCTCGATGCAGCCGGATTCTCCGTTCAACGGCCTCGAAGGGTTGAAGCACATGCCGACCGCGATTATCCCTCCGATTTACGACGCGGGGCTCGCTGATCGTAATATGGAGATGGGCACCGAGGCGGCTTACGCAATGGCGAAGCGCCTGGGGCGGACGGAAGGTCTGCTGGTGGGCATATCGTCGGCGGCAGCAGTAGCAGCGTGCCTGACGATTGCCGAGGAAGAGGCCGCGCAGGGTCGCGAGGCAGTGATCGTGACCATCCTGGCCGATTCGGCGGAAAAGTATTTGAGCGAGCGTTTCTGGGAGGAGTAGGCGAATCTATGCTGAGGCTGAACGAGCAGGTATACGACGCAATCCGACGCCATGGGGAAGAGACGTATCCCTATGAATGTTGCGGCGTGCTGCTTGGTCGCAGGGCAGAGGGCGCCAATGACATTGAGCAGGCGGTGCGTGCCGGCAATGCGCGCACAGATGCAGCCCACAACCGCTATCAGATTGCGCCGCAGGAGCTGGTGAAGATTCAGCGGATGGGGCGCGAGCGCGGGCTGGATATTGTGGGGTTCTACCACTCGCATCCGGACCATCCGGCGCAGTGGTCGAAGACGGATTTTGCCGAGGCGCACTGGATCGGCTGCTCGTATGTGATTACTTCAGTGGAACGGGGCGTGGCGAAGGCTACCAACTCGTTTCTGCTGACCGGGAACGGCGAAGACGATAAGGCGTTTGCAGACGAGACGGTGATGGTGGCCGCGCTCGCAGCCGAACGATGTTGAGCGTGGGTTTGCCAACCCTGTAGATCAGGCCCGCGGCCTGATACGCGACATCTTCCTTCTAGCCGACAAGGACATTTCCCGATGAAGATCCATATCCCCACTCCGCTGCGAGTGTATTCCGATAAGCAGGACACAGTGACAGTGAATGCGAAAACCGTAGGCGAGGCGCTGGAGGCGCTGACGAAGCAGCATCCTGACCTGAAAAAGCACCTTTATTCAGAAGAGGGCAAGCTGCGATCGTTCGTGAACGTCTACCTGAACGACGAGGACATCCGATACTTGCCGGAAAAGAACGCGACCAGAGTGGGAGAGAAAGATGCGCTCTCCATAATTCCTTCCATCGCAGGAGGACGTTGATGGCAACGACATTGGAACATCGGGCGGCGTTGCCGGTGTTGAGCAACAACGAGATTGCGCGGTATTCGCGGCACCTGATTTTGCCGGAAGTGGGCATGGAGGGGCAGCAGAAGCTGAAGGCAGCCAAGGTGCTGTGCGTCGGCACCGGCGGCCTCGGCGCTCCGCTGGCGTATTACCTGGCGGCGGCTGGCATCGGGACTTTGGGCCTGGTGGATTTCGACGTGGTGGATGAGAGCAATCTGCAGCGGCAGATTATTCATTCCACTGCCGATGTCGGGCGCCCCAAGATCGACTCGGCGGCGGACAAGCTGCAGGCGCTGAACCCGCACATGAAGATCGTGAAGCACGAGACCATGCTCACCAGCCAGAATGCGCTGGAGATCATCAAGGACTACGACATCGTGGCGGACGGGACGGACAATTTTCCGACGCGCTATCTGGTAAACGATGCCTGCGTGCTGAGCGGGCACAAGCCGAACGCGTATGCGTCGATTTTTCGGTTCGAGGGGCAGGCGAGCGTATTCGCGACTGAGGACGGCCCATGCTACCGCTGCCTGTATCCGGAGCCGCCGCCGCCCGGCCTTGTTCCATCGTGCGCGGAGGGCGGCGTACTGGGGATTCTGCCCGGACTCCTCGGCGTGATTCAGGCGACCGAGGTCATTAAGCTGATCCTCAGCAAGGGCGAGACGCTGATCGGGCGCCTGCTGCTGGTGGATTCGCTCGGGATGAAGTTCCGGGAGCTGAAGCTGCGGAAGAATCCGGATTGCCCGGTGTGCGGGACGCATCCTACAGTGACGAAGCTGATCGACTATCAGCAGTTCTGCGGAATTGCTCCTGAGGCAAAGGCGTTGCAGGTGAACGGAACCAATGTGCAGAACGGGATTCCGCAGATGACGGCGGTGGAATTGAAGAAGCGACTGGACAACAAGGATGACGTTTTTGTGCTGGATGTGCGCGAGCCGTATGAATATCAGATTGCGAACCTTGGCGCGACGCTGATTCCGCTCGGTGAGTTGCCGCAACGCGCAGGGGAGCTGGACAAAGAACGAGAAATTATTGTTCACTGCAGGTCCGGCGGACGCAGCCAGAAGGCTGCGGAGATCCTGGCGCAGAACGGCTTCAAGAATGTGTGGAATCTGGCGGGCGGGATTACGGCCTGGTCGAACAACGTGGATCCGACAGTGCCGAAGTACTAGGCTCTGGCGGGAACGCCCTCCGGTTGGTCATGTTGTGGAGATAGATTAAGAACTGCGGCGCGCCAGAAGGTGCGCCGCTTTTTCCTTGCGCCTCAATTAGACGGAGCGGTCCTCAACCAGGGCGGCCGTCTTGGAAGACCGCATGGACCGGCGCAAGAGCAGGCAGTGAACTGCGAATGCCACAGTGGAAACAATCGCTGCATATAGCCAGAAAGGGCGGGTTGCGGTAACTGCTGCAGCGATGTTTTGCCCCCGGCTCAGCAGAACAAAGATCAAAGAGATAGCCAGCGGACCGAGGGCGATTCCGATGAGCAGGAGCACGAGTTTGGGCAACCGAGCGATCGAGTCGGAAGGAAGAGTTAGTACGACGGGAACACCGATAATGAGCCATCCTACAATCGAAAAAATTGAAATAACCGGGAATGCTTTGATCTGCGACCAAAAGGGAAAACTCGATTGGTGATACAACAACGTACCTGACCGCAGGGAATACAGGAGCGAAAAAATCAATAACGCGATGTTTCCTGCCAGAAGCCCCAGGAAGGAATATCCGACACGGCGTAGAGGATCTGCGTTCATTGCTGCATTCCAGTCTTCGCTCACCGCTTTTCCGCCGCCCGTTTTATCCGCTAGCCGCTTTTAAGCTACCTGCTTCTTCGCCGCCTTACTTCACCATGAGCGTAACAGTAAGCGTGTGGCTGGTAACGGTGGCTCCGTTGTTGGAAAAGGCAGCAATGGTGATGTTGTAATTGCCGGGCGCTATTCCCTTATTCGCCGCGGGCGGATGGTGGAGATAATCGTAGCGCTGGGCGCAGGCAGTGAGTCCCAGGCTGCCGGCGGCGAGCAGGGCCGCTATCCCGAGGATGCTGAGGGCGTCGACGCCGGAGCGCTTGCGAATGGCTCCCAATCCGATAAGCGCGAGGATGCCGGGCAGCAGTGCCAACGCGACTTTGGAATTATGCGCCGGCCACGCAAGGCGCGCGCCCGCCGGACCCTGCGTGATGATCTGCAGAGAGCTGGTAGTGGGATTGCCGTTGAGTGGAGTGAGCGTGGCGGGACTGAACGTGCAGGTGGATGGCGTGGGATTGCCGGAGCAGGAGAGCGTCACCATATTGGCGAAGCCGTTGAGCGGCGTGATGGTGAGGACGATGGTTCCGAACTGGCCCGGACTGACGCTCAGTGAAGCCGGGTTGGCGGTAATGGAAAAATCGGGCACGGTGCTGGTCGCATCACTGGATAGCTGCCCCTGCGCGGTTGAGCCGCGAAACCCCTGGCTGCCGCTGTAAACCGCGTAGACGCTGCCGGACGCCGGCTGGTCGAGCACAACATCAGCCCGGCCATTGTTCACGAAGGCCGAGCCGAGCGATTGCCCCTGCGCGTTTTCAAAACTTACGACGCCGTCAGTAGCGGGATTGCCGACGCTGTCGCCGACAGTGGCCGTCAGGGTGACGTGATGGTCGCTGCTGGAGAAGCCAAGCTGGGTGTGGGTGGCGACTTGCGCGTGTGCCGTAGCCACGCCGGCCACCATGGCCAGGCTTGCTAGCCTGGTAAATCCCTTCCGGAACTGCAAATTCATTCTTCGGATTCTCTGCTCTCTTTAAAGGAGGCGGATGGCCGCCAAGCTCTCATTGTATCTGGAGAAGGGAAAATGCTCTACGATGACAAGTTGCGTCTTAATCAGCGAGGCATGTTCTTATGAATTCCGAACTTTCACGGCGTCCCCAACTGCAGCACCTCACCGCTCAATTAAATGACTTGAAGGCGCGGGGAACGTTTTTTCGCCTGCGCGTGCTGGACGATGTTCAGGCGCCTGTGTGCACCTATGACGGCAAGCGAGTGATCAATTTGGCGTCGAACAATTATCTCGGGCTGACGGCTCACCCGAAGCTGCGCGAGGCGGCGATTGAGGCGACGAAGAAATACGGGGTAGGTTCGGGCGCGGTGCGGACCATTGCCGGGACGATGAAGATCCACATGGATCTGGAGGAGAAGATTGCGCGCTTCAAGAATGTTGAAGCCTGCGTGGTCTTCCAGAGCGGGTTCACCGCGAATGCGGGAACGGTCTCGTCGATTCTCGGCAAAGAAGATTTCATCATCTCGGACGAGCTGAACCACGCAAGCATAATTGACGGCGCGCGGCTCTCGCGAGCGAAGATCAAGGTCTTTCGGCACAAAGACGTGGCGCACGCGGAGGAGCTGTTGAAGGAAGTTGCAGCCGAGCCGGGTCGGAAGCTGCTCATTACCGACGGCGTGTTCTCAATGGACGGCGACATAGGGCCGGTGGACAAGCTTTGCGATCTGGCGGACAAGTACGGCGCCATCATGATGGTGGACGACGCGCATGCCTCGGGCGTGCTGGGGCGCAATGGACGCGGATCGGTCGACCACTTTCACTGCCATGGGCGGGTCGATGTGCAGGTGGGGACATTGTCGAAGGCGATCGGTTCGCTGGGCGGGTATGTATGCGGATCGCGCGACCTGATCGATTTTCTTTACCATCGTGCGCGGCCGTTTTTGTTTTCGACATCGCATCCACCATCGGTGGCGGCGACGTGCATGGCGGCCTTCGACCTGCTGGAGAGCGAGCCGGACCGGATTGAGCGGCTCTGGGAAAACACGCGCTACTTCAAGTCGGAGCTTGGCCGGCTCGGCTTCAACATTGGCGGAGTGACGACGCCGGCGAGCGAGACGCCCATTACTCCCATCATCATTGGAGACGGGCGGCTGACGATGGAGTTCTCTCGCGCGCTGTTCGACGCCGGCCTTATGGCGACTGGAATTGCATTTCCCACGGTCCCTGAAGGTAAGGCGCGCATTCGCACAATTATGACCAGCGAGCATACGCGTGCGGAGCTGGATGAAGCGTTGGAGATTCTGGATCGGGTAAGCAAAAAAACAGGAGTCCGCGCCTAGAGCAGGTTCGTGAGCTGCTGCACTTTTGCCTCGCGAGTCATCTGCCAGGTGTACTGGATGCGGTGAATCACAGTGATGGTGGAGAGGACGGCGAGCACCCATAACACCGGGGCCATCACTCCCCAGCGGTTGAACAGCGCCCCCAGAATGATCAGGACTACGCGCTCCGGCCGCTCCATGAATCCCACTTTGCATTTGCCGATGAGCGCTTCCGCGCGAGCGCGAGTGTAGCTGACCATGAGCGAAGTTACCATGACGAACGCCGCGAGAAAGACGTAGAAAAGGCGATTGCCGCGCGCATAGAAGACCAGCAGTCCGAAGAAGAGAACCACGTCGGAGTAGCGATCGATCACTGAGTCAAAGAATGCTCCGAAGACGGTGACCTGCTTGGTCTGGCGCGCGACGCGGCCATCGACCATATCGAAGATGCCGGCGCCGATGATGATGAGCCCGGCGTAGAAGAACATTCGCACGTAGTTTTGAGCGTTGGCGAATCCGAAGAGCACCGCGGCGGCGGTATTGATGAGCAGCCCGATAAACGTCAGGACGTTCGGCGAGATGCGGGTGAGCGCGAGTCCATCGACGATCGCCTGCAGGAGCACTCCACAGGCGCGGCCGAAAGCGCTTGTCCAAGTCGTGGTCATGGCGTGGTTATCATCGGATAACGAATTGCGCTCATGCGGATTTTGATGCGCTATTCCGCAGCTTCGTGGATGGTGATGAGCTTGAGAACTTCGAGCTCGCGCTTGCCGTTGGGAGTGACGACGACGGCCATGTCCCCCACCTGTTTGCCGATGAGGCTGCGTCCGATAGGCGAGGTGGTGGAGATGAGTCCCTTGTTGACGTCAGACTCTTCGCTGGTGACGAGTTTGTACTCGATTTTTTCGTCTTTGGAGACGTCGTAGACGAAGACGGTTGAGCCGAAAGCGACCCGATCTTTGGGAATGTTGGCGAGGTTGACCAGCGACAACTCGGCCATTCGTTTCTTCAGCTGTCCCAGGCGAGCGTTGACAAAGTCCTGGCGCTGCTTAGCCATGTGGTACTCGGCGTTTTCGCTCAGGTCGCCCATGGCGACGGCTTTCTTGATTTCGGCAGGGAGCTCATGCGCAAGCTCATGCTCAAGCTGGCGAATCTCTTCCTGAAGCTGCTTTTTAATGTGTTCGGGCATTCGTGGTCCGTCGGGCGGCTGTTGGATTGGGCCGCCGGGCTTCGGCTTCGGCCGGATTTACCGCAAGCACTCATTATAGCTGGTGGTGAGCTACGAAGGTGCGGCTCGCGACCCGCATTTTCGCGGCCTGCCTCTAAGCCAATTGCGTATCATCGTCGCATGCAGGAGCCTGCTGCGCGAATTATGGGGCTGGATGTGGGCGATCGCCGGGTTGGGATTGCCGTCTCCGACGAGCTGGGGCTTACGGCGCAGCCGGTTCTAACGCTGCTGCGCACGAATCGCAGGCAGGATTTGAAATCGATTCAGCGGCTGCTCCGCAAATACAGGTGCTCGGCCATCGTGGTTGGAAATCCGTTGTATATGTCGGGCGACCAGAGCCCGCAGGCTGCCAAAGCGCAGGCCTTCGCTCAGATGCTGCGCGAGGAGACGGGAATGCCGGTGCATCTGTGGGACGAGCGGTTGACCACAACGGAAGCCCATCGCCACCTGCATGCGGCAGGGCGCCCGGGAAGCGAGCATAAAGCGGTTGTAGACCAGGTGGCGGCGGTCCTGATTCTCGAGAGCTATCTCTCCGCTCAGAAAGCGCCTGGTGGGTGAAGCGCGGCTAAAAGCCGGCCGCTTGTTAGCTGACCGGAGTCCAGCTATCCGTTTCTTAAGCACAAAATACTCAGCATCATAAAATCAATGGTGGAATCCAATCTGAGGGTTGATCTGTCCTGGTGCGACGACTTCTAGCTTTGTTGATCTTAGCCGCGATTGCGGTGGTCGCTTTCTGCGTTCTCGCTCCGTTTGGACCTTCGACGGGAGTATTTGTTGAGATTCCGGCAGGAACCCCGACAAGGCAGATTGCCTCGCTGCTGAAGCGCAGTGGAGTGATACGGAGTGAGATTGTTTTTGACGCCATGCATGCAGTGAAAGGCGGGACGCTCAAGGCGGGCGATTATCGCTTCGACCATCCGGCAAAGATGAACGACGTTTACGAACGCCTGCGGCGCGGTGATGTGTACACCGTGAGCGTCACGGTTCCGGAGGGCTCGAACCTTTTCGATATTGCGCAGCGCGTGCAGGGCGCCGGGCTGGGCACGAAGGACGCATTCCTTGCGGCGGCGCGGGCAAATGTCAATTTGATTGCCGATGTCGATCCGCAGGCAGTGAGCCTGGAGGGCTATCTTTTTCCGGATACCTATCGTTTCGCGCACGACACCACCGCGCTGCAAATGCAGCAGGCCATGGTGAAGCAGTTCCGGCAGGTCGCGGAAGAGCTGGGGCTGCATGGTGACGAGCATCGCGTGGTGACGATGGCTTCCCTGGTCGAGCGTGAGACGCCGATCGCGTCGGAGCGTCCGTTAGTCGCGAGCGTGTTTGTGAACCGGCTCGCGAAGGGGATCCCGTTGATGACTGACCCTTCCGTGATTTATGCGGCGCTGCTGGAGGGGCGCTATCGGGGTACGATTTATGCATCGGACCTGCAGGCCGATTCGCCTTACAACACCTATAAGCATGCCGGGTTGCCCCCCGGGCCCATCTGTTCGCCGGGAGTCGATTCGCTGCGTGCGGCGATGAATCCTGCACATACGAACTATCTTTATTTTGTGGCGGCGAGCGCGAGCGCTTCCGGAACGTCGCGCTTTTCTGCGACTCTGGAAGAGCATGCGCGCGATGTGGCGGCCTATCGCAAGGCTGCACGTGAGGCAGGTTCGCGATGAGCACATTGCAAGTTCTGGCGAGGATGGACCGGTCCCGTTGAGAAGCAGGTTCACAGCGCCGCTGCTATTGTTGCTGCTTCCGTTGATGAACGGCTGTCTGGTAAGGACGCGGCGCATCAAGCAGGCAAAGATGCCCTCGGTAGTGATGACCGCGACCGCCGACGAGCTGGTGAACGCAATCAATACGCGTTGTCAGGCGATCCAGTCCTTGAGCGCGACCGTGGTTTTCAAGGCCACGGTGGGCGGCCCCTCGCACGGCAAAGAGAAGACCTATACATCTTTTAACGGTTATATCCTGCTGCGGAAGCCGGAATCGCTTCGAGTGATTGGCCTGGTGCCGGTTCTGCATACGCGCGCCTTCGACATGGCCAGCAATGGCAACTCGTTCAAGCTGTGGATTCCCCATGAAAACAAGGTTTTCGAGGGCCCGAATACCGTGACCAGGGAGTCGCCGAACACGCTCGAGAATTTCCGTCCAAATATTTTTTCCGATTCGTTGTTGATCAAGTGCATTGAGCCTGACGACCTGGTGACGCTCACATCGGACACGGACACCAAGATTGATCCAAAGACCAAGCAGCTCATGGCCGAGCTGGACTACGACCTTTCCGTGCTGCGGCGCAAGGCCAACAGCCAGGATCTCATTCCTGAACGAGTGATTCACTTTAACCGCGTAAACCTGCGGCCCTCCGGAGAAGATATTTACGATTCCAAGGGCGCGATTGAGACGCAGGCGATCTACGGGCCTGACCAGACATTTGGGCCAGTCAAATTTCCCGGCACGATTACGATCAAGCGTCCTCTGGAGGAGTACCAGATCGTGATTACGCTGGAGAAGCTGGTGACGAATCTGAAATTGACCAACGACCAGTTTGAGCTGAAGACTCCGGCGGGAGCTATGGTGCACGAGTTGCACTAAGGCCGGCGCGCTGCGCGTGCTCGGCAATTTTGCGATTAACTTCAAGAGCCAGCTCAAGGGCTGCGCGACCGTCCTCTGCAGAAACCTTCGGCGTGGTGCGGGCGCGAACTGACTCCACAAAAGATTCAATTTCCAACCGCAGCGGTTCGGCGTCCTGCACCGGCGGTTTGTTGAGCGCGAGGCCCGGCGGGAACTTGCCGGCAGAGGATGTCGGGGCGGCGCCGGGACTTACGTCGATCACAAGAATGTCGCGGCGCGCGTAATCGATCGAGATGTATTGATGCGGCTGGAAGAAGCGCAGCTTGCGCACCTGCTCGGTGCTGACGCGGCTGGCGGTGAAGTTGGCGACGCATCCGGATTCAAATTCCAGGCGAACGTTGGCGATGTCAGTCTTTTTCGAAAGAATGGGTAGACCGACGGCGTGAATTTCGCGCACCGGCGACTGCGCGAAGTGGAGAACGATGTCCAGGTCGTGGATCATGAGATCGAGAACCACGTCCACGTCTAGAGCGCGCGGCGTAAACATGCTGAGCCGATGTGCCTCAAAAAACATAGGTCGATTGAGCAGCGGCTGGACGGCGAGAATGGCAGGGTTGAATCGCTCGAGATGGCCGGTCTGGAGAATTCGTCCGTGCTGGCGCGCCAGCGCGATGAGGTTGCCAGCCTCGGCGATTGTCGCAGCGATCGGCTTCTCGATCAGCAGGTCTATACCTGAGCTCAACAGCGGGGCCGCTGCCTCGTAATGCGCCGATGTGGGTACGCAAACAGAGGCAGCATCGATAGCCACCTCGCCGGCTGCCCGGGCGGAGAGCGCATTTTGTATCGATGTGTAGACAGGGACGCCGAATTCGCCGCACAAAACAGCCGCGCGGGCGGCATTCGATTCGATTATGGCGGAGAGCCTGATGCCGTTCTGCCGGCTCTCCAGCTCGCGATAAACGCGAAGGTGATTGCGGCCGAAGGCTCCCGCTCCGCAGACGGCGACGTGCAGAGGCGGCAGACTACCTGACATTACCGGAGACGGTTTTCAGGCACTTTGAGTAGAGCTCGAGTAGATGGTCGACGTGGTCGTCGGCTTTGGATGCGGAAGGCGCGGTGAATCCGGTGGATGGTACGGCGGCGCGGCCTGCCCCGGTGACGCTCGCGACGAATTTCATGAGATCGAGGGCGATGTCCTCATTGCGGCGCGCGCCATTGTTAGTGTTCTGGGGCTGGTCCATAAATCCTCCGAGAGCGATGCTATCAAAATTCGCGTTGCTGATTCGCGTTGATGGTTCGGCGTGCTATTTCGCCAATTCCGCCTTCACGATTTCGCTTACCTGGCGACCGTCGGCGCGGATTCCCGCGGCCTGAATGCGCGACTGCACGGCCTTCATTGCGGCGCCCATGTCTCTCGGGCCCAGCTTTGTGCCAGAGGCTGAGAGCTCGGCGATGGCCTGCTGAACATGACTCCGAATCTCGTCTTCGCCGGCGGCCTTGGGCATATAGGCCTCAATCAGCGCGATCTCAGCCGTCTCTTTTGCCGCAAGCTCTGGGCGATTGCCCTTGGTGAACTGCTCGACGGATTCGCGGCGCTGCTTGATGAGCGTGGTGAGAATCTGCTGCCCTTCCGACTCGGTGAGCGGCTGGCGTTTTTCGATTTCTTTATTCCTAAGTGCGGTCTTGATCATGCGCAGCGCGGTAGTACGCTCGCCGTCCCGCGCTTTCATGGCGGCGATAATGTCCTGCTCAATGCGGGCTGTGAGAGGCGCTTCGGTCATTTCTTACCCCAAACCTTCCATTATAGAAATAAAGCGCGCCGCGCGCCCGCTGGATAGAATTGAGTCGAGCCAATCTATCCAAAAGGAACCCTGACGATGATTCGGAAGACACGACTTTTTACGCCGGGCCCCACTCCGCTGCTCCCGGCCGCGCAGTTTGCCATGGCCGCTGCCGATATTCATCACCGCACGCCTGAGTTTCGCGCGCTCTACCAGCGCGTGCTCGAGCAATTGAAGACTTTTGTGGGGACGAAGAACGATGTGCTCGTGCTCGCGTCTTCAGGTACCGGCGCGATGGAGGCTTCCATCTCGAACCTGACCTCACCGGGCGATCGCGTTCTAGTGCTTTCGGCAGGAAAATTCGGCGAGCGCTGGGCGGCGATTGCGAAGGCCTTTGGCTGCGACGTGGACGTGGTGAGCGCTCCTTACGGCGAGACGTTTTCGATGGAGGAAATCCGCAAGGCTCTGAAGATTGAGACGCGCGCGGTGCTGATGCAGGCGACAGAGTCATCAACCGGCGTGCGGCACGATGTCGAGGGCGTGGCGCGCCTGCTGAAGAAGCAGGAGAGCGGGGCGCTGCTGGTTGTGGACGCGATTACCGGCCTCGGCACCACGCATATCGACGTGGATGGCTGGGGCGTGGACGTGATCATCGGCGGCTCGCAAAAGGCGGTGATGATTCCCCCAGGGATGGCCTACCTGTCGTTAAGCGACCGCGCTTGGGATGCGACAGAGATTGCGCTCAATCCGCGCTACTACTTCGATCTGCGCAAGGAGCGCAAGAACGCGCAGAAGGGCGAATCGTCCTACACTCCCGCGATTGCGCTGATCGCCGCCCTCGGCGCAGCGCTGGACTTTATTGCCGCGCAGGGTGGAGGCGATCTCGCCGCCGGACGCAAGGCGCTGGTGGAGAATGCGGAAACCTGTGCCGCGATGACGCGCGCTGCGGTGCAGGCACTGGGGCTCAAGCTGTTTGCGCCGGGCGCTCCCGCAGCCGCAGCGACGGCGGTGCATGCGCCGGAGGGCGTGGACTCAGGCGTGATCGTGAAAGAGCTGAAGAGCCGCTTCGGGGCGGTGGTCACGAACGGCCAGGGCGAAATGAAGGGGCAGATCTTCCGTATCGCGCATATCGGTCTGTTCGACTACATGGACACGATTGCGATTATCGGCGCGCTGGAGCAGGTTGCGGCGGCGGCGCTGAAGCTGCCCGGCTTTGAATTCGGCAAGGGGCTGGCAGCCGCGCAGAAGATCTATGCGCATCGAACCGGAGTGACCAAGCGCACAGTCGAAGAGGCGCTGGCGGCGCGATAATTCTGTTCGCGCTGGCGCCCACAACAACAAGGAGCAAGATGAAGATCGTTCTCGCCGAAAAAGTTTCCCCGGCTACGTTGGCGGTGTTTCAGGCCGAGCAGGGATGGCAGCTTGTCACGCATGACCAGATTAAGAACGGCCTCGCAGCGGAGATCTCCGACGCCGACGGCCTGGTGGTGCGTTCGGCAGTGCAGGTGGATGACGCACTGATGGCGTCCGCGCCGAAACTGCGCGTGATTGGCCGCGCAGGCGTGGGCGTGGACAACATTGACGCCGATGCGGCAACGCGGCGCGGCATTGTGGTGATGAATACTCCGGGAGCCAACGCCGTTGCCGTGGCCGAATTGACCATCGGCATGATGCTGGCGCTGGCGCGGCAGCTTCCCAGGGCGAACGCGACTATGCACGCCGGAAAGTGGGAGAAGAAGTCGCTTGCAGGCGTTGAGCTGCGGGGCAAAAAGTTAGGCGTGTTGGGGCTGGGACGAATTGGCCTGGAGGTGGCGCGGCGCGCGCGTAGCTTCGGAATGGAAGTTTTCGGCCACGATCCGTTTGTGGCGGCGTCAATTGCGCGTGAAAACGAAATCACGCTGGCCAGCAAAGAAGAGCTTTTTCGCGACGCCGATTACCTAACGCTGCACGTTGGGCTCACGCCGCAGACGGTAGGCATCATCAATGCAAATACTCTGGCCGCGATGAAGAAGGGCGTAAGGATCGTCAACTGCGCGCGGGGTGAGCTGATTGTGGAAGAGGAACTTTCCGATGCTCTGAAGAGCGGACACGTGGGGGGCGCGGCGCTGGATGTCTTTCATAAGGAACCACTGAAGGATTCTCCGTTTTTTGCGCTGGAAAACGTGATTCTTACGCCGCACATCGCCGGATCGACAGCAGAGGCGCAGGAGGCGGTGGGCGTTCAGATTGCGCTGCAGGTCCGGGAGTATCTAAAGCTGGGCGTGGTGCAGAATGCGGTCAACCTGCCGTCGCTCTCGCATGAGGAGTATCTGGAGCTTGCGCCTTACATTACACTGGCTGACCGGCTCGGCACCTTCCTGGCGCAGTTTCCCGAGGGGAATTTCGAGAGCGTGCATATCTCCTACAACGGAAGGCTTGGCGAGAGGAAGACGGAGCTGATCCGCAACAGTGTCATCGAAGGAATCCTTGGGCATTCGGAAGGTGTGAACCGGATCAATGCGGCTTCCGTGGCGCAGGAGCGCGGGATTCGCGTTCATGAAGAGAAGAAGGTGGCAACCTCGGGCGGAGCGGGCAATGTGCTCAAGCTGGCGATCCACACCCGCGCGGGTGATGTAACGGCGAGCGGCACCGTGCTGCATGGAACGTCCGCGCGATTGCTGAGGTTGAACGGCATTGACATTGAGGCGCCGCTCGAAGGAACGCTCTTGACGTTGCGAAATCAGGACGTGCCCGGCGTGATTGGGCGAATAGGAACGATCCTGGCGGACTACAAGATCAATATTGCAAATTTCGCGCTGGGGCGGGAAGGTCGCACTCCGCAGGGAACTGCGCTGGCGGTGGTGCAGGTGGATGGCGAAGTCACGGCTGAGGTGCTGAAGGCTCTGCGGGCGGTGGATGCAATACACGAGGTACGGATTGCGAAGCTGGGCGCAAAACCGCTGCCGTTAGAATAGGACAGGAGAAGAGGACAGCCGTGCCGCTCTACGAATACCGCTGCAAAATTGCGCCCATCAATTCGAGAAAATTCAGACCTTCAGCGCGCCTGACGAAAAGGAGTGCCCGGTATGCAAGGGCGAATTGGAGCGGCTGATCTCCGCGCCTGCGATCCAGTTCAAAGGCTCGGGCTGGTATGTGAACGACTACGCCGGCAAAAAGAGCGCCGCGAAAGGCGGAGAGTCATCGGGCGAAAGCAAGCCCGCGGCGGCAGCAGAGGCGAAGCCGGCTGCGCCGGAGAAGAGCAGCGCGCCCGTGACGGCCTCTTCCACCGCGAAGAGCGAGTGATCTTCCACCCGCTCTATTCCTGAAACTGTCTGCTATTTTTTCTTTGGGACCTTTGCGCCGGAACGGCGCGCTTCCGAAAGGCCGATGGCGATGGCCTGCTTTGGGTTGGTAACTTTCTTGCCGCTGCGCCCGGACTTCAGCTTGCCCTGCTTCATTGCCTTCATTTCGCGCTCGACGGATTTGCCAGCGGCCGGACTGTATTTGCGCTTGCTGGATGATTTTTTCGACGAACTTTTTTTAGCGTGACTTCCAGATGACTTTTTGCTGGACGATCCCTTCGCGGATGATTTCTTAGCGGAACTTTTCTTCGCTGAGCTTTTCTTTTTCGTCGGCATTGCATGCTCCTCCACGCAGGTTGGGACGCTCGCAGAAAGAACGGGGTTGCCGCAGCGCAGTCAACCCGCCCATCGACAAAGCAGCTGCCCTACTATTTTTTGAGTGAGGCCATGTCAATTACAAAGCGGTACTTCACGTCGGCTTTCATAACGCGCTCGAATGCTTCGTTGATTTTGTGAATGGGAATGATCTCGATATCGGAGACGATGTTGTGATCCGCGCAATAGTCGAGCATCTGTTGCGTCTCCGCCATGCCGCCGATGATGGAACCGGAGAGAGCGCGCCGCTTGAACAGCAGATTGCCCATGTTGATCACCGGAGGCTGATCAGGCAATCCAACCTGGCAATAGACGCCGTCGCGTTTGAGCAGCGGCAGGTATGCGTTGAGGTCATGTACGGCAGAAACAGTATCGAGGATAAAGTCAAAGCTGTTCTCCTCTTTCTTCATGGCCGCGGCGTCTTTTGAAATTACCACGTTGTCGGCGCCGAGACGCTTCGCGTCTTCGATCTTCGATTCCGATGTGGTGAACTGCACCACGTGCGCTCCGAAGGAATGCGCGAATTTCAGGCCCATGTGTCCGAGTCCGCCCAGGCCGACTATGCCAACTTTCTTGTTCGGGCCAACATTCCAGTGGCGGAGCGGCGAATACGTAGTGATACCGGCGCATAGCAGCGGCGCCACACCCGCGGGATCCAGCTTGGTGGAAACCGTGTGGACGAAATGCTCGTCAACAACAATGTTGTTGGAGTAGCCGCCCTGGGTGAGATCGCCATAGCGGTCGCGGCCGCCGTAAGTGAGCGTTACGCCCACTTCGCAATACTGCTCCTCGTTATTTTTGCAGCTGGGACAGGTACGGCATGAGTCGACGATGACACCTACTCCGACGCGCTGGCCGGCCTTGAAGCGGGTCACGCCGCTTCCGACCGCGGTGACGCGACCGATAATTTCGTGGCCCGGAACCATTGGATAAACGGCATTGCCCCACTCATTGCGGACGGAGTGGATATCGGAGTGGCAGACTCCGCAGAATTCAATTTCAACCACGACATCACGCTCTTTGGGATCGCGGCGGGTGAAGCTGAATGGCGCTAAAGGCGTGGTGGATTGTTGCGCGGCATAGCCGTGGGACTGGGTCATGTGGGGCGCTCCTGATAAATGGGGAAGACAAAAGGCAATTCTTACTCTAGAGATTCGCGACGATCCCCGCGAGTTTCAGAAAAGTCACGCGTCTGCTGCCGGGGATTGGAATTGCCCAAGAATCTCGGCGATCTTTTGGCAAAGGTAATCCGGCCCTTCCAGCTTGCTGACGAACAGGTCAGCGCGTGAGGACTCAGACGGGAGCTGGTTTACTCCGGAGAAGAGCACGACAGGCATAGAGGGCAGCCGCGTCTTAACTTCGCGTGCGAGCTCTTCGCCGTTCATACCGGGCATCAATAGATCGGTCAGCACCAGATCGACGAGATGTGACTGAAGCAGTTCCAGCGCTTCGACTGCTGAGTTGGCGGAGAGGACTTCGTGCCCGGCCTTCTCGAGTACGCGAGACCGCACCAGCAGCGGCACTTTTTCATCGTCTACACATAGGATCACAGCTTTGCGAGCGTCGATGGCGGGAGGCGGCATTTAGCCGCTCACAGTGCTGAGAGCTGCGCCCGCCGTCGACTTTTTCAGAGAGATATTGCGGGGAAACAGCACGCGGAAGCAGGTTACGCAGGTCCGCTCGTTATGCACGCTGCGGAACTGAATTTTGCCTTCATATTTTTGGATTATGCCCTTGCTGATCCACAGGCCCAGGCCCGTTCCCTTGGTCGACTTGGTAGTGAAGAACGGCTCGAACAACTGCTTCGCATGCGTGGGATTGATGCCGGAGCCGGTGTCACACACGCATACCGAGATCCCGGAGCTCTGCGTTTCAGGGTTGAACTGTTCGCGGATGGTCAGGCGCATGCGTCCACCCTGCGGCATGGCCTGGATGGCGTTCACGATCAGGTTCATGAAGACCTGCCTCAACTCGCCGGGGAAGCCCTGAACGGCTGCGTCGACCAGATAGCGCTTTTCAAGAGTGATCCCCTGCATCTGCAGATTGCGAGCCTGCAGCTCGAGGACGTTGTCGAGCACTTCGGCAATCGAGACAGGAACGGGCTGCTGAGACTCGCGGTAGAAGCTCAGCGTGTGCTTCACGATGTGGGCCACGCGCAACAGCTCATGTTCGGCCATGCGTGCATATTCCATGGCTTCTTCGTCAAGCGAGGAATGCGCGCGCAGCAAATGGAAGATGTTGAGGATGGCTTCCAGTGGATTATTTATTTCGTGCGCGATGATACCGGCCACTCTCCCCATGGCGGCCAGTTTTTCCGCGTTGCGCAGCGCGTCCTCCGCGCGGATTCTCTCCGTTATGTCGCGGCTGATTTCAAGAATGACTGCAGGGGCCCCCACTTTGTCGTTCCTAAGCGCTTTGCGACAGGCCACGACGATCTCGCGCCCGTCGCGGGTGCGCTGCACCAGGTTTCCTTCCCAGCGCCCGGTTTGAAAGAGGCACGCTTCGATCTCGGAAAACGGAACAGGAAACTGAGTGGACAGGATTTTGTGCAGGTCCTGGCCGACGATCGTTTCGCGATCCCATCCGTAGAGAGTCTCGGCGCCGGAGTTCCAGTACCGGAGCTTGCCGTCGATATCGCGCACCATGATGGCATCGGTGGCCAGCTCAAGCAGATCGGCGCGCTCTGTCAATTCTTCCGTGCGCTCAGCGACCCTCTGCTCCAGTTCGCGGTTTAGCGCTTCCAACTGGCGGCGCTTGCGATGCAGCTCGGTAAAGACACTGACCTTGGCGCGCAGCACTTCCGGAATCACGGGAACGGAAATGTAGTCCACCGCTCCGCGCTGATAGCCCTTGATGCGGTCCATATCGGAAAGATGGATGGCGGAGATAAAGAGGATCGCGGTCTTTTGAAAGCGTGGATGCTCGCGAATCATATCGGCGAGCTCGAAGCCGGTGATCCCGGGCATGCTGACGTCCGCGAGCACCACCGCGATGTCATGCTTCAGCAGGTGCTCCAGCGCCTCGGTTCCGGATGAAGCCTTGATGAGATTAGCGTCGAGCCCCGCGAGGATCACCTCATAGCTCAGCAGCTTCGCTGGCTGATCGTCCACGAGAAGGATGTTGGCCTTGTCCTGGAGGCGTGCCGGGTCTTCGCGTTTTTCGTGCCCCATCTCGGGATTCAAGCCGTTCGCTGACATTATAAGAAAAACCTCATCTATGCAGCCACATCCGCAGCGCAGCAAGCAACTGTTCCGTATTCACGGGCTTTGCCAGATACTCCGACGCACCCGCTTCAAGACATTTTTCGCGATCGCCTTTCATGGCCTTGGCAGTCAAGGCGATGATCGGCAGCCGCCGGAATGTCGCGTTTTGCCGGATCACCTGCATCGTCTGATAGCCGTCCATCTCCGGCATCATGATGTCCATCAGCACAATGGCTAAATCGGGAGTGGTTTCCAGCGTGGCGATGGCTTCGCGTCCGGTGCTGGCGGTGAGGACCGTCATTCCTCTCCTCTCCAGCACGCTGCTCAGAGCAAAGATGTTGCGCACGTCGTCATCGACGATGAGCACCTTCTTGGCAACCAGCGCCTCGTCCGAGCGATGCAGGCGATCGAGCATTCTCTGTTTTTCCGGCGGCAAATCGGTTACCACGCGGTGCAGGAACAGAGCCGTCTCATCGAGAAGCCGTTCAGGGGACTCGACGTCTTTCACCACCACGCTGCGAGCCAGCGTGTGCAGCCTCGCGTCCTCTTCCGGCGAAAGCTCTTTGCCGGTAAAGACCACAACCGGCAAATCGCTGAGCGCAGGGGTGTCGCGCAACCGCTCGAGCACATCGAAGCCGCTCATATCTGGGAGACGCAGGTCGAGAACGATACAGTCGAACTGCTGCTCGCTCACCTGGGCCATCGCTTCCGCGCCAGTCTCGGCGAGGGTCACGTCGATGTCGTCGTAACCGAGCAAAGTTCTGATGCTCAACTGCTCCGCGGGATTATCTTCGACAACCAGCAGTCGCTTGCGGCGGGAAGTGGAAAATTCCTTGATCTTGGTTAGAGCGGCTTCCAGGCCTTCCGTCGTCGTAGGCTTGCTCACGAATGAGAATGCGCCCCGCGACAGGCCGTGATACTTGTCCTCGTCCATGGTCAGCATCTGGACAGGGATGTGCCGCATGGCGGGGTCCTGCTTGAGATGGTTGAGCACAGTCCAACCCAGCATGTCCGGCAGGAAAACGTCGAGCGAGACAGCGCTGGGATGGAACTCGCGCGCGAGCGCGAGCGCTTCCGCACCCTTGGTGGCGGCGAGAACCTTGAATCCCTTGTCCCGAGCCAGGTCGCGGAGGATGCGCGCGTAGTGATGATCGTCCTCGACGATCAGCAGCACGGCGTCTCCGCTCTGCAGGTTATCGCGATCGTCCTCCACCTCCTCGGCGGGACGCTCCAAAAGCAGCGCGCTCGCCAACTGGAGGCCCGCAGCGGATGACTGGAGCGTCTCCGTAGTGGGAACGTTCGCGCCTGCCGGCGCAACATAGGTCTGGGGCAGATACAGAGTAAACGTGCTGCCCTGGCCCGGAATGCTGCGCAGTTGAATTTCGCCGCCCAGCAAGGTTGCAAGCTCGCGGCTGATCGCGAGCCCGAGCCCGGTGCCGCCGTACTTGCGGCTCGTGCCTGCGTCCGCCTGCTGGAAGGCCTCGAAGATGATCTTCTGCTTCTCCTGCGGAATTCCGATGCCGGTGTCGGAAACCTGGAAGGCAACGACAGAGCCGGCGCCGTTGAGCGTCGGATGCTTGTCGCTCCATCCGTTCTCGGCTACGAAAACGGAAAGGCGAACGCCGCCCTCTGCGGTGAATTTGAACGCGTTGGAGAGCAGGTTCTTGAGGACCTGCTGCAAGCGCTTGGAGTCAGTAACCAGGCTCCGGTTGAGATGAGCATCCGTATGCACGTCGAAGGAGAGCTTGCGGTTCTCCGCTTCATGTCGGAACGGCCGCGCGATCATCTCCAGCAGACTGCCGTAGAAGACCTCTTCGGCTTCGATCGATACCGTGCCGGACTCAATCTTCGAAAGATCGAGGATGTCGCTGATGAGGTTGAGCAGGTCGGTCCCGGCGCCGTGGATGGTGCGCGCAAACTCAATCTGCTTCGCGGTGAGATTGCCGTCGGGATTATCGGTGAGCTGCTGGCCCAGGACAAGGATGCTGTTCAGCGGCGTGCGCAGCTCGTGCGACATGTTGGCGAGGAATTCCGATTTGTACTTGGAGGTAAGGGCAAGCTCCTTGGCCTTTTCTTCGAGCGCCCTGCGCGCCTGCTCGATTTCCTCGTTCTTGCGCTCCACTTCGACGTTCTGTTCGGCAAGCTGCTGCGCCTTTTGCGCAAGTTGCTCGTTTTTCTGCTGCAGCTCTTTCTGCTGAGACTGGAGCTCGGTAGCCAGCTGCTGCGACTGCTTCAGCAGCGCTTCGGTCTGCATCGTGGCTTCAATGCTGTTGAGCACAATTCCGATGCTCGAGGTGAGCTGTTCGAGAAAAGCGAGATGCGATGCGGTGAAAGTGCTGAGGGTGGCGAGCTCGATGACCGCCTTTACCTGGTCCTCAAACAACACCGGCAGCACGATTACATTTTGCGGCACAGCCTGGAACAGGCCGGATCGGATGGGCTCAGTATTGTCCGGCAGATCGCCGATAAGCATCCGGCGTTTTTCGATGGCGCATTGGCCGATCAGGCCTTCGCCCACCTGCACCCGCTCAAGATGGCCTTCCGGAGTGCTGGCGTAGGCCGAGAGCAGGAGCATGGCCGAGGACTCTTCCGATTCCATCTGGTAGATCAGGCCCTGCTGCGCGTTCACCAGCGGCGCAAGTTCGGAAAGCAGCATGCGTCCTACAGTGCTGAGGTCGCGCTGACCCTGGAGCATGCTGGTGAATCGGGCCAGGTTGGTCTTGAGCCAGTCCTGCTCGGTGTTGCGCTCCGTGGTGGCGCGCAGGTTGTTGATCATGGTGTTGATGTTGTCTTTGAGTTCGGAGACTTCGCCGCGCGCTTCCACCTGAATGGAGCGGGTAAGGTCGCCCTTGGTCACAGCGGTTGCCACTTCGGCGATGGCGCGCACCTGATTGGTAAGGTTATCGGCCAGCAGGTTCACGTTGTCGACAAGATCTTTCCACGTTCCGGCAGCTCCGGGGACGTTGGCCTGTCCGCCGAGGCGCCCTTCCACGCCGACCTCGCGGGCTACGGTAGTCGCCTGGTCGGCAAAGGTCGCGAGCGTGTCCGTCATGCTGTTGATGGTTTCGGCGAGCGCCGCGATTTCGCCCTTGGCGTTCACCGTGAGCTTTTGCGTAAGCACGCCGTTGGCGACTGCGGTGACCACTTTCACAATGCCGCGCACCTGCGCCGTGAGGTTCGCGGCCATGATGTTGACGTTATCGGTAAGGTCCTTCCAGGTTCCGGCCACGCCGGGCACCTGCGCCTGTCCACCGAGCTTGCCTTCTGTACCCACTTCGCGGGCCACGCGCGTCACTTCGGCGGCGAAGGCGTTGAGCTGATCCACCATGGTGTTGATGGTGTCTTTCAACTCGAGGATTTCGCCCTTCACGTCCACCGTGATCTTGCGCGACAAGTCGCCTCTGGCGACGGCGGTTGTGACCTCAGCGATATTGCGGACCTGCGCCGTGAGGTTGCCGGCCATGGAGTTGACGGAGTCGGTAAGGTCTTTCCAGGTTCCGGCGACGCCCGGCACGCTGGCCTGACCTCCCAGCCGGCCTTCGCTGCCCACTTCGCGGGCCACGCGCGTTACTTCGCCGGCGAATGCGTTGAGCTGGTCCACCATCGTGTTGATGGTTTCCTTGAGCAGAAGAATTTCTCCGCTCACGTTCACCGTGATCTTCTTTGAGAGATCACCCGTAGCGATGGCGGTCGCCACGTCTGCGATGTTGCGGACCTGGTTGGTGAGGTTGCTGGCCATAGAGTTCACCGAATCGGTGAGGTCCTTCCATGTGCCGGCCACTCCGGGCACTGCCGCCTGGCCACCGAGTTTGCCGTCGGTTCCTACTTCGCGCGCCACGCGGGTTACTTCCGAGGCGAAGGAGCGGAGCTGGTCGACCATCGTGTTGATCGTGTTTTTCAGCTCCAGGATTTCGCCGCGCACATCCACCGTGATTTTGCGGGATAGATCGCCGCGGGCCACCGCGGTCGCCACCTCGGCAATGTTGCGGACCTGCGCCGTAAGGTTCCCGGCCATGAAGTTGACGTTATCGGTAAGGTCCTTCCAGGTTCCGGCCACGCCGGAGACCTGCGCTTGACCTGCGAGCTTGCCTTCGGTGCCCACCTCGCGGGCAACGCGCGTTACTTCGCTGGCGAAGGCGTTGAGCTGGTCCACCATCGTGTTGATGGTGTTTTTCAGCTCCAGAATTTCGCCCTTCACGTCCACTGTGATCTTGCGCGACAAATCGCCTCTGGCCACAGCGGTCGTGACTTCGGCGATGTTGCGGACCTGGGCTGTGAGGTTGCCGCCCATGGAGTTGACGGAGTCGGTAAGGTCTTTCCAGGTGCCGGCGACTCCGGGCACGTTCGCCTGCCCGCCGAGTCTACCTTCGGTGCCCACCTCGCGGGCCACGCGCGTCACTTCTCCGGCAAAGCGGTTGAGCTGGTCGACCATCGTGTTCAGCGTTTCCTTCAGCTGCAGGATTTCGCCGCGCACGTCCACCGTGATTTTGCGGGAGAGATCGCCGGTAGCGATGGCGGTTGCCACCTCCGCGATGTTGCGCACCTGGCCGGTAAGATTGCTGGCCATAAAGTTGACATTGTCGGTCAGGTCCTTCCACGTTCCGGCAACGCCCGGGACGTTGGCCTGTCCGCCGAGCTTGCCTTCCGTGCCTACTTCGCGGGCCACGCGGGTCACTTCGCCGGCGAAGGCGTTGAGCTGGTCCACCATCGTGTTGATGGTTTCCTTGAGTTCGAGAATTTCGCCCTTCACATCGACGGTGATCTTGCGCGACAGATCGCCGCGGGCCACGGCAGTGGTGACTTCAGCGATGTTGCGGACTTGTGAAGTAAGGTTGCCGGCCATCGCGTTGACGGAATCGGTAAGGTCCTTCCAGGTTCCGGCGACGCCGGGCACAACCGCCTGCCCGCCGAGCTTTCCGTCGGTGCCCACTTCGCGCGCCACGCGCGTCACTTCCGACGCGAAGGAGCGAAGCTGGTCGACCATGGTGTTGATGGCTTCTTTGAGCTGGAGGATTTCGCCGCGCACATCCACGGTGATCTTGCGCGAGAGATCGCCGCTGGCCACTGCGGTAGCCACTTCTGCGATGTTGCGCACCTGACTGGTCAGGTTGCTGGCCATTGAGTTTACCGAGTCGGTGAGGTCTTTCCACGTTCCGGCAACGCCTGGGACAACGGCCTGTCCGCCCAGCTTGCCGTCAGTGCCCACCTCGCGGGCCACGCGGGTTACTTCCTGCGTGAACACGCCCAACTGCTCGATCATCGTATTCACAATGTTGGCGGAGCGGAGAAACTCGCCTTCCAGCGGTCGTCCATCCACATCTAGACGGACCTTTTCGTTCAGGTTGCCCTGCGCGACCGCGGCAATGGCGCGCGTGACTTCTGTCGTCGGGCGGAGAAGATCATCCACCAGGGTGTTCATGGATGTTTCCATCTCTCCCCATGCACCCTTGGGCTCGCGCAGCCGCGTACGTTCGCGGATGCGGCCCTCTTTGCCGATGACCTGGCCGACGCGCTTCAACTCGGTCGCCATCTGTTCGTTAGCGGCGACAATGTCATTAAAGGTGTCGGCAATCTTGCCCATCAAACCGGTCCAGGAGCCGGGAAGGCGGACGGAGAAATCGCCCTCCTGCATGCATTGCAGGCTCGACAGAATCGCGCCCAGGTCCGCGGAGGACTGCTCAGTCGCATGTGAACCGTTTCCGTTGCCGCTGTTCCCGTTTCGCGCGTTACCGTTTCGGGCGCTACCGTTGCGCGCGCTCTTCCCGTTGCGCGCAGTCGGAGTGCGGACAGGTTCAACCACTACAGAGCCATTGGCATCATCGACGCCGGCGCTGGTTTTCTTCATTTCAAGGACTCCTACGACGAGACGGCGCACATTTTCCATCTCATTTCAGTGCTTTAAGACTTTTGCGAAACCAGTGCCGTCTCAGGCGCTTTTCTCAAAAAAAGCGTCTGCTGGCAACCAATCTTACTACTGTTTTTCGAGGTAAGTGGGTGCAGCATTTTGGCCCCGCGCATGGTCCAATGTGCAGCCTTTAGATGCATTGGGAATTGGCTGCGGTTGGCTCAAAATGAGGCGAATCAAGTTACCAAAGGATAGCGAAAACTGTAGCGATCCCAACGATGAATGACTGCGCCGGTTCCGAGTCACGCTAGAATCGCGGCTGCCGATAATCTTTTCAACGACGCGGAAAAAAGGGGAATCGCCATCAAATTAAGACTGCAGTTAGGTGATTTGCTGATTCGAGCCAAGCTGGTTACTGCTGCCCAGGTTACTCAGGCGCTTGCGCTTCAAGGTGAACGCGGAGGCCGGCTGGGCGATCACCTGGTGGCTATCGGAGCCATTGAACGGGCGGCGCTGGATGCTTTTCTGCATCGCATGCCCGCAGAGCCCGCCGACATTCGCGCGACCAAGATCGATGAGAACGAGCTTCTGAGCTTATTGATGAAGCTGATCTATACGGGCCGACTGGAATCCGTGCGCCAGTTCGTTGAGGCCATCAAGCTGCCATACCATGTGGTGCTCGAACTGATTCGCATGGGCGTCGACCGCCAGCTCTTGCGCACTCTGGGAACACGCGACCCAGGCAGCCTCATCGAGATGAGCTATGCCTTTACCGAAGAGGGACGGCGATGGGCCATGGACGGGCTCCAGCAATCGCGCTATGCCGGGCCGGCTCCGGTGACCATCGAGGAATTCAACGATCGCGTTCAATTGCAAAAGATTACGAATGAAGTAATAACCTTCCAGCGCATTCGCGATTCCATTGGCGAGCTGACCTTCGAAGACCGGTTGATCGAACAGGCCGGGCCTGCGCTCAACTCCGGGCGCGCGCTCCTGCTCTATGGTCCTCCCGGAAACGGCAAGACCTCGGTAGCGCTTCGCTTTGCCAGCGTCTTCGACGATGTGATTTATATTCCGTACGCAATCATGATCGAGGGGCAGATCGTAAAGATGTATGACCCCAGCGTTCATACTCCGCTGAGCGCCGCCACTTCGGGCGAAGATAACGGGCTTTCGCTGGCGCGGCAGGAAGAGCTCGATGCGCGATGGGTCCCCTGCAAGCGGCCCTTCGTGGTAACCGGCGGCGAATTGACGCTCGAGATGCTGGACCTCAGGTTCAACAACACCGCCCGCTTCTACGAAGCTCCGCTGCACATGAAGGCGCTGGGCGGCTGTTTCATCATCGACGATTTCGGGCGCCAACTCGTGAGTCCGACCAACCTGCTTAACCGCTGGATCGTTCCCCTGGAGAGCCGGGTGGATTACCTGAAGCTGCACACCGGAAAAAGCTTCAGTATTCCCTTCGAGGAACTGGTTATTTTTTCCACCAATCTGGATCCCGAAGACTTGATGGACCCGGCCTTCCTTCGCCGCCTGCCTTACAAGATCGAGATCGGGCCGCCGACCATCGATCTCTTCGAACGCATCTTCAGAAAAGAGTGCGAGCGGCAGGGGCTGGCATTGCCGCCGGAGACCTTCGCCGCAATTGTCGAAAAGATCATTGATGAAAAGGGACTGGAGTTAGCCGCCTTTCATCCGAAATTCATTGTGGACCAGGTCGTTGCAACCTGCCGCTTCATGGGGGAGCCGCCGCACTTTGAGCCCCGTTTTGTGGACTACGCCATCGATAACCTGCGCGTCCGGCGCGGCTCCGATCCGGCCAAAGAAGAGCAGTCTTACCTTGCGAGCAAGGCGGAACTCGCGTTTCTTGGAGCGGGAGTGCCCGAGCCGGCGCTCAGCGTGTCGTAAAACTCCGGGAAGTCCGCGGGAACTCCGGCCGCGCTTTTGATCGAACCAAGTGATCTAACGCGGCCCTGCATTTGATGCAACGCGGCCGCGCCTCTGATCTAGCCCATGATCTAACGCGGCCCCGGCGCCATGCTTGCCGTCGCCCCGCTCGCGCGCGTGCCCATTTCACTTATTTTCCGGCCTTGCTGGCCCCGTGCCCATGCCCGGGCATCTTAGACAATAGAACGTCGCGGATTTTCCAATCAGGTCCGACACCCAAAGACCAAAAACAAATGTGAAAGGGAGTAACCATGGCTGATTTCATTGATGAAGTAAAGAAAGCTTTTCCCATGAGCGACAAGGAGCAGAAGATCCGGTATGCCATCGGCTCCGCTGCTGCCGCCGCCGCGATTTTTGCGCCCATCGGCTACAGGTGGAAGGGCGTTTTAACGACTGTCGCCGCAGAGACAATCCTCTCAGCCGTTTACGGCTTCTCACCGATGAAGCGCATCCTGCACGCTTAATCTCCTGCACGCCTAAGTATGGTTGGCGAGTAATGGCCAGTAAGTGGCTGGTACTCGCCGCGACCACCCGCCCTGACCCGCCCTCTCAGCGGTGCTGTGGCTGGACTGCGACCGTGCCGGTTTTGGGCTTCGCAGCCTTGTGATGATGGTCCGGGCGGACGGCGAGAACCACTCCCACGGCAACGAACACCACTCCAACCCAACGTTTCCAATGCACGTGCTCGTGAAGGAAGACCCGTGCTCCGACGGCGTCCAGAATAAATCCGAGTGCGGTTGCCGGCACAGCCACGCTCAGTTGCGCGACGGTGAATAACGCCAGCAGTGAGAAGAAGCCGATCGCATCGAAGAATATTCCGAGAATGACCAGGCGCCGGGTAACGATGTAGCGCAAGGCGCGGGCGGCGCCGGAACGCCCGGAGTAGCTCAATTCGCCGCCAATGGACATTCCCTTGGCGCAAAGAATGTCTCCGCATGAACCGGAGACGACGGTTAAAACGATCAGCAGCCATTTCAGCATGGAATTTTCACGGCGGACTTGTCAGCCGTTCGCGTCGGAGTCCTCGAGATGAGGGCTACTCCGGCTGAGATGAGGACTACGCCCAGCCAGCGCGTGGCGTCGACCTGCTCGCCGAGGACCAATTGGCCGAGCAGGGTGGTGACTATATAAGAGGATGCGATGAGGGGCACGACAAAGCTGAGATCGGCCCAACTGAAAAGCGAGAGCTGGGCAATCTGGTAAAGCGTGCTGAGCAGTGAGCCTGGAATCAGAAAAGGATTGATCAGCAGCAACAGCAGGTAATGCGGCAAACTGGTTTGGTCGAAATCGGGCATGCGATCCATGCCGATGGCAAGCAGAAGGTTGCCAAAACTGTTTGCGAGGACCGCGATGGTAATAAAGATTCCCGTTTTGAGAGTGGAGGCGCGCGGCTGGATGAAAGGCTGCTGCATTCTTTGTTGTGAAACACCCGATTGCGATTAGGTTGCTGAGTACGGGAATGTTCGCCGCTGGCTTTCCCGGAGCATGGCCGCCGCATCCGATAGTAATGGATATATAGGGTTTCGCGCGGATCTTCCGGTATGCGGCGCGGCGGAGATGAGATATGTCACATCAGACCATCGGCCCGGAGCGGGCGGTTCTATACACCATGCCTTCGCTGCCGAGCGATGTGCTTCGCACCATGGAGTTCGATCAGTTTTTCGAGGGGTATCATGGCGCCCCGTTCTGCGTATCCACGCGCGATGGCTGGCGATGGTCCTCGGCTGGATTCCGGCCTCCTGTCGCGACCGTGGTATTTCGTTCACGGAGCAAGCTCGACGGCGTGATTAATGACGCGGGCGAGAGCACCTTCGGCAGATTTTTTCTCGAAGGCGAGCTCGATATACAAGGCGATGTATCCGCGCTGCTTTCGGTGGCTGAGTACGTGCTTCGGCATTCCGGGCAACTGAGCAGGACGCTGGTTCACACCTTGGTTCACGCCAGCCTGGAACTGTCGCGGCGGCTTAAGACGGGCATTCGAGGCCGCGGAATTACCAACCGGTCTCTAATCAAGGAATCGGCGGATCTTCCGGTTAAGTTTTTTGAGCAGTGGCTGGGCCCCACGCTCGGCCACTTTTGCGCGCGATTCGAGAGCACAGAAGAGAATCTGGAACGGGCGCAGCGCCGCAGCCTGGACGCGGTATGCGATGCCCTTGAACTGGAGCGCGATGACCGGCTGCTCGAGATCGGCTGCGGATGGGGAAGCCTGCTGCTGCATTCTGCCGCGCAATACAAGACCAACGCGCAGGGAACCGCATGGAGCGCAGAACAGGCCGAAGCGATCAATGGCCGCATTCGCGCAAATGACCTGCAGATGCGATGCCACGCCGAGTACCGCGACCTGCGCGCTGCACCCTATCCCAGAGCGAGCTTTGACAAAATTGCGGAGGTCGGAATATTTGAGCAGGTGGATTATCGTCGGCTTCGGGAGCATCTGGTGCTCATGCGGCGGATGTTAAGGCCGAACGGAATGCTGCTTCTGCACAGGATAACGCGCTCCCCGGAGGTGAAGCCGCATAAGAACGCTTCTCTCTATTCCGACATGTTCCTTGAGGGCGAGCTGGCTCCTCTATCGAAGGAACTCGAAGCCTCGGAGAACGCCGGTCTCGAAGTTTGCAGCGTTCAGAACATCGGGCGGGATTACGAGCGAACATTACGGCTGTGGATCCAGAAGCTGCAGCGCAGCGTCCAGAACCGCGGCGCCTTCTCCAGCCGGGGATATCGCGTCTGGCTTCTCTATCTGGTGGATGTGGCTGCGGCGATTCAGGCCGGCGATCTGCAAATTCAGCAACTCTTGCTGCGCGTTCCCGCATGCCAGAACCAGGCAGCCGTGCAGATGAGGTGGGCCTCCTGACTTACGGCGCTATCCGGCCGTCGGATGCCAGCCCATCCAGTCCAGCATCCACCGCCAAGTCTCATCTGTACTCCGCTGCGCGGGTGGCGGCGGCAGCGTGCGCCGCGGAAACACAACCGCCTTTCCGCGATAGGTCTCCGCAAGTTCGCGAAACATCCGCCCTTGTTCCTTCACCCGGCCATCGTTGGTGAGCAGGCCCAGCGTGTATTCCAGCGAATTGAATTTGAATCGCCGTTCCACATCGTGGCTGTCCCAATAGCTGAACCAACTCACGCCTTCATCAATCGCCGCAACCACCGCCTGTTCGAGCCACTTCGCCTGCTGCTTTTCTGAGAGCGATTCGATACAAGTGTTGAATTCCCCCGCCCACACCGGCTTTTCATGATCCCCGGCGTAAGAGCGAATCAGCGCGGCCATCGCAGCCAGTAGCTTGACGCTCGGCGGATCCATAGGCCCGCCGTACTTCAACGCCCCCGTCCACCAGGGATAACAGTGCATCACCGGCATGCGCTGATCGGCGATGAGCGCCCGAGGGGAAAAGGTCGTGTTCTGGAACCAGGGCTGTTCATCCACGCCATTTACATTCAGTCGCCCCGGCAGAGCAGATTCGATGATCGCGAACGCCCTGCTCATCCACGCGTCGCCCGCATTTGTGCTCGCGGCCCAGCAGGTATTGATCTCGTTCCCCAGGTCAAACCCGATCACGTTTTCGTGAGTCGCCATCCTTCGAGCCAGCTCCCGTAGGTACAACGCCTGCGCGGCCCGCATCTGCGGATCGGTGAAGAATTTTTCTCCCGCGGCGTTGAATGGCGGCAGAAAGTACCATCCACTAAGCTGGCCCGTAAACGCCGTTACCAGAGCGTCCAGCTTCCGCTCGCCCATCAGCGTTAACAGCTCACTCAGCCGATCCAGATGCACCGCGCTTACCCACGCGGGATTGGGCTGAAAATACGGCCAGATCAGCAGCACGCGCAGGTGATCGGCTCCGAGTGCGGCGATCGCATCGAGATCGCGTTTGATCGGATCGGAGTTCCAATCGTTCCAGCAGAACCACCAGTTCCGCGACGGAGTGTAGTTGACGCCGAAACGATGCCGATGGATGTCGAGACTTGCCGGAGCCGTCGCAGCATCATCCATGAGCACGCCTTCAAAAAACCGTTTGTTGAGAGGAAGCGCTCCGGCCAGGGCCGCGCTTCCGCTGAGAAATGTTCGTCTGTCCATATCGATTTGTTCTTACCTGCCGCCTGCTCCATGAGAAATATCGAGTCCGTTTGTCTCTCGCAATCGCATATAGATCAACGGCGGCACTTCCCATTCGCCGACGACATTTACCGCCTGGATACTGATTTTCGCCATTCAACTCTAACTCGTTCATCTTCACCCTGCCAGGACCTATTCTAACAATGGGTAAATTGTTTGGATCGAAGCAGTTTGAGCGATAGCTAAGGAATTTGCACCAGAGATTTTTCGCATCAAAATAATTAGCTGCTTGCCACGCGAGCAGACGCAGAGCACGAGGAGATTGAACCCATGTCGAAAGCCGTTAAGTACGCTGAGAGAGCGGTGACCGTCGCAGCCCAAGGCGCGTGGTCCGTATTTGAAAAGCTCAATAGCATCCGGCCCAACGCGTCCTTCACGCCCCGGTGGTCGGACAAACCTTTGCTCAAGTCCTACCAGAAAGAGAAGCCGCCGCTCGGCTGGCCGCGCACCACGGACTCGCTTTGTCCCAAGTGCGTGCCCGAGATTCGCCAGCAGATCCTCGACGGCAAGCTGCCTCACGAAATTCTTCTCAATGAGAAAGTCGGCGAGATCAAAGCGCAGATCATCGAGCGCGACGGCCAGATCCTCATGGTCAAGGATTGCCCCAAGCACGGCCACTTTGAAGACCTGATGTCCATGGACACCGCCTTCTTCAAGCACCTTGAAGAAGTCTTCCCCGGCCGCGACATCAAGGCGCACAACGATGAAAAGCTCCACAACCACGGAACCTCCACCGTGACTCATGGCCGCGGCTCCGTCCTCACCATCGACCTCACCAACCGCTGCAACATGATGTGCGACCCCTGCTTCATGGACGCTAACCAGGTCGGCTTCGTCCACGAGCTCACCTGGGAAGAGATCAAGACCATGCTCGACAACGCCATCACCATCAAGCCGCGCCGGCAGATGTCGGTGCAGTTCTCCGGTGGCGAGCCGACGCTGTCGCCCTACTTCCTCGACGCCATCGCTTATGCCCGCAAAGTTGGATACAACTCCGTTCAGGCCGCGACCAACGGCATCGAGTTTGCCAAATCGAAAGAACTCTGCCGCGCCGCCGCCGAAGCCGGCCTCCGCTATGCCTATCTCCAGTTCGACGGAATCGGCAACGCCGCCAACTCGCACCGCAAGGTCGGCAATCTCTTCGACGTAAAACTCCAGGCCATCCACAATCTGCACGAGGCCGGTGTCGACATCGTGCCCGTCACCACCATCATCAACGGCATCAACAACGAGCAGGTCGGACGTATCGTTCAGTTCGCGCTCGACAATCCCAAGAAGATCAACTTCATCAGCTTCCAGCCCGTCTCATTTACCGGACGCGACGAAGCCGTCAGCGATGAGCGCCGCGCCGCGCAGCGCTACACCCTTAGCCACATGGCCCACGAGATCAAGGACCAGTGCGGCCTCGGCGAGCCCGTTCGCGACTGGTTCCCTATCAGCTTTATGAGCACCTTCTCCGACTGGGCCGACCTCGTGCACGGGCCGAACCACGATTGGGGCCAGCTCTCCTGCGGATGCCATCCCAACTGCGGCATCGGCATGGCCCTGATGATCGACAAGGAAACCAAGGAAGCCGTTCCGGTCACCGCCTTCCTCAACGCCGATCGCCTCGCCAAGGACGTAGCCAAGATCAACGACGCGTCGCGCGGAAAATTCCTCTCCATCCTCGGCGTGACTCTTGCTCTGCTTCGCAACTACGATCCGCGCAAGTCGCCGACGCACTTCAAGATCGTTGACCTGCTGTCCAAGTTCGACAAGTGCTTTGGAGCCACCGGGCGCAAGTACGGCAAAGTCACCGCCGACCGCACCATGGCCGACATCGAACAGCGCCGCGCCGACCGCTGGAACTTCCTCTTCATCGCCGGCATGTGGTTCCAGGACCTCTTCAACTACGACTTCCGCCGCACCGAACAATGCATCATCCCCTATGCCACACAGGAAGGCGAAATCAGCTTCTGCGCCTACAACACCGGCGTGGGCTGGCGCAACATCATCGAGAAGATGCACATGACCTCCACCCTCACCAAGTGGTATGAGGAGCATGGCCGTCACGAAATCTTTGCCGGCGGCAAGAAGGTCGGCATGGGCGACGCGCAGCACACGCTGCTCCTTCACAAGGAGCACGTGGACGCCGCTGCCAACGACACCTTCGAAAAGTCAGGCATCGCAAAGAATGCGCGCGAAGAAAAAATCCGCGCTCGCGACGCCCGGCTCAAGCAGGATGCTCAGAACGCGCAGATGGCCAAGCTCTACCGCGAGCACGTTCTCGGCGAAAAGCCGGTCGAAGGCATCATCACCATCGATTCCATCAAACCCGCCGCACCCAGGGCCGAAGAACCTGTCATGGGCGACTAGCCATCCACGCAAATGCTGCGCGTGGCCACCCCATAGGTCGCGCGGAAGCATTCAATCGAGAGCAAAAGGCCATCCTCCGGGATGGCCTTTCTGTTACTGAATTTGTCTGCTCTGTAATCCGGGTCCGAACTGTAAGATGATCCCGACGGAATTCCGCAGGGTAGGTAGATGGTTTCTAGCAGGCATTTGTTCCTCGTTGTGATCTTTGGGTTTCTCCCGCCCGTCCTCTTCGCGCAAACCGCAACCTCTCCGTCGATCGAATCGACTGTTCCAACACAGGGTGAACGCGCGTTTACGGATTGGGCACGCCGCAATGCAATCCCCCTCGAAACTACGACGCCCGGAAACGAATTCTCCGACATGGCTCCGCTCGGCGGCATCGTCGGCGATGCTCGCATCGTAGAGCTCGGCGAAGCGACGCACGGCGCCAGCGAATTCTTCCAGATGAAAGATCGCATGGTGCGCTACCTCGCCGCTCAAAAAGGATTCACCGTCTTCTCTATTGAAGCGAACATGCCGGAAGCGTACCGGCTCAATGATTTCGTCCTCAACGGAAACGGCGACCCCAAAGCCCTCCTCGAAGGCATGAGCTTCTGGACGTGGAACACGCAGGAAATTCTCGACATGATCCTCTGGATGCGCCAATACAATCAATCGGGCAAAGGCCGCATCGAGTTCACCGGCTTCGATATGCAGTCGCCCGCTGTCTCACTCGACACTGTCCGGCAGTTTGTCTCGAAGTACGATCCCGCAAACACGCCGGAAATCGATCAGGTGTACGGCGATATCGGCAAGAATTACGGTCCGGCATTTGCCTACGTTTCGGCGAAGCTGCCCTTATCGATAGCCGTCGGTCACCGTATCACTTTGACCGGCTACATCAAGACGGAAAACATTCAAGATGGTTATGCGGGCTTCTGGCTTCGCGCCGACGGATTGCAAAAGGCGCTCGTGTTCGACGGAATGGACAAGACCGGCCCAAAGGGAACGACGCCATGGATGCGTTACGACGTCACCATAACGGTACCCGCCGATGCCATCGCAGTTTACCTTGGCATGGTTCATCAGGGGTCTGGCACAGCATGGTTCGACTCGCTGCAGATTGCAATTGACGGAGTGCCTTACTGTCCGCCTGAGCTTGACCTCGACTTCGAATCGTCCACCCTGTCCGGTTTTCATCACGGCGGCAATGGTTATAAAGAAGAAATAGACGCCACGGTTGCGCATACGGGAAAACAAAGCCTGAGAATCGACCCCTCTGGGGCAAGTACCAGCTCATCCCAGGCCAACGAGGAGCAAAGCCGGCAGCTCCAACTATCTCGCGGCGTGCTGGACGATCTCGAATCGCGGCGCGGCAAGTTCACCCAATCCGGCGCATCGCCCAAAGAAATCGACTGGGCAATCCAGAACGCTCGGCTCGTCACTCAATACGAAGAGATGAAGACCGACGGCGTGGCAGTGCGGGACCGCGCTATGGCCGAAAATATCGAATGGATTGCAAACCAGAATCCCAGCGCCAAAATCATCATCTGGGCCACAACGCCCACATCGAATATTCCGATTACGGCGGAACGCCCTCCATGGGCGGATATCTCAAGCGGTATTTCGCCCCCCAAGTCGTCAACTTCGGCTTTGTTTTCGACCAGGGGTCGTTCCGGGCTTCCGACTCCCAAACGCATCATGTCGCCACATTTACGCTCAATGCCTCTCCCAAAGGCACCTGGGAATCGGCGCTCGCGGCAACCGGCATTCCTTTGTTTGCCTTGAACCTTCGCCTGGCGGTATTCGCGCCGGAGACGCTTGAATGGATGCAAGAGCCGCATCCGACCCACAGCTTGGGCGCAGTGTACGACCAGAGCGAACAGGGGAATTACTGGTATCCGGCGGAGCTGCAGAAAGAATTCGATGCGGTCTTCTTCGTCGAGAACACAACCGCCTCCCACGGGCTCCCTGAGTGAACAGGTTGATAGTCGCATGTAAACGAGGCCTGCGGGGTTAACCTTTCTTGTCAACCCCTGTCCCCGCTAACTGTATCAATTTCATTGACATAGAAATGCAGTTGAATTCTTTCAAACTGGTATACTGGATATATAGTCCAAATAGTGACAAAGGGCGCAGCCGCAAGCTACGCCTTTTCGTTTGTACGCGCCGTGCGCGCCAAGGGTGGAAAGCGGCTATTGATGTCTTAACTATATGAAAATATGGGACAAAACGGCTAACTGCTTCTACTAATTGGACTTGCGGTGGCGGCTAGAACCTAAATTAAACAAAACAAAGGAGATCCTCAAAAAGCTGAGCCAAGCCAGATCAGGGGATGGGACCGCAGCTAGCAGCTTGGTAGAGACCGCAATCTATGGCTTTCCGTTGCCGAATTCCAATCCCAACGAACCTGTGCGCGAAGAGGCGAAAAACCGCTTTGCTGACCATAACTATATGAAAAAATAGGAAAAAACCGTTAACTGCTTCTGCCGATTGGACTTGCATCAACGGCTAGAATCTAAACTGAACAAAACAAAGGGGAGCCACAAGAAAATGCATAAAGGAGATGGGACCGTAGCCAGCGGCTCGTAGATAACGCAATCTGCGCTCTTTCCTTATCGAGTTCCATCCTGCCGCGACGTGCGCGCAAAGAGTGGAAAACGGCTTTCCTGACCATAACTATATGAAAATATAGGACAAAATAGCTAACTGTTTCTGCCCATGGGCCTTGCCTTCATCGCTGCAACCTAAATGCAACAAAACAAAGGACACCCCAAAAGAAATTCAGACCGGGAGATAGGCCTGGTAGCTAGCGGCTCGGGGCCAGGTGGGGAACCTTGCTCATCCCCTGATCCATGGCTTGATTGGCGAGGCGGTCGGCCTCGCGGTTCTTGTTGCGAAGGACGTGTTGGATCTGAAAGAAATCGAGGCCGGCGATGCGGCGTTTCGCCTCGTCATAAAGCGGCCGGAGATCGGGGCTCTTCACCTTGTACTCGCCTTTGATCTGCTTGACCATGAGCTCTGAGTCGGAGACGACGCGCAGGCGCGGGTGATCGTAGCGAAGCGCGAATTCGAGTGCTGCGAGCAGGCCGCAGTATTCGGCAAAGTTGTTGGTTTTTATACCCAAAAACTCGCTGAGCTCAGCGAGCTTTTCGCCGCGTTCATCCTGGATGTAGACGCCGAAGCCGGCGGGACCCGGGTTGCCGCGGGCTCCTCCATCGCAGAAGGCGGTGATAATGCTTGGCTGCGGGCTGCTGCTTTGTCGGTCAACGGGCCATAGCGTACCGCTTTGGAAGGGAGTATCTCTGGGGGCCATAAGGGAAAGTGTAGCCGAGGCGGCGGCTGAATTTTCCACTGTTTGGCTTGCAATGTTTTTGCATTGTAACTTTTTCCCGGAATCTGCGTCTGGTTGTAACTTTTCCCCCGGATATGCGTCTTCATGGGAAGGACAGGTCTGTCCCTACGATCATTCCATTGCGGGGAAGACACCATCCAGAGGAGTTCACGATGCCCGTTGATGCATTGCGCATGCTTCCCCCTGCGCCGCCTCGGCCCTTGAGCCAGTCACGGCCAGGCAGCGAAAAGATACAATCCTCACGACGAGTGGACCCGAACGCGCGCGCTGCGGAGAACGACCTGATTCGCGAGGCCCAACAGGGTTCGCGAACAGCTTTTGACGCGCTCGTCCGTCAATATGATCAGGCGGTCCTGCGGCTGGCCCTGCATTTGACCGGCTCGGAGCAGGACGCCGAAGACATTCACCAGGAGGCGTTTCTCAAGGCGTACCGTTATCTGGGAAATTTTCGCTTTGAGTGCTCCTTTTATACGTGGATTTACCGGATTGCAACTAACCTCTGCCTCGATCTGCTGCGACGCCGGAAATCGCGGCGCGAAGATCAGGCGGTGATGATCGACCAGAACGGCGATGAAATGGACCTGCTGGGCAACGTGTCGGACCAGCGGGCGAGCGCGAATCCTGACCGCGAGTTGAGCCGGAAGTTTCTCGGCGAGCGGATATCGTCGGCGCTGGATGAGCTTACTCCGCGAGAGCGGATGGTGTTTGAACTGAAGCATTATCAGGGTCTGCGGCTGAGAATCATCGGCGAGATGCTGAATACGACGGAAGAGACGGCGAAGAATACGCTGTTCAGAGCGACCAGGAAGCTACGAGCGAACTTGGCGCAGGTGCGTTGACAGGACCGTCCACGTACGACGATTTGGCCTCCCGCTGGTTGGGAGTTGGCATTTGGGCCAAAATTTCGAGGCAGTGACAGCAAAGGAACATCATGAAGTGCGAAGTTGCACAGGAAAAGATCGCTCTGGCTGTGTGGGGCGAGTTAGCGGCCGATCAGAGACAGCCGCTGGATGAGCATCTGGCGGACTGCGCGACATGCAGCAGTGAGCTTGAGGCAGTCGAGGCGCTGGCGAAGGCGATGTCACTTTCTCCGGTCGAAGAGCCATCGGCGAACCTGATGGCGCGGGCACGGTTGCGGCTGGAAGAAGCGCTGGACTCGCTGCCGCGCGAAAACTTGCTGGTGCGGTTTACGCAGAAATTTTCGTTGGGCATGTCGCGGCTGCGATCGGCTCCGCTGGCTGCTTCGGTGCTGCTGGTCATGGGACTGGCGGCGGGTGGTTACGGCGGCTACAACGCCGGCGTTCGCGCGCATGAAGTATCGCAGACGGGCATGATTCTGCAGGCGGCGCAGCAGCACGATACCAAGGCGCGGATTGCCAACGTGAGCAGCATCGTGCAGGAGCCGAACTCGGAAAACGTGGTGGTGAACTATAACCGCCTGGTTCCGGATTCGATCCGTGGGTCGCTCGACGATCCGCAAATCCGGCAGCTTTTGCTTCTGGGAGCGCAAAACCGGCTGAATCCCGATGTGCAGGACGACTCAGTGGGACTGCTGGCAAACGAATGCCGCGAGGGTCACCAATGCAGCGACGGGCCGCTGCGCAACGCGCTGATGGTGGCGCTGCTGTATGACAAAAATTCCTCCGTGCGATTGAAGGCGCTCGAGGGACTTGAGCCCTACGTCGAGAACGACATGCGTGTGCGGGATGCCCTGCTGCAGTCACTGATGAACGATCCTGAAGCGGAGGTGCGGGCGGCAGCGATTGGGCTGCTCACGCCGGTAGAGGCCGACTCGAGCGTGCGCGAGGTTCTGCATACGGTGGCGACGCAGGACGATAACGCCCACATTCGCGACGTGTCGCAACAGGCGCTCGACGCGGCTCCGCAGATCCAGTAGGCGCTGCAGTCGATCAAGGATTGGCAGAGCCAGCCGTGCCATTTTGGATAGCAGGCTCGCGGCTGGCCGTCGCCTGACCCGGGCCGGTTTCCGAGTCGCTGAAGATAGACTCGATCGTTCCCTCGAAGAGGCGAGCAATGCGAAAGGCGAGCGGTAAGCTCGGGTCGAACTTGCCCGTCTCGATCGCGTTCACGCTCTGCCGGGAAACTTCGAGGCGCTGCGCCAACTCGGCTTGGCTCCAGTTGCGCTCGGCGCGGAGCACTCGCAGCCGATTCTTCACCGGTATCTCCAACCCTGCACGCGCAGTGCGACGATGGCCGTAATACAGAACAGATCAACATTCATCATTGGAACCAGCGGGTTGAGCGGCCACAAGAAGCCCCACACCGTGTCGATTACCAGCGGCACGGCAAAACCCCAAAGCAGCGCGCGGACCAGCAGCACCCGGATGAACTCATCTTTCTCCCGCGCGAAGTAGCGTGGGATAAGCGCCATCATCGCCAGGAACGGAATGACCGGGAGCGCGGAAAGCACATAGCCGAGCCTCCGTGCGGACGAGCCGGCGTTCAGGCCGAGGTGCCCTTCCTGGAAGCTGACGTGAACGCCGAACAAGACACCGGTCGCGATAAGAGTGAAGGCGAAGAGCACGGTAAAGCGGCGCTGAAGTGGGCTGAAGTTCTGCTTGCAAAAGGACATGATTGGTTTCCTTTTCTAAAAGACAAGCAAACATTACAATGTCTTCCCTCTGGATGTCAAGTTTACTTTTCTTTTCGCGGGGAATCCCTCGATTGACCTTTAACTACGACTACATTAGTCTCCTTTTATATCGGACAAGATAAGTCCTATATCGACCGTTCATTTGGGAGGCTTCTCTTTTGTTCCACATCTTTGCACGTACTTGCAGCCGAATGTGCTTTCTTTTCTTCGCACTCTGCGGCACAACATCTCTCTGCCCTCGGCTCCATGCTCAGCAAGAGCCACCCTACTTCGTCACCTACTCCTCGGTGATGGAAGAGCCAGGCAATCTAGAGATCGAAAACCAGAACATTCTGGCGGCCCCGAAGAGCCAGAACACCTTTGCGGCACCGACGATTGAATTTGAATACGGAACGGCTGCCTGGTGGACCACCGAGTTCTACTTGCAGGGCCAATCGACGGCGAACGACTCGTCGCTGTTCACCGGTTTTCGGATTGAGAACCGCTTTCGCCCCCTGCCGCGCGAGTATTGGATCAATCCCGTGCTCTACGTCGAGTACGAGGACGTGAACGAGGCGGACAAGAGCTTTCTGGAAATCACCGGCAACGACAGCATTGCCGACAAGCAGGACCCCAATGCGTCGCTGCGTGCTGCGGTGGTGCATTCAGTGGAGGGCAAGCTGATCCTCTCCAGCAACGCCAAGGGCTGGAATTTTTCCGAGAACATCATTGCGGAGAAAGACGTGAACGACGGCAATCCGTGGGAATTTGGATATGCCGTGGCGGCTGCGCACCCGCTCGCGCTTTCGGCCCGCAGCAATCGCTGTGTCTTCTGCCGTCAGAATATTGATGCGGGCGCGGAGCTGTTCGGTGGATTGGGAACGCGGTACGGCTTCGGACTGAAAAATACCGAGCAATACGCGGCGCCGACCGTAGCGCTGAATACGCCGCGTGGATGGACCTTCAAGTTTTCGCCGGAGTTCGGGCTGAACGACAATGCGGCGGCCGTGTTGTGGCGCTTTGGTGCGTCGTATGAGATCCAGCAGTTCCGCGATTTGTTCCGGAGGGCGAAATGAAGAAGTGGGTTTTGTTTGTTGCCGTCCTGGTGTCTGGTTCGGCGCTTTGCTTTGCCGCGGCGAACGGTGCGTGGTTGAAGAAGATTCCCGCCGCTGACCGCCGACGCGTCAATCCTTATGCTGGCAGCACGGAGGCGGTGGCCGCAGGCGGCAACTTATATCGCGATAATTGCGCGAAGTGCCATGGAACGGAGGCGCAGGGCAGGTCGAAGCATCCGAGCCTGAGGAGCGAACGGCTGAAGAACGCGACCGACGGGGAGATCGCGTGGATCATCAAGAATGGACAGATGTACAAGGGGATGCCGAGCTGGGGCGGCCTGCCGGAGCAGGAGCGATGGCAAATTGTGGCGTATCTGAGATGTCTGAACGCGGCTGTGGCGGCGCTGTGCGGGCCACCAGCTGGAGGTCTGCGCTAAAACAGGAGGGTCACTTGCGAGTGATTGGAATTTCTTTATGGGTTGCGGCGGATGTGTTTGACGGGTTGCCTGTGACTTGCTAATCTTAGAAGGTTCGCCTAGTGTCCGCTTTGCTCTTGTGCAGTGCAGCAGGCGGGAGGCTGGGCAACGTGTCGCAGAACGGCATACGGTAAGTTGTACGCGGCCGAATCTTCTGCGGAGTTCCTGTCTGAAAGAGGGGACATGGACGGATCGCAACATCGCATCGCATTGGGCTCCGCGACATTCGCCACCTTGGCGAACTATGCGGGCCGGAACCAGCGAAACGGAGTTGGCCAATTTTAAGGAATCCGCCGCAAGGCGGCTTTTGCAAATTGCGCGCGGCCACCGTCGGGGTTCTCGTCTGGTAATGAGGCACGGCAGACGCGAAGCAGGAAGCATGTGACTTCGCACGCAGAGCGCATTGTGCGCTCGGAAGGCGTGCGGCGCAGGGCTTTCCGGTCGCGCTGGAAAAAATGGTTTGGATCGGTAAGGAGCGAGGTTTGCCTACATTCAGTCAACTGGTAAGGAAAGGCCGCAGCGCACCGCGCTACAAGACGGCTTCTCCTGCATTGCAGGGATCGCCGCAGCGGCGTGGAGTGTGCACGCGCGTGTATACGCAGACGCCGAAGAAGCCGAACTCGGCCCTGCGGAAGGTTGCGCGTGTTCGTCTGACGAACGGGATTGAAGTGACGTCGTACATTCCGGGCGAAGGCCACAACCTGCAGGAGCACTCGATTGTGCTGATCCGCGGGGGGCGCGTGAAGGACCTTCCAGGCGTGCGGTATCACATTGTGCGCGGGACGCTCGATTCCGTGGGCGTGGTGAAACGGACGCAGAGCCGGTCAAAGTATGGCGCGAAGCGCGCCAAGGCCGGAGCAGCGGCAGGCAAAGGCAAGAAATAGGACTCGCCGTCCAGGCACACGCGCCTTCGGCGCCATGGCTTGCGAGCAGTAGTAGCCGCTTCCGTTGGTCGCGGATTGAGTTTGGGTGATTGAGTTAGATCAAGTTTGTTGTCTGAAGAGAGATTAGAGAGTTATGCCGAGAAAAGGTCATATCGCCAAGCGTGAGGTCGCTCCCGACCCGGTTTACAGCTCGACGCTGGTAACCAAATTTGTGAACTCGATGATGTGGGGCGGCAAGAAGTCGACGGCGCAGGGGATTTTCTACACCGCGATGACAAACCTGGAGCAGAAGGGCGGATCCGACGCTCTGACGCTGTTCAAGAAGGCGGTGGAGAATTGCAAGCCGCTGCTGGAAGTGAAGACGCGGCGCGTGGGCGGCGCGAACTATCAGGTCCCGATCGAAGTGAATCCGGAGCGGCGCACTTCGCTGGCGATTCGCTGGCTGGTGAGCTACGGGCGGGCGCGCGGCGAGAAGGGCATGATCGATAAGTTATCGGCGGAGCTGCTGGATGCGGCGAACGGTCGCGGCGCGGCGATGAAGAAGAAGGAAGACGTGCATCGCATGGCCGAGGCGAACAAGGCGTTTGCGCATTATCGCTGGTAGGGCCGGGCTCGGAAAACAGGGCTCAGAAAAACGTAATAAGAGGTTAGCTGCGGATGGAATGATCCGCCAAGGGATTGAGGGAATAGAGTGGCTCGCCAGGTACCATTAAATCGTTGCCGGAACATCGGAATCATGGCGCACATTGACGCCGGAAAGACGACCGCGACCGAGCGCATCCTGTTTTACACGGGCATTACGCACCGCATCGGCGAAGTGCATGAAGGCACGGCGACGATGGACTACATGGAGCAGGAGCAGGAGCGCGGCATTACGATTACGTCGGCTGCGACCACCTGCACGTGGAACAACATCCGCATCAACATTATTGACACGCCGGGCCACGTGGATTTTACCGCCGAGGTGGAACGGTCGCTGCGCGTGCTGGACAGCGCGGTGGCGTTGTTCGATTCGGTTTCGGGCGTGCAGCCGCAGACGGAGACGGTGTGGCGGCAGGGCGACAAGTACAAGGTCCCTCGGATTTGCTTTGTTAATAAGATGGACAAGGCCGGGGCGGATTTCGAGCATGTGATCGAGACCATTCGCAAGCGCCTGGGCGCGCGGCCGGTGGCGATCCAGATTCCGATCGGCGCTGAGGCGAACTTCAAGGGCGTGATTGATCTGATCGAGATGCGCGCGATCATCTGGAATGATGAGACGATGGGCGCGAAGTACGAGGTTGAGCCGGTGCCTGCGAACCTGCAGAAGAAGGCGGAGGCCTTCCGGATGCAGCTTATCGAGACGGTCGCCGAGCACGATGACGAGATGCTGCACAAGTTCCTCGAAGGCGAGACGCCCACAGCGGAAGAGCTGAAGAAGGCGCTGCGCGGGGCGACGATTGCGATGCAGGTCTTCCCGGTGCTGTGCGGTTCGGCATTCAAGAACAAGGGCGTGCAGACGCTGCTCGACGCAGTGGTGGATTATCTGCCGAGTCCGCTGGATGTACCGCCGGTCGAGGGCATCGATCCGGACGATACATCGGTGGTGTTGACGCGCGAGGCAAAGGACGATGCTCCGTTTTCGGCATTAGGCTTCAAGCTGATCAACGATCAGTACGGGAAGTTGGGCTTCATCCGGCTATATTCGGGATCGTTGAAGACGGGCGACACGGTGCTGAATCCGCGGACGGGAAAGACGGAGCGCGTGGGTCGCCTAGTGAAGATGCATGCCAATAAGCGCGAGGACATCACCGAGATTTACGCAGGAGACATCTGCGCGTGCGTGGGGCTGAAGGAACTGAAGACGGGCGACACGCTGTGCGCGCCGAACGATCCGATTGCGCTGTCTGCGATTGATTTCCCGGAGCCGGTGATTTCCGTGGCGGTCGAGCCGAAGACAAAAGGCGACCAGGAGAAGATGGGCATGGCGCTGGCGCGGCTGGCCGATGAGGATCCTACGTTCAAGGTGCGCACGGACGAGGAGTCGGGCCAGACAATTATCAGCGGCATGGGCGAGCTGCACCTTGAAATTCTAGTGGACCGCATGAAGCGCGAGCACAAGGTCGAGGCGAATGTGGGCGAGCCGAGGGTGGCGTTCCGTGAGACGATTCGCAAGACCTCGGAGGCGGAAGGCAAGTACATTCGCCAGACGGGCGGCTCGGGTAACTACGGCCACGTGAAGATTCGGCTGGAGCCGAACGAGCCGGGCAAGGGCTTCGAGTTTATCGACGCAATCAGGGGCGGCGTGGTTCCGAAGGAATATATCAAGCCGACGGAGCAGGGAATTCGCGAGGCGCTGCATAACGGCGTGCTGGCAGGATATGAGGTTGTCGATTTTAAGGCGACGCTGTACGACGGCAGCTACCACGATGTGGACTCGAACGAAATGGCCTTCAAGATCGCAGGGTCGATGGCGTTCAAGGAAGCTGCGCGCAAGGCATCTCCGGTGCTGCTGGAGCCGGTCATGGCAGTCGAGGTGACGGTCCCGGAAGAGTACATGGGAACGATAATCGGCGACATCAACTCGCGGCGCGGACGGATTGAAGGGATGGAGCACGCGGCAGGATCGCAAGTGATCAAGGCGATGGTTCCGCTGAAGGAGATGTTTGGATACGTGAACGATATTCGTTCGTCGACGCAGGGACGGGCCTCGTACTCGATGCAGTTTGCGCGGTATGAAGAGGCTCCGCGGATGATTTCAGAAGAGATCATCAGCAGGAACCAGGGCAAATAAATAAATTTTGGAAATTGCGGGCTTTTCGCGGGCCCGGTAAATAAGAGAACGATCGTTTAGTGACGATTGAAGGAACGAGAGAGGAACAGCAAAATGGCGAAGGAGAAGTTTGACCGTTCGAAGCCTCACGTGAACGTGGGTACGATTGGGCACATTGATCACGGTAAGACGACGTTGACGGCGGCGATCACGAAGGTGTTGTCGAAGCACAACCCGAACAACAAGTTTCGGTCGTTCGACACCATTGATAATGCGCCGGAAGAGCGCGAGCGCGGGATTACGATTGCGACGGCGCACGTGGAGTACGAGACCAAGAACCGTCACTACGCGCACGTGGATTGCCCGGGGCACGCCGATTACATCAAGAACATGATCACGGGCGCGGCGCAGATGGACGGCGCGATTCTGGTGGTGGCGGCGACCGATGGTCCGATGCCGCAGACCAAGGAGCACGTGCTGCTGGCCCGCCAGGTGGGGGTGCCGTACATCGTGGTGTTCCTGAACAAGTGCGACGCGGTCGAGGACCCGGAGCTGATCGATCTGGTGGAGATGGAAGTGCGCGAGCTGTTGTCGAAGTACAACTTCCCGGGCGATGATGTGCCGGTGATTCGCGGTTCGGCGCTGGGCGGGTTGAATGGCGAGGCGCAGTGGGAAGCGAAGATCGACGAGCTGATGGACGCGGTGGACAAGAACGTACCTCTGCCGGCCAGAGCGATCGATCAGCCGTTCCTGATGCCG
>DASUHR010000011.1:0-203266 GCA_036273415.1 Silvibacterium sp. | reverse complement strand
CCAGTGTGTCCGTGCGCCCTCTCAGGCCGGATACAGATCACTGTCTTGGTGGGCCATTACCCCGCCAACTAACTAATCTGCCGCGACCCCCTCCTTAAGCGAATTGCTCCTTTGACCCGTAGGTATTATGCGGTATTAGCCAAGGTTTCCCCAGGTTATCCCCCACTCAAGGGTAGGTTAGTCACGTGTTACTCACCCGTGCGCCACTTTACTCATGGATTGCTCCACTTTCTCGTTCGACTTGCATGTGTTAGGCACGCCGCCAGCGTTGATTCTGAGCCAGGATCAAACTCTCGTTTGAAACCTGATGGCTACAACCAGACGACGGAGGTCGCTGGAGTAACCGCCCTTGCAGCGCTCGAAAGGCGGCAAGGGACTAACATTGTGAGAATGATCAAACCGAAATCTTCTTCCATTCTCACGACTGGCATGTTCAACCTGATTGTCAAAGATCCACACCGGTAACCCGCCTGAGCGGACCGCTTTGGATCGGGAAACACAGCATAGCTGCGGTCCTCGAACTTGCTGCGTTGCATTTTGAACGCGTTTTTTAAGAATATCGAGTTTAACCGGGCCTGTCAAAGAAAATTCGAACTTTCTTTGCAAACCTGAACCCGTTCCGTCAACTAAAACGCTCACGCACGCAAAACATATAAAGATCAAATTTCAATCCAGCCATAGCTGCTGAAGCCGGGCACTCGGCCCGCACACAAAAAGCCCGAACCTCAGGCCGCACGAAAAAATCGAGGAGACTTGCTCCTCTGCAATTTGGATTGTTCGCTGATTCGGCGCCTTGCGCCCGTCGAACACCCGCTTCGCACAACTGGGGCGGAAGCACTTCCGCGCCGCGAAGCCACTTGCACCTTCTCTTACCGTCTCCTACTATAGCACGCCGATTTTGGCCCTGCAACTTACCCTGGACCAACACTGCACGCACCGCAATTGTTGACAGCCAGGATCGATACTACCCGCCCAAAGCAGCCTCCGCAACCTGTTGAAAACCGGGGATTCTGTTGAAATCAAATCAACGGCCGCACTGACCGCGACAAATTCGAGATAATGCAATGCCATTCTGATGACATCCATCCATCCGGGCCGGCCTTAGACTCGACCCGATGAGCACCCTTGAAAAGCTGAAGGACCATTGGGAGACCCTCGCTGAGCGCGACGCCCTGCATGCCATTCTCACCGATTCCAGGAAGAGAGTCGGCAGGTGGCAAATCGCCGAATTCATGGCCACCGGCGTTTACGAAATCGAGACCGTCCTCAGCTACCTCGCCGAGCTTGGCTGTCTTCCTGAATTCAGCGGCACGGCATTGGATTTCGGATGCGGCGTTGGCCGGCTCACGCAGGCTCTGGCGCGGCGCTTTAACAGCACGGTGGGCGTCGATATCTCTCACCGGATGATCCGGACAGCCGAGTCTTTCAACCGATTCGCCCATTGCCGCTACCTGGTCAGCGCCAGCGCGCTTCTTCCCTTTGCCGATGCCAGCTTCTCGTTCATCTATAGCAACATTCTTCAGCATGTACCGCGGCGCATTGCCACCAGGTATCTGCGTGAATTCATAAGGGTCCTCGAACCGGGTGGCGTACTCGTCTTCGGAGTACAGGATTGCTTCGCCGCCCCCGATGTGCCGTCGCTGTTCACGCGGATCCGCCACATCCTCAATCTCCGCTCCAGATTCAGAGTTGCGCTGGGACTTGGGACAGAGGAGATGCAGATACACTGCCTGCCCGAGCGCATCGTGCGGCGTAACCTCAACCCGGCAAGGGTCGTCGATATCCAATTTACAAACACCGCGGCAAAAGATTTCAATGGAAGACTTGTCTACCTCCATCAGCCGCCGGCGTCAGGCTACGTTGCCAAGCAGTATTGCGCAGTCAAAATAGGTTAAATTCAGGTGCGCTTGCAAAAACGGACGAGTTTCAAGTGCCTGTGCCTGGGGAGCCCTTACTGCTTCGCGATCACGCCCAGGTCCGTCAGCCCGTTCACAAAGAACTGCATCGCCAGCGCTACTAGCAGCAGGCCCATAATTCTCACCAGGATTCGGATTCCGGTTTCACCCAGCACCCGACGAAGCCGGTCCGCACCGCTTAACACTCCAAAGCTCACCGCGGCCGTTATCGCGATCGACCCCAGAATCGCCGCCATATGCCACGTGTCCGGAGCCTGGCCCACCAGCACCATCACACTCGATATCGCGCCCGGCCCTGCCAGCATCGGAATCCCGAGCGGCACAATTCCCGCGTCTTCCTTTTGGGACGCGTCCTCCGCATCTCCAGTCGACTCCTGCGTCGGCGATCGCTTCGCCTCCAACATGTCGATGCCGATCAGCAACAGGATCAATCCGCCCGCGATCTCAAAAGCCGGCAGCGTGATCCCGAACATCCTGAAGATCGCCTGCCCCGCCAGCGCGAACGCAGTCAGCACAATAAAGCAGGTCAGCGAAGCCTTGGCCGCCGTGCGCCGCCGCCGCGGCCCATCGGCCCCGGCCGTAATCGCAATGAATGAAGGGATCGCAGCAAACGGGTCGACCAGAAAGAAGATCGAGCTGAGCGCGAGCAGCGAAAAACGCACATAGTTTGAATGCAGCCCATGCAGTGCCGCGCTCGCCGGACCAAACATCGCGCTCGTCAAAAACCCGTGCATCCGGCCCGCCCCCGTCCCAAGACTGTATCGCATTCCTGACCTTACTGCCATAAAATCAAAGATTTCTGACCACAACTTTACCCTGAGTGGAAAAATTTCCCTGTCCGCGGCAGGAACTCCATTGCTGCAAAGGGTTGCACGATCTAAGAATCTGTAGATTGTCCAGCTTCAGCTACTTGCAGACGGTTGTGGATTGGCCCAACGGTTGCGTCACTACTCTCCTTTCCGGCTTTTGCGGCGTTGGCAATCAGCTCCACAAAAGCCGTTGTTGTGAAGGCAGCACGAACTAATCGAAAGGGAGACAGCAGCCCAATGGAAAAGAATCAGCAGAATTCACCGCACCAAACTTGCCCGGAGTCGTTCGCGGACTCTTCCCCGGTCGTCCTTCTATCCGGAGACAACACCCGCAGCGCTCTGATGCTGCATCAAGCTCTGGTAAACCACGGTCTGCGTGTCCACTTCGCGCCTTCTTACGACGAACTTGAGCCACTCTGGCAACAGCACCGCAACTCCGCAGCTTCCCCCATCGTCCTGCTTGAGGTTTCAGGCGCACATGCCGTTGAACCGGCAGTGCACGCCGCCTTGCAGCTAAAACATCGCGACCCGCTCCTCTTCATCGGTTACGTCGCCGATCCCACTCTTCACACCAGCGGCCTCGCCGGAGATGCCATCTTCCCGCGCAGCCCCGATCAGCTAGCCAATGCTCTTCAACATCATTTCGCCGATGGTGATGAAACCGATACAGTGTCAGCTAACTCGTAGCGCATCTTTTAGCAAACCAACGAAAAACAGTTTCCCGGCTTCTAATCACCGAAGCCGGGACCAGGGTCGAACGCTGAGCGCCTCTTAGCTGATCGCCTCTTGACTGACTCGCTGGAGAACGTATTTGAAAGTGGCCGACCAGCAGAGCGAAGCAGTCCATCCGCCAAAACACACGCGCAAGCGCCTCTGGGTTCGGGTCACGGCGTGGGTCGGCTTTGCCGCCTTCCTGCTGGGCGCGACCTTGTTCACTGTCTTCGCCGTATACTTCCATCGCGCTGAACCTATGCTGCGGCAGCGCGTAATTGACACTTTGGCAGCCCGCTTCGATGCACGTGTCGAGCTCGATACCTTTACCGCGTCGGTATGGCGCGGCTTTGAAGTCACCGGGGGTGGACTCAAAATCTACCCCAATCAGCTTGAAGTCGAGCAGCCGCTCTTCTCCGCCGACAAGTTCAACTTCCGCGCAACCTGGCGCGATCTCCTCCGCACGCCCATGCACATTGGCCTCGTGCGCGTCAGCGGACTCAGCGTTTACTTGCCGCCAAAACAGCAGCGCGCCACTGTGCCCGGCCTGCGCCTCGGCCCCTCGAAGCGGAGTAAGATCGAAATCCTTATCGACCGGCTCGACATCAACCACGCTACCCTCACCCTTGGCACCAATAAACCCGGAAAGCTTCCGCTGGTATTTCAAGTTGGCAACCTGCGCATGACCACCGTCGGAGCCGGCCAGCCCATGCGCTTTCATGCCATTCTCATCAACCCCAAGCCCATCGGCGATATCGACTCCACCGGCTCCTTCGGACCATTCAATGAGCACAGTCCCGGCGATACGCCCGTCAGCGGAAGCTACAGCTTCACCCACGCCGACCTGTACCCGCTTGCAGGCATCGGCGGTACGCTTTCATCCACCGGAAAATATCAGGGCGCGCTCGATAACATCAGCGTCGATGGCGAAACCGAGACTCCAAACTTCAGCCTCGACACCGCTGCCCATCCCGTTCCCCTGCATACCACCTTCCATGCCATAGTCGACGGCACTAACGGCGATACCCATCTTCAGCCCGTCGATGCAGTGCTGCTCCACTCCCACATCGTCGCGCGCGGCGATGTGGTCAACATCCCTGGCCAGGGTCACAACATCACGCTCGACGTCACGGTTGGTCCCGCCCGCATCGAAGACATGCTGCAGCTCGGCGTAAAGACCACGCCGCCCATCATGACCGGTGCCCTCACGCTGCACACCAAAATGTATGTGCCGCCCGGCAAGAAGCCCATCACGCAGAAGCTCCGACTCAGCGGCCGCTTCCAGATCACCGATGCTCACTTCGCTGATCCTAAAGTTCAACAGAAAATCAACGAGCTCTCTCTCCGTGGCCAGGGACACGCGGATACAGCGAAATACAATGCCGACCACAACATCAATCCGAACATCGCCTCCAGCCTTCAGGACAACTTCTCCTTGGATAACGAGAAAATCACCATCACAGGACTCAAGTTCAAAGTGCCCGGCGCAGACATCGCCCTCAACGGCTTCTATACCCTCGACGGCAAACAGGTCGATTTCCATGGCACTGCGCGCTTTCAGGCCAAAGTCTCGCAAACGGTCACCGGATGGAAGTCCATCCTGCTGCTACCCGTCGATCCCTTCTTCTCAAAGAATGGGGCCGGCACGGAAGTCCCCATCTCCATCACTGGAACCCGCTCCGACCTCCACTTCGGCCTCGACTTCCACCACAATAATCAGCATCAATCCCATCACGCGATTCCCGAAGGCAATCGCGTTCCATAAACTCCGCGACGCGTCATCGGGCAAGCGCGCACTTACTCATAAAATGGATGTGGTGAAAGAAGCGACTGCAAAGCAGGGCGGAAGTATATCTGCCAATGCTGAACTGGTCTCTCCCCGAGCAGCAGTCGGTGCTCACGAACCTCCTCGAGTTGTATCTCCACGACTTGAGCCATCTCCACGATCTGCAAATCGGGCTTGACGGGAGATTCGGCTATCAGAATCTGCCGCTTTACTGGAGTCGGCGTGACCGGCATCCCTTCCTCATCAAAGTCGCTGGCGGATGGGCCGGCTTTGTGCTGCTCAAGAGAGTGCCCGTTGTCGCCACCAGCGACACCGTCTGGGACATGGCAGAATTCTTTCTCCTTCGTAGATTCCGCGGGCGTGGCATCGGTATCCTGGCCGCGCATGCGGCGTGGCGAAATCATCCGGGCAACTGGCAGGTGCGAGTTATGCAGTCTAACGCTGCCGGCCTCAGGTTTTGGAACCGCGCCATCGCGGAATTTTGCGGCACCCCTCTGCAGTCCTCCGCCTTTGAGCAGGAGGGCCGCTCCTGGCAGCTTTTCTCGTTCCAGAGCAAGCCCGCGCCATAGTACTTCTATCGCAAAAAAAGCCCAGGAATAATGCCTGGGCCCTCGCTGTTCTATGATTGCTTTCTGCTGTGCAATCACTCGCGATGAAGCATCGCTTCATTCTTCGCGTAGCACCTGGGTAGGCTGAACCCGTGCCGCGCGCATCGCCGGAACCAGGGATGCCAGTGCGGCCACAGCCAGAATCAGCAGCACTACGGCGGAATACGTCACAGCATCGAGAGGCGAAACCCCATACAGCATGCCTGTCAGCCCCCGCCCCAATCCAACGTCCAGCAACAGCCCCGCCGCGCAGCCGATCCCGGCCACACGCAGGCCCTGCAGCAGAAAGCGCGTCGCAATCTGACGCGGCAATGCGCCGAGCGCCAGCCGCAATCCGACCTCGCGCTGCCGCACCCTTACCAGATAGCTGATCGTCCCGTACAGCCCCAGGCTCACCAGCGACACGGCCGTCACCGCGAACAGTGTCAGCAGCAGGGTGCGCAACCGGTTCACTGCGAAGGCATCGTCCAGGTGTTCCTGCAGCGGAGCAATGTCATACACCGAACGACCGGGCTCAAGGTCGTGCATCTTTCTGCGAATCGTATCGGCCATGGCCATCGGGTCGCCGTGCGTTCGCACCAGGTAGTAGACATCCGGGTCGGGCGACGGCACGCACCAGTACACCGTGGGCGCGGGAGGCGCATTCAATCCCTCCTCGCGCGCATCGCCCACAACTCCTCGAATCTCGCTCGGCCCTCCGAAAACACTCCCAGTCTCAACGTGGTGCCCGAGCACTGGTGACTGAGCCAGATACAGGTTTGCAAAGCTGCGGTTTACAACCGCCGCATTCACAGGAGAATCATTCTGGCAATCGTTGCCTTGGAGTGTTGGAATCCGCGTCGTTGCAAAATATCCGGACGAAACAAACCGACTATCGGCAACAATTCTCTGGCTCGCATCCTGCGGCCCTTCATCGACCTTGATTTCGCTGCGGTACAGGGCCGGCACGCCCGGAAGAAACAGCGAAGTCGCCGCCGCCTCCACACCTGGGATCTGCCGAATCGTATCCAGCCTGTGCTCCACACGCTTGGTCATGGCCTTCAAATCGGCCGTCTCGCCCCACGACGCGCTCACGCGCAGCGTCAGAACATGGCTGGGATCGAAGCCCGGTTTCACACGGCCCAATTGCTGGAAGCTCCGCAACAACAAACCCGCGCCGATTAGCAGAGTGACGGCAAACGCCACCTGCACGCCCACCAGGATCCACTGCAGCGGGCTGCGCGCCGAGACCTGCATCCTGCCGCCCTGCGCAAGCGAGTGCGCCAAACCGCGTCGCGTGCTGCGCATCGCCGGCACCAGCCCGCAAAATAACGTTACTGCCACAGCGCACACTAGCGAGTACATCGCAACCCGCCAGTCCAGCGCGATCTCCTGCGCACGTGGCAGCCCTTTCGAGAGCATCTGAAAAATTCGGGCAGACGCCGCGGCGATCAGCAGGCCCAGCGCCGCCCCGGTGAGCGCCAGCGCGAGCACCTCCGACAACAACTGCACAACGATGGTCTTTCGCGATGCTCCCAGGGAAAACCGCACCGCTATTTCATGCTCACGCTGCGTGGTGCGAGCCAACAGCAGCGCGGCCAGGTTCATGCACGCAATCACCAGCAGCAACGAGACCGATCCATACACCAGCCAAAGCGAACTCGCCGATCCGTTCAGCACCACCTCCTTCAGCGGCTGCACCTCCACCGTCATGTCCGCGTCGGTCTTCGGGAACTGCTTCGCAAGCTGGCTCTGCACCGCGTCCATGTCGGCGCGCGCCTGCGCTATCGACACTCCAGGTTTCATTCGGCCGATCGCGACAAACCATGTTTCATTGCGCGCCTGCGCAAACGGGGCGTCCGCCGCGCTCGGTGTCCATACATCCACGTCCTGCACGGGAAAGAGAAACGATGCCGGCATCACACCCACAATCGTGCTCGCGTACTGCCCCAGCTTAAGCCGCTTGCCGATCACATCCGGTTCGCCGTGCAGGTGCGTCCGCCAGAAGCGGTCGCTGATAAGCACCGCACTCGGACCTCCCCAATGCTGCTCCTCGCGGGTGAAGTTGCGGCCCAATTCCGGCGCGATGCCCCATACTTCTAGAAAGCGCGATGCCACCAGCGCCTCAGTGATCTTTTCCGGGAGCGAGCCGGAATCGTAAGACTCGTCTTCCGTGTAATAACCCGAGATAGCCTGGAACGTCGAGTTCATCCGGTTCCAGTCCTCAAGCCGCACCGTCGCCACATTGGTTTCAGGGGTCTTGTTCTTAAAAGAGTACTGGTGCATCTCCACCAGCTCATCGCCATGCGGAAAATGCAGCGGACGCAGCACAATCGCGTCAATGGCCGAAAATACCGCGCTGTTCGCGCCAATCCCGAGCGCCAGAATCAGGATCGCAACAGCGGCAAATCCCGGACTCCGCCACAGCATGCGCACGCTGTAACGCGCATTTTGCGCGAGCACGTCCAGCCACGGTAATCCTCGCGCTTCCCGCTGCCGCTCACGCGCCTGCTGCATTCCCCCAAAGCGGATCATCGCCTGCCGCCGCGCTTCCTCCCGCGTCATGCCGCGCGCAACATTCTCCTGCACGGCCAAATCAACGTGCGAAGCAAGCTCCTCGTCGAGATCGCGATCCAGAGGAGCCTTGTGGAAGAAAGAGCGGAACCGGTTGGAAGTTTGCCGAAGAAACGCTTTCATTGTTCATCTCCCTATTGCTGCATGGCGAGAAGGCGGGTCACCACTTTCCCTCCTGTGGCATGACCACATCAATATCACATTTTAATGTGGGAGTGCCACAGGAGAAAGATTTTTCTGCTGGAGAGGGTCACAACACTTTGACCGGGGAAAATAACAAAGGGCCCAGTATCCTGAGCCCTCGCTATTCTCGAATGGTTTTAGCTGTACGCTTTTTTAGCGATCCCGATATTACCGTCGGCCGACCCCTTAGCTGCCTTCGCTACCGCACGCCCGCCGCCAACAGCGTAGCGGCACTGTGCCGAGACCGCATCGGTCTCGACGCCGGCATGTACGACTTGTAAACCGTGATGTGGAAGCAGGACTGATAAAACTCCTCTTCCACGTCGATCTTGCCCGATGCCTCAAGCGGAAGCAGATATGCCCGCATCCACGCAATCTCCGAAAGCGACAACCCCTTCTTGCCGATGTCGATGGTGGCGCCCGTCAGGTGCGGAGACGCCGTATCGCCCCAGGCCGGAGCCGCATTGCCGTTCACCCGCATCAGGTAACGCTGATACTCCACCGTCCGTACCGCCGAGTTCACCTGCAGCGGTCGATGGAAGCGGTAATAGTGCGCCCGCGCCGCGTCCGCCAAAAACTTCTCCGTCCACGTCCGCGTATACCGCCGGTTCACCGGCAACTCCGGATTCACTCGCAACTGCGCGCTTACCGGCAGCGATACCAACTCGCCTTCGCGGCGCATCGCGTTCAGTTGCGCGTCGTCCTCTATGCGCGTCAGCCCTTCGGCCTCGTCGCGCCGGTTCTGCCGCTGGAGAGATGTCAGCGACCCGATCAGCGGACGCGGCACCAACAGCCGCCCATTTCTCATCGGTATCGGCGGAATCGTCTCCGCCACATCCATGGCCTGTGTTACTGGGACATGCGCCCCCGGATCCCGTCTGTGAATACGCGCCGCCGCGGGATGCGCGTGCGCATGCTCCGCCTTGTGTCGCGCTACCGCGGATCGGGACGCGAGTGAGCCCGCAGGATACCCGTGATGGGCCTTCACCTTGCGCTCTTTAATCCCCGACGCGTGTTTTGCGTGGTGCGACCGGTGAGCAGCCCATGCACAGGGAGTTGCCGCGAGCCCGCAGGCCAGCGTGAGAGTTACGGCAGATTGGAAGTAATGAAAGTAACGCATCACGAATTAAGGAGGGCGCGAAGAGCCGTCCAGAGCTTCCCCAGACTATCGAACCCCGATTGAAAAAGTAAGTAGTGATCTCGATTCCCCCAATCCCTTGGGTAACTTCGCTCGCCCGGTGCGTCTTCCTTCGGAGAAAATTTCGGATGCACATTGACAAATTCCTAAAGCCGCGTATAGGCTGTGCCTCACATACCGTATTGCAAATAGTATGTGAGACACATGGATAACGACCTCTTTGAAAATCTCAGATTAGAACTCCGCCGAGGCACCCTCATCGTCGCCGTGCTCGCCCGCTTGCGCACCGAACAATACGGCTACAGCCTCCGCAAGTCACTTGTTGATAATAATTTACAAATCGATGAGAACACCTTGTACCCGCTCCTAAGGAGGCTCGAAACCCAAGGCCTCCTCGCCAGCGAGTGGCGCGAAGAGGACAAGCGCACCAAGCGCTTCTATCGCCTCTCGCCTGCCGGGGAAACCGTTCTCGCGCGTCTCCTCCAGGAACATCAGTCCATGAACGCCGCGCTTGATTGCATCCTGCGCGGCAACCCTGCAGCGCCCGAATCCCAGACTCCCCATGAGGAGGAAAGAACAAATGCCATCATCTGACTTGCTGTCACGCTATCTACAGGCCATCGGCTTCTGGCTGCCCCGCGCCACAAAGCACGACATCCTCGCTGAAATCTCCGAAGACCTGCACTCCCAGATCGACGACCGGGCCGCCGGCCTCGGCCGCCTTCTCAACGATGCTGAAATCGCCGCAGTCCTCAAGCAGCGGGGCCGACCCTTCGTCGTCGCCGGAACATTTCTCCCGCAACGCCAGTTGATCGGCCCTGTCCTCTTCCCCATCTACCTCTTCGTCCTTAAGATCGTCACCCTCTGCTATCTTCTGCCTTGGTTCCTCGTGTGGATCGGGTGCGTGGCCTTCGGCCGTGGCTACCTTGTAAGGCACTCGGGCAGCGAACTCCAGGGGCTCTCCACCCTGTGGATCCTCTTCTGGACTCTCTTCGGAGTCATCACCTTCATCTTCGCTATCCTCGACCGCACTTCCAACCGCGCCAAACTCATTTCCGATTGGGACCCGCGCAAGCTGCCGAAAATGAAACCCGAACAAGCGCGAAGGATGGCAAAGGACATCGCCGGCATCGTCTTCGGCGTGCTCGGGATAGTGTGGCTGCTCGCAATTCCGCGCTATCCATTCCTCATCCTCGGCGGGGGCGTATTCTTCATAAAATTCGCGCCTGTGTGGCGGACCGCCTATCCTTGGTTTTTCCTTATCTGCGGGGCGGGGATCGCCGAGAACATTGTCGGCCTGCTACGCAATATGCCTGCCTGGGTGCGGCCCGTTATCAAGCTTGCCGGCACCAGCCTGAGCCTTTGGATCGTCTTTACGCTGCTCCGCGCCCACACATGGTTCGTGGCGCAAGCCGGCGGGAACCCGCATTGGGTGCTAATCGTGAACTCCATCGCGTTCTTCGCTCTTTCCTGTAACTCCATTATCCTGCTCATCGTCTTTATCGTTCAGGCGTGGAAGCTCAGCAAATGGAATAGCCCAGCGTCCCGAATCCCGCTCGTACGCAACGCGTAATTTCATTTCTCCATCCATTAACGCCCGGAGTACAATTTCGCCCAACCCCCAAACTCAAATCCGCACAACCTCTATCTTCCGGAGAGACATCCATGAACGAAATGCCACAAGGCGCGCCCGTTGGGGCCCCGCTTAGTGAAACGCAGCGCGTAGTCGACGCCTTCGTCGCCCCTACAATAACATTCACCGACCTCCGGCGCAAAGCCACCTTCTGGGGTCCGCTCATCATCATGATCATCGTTGGCATCGGCTACAGCTTCTCCATCCAGCAGAAGATCGGTTGGGAAAAAGTAGCTGAAAACAATATTCACCAAAGTCCGAAGACAGAGGAAAGAATGGCCACAGCTCCTGACGGGGGCGCCGCTGGAAAGGCCATCGCCGCGAAAATCACTGCCGTGGTCAGCTACGGCTATTTTGTGATCGTGCTAATCATTACGGCTCTGATCGCGCTGCTGAACTGGGCGACGGTAAACTTTGGATTCGGCGGCAAATCCACCTACGGACAGATTTACGCCGTGAGCTTTTATGCCTCGCTGGTGATGAATATCAAATTCCTGCTTGGAATCGTCGCCATCTTCGCAGGGCTGGCCCCCGATTCATTCCTCATCAATAATCCGGTCGGGAGCAATATCGGCTATTACCTCAGCACCGACGCGCCCAAGTGGCTCATTGCCTTCTGCACCCATCTTGATCTCTTCGAGATCTGGTCGTTGATCCTTAGCGTCATTGGCGTGTCGATTGTCGCCCGCGTCTCGCGCGGCAAAGCCGCTGTAGTCGTGGTTGGTTGGTGGCTCGTTTTCGTCCTTATCGCAGTCGGAGCCGCCGCAGTACAAAGCTGATGTTGTTTCCACTGCTATCGGAAATCGCGGGGCAGCCTCACCGCTGCCCGCGCCCATCGGCCACCTAGCCGAGCACAGGAACAGCCGCCACGCCCTGCTCGGCTTCGGGCTTTGCCGCGTCGGAGTCGATGTCCCTTACCTGCTTCAGCGCCTCCGCCAGATTTTTCACAATCGCATTGGGCCGCGCATTCCCGAACCGCACCCGTATCGCCTCTGGATCGTCTTTGCTGCCCCACAAACCCACCACAATTGGATTTTTGGGCAGACTTTTGCGAAGCGCCTGCGCCATCTTGCGCGCCTGCGCAAAGGCGAACGGCGGCACTGCCGAAATGCAGATGATTGTGTTCGCGTCTTCCGCCAGCCGCTCCATGATCTCTTGCGTGAGAGCCGTTTTCCCCAGCAGCATGGTGCTGTGTCCGCGCCACTCCAGCAGCTGCGCCAGCATCGTCCCCGCTATCTCATCGGCCTGGTCCTCTGCCGGAACGCACACCACCGGACTCTTGTGCTCCGGCTCGGGCTCCGCTACCGTCTCTGCCGGAGCCGGCGCATCACCCGCAGTGGCCGTCGAACTCTCAGACACTGTTACCGGCTCTTCTTTGGGCTTGTCTTCAGGTTTCGGCTCGTAGTCCGTAAGCTCGGCAATCAGCTCCGTTGTGCTCTGGTAAAGCCATCTGCTGTGGACTTCATCCAGCGCTCCCTTGTGCCGGTCCTGCTCACTCAACTCAAGCGCGGGTAGCACCATCCGGTCATAAAGTTCCAAAAGCTGGCGTCCCTTCAGAAAACTCTCCGCCGCTTCGTGCGCTTCCGTCTGGTCCATCGCCAGCATGCGCTCGTAATACTGCGCCTCCGGAGACAGCTCCGCCTCCTCGCCAAGCAAAATGTAAAGGAAAGACATCTGCGGAAGATAACGCCCCATCACGATCAGGCACACCGTCATCGGAGTGGAAACAATCAGTCCCGGCCAGCCCCAAATGATCGTCCACACGATCGCCATGATCACTAGCGCAAAGGCCGATATTCCGGTGCGCTTGCCGTAAATATGGGGCTCTATAAAGTTTGAAATAAAAAATTCCAGGCCGCCAAACAGCAGCAGCACCCATAATGAATGCCACCAGTTCGGGAACACCGCCACCGTGAACGCCACCGTCGAAAGTCCCGCGAGCAGCGTGCCTGCATACGGAATCATCCGCAGAATGGCCATCAGCGCGCCCCAAAGCGTCGCATTCGGCACATGCAGCAGGTACAGACAGAACGCAAAAATCACTCCGTATCCGCAATTCAAAAGCACGTTCGTGATCAGATACCGGCTGATGCGCGCCGCCGCCTCATTCAGCGCCTGGGACATCTGATTGAGCTGCCTCTTGCCCGCCAGCAACAGCAGCCTGTTCCTCAGGTCCTCCCGCTTTACCAGCATGTAAAAGCTGAAGATGATTACCAGCAGCAACACCCCTAACGGCTCCAGCACCGGTCTGGCGTATTGCCGGAACATATCTCCCGCCGTAGTCTCCGGAGCTACCTCCCTCACCGGAACCGGCTGCTTCTCCGCCTCCTCCCGGGCCAGCAAACGTTCCCGCCTCGTCCGCGGCTCCGGCGCTGGCGTTGCCTGCGCTCCCGCCGTGCCCTGCGTTCCGGCTGGCTTCGGCCCCGTTTCGCTGTTAATCTCCGCCCCGATCTCGTGCAGGCTCTTCACCGTCCGGCTCAGTGGGCCGGTGGTAGGCGCGTGCAGCGCAGAGAATTTGTCGTGGATGTTGTCGCGGTAGTTAGGCAGGTCATTGATTACGCCAATTACCTGCTTGGCTACAATCCAGCCCACGCCGCCAACCAGCATTCCCGCCATCACCATTACAAGCAGAACCGCGCCGATCCGCTTCACCCGCAGCCTCTCCAGCTGCATCACGGCCGGTGTCAGCAGAAACGTCACAGAAAGAGCCATCGCCAGCGGCAGCAGAACCGGCCGCGCAAAATAAAGCGCCAGCAGTACCAGCGCCAGCAGAAGAACGGGCGCCGAGGTAAGCAGGCCGAAGCTGGGCCGGGGCGCGGAGCGCGGCGTAGTCACAGGCGAGGCCATAGGCAATCATGTAGATGCATATTTCACCCGACGGGCGTGCGAATCTGCCCCCGGCTGGTCTCCCCAAGGGAACCGCGGCCCCTTTTCCTGCGTATCCTGCTACAGTGCGAAAATGCTCTGTCAGGAAGGAGGCTTACCAATGATCGCCACGCTGCCGCTCTCCGCCTCCGCATGGACTGACGAGCAGAGGGCCTACTACTACGCGCATATGTCCGCCTGGCAGAAGGACGAGGTGGTCGGCGTTCTCCTGGCGCTCTTTCTCGGCACCTTCGGAGCGCACCAGTTTTACCTGCGCCGCCCGGGCCTCGGCATCCTCTATTGCGTCTTCTCGTGGACGGGCATTCCCACCGTCGTTAGCTTCATCGAGTGTTTCTTCATGCCCGGGCGCGTGCGCCAGTACAACCTCGCGCTCGCCACTTATTTCGCCGGCCAGTTGGGATCGCCCACCGTTATCATCAACACTCCCGCCATCTCCGGCTTGGTTCGCACCTGCGCCAGCTGCGGAGCTTCCCTCCTCACCGGTTCAAATTACTGCGGACACTGCGGCGCAAAGGTCAGCTGAAAGCGGGTCAGTTAAGTGATGCGCTGGATGTTCAGTCGCGAATCATGTGGCTTCCGACTTGATGAACTCTTTTATATCCCCATTGCCTGCAAAGATGTTTCGCCAGATCATCGCCGCCGAATTCCCGTCGCAGTCTCATGCAACGGCCAGCACCTCAATTCGTCGCAGGTGCCAGCTCGCGTGTAGATGCTTTTTCCGAGTGCCTCCTCGGTAAAGCCCACCGCCGCATCTCGGCGCCATCAGGCGCGCAATTTCATCGTCTCCGGGTCCCAATGCACAATGCGGTCCTGCTCATAGCTGAGGTTACTCAGCAGCGCCGCCCCCGCCGCACGGAAACCGAACACCGCGTCCTCAACCACAGGACGCCGGCTTCTCACCGAAGCAAAGAAATTCCGGAAATGGTCATAGCTGTCGTTGTAATGCTCGGGGGCGGAATACCGCTCGAAGGCATCCGCCATTGTCTCCGCATGCCTCGCCGGATATTTTTCGCGATATGCCGCCTCAAGCTTCTGCTGCATTGCGTTCGTGAAAGTCCCGATCATCAGCCCCGGCTCTTTCTCCCGCGGAACGCGCGTCACCGTAACGGCTTGGCCGGAAATCTCCATCGTGCCCTCCGACCCTGTGAACGTCAGCCCCGCGCTCTCCGCCCCACCGTCCACAAAGTTCACCCGCAAGCTCAGGTTGAAGCCCTCTGGATAATCGAACAGCGCGAGCATCACATCGGGAACATTGCGTCCGTCATTCCAGAAGCGCAGGCCGCCCGTCGCCATAGCACGCGTGGGCCCGTGCGCGCCGGTAATGAAGTGCGTTCCGCTGAATAAATGCACAAACAGATCGCCTGCCACCCCGCTGCCGTACGCCTTCCACTTGCGCCACTGGAAGAACTGCTCCGCGCTGAACGGAATCTTCGGCGCACTCCCCAGAAACCGCGGCCAATCGCATTTCTCCGTGTTCGCATCCGGCGGAACCGTATAATCCCAGGCGCCGATCGCCGAGTTTCGGTCCCAGTACGCCGATACGTTATTCAGCTTCCCGATCGCGGCCGAGGCCAGCAGCTCTTTCGCCTTGCCATAAATGATCGAGCTTACGCGCTGGCTCCCCACCTGTAGAATCCTCCCGGTGGTGCGCGCCGTATCGATGATCTGCGGTCCGTCCGAATAGAGATGGATCATCGGTTTTTCGAGATACACATCTTTGCCGGCCCGCATCGCGTCCACCGCCGCCTGCTTGTGCCAGTGATCGGGCGTAGCAATGATCACCGCGTCGATGTCCTTGCGCGCCAGAACCTCGTTGTAATCGCGCGTGGTAAAAACATCCGCGCCCCATACTTCTTTCGTGTGCTCCAGCCGGCCGTCATAGCAGTCGGCGACGGCGAGAAGTTTGGTCCCGGGAATCTGCAGCGCGACGCCGGTATCGAACTGGCCTTGCCCGCCCGCGCCGATCAGCGCAATCTGGATGTGGTCGTTCTTCGGAACTGGCGTATCCGCCTGCAATGCGAGGGCATCGAGCCTGGCTCCGGCAGCGGAGACCGCCGCGACCGCGCTCGCCGTCTTCATAAAGCTTCTGCGATTCAAATTCACCTCCTGTATCCAAAACGACGATACGCTACTGCTTTGGCCCATCCTCCTGCTTCACCATCATGCCCTCGCCGGGGAAGGGCCAGTGCTTGTTCAGCAGATTCTGTTTTTCGCGGGTCGCCTTCGGCACTTTGTTGATCTTGAGATTCTCGAAAAAGAAAACGCCGGTCTTGCCGGCGGTCGCAACGTCCAGGTCGCCATCGCCATCGAGGTCCTGCGCGATGAACTGCGTCCCCGCCCCCGCAGCGCTGTTCACCGCAATGGGATACCGCGTGAACGTCGCCGTCTTGCGATCGATCTTGTAGTAATAAATCACCAGGGGATCGTACGCCCCCGGATCGTTCCCCGAATGTCCACGGTAACGCTTGCCCGCCACTAATTCCGGCTGCCCATCTCCGTCAATGTCCACCAGCTTGAGCGCGTGGATCTGCGAATACGATTCATCAATGGTGTGCTTCACCCAATGACGCGCCGCTCCGCTGCCCGACTGCTCCAGCCAGTACAGGCCGTAGCTGTGCCCGTGCCCATAGATAATGTCTGTCTTGCCGTCCCCGTTCACGTCGTAACCGATAATCGGAAAGCCCGCATCGCCGAGGTCCCAGTCCCCGTGCCACTCCCATTTGTCATGATCCGCGTCGATCTGGCGGAGCCACCCATACGGCGTAAGAATATCCATCTTGCCATCGCCGTCCACATCGGCCACGCCAATCCCGTGCCCATCCTGCTCGCGCCCGCCTACGTGGTGAACCTTCGGCGTCGGCCCGCTGAAATCAATCCACAGAATTCCGGAGTGGTTGTAGTGCGCGAAGATTAGATCGGGCTTGCCATCGCCGTTGATGTCGGCCATCGTGCCGCCTTCGGTGTCATAGCTATCGGCAATCTTGTGCGCCTGCCACATCTTCCCGGGCTGCTTCGGATTCTCATACCACCAGATGCCGTTCAGCATCCAGCCCGTCGTCACCACATCGGGAGCCCCATCGTGGTTCAAATCCATCGTCCACTCACCGCAATCGGAGACGAACTCTCCAAGCATTCCGACGGTCCGGTACTGGTGGCGCTTCCACTCGCCGCCCTGCGAGCCCGGATTCTCGTACCAGTAGGCACCGCTCAGAATGTCGAGCCTCCCGTCGCCGTTCATGTCCAGCGTGGTTATGCCCTCGGCATGGTCCGATCCCAACCGATGCTCAAGAAAAGTAATTTGCGGAGCGCCATTTGGACCATCGCCGGGCGATTTCCGACCCTCATCCTGGGCAACGGAGAAAGTCGCCACAAGTAGCGGCGACAGCAACAACGCAACGAAAGCGTTTGTCTTCTTCAGCACCACGCGCACTCCAGCGGCCCAAGGCATACCCAACGCGTCCGGGGCCAAAACTTTTACCCGCGAAGATTAGCACAACCAACGAGGAGGGCCGACTCAAATGCCGCGAAACATTTCCACTAGCAGCCACCCGTTCAGCCCCGCAATCGCCATCGCAACCGCATAGCTCAGCCATTTCGTTCCGCGCGCATTCACAAACTCCCCCATCCTGCGCCGGTCGCTCGTCAACGCCACCAGGGGGAACACCGCGAAGCTCAGCTGCAGGCTCAGGATCACCTGGCTCAGAATGATCAGCTTCCCCGTCCCTCGCGCGCCGTAGAAGATCACCACGAACACCGTGGGAACAATCGCCACCGAACGCGTGATCAGCCGCCGCAGCCAAGGCTTCAGCCGCAGGTGTAGAAATCCCTCCATCACCACTTGGCCGGCCAGCGTCCCCGTAATCGTGGAGTTCTGCCCGGAAGCCAGCAGCGCCACCGCAAACAGCGTGCTCGCAGCCGCCACTCCCAGCATCGGAGACAGCAGTTTATAGGCGTCCTCGATCTCCGCCACTTCAATATGCCCGCCGCGATGAAACACCGCCGCCGCGACCACCAGAATCGCCGCATTCACAAACAGCGCCATCATCAGCGCCGTTGCCGAATCCAGATTGGCGAACCGGATCGCCTCCCGCTTGCCCTGCGGCGTGCGCTCGTAATTGCGCGTCTGGACGATGGCTGAGTGCAGGTAAAGATTGTGCGGCATCACCGTCGCGCCCAGAATGCTGATCGCGATGTACAACATCTCCGGATCGGTAATCATTCCGCGCGAGTTCGGCACCAGCAGATTGCCCGCAAGCAGCCCCCACTCAGGATGCGAGAGCACAATCTCGATCCCGAACAGCACCGTGATCGTCGCGATCAGCGTAATCACCAGCGCTTCGAGATAGCGGAACCCGCGGTTCTGCAGGAGCAACAGCAGCAGCACGTCCGCGCCCGTCATAAGCACGCCCAGCAGCAGCGGGATGTGGAACAGCAGCTCCAGCGCAATGGCCGAACCGATCACTTCCGCCAGGTCGCACGCCGCAATCGCAATCTCCGCGAACACCCACAGAAAAATCGCCGTCGGCCGGCTGTAGCTCTCGCGGCACGCCTGCGCCAGATCGCGCTCCGTCGCCACCCCCAGCTTGAGCGCAAGGCTCTGCAGCAAAATTGCCATCAGATTCGACAGCATGATCACAAACAGCAGCGTGTATCCGTAGCGCGAGCCGCCGGCTAAATCCGTCGCCCAGTTGCCAGGGTCCATATAGCCCACGGAGATGAGAAATCCCGGCCCGAGAAATCCCAGAGCCCGCATCCAGAAGCCGCGCGACTTCGTCAGCCGCACCGACGAAAACACGTCCGGCAGCGACGGCCGCAGTTCCTGATCGATTTCTCTTGTCGACGGCATCGGGTGAAAGGCCACAACGGCCTTATAGGAAGTATGCCACAGTATGTTAACTATGGTTACTTTCCCACCGGTTGCCTCTGTTTACATAGAGGAACTAGCCCCCACACGGACGGGCCACGCATCAAGACGCTTCAACGCCTTCCGCGCCAGCCCCGTCAACGGCAGCGCGTGCAAATCGTTTATTAAAACCCACCGCCGCGCCGCCTTTGGCAGAGCTTTCGCCTGCTTCGCATCCAGTGCGTGCACGGTGACATAGTAGTTCGTGTTCGTGATGGAGTGGCGCAGCGTCAGCACCGGGTCCAGGCCCAGGTTCTTCTCCGGCGCGGACTGATCGAGCGCTTTCGCAACGCCGATGGGCGGCAGCTCCCACATCCCCGGCATCAGCGACGCGCTCTTCGGACGCCGCTCCAACAACACTTCAGCCTCGCGGTTCTTGCTCTCGCGCCGCACCAGTGCATAGGTCGCTTCCTTGCTGCGCATCTGCTCCCGCTCGCTCACCGCATGCTCGCCGCGCGTCGCACACAGTTCAATCAACGGACACGAACCGCACCGCGGCCCGCGAGGCATACATACCATCGCGCCCAGCTCCATCATCGCCTGGTTAAAGTCTCCGGCGCGCTCCGCATCCAGCAGCCGCGCGGCTTCGGCATGCACCTTCGCCGCTGTGCCCGCGTCTTCGTCCCAACCCTTCACTCGCCGGAGCACCCGCTCCACGTTGCCGTCCACGCAGGCAACGGCCTCGCCAAAGCCGATGCTGGCAATCGCTGCGGAAGTGTACTCGCCCACTCCGGGCAACGCGCGCAGCTCGGCTGCATTCGCCGGAAACCTGCCGTTCAGCTGCTGCGCCACAAATCGCGCGGCTTTGCGGAGCATACGCGCGCGTCTGTAATAACCCAGGCCGCTCCACTGCGCCAGCACCTCGTCTTCGCTCGCCTCCGCCAGATCTTCCAGCGCCGGAAACCGCTCCATGAATCGCGCATAATGCTCGAGCACGGCGGCCACGCGGGTCTGCTGCAGCATGATCTCGGACACCCAGATCGCATACGGATCGCGCGATCTCCGCCACGGCAGCTCTCGCGCATTGGCGTGGAACCAGCAAAGGAGTCGCTGGCGGAAAATTCGGGAATCGGGCCCACCACTCATTCCCAGGATTGTAATCAAGCCATCTCCGGCAACAGCAATTACCGCACCGCCTACTGTCCGCTGGCTGCCTTAGCCTGCGGCTCTCGCTGCCATCTGCGTCAAGCCCGCTCCATTGAGGGTGGACTCGACCATGGCGTCGATACCCATGCAGGAGTTGATCATCATGTGGTACAGGCGGCGGTCCGTCCAATCATGCCCAAAGTAGCGTTTCACGTAGCCGGCGCGGCGTTTGTCGGTGGCGGCCAGCTCGCGTTCAGCGTCGCCGGAGTGCTCGGGGAAATGCTCCTCGAACCAGCGCACCTTGCGCCATTGCGAGGCGTAGACAAAAACGTGAAAGGCGCCCGGAGCGCGGGCGAGGATGCTGGCCGCGCCGCGTCCGACGATGACGCAATTTCCTTCTTCGGCGAGTTTTTGCATGTAGTCGCGGACGAAGCCGACCATCGCGTCGCTATCGAAGACCTCATGCTCGGGCAGCGCAGGCAGGCGTTCGATCGAGCCGTGCCAGAAGGCCTTGCCGACGCGGTAATACCAAGGGTCGAGACGCTCGTCGCAGCGCTCGGCAAGAGAGCGGGCGACGCCGGCTTTTCTGGCGACCTCTTCGATCAGGCAGTGGTCAATAAGCTTCCAATGGAGATGTTGGGCGAGGGTATGAGCAAACTCCGCTCCGCGGCTGCCGTACTCGCGTTCGACGGTGATGACCCGAATCATGGCGTGCTTCAGGAAACTCGCAGAGACCCGAAGGCGATGCTAGCACCGAAGTGGGTGAGGCGTCACTCAGGCCGCAGCCCTGCGAGCAACAGGCTCACGCGTCGTTTTCTCAACAGCAGCCCGCTCCGGAAACCGCCTCAAGACCGCGTCCCGCTTGATGCTTTCCCTCTCCGCTTCCGCCATTAAGGCGTCATAGCGGCTCAATACCCACGTAACGAAATCCATATTATCCTCGGCAGACAACAAAAATTACATCAGTACCGACTCAGATGCACGTCTCGTTCCAACCGTGCAGCTTTCAAAAATCAAAAAAACAGGCCCCCGAGAACGCTCGTCTGCAAAACTTTGCGTAGGATAACCCTTTGAAAACGGATGGACACCGAGTGCCCCGGTCGATATTGACCTAATTCAGGTCCTGGAGCACCGCCATCGCGGCGTTCCGCCCGTTCATCCCGATTACTGAGCCGCCAGGATGGGTACACGCCCCGCACAGATATACCCCTTCCATCGGGGTTCGGGCCGCCAGCCGCTTCGACCACATATAGGGCGGCAGGCACTCACCCTGAAAAATGTGCCCGCCCGTAAGCCCCACTTTTGCTTCTATATCGGGCGGCCCCATGACCTGCGCGTCCACTACCGCAGCATCTATATTAGAGCAGAACCGGCCAATGGAATCCAAAGCGACCCGCCGCACCTCATCCCGCCGCAAGTCCCAGGAACCCTGGGCCGTCCACCCGGCATTTCTGCAACCCGGCCTTTTGGCAAACTTGTACGGAACATACTGGGCAAACACGCTCATGGTATGCAGCCCGGCCGGAGCCACGGTCGTGTCGTGCGCGCTCTGGAAGTAAAGCTCGCACCACAGATTCCTCGCGAGCTCGCCCCGCTTCGCAGCGGCAAACCCGTCCTTCCATTCCTGTTTAGTAAGCGGAGCATTGACCTGCCCGTAGTGGTGGGCCTCCATGGTCCCCGGCCGCGAGACGAAATTCGGTAGCTCCTGGAGCAGCACATTGAGCTTTACCGTACAGCCCTCAATTGGAACCCGCTCCACCTGCGCGCGCCAGCCCTCATGGACCGCTCCGCCCAGCAAGGCCAGCGTCCGGCGAGGGTCGGCATTCGAGATCACCACCGGCGCGGCGATTTTCTCGCCGCCTCCCAGCCGCACGCCTTCCCCGGGTAGTATCTCCGACACTCCGACTCCAACCGCTACCACCGCGCCCGCCTCGCGCGCCGCGTCACATAAGTAGAACGACACCATTCCCATGCCGCCCTGCACATAGCCCCACATGCCGGGCATTCCGCCCAGCCGCCCCGATGAATGATGGAACCGGATCGACGCTGTGCCCTTATCGAACGGGCTCGCATTCGTGCCGATCACGCCCTGCCCAAGCAAAGCGACCTGCAGACGCTCGTCCATTAGATAATGTTCGAGGAACTCCGCCATCGACCAGTCAAACAGCACCGCCCGCGTCTCGGCGTCTGAGCCCAGCCGCGCGTCGATCTCTTCCGGCGATGGCGCATCGCCTATCCACAGATCACGCGCGCCCTCCGGCCGCAGCGCGTCGCGCAATCGGCGAATCACATCGCACATCGCGCGCCAGCCCTCCACATCCGGCGGAGCAAACCGCGCGATCTCCGCATCGCATCGTGCGTCATCGTCCCAGAGTTGCACGCTCGAGCCATCCAGAAAAGGCACAAACAAGCCGTTCACCGCCGGAATCCACCTGAACCCGCGCGCCGCAAGCCCTAGTTCCTCAATCACCAGAGGATGCAGCAGTCCGGCAAGATAAGCGCAGGGAGACATGCGCACGCCGGGAAATGGCTCCTCGATTGTGCATGCTCCGCCCACACGGTCGCGACTCTCCAGAACCAGCACGCGCTTGCCCGTGCGCGCCAAATACGCCGCGCAGGCGAGGCCATTGTGCCCGGCGCCGACGATGATTGCGTCCCATTGCCGTGCGGCCAGCTCGCGTGCGGGAGCCGGCAGATCGATTTTTCCAAGAACATCAGCCGTAGGCGACGACATGGAAATCCATCACCCCCTCTGCAGATACCACGGGATATTAATGACCAGAATCCGCTGATTTCCCTTCAACAACAGCAGCAACTTAAGCACATTCGCCCGCTGGTTGTGCAGCAGGTTCTCCCACCAGTGGCGCACCACCAGCTCTGGAACCAACACCGCGATCTGCCGATTCTCCAGTGTCCGTTCTTTCTCCAACACAAAATCCATCACCGGAGCCAGCACAAACCTGTATGGGGAATTCAAATCCACCAGTTCAGGAATCTTCATCCCCGCTTCGCGTAGCGGCGCAGCCACACGCTTTTCCCAATCGTCGCGGATGCTCCTGCCCGCGCTGTCCGCACTCACAACGTGCACTACGATAATTTCCGGGGAAATCGACAGGGCAAAGCGCAGCGCCTTTTCCGTGATGCGGCTCCAACGGTCCAGCGGAATAATTATTAGCGGCGGCCGCAAGTTTTCTACCCGCAACGGAGCCGGATTCGCGGTCTCCCGAGTCACCCGCAAATAATGCCGGTGGACCATCGCCATCGCCAAAATGAGCAGTGGAATCAGCAGCGCCGTAACCCAGGCGCCTTCCACAAACTTGGCCACCAGCACAATCAGCAGCGTAATGCCAGTCGCCACCGCGCCCACGCCGTTGACCATCGCATGGCGCACCCAGCCCGAGCCTCGATGCCGCCGCCAGTGCACCACCATTCCCGCCTGCGAGAGCGTAAACGCAAGAAACACGCCAATCGCATACAGGGGAATCAGCCGATCGGTAATGCCTCGGAAGACGATGAGGATGATAGCCGACATGACCACCAGCGCATAAATTCCATGCGAGTGCAGCAGCCGCCGGCCGCGAAGCAGAAACACATGCGGCAAATAATTATGTGCGGCAATTGCCTTGGCAAGCCGCGGAAAATCCTGATAGGCCGGATTCGCCGCGAGCGACACTGCCGTCAGCACCGCTCCCATAGTTATGTAGTAGAACCAGCCCCGCCCCATCACCGCAAACGTGAGTTGCGACAACACGCTCTGGTATCCCGGACTGTCCGACGGCGTTGCCCCAATGTGATATATCCGGCACAACAGCGCGATGCCGATCAGGAGAATGGCCAGCAGCACGACGATAATGGTCAACGTGCGCCGCGCGTTCTTCACCGTGGGGTCGCGAAACGCCATAACGCCATTTGATACTGCCTCCACGCCCGTCATCGCCGTGCAGCCGCTGGCAAAAACCTTGAGCACCAGCCAGAGCGAGATGGCCTCCGTGGCCGTTGTCGGCAGCGGCGGAGGCGCGACCAGCGCATGGGGATGACCGCCGCTCATCGCCGCTCGCGCCAGCCCCGCCGCAATCACCACCAGCAACGTGAACACAAATAAATAAGTAGGTACCATGAACGCCGCGCCCGCATCCCGCACCCCGCGCATGTTGATTATCGTCAGCACCAGCAAAATCCCCAGGCACAACCCCAACGTGTACGGCTGCATTGCCGGAACCGCCGATACCAGCGCCTCCACGCCTGCTGAAATGCTTACCGCGACCGTGAGCACGTAGTCGATCATCAGCGCCGCGGCGGCCAGCAGCCCCGGCCCGTGGCCCAGATTTTCCGTCGCTACGGTATAGGACCCGCCCCCATGCGGATACGCCTCAATCGTCTGCCGATAGGAGAAATAAACCAGCATCAGGAGAATGATGATCGCCGCCATCACCGGCAGAATCAGGTGAAGGCCGCCTACACCCAGCGGGATCAGCAGCACCAGGGCGGCTTCTGGTCCGTACGCCGCGGAACTCAGGGCATCGATCCCGAAAATTCCCACGCCGGCGGTTGAGCCAATCTGCTCCGCGCGTTCCTCGCTCGATGCCAGCGGCTTGCCAAACAGCAAATCAAGAATCTGCATTCAGTCTCAAAGAAAAAGGAGTTTTCCCAACCGCTATGATGCTATCCCAGAAGAGAACCAGCTACCGCTCTTCATCGCCAGCCTTTGCTAGACTTCCCCCAAGAGCATGTTTCGATGGGCGCACCGTTCTGGATTTTCCGCTTCTTGTTTGTATTCGCAGGGGCCGCTCCCATCATCGCCGGCGCACAGTTTCTCAAGGGCCATACCGTCCGCTATTCCATAGGCCAGGGCCTCATCTGGGGAGCGATCACCGCCGCCGTTTATGTAGCTGCTCTCCTTTACCAGCGCCGGAAGGGAAGGCAGTGCGCCACCTGCCCCGTCCCGCCGGAAATCCCAAATTTTCTTTCGTCTACCAGCCACGAACAATAGCGCCTGAACCACACACGAGAAGCCACCGCTCATTCCTCAATCCCCCGGAGTGGGCACAAGCGTCGCGTCGGAATGGCGCGAAGCGCGTGTGCCCTGGACGGCCAGTTCGTGTTCTAAACTGAGAGCAAGCCATGAGCACCGCCCTTAGTCTCGCGCCCGACATCATTGCGAAGTACGAACCCGTCATCGGACTCGAAGTCCACGTCCAGCTCCTCACCGCGACGAAGGCCTTCTGCGGATGCATTAACCGCTTCGGTTCCGCGCCCAACACTAACGTCTGCCCCGTCTGTCTCGGCCTCCCGGGAGCCCTTCCTGTGCTCAACGAGCGCGCCGTTGAATTCGCGGTGCTGGCCTCCATGGCCCTCAACTGCGAGGTGCGCGACCGCTCCATCTTTGCACGCAAGAATTACTTCTATCCGGATCTTCCCAAGGGATATCAGATTTCGCAGTACGATAAGCCGCTTGCGGAGAACGGCTGGATCGATGTGCCTACTCCGGACGGACAGAAGCGCATCGGCATCACCCGCCTGCACATGGAGGAGGATGCCGGCAAGAGTCTCCACGACGGATTCGCCGACTCCGCCACCCGCACTTATGTCGATCTCAACCGCTGCGGCACGCCACTCATCGAGATCGTCAGCGAGCCCGACATTCGCGCCCCCGACGAAGCCTACGAGTACCTCACGCGGCTCAAGGAAATCCTCCTCTACACCGGCGTCTCCGACTGCAATATGGAAGAAGGCTCGCTGCGCTGCGATGCCAACGTGAGCGTGCGCCCGCGCGGCCGGCAGAAGTTCGGCATTAAGGCCGAGGTTAAGAACGTGAACAGCTTCCGCTTCATCCGCGCCGCGCTTGAATACGAGATCGAACGCCAGATCGAACTGATCGAAGGCGGCAACCGCGTGGTACAGGAAACGCGCCTGTGGAACGCGACGGAAGGACGGACTTACTCCATGCGTTCGAAGGAGCAGGCCCACGATTACCGCTACTTCCCGGAGCCCGATCTGCCGCCGCTCATCGTCTCCGCCGAACGCCAGAAAGAAATTCGCGGTCACCTTCCCGAGCTGCCGGAGGAGCGCCGCGCTCGCATGACGGCCGAATATGACATTACCGCGCAAGACGCTGCCACGCTCACCGCAACGCGCGAGTTTGCCGACCAGTTCGAGTCCGCTGCCAAGGCCGCAAAGAACCCGCGCCGCGTCGCCAACTTGGTGCAAAGCGAGCTAACGAGCCGGCTCAAGCTGAAGGGGCTGGGGCTCGAGCAGTCGCCGATCTCGATGAAAGGCATTGCCAAGGCCGCAGATCTGGCCGAAGAGGGCAAGTTGTCGAGTAAGCAGCTCAAGCAACTGTTCGATATCGCCTTCGAAACCGGAGAAGACTTCGCCGCCGTCTACGAGCGTGAAAAACCGCAGCAGATCAGCGACGCGTCCGCGATTGAAAAGATGATCGACGAAGTCATCGCTGCGAACCCCAAACAGCTAGAGCAATACCGCGGCGGGAAAAAGACCGTAGCCTCGTTCTTCGTAGGCCAGGTGATGAAGCTGTCAAAGGGGCAAGCGAATCCCGCGCTGCTGAATGAGCTGGTAGCGAAAAAGCTCGATGGCTGAAGGTTCACGCTCAGCGGATCGCTTCGCTGAATAGAATGTCTTGCGGGAAGCTCACCGGAAACCCGCTCTGCCGCACCAACGGATCAATCTGCGCCCAGTGCCGAATCGCGTGCACGAAAATGTGCATGCAGAGCTTGCGCCGCGTCACCGCGATTACCCCCGCCACCTTCGAGCCGTACTGCATAATTTCATCGAGCGCAGCATCGTCTGCCTGATCCAGAAAACGATGTAAATTCCCCGACCCAAGCGCATGCATCTCCCACGCTCCTGTAATATCTTTCACCCGCGTTGTTGCGACGTAGTTGCTCACCGGCTCACCGAGCAGACGCTGCGAATGCACCACCGAAGCCATGTAAAGGTGCCACGCCAGGCCGCCGACTGTCCCAACTTTGGCAATGTCTGTTGGAACTTCCGTCGCAGCAGGATTCGCCATAAAAAATTCCTTCCACTTCGCAGCCGTCGCATCAAAATCGGCGAGCAGTTCTTCAAGTGACACGGCTGCAAGGCTCATACGCTCTCCTTCAACGCCCGTCTCCCAATGTCTCTTCTGTAATACATCCCCTCAAACCGAATCTTGCCCATAGCCGCGTAAGCCCGATCCAATGCCTCCTCCAAATCGTCCCCCGTCGCCGTAACCCCCAGCACCCGTCCGCCATTGGTCACAATCTTGTCGCCCACCCGCGCCGTGCCAGCATGGAACACCACCACTTCCGGAACTCTCGCCGCTTCATCCAGGCCGGCTATCCCGTGCCCGTTCGTATACCCGCCCGGATACCCTCCCGAAGCCGCTACGACACACGCCGAAGCCCCCGGCCTCCAGCGAAACTCGGTTTCGCTCAGCCGTCCTTCCACGCATGCCTCTAATGCCTCTAACAAATCGCTGTCGAGCCGCGCCAGAATCGCCTGCGTCTCCGGGTCGCCGAAACGCGCGTTGTATTCAAGCACCATCGGGCCTTTCGCTGTCATCATCAGCCCGCAGTACAGCACGCCTGTGAACGCCGCATCCTCCGCCGCCATGCCGTTAATCGTCGGTTGCGCGACATGGTGCAGCAGCCAGTCGCGCATCGTATCGTCCAGCATCCGGTCGCTTGAGTACACCCCCATCCCGCCCGTGTTCGGCCCTACGTCCCCATCGCCCAGGCGCTTATGGTCCTGCGCCGGAACCAGGGGCGCCGCGTGCTTCCCATCCGTCAGCACCAGGAACGAAAGCTCCTCGCCGGTCAAAAGCTCCTCCAGCACCACGCTTGTCTCGGGAGCACCCAGCAGTTTTCCACTGAACAGGCCGGCGATCGCGTCTTCCGCGTCGGACTTTGTACTGCAGATCAGCACGCCCTTTCCCGCTGCGAGTCCATCCGCCTTGATGACTATCGGCAGCGAAAATAAATGGAGAGATTCCAGGGCCTCTTCGGTTGTCGCGCAAACTGCATAGTTCGCCGTCGGGATATTATGCCGCTGCATAAAACGCTTCGCGAAGGCCTTGCTCGTCTCCAGCATCGCCGCTGCCTGCGTGGGCCCAAACACCGGCACGTCGCGGCGCCGCAGCTCATCCACGATGCCCAGAGAAAGCGGCAGCTCCGGCCCCACCACCACCACATCAGGACGCTCCGATGCAACCACCCGAAGCATATCGTTCAGATCACTGAGCCGCGCCGCCACGCAGCGCGCAATCGCCGCGATCCCGCCATTGCCCGGCGCGCAAACGATCTCCGTCACCCGCGCAGACTTCTTCAGCGCCCACACCAGCGCATGCTCGCGTCCTCCCGAGCCAATCACCAGAACTTTCATTTTCCCGCGCTCCCCAACCCTGCCTCTACCGCAAGGCTAACGCAGCCGAGCCTATGAGTGAAGGCAACACCGGCCATCAATAACTAATAACTAATGTTTTTGGAATTCGCTCCCGCTGACAAGATTTCTCGTGCGATTGCTTACGCTCCCTTTGACATGCCGTTCCCGCAGTCCTATAGTTGAAGAGTAGTTATTGCGTGCGGGATTCAAGCGCAAAACTTTTTGGTCGCCGTCCTTTTATTTCCCAGCCTGCCGGAAGCTCCCCCTTGGAGACCGATGTAGTGCCAAGCCAGTCAAATGGCCACGCGCCACGCCTTTTTCCAGAGTTTCCGTGCGGACTGGAAGTGAATGACCCCGACCCCCGTCTTCGTGGATCAGCCGTGAAGTTATAGCGGTCGGCGAAGAAATCTGCATAGCCCTGACCCGGCCGCGCTCGCGCGTGACCCCTCTCCGGACTCTGCAGTGGCGGAAAGCGGGGCCGCCGATTCACGAATCCCGGAGCTGGCAGTTTTATGGCAGACGTGCTGAATCCAGAACAAGTCGAGAACAAACCTCTGAACACCGAAACCGAAACCCCTTCGCTGGAAGCCGCGGCGGATCACACCGATTCGCCGATTGAAAACAACCACGCCACGGAAGCTAATTCCGCAGCCCACACCGGACCTGCAGGGCAGGCGCAACTCTCCGAGGATGTAGATTTCGGCAGCATGGAAGACTTCGCCGCGGTGCTCGACTCTTTTGAGCGCGAGCAGACCGCTGAAGCTGCTGCCCAGGCCTTTGACGACACCACTGTCGTGCAGGGAACCGTGATTAAGCTCACGGACAAGCACGTGGTGGTCGACGTCGGCATGAAGTCCGAAGGGCTCATCCCCCTCGATCAGGTCCTCGACCACACCGGGCAGCCCAAGCTCAAGGCCGGCGATCCCGTCGAGGTTGTGATTGAGCGCGAGGACCCCGAGGGCGGCTATCAGTTGAGCTATGAAAAAGCTCTCCGCCATCGCGTATGGGACACCATCGAAAGCGCCGCCAACGACAAGACACCTGTAACCGGAATCGTTCTCAGCCGCGTCAAGGGCGGTCTCACCGTCGACATCGGTGTCAAGGCATTCCTCCCCGGCTCCCAGCTGGAGGTCCGCCCGGTCCGCAACCTGGACGCCTACATCGGACAGCCGATTGAAGTCCGCGTCATCAAATTAAATAAGAAGCGCGGCAATATCGTTGTTTCCCGCAAGGAAATTCTCGAAGAAGAGCAGAACGCCAAGCGCTCTGTCACCCTTGAACACCTCGAAGAGGGCTCAGTCCTCACCGGAACGGTCAAGAACCTCACCGACTACGGCGCATTCGTCGATCTCGGCGGCATTGACGGCCTCCTCCACATTACTGACATGTCCTGGGGACGCCTCACGCATCCGCGCGACCTCGTCAATGTTAGCGATGAGATTCAGGTCAAGGTCCTCAAGTTCGACAAGGACAAGCAGCGCGTCTCGCTCGGCTTCAAGCAACTCACGCCCGATCCCTGGCTTGACGCCGTCGAGCGCTACCCGATCGGCGCGCGCGTCCACGGACGCATCCTCAGCGTCACCGACTACGGCGCATTCGTTGAGTTGGAGCAGGGTATTGAAGGCCTAGTCCACGTTTCAGAAATGACCTGGTCCAAGCGCATGAAACATCCCTCCAAGCTGGTCAAGCCCGGCGACGAGGTTGACACAGTCGTGCTCGCGGTCAATCCCGCCGACCGCCGTATCTCGCTTGGCATGAAGCAGCTCCAGGAAAATCCCTGGGAGCATCTCGTGGCGCGTTACCCCGCCGGAACTAACGTCGAGGGCCGCGTCCGTAACCTCACCGACTTCGGCGCCTTCATCGAGATAGAAGACGGCATCGACGGCCTCGTCCACGTCAGCAATCTCAGCTGGACCAAGCGCATTAAGCACCCCTCCGAGGTTTTGAAGAAGGGCGAGAAGGTTAAAGCTGTTGTCCTCGGCGTCGAGCCTGAAAATCGCCGCCTCTCGCTCGGCATCAAGCAGCTTCAACCCGACGTTTGGGACACTTTCTTCGCGCAGCATCGCGTCGGCGATGTTCTCCACGGTAAGGTTCTACGGACCGCGCAATTCGGCGCGTTCGTTGAAATCGCCGAGGGCGTCGAAGGCCTCTGCCACGTCTCTGAAGCGGCAGACTCGCACGGAGCGCCCATCAAGCTTGAGCAAGGCCAGGAGCACGACTTCAAAATCATCAAGATGAATCAGGATGAGAAAAAGGTCGGACTCAGCCTTCGCGCCGTAGGTGAAGAAGCCAGCCGGGCCGATGTCGAAGCCTACAAGGCTCCGGTTTCGAGCTCAACCACCACGCTCGGCGAAATGATTAACTGGAAACGCGACCAGTAAAAGACCCCCCAGAACGGCCAAAGAAAGCGCCACCCCTCGGGGTGGCGCTTTTGTTTTGTGCGATATACGGCTTCCTCCCACGCCATTTGCATCCCTGCTAGCCGACGCTGTCATCCCACTTCAAGGTGCTGATCTTTGCCAGCCCGGAGGAATCGATGAAACGCTTCGCAACGCTGCTGATTCTTGCTTTTGCCGTCACCGCCTTTGCTCAGACGGCCCCATCCGCTCCCCCACCGTCGCCCTCCGATAATGGCTGGGCATATGGCCCACAGAACAATGACTGGAACCCATCCTGGAATCAACGGCCCGATCCGAACAGCGGAGCATGCTTCTACACCAAAGCGTCCTACAGCGGAAACCATTTCTGCGTGCGCACAGGCGACCGCTTGCCCGCCCTTCCCAGCCACTATGGCGACCACGTCTCGTCCGTTCAGATCTTCGGCAACGCCCGCGTGCGGCTGTTTAACGACAGCAATTACAAAAACGGCAGCACCATCCTGGATCACAGTGTGGACAATCTCGCCGACGTGCCTTTCCGGGGCGGACACACCTGGAACAAACGAATCTCATCGATTATCGTGTTTTAGGCGCGGCGTCTCTTAGGCGCGGGTTGACAGCAGTCGAGTGGCACTCCCAAGCGGAGCAATGAGCGGCTTTCGTGATGGCTCAGGCAGGCTTTTGTCTTCCGAAGCGGGAGATTAGCTGATTGGGCAGGGCTGAACCTGTGAGTTTGAGGATGGCGGCGGAGAGGACTATCCAGATAACCGATGCGGCGACCAGCAGGGCAAGCTCGCGCAGGCGGCTGGTGGTATGCGCGTAATGCCGGAGCACGACGAGTGCCATATAGACAACCACGGCGGCCAGAACGGAGCGGGCTAGCTCGGGGTATTCGAGTCCGCCGAGCGAGACCATCCGGCGGCGGTGGAGGAGCACCGCGAGGGTGAGTGTCTGGATGAGAATTCCAATGTCTGATGCGATGGCAAGGCCAGCCGGTCCGAAGCTGCGATAAAGCGACCAATAAACGGGCAACGAGATGATGGTGACGATGGTCCCCGCGACCATGGGCGTGAGAGTGTTGCCGGTGGCGTAAAACGCGCGGGCGTAGATGGCCTGGGCGGACCAGAGGCAGAGGGAGATCGAGAAGATGGCGAAGTAAAGGGCCATGGATCCGGAGTCGGCGCGGTGGAATGCGCCTCCGCGAAGCACCACATCGACGGAGGGGAGGGCCATGGCGATGAGGAATCCGGTGAGCAGGGTGGAGAAGGCCAGGATGCGCGAAACCGATGAGTTGACGGCACGGGAGAAGGGGCCGCGATCGGGCTTGCCGTAAAGCGAGGCGAGGAACGGGAGCGAGGCGGCACCGGCGGCCTGGCCGAGCGAGACCGGGACGTTGAAGACCTGCTTGGCGTATGTGAGCAGCGAGATGGCTCCGCCGGTGTGAGAGGCGAAGTAATTGATGATCCAATTGTCGGCGGAGACGAGCGAGACCCCGAGCATGAGCGGAACGGACATGCGGACCCACTGATGGAGGCCGGGGTTGGACCATTCGAGGATGGGTCGGTACTGCATTCCGGCGCGGTGAGCCCAGACGGCGTTAAGCAGGAAGGGACCGAGAAAAGCTCCGGCAACAGCGCCGATGGCTAAGCCCGACGCGCCGTAATGGCGATAGAGCAGGACGCCGCCGAAAATAATTCCGCAGTTGTAGATGAGCGGCGTAACCGCCTGAACGGCAAACTGCTTGCGTGCCATGAGGACCGCCGCGAATACTCCGCCGGCCAGGAAGAAGAGTTGCGCGGGAAAAAGGATGCGGGTGAGGTGGACGCAGAGGGCTGCCTTGGCAGGATCGTTCTCGAAGCCGCGAAGGAGCAGGTGAACCAGCGCCGGGGCGGCGAACTCGGCGGCAATGACGGCGGCGCCCAACACCAGCACCATTGTGGTGAGAATGACGGACATGGCGCGCTGGCCTTCGACGTCGCGGCCTTCGTCACGATAACGCGTGAGCATGGTGACGAAGGTGATGGACGCCGCTCCGCCGATGAGGAAATAGGAGAGCATGTCGGGAAGCTGAAAGGCCGCGTTGAAGGCGTCGGCGGCGGCGGTGCGGCCCATGAGGTAGGCGATGTACTTGGTCTTGACCAGGCCGATGACGCGCGATGCCATGACGGAGGTCATGAGCAGCAAGGTTGCGGTAAAGGCGGTGTGGCTGTGCGAGGGGCGAAGGACGGTGAGGGCGCGCCGCCAGCGCGGATTGGTCGAAGCAGTTGGCATCGGGTTTTGCTTGATTCTACATTTTGTTGTTCTGTCCCCACGGTGTCATTTTGTCGCTTAGAATTGGGAGTTCGTCTGGAGGGTGCACGTTGAAGCTTCCTATTTTTTCTGCGGGCTGCACGGCGGCTCTGATGGTTTTCTCTTTTCCTTTTGGGGTACTCGCCCAGCAGCGGGCGGTGCATGGACGCGACGGCATCACGCTGCCGCCTCCTCCCGTCGCCACGGTCAAGCCGGTGACGGACGATTATTTTGGGACGAAAATCGTGGACAAGTATCGCTGGCTGGAGGACGCCAACAGCCCGCAGACCCGAGCGTGGATCGATGAGGAGAATAAGTACACGCAGGATTATTTGTCGCAGGTGAAGCTGCTGCCGGAGGTCGAGAAGGGGTTGACGACCCTGGAGCGGGTGGATGAATACTCGATGCCCACGCTGCGCGGCGGAAAGTATTTTTTCGAGAAGAGGCTTGCGGATGAGAACCAGGCTTCTATCTATGTGCGGCGGGGCTGGACGGGCCAAGACGAGCGGCTCGTGGATGCGACGAAGATGAGTGCGGACCAGAATACCTCAGTGCATATCTGGGACATTTCAGAAGACGGCAGCCTGCTGGAGTACGGAGTACAACAGGGCGGCGCGGACGAGACGGCGATCCACTTTATGCGGGTGGCGGACCGGAGCGAGCTGCCGGACACCCTGCCTTCAGCGCGGTATTTCGGTGCGAGCCTTTCTCCGGACCTGAAGGGCGTTTATTATTCGCGCTTCACGCATGAGGGCACGACCGTGTGGTTCCACAAGTTCGGCACGCCGCTGACGCGGGATGCGAAGATCTTCGGCGGCGAATATCGCGGCGAGAAGCTGGGCGAGATGGCGCTGGTGAGCGCTTTTGTGACGGACAACCAGCGGTACCTGATGATCAACATCAGTCATGGGGTTCCGGCGACACGCGAGGACATTCTGGTGAAGGACCTGCTTAAGCCGGACAGCGCGATTGTGCCGCTGGTCTACGGAGTGGAGGCGCACACCAGCGCCGAGAATATCGGCGACCGCTTTTTCCTAAAAACGGACTATGAGGCTCCTAATGGGCGGATTGTGGAGGCGGCGCCGGGGGGAAAACCGACGGAGTGGAAGACGGTGATTCCCGAAGGCAAGGACGTGATTGACGCTCATAGCATTGTTGGCGGACGGCTGTTTGTGTCGCGGCTGCACGATGTGAAGACGGAGACGACCATCTACTCGCTCGATGGAAAACAGACCGGGGTGCTAAGCTATCCGGCAATCGGATCGGGGTCGGTGGTGCGCGGGGAGCCTGAGCAGAGTGAGGGCTTCTACACCTTCCAGTCGTTCATTACGCCACCTTCCATTTACCGCTATGACACGAAGACAGGGCGCACTGAGACATTCTTTACGCCGAAGGTACCGTTTGATTCGTCGCAGTATGAGGTGACGCAGGTTTTCTATCAGTCGAAGGACGGTACGCGCGTGCCAATGTTTATTGCCGGAAAGAAGGGACTGGCGCGCGACGGCAAGGCACGGCTGCTGATGACGGGCTACGGCGGATTTGATCTGCCGATGCTGTCGGGCTGGAGTCCGGAGTACGCATGGTGGATGGAGCAGGGCGGATATTTTGCGTTGCCCAGTCTGCGTGGCGGCAACGAATATGGCGAGCCGTGGCACAAGGCGGCCATGTTCGAGCATAAGCAGAACGTGTTCGATGATTTTTTTGGGGCGGCGGAATATCTGATCGCAAATCACTACACCACTCCGGAGCGGTTTGCGATTCGCGGCCGGTCGAATGGGGGCTTGCTGATGGGCGCGGCGATGACGCAACGACCTGACCTGTTCGGGGCGATCTGGTGCGGGTATCCGCTGCTCGACATGCTGCGGTATCAGAAATTTGAGTTTGGGCGGCTGTGGACGACGGAGTACGGCAGCGCGGAAAACGCGAAGGACTTTCCTTACATCGTGAAGTATTCGCCTTACCAGAATGTGAAACCGGGAACGAAATATCCCGCAGTCATGTTTTTTACCGGGAGCAGCGATACGCGGGTCGACCCGATGAATGCGCGGAAGATGGCAGCGCTGATGCAGGTATCGACCGGTGGCGACAGACCGATTCTGCTGCATTATTCGCTGAAGGGCGGCCACAGCTCGGGCGTGTCGCTGACGCAACTGGTGGAGGACCAGGCGGACGAGTTGGGTTTCCTGTGGACGGAGACGGACTGGCCATCGAATCACAAACAGTGAGAAGCGGAGCCCGCTGAATGCTCCGCTATTTCTGTGGGCACGCGTTTTTGTTGAGGGCATAGAATTGCTGACAGGAGTAGCAAATGGTTTACAAGAAGATCGAGCTGGAGCTGATCGTCCCCTCCGATGAATGCGATGCTGTGGTTGCGGGGTTAAACGCGGCTCTGGACGACCTCGATGAGAGTCACACGCTTTTTGGCGGAGGGATTGAGACCTTTGCCGTGAAGCATCGGGGTACACGGCGGAAATCGGCGTTGCTGCATACGCTGGCTGCGGGAGAGACGGCGGCGGTGGCGCTCCGCGCAGCTGGCGGGAGAGTCGCGGGTGCGCTGCGGGAGATTCTCTGAACACCAGCCGGCCTGTGGCGGCCGGGCGCTTTGATATCCTGACATCGCCTAACGCCCTAAAACGATGAAGCGATCCCGAGCATTTCCCGCCACCCTTGCGCTCATGCTTGCTGCCGGCTGCCAGCATAGTCAAACATCCAGCAAGCCTAGCGCCGCTCCTACACGGCAGCAGGTAAAGGCGGCACGGCAGGAACAAAGCTCCGACCGCGAGTTGCTGGAGCAGATTCCGCCGCCGGCGAAGAGCCGCTATATGGCGATTCGTGCGAAGGCTAGCTGGGAGAATCCATATCTGGTGGTGTCGGCGAAGACTGTGTCGCTGCGAATCATGTATCCCACACCGCCGCAGAGCAGTCTGATTCCGGGCAAGCTGATGCAGCCTGCGAACGCGCGCAAGAGAGTGCTTGAACTTCGCCTGAACGATCTGCCCGAAGCTTTGGCTTCGCTGCCTCAGGACTCATGGCCTTACGGACGTGTGATTGCACTCGAAGAGGACCCCAACGAAGTGCGTGCGGACCGCGTACAGGTCCGGCGCAATATGGAAGCGGCCATTCAGACGCTTAATGATTTGGGCGTGATCGTGTACGAGTGGCCGAGCTTGCGATAACGTCTTACTCGGCCGCCGGATTTGCCGCGGTAAAGGGCGAGCAGCAGGGCTTCTCGACCGGCGTGAACTCCATCAGTTCCAGCCGCGTTCCGTCCGGATCGAAGAGGTTGAACTGCCATTTGCCGTCTTTGCCGATTTGCATGCCGGTGTGCTCATTATCGAGTCGTTCTTCGGAGTCGAGCGTAGTGACGGCCTTCTCCATGTTCACAACGCCGATGGAAAGGTGGTTGAGCACGCCAAGCTGGCGCTGTGAGATGTCGCCGTCGCCGCCTTCGAGCATGTACTCGAGCCAGTCGTGGCCATCGGGAACCTGCTGCGAGACCCAGTCGGTCTTCTCCGGCTTCATGCCGCCGAACCAGTAGGGGCGAAAGCCGAGCAGCGCACGGTAGAAGGTATTTTCAGCATCGCGGCTCTTCACGCGCATGCCTACGTGGATAAGATGTTGGCCGACCGGGCGCGAGCCGGCCATGCTGATCGGTCGCGGCGAGGGCTGGATGAACTGAACCTCGTTGCCTTCAGGATCGCGCACGTTGAACCAGCGGCTTCCGTCCGGAGCTTTTTCGACGGCGGCAGGGACGGCATATTGATGGCCCGCAAGGTAGCTGCGAAGAGCCTCGGCGTCAGTCGTGATGTAGCCGATGTGGTCAAAGCGCGAGTTTCCGGCGTTTGCGGGCAGCGGCAGGACTTCGACAAACTGCCTGGGACTGACGTAGTAGCGCACTCCGGCGGGGTTTTCCGGGTCAGGCCCTTTTTTCAGACCGGCGTCGTGAACATAGAAGTTTTCGGACTCGGCGGGGTGGCTGGTATAGACAGACAGGTGGGATACCCCTGTGATTGGAGGGCGGCTTTGCGCGGAGGCGCCTAAGGGAACGAGAGCAATGAGAGCAGCGGACCAGAGGAGCTTTTTCATGGAGTCCACCATACGCGAGTGGGCGGGCAGAGGAAAGGGCCGTAAACACAGGCAATTGCTGAGCCAAAGGGAGTTTCTATTGCAACATTGGCAGGGGTGGTGTAGTATGGATTCAGCCTATCGAACGGCTGTAGCCTTTATTAAGAGGGCTCGCCGCGATTCTCGACAGTCAAACTGGTTAAGTGACGCTCCTAATCCCGGCCGAGGTCGGTGAAGGCAGGAAAAAGCTGAACCTGTAGTTAAGTGACGATGTTCTTTTCAGGGTTTCAAAGCATTTGTCTCCATCACGAAGAATGAATTCGCCTCGCCTGTTCCTTAGCCGCCGCATGGCCGGTCAGGTGGACTGCGCGAATTTGCGGTTTCACTTTGAGACTTTTTATCCCGGCGCCAGTAGCAGGAAAATGGCAGCCCTGAGCCGGAATTTGCTGCCCTCTACCGATCGATAGATTCAACGCACCAGGAAGTGCAGGATGACAACAGAGCAGAACCAGCCCCAGGCCTCAGCGCCCGAAGGGCAAGCGTCGCAGCAGGGCCAGGCCCCTTCTTCGCAAAACAATGGACAAGGCCGCAGGCGTCGCCGCCGCCGCAAGGGCGGAAAATCCGCCACCCAAGCCAATGGACAGGGCGCTCCACCCCTCCAGCAGCCGCAGCAGAACAACGGACATCAGGGCCACAAGCAGAAATCGGCCCAGAACCGCTTTTACCAGAAGAATGGAAACGGACAATCGCCGGGCAATGGCGGCAACGGCGGCGGTCGCCGAAAGAACAAGCAGCGCCGCCAGCAGGTTTTTGTGGGTCCGATGGACCACAGCTATCGCGTAGGAAACGGCAATATCGCCGAAGTTCCACCCTCGACAATCGAGTTGCGTAACGGCAATGTACACGGCAACGGCTATGCCGGCGAGCCGTTGGCTATGTGGGAGCCGCCTCCGGCGCCGATCCGCGAAGATGCGCCGACGCATATTTATTTCTTCATCGAAGACCTGTTCTTTTTAGCGAAGATCCAGGAGACGGCAAAGAAGCTCGGCATCAAGGTCGGCTTCCTGAAGAACGAGAAGGACACGGTGGCTAAGTTTGTTGACGCGCCGGAAGAGGAGCGCCCTTCACTGATCGTGTTCGACCTGAACAATGTGAACGCGAAACCTCTAACGCTGATTCCCAAGCTGCGGGCCAAGCTGAAGAAGGGGACCTCGATCATCGGGTTTCTCTCGCACCTGCAGGGAGATCTGAAGGTGAAGGCGGTGGAGGCGGGTTGCGACATGGTGATGCCGCGATCGGCGTTCTCGCAGAACTTGCCGAACCTGATGCGCCGCCACGGACTGAAGGACGAGGAAGAGGAATTCGAAACCGCCCCGGCGTACTGAAGCTGGGAGAAACCCAGAGGCTCGCCGAAACGGCGGGCCTTTTTTTTTGCCACCCGGCGACTGGCGCGCGACCCGTATGTAAGAATGTTCTCCGAAGTTTGTTTCTATTATTTGTGAGGGTGAATTGCATGCGCATACCTGTTGCACTGCTTTGCGGCGCGGGGTCTCTCCTGATTGCCGCTCTTCCATTGATGGCGCAAACCGAACCCGCCGCTCCGCCTGAACAGGCGCAGCATCGCGAATTGCCCAGGCCGAAAAATCTTCAGGTGCTGCCGAAGGATATTTCCGGGCCAACCCTGATTGCGACAATGCGCGGATACGCCAGGGCGCTCGGCGTGGAGTGCGGATTTTGCCACGCTGAAGATGCGTCGACCCATCGCGTGGATTTCGCTTCAGACGCGAAGCCGGACAAAGGGATTGCCCGCACAATGATCCGGATGACCGGCGAGATTAACGCGAAGTACCTCTCGACCGTGCAGGACCCGGACGCCACGCCTGCGGACAAGACGGTCACATGCGGCACCTGCCATCGCGGCAACCAGATGCCCGCGCCATTCATGGCAGGAAAAGCGGAGCATCATTCGATGCCGGCAAAGCAGTAGAGCGGCCAGAAGCAGAAGCGCTGAGCGGAGTTTCCGTCGAGATGCTGGAGGAACTCTGCCTCCTCTGTTTCAATCGCCGTCCTGGCGGCAACGTCGGTCGGGATTGCGAGCCCTCGGCCGTAGGTAAGGGGTTCCGCGCCGCGGATTAGCGGGAGCGCGGAATTTATACTGATCATTCATGCAAAACTTCCTTCCGGTAGACGAGCAGCTTGATTTGCTTCAGAAGGGCGCGGCGGAGATCATCCGCGTCTCGGATTTGCGCGAGCGTTTGGAAGCGTCGCGACAGAACGGCACTCCACTGCGCGTGAAGGCTGGATTCGATCCAACCGCCCCGGACCTGCATCTGGGCCACACAGTGCTGATGCGCAAGCTCAAACATTTCCAGGACCTCGGACATCAGGTGATTTTTCTTGTCGGCGACTACACATCGCTGATCGGCGATCCGACAGGGCGCTCGGCAACACGCAAACCGCTGACGCACGAGCAGATCGATCAGAACGCGAAGACGTACACGGACCAGATGTTTCGGATACTTGACCGCGATAAGACCGAGGTTCGTTTCAACTCGGAGTGGCTGGGAAAGCTGACCTTCGAGGACATCATCCGACTGGCGGCGAAGTTCACAGTGTCGCAGATGCTGGAGCGCGCCGAGTTCCATACGCGTTTCCAGAGCGAGCAACCCATATCACTGCACGAAATGCTGTATCCGCTGGCGCAGGGGTATGACTCGGTGGCGCTGAAGGCGGATGTGGAATTGGGCGGGACGGACCAGAAGTTCAACCTGCTGGCCGGGCGCGAGTTGCAGCGCGACTTTGGCCAGCAACCGCAGATTGTGCTGATGACGCCAATTATCGAGGGGCTGGACGGCGTGCAGAAGATGTCAAAATCGCTCAATAACGCGATTGGCATTCACGAGCCCGCGCCGCAGATGTACGGCAAGGTGATGTCGATCAACGACGAGCTGATGTGGCGTTATTGGGAGCTGCTGACAGACCTGCGGCAGAGCGAGATCGATGCTATGCGGGCGGATGTTGGCTCTGGCGCGCTGCATCCAATGGAGGCGAAGAAGCGGCTGGCGCGCACGATAGTTTCGGGATTTTATTCTAACGAGGCGGCGCGCGCGGCGGATGAAAACTGGGCGCGGCAGTTCCAGCAGAAGAGCAACGACGTGGAGGGACTGGAGGAGGTTCGTATTGCTGCGGCCGACCTGGGCCGCGATGCTGACGGAAAGGTGCGCGTGTCGAAACTACTGGCGCTGACGGGTCTCGCGGCGTCGGCAGGGGAGGCCGAACGCAAGATTAAAGAAGGCGCAGTGAGGATCGAAGGCGAGGTTGTGAGGCAATCGCATGTTTTGCTGGATGGTTCGGCGAGGCTGACGCTGCGCGTCGGCAAGCGAGCGAAAGTGGCGGTGATATCGGAGGATGCCCGATGACTGCGGCGGATTTTCGGCGCGTTGCTTTGAGCCTCGCGGGCGCCGAAGAAGCTTCGCACATGGGCGCGGCGGATTTCCGCGTGGGCGGAAAAATCTTTGCTACCCTTGCCTCGGAAAAGCAAGGATATGGCAACCTGATGCTCACGGCCGAGCAACAGGCGGCCTTCGTTGCCGAGGAGCCGGGAATGTTTCTGCCGGTTGCCGGAGGATGGGGACGGATGGGCGCGACGCATATCCGGCTGGCGGCGACAAATGAGGACGTGCTGGCGGGCGCATTGGGCACTGCCTGGAAGCTGCGGATGGAACAGAACGGGAAGACCCAAAGGTCGAAGCGGAAGAAAAGCTGATTCAGTCTTGACTGGCTCGACGCTTCTGCTGCTTTTTTCGGGCGCGGTAGAACGAAGTAATAGTGAAATACAGAAACAAAATTGCGACGGCACCGTAGATCACGAGCCGCTCGTGATTTGGGCCGCTTCGCCAGTCCGCGCGCAAGCGGTAAACGCCCTGGGCGAAGAAGATGCTGAAGAGCGCGAAAAAGAGGCCGGTGATTTCGAGCCACAGGACGCTGCCGGCATGGACGAACGGTCCCCACACGGCTTCGCCGAATTTTTTTGCTCCGCGCCTGGCTCCCGCGGCGGCAGATTTGCCGCGAGCGGCATACGCGGGCGCGTCCTGCCTGACCGATTCGGCGGTTTGCGTGGCGCGATCGCGCAACATTCCCGAGGCAACGCGCATCCCCACGCCCAATGTCCGGCCTACGCGACCCATCCCCATAGAAAAAGTCTAAGGCATTTCCTCCACGCGCGTGTAGGTTGCGGGAAAAACTGTCGCGGGCGATCGCGTGAGTAGTTTGGTTCCGATTGCAGCTATCCGGCATCAGAAGTAAGGTTAAGGAGTGTTCGCTTGCGCCCCGTCGCGAGCGGAGCGGAAACGGAGTTAGATTTTGAATCCAAAAATGCGCAAGCTGGTCCAGAAACTGGGAGAGGCGATCCATGCGAGCGTCTCCGAGTCGGAACACATTGCAGGCGTTGTTCAGGACATTCGGAAGCAAGGCTTTGATGTGCTGCTTATGCTTGAGGCGACAATTGGGCTGAATGAGCTTTCCGAACAGCAACCTGCGGCTGCGCAGTTGCCATCGAAAGCAGGAGGCGCGGGCGAAGGGCAAGGCGAGCGGACTTTTACCGCACAAGACTTGCACTTCCTGAAGTCGTTACGGATTGCAGTCGCGGGAGAAGAAGAGGGTTCGGCTGAGGAATAGCGGTGAAGATTCGCACGTGTCCGGCAGATGAAGTTTTGCCCGGCCCGGCAGACGGCCTGTTGCAGCGGTAAATACGAGAGCGCGAGGGTACGACAATGCCGATGAGGGATACGTTGGGCGTTTTGCTGGCGGGCGGGGCGGGCGAAAGGCTGTTCCCTCTTACCAGGGACCGCGCCAAGCCGGCAGTACCGTTTGGCGGCAACTATCGCATCATCGACATTACACTTTCCAACTGCATCAACTCCGACCTTCGCCACGTTTACATCATGACGCAGTACAAGGCTCTGTCGCTGAACCGGCACATTCGCGAAGGATGGACGAGTGTGGTAGCGCAGGAGCTGGGAGAATTTATAGAGATCCTGCCGCCGATGCAGCGCGTAAGCGCGAACTGGTATATGGGGACAGCGGACGCAGTCTACCAGAACATCTATTCCATCGGCGCGGAACAACCGAAACACGTGCTGATCTTGTCCGGCGACCACATTTACAAGATGCACTACGGGAAGATGCTGGAGCATCATGAGCACACGGGTGCGGACGTAACGCTAGCCACGCTTCCGATCGATCCGTCGGAGGTGTCGCGCTTTGGCGTAGTGGAAATAGACAAGAGCGGCGAAGTGATCGGATTTGATGAGAAGCCGCAGAGTACAGATTTCCGATCGCCGTTTAATCCAAACATGGTGGACGCCTCGATGGGCATCTACCTGTTCAATACGGACGTGCTGCTTCCAGCGCTGATGCAGGACGCGGAGGACCAGGCATCGAAGCACGATTTCGGTCATAACATCCTGCCCAGTATTCTGGGCCGGTACAAAATGTGCGCTTACAACTTTGTTGACGAGAACCAGCAGCAGGCGCTCTACTGGCGCGATGTGGGCACGCTGGAGGCTTACTTCGAAGCGAACATGGATGTGGCGTCGGTATCGCCTGTTTTCAATCTGTACGATAAAAAGTGGCCGATCCGAACGAGAGTGCGGCAGTATCCACCGGCGAAGTTCGTTTTCGGGGAGCCGGGGCGCACGGGCATGGCGATTAACTCGATCGTCTCAGCCGGCGGCATTGTCTCAGGCGCGACCGTACGCAATAGCGTGCTTTCGCAGGATGTTCGCGTGAACTCGTACACGGAGATGGATTCGAGCATTGTCTTCTCGCACGTAAATATTGGACGCCATTGCCGCATCCGGCGCGCGATTATTGACCGCGACGTGCAACTGCCCGAAGGAACTGTGATCGGCTACGACCAGAGCGAGGACAAGAAGAATTACTTCGTGACGCCAAGCGGGCTGACGGTGGTGACGCGGGATTACTCGCTATATGAAAATCCTGTGGCGCCGGATTTCCTGCTCGAGACGTAGCGGCAGCGATCTGGTGACTAATATCCGATGTGGTGCAGGTAGAAGACCACGACCGATGCCACCAGGCAGTAAATTCCAAAAATATACCAGCGGCCGCGCTCAAGCCAGCGGCTCAGCCACTTTAGCGCGAGCAGCCCGGCGACGAAGGAACAAAGCGCTCCGATGATTCCGGGAACCATTGCGGAGCCAAGATTGAGGCCGCCGCTGATGTGCTGAGCTTTGGCGAGGCGGAGGACCTCGCGCGCTACAACCGGCGGGGTGAGAACTACGGCGAGCGCAAAGCTGAAGGTTTCGGCGCGCTCGCGGGCGACCCCGGCGAGCATTCCGGTGGAGATGGTAGCGCCGGAGCGAGAGAATCCACGAAAGGGCAGGCAGAAGCCCTGAACGGCGCCGATCCAGCCTGACTGCCCGAAGGAGGGCTCGCGTCCGTCGTCGAAGGTTTTGTGGCGGGTTGCGAGGCCGGCGATCAGGATGAGGATTCCGGCAGCGAAAAGGGCGGGAGCGATCCATTCGAGATGATTGAAGAGGTCTTCGATCTGGGCGTGGGGCACGCCTTTGAGGATCGTCTTCTCGACTATTTTTTGCATGACCTCGCCGACAACTGCGGTCAGGACTGTTGCCCAGATGAGCCGGACGGCAATGAGCTTGAATGCTCCTGTGGTGCGGAAGTAGGTGTCGCGCCATTGTCTCCAGAAATAAACGATGACGGCGAACATGGTTCCGGTGTGGAGCATGACGAGCATGAGGGTCATTTGCGGAGAAGAGGCGTTGAAGCCCATAAGTCGCTCGGCAACCACCACATGCGCAGAGCTGGAGACAGGGAGCAGCTCGGCGAAGCCCTGAATGAGGGCGAGGATAACGATCTTGATCAGAGACATGTCTTTTCTGTTTTAACAGAGACAAATGTTCGCGGGTGATTTAAGCCAGCAACTTGGCCGCTTGCTGAGCGAAATAAGTAACGATGAATCCAGCGCCGGCACGGCGGATGGAGATCAGCGATTCCATCATGGCACGCTCGGGCTCGAGCCAGCCTTTGGCGAAAGCAGCTTGCAGCATCGAATATTCTCCCGAAACCTGATATGCGCCGATGGGGACGTCGAAGCTCTCGCGGGCAGCGCGGATCACGTCGAGGTAGGGCATGGCGGGTTTCATCAGGATCATGTCCGCTCCCTCGCCAAGATCAAGCTCGATTTCGCGCATGGCCTCGCGCAAATTGGCCCCGTCCATCTGATAGCTGCGCCTATCTCCGAACTGCGGAGCGGAATCTGCGGCCTCGCGGAAGGGCCCGTAAAACGCGGAGGCGAACTTGGAGGCGTAGGAGAGGATGGGAATCTGCTCAAATCCTTCTTCGTCAAGGTGATCACGGATGGCGGCGACGCGGCCGTCCATCATGTCACTGGGAGCGACGATGTCGGCTCCGGCAGACGCGAGCGAAACCGCCGTTTTCGAGAGCAGGTGGAGGCTGGAATCATTCTCGATCTCAATTTCATTGCCATGTTTCTTCACAATCCCGCAGTGGCCATGCGAAGTGTATTCGCAGAGGCAAACGTCAGCAATGAGCAGGAGATCTTTTGCTACGGAAGATTGCTTCAGGGCACGCAGGCCGCGGTGAACGATGCCGTTTTCGGCCCAGGCGCCGCTGGCTTGTTCGTCTTTTTCCGCTGGAAGGCCGAAGAGCAGGAGGCCGCCGATGCCGAGCGCGGCGGCGGACTCGGCTTCCTTGACGGCTTGGTCGATGGAGAGGTTGAAGACGCCGGGCATGGAGGAAATTTCGCGACGCACGCCTTCGCCCTCGCAGAGGAAGAGCGGGCAGATGAGCGCGCCGGGCTCAAGATGGGTTTCGCGGACGAGGCTGCGCATGGGCTCACTGCGGCGAAGACGACGCAGGCGGGTGACTGGATATTCCATGATTTCATTCTAGCGACTTGGGTTGGCGGTCCCGGGTCGAGCTGGTCGGGGCGGCTTCAGCGGCTGCTCGTCTGCATTGACCCTATTTGCAAGCCGCTGCTAGACTTGAAGTATCTCAGAGCAGACAGCTCATCGATTGCTCTGTCTGCGCGAAGTTCCCGCCTTTGAAGGCCTTCTGAAGGAAATCCGTGGATACACAGACTCGTCACGCGCTTAAGCAGGATCGTTTTGTAGATGCAACCGCCTCCGGCCTAGACTGGCTGCAGGCTAATCGCACCAACACAACCATCGGCGCGGCGGCCGTAGTGATTCTGGCTGCGTTGATTATTGCCGGCTCGCTGATTTACAGTTCGCGATCGGCGCGCGCGGAAGGGCTTTTTGGCCAGGCGATGGATATCTACAGTACGCCGCTAGTGCAACCGGGCCAACCGGCTGAGCCGGGCGAGAAGACCTATCCGACGGCAGCGGCGCGAGCGAAGGCGGCAAATCCTTTGTTTGTGCAGGTCGCTGACCAGTACAGCTGGCTAAAGGCCGGCGATAATGCGGAATATTTTGCGGGTCTTACGTATCTGGATATGGGGCAGACAGCAGACGCCGAGCGCGAACTGCATAAGGCAGCGGCCTCGCACGACAAGGAATTGGCCGCACTGGCGAAGATGGCCTTGGCGGGTCTTTATCGCCAGACGGGGCGCGAGAATCAGGCGGTGGATCTTTACCAGGAAATCATAAAGAGTCCGGCGCTTACCGTTCCGGCAGCAGCTGCCAAGCTGCAGCTTGCGGGACTTTATGAGACGAAGAATCCCGTCGAGGCAAAGAAGCTGTATGCCGAGATCAAGGACCAGAACAAGGACACGGCTGCCGGCCAGATCGCGTCCCAGAAGCTGTCGGGGAAATAGGGACAGGCGTCTTCGCTGGACTCAGGCCAGGCTGTCCGGGCTCTTGCGCTTCGCGCCACAAAGAAACGCGCACTTTCGTTTCTGCAGCGAATATCCGTTTCGAGCACAACCCTGAGCGAAAATAAGGAGTGCGCCGTCCTTATGGCATGAGTTCCTATTCGGGACAGATTGCCGGTTGGATGACGCCTGCATTTTCGCCTGCTATGACCGTCGATTCGATTGAGACCATCGCCGCCTTGGTCGCCGAATATTCGGCGACGCTGTATCGCGTGGCTTACTCGGTAATGCGAAACAGCGCTGAAGCCGAAGACGCTGTTCAGGAAGCATTTTTGCGGGTGCTGAAGCACCGCGGGAAGCTCGGCGAAATTCGCGACCTGCGGGTTTGGCTAGTGCGCATTACCTGGAACGTAGTGCTGGACAGGAAACGGCGAGTCAAGACCCGCCCTGAAAACGACGACATCGCTGATTTTGCCCGCGTGCTGCCTTCATCGGACCGCCGGGCCGATGAGGACCTCATCTCCTCACAGGAGCACGCGCGCATTTTGGCGCTGATCGACAGGTTGCCGGCGAAGGAACGCCAGGCGCTGTTGCTTTCCGCTGTCGAGGAGCTATCGACTGCCGAGATCGCGGTGGCGCTGAGGACCACAGAGTCATCGGTGCGGTCGCGGATATTCCGTGCGCGCCGGGAACTTTCTGCATTGCTCGAGAGAGAAGGAGTCTCGCAATGAAAGAAAACTTTGAAGAACAGATCGATCGCACCTTGCGGCGGATCGGTTCAGCTAATCCCGTGGAAGGGATGGAAGAACGCATCCTTAGAAGAGTTGTTCGCGAGGGCGGAAAAGCGCAGCGGCTTTTCAGTCTGACGCGGCTTGCTTTTGGCATGTCAGTCGCGATGGCTGGCGTGGTGATTGTGGCAGGCAGCGTGAGCCATTCGCGGCACATCTTGCCCGTTGCTCCGGGTCTCCATCTTCCAGCAGCGGTACAGCCGGGGGTGGGAGCGGCGTCGGCAGCGCATGTTGCGCCGCAGCCGGTCACTTCCCTTCCTCAGGATCGTCCGAGGTCAGTGCGGAAGATGGTAAACGGCAGGGCGGTGATTTCATCGCACGCGAGAAAGCCGAGCGGAGTTGCCGTCCCAAAGGCGCTGCCTCAGCAGCCCTAGCCGAACCACCTAAGGTCTGGAGCCGGAACCGCTGGGAACTCGGCCAGTCTGATTGAGTTCGCGATAGAAGCCCAGGTCTTCGTCGCGCAGCAGCTTGGTGATGTAAACGATCTGGCCGTAGTGCAGCGCGAAGTGCTCCACGACCTGATACACGGCGGCCAGCCCCGTTCCTTTGTAATAGCCCTGGATGTCATAGTGCGCCAGCAGGTCTGCCTCAGTCAGCCGCGAGAGTACCTTGGCCGCTTCCTGCAATGTCTCGTCGAGCTTCTTAATGAGGATGGACGCCCCTGGCTGCTCCGGTGCATTGAACTCGGCTGGCCGGTTCCGAGTGTCTTCCTGGCGATTGAACGATGCCACGAGCCACTGCCTTACATTGCCGTTCAGGTGTAGAAGAAGGTTTCCGATGCTGTTGCTGGATTTATTCGGACGCCACCACACCTGTTCATCGCTCAGCGATTCAACACAGGAGCGCATCCGTGGCCAATACTGATCGAGCAGCTTGTGGCGGGAGAATTCCAGAAAGATGGCGCTTGGCGATTCTGGGGACATGATGAGAGCCTTTCTTCCAGAAGACGGGACCTGTTAGCTCGGTTGGCGAGAACTGTTCGCACACAGCGTATTCTAAAACGAATATGCGATGTGCCTTGGCCCTCTTGATCGGCGCGCTCTGCTGCGCGATTGCGTGCGTAGCACAGCAGACGGCGCTGATTCCCGATGCGGCTACGCTGCTGCAGCAAGTAGCCGAGCACCAGCGGCAGCTTGATAATACGCGAGAGAACTATACCTGGCTCGCCACTACTGTCATTCGCATGCTGGATAAGCGCGGCAATGTGAAAAAGACTGAAAGCGAGGAGGACGATGTTTTCTTCGTAAACACGCACGAGATTGACCGCAAGCTGGCAAAGGATGGCAAACAGCTAAGCGGGGATGAGCAAAAGAAGGAACAGGATCGCGTAGCAAAGGCGATTGACAAAGCGGAAAAGACGACGCCGGGCCAGTTTCTGGACAAGAACGCGGTAAGCATCACGCAAATTTTAGGAATCATGAAGGTGTCGCGTCCGCGGCGGGAGATGATCGATGGGCGAAGTGTCATTGCTTTCGACTTCGTCGGGGATTCGCATGCAAAGACGCACGGGGATTGCTGAGAATGCGTCAAAGAAGATCTCCGGCACAATATGGATTGACGAGCAGAACCGCGAAGTTCGCCGGCTGAGTGCCCGCTTCGATGATAATTTTCACCTTGGATTCGGGCTGTTTTCAGTTGGAAGGGGGAGCAACTTCACCTTCAATCAGAAATTGGTGAATGGCGAGCTGTGGCTTCCAGTCGACGCTGAGGCGCATATTGTGGCTCACGCGTTGGGGATGATTGGATATCGCGCCGACGTAAGCATTATCGACACAAATTATGAGCGCTTTCGTGCGAAGGCAGAGCAAGCGCCCAAGGCGAAGCTCGTCGCGCATTGAGCGGATGCGGAAGGCGGGTGCCGGTCTCCCGCGATCTCGCTGTGGTGAGCGTCTACTGGGGCTGGTTATCCTGCGCGCCGCCGGAAGACTCAACGCTCCTGCTATGGTGTTGACGCATTTCCATGCTGCTGTATTTTTTCTTCTGCTCGTCATTCAAGATAGCGTTGATTTTGGAATCGCTTGTGTCGCGGATTTCCTGGGATTTGGCTCTCCGATCAGTCCGTGACATTGAGCTGTCCTGCCATAGCTGGTTGAGCTGCTGATCGCGATCCTGAACTATAGGCTGGATCTGCGACTGCTCGTCTTGCGTGAGCTTGAGATGTTTGGTCAGGTGCTTCATGTCCTGATCCGGATTGAGCTGATGACCGCGCTCTACTTTCCCTTGCGGAGGCGTGGTTGTATTTGGAGACGTATCGGTCTGAGCCAATGCGCTGCCGGTCAACCCTATAGTCAGAAGCCCGGTGAGCGCAAGAGTGAAAACTGCGTGTCGCATCGTGTTTTCCTCCAGCACAGCGGGAGCCGCAGAAAGGTTCCCGTTCTGTGCTCTGATCTGTAGGACGCTGATTGGGCAGCGGGAGAAGTCTGGCGGGCCTGCTTTCGGGTGATTTTGGCAGCGTGAAAACAACCGTGTGCATGGAAAGAGGGGAGCAAGGGGTCTTGCTCCCGCTGGATTTACTGTTGTGGCGACGGAGGCGCGGAGTCCTGCGAGGGTGCCTGATCGCCCTGCTGATGCTCCATTCTGTGCTGCCTCATGTGCGCCTGCATGGACTCGAACTTCTGCTTCTGGGTGTCGTTGAGCACCGCCTCGATTTTTTGATTCGTGTCCTGCTGGATGGCAGTCATCTTCTGCTGGCGCTCTTCCCGTGGTGTTGACTGATCCTGCCATAGCTCTTGCATCTGTTGCTGGCGGGATTCGAGGATGGGCTTAATTTGCGACTGCTGGTCGGCGGACAAATCCAGATGCTTTGTCATCCGCTGCAATTGCATATCGGGGTTCATCCCGCGATGGCGGTGCATGGGCGCCGCGTTCTGGTCTGACTGCGGCGTTGGGGTGTCCTGTCCGAGCGCTGCGGTGCCTGCCATTCCCAGTGTGAGAAGGCCAGTGATCGCGATGGTAAAAATTTTGCTACGCATGGTTTTCCTCCAAGCTTCTATAAAAAGCCGATACGAATAACGACAGGCCGTTCATAAGCTAAGACGTGAATTCCGAGGAGAAAGTCGGTGGCGGGCAAAAAATGAAATTCAAATTACTTTGAGAGAGCCTTGGGTGGCATGTCCACCAGCTTTGTTCTGAGCCCGCAGCGGAGCAGTCCGGCGGCAGACTGGTCTGGAGGAGGAAGATAAGCATAGGCGAAGACGGCTTTGTAGTCGCGTTCGCCGGGATAATTGCAACGTTCGCATCGGGGGCGGTAGGCGAGGGCCGGGTTGGTGCGCTCGCCCGAGGTCCATTCGTATCGTCCATGCGCTGGAACGGTGATGTATCGCGGATTCGGCACAGCGGATCGGGGTTGATATGCGAACACAGGTCCGCGTTCGTTGATGGCGTCCACATAGCTTCCACCTGATCCGCTGGAGGCGCGCCACAACCATTTATTGCGGACGCGAGCGTACCAGTGGGCGCTGGAGGGGATAGGCTCGGCGAGCTTGATGGATCGGTTGGTGCGGTTCTCGATGCGGAAGAGAAAGCCGGAGCCCCCGCCATTGGGCAGATCGGCCAAATAACTGGCGGTAAAGGCAATTTGACGCGAGCACAGGGGAACGTACGGGCCCGGATGGTGGGTTGCTGCTGAGGCGGTGTAGGCGACCGCAAGAATGGATATGACCGTGAGACAGATCGCCGTTCGAATAGAGCGCATGGAGAAGAGCATCGCGGTTGAGCTTAAACGCGCGCGGCTTCGATTTTGGGCGCGGCGGCTAAGGTGCATTCGATGCAAACCAGTGGCGATGAGGATGCCATATTGTTCTTCCGCAGAATAGCTTAATCCCGGTATGATGCGTCATCGAAAAATTTCTGCCTGAGGTGGCGCCGATGAAAATCAAAGAATGTCTGTCGTTGTTGTGTCTTGCATTTTGCGGAGCGTGCTTCGCGCAGCAGGCGCTTACTAACGATTCCGTTCTGAAGATGGTGAAGGCTGGTTTGAGCGAGGACGTAATTGTTTCGACGATACAGAGGCAGCCGGGTGATTACACGGTAACTCCGGACGCGGTGGCGGCGCTTAAACAGGCGGGCGTTACTGGCAAAGAGCTGGCAGCAATGGTCACGAAGGGAACGACGATCGCTGCGACAGCGCCGGAAACGAGCGAGTACGACGATCTGGAAACCGGCGTCTACGATAAGGTAGATGGCCGCTGGATGATGGTTCCCAGTGAGCAGGTGGACTGGAAAACGGGCGGAATTCTGAAGAATATTGCGTCCGAGGGCATTGTTCACGAGGACGTGAACGGGCGGCTGAGAGGTCCGGCCAGCGCCACCAGACTGACCGGGCCTTTGACCTTCCTCATCAAAACGCCGGATGGTATCGATGCTACGGATTTCACTCTGATTCATCTGCACGAAAAGAGAAATTCGCGCGAGTTCCGAACAGTGACAGGAGGAGTGTTTCACTCGACCGGCGGTTCGTCGCGAGATGAAGTGCAGTTCAAGCAGAAGAAGGTTTCCCGATACACATACGAGGTTATGTTGCCTCCGGGACTTCCCACGGGTGAGTATGCGTTTCTGGCGCCGGGGCTTACGGCTTCGTCAGCGAACGGATCAATCGGGAAGGCGTATACATTTCACCTCGCAGAATAGGGCGCGGCGAGTTGTTATGGTACCGTGATGACGATTTTCCCGATCTGCGCGTTCGACTCGAGATACTTGTAGGCCTCGATCGATTGTGCAAAGGGAAAAGTTTTGTCGATCTTTGGGCGGAAACGTCCGTCGGCGAGGCGGTTGTAGATGTAGCTCTTCGCCTCTGTCATCGCCTTGGGGTCTCGGGTGATTTCGTGGAGTGTATAGCCGCGCATGGTGAGCCCTTTCCGCAGCGCATGAAAAAAGGGAAAGGGCGTTGACGCGAGCGAGAGAGCGCCGTATTCGAACATGATGGCTTGATGGGCCGCAGCCTGCGCAAGTTTTTCGACGAAGGGACCTGCGACGGGATCGAAGATGAGCCGTGCGCCCTTGCCTGCCGTGATCTGGTTGACGCGCACGACCAGGTCTTCTTCTTCAGTTGCGATTACGTGGGCGGCTCCAAGCGAGAGTAGCTCGTCGCGCTTCTTTGAAGTGCGGGTAGCGGCGATAGATGTCGCGCCTGCATCATTGGCAATCTGGATGGCGGCAAGTCCTACGCTGCTGGAAGCTGCGGGGATGATGACGTAATCGCCTTTCGCGACGTGGCCGAAGTGCACGAGTGCGCCCCATGCGGTGACGTACTGCATCCAGACGGCAGCAGCTTCTATCGAAGAGAGGTTATTCGGATACTCACCGAGCACGGAGGCCGGAACGATTGCCTCTCCGGCGAGCACGCCGTAGCGGTTCTGCGAATATCCCGGAACGGTGGCGACGCGCTTACCGATCCAGCTCTTGTCAACGTCGGGGCCAACAGCTTCGACTACCCCGGCGGCCTCGTACCCGAGGCGTGAGGGGAGTTCCGGCTTCTCCATGTACTGCCCGCGGAAGTAGAGGGATTCGGCACGATTGAGCCCAACAGCTTCAACACCCAGCTTGACCTCGCCGGGACCGGGCTGGCGCGCGGGCTCTTCTTCAAATTTGAGATTCTCCGGGCCGCCGATTTGATGGAAGCGAATGACTTTGGGCATTGAGAACTCCTATGCCTTGGATGGAGCGGCGCTCAAAACGATTCGCGGTTAGACCCACTCCCCCTGTCGCATGAGCGGTTCCGCCTTTTCGTCGGCGGTAATGCCGTCCACATCCATTTTCCCTGAACCGATCATCCAGTCAACGTGGATGAGGCTCTCGTTAGCGCCCAGTTTCGCGAGTTGCTCCGGGCTGAGCTTGTCTCCGTTCTTGAGGCAGGTGCTGTAGGCCTGGCCGAGCGCGATGTGCGAGGCGGCGTTTTCGTCGAAGAGTGTGTTGTTGAAGAGCAACCCGCTGTGTGCGATGGGCGAGGAGTGCGGCACGAGCGCGACTTCGCCGAGGCGGCGCGCGCCATCGTCGGTCTCTATCATGCGATTGAGAACTTCTTCGCCCTTCGAGGCTTTCGCTTCGACGACCCGACCGGCTTCGAAGCGGACGCGGATGCCCTCAATCATGGTTCCTTGATACGAAAGCGTCTTGGTGCTGGTGACCTGGCCCTGGGTGCGATCTTTATGCGGAGTGGTGAAAACCTCCTCCGTGGGTATGTTGGGAATGCAGTATTGACCGTTGCCGGCGTGGGTGCCTCCGCCAAGCCAGCGGTGATCGTCGGCGAGACCGACGCGCAGGTCTGTACCCGCGCCTTTGAAGTGGAGCGCGGTATAGCGTTTCTGGTTGAGCAGGTCGGCTCGGCGGTGCAGGCTGGCATCATGCTTTTTCCATGCGGCGACGGAGTCGGGCAGATCGGCGCGGGAGGCGGCAAAGATCGCGTCCCACAGTTTTGCGAGCGCCTGATCAGCTGCCAGGTTGGGAAATACGGACGCGGCCCATGCCGGGGTGGCGGCGGCTACGATCGTCCAGTTGATATCGTGGCGAGTGATGAGTTCGAGGGCTGGGCGGTAGGCAGCGGACATCGCGCGATTGGCGCGCCCAACTTTTTCAGGATCCTGCTTGGAGAGAAGCGCGGGATTGCCCCCGGCGATTGCGAGGCGGGCAGCTCCGCTCTTATAGGCGGCGGCCATGCCGTCGTAGAGCCATGCGGCGGCGTGGTCGAAGCTTTCGTTATCCCCGTACTGGTAGCGGAGAAGCGTGGATTCCTCATCGGTGAGAAAGGTGGTGACGAGCGAGGCTCCAGCGCGGTAGGCGTGCTCAGTGATGCGGCGGACGAGAGGAAGGGTATCGAGGCTCGCGGTCATGACCATTTCCTGCCCGCGGCGCAAGCCCAGGCCAACCTGAATGGCGACTTCTGCAAGGCGGTCGAGCTTCTGGGCAAAAACTGGCGAGGTCGTGAGAGAGGGGGCGTCGGTTTCGATGGCAGCTGTGCTCATAGCTTCAGTGTAAGGCCTATTTTTTCCCGGTGTATGACACGTGCCAGATTGAGCCGGAGCCATCGTCGGTGATGAAGAGCGATCCATCGTCGGCCACGGTGACGCCTACCGGTCGGCCCCAAACATGTCCGTCGGGGGTGGTGAAGCCAGTCAGGAAGTCTTCGTATTCGCCGGTGGCTTTGCCGTCGTGCATAGGGGCGACAATAACTTCGTATCCCGAGCGCTTGGAGCGGTTCCATGAGCCGTGCTCGGCGGCAAAAATATCACCCTTGTACATGGCAGGAAGCTGCGAGCCTTCATAGAAAGTCATCTCCAACGACGCGAAATGGGGATCAAGAAGCACGTCGGGGGTGATGACTTTGTCCTTCAACTCGGGATGTTTGCCCTGCAGGCGCGGGTCCCAGTGATGCCCCATGTAGAACCACGGCCATCCGTAGAAGCCACCCTCCTGGACGTGGGTGATGTAGTCGGGGACAAGATTGTCTCCGAGCATGTCGCGCTCATTCGTGGAGCACCAGAGCTCGCCGGTGACCGGATCGATGGCTTCGCCGACGCAGTTGCGGATTCCGGAGGCGTAAACCTTGACGAATTTGCCCTCAGGGGTAAACTCCAGCACGTCGGCGCGATGGAATTCCTCGGGGTGAGTGTCGGAGTCGTCATCATTTGAATGGGAGCCGACCGAGACGAACATGCGTTGACCGTCTTTTGAGAACGCGATGTCGCGGGTCCAGTGCCCGCCTCCGCGCAGGCGTCCGCCGCCAGGAAGGTCAGCGAGTTTTTCGGCGGAGCCGGTTGCCTTGAGGTCACCATTCTTATAGGGAATGCGCACGACGGAATCAGTGTTGCCGATGTATATCCACTTAGGGTTCGGCCCAGCGGGATAAAAGGCGATTCCGAATGGATGATTGAGACGGGTGACGAAAGTGGAGACCTGCTTTGGCTTGCCGTTGGCGTCGACTCCGCGAAAGACCATTATCTTGTCGTCGTAGCTGATCGCCACGAAGAGGTCGCCGTTGGGCGCGGTTCGAATGAGGCGCGGCTGATCCAGTCCTGTGTAATACTGCTCGACTTTAAATCCGGGCAGCGCTTTGGGCCATGCTCCGTTGGGTCGATTCACCATATCCGCACCGTTGTCCACGCCCTGAGTGGCATAGGGGGCAGGCAGATCGGCGACAGTGATTTTGCGGACTAATCCCGGCTGCTCCTGGGAATAATTAGAAAAGGCATTTTGCCCGGTGAGCACCTGATCGGTTTGGGACTTGTTCCCGGCGGCGTTTTGGGCGTTGAGGGCCGGGAGAGACACCAAGCCGATGAGCAGAGCCAGAGACCCGGCTTGCAGCGGGAAAGAAGACTTCATCGTGATCCTCCTGAGTTGAAGGCAAGAAAACAAGTTTAGAAGAAGACAAAGCCAATGTGCGTCCTCTGATCGTTGGATGTGCGGATTAGTGTCGTTGCTGGTTTTTCCCACTCGCTGCGGCTTCGAGGCTCACGGGCGCGTTCACCAGTTTTTGCAGGAGACCTGACGGAATGACGGCGGAGAAAATGGCATTGTTTTTATGGTGACTGATCTGTGCGCTTTTCAACATGGCTCGAATGTCCGCCTGAATGTCGGGATGGGCGGTGTTGGTGGAAGAGTTTTCCAGATTCCGGACGAGATTCAGCAGATTCTGCACCGCGTCAGCAGAGGAGACAGCGGCCTGTGGCGTGGGGGCAATTTCCTCAACGCGAAGTTTGGTTTTGCCGGCCCAGCTCAGGGAGGCGACAAAGGTGGTATCCGGGGTAAACGGAAGACTAACGCCCATAAAAGTTATGCCCCCCTGCTGATCGGTGAGAGGGAGCCCAATCTTGCCGACTCCCCAGGCGGTGGCGAGCAGCGGAACCTGGGAGTAGTGCGCGGCCAGCAGCGATGAGCCGGTAAAGGACAAGGCGGCGGTGCGGTAGCGGTCGAGAATAGAGTGGATCTGCTCGGGGCTGGGCGTGTTGCTCACCGCAACCATGTCATAGCCGAGCAGCGCAACGCGAACAGTGCGGCCATCGCTGGGTATTTCGTAGATGGTATGTCCGGCGTAGCTTTCAGAGGTGGCGGCGATCGTCTGTAGGTACGACGCCAGGCGGCGGCCGTTGAAGTGGCCTTCAAAGACCTCAGAGAATGCTACGGGACCGTTGGGTCCGTTCGGAGTGGGCATGCGCTCAAGGGCAAAGGCGGCCTGATCGAGGTCGCGCTCCGGATCTATTCCCGTAGCGTTGATGAATTGCTGGTACTCGGGATCGCGCGGTACCGGGTGCTGCTCCAGCCGGGTGGCCGCGCGCAGGGGGCGGAGGTTCAGATAGACGATTCCGTCTGATTCAGGCAGCAGGCGCGCGACTTCAGGGGGCGATTTCTTGCGGAGATAAATCGCGCCAGCAAGCAGAAGAAGAACAACCACTACGATCGAAATGGTGATCCGGGTGCGCCGATGCATCGTAAACAGGACGCCGAAGACAGCTCCCTTCAGCGCCTGTCTTTATCATCTCATCTCGGGGGCATTCGGGCGAGGAATTGCGCCGGTACGGGGCGAATCAGCGCAACTCGGCAGTTGAGTCGCGGAGCACGAGGGCGGGTGGCAGCATTTCCAGCACCGGGTCATGCTCTCGGCTCGTTTCTTCGCCTTCCCGCAGCGTATCGAGAACGCGCCGCGCGGCTGCGGCGCCCATTTCTTCCATCGGCTGGCGAATTGTGGTAATTCCAGGCGTGCTCAAGGCGGCGAGTGGAACATCGTCAAATCCGACAATGGAGCAGTCGCGGGGCGCGCTGAGACCCGCCTGCGCGAGTGCGCGGAGGGCGCCTAGCGCGGTAAGGTCGTCGAATGCGATGAGCGCGGTAAATTCTTGACCGGTTGCCAGCAGCTCCGCCGTGAGCTCGAGACCGCCTTCAAAAGGCGAGATGGGATCGAGGGCGTCCGGCAATTGGCGAACCCGGCTCGGGTCGAGCTTCCATCCGCTCTCGCGCGCGAAGCGCTCAATTCCCTGCCAGCGGCGGGTACTGTCAATGAGCTTTTCCGGACCGCGGATCAGCGCGATCTGTCGATGGCCAAGCTCGTAAAGGTGCTTGATAGCAAGATATCCGCCGGTTTCATTGTCCACGATCACTGTGCCGATACCCTGTTCGGAGACGTCGCGCCCGACGACGACGCTGGGTACGGCTTCGTGGCTGGTTTTTTCCAGCAGACCACCTTCATCGAATAGCCAGTTGGCAACGACGATCAAGCCCTCGATGCGCCGCTCCATTAGCAGGTCGAGGTAACGCTCGAACTGGCTGCGCTCGTTGTGAGCGTCCATTATGATCGGCATCCAGCGCGTGCCCTGCATTGCTTTTTCAATGCCACGCAGGATGAGAACGCAAAACGGGTCGGAGATGTCGAAGACGAGCACGCCGATCGTATTGCTGCGGCGGCTACGCAGCGAGCGGGCGAAGATGTCGGGTCGATAGCCCAGGTGCTCCGCGGCTTTGCGGATGCGCTCTTTGGTCTGAGCTGCGACGTAGCGGGACAACGGCGCTTCACTGAGCACAATGGAAACCGTGGAAGCAGAAAATCCGCTTCGTCGGGCCACGTCCTGGAGGGTAATGCGAGTTGGCTTCGGTTTGCGTCCTGGCATCGTTCGTCGTCCGTACCCTTATAGCAGGCTCTCACACCTCGCAACCGGGCCCGCGTTACGGCAGATTGGCCGTCGGTTCCGCCTACCAATATTAAAACGATTGAATAATCTGTCAATCCTTTGTATAAAAGATCACCATGCGACGCTTTTGGGCTTGTTCAACCCTCTCTCTTGCAGTTCTTTCTTGTGCGCTAATGGCCGGTCAGGCTGTCGGAGCGCAGATTGTGCGCGTGGATACGAGCCAGACGCTGAACAGGTTTGATCCCCGCACCTCGCTCGGATCAGGGGTAGATCGCATCCCGGTAGAGGCGATTGATCACGACTTCACGCCGCAGGTGCTGAAGCAGGTTTTCCCTGCAGGATGGCAGCCGGTGACCTATCGCCAGAATACGGAATTGGCGGTTGAGGCGTGGCACTGGAATCCGGTGGGCACGTGGAGCGGCCCGAACAACACTGGCTACTTTGTCGGATCGACGGACTCGACGGGCGATATTCGCTACTCTTTCGGCTATGCGCTGCCGCATCGCGGAGATACGCGCAACGACGGAACGGGCAATACCGGCTACTCGCGGCTGACCGACGGAGACGAGAGCTCGTACTGGAAGAGCAATCCGTACTTGACCAGCCGGTTTACGAGGGAGAGCGATGCGCTGCATCCGCAGTGGGTAGTGGTGGACCTGGCCAACGAGACGCCGGTGGACACGCTGAAAATTGCGTGGGGCGCGCCGTATGCGAAGAAATTTCTGGTGCAGTACTGGAACGGCATCGATCCGATCCATCAGCAGACGCGCGGCGTGTGGGCGACATATCCCGGCGGCGCTGTCATTGACGGCGCCGGCGGAACGGCGACACTGCGGCTGACCGACGCTCCCGTGCCGGTGCGCTTCCTGCGCATCTGGATGACGGATTCTTCGAACACCTGCGACGAGCAGGGGCAATCCGATCCGCGCAATTGCGTGGGGTACGCGATCCGCGAGCTGTATCTTGGCGTCACCTCGAAGGACGGCGTGTTCCATGACGATGTGCGCCACACGGCGGACCAGGAGCAGACCACAACGTATGCCTCGTCGGTTGATCCATGGCACACCGCGATGAGCGTGGTCAATCGGAAAGAGGCGCAGGTTGGATTCGATCTTTTCTATAAGAGCGGCGTGACGCAGGGGCTGCCGGCGATGATGCCCATTGCCATGGTCTACGACACGCCCAATAATGCCGCCGCTGAGGTCGGTTATCTCGAAAAACGGAAGTATCCGATATCGGCGATTGAGATGGGAGAGGAAGTGGATGGGCAGTATATGCTGCCGGAGGACTATGCCGCGCTCTATCTGCAATACGCCTCGGCACTGCACAAAGTCGATCCCGGCCTCAAGCTGGGAGGGCCGTCGTTCGAGGGAGTGAACCAGGACATCGAAGTCTGGCCGGACGGGGAAGGACGCACCTCGTGGCTGGGGCGATTCCTGGACTATCTGCGCGCGCACGGGCGCATAAGCGATCTGGGATTTTTCTCGTTTGAGCATTATCCATTCGAGCCGTGTCGCATCAACTGGGCCAGTCTTTACGAGGAACCGGAGCTCATTTCACACATCATGCAAGTGTGGCGTCAGGACGGGCTGCCGCAGGGATTGCCGATTTATCTGACGGAGTCGAATTTATCGTCGTCAATCAGCGAGACGGCCCAGGATATCTGGGGAGGACTGTGGCTGGCGGACTACATTGGGGCCTACCTGAACACCGGCGGCAATCAGGTGTACTTCTTTCACTATCTGCCGCTCAAGATGGAGCGCGGTTGTAATGACTCGGCGGGAACGTTCGGCATGTTTAAGGTCGGGGACAACTATCAGATTGAGCAGCCGCTGTCTCAGTTTTTCGCGAGCCAGATGATCAACCGCGAATGGCTTGCTGGCTCGGGCATGCATACGCTCTACCCGGCGGCGACCGATATTGAGGACGGTGCCGGCCATCATCTGGTGACTGCGTATGCGGTGCTACGGCCGGATGGGCAATGGTCGGTGATGCTGGTGAACAAAGACCAGCATGCTGGACATAAGCTGAAGGTGGTCTTTCAGAAGGACAGCGGAGGAGTTTCGTTCGTGGGCCCCGTGCATGAGGCGATTTTTGGAAGTGGCCAATATCACTGGTGTCCTGCGCACCGCGATTTCGATGCTCATTTGCCGCTTGCCCTGGACAATGCGGCAGATATCTACGCTGGGGGCAATGCCGCTCCGGATGGGCCGATTGTGGAGCACGATATCACAGCCGGAGCAGAGACGCAGTTTGAAGTGCCGGCAGCTTCGATTGTGGTGCTGCGCGGCCCGATCGCGAAATTCTGACCAGCGCACATCGGTTTAGCGATTTTCGCTCCCTACGTTGAACGCACACGGGAAGCCGTGCTAGCATCCATAGCTCCTGGAGGCGTGGCACATTTGCTGCGGCGAAAGTGCCGTGCTCCATGCAGAGGTTCTTTGCGTGGACGATGAGGACGCCAGACTCGGATCAAGCGCGGGAGCAACAACTACCGCCGCGAGTTCGCCCGGTTCCACCCTGCCACCTTTTGCGTCTATCTCTTCAGTACGCCTGCTTTGTTTACCCGGCTGCCGCATGCGCAGCGCGGGAATCCTCATTTTCAGGAGCAATCGATGAAGTCTTATCAGGGAAGCGAGATCCGCAACGTCGCTGTTACCGGCCACTCCCATAGCGGCAAGACAACTCTTTTGGCCGCTCTTCTGCATGCCGCGAAGATGACGAGCACGCGCGGCCGCGTGGAAGATGGCAGCGCGGTGACGGCCTACGACGAAGAGGAAGTATCGCGCCGGATGACGATGCAGAACGCAGTAGCGTTCGCAGAGTGGAGCGGCGCGAAAATCAATTTTATCGATACTCCGGGCTTTCACATGTTCGTCCACGAGGCACGCTCGGCCATGCTGCCGGTGGAGTCGACATTGGTGATCGTGAATACGCCAAACGGGCCGGAAACGGTGACAGGGAACGTGTGGAAATATGCCGAGGAGTTCAACCTGCCGCGTGTGATCGTGCTGAACCAGATGGACCATCCGCGCGCCGCGGCGGCCGTTGATGCGACCATCGAGTCTTTGCGGGAGCGCTTTGGACGGAGCGTGGTGCCGGTACAGTTGCCGATTGCGAACGGAAAGGGATTTGAAGGCGTAGTCGATCTGGTTACGATGCAGGCCTTCTACTACACGCCGAATGGGGATGGCGCCGGAAAAATCGGTGACATTCCCGCCGACTTGCAGCAGGCCGCGACGGCCGCGCATGAGGCCTTGGTCGAGCTGGTGGCTGAAGGCAAAGACGAGCTGATGGAGGAGTTCTTTGCCGAGGGGACGATTCCCGAGCAGCACCTGATTACCGCGCTGCATGAGGCGATCCGCGAAGACAGAATATTCCCCGTGCTGTTCGCGAGCGGCGCGACGAACGTGGGGACCGATCATCTACTGGATTTTCTGAAGGTGTATGCTCCGGCTCCGGTGGAGCGAGAGCCTGTGGCCGCGCGCGCCATGCTGCAGGCCGTAGCCAACGGCAATGCGTCTGCAACCGATAACGTGCAGGAGATCGTCATGCGCAAGGTGGATGACCGGGAGCCGGTGGCGCTCTACGCGTTCAAAACCATGACCGACCCTTTTGCCGGACGCATTACGTTCTTCAAGGTTTTTTCCGGCGTGGTGAAAAATGATGCGAGCTTTACCAACTACACGCGCCGCAGTCAGGAAAAGTTCGCTCACCTATCGGTCATGCAGGGGCACTCGGCCGTGCCGGTTTCCGAGTTGCACGCGGGAGACCTGGGCGCGGTGGCGAAACTGCGGGAGACACTCACCGGCGACACACTGGGCGACAAGGGCCAGGACATTTTCTTTGAGCCGGTTGCGCTGCCCGAAGCTGCTATGACCTACGCGATTGAACCTAAAACGCGGGCTGACGAAGACAAGCTCGCGCCAGCCGTTCACAAGCTGATGGAAGAGGATCTGCTGGTACGCTTTTTCCGCGATCCGCAAACCAACGAGTTTTTGATTGCCGGAGCCGGGCAGCCGCACATTGAGGCAATCGTTTCTCGGCTGCGGCGGCGCTACCACACGGAAGTGACGCTGAATGCGCCGAAGGTGCCATATCGCGAGACGATACGTGGGCGCGCGGAAGCACCGGGGCGGCACAAGAAGCAGACCGGCGGCCACGGGCAGTTCGGCGACTGCAAGATTCGAATTGAGCCACTGCAGCGGGGCGCGGGATTCGAGTTCGTCAATGATATTTTTGGCGGAGCCATTCCGCGCAATTTCATTCCTGCGGTTGAGAAAGGAATTCAGGAGTCCGCGGCGCGGGGCTATCTGGCGGGATTTCCCGTGGTGGATTTTCGCGTAACGCTGTATGACGGCAGCTATCACGACGTTGACTCGAATGAGTTGTCTTTCAAGATGGCGGGACGGATTGCGTTCCGCAAATGCATGGAGCAGGCCAAGCCGGCGCTTCTGGAGCCAATAATGCGGGTGGAGATCGAGGCCCCCGAAGAATGCGCCGGGGCTTTGATGGGCGATTTGAACCAGCGGCGCGGGCGAGTGCAGGGCATGGACAGCCGGGGAAGCTCAACCGTGGTGCGGGCGGAAGTTCCGATGGCGGAGATGCTGAGCTACGGGCAGACCCTTACCGCGATGACGCAGGGACGCGGCAGTTTTCACATGGAGATGAACCACTACGATATCGTGCCCCAGCCGATCGCGGAGAAGGTTCTGGCAAATGCCAAGAAGCCGGGGCATGAGGACGACGAGGAGTAGAGCGGATTAACTTCGGCGGTTCAATCGCCGCTGGCGCGCATTTGCGGCCTGCGGGACGCGGGCGGCGGTTCTTCAGAAGATTGGCTGCTATCGTCAGAATTGCTGGATGCAGTGCCCCCTGAAGTACCTTCGTGACGAACAAGGCGAAGGCCGCGCCAGCGGGAGCCGCCCTCCGTTGCTTCGCCACTCGGAAATACCGTTACAGGGCGCATGTTGAGCGGCATGAAAAGGCTGAACACGGTTCCGTGACGCGTGCCGGACACGGAGGAGCGCAGCTGCATGTTGCCGCCATAGCGGGTGACGATCGAGCGCGTGACCCAAAGGCCCAGCCCAGTGCCGCTCTGGCCCTTGGTGGTGAAAAACGGCTCGCCAAGGCGCTGGCGAACTGGCTCAGCAATCCCTGAACCGTTGTCGCCGATGGAAACACGCAATCCTCGTCCGTCGCCGTTAGACCAGCGACGAGAGGCGCGGATCCGAATGACGATGCGTCCGCGCGCGGGAGTAGCCTCAATGGCATTGGAGATCAGGTTAGAAAGAACCTGCCGCATCTCCCCGGGAAACACGGTGACCTGCTCGTAGGTGTCGTACTGGCGTGCAACGCGCAGGTTCTTGTCGCCTATCTTGCGGGCATGAAGGCCAAGCACCTCTTCGATCAGCTCCGCCAACTGGACGCGAACCGGCCCACTAGTTTCGCGCGAGAAGGTGAGGGTCTGCTTGCTGATTTGGGCGACCCGGCTCAACTCCCGCTGTGCCAGCTTGAGATATTCCTTGGCCTTTTCGGGCCTGTCCTGCTCCATGAGGTAAAGAAGATTGGTGATTGATTCGAGGGGATTATTGATCTCGTGGGCAATGCTTGCGGCGAGCCGCCCAAGCGTGATGAGCTTCTGGTTTTCGCGCAGGACTTCCGCGACCTGCTCCATTTCAATCGGAGGAGGCTCGGCCATTTCGCTGCGATTCCTGTCCATTTTCCTGCTCATCTGCCCGTATCCAGTGGATAGTCTTTCCCTGTCGAGTTCGATGAACTGCCGCGCTAGGCTGTTGCTTACAATCCGGAACGATATGCGGCGTATGAGCTTAACTTCTCATATATCGGCAAACAAAGCGGTTTGCATGAGCTTCTTGCTCCGTACCAGACGGGGTTTACACTTTCACAGGAGACATTTCCCTCGCCGCTGCCGATGCGCGTTCTCATCCTCTCGGACATTCATTCAAACCTCGAAGCGATGACTGCAGTTATGACTGCGGCTCCTGCGTGCGAGGCCGTTTGGAACCTTGGAGATGTAGTCGGTTACGGCGCCAGCCCAAATGAAGTGATCGACCTTGCTCGAGCCGCCGGTTCGGTATTCGTGCGGGGCAATCACGACAAAGTATGCAGCGGCGGTGATGCCCTGGAGGACTTCAATCCCATTGCCGCGCGGGCGGCACGATGGACGCGCGCCGTTCTCACCGGTGAACATACCGATTGGCTGAAGCAGATGCCCGCCGGCCCAATTGTGCCGGACGGCGCGCAGGCGAGCTGTATGCACGGTTCGCCGCTCGATGAGGATGAATACGTGCTCTCGTTGCGCGATGCATGGCTTCCGTTGAGCACCGCGCCCACTCGGATTAACTTCTTTGGTCACACGCATCTGCAGGGCGGCTTTGCGACAAATGGCGAGGAGTGGCTCAGGATAACGCCGCAATACGGCTCGAACGGTATGGATGAGTTCGAACAGCCGCTGCTCGCGAACGCACGGTATCTGATTAATCCCGGCTCGGTCGGGCAGCCGCGTGATGGCGATTGGCGTGCCGCTTTCGCCATCTACGAGACTAAGGCGCGCGGCGCAGGGCAGCCGAACGCGCAGCGGGTGATCTTCTACCGCGTTCCCTATGACCTGAAAGCGGCCCAGGAGAGAATTGTGGCCGCTGGGCTGCCGGACCGATTGGCTACACGACTGCGGGAAGGGCGATAAGGCCTGAGGCCGTGCGAGTTAATTTTCAGGGCGCTGGTTCCCTTAGACCGGTCGGTAGTAGCGGTTTTCTGGCTCAGCGCAGGCGAGGCAGAGGGTTTTTCCGTCTCGTCGGATCATGCGCTCGTAATTGATGCCTTCACCGCACTCGGCGCAGGCGACGCGCTCGCCCTTATAGCCGGGAAATTCCTTCGCATCGAGGGACACCTCGACCCACTGTTCGGCGAAGAGCTCCTCGTCGGACATTTCGCGGTAGGCGCGCATCTGCTGCTGGTTCTTGTTTTCGATTTCCGGGTAGAGCTCGCGGGCGCGGGCTCTTGAAGATTCCTTGGCGGCGACGCGCAGCGCGCGGCCGCTGGGCAGGTCGATAAAGGTGGCGGCCATCTTACCCCAGTCGCGGAACTTGAGCGCGCGTTTGCCGAGCCGGCATCCTGTGACAACCCCGATCGCGTCTGTCGCGCAGCGGTCGATTTCGATGAAGGTCACCAGGCGTTTGCGGTCCTTGCCGCGCGGGTTTTCAATCCCGAGCCGGCGGCAGCCGAGCATGGCCATTCGGACGCCAAGTATCTGGCCGGCGCAGAGGTGGCCGTGAGCCGCTTCGGCGAGTTTCAGGAGGTCATCCAGAGGTTCCATAGCTTCAGTGTAGAGTCACTTTCTTCCGCAAAAAAAGATCCAAGAAAATCAGGCGATTTTTTCAAGTGATTGAAATTAAGCTGTTTGCTAAACAGGTTTTTGGCTATGTGATTGATGCTAACGATCCCCAAGTCATCTGTTTGATTCTGCTGCGCCAGCGGGTACAAAGCAAAAGGACCGCACGGTGCGGTCCCTCTGATTTCTACTCTCTAATTCCATTATACCAAGCTGCGAAAATTCAACCGCATGGTTTGCGAAATTTTCCAAGGGAGCTACCGGCATTGACCCGATGGGGGACTGGCGGCCGGGTCATCCTCTTCCACCAGAACTGCGGATGACCCTGCCAGGTTGAAGCTGGCGGACGGGGCGTCCGTTGGAGAAAAGGAAATCTGAAGGGGCTCGCGTTGCCATACGGCAGTTCCGCAGGCGGGGGTAGGATGCGCCGCCGCGTTCCATTCGCCGAGTTTTTTGCTCATCACGGGTTTATGCACCGCGATTTGCGCGACGACGGCGTATAGCTCTTTTCCGCTGGCACTGAGACCGCAGTAGGCGGCGAGGTCGCGGAACCACACGACTTCGGAGACGGAAGGATCGTATTCGGGGAGTCGAAGCGCAGTGATTTTTCCGGTTGTGCGATCGATGAGCAGCCAGGGGCCGCGTTGCCACACCCAGTGCTCTCCATGGTCGGTCGGCAGAGCGTCATTGAGGCGGAGGGCGCGACGGACAGCGAAGCTGCGATCGGTGACCTCATGCATGTCGCCGGTGGTCCAGTCCTTCACTTTGCCGTCGACGACGAGTGGACGGACGCGCAGTTTTGTTTCGCCGGCGTGGGCACCGGCGGGGTCGCCTTCGATGGAATACGGAACTATGCGGGTGGCTCCAAGCGCGGCGGAGTGCGACTTTGCTCCGGCTGCGAAGGAAAGAGGAATGGCGATCAGGAATGCGAGGAGGGAGCAGAGGCCGGCGAGCAGGCGGAGCATGGGGCAAGAATAGGCGGACAGACGCGAGTCGCACAGGTCACTGAGGTAACGGCCAGCGAAAGTGCGGCGTATTTCTCGCCCGCTTTATGACCTTTTCTCAACCTGCGCGGCGTTTGCCGGTAAATGATCCTGTCGCGTGTTGGGCGGCGACGGTTTCTGGGTGGGGCTTGGCTGCGCCGTCGCCTTCGAGGTTATCCTTGAGGATTTCGCGCTGCTCAGGTTTGCTGCTGCCGGTATTACGCGGGTCTTCCGGCTCGACCGGTTGGACGGAGACGGGATGTTCCTGCGCAGGCATTTCGTGCTCGATCTCGGGTTTGAGGCCACGAATGCTGGTGGTGAACTTGCCTTCGGTTTCGGGCTTGGCGCCTGATTGAAATCTCATGGTCGGCTCTCAGTCTCTCTCAACTTATGATGCCGCTGAAACGGATTCAGAGGCTGGAAGTCGCTCCGCACTCTCAGCGTTTATGGGCGAATTGAATTTTCGCGGTTGAAGGCCTCGCGCAGCCTTTGCCAGGTGACGGACAGTTCTTCCGGCAGCACGCGGGTCTCGGCTGTAACAGTCATGAAGTTGGTATCGCCTTGCCAGCGCGGGACGGCGTGCAGGTGGAGGTGCATGGCGACTCCTGCGCCTGCCGCCTTCCCGAGGTTGAGGCCGAGGTTAATGCCATCGGGATGGTAAACCTGGGCGAATGCTTGTTCGGTGCGCTGGGCCATGTCCATAAGCTCATGAGCGGTCCCGCGCGGCAGCGCGGCGAGCGAGGCCTGATGCTCGTAGGGGACGACCATGATGTGTCCTGAGTTGTAGGGGTAGCGGTTGAGGCAGACGAAGACGCTTTTGCCGCGAACGACGACTCCGGCGATGCGCTCGGCTTCATCGGGTGGTGTGCCGTGGTCGATGGCGTAGTCGACGGCGGCAATGATGTTGCAGAAAACGCAGCCGTGGTCTCCGGTCCATCCGCTCAGCTCGCTGGGTACACCTTTGCGCGCGTCGCTTTCGTCGGTGATGTAGGAGTAGCGCCACGGAGTCCAGAGATGGTCCATGCCTGAGAGTTTAGCTGGTGGAGCGGGTGGCCGGGTGAAGCGGCGACGAATTTGCTGGCTATTGTTCCCGATCCTTCACGCATAATTTTTGTCTGCTTTCTTTTGTGCTCACCTATCATTTCGCAGAGAATGCGAAGGGATGGGGCATCAGGCTTTCTGATATAAGATCGACCGCGATGAGCCATTTAGATCGCGGGATCTATCTAAGTCTCCGGCGTGTCGTTTTAATCGTGTGTCTAATTGCGCTGATGCCGCCTCTCGCGCGAGCCGACGCTGGCGTGCCTATGTTGCCGCTAGCGTATCCGGTCATTCTTGTGTTTCTTGCATTCGTCATCCTGATTGAAGCAGTCTATGTGCGGCGCAGACTGAAGAGCGCATGGTGGAGAACCCTTGGCGGAACAGCGATCGCAAATGGGATAACAATGCTGCTTGGTTATCCCCTTATGTGGCTGATTTATCTTATTGCTGAACTCGCTTTGTTTTCCGTGCTGAGCCTTGCTTCGAAACCTTTGCATCTGGATTCAATTCCGAACAATTTTGCGATGCGGCTAATGGGAACGATTTTAGGAGCGGCCTGGATGGGACCGCGGCCCGGGCAAGAATATTGGCCCGTTCTGGTCGCCTTTCTTACCCTGTTGGTGCCGTCCTTCTTTATCTCCGGGTGGATCGAAGCAAAGTTTCTAACCGGCCCGCAGTGGCTCGGTACGGGTTCCAACTCAGCAAAGATTGTTTGGCAGGCGAATATCTTGTCCTACATTTTTCTGGCGATTGCCGGCTGTCTGTTGCTCAGTTATCAACTCAGCCATCACCTAGGATTTGCTTTCTAACCGCTCTCGAAAGCAAAAGCGGGAGACTCTTCACGGCAGCGCGAATGCGACATACACTCCGCCGGACTGCTTGCCATCTCTGCCTCCACCCGCGCCGATGACTACGAACTGTTTGCCGTCGACCATGTAGGTTGCCGGTGTGGCGACACCCGAGAAGGGTAACGTCGCGTGCCACAGCAGCTTGCCGGTGCTGCTGTCAAAGGCGTGCATCTGCCGGTCGAAAACGGTCGCTCCGATGAAGAGCAATCCGCTGGCAGTCAGCACGGGGCCGCCGTAGTTTTCCGATCCGGTGTTGGCGATGCCCTTGCGTGCGAGCGCGGGATATTCGCCAAAGGGAATCTTCCACAGATATTTGCCGGTATTCAGATCAATCGCATTCAGAGTGCCCCAAGGGGGCGCGATCGCGGGATAGCCGTCGATGTCGAGGAACTTGCGATAGCCCGTGAACTGGTATTGCGCGTCACGGTTGGGAGTGGCATGAGTTTGCCGCTGGGAGCCCTGCTTGAGGTAGTCGAGCACGGCATCCACCTGTGAGTCGCTCATTGCGTCAAACGCGGGCATTCGGCCACGGCCCTTGTGAATGACGCTTCTGATCTGCTCAGGTGTCAGACGGGTTTCGATTCCAAGTAGGGACGGATAGGTCGGCGGCGAGCCTGCGCGGTCGTCTCCGTGGCAGAGGCTGCATTGGTGCTGATAAACATTCTCGCCCAGGCTCGCGGACGCGGCGTCCGTCGTCAGGCCGCCGGTCCACGCCATCTCGTTGGCGTTGACATAGATGATTCCGCGCTCGGGATCGATCGCGGGGCCGCCCCATTCGGCGCCTCCGTCGAAGCCGGGAAAGATAACGGTTTGGCGGTCCAGCGCAAATGGCACGAACTGGCCCGCGCTGCGAAACGAGAGGAACCGCTGCAGCGCATCCATGTGCGCCTGCGGGGTGCGGTTGGTCAGCATTTCGGCGGTTAGAATCTGGCGCGCGAAGGGCTTGGGCAAGAGCGGCCTGGGCTGCGTGGGCGAGGTTGCTTCTCCGGGAACATCGCTTGTTGGATACGGTTCTTCCTCGATGGGGAAGAGCGAACGGCCGGTAACACGATCGAAGGCGTAGAGGTATCCCAGCTTGGTGGTCTGGGCAATAGCGTCGGTCTGCCTGCCTTTATGTATTAGGGTGACGAGAGCGGGCGGCGACGGAAAATCGCGGTCCCAGATGTCGTGATGCACGCCCTGGAAATGCCAGATGAGGCGTCCCGTGTTGGCGTCGAGCGCGAGGAGCGTGTCGGCGTACAAGTCGTTGCCGATGCGATCACCGCCGTAGAAATCAAACACTGCCGAGCCCGTTGGGACGTAGACGATTCCGCGGCGCGTGTCGAGCGCCATGCCTGCCCAGTTGTTGGCCGCGCCGGCGGTCTTCCACGCATCTTTCGGCCACGTATCGTATCCCGGCTCACCGGGGTGAGGAATGGTGTGGAACTGCCAGCGCAGCGCTCCGCTGCGCACGTCGAAGGCGCGAACGGTTCCGGGAGGCGCGGGATGCGTTTCCGGATCGCGGCCGCTGAGGATGATGAGGTCTTTGTAGATGAGGCCGGGAGTGGTCAGCGCAACGGACTGCGTGTGGTAGTCGCGATCCAGGCCTTTCCGCAGGTCGACGCGCCCGTTCTCTCCAAAGGTGGGGATTGGCTTGCCGGTAGCGGCGTCGAGCGCGTACAGGTAGTTCATTACGCCGGCGAGAATGCGCGTGTCTTTTCCGTCGCTCCAGTAAGCAACTCCACGCGCGGGAGCGGTGCCGGCGATTCCTGAATCGAATTTCCAGATCAGCCGACCGGTGGCGGCGTCGAGCGCGATGACCTTCTGTGTGGGTGTATAGGCATAAAGAACGTGACCGACGATGATGGGATTTGTCTCCAGGCCGCCTTGCTCACCGGTGTCGAATTTCCAGGCTACCCGCAGTTTCGCGACGTTAGCGCGGTTGATCTGTGTCAATGGGGAATAGTGGTCGCCCGCGGTCTGCCCGTCATACACTGGCCAGTCCCGCGTTTGCTTCGGCTGCGATTTTGCCTGAGCTCTTGCGGGAGGAGAGACAGCCGCGCCCGCACACATCAGCGCTACAGCGAACCATGGGAATCGTCTCATCTGCGGATTGCCAGCCTCTCCACAACACCAAAGGCAGATTCTTGTCGAATCTGCCTTTTAGTTAACCGCATTTTAGCTCGCCGATTTAGCAGCAACCGCTTAGCTGATGGCTTTGGCAGGCGTCTTCCCTGCTGCCTGCTCTTTGAGCGCGGAGGCTTTGTCGGTCGCTTCCCAGGAGAATTCCTTTTCTGAACGTCCGAAATGGCCGTAGGCTGCTGTCTTGCGATAGATGGGACGGCGCAGGTTCAGGCTTTCGATGATGCCTTTAGGGGTGAGCTTGAAATTCGCACGAACCAGCTCCTCAAGTTTGCGCTCGTCGATGGTAGCCGTCCCGAACGTGTCAACCAGCACGCTTACCGGCTCGGCTACCCCGATGGCGTAGGCAAGCTGGACTTCGCAACGCTCGGCGAGCCCGGCGGCCACAATGTTCTTCGCGATATGGCGCGCCATGTACGCTGCGGAGCGGTCGACCTTTGTCGGGTCCTTGCCGCTGAATGCGCCGCCGCCGTGACGGCCCATGCCGCCGTAGGTGTCCACGATGATTTTGCGTCCAGTCAAACCGCTGTCGCCCATGGGGCCGCCTACGACGAAGCGTCCGGTGGGATTGATGTGGTACTTGGTGTTTTCATCGAGCAGGTCGGCTGGAAGTACGGCTTGAATAACATGCTTGAGAATGTCGGCGCGAAGCTCTTCGGTGGAAATGGTCTCGGAATGTTGCGAGGAAATGACGACGGCGTCAATGCGGATGGGTTTATGGGTCTTTGCATCGTACTCGACTGTGACCTGGCTCTTGCCGTCGGCTCGCAGATAGGAGAGTTGGCCGCTCTTGCGAACTTCGGTCAGTCGGCAGGTGAGCCGATGGGCGAAGGTGATGGCGGCGGGCATCAACTCTTCCGTCTCGTTGGTCGCGTAGCCAAACATCATGCCCTGGTCGCCAGCCCCGCCCGTGTCTACTCCCATAGCGATGTCGCCCGACTGCTTATTGATCGAGGAGATGACGGCACAGGTGTTCGAATCGAAACCATAGAGTGCATTGTCATAGCCGATGGCGGCGACGACTCCGCGCACAAGCGTCTGGAAATCGACGTATGCGCGGGTGGTAATTTCGCCGGCGATGACAACCAGGCCGGTCGCGAGCAGGGTTTCGCAGGCGACGCGGCTATAGGGGTCTGCTTCGAGGCAGGCGTCGAGCACCGCGTCGGAGATCTGGTCGGCCATTTTATCGGGGTGGCCCTCGGTTACCGACTCGGAAGTGAACAGGAATCTATCGCGCTGAGACAATCAATCCTCCATGAGCCGAGGCTAGCCTTGAGTTTTCGTTCTCGGGGACGTGCAGGATGGGAACGGAACAGTGGCGGGCGCGGCTGTGTGCAGGTTTTATGTTACTAAACCGGGCTGGCGTGGGCAAAGGCTTCGAGCCAAAGGGGAAAAGTAAGTTGCGGGCGGGGATTCAGGCGCGGCAAATGGTTCGTGGCCGGCGCAGGCTCGGCGAAAAGGGGGGAGGGCCGGGCCTGCGTTACATGGCAAAAGCTATTTTGCCGCGAGAGTGACCTGCGACGTGGGAGCATTTTCGGCTACCTTGGTGCCGACGTAATGCCAGAAGAACCAGCCGAGCGCCACCAGCAGAACCAACAGCACGGCGACACCGGCCCAGCGCAGAGGCGCGACGGGTAATTCGGTTTCGTGTTCGCGCGTTTTGCCTACGTTCTCGGCGAAGGCGATCCAGCTTGCATCGTCGTCTTTAAGCTGGCCGCTGCTCTGGTAGGCGGACATAAAGCGGTCGGTCCAGGCTTTTTCATCCAGGCCGACCACGCGGGCGTAGCCGCGCATAATGCCTCTGTTGAATACTCCGCCGGGCAGGTGATCAAATTTGCCCGCTTCAAGCGCCGTCAGATGATGGCTGCTGATCTTCGTCACTTCAATGATCGACTCGAGGGCAATACCGCGCGATTCCCGTTCGCGTCGCAACTCTTGGCCGAATTCGCTCATGTTGAGCCTCCGGATCTCATCCGCGCAGCCCGTTCAATGCATTCAGGCATGTGTAAAACTCACCTTAGAACTGGCTTGCGCGAGAGGTCAAAGCAAATATCAAATGGCGGTATTACTTTTGGAATGAACAGTAAGCGCCGCAAACCAAAGATCGGCGAAGAGCGGGAGAAGGTGATTGTGTCGCGCATCGAGTCAACCATTTCTGTTTTGCTAGACTTCTCAAAATGGGAAATTTTCCGCTAATCAATCGCGCCGTGCCCGCTTTCCAGGTGAGCCCATGAACAAACTTGTCTTCGGCAATGTGCTGCACCGGCCGCTCCGCACTCTCATCAGCGTGGTGGCGGTGGCGATTGAAGTGGTGATGATCCTGTCCATTGTGGCCATCATGGTGGGCATGTTGAACAACAGCCGCAACCAGACCGGCGGCATCGGCGGAGACATTATTGTCCGCGCGCCCAACGCCAGCTTCATCAGCGCCGTCGGAGGCGCGCCGGTTCCCGCAAAGATCGCGGATGTGCTTGCCAAGCTGCCCCACGTGGCAGTTGCTGCACCCGCCATCAGCGACTTCAATATGGCCGCCGGCGGCGTGGAGACCATCTGGGGAATCGATTTCACCAGCTATAACGCGTTGCGCCCGTTCGAATTTCTTGCCGGAGGCCCCTTTCAGGCGCCGAACGACGTTATCGTCGACGACCTCTACGCGCGCGCTGCTCCCAAAGGCGCACCCGCCCGTAACGTCGGCGCCACCATCACACTTCTGAACCATCCGTTCCGCATCTGCGGCATCGTCGAGCACGGTAAGGGAGGACGCGTCTTCCTGCCCATCCGCACCCTCGGCGCACTGCTGGGCTCGCCCGACAACGCCTCCGTCTTCTATATCAAGAGCGACAGCCTCGCGAATCAAGCCCTCATCCAGAAGGAGATTCACGACACACCCGGCCTCGGCAACTACCAGGTTCAGACGATCCAGGAATGGATGTCGCTGATGACCCCTGAACACCTGCCGGGCTTCAACATCGCGCTCGACACGGTCATCACGATTGCGGTGATCGTCGGATTTCTGGTGATCTTCCAGTCGCTTTATACGGCGGTGATGGAGCGCACGCGCGAAATCGGGATACTGAAGTCGATGGGCGCGTCCAAGGTCTATATCTTGAATGTCATTTTGCGCGAGGCGCTGCTGGTGTCAATTACCGGAATTATTCTGGGAATTGTTCTGACACAACTGATCAAGTTCGGAATCCAGTGGCACTTCCCGAAGTTCTCGTTCCAGCTTACGAACCAATGGCGGATTTACGCGACGCTGATCGCGCTGGGGGGCTCACTGCTGGGCGCCATTTACCCGGCATGGAAGGCCGCGCGCAAAGACCCGATTGATGCGCTCGCGTACGAGTGAAGACTGCGAACTGCCAATCGCGGGCTAATCCGATGCAGGTGCCGGAGTGATGTCTGACTGGAGCGCTTGTGCAATAGCCTTATCCGCCAGCGGAGACATGACCGCGTAGCCCTCCGCGGTAGGATGGACTCCGTCGGTCGACAGCCCCGGTTTCATTCCGCCGCGTTCGTCAGTCATGGCGCTGTAGTAATCGAGATAGACGTCTCCGTCCTTGCGGCAAAAATCTTTGAGCCACTCGTTGAGCGAGCGAATCTCTTCAGCAGGCTGCACGCCGGGCTTCCACGGATAAGCGTATGCCGGCAGGATGGACGCGATGATCAGCTTGATGCTGCTCTGATGAGCAATTGCGGCCATTGAGGCAAAGTTGTCCTCGATCATCTCTGGCGTGGCAGGCCCCGTATTCCCAGCGATATCGTTGGTGCCGGCGAGAATGACGACTGCCGCGGGTTTGAGATGCACCACGTCCTGCTGGAAACGCACGAGCATCTGCGGCGTGGTCTGGCCGCTGATGCCGCGGTTGACGTAAGGCTTGCCGGGAAAGAAGACGCCGCGGATGCGTCCCCAGCCGTCTGTGATGGAGTCTCCGTAGAAGACCACGCGCTGCGCGCCCGGGGCGGGCGGCGGCAACGTGGCATTGTCTGCCCGATAGCGATCGAGCTCGGCCCAGTCGGCGAGCTTTGCCTGCATCTCTTCGATTTGCGCGGCTGGGGACGGGGACGGGGTGGACACCGTGGCGGTTGGCGTGGTCTGGGCAGGGGGATTTGGAACGGAGGTCTGGGCAGAAAGCGGCAGCGCGCATAGCAGAGCGGTGCTGAAAGCAATTTTCATTTTCTCCTCGTTTTCAGAGACTAGTTTGTCATTTTCCATCATTCGCCCGTCAGGCCGATGGACTGCATGAGTTGCAGGGCGTTGGTGCTCTGTGCAATTCCGGGGCTGAGCTTGTAATCGAACGAGAGCTTGCCGTCGGCGAAGGTGTCGCCAAAGTGATAGTTCGCTGCTTTTCCGTCGAGCGTGTTGACGATGGCCGTAAGGGCGAGGTCGTGGGTAGTGACGATTCCGATGGCGCGGTGGCGGAGGAGTCCGCGAACAATTGATTCCGTGCCCACGCGGCGGTCGTGGGAATTGGTTCCGGAGAGCAATTCGTCCAAGAGAAAGAGCACGGGCAGGTCTCGCCCCGTAAGGTCGTAAATCTGCTTGAGACGCGTGATCTCGGCGTAGAAGCGGGAGAGGCCGCCCTGGAGCGAGTCGAGCACGCAGATGGAGGCGGCCACCTGGAGTTCGGACATCACCAGCCGCCGCGCGCGGACCGGAGCGCCCGCCTGGGCGAGCACCGCATTTACGCCGACGCTGCGGGTGAAGGTGCTTTTGCCGGCCATGTTGGGTCCGCTGATCATGACGAGACGCAGGCCGGGTTCGGGGGGCGTTGATGGATCCGGAGCGTGACCTAACTTGATGCTGTTGCCTACTGCGCTGCCCTGCACCAGCGGGTGGGCAAGGTCATCAGCTTCAAAATACGGCGATGCGTCCACCCGCGACGTGGTGAACTCGGGGAACACATAGTCCGGACGCTCACTGCGAAAGATGGCGAGGGCGAGTAGTGCTTCAATTTCTGCGGCGGCACGCAGCCATTCGGCGACAATTGCACCGTAGCGATTGCGCCAGTTGTCGGCGGCCCAGGTCCACTGGCGCGTCCAGAAGATGAAAGGGTCGAAAGGTTTAAGCATCAGGTTGTGAGCCGAGACGATCCACTCGCGATAGCTGTTCAATTTTGCGATGGCGCGCGACGGCGGCAACCCGGCGGACCTGAGCCGCGCCTGCAGGCCGGCGAGCTTTGCCGAGGTGAACTGCTCGCGCTCAATCGCGGCGAATACGGCGGCGATCAATGGCAACTCGTGCCCGGCGCCCTCCACCCCTTCCGCCGCTGCTGCAGCTCTTTTTCTCCACCAATAACTTAGTCCCGCATTCAGTGCGCTGAAGCCCAGTGCGACAACGCCCCAGTGCCACAGCGGGAGAGCATCGAGCCGGCTGAGCAGCCAAATCAGAATACTGAGTCCCCAACACGCGGCCAGCACCAGCAAAAGAAGGCGTTGCCAGGTGCGGCTTGCGCTATGGAGGGATTGGGCCCATGCGGTCAGCGCCTCCGGCGTTTGCGCGCCCGCTGTCCGAACATCCTCGCCGGCGAGCGCCATGTTCTCCTGAAAGTCAGCTCGCGGAGCGAGCTCGGCGACGGCAGCTTGACGAAGCTCGATCTCCCGGACGGGAGCCGCGGCCAGCAGCCACCCCGCAAGCGTCTGTTCACCTGCGCTGGTGCGTGCGGTACAGAGCAGCTCGAAGAGGCCGCCGCTGCCGAAAAGGTCAAGATCGCGACCGTAAGGGTGCGAGGGCTCCAGGTACTGCAGACCCTGCCGGCCTGTTCCGGGCCAACGGCCTTCAATACGCGCGAGCCCGCGCTCGTAAAAGCGGGTCCTTTGACGGGTGACGCGGAGGCGGCGCAGCACCCGCTCATGCAGGACGAAAACGAGGGCGAAGGTCGCGAGCACGATGGCGAGCAGCGGCAGGCGGGCGGGCGCGAACTTTACCAGCCATGCCGCGAGAAGAGCACCGATGGCGAGCAGGGCGATTTTTTCGGCGACGAAGCGGCGATCGCTGGCCCGCAGCGCAGTTTCTTCACGCGCGAGCGTGTTCAGGCGGATGCGGTACTCGGCATGAGGGCCGGGCGAAGCGTCGGCGCGAGATTCAACTGGAACCTGATTCGTCTGCACGCCGTTCGACATCCGCACCCCTTCTACTGCTTCATCATACAAAGGACGCAGCAGAGTCTTTGCGGCAATGTCAATCGCTGTGCGGCAGGCTCACCGCGTAGAGATACCAGGTGGCGTGGGGAAGCCACTGCTCGGTCCACCGCCAGTCATCGTCTTTGCCGGTCTGCAAAAAGCCTTCGTTGTAGGCGATACCGTCTTCATTGTCGGTTGCGGCGGTGACGCCGTTGATGATCGCGCCGGGGGCATTGGTGTACTTCCATGAGCGGAAGAACATATACGGTTTGTTGTTCTCACCGCCGCCCATCAGCATGCTGGAGTTGAAGGGATTGCGTCCGAGGATCCAATGCAACTGGTTCCAGGCGTAGTCCTCTAACTGCTTCTGGAAGGCCGGATCGTTGCTGAAGAGCGGCGCGGCTAATCGCGCAGCCGCCGCCAGCGATGCGAGGCGCGCGTTTTCGCCCTGCCACCACGGGGCGGCTTCCGTATCATGCGGAAAGAAAAACGCGCTGCGCACCTGGCCATTGCCCATGCGCACGAGCTGCCGCGCATATCCGAACGGGTTGTTGACTTCGGCGGTGACCGCCAGCTCAAAACGGAGCGAGCGCTCCACGGTTTCGCGGACCTGCTTTTGCGCGGAGGGAGAGGCGATCTGCGCGTATTCGAGCAGGCTGACGACCGGCAGGCCCGCGTCGGAAGGATGGAAGAAAGGACGTGTGTGGTCGTCGGCGCGCCAGTAGTCGCGGTACTTTCCTTCAGTAATCAGCCGCGCCATAAGGTGGGTTGCACGCTGGTCGGCAGCGGCCAGATAGCTGCCCTGATGTGTGGCGCGATAGAGCTCGGTTGCGGCCATCAGAGCGCAATAGTCGTCGAGAATATTTTCTTTGCCGTCGTTCAGCAGCTCGCGATTGTGTTCACTTAGAAATGCAAAGGCATCTTCGGCGGTCTTGAGGTAGACGGCGGGAGGAAAATCTCCGTTGGCAGGCATGGTGCTGGCGAGAGCAAGCGCAGCGATGGACATTCCAGCGCCAGCGCGGAAGCCTGCCTCATACGCGTGGGGACCGGTCGCCGGCTCGACCTGCTCGGTTGAGTCGGACGCATTCTTTTTGATCTGCGTGCGCCAGTTGGGATTGCCGATCTCGCGATCCTGCGCCAGCTTGCCTTTTCCCGGAGCCGCGACGCTCTCGAAGAACGACCCGCCGGGACGCTTCAGGCGGACGAGGTAATCCGCGCCGAAGAGGCCCTCGTCGAGCATGCGGCGATCGTATTCGCTGAAATTATCGTCGTGGCGACCCTGCAGCGTGCGGTAGCTCTGCAGAAGAACCCATGCGGTGAGCGGAACCTGTTGCGGATTGAAGTAGGAAGTGAGGTTCTGATGCGAGAGATGAATTCCGTAGTCGCCTGTAGCGTCATACCATCCGCCATGCACGTCTACAAATCCCGGTTGGCCCCCGGGGAGCGGGAGATGGCGGTCGGCGCGGTCCATAAGCCCGCTGGCGCGCTGCCCCTTGAAGTAGTAGAGGACGTTCGACAGCGTGTTGCGCTCGAGGAGATCATTCTCGATCTGGAATGCGCAGGAGTGCGCCGCGCCGACTTCGAGAGAATAGCGGCCCGGAGTCTTCCAGGCGGAAAAATCGGCCGCCCAATATGTGTCTCCTGCCGGCGTATGCCACGCGTACACCTTACCGGCAGGCCGGAGGGTTCCGCTGAAGACGGCCTTGCCCGTCTCTGCATCGATCACCGTAAACTGCTGCGGATGGTCCTGCTCCGTGCCCATAACCAGCGCATGCTTGGGCGCGCCCGTTTCGTAGCCCACCTGATCGACCAGCACCTGCACCTGTGCGCGAGAGCATGCTGGAAAGATGGCGAGCGCGAAAACTGCAATGAGGGGAATCCAATGCCTGCTGATGGTGTGTTCCTCGCGTAAACAAATTTGCGAGGATGATAAATCATTTTCCCGTCGATGTTCCTTTGCCCAAAAGCCGCCAAAGCTGATATCAACGTTGCATGAATCGAGAGCGGGAAATGATGGAGCGAAACTTGGCTGAGCGAAATAAAAAATCTTTCAAAGGTCTGTTGAGAGTGGCGACATGCGGAATCGTACTGCTGGGAATCCTTGCGTTCAGCCTGGATCTATTTGCAGCTTCGAGAGAACCTGCGGGGCCGCAAATCATTGCCTACGTCTTTACGCGCGGCCAGGTGCTGCAGCCGGGGCAGATCGCAGCACAGCGGGTGACGCGCATCAATTATGCCTTTGCGAATATTAAGGACGGCGTCATTGTCGACGGGTATCCAGACGACGCCGCAAATTACGCCGCGCTGAATGCGCTCAAGCAGCAGAACCCGTCGTTGAAGGTGCTGGCTTCAGTGGGCGGATGGCTATGGTCGCGCAACTTTTCCGACGCAGTCCTGACAAAGCAGAGTCGCCAGATCTTTATCGATAGCGTGATCGCGTTTATCGAGCGATACAAACTTGACGGGCTGGATATCGATTGGGAATATCCGGGACAGGTGGGCGCGGGAAATCATTTTCGCCCCGAGGACAAGCAGAATTACACAGCGGTGTTGAAGGAGCTGAGGCAGCGGTTCGATCGCGAGGGGAAGAAGCTGCATCGCCGACTTTATCTCTCAATTGCGACTGGGACGAACGCGGATTTCCTCGCGCATACGGAGATGGGAAAAGCGCAGAAGTATGTGGATACGGTGAACCTGATGGCGTACGACTTCTACGAGCCGGGTTCTGAGCCGACCACGGGAGCAAACGCGCCGCTGTTCACAAACCCGCGCGACCCAAAGCATGAATCGGCAGACCAGGCTGTCCTCGCGTACGAGGCGGCGGGCGTGCCGGCGGCGAAGATAGTTCTGGGTGTGCCCTTCTACGGGCACGAATGGGGGCAAGTGCCGCCGCAGAATCACGGACTCTTTCAGCCCGGCAAACCTGTGCCCGGCGCCTTCGCCAATTACGGAAACATTACGAGCACGATGCTGAAGCCGGGAAGCGGATTCGTTCGCTACTGGGATACCGATTCCGCCGTGCCTTACCTCTACAACGCGAGCTCACAGATTTTTGTCTCCTATGACGATCCTCAATCCATGGCTCTGAAATGCCGATACGTAATCGACCATCGTCTTGCCGGCGTGATGTTCTGGGACTACATGGGCGATCCCACGGGCGCGCTGCTCGATGCCATTGATTCGACGCTGCTGCTCGGCGAGCCCACAAAGGCGCACACGCGATGACCACGGCTGGCGTTGCTGCTTCCACTTCAAACGCGCCCTCCATTGGAATCGCGGGTCAGTCGGCACCCGCGCGCATTGCGTCGATCGATATCTTTCGCGGTCTCACCATGGCCGTGATGATCTTTGTGAACGAGCTGGCTGGAGTGCATGGGCTGCCCTGGTGGACATATCACGCGAAGGCAAGCTGGAACGTGATGACGTATGTGGACATGGTGTATCCGTTTTTCCTGTTCATTGTCGGCCTTGCTATTCCGTTCGCCATCCGCGCGCGGCTGAAGAAGAATCCTTCGAAGCCGGCGCTGTGGCTGCATGTGCTGCAGCGGTCTGCCAGTTTGATTGTGCTGGGGCTGATTCTTGCGAATGCCGACAAGGTTGACCACGGGCGGACAGGGCTCAGCGGCAGCGCGTGGGGTTTGATCGCGCTGACGGGCGGCGTGTTGTTTTTCAACGTCTACCCGGCCTCGAAGCGCTATGCTGCGCTCTTCCGCAGCCTGCGTGTGGTGGGGTTGGCGCTGATGGTTGCAATGTATGCGATCTTTCGCCGCACAACGGCCACAGGGCACGCGGCGTGGATCAGCGGCTCATATCCGGAGATACTCGGTCTGATCGGGTACACCTATCTCGCGGTCACGGCGCTTTACCTTGTCACACGCCGCTGGCTGTGGGCTCCGCTGGCGTGGTTCGTTGCGCTCGTGGCTCTGTGTGCCGTTGCCACTGTTCATTGGCTGAATTTTCCTAACACCCTGCCGCTGTACTTCTGGCCGTTCAGCAATGGGTCGTGGGCCTGCATGACCATGGGTGGCGTAGTGACATCGGCTATTTTTTTGGGAGACCATCGCTGGCGCACGGCTCGCCAGAAGATGACCCTGGCAGTCGCCTTTGCCGTGCCTGTGCTGATCACCGGATGGCTGCTCACGCCGCTCGGCATATCCAAGATTCGCGCCACGCCGACGTGGAGCCTCTACAGTGTGGGCGCCGCGGTGCTGTGCTTTACGCTGCTCTACTGGCTTTGCGATGTGAAGAAGCGTACTGCTTGGGCGGCTATTGTGCGTCCGGCTGGAGCGAACACGCTGCTGACGTATCTGCTGCCGGATTTTTACGATTTCCTCATCACGCTTACGGGAGCGGTGTACTTCGAGTCGCACTTCCGCATGGGCTGGCCCGGTGTGGTCAAGTCGGTCGTGTTCACGCTGTTCATTCTCGGCGTATCGACGCTGTTGACGCGCTTGCGACTGCGCATGCAGCTCTGAGAAATCAAATAAACCAGGAAAGGCCAAGAGCATGACCACGATGCGGTTCACAGGGAGAATCATTGCGGGGGCGGCGGTGCTTTGCGTCGCCATGGGCGCCGTTTCCGGCAGATGCCAAACAACTCTGCCCTATCAAAATTCCGCACTCGCCCCGGAACAGCGCGCGGCGGACCTGGTTTCGCGCATGACACTGGAGGAGAAGGTTTCGCAGACGATGAATAGCTCGGCGGCGATTCCCCGGTTGGGCGTACCTGCGTACGACTGGTGGAGCGAGGGGCTGCATGGCATCGCGCGCTCCGGGTATGCGACGGTTTTTCCGCAGGCGATCGGCAATGCCGCCACCTTTGACGCGCCGCTCGTCGGGCAGATGGCGAATGTCATCTCCACTGAGGCTCGCGCGAAGTACAATCAGGCGATCCGCGACGACATTCACAGCATTTATTTCGGGCTGACGATCTGGTCGCCCAACATCAATATCTTTCGCGACCCACGTTGGGGGCGTGGGCAGGAGACCTATGGCGAGGATCCGTTCCTCACCGGCCGCATGGGCGTTGCCTTCGTTGAGGGCCTGCAAGGGAACGACAAGCATTATCTGAAGACCGTGGCCACGCCCAAACACTACGTCGTACACAGCGGGCCGGAACCGGAGCGGCATCGCTTCAATGTGAATCCGACGCCCTACGATCTGGAGGACACATATCTTCCCGCATTTCGCGCCACGGTGACCGATGGCCGCGCCGACTCGATCATGTGCGCATACAACGCGGTGGACGGCGAGCCGGCCTGCGCCAACAAGATGCTGCTGGAGCAGACCCTGCGCAAGGATTGGGGTTTCAACGGCTACATCACCTCCGATTGCGGAGCCGTGGATGATTTCTATTCACCGCACGGCCACCATTATTCGCCGGACGCGGAGCATGCTGCTGCGACAGCGATGCTCGCCGGGACTGACACCAATTGCGGAGATACTTATAAAGCGCTGGTGAAGGCGGTGAAGGGCGGGCTGATACCTGAGAGCGCGCTCAATACTGCAGTCGAGCGCCTGTTTACCGCGCGTTTTCGTCTGGGGATGTTTGATCCCGCCGGGCAGAACGCGTATGCGCGCATTCCCATGAGCGAAGATGATTCGCCGGAACATCGCGCCCTTGCGCTCAAGGTCGCGCGCGAATCGATGGTGCTGCTGAAGAACGAAAACGGATTTCTACCGCTCCAGTCGAATGTCCACACCATTGCCGTAATCGGGCCCAACGCTGCTTCGCTGGCTGCGATTGAGGGCAATTACAACGCGATTCCCTCACATCCGGTGCTGCCACTCGACGGCATACGCGCGGAATTTTCCGACGCGAAGATCCTCTACGCGCAAGGCTCGGCCTATGTCGCGGAGCTGCCCGTACCTGTTCCGGAGACGGCTTTCCATCCTTCTACCGATTCCACTCAGGCGGGATTGAAGGCGGAGTATTTTGCCTCAGCCGCGATGCAAGGCCAGCCGGTGCTCACCCGCGTTGACCATCAGATCGACTTTGACTGGGATGCGGCGAGCCCGGCGCCCGGCGTGCCGATGAAGGACTTCGGCGTGCGCTGGAGCGGGGCCATCTCCGTACCTGCGGCCGGAGATTATCCGTTCTCGGTCAACTTTACGGGCTGCTATCCCTGCCGCGATGCCGAAGCCTATAAGGTCTACCTCGACGGCAAACCAGTCGCACAGTTCGCCGCAGCGGCCTCTGAAAATCGCGGCGCGGCCACGCCCGCATTCACGCTGCATTTTGAGGACACCAAGCCGCACGCGTTCCGTCTTGAGTACACGCACCACGCTGATCTGTTTGGCGCGGGCATTACGCTGCAGTGGATGCCGCCCGCGGATGCGGAGCGCGAACAGGCCGTTGCAGCAGCCAGAGAGGCAGATGCGGTCGTAGCATTTGTGGGGCTCTCGCCCAACCTCGAAGGCGAGGAGATGCCCATTCACGTGAAGGGCTTTCTCGGCGGGGACAGGACGGACATTCAACTGCCCCCGGTACAGCAGCAACTGCTCGAGGCCGTAGCGGCAACCGGCAAGCCCCTGGTTGTAGTGCTGATGAACGGCAGCGCTCTGGCAGTGAACTGGGCGCAGCAGCATGCGAAGGCGCTATTGGAGGCGTGGTATCCGGGCGAAGCGGGAGGACAGGCAATCGCGGAAACACTCGACGGGAAGAACAATCCCGCAGGACGATTGCCGGTAACTTTCTACCGCAGCATCGATCAGATTCCGGCATTCGAAAATTACTCGATGCAGGGCCGCACCTACAGGTACTTTCACGGTGACGCGCTATACAAGTTTGGCTATGGATTGAGCTACACCGATTTCAAGTACAGCAGTTTGAAGTTGTCTTCGTCGCGGATAGAGGCCGGAGACGATTTGAGGGTCGAAGCGGATGTTCGCAACAGCGGCAGTCTCGCCGGAGATGAAGTGGTGGAGGTTTACGTGACGCCTCCGCAGGGCGCGCGCGCGCCACTTCAGGAGCTCGAAGGGTTTGCGCGCATTTATCTTGAACCGGAAGAGACACAGCGTGTGAGCTTCACGCTGCATCCGCGGCAGTTGAGCGTCGTGGACGCGCAGGGCAATCGCAGCGTGTCGCCGGGGCAGTATTCCATCTTTATTGGCGGAAACCAGCCCTCACCAAGCTCCGGAGTATTGGGAACTTTTTCCATCCACGGCAGTCAGCCGCTGCCGCGCTGAGCGCAACCAATGCGCTGGCTTCGATTCCTGCTGGTAGCAGCGCTTTGTGGCGCGAACGCTGCCGCATTTGCGGAGAACGGCGCGGCAGGATGGCTGCGCGATGCTCCCGTGCAGAACCCAACCGAATACAACTCGCTGCCTGCCGAGGTCGTTCCACTCGACCATTCGGCGCTAATTCAAAGCGCGGCCAGCGAAGCCGCGCGGGGGCTGGAGCAGATGCTGCGCCATCCAATCGTGCGGCGCGATGCGTTCTCGGCCACGCCGGCATTTGTAATTGGCACAGTTGCAGAAGTAGAGGCCCGTTTCCCGGGCTGGAAACCCGAGTCTCAGCCGGGACCGGAAGGCTATTCCGTTGCTACCGTGGACGATCACGGCCACACCGATTGGCTGATCGCCGGAGCCGATTCGCGCGGCGCGCTGTACGGAACATTTCATCTGCTGAAGGAGATCGCGGAAGGGCGCGGCCCATCTGAACTAAAGGGCACCAGCTCGCCTGCGTCACAGATTCGCTGGGTGAACCAGTGGGACAATCTCGACGGCAGCATCGAACGCGGCTACACCGGCCGGTCTATCTTCTTCGACGGCGGCAGCGTGCGGCCCGACCTCACGCGGGCATCTGAATACGCGCGGCTGCTGGCATCAGTCGGCATCAACGGATGCGCAGTGAACAATGTCAATGCCGACTTGCGCATGCTGACTCCGGAGATGATTCCACAACTGGCGCGCATCGCGGACGCATTTCGTCCCTGGGGAGTGCGGCTGGCGCTCTCCGTCGATCTGAGCAGCCCAAAGGCTATCGGCGGCCTGGACAGCTTCGATCCTCTTGATCCTCAGGTGATCGCGTGGTGGCAGAAAAAGGTAGACGAACTTTACGCACAGATTCCCGACCTCGCTGGCTTTGTGGTGAAGGCGGACTCCGAAGACCGCGCCGGGCCTTCGCAATACAGTCGCTCACCCGCGGATGCCGCCAACCTGCTGGCGCGCGCGCTCAAGCCGCATGGCGGATTGCTGCTCTACCGGGCGTTTGTCTATAACCATCATCTTGATTGGAGCGACCCGAAGGCAGACCGTGCTCGCGCCGCGTATGACATTTTTCATCCGCTCGACGGCAAATTCGATGACAACGTGATCGTGCAGATTAAATATGGGCCCATTGACTTTCAGGTCCGCGAACCCGCGTCTCCGCTATTCGCGGGGCTGCGGCATACAAATGAGGCGATAGAGCTCGAGATCACACAAGAGTACACCGGGCAGCAGCGGCATCTGGTCTTTCTTGTGCCGATGTGGAAGCAGATTCTCGATTTCAATATGCGCGCCGGTGGCCGGCCGACCCCTGTGAAAGAAATTGTTGAGGGAAAATCTTTCCATCGGCCGCTGGGCGGATTTGCGGGAGTCGCGAATGTCGGCCTCGATGCGAACTGGCTGGCACATCCGCTGGCAATGGCGAACCTATACGGCTTTGGGCGGCTGGCGTGGAATCCCGACGCGACCTCTGTGAGCATTGCCGAAGACTGGACTCGGCTGACCTTCGGCAATGACCCACTGGTTGTGAGCACCGTCGATAGAATGCTGCTTTCGTCGTGGCACATTTATGAGCAGTACACAGGCCCGCTCGGATTGGGGACGCTGACCGATATTCTGCACTCGCATTACGGGCCGGGCATTGAGTCAGCAGAGCGGAATGGCTGGGGACAGTGGATTCGTGCCGACCACAAAGGAGTGGGTATGGACCGCACAATTGCCACCGGGACCGGATTTATTGGGCAGTATCCGCGGGAGGTGGCGAGCATGTATGAATCGCTCGCGAGCTGCCCGGATGACCTGCTGCTCTTTATGCATCATGTGCCGTACACCCAGCACCTCCACTCCGGTTCGATGGTGATCCAATACATCTACGATTCGCATTACGCTGGCGCGGAGAGCGCAGCCACACTCGTGGACGAATGGAAGAAATTGGCTGGGCGCGTTGACGATCAGCGCTACCAACGTGTTCTCGCGCTGCAGGAATACCAGGCGGCGCACGCGATTGTCTGGCGGGATGCGGTGAACGACTGGTTTCGGGCAATGTCGGGAATTCCGGATGAAAAGGGCCGCGTCGGACATCATCCCAACCGCGTCGAGGCCGAATTCATGCGCCTCGACGGCTATATACCGGTGAAAGTGACTCCGTGGGAGACCGCATCCGGCGCAAAGGCTGTGGCATGCGAACGCCGGGCGGTGTGCTCCGCTTCCGTTACCCTGAATCGGTCGGCCGGGAGGTATGACATCGCAGTGCAATACTTCGATTATCGGCACGGGGTTTCGACCTATACCTTATTCGTGAATCGCAATCGCGCTGCAGGATGGAAGGCGGACAACACTTTGCCCGGCGATGCGATAAACGGCGATACCTCCACTCGCTTTACGATGAACAATGTTGAGTTGCATCCGGGAGATGTGTTGACAATTGAAGGGCGCCCCAATGGCGGCGAGCCTGCGCCGCTCGACTACATCGAAATAACCCCGGCTTCTGGCGCAAAAGAGTGAAGGTCGCATGAAGATCACCAACGCATCCGTCAATGTCTGTTCTCCCGGCAGAAACTTTGTCACGCTGAAGATAGAAACCAGCGAAGGCATTTACGGCCTGGGCGACGGAACCCTGAACGGTCGCGAGCATGCGGTTGTGAGTTATCTCGCCGAACATGTTATTCCGTGTCTGATTGGCCGCGACCCCTTCCAGAGCGAGGAAATCTGGCAGTACCTGTATCGCGGTGCGTACTGGCGACGGGGCCCGGTAACCATGGCGGCCATCGCCGCCGTGGACGTGGCTCTTTGGGACATAAAAGGCAAGGCGCTCAAGACGCCGATCTACAACCTGCTTGGCGGAACAAGCCGCGAGGGCGTTCTTGTGTACGCACACGCGAGTGGAGCGGACATCGAACAAACCGTCGAAGCCGTCGCGCGGCAAATGGAAAACGGTTATCTCGCCGTACGCGCCCAAAGCGGCATTCCCGGCTTGGCCTCCACCTACGGAGTGCCCAAAGCAAGCCATTCCTATGAACCCGCCGAGAAGAACCTGCCCACAGAACATGCGTGGTCTACTGAAAAATACCTGCGCCACGTTCCGGAGCTATTCGCGAAGCTGCGCGAGCAATGCGGTGACGATGTGCATCTGCTCCACGACTGCCATCACCGCCTCACGCCCATCGAAGCCGCGCGTCTCGGCAAAGATCTCGAACCCCACAGGCTCTTCTGGCTCGAGGATCCGGTTCCCGCCGAGCTGCAGGAAGCGTTTCAACTCATCCGCCAGCACACAACCGTGCCGATTGCGACCGGCGAGGTGCTGAACACAATTTGGGACGCGCAGGAACTCATCCGCAATCAATGGATCGACTACATCCGCATGAGTATTGTCCACGCTGGAGGCTTTACTCATCTGAAGAAGGTTGCCGATTTCGCGGACCTCTATCACGTCCGCACCGGCTGTCACGGAGCCACCGACCTCTCGCCAGTGACGATGGCTGCCGCGCTGCACTTTGGCTTGGCAGTTCACAACTTCGGCATCCAGGAGCACATGCCGCACACGGCTGAGACCGATGCCGTATTCCCGCACCAGTATTATTTCCGCCGCGGCTACATGCATCCCGGCGAGGCGCCCGGTCTCGGTGTCGATCTCGATGAGAAGCTCGCGGCAAAGTATCCGTACGAACGCGCCTATCTCCCGATCAACCGCACCCTCGACGGTACCTTGTCCGACTGGTAGACATGGCTCTCTACCAGAGTGTGCTGGCCGCTTAGGCATCAAACTACCTCAATTCTGATTTTCCACAGGAGATGGCGAACGCAATTGGCTCTTTGCTGTCCCGCCCCATTGCAAAAAAACCTTATGGAGCGTCGAATAGATCGATCAAGGCAATTCCGCTGGTGCGATACGGCCACGCGACCCTGGGGCGTCTTGCTCGACTCTGCAGCTTGTGGAAATTGAACTTCGGATGTTTCTCTTTTGCTATGTAGCCAAAGCAGCATCAAACTCGCGTCCCACCAACGTGCTCTCGAACGCATCTAAATGGAAAGACCTGCAAGTGTTTTGAATGAGGGCCATCCATGCGTATTGGGCTAATCGCTTCGCCATTTATTTCCGTGCCGCCTCCCGCATACGGAGGAACCGAGTTGTTTATCGCTACTCTGGCTGAGGGACTGTTGCGTCTGGGTGCCGATGTCACTGTCTACACGAATGGCGAGTCAACCGTAAAGGCGGAGACGCGCTGGATATTTCGCAAGCATGAATGGCCGCTCTCTTCGGAGCTGGCAGGAGTGACCAGAGAACTGGACCACAGTTCATGGTCCATGGCCGATGCAGATCGCAGCTGCGATGTCATTCATATCAACAGCGCCTTGGCGTTGCCTTTTTCGCGGCTTACCGCAAGGCCCGTCGTTTGCACTATTCATCACCCTTATGAGGCGCCGCTTGCCGAGTTGTACGAGCGAAACAGTCAGGCAACATACGTGGCCATCAGCGCCCACCAGGCCTCCCAATACCCAAGTAATGCCGCGCGCGTTGCCCACCATGGAATCGACATGGCCCGGTACCGATTTGTTGAAAAAAAGCAGCCCTACCTCTGCTTTCTGGGCCGCATCTGCCCTGTAAAGGGAACGCATAACGCCATCGCCATCGCGCATAAACTTGGCATGCCGCTCAAGATTGCCGGAGAAGTACAACCCATCTTCCGCGATTATTTTGAGGCGAAAATCAAGCCGCACATCGACGGTTGTAATGTGGAGTTCCTCGGCGAAGCCGGTCTGGAGATGAAAAACGAACTGCTCGGCAACGCGACCGCTCTGCTGTTCCCCATCGAATGGGACGAGCCGTTTGGCCTGGCAATGATTGAGAGCATGGCGTGCGGAACTCCTGTAATCGGCTTCCCTGGAGGCGCAGTGGAGGAGATTATAGAAAACGGCATTTCCGGCCGAATCTGCACCAGCGTGGATGAAGCGGCGGCGGCGCTGAAATCAGAAGTTTTCTACCCGCGTCTGGTGCGAGGATGGGCTGAGAAGAAGTTTTCCGCTGATGTTATGGCGCGGCAATATTACCGGATCTATAGCGAGCTGCTGGAAGAACCTACCCTCGCCGGCGACTTTGACGCGGAGGAAGCCGCTGCTTGAGGGATGCTGTGGAGACCCCGACTCTCACAACCATGGCTCCGCCGGAGGAGCCGAAGCTTGCTTATCCTGATCCGCTGCCGAGTTCTGTCGAACCAATCGCACTGATCCGCGGAACCACCTTCTTCGCGGCTACGCGCGGCGGCGACCTGTTGCCGCCGGGCGCTCCACAAATAGGTCTCTTCCACAATGACACACGCTTTCTGAGCCGGTTTGAGCTGCGCGTAAACGGCCAGCAACCCATGGCGCTTTCCTCCACCACCGTCGACGCCGATAATTCCCGCGTCGAGCTGACGGTGCGCGGCGGGTCGGTTCCAGGCGAGAACCTCGATCTTCCCGTGAACACGGTCTACATCCATCGCGAGCAATTGCTGGACAGTGCACGCTTCTACGACGTGCTCGAGCTGCAGAGTTTTCACGATCAGGAGGTGCCGCTCACCATTGAGTTGCGCTTCGCTGCGGACTTTATGGATATCTTCCAGGTCCGGGGGCTTTTGCGAGGAAAGAGTGGCAATTACTTTCAGCCGGAAATAGTCGGCTCCAATGTCCGGCTTATGTACGAGGGGCTGGACCAGCGAACTCGCCTGGCCGAGTTGTGCTTCGATCCGCAGCCGCAAAAGCTGGAGGGAGACCGCGCCGTGTGGCAAAGGAAACTGCCGCCCCGCGGACGTGCGCGGCTTTCCACCACCATCTCCATGCACGTGAGCGGGGAAGCGGAACCTATACCCGAGACTTCGCTCGCGAGCCGCCCCACCTTCGAAGAGATGCATGCCCGCTCCACCATGCAGAATGCCGATCGGCGTCAGTCATGCACGCATTTCCGCTCCGACAATGAAATCTTCGACGTACTGCTGCGCACGTCTACGGAAGACTTCCATTCGCTACGCATGCCGGAGCCCGCCGGCACAGCCGTTGCCGCCGGAGTGCCGTGGTTTGCGGCCCTCTTCGGGCGCGATTCCCTGATTAGCAGCTTTGAAACGCTGATGCTCGATCCCGAGCTCGCCTGCGGAACACTGCGCGTTCTCGCCAGCTACCAGGGGAACGAGATCAATGACGAGCGGGATGAAGACCCAGGCAAAATCCTGCACGAGCGCCGCTCCGGTGAAATGACCGCCACCAACGAAGTCGCCTTCGGACGCAGTTACGGCTCGGTGGATTCCACGCCGCTCTTCCTGATTCTTGCGCAGGAGTACTACCGTTGGACTGCCGACAAGGCCCTGCTGGTCGAACTCAAGACCGCGCTGAAGGCCGCCACAAATTGGATCCTGCATTACGGCGACCTCGACGGCGACGGATTAATCGAATACTGCCGGCGCAATCCCAAAGGGCTTTTCAATCAGGGATGGAAAGATTCCGGCGACGCAAATAGACATGCCGATGGCCGCATTGCGCAGCCCCCCGTGGCCTTGGTTGAGGTGCAAGGATATTGCGTGCGCGCAATGGCAGCGGCGGCGGAAGTATTGAACATCGTCGGCGAGAGCGAAATCTCGAAACAGGCTGCCGCCACCTCGGAACAGGTGCGTCGCCTCATCGAAAAGCGCTTTTGGCTGGAGGACCGCGGCTTTTATGCGATGGCTCTCGACCGTCACAAGGCTCCGCTTCGCGTGGACAGCTCCAATCCAGGGCACCTGCTTTTTGCGCAGGCAATCAGCGCCAATCGGGCGCGAGTAACGGCACGGCGTCTCCTCAGCGATGGGCTTTTTTCGGGATGGGGAATCCGCACACTCTCCTCCGTCGAGCGCTATTACAACCCCATGAGCTATCACTGCGGCTCCGTCTGGCCACACGATAACGCCCTGATTGGTTACGGCATGGCGCTGTACGGGCTCCACGAGGGGGCTTCGGAAATTTTTCAGGCGCTCTTTGACACCGCCCTGCACTTCCGCGACTATCGTCTCCCGGAACTCTTCTGCGGCGTCGAGCGCCTGGCGAATGGAGAGCCGGTCCATTATCCAGTTTCGTGTTCGCCCCAGGCATGGGCGGCCGGAGCGCCGTTCCTGCTGCTTACAGGGCTTCTGGGGCTGCGACCCGCGGCGGAGCGCGGAGAATTACTGATCGTGGATCCGCACCTTCCTCCGTTTCTCACCAGGCTACGATTGGACAATCTTCGCGTGGGACCGGCGCGGCTCTCGCTCGAATTTACCCGCGACGGCGAGCGAACCCAGTGCAACGTCGTGGATGTTCGCGGCAAGGGAATCAAGGTAAGCATTGTCTTCGCATCACCCCCGCGCTAGCGCGAGGGTTTAAGCAACATCGCATGGTGAACGCCGGAAAAACGGAGTTGATTTTGGACCGTTCCGAAATTCTCGCCAGAGCCACAGCCCCCGAAGGCCACCCTTCCGCCATGCCGAAATCCCTGCTCATATTCGCTCACCCTGACGATGAAGTCGTCGCCTTGGGAGCGCGCCTCGGCCGCTTCGGCACCGCCCGTTTCGTGCATGCAACCGACGGCGCCCCACGCAACGAGCAGGATAGCCGCACGCATGGATTCGCAACGCTCGATGATTACCGCATGGCGAGAGCGCAGGAATTGGGGCAGGCCCTATGCAACGCTGGCCTGTCCGGCGCTGAATGCACAGGCCTCGATATTCCGGATCAGGAGGCGAGTCTGCGACTCCTCGATCTCACAAGCAGCATCGCGCGCCTGCTGCAAAATTATCGCCCCGAAGTGATCTTCACCCATCCCTATGAAGGTGGCCATCCTGATCATGATGCTTGTGCCTTCGCCGTGCATCACGCCCTCGCCCTGCAGAAGAATGGGTCGACAATGCCGATCATCGAATCAACCTTTTATCACCGCGGCCCGCAGGGCGTCGTCACGGGAGAGTTTCTTGCCGCTTCCGAACCAACGCCAGAGACTGCGTATCGCCTGAGCTCACAGGAGCAGCAGAGAAAACGGTCCCTCATCCAATGCTTCGTCACTCAACAGGAAACGCTTGGCGGAATCCCTCTGCATGATGAAAAATTTCGCATAGCTCCAACCTACAATTTCCGTAAACCGCCGCATGCAGCCCCCGTCTTGTATGACACGCAACCGTGGGGTATGACCTCCCAGCGCTTCTGCCAGCTTGCTGCGGAAGCGGAGAACGCGCTCCGCAAAAAGGATTTCCACCCATGCCAATGACGGTCCTAAGCATTGCGTTTCCCTTTGCGCCGGTCGGGACGAATGCCGTTGGCGGTGCGGAACAGGTCTTAAGCTATCTCGACTACGCGCTCGTCGCCGCAGGACATACCTCCCTCGTGGCCGCCTGCGAGGGTTCGCAACCAGCCGGTGAGCTGTTCTCGGTTCGGCTCCCCAGTCACGATGTGTTGAGCGAGTCCGACCGTAGCCGCTGCCGAAGCCAGTTTCAGGCAGCGATCGATCGCGCGATCGCTTCGCGTCCCATCGATCTCATCCACATGCACGGGCTTGATTTCGGCGAATACAAGTTGCCGCCGCAAATTCCCGTGCTGGTCACATTGCATCTGCCAATTGCCTGGTATGGAAAGGAGGTCTGGCACAAACCCGCAGTCAACCTGCACTTCTGCTGCGTGTCAGAAGCCCAGCGGCAGTCATTCAATACAGATTTGCGCTCCGTAACGGTCGTGGAAAACGGTGTACAGATTCCGCCCTCCTCCTGCAAAACGCCGAAGAAAAATTTCGCACTCACCATTGGGAGAATTTGTCCGGAGAAGAACGCGCACGCGGCGCTCGAGGCGGGCACTCTGGCGGGTACGCAGGTGCTGATTGGCGGTCAGGTCTTCCCGTACCGCGAGCATCGGCAGTATTTTGAGGAGAAAATTCAGCCGCTGCTGTGGCGCAGCCCAGTGGCGGTCGGCCATAAATTCCTGGGCCCGCTTGCTGCCCACCAGAAGCAGGACCTCCTTCCGCGCGCGAAGTGTCTCCTGCACCCTACCCTCGCGCCCGAAACTAGCTCTCTGGTTGCGATGGAAGCCATGGCTGCGGGAACTCCGGTCATCGCCTATCGATCGGGCGCACTGCGAGAAATCGTGGACGACGGAATTACAGGATTCCTGGTGGAGAACGTAAAGGAGATGGCGGAAGCGATCCGGCAGGTCCACACCATCTCCCCGGAAAACTGCCGCGCCGCCGCGAAAGCGCGCTTCTCAAAGGATCGAATGGTGGGCCAATACTTCGCCCTCTATGAATCACTGCAGCCTCCGCAGCAGCCGGTGGCGCTGCATGCCTGATGCCGTGGAGTGCGGCCTCTGTCGGACGACCGGGGAATTTATCGCTCTTAGATCAGAGTGGGGCGCGCTCTGGCGCGACGACCCACACGCTACTCCGTTCCAAAGCCCGGAGTGGCTGCTGCCCTGGTGGCATCAATTCGGCCAGCCGCAGCTCCGCCTCGTCACAATTCGCCGCTCCGGCGATCTGATAGGCTTGCTGCCGTTCTACCTCTATCAGGAACCGCGTACTCAGGAACGGCAGCTCTTGCCGATCGGCGTGGGCACATCGGATTATCTCGATGGAATTTTCCGTCCCGACTGCATGATTGAACATATTCAGCAGGCGCTTGACTTAATTTGTGATGACGACCAAAGCTGGGACGCCCTCTACATATCGCAATTGCGTCCTCAATCAAAGCTCATGCAGGCGATGCAATTAGACAGCCGGAACTATGCACCGACCACGGGCGAGAGCTGCTCGCAAATGCCGGCCGTCGGAATGTCTGATCTTCCCCAGAAAATTCGCCGAAACGCGATGTACTATCGCAACCGCGCAATGCGGCTGGGAAAACTGGAACTCACCCTGGCCGACGATTCAAGCGTGCCGGCGACCTTCGATGCGCTGCGGGGTTTGCACCGCGCCCGCTGGGAAATCTGCAAACAACCAGGAGTGCTGGCCGACAAGCGAGTCCTCGCCTGGCATCGCGAATCCCTGCAGCTACTGCAAAAGAGCGGAATGCTGCGGCTGTATCGACTCACACTCTCGAACGAAATAATCGGCGTTCTCTACGCCCTTGTAGATCCGCCGTCGCGCCCTCATCGGACCCAGTATTTCTATCTGCCCGCCTATTCAACGGCGCATGCCGAGCTCCGGCCTGGCACTCTGCTCACTGCGTTTGCAATTGACAGCGCTGCCGCGGAAGGCGTGCAGACGATCGACATGCTTCGCGGAGACGAGCCGTACAAACGCATTTGGCATCTCCAACCGGTTGCGACTTACGGCTTCGCGGCTCGCAACGAGGCGCAGCGCGCAGCCTGAAGGTCGGCTCTGATTCACCTAGCCCGCAGTCACCGCGCTGGCGAATCGCTCCTCGATCTCTTCCAGCGTCTTTCCCTTCGTCTCTGGCAAAAAGAACACGGCAGTCAAGAAATAGATAACGGTGAAACCGGCGAACAGAAAGAACATTGCGGAATAGCCGTACTTGCTGGCCACGGGCAGAAAAATTACCGCCAGCGCAGTCGAAACAAGCTGGTTGATCACCAGCGCAATGCTCATCCCATTCGAGCGAATCCGCGTCGGCATCAGCTCTGAGAGCGCCAGCCAGACGCATACCCCGGGGCCTACCGCGAAAAACGCCACGAAGATGTAGAGGAAAGCCGCAATCAGCCACCCATGTCCCTCGCTCGGTACTGACCCGATCAATGCCCGCTCGATTGTGAGCGGCGCGCTCTGCGACGCACTCACGCTGGCAAAGGGATTCTTGAAAAGCGCCTCGATCTTATTCGACGGCACCCCAGCCCCGCGTGTGATCTGGATAGGAGCCGCCGATGCATCATCCGAGCGTACAAAGGTCGTCGCCCCGGTAAAACCTCCGTAGGAATAAATCACCGCGAGCGAAGCGTCGGCTGAATTGATTGACGTATTGCCGCTCGCAGAAAGCAGATTTCTCGCCATCTCCGGCGTGAATCGCAGATTGAGCGATTGATCGGGTTTCACGAGCGCCTGAACTGCCGCGCGGCAGTCGACGTTGCGGCTTTCCGTCATGTGAAAAAGTATGCCCACCACCAGCATCGAGACGATTATCCCGGAGGTCCCGAGCGTCAGCAGAAACTTGCGGCCTTTCTTGTCCACTAATGTCATGCCGCCGATCGTCATCAAAAAGTTGACGATTGTGAAGATCACGTATCCCCAGTGAGCATGCAGGTCTGACAGGCCGCTTTGCAGAAGAATATTCGCGTTGTACGCCACAATCGAATTGATTCCAGTGGCCGTGTTGCAAAAAAGAATCACGCAAGCGAGCACGAACGGATACATGTACCGGCGCTGGAAAATCGTCTCCCTGATCTTCTGCCCTGACGCCGCCTTGACTCGTGCCGCGCTCGCCGTCTCCTGCATCTCGCGTATTTCCGCGTCAACCTCCAGCGGAGTGCGCGAGCGCAGCAGCGCGGCGCGGGCGCGCTCTACCTTGCCCCGCAAGAACAGCCAGCGCGGCGACTCCGCGACAAAAAAAGTGCCCACAACGAACAGCACGCCCGGAGGCAGCGACACCCAGAAAATCCGCCGCCACGCCTCGTCTTTAAAATTAAAGATCGCTGACGGATTCGCGACGCGCTCAATCGCCTCCACCCGGTAGCTGTAATAAATTCCGATCAGCGCAGCGGCAACAATGCCCAACGTGAGCAGCCACTGAAAAACGGCCGTCCCCTTGCCGCGAACCGATGACGCCAGGCACTCGGCCAGATAAAGCGGAACCACCACCCCGATCAGTCCGCCGCTGATGCCCTGCAACAGCCGCCCAAAGAAAAGCGGCCCGTATCCATGGGACAGGGCGATCACCGGAATGCTGACCACGAACGTGATGCCGCTGAGCGTCATCAGCGGCCTGCGTCCCATCCAGTCAGCCAGCAGCCCCGCAAACAACGTGGAGAAAACGCTGCCCAAGAGGACCGCCGCCACAATCACCGAGAGTTGGCCCGCGCTCAGCCGCGAGGTCGCCTCGAGATACGGAAGCGCGCCGCCGATAATCCCCACGTCAACGCCGTAGAGCAGCCCTCCGAGCCCCGCAACCAGCAGGAGCATCGTGTTCTGCAGTTTGTAGTTTGGCGCGGAAGCCGCGAAGCCTGAGTTTCCGGAATTCGTATGGGCCATCTGAGTGGTGTGTGCGCTCTCTTAGAGAATCAATCAATCATAGAGCCTCATTCGCCGGAATAGAACGGAAAAAGCTGCTGCTCCCGCGTCGAGCAGCTATGCTTCGTTCATGGAGCCAGTCACCCACTTCCTTACCGGAGCGTGCCTAAGCCGCGCGGGATTCAACCGCAAGACCGCCTATGCAACCCTCGCGATGACACTCGCCGCCGAGGCTCCCGACCTCGATGTGCTCTGGGGATTGCGCGGGCCGGTTGCAGGGTTTCAGCATCACCGCGGCATTTCTCACACCTTCATCGCCGCTCCAGTTGTTGCACTCGTTACTGTCGGAGTGGTGTGGCTCGTTCATCGCTGGAAAAAGAAGCCTCCCCTCATTGCGCCGCGCTGGGGCCTTCTATGGCTCTTCGCCCTCTTCGCCGCCTTGAGCCATCTCTTGCTCGACTACACCAACAACTATGGCCTGCGTCCTTTTTTCCCATTCAACGGCCATTGGTATGAGCGCAGCATCGTCTTCATATTCGATCCCATTATTTTTCTAGCGCTGCTCGCATCGTTCATCATGCCCTGGCTCTTCGGGTTAGCCGATCGCGAAATCGGCGCTCGAAGGTCCAGATTTCGCGGGCGTGGATGGTCGATCACGGCGCTCATCTTCATCGTGCTCTGGTGGTCGCTGCGCAATGCCGAGCATGCTCACGCCATTGAGCTGGTGCGAAACGGCGGCCTGGTCAGCGAGCCAATCACGCACATCGACGCCGAGCCTTCCATTATTAATCCCTTTGCCTGGCAGGTCGTCGCGGAAACTCACGACTTCTACCAGACCACCGAAGTCCAAACGTTGCAAAACAGGGTTGGCACCGACACGGCCACAATCCTGTACAAGCCGCAGGTCACCCCCGCGGTTGCCGCCGCGAAGCAGTCATGGCTGGGACGTGTGTACCTCGACTGGTCCGAGTTCCCGGTCGTCACCGACGTGGGCAACGCCCCAGCCCCGAATCAAGCTCCGCCCCAGCCCGCGTGGCACACCGTGGAGTTTCAGGATCTGCGCTTCGATCGCCTGGGTGCCAGCGGCGACGAAAACAATCGCCCGTTGAGCGCGTGGGAATATCTGGGCCCGTCTGATGAAGTCGAAGCCATGTTCATCGGCGGCCGCGAACAAAAGCAATAACTGCGCAATTTATAATCACAGCGTATGAGCGAAACTCAGGCACAAACGCAACGAGTCTCCGCTGAGGATGTAAAGCGCGTCGCCGAGCTAGCCTACCTGGAGCTCAGGCATGACGAAGAAGTAAAGATGCAGCGCGACCTCAATGCGATCCTCGGCTACATTGACCAGCTCAATCAAGTGGATACGTCTTCCGTGGAGCCGATGGCGCAAGTGGCGGAAATCCTCGGCGGCACGTCGTCCGCTCTGCGTGCCGACTCACCACGTCCGTCTCTGCCGCGCGACCATGTAATGGCCTCGGCGCCGGAAACCGACGGCACCTTCTTCAAAGTCCCCAAAGTGATCGAGCGCTAACGATCCTGCACTTCTACGGATTTCCCGAATGACGAAAAGAGATACAGCTCTTCCCGCAATTCACGATCTCCGCTCGGCGCTCGCCGCGAGCACCGCGTCTGCCACGGAGCTCGCCCACGCCTGCTTCAGCCGCATCGACGCTGAGGACAAGACCATTCACGCGTTTCTCTCGCTCGACCGCGAAGGCGCCCTGAATAAAGCGGGCGAAATCGATGACGCGGCGACGAGGTGCCAGCCGCTCCCCCCGCTCGCCGGAGTTCCTGTTGGAATCAAAGATGTCATCGTGCAGGAAGGCCTTCCTGCCACCGCTGGATCGAAAATCCTCGAGGGCTATCACCCGCCGTATACCGCAACTGCCGTGCGCCGCCTCGCGGACGCGGGCGCGGTGCTGCTCGGCAAACTCAACTGCGACGAATTCGCAATGGGCTCCTCGAACGAAAACTCCGCTTATGGGCCTGTACGCAATCCTCATGCGCCCGACCGCGTTCCTGGCGGCTCAAGCGGTGGATCGGCCGCCGCCGTCGCCGCCGGAATGGCCATCGCCACGTTGGGTACTGACACCGGCGGCTCCATTCGTCAACCCGCGTCCTTCTGCGGAGTCGTAGGCGTGCTTCCCACCTACGGACGCGTCTCGCGCTACGGCCTGATCGCCTTCGCCTCTTCGCTCGACCGCATCGGCCCCTTCGCCGCCAATGTCCGAGATGCCGCCACCGTACTCGGCGTCATCGCCGGCCATGATCCTATGGACGCAACCTCATCAGCCGAGCCCGTTCCCGATTACACGGCGAACATCGATGCTGGTGTGCGCGGCCTCCGCCTCGGTGTTCCGGCAGAGTATTTCGCCGAAGGGCTTGACCCTGAAGTGCGCCGCGCCGTCGAAGGCGCAATCGATCAGCTACGCGCGAACGGCGCCGAGATCAAGCCAATCTCGCTGCCGCACACTCGTTACGCCGTCCCTACCTATTACGTGCTTGCAACTGCCGAGGCCAGCGCCAACCTCGCCCGCTTCGACGGGGTTCGCTACGGCTATCGCGCGCCCGACGCCAACACCCTCTCGACCATGTATCGGCGGTCGCGCGAAGGCGGCTTCGGAGCTGAGGTCAAACGCCGAATCATGCTCGGAACATATGTACTCAGCGCCGGCTACTACGATGCTTACTACAAGAAAGCGCAGCAGGTCCGGCGTCGCCTCACCGATGATTTTCTCAGCGCGTTTGAAAACGTCGACGCCATCCTCACTCCCACCGCGCCCACTCCCGCCTTCAAACTCGGCGAGAAAGTTGACGACCCCGTTTCCATGTATCTCGCCGACATCTACACCGTAACGGCAAACCTCGCGGGCATCTGTGGACTCTCCGTCCCCTGCGGCCAGTCGCGCGAAGGTCTGCCCATTGGAATGCAGATACTCGGCAAACACTTCGACGAATCAATGGTGTTCCGCGTTGGGCAAGCAGTAGAAAAATCACAGGCGCACTAGCTCGACCGCACGATTAGTCCATCCGGCACACTTTGGCTGCCAAATTCTTGTAAGGACATGGAAAGTTTGTAGCCGCGCTCGCGGGCAGGAGAATCCAGGTCACCCCGAACGGCCGAAGCCGCGCCAGGCGCTGCATGTCACTTAAGCTATCTATCCCCAATTGCGCATTGCGCTGCGCCATCCATTCCTCGGCAAGCAAAGGATTAACGACGGCGGCGACTCCCTGATCCTTGTTGTCGGCAAGCAGGCTGCGTTCTGCCGTCGCACGGAAACCCTGCATATCCACACCGTCCCTCTCGCCGAGATCGGGGTCGGCGGAAAAGATCGCATCGGGAGGAGTGTTGGTCCGTATCCAGCGATATGCCTGAGCCCAGGGATTGCGCGAGCGCATTCCCGGCCACTCAATATGCGAAGAATACGGATACGTCGCGCGTTGCGCGCAGAACAGTCCACCCGCCGCGGCTGCAAGCATCGCATAGGCGACCCAGCGGGTGCTTTCCCGATAGGCGAGTACTCTGGCAATCCAACCGCCCAGCATCAGCACTCCCGCCAGATAGAGAATGTGAAAGCTGCGAAGAAGCTGCAGCCTGACCAGCAGGTATGGCCCTGTGGGATGAACGAAGAGAAAAGCGGCCAGCGCGCTCGACACTCCTGTTAACAAGCAGGCCATGCAAAGATTGCGAATACGCCCTGCTGGCTTGGAGAGCAGCGCGCCCAGACCAAAAAGCGTCAGCGGAGCGATCAGCCCCAGATCCTCATACCACTTCCACTCGGTGGGAAAAAGAAATGCGCGCCCGGGGCGGTGCATTGTCGCGAAGTAGGCTGGAGAAACCGGAATCCGGTGACTCATGAGCCCCATCATTCCGGCCGCTGCCACTACGGCCCCCGCCAGCAGAGCGGCTACCCGCACGCGTCCAGTGTCCAGAGCTAAATAGAACAGCACCAGCCCAGCGGCATAAATCGCCATCAGCGGATGCATCAGTCCCATCATCACAACGAAAGTGCCGGCAAGCCACCACCGCCGCTCGATCACGGCCGCCAAGGCAAACAATCCCAGCGGGGTAGAAAACGAACGCGACGTAACATACGGATCCATAAGCGCCAGCGCGGTGCCTGCCGCCGGCAGAGTAAAGCACGCCGCCGCAAGGCCTACGGCAAACCACCGCTCCGCCGCGCGTTTAAAAAGGCTGTTTGCAATCCACCAGCCGGCAACCAGGAAAAGATAGATCGAGACAAGATGCGTCGCCAGCAGCACCGCTGCCATCGGCAAATGGCTCATTCGCACGACCGCTGCCAGCACATGCGCAAACAGCGAGAGATGCGTGTTGGATACCACAAATGCCGCGTCAGGCTGGTATAGAGCCGGATCGACCAGCTTACGTACACCCGCTACGTATATCCCAGCATCGTCCGCAAAGGGATGAAATCCGTGGACAAGCAGCACCGCCGGTGTGAGAGCTGCCAGTCGCAGAAGAGTCGAAGGGCTGATTACGCTTTCGCGCACAACCGCAGGTGAGTCTAAAACGATGGGCGAGGTCGTCACAGGCAAACCGCTCCCTGAAAGATTGGGTCAGTCGGTTTAATGAAGGGGAACGGCAATGCCGCTTATTCTACAGCGAACAGAAAGGGGCTCGCCAGCCGCTTTTTTAGCGGCCTGTACCCTCTCTCCCTACACGTTGACTTTTTTGAAGATAGCTCGGGGGATAGCGCGCGTCACCAGCATAATCGGGCCCCAGAACGCCGGCAAATAGACCACGTCGCGTCTCCGCTCGATCGCTTTCACAATCCCCCGCGCGACCTGGGATGGCCGCGCAAACAACTGCCCTTGCGCAAGATGTGCGGTCATCGGAGTGGCCACAAATCCCGGCTTGATCGTCAGCACCTGCACGCCTGCCGGATCCAGCCGGTTGCGCAAGCCGTCAAGAAAAATGCTCAGCGCGCCCTTGGACGCGCCATAAACGTAATTGCTCTTGCGTCCGCGGTCGCCGGCGACTGATGAGATGACCGCCAGCGTCCCCTGCTTCGTCGATTCAAAGTAATTCGCCAGCCACGTGATGAGCGAAACGGCCGAAAGAAAATTCGTATGGAACACAGCTTCCGCCGCGGAATAGCTGGACTGGCTCTCGCTTTGGCAGCCGAGAATGCCATGCGCCAGCAGCGCCATCTCAATCGTGCCCAGCGACTGCGCCGCTGCTGTCAGCATCGCCGCGTGCCCGGCTGTGTCGTTCAGGTCCATCACCCGCGTCACAACACCAGACGCCCCGCGCATCAACAGATCGGCGCAAACTGCATCGAGCTTTTCCTGGCTGCGCGCCACCAGGTAGAAGCTCGCCCCGCGTTCGGCCAGAATTCGCAGCGTCGCCTCGGCAATGGCCGAAGTCGCTCCCAGCGCCAGAACAGCTTTGGGCACCTTGTGAGCAGCCTTCAAGCGGTCACCCGTTGCCAGAATGCCGAATCGAAGGCGGGATCGATAAATGTCGCAAACTTCTTCCATTGCGGATAGAACGCCTGGAACTGCTCGGCCGTCATGGTCGCGTCCTTAGCCGGATACATGCGCCCTCCATGGTCCACCGTAATTGCGGCAAGCAGTTCGAGCAGATCGAAGCTCGCTTCCCGACGAATCGGAAAATCAAGCGCAAGCGTGATGCCGGGCTTGGGAAAAGACATCATGCCCGGCGAGGGCACGTCGCCGAAAACCTTGAGCACCGCCAGGAATGATGCCAGCCCCGACGACGTAATGCCTTTCAGTATCTCCACCAAACCCGTCTGCCGTATCTCCCACGGCAGCACGCACTGGAACTGCAGCAGGCCGCTGCGTCCGTACATCCGGTTCCAGTGCCCCAGCTTGTCCAGCGGATAAAAGAACGGCTCGTAATCCACCAATTCCGTCTTGCTCTTCCCCCGCTGCTTGTTGAAGTAGAGCGCATTGAAGAAGCCCACCGTCCTGCGGTTCAGCATGAACTCCGGACAGTCCATCGGCAAAGTCAACTTCCCCTGTTTGCTGCGCCTCAGCGGTCCCGGCACGGTCACGTGCTCGCCGGCCATAAATATCCCGCGGGCAAACTTCGGCCCCGTCGAAAGACAGTCCACCCAGGACACCGTGTACTCGCTCTTGGAATACGCCTCCGAGAGCGCAATAAACTCGTCGAGCCCGCTGAACTTCACACCCGTGAACTGGATCTGACGCGACACAATGGGACGCAGCCGAATCTCCGCCCACGCAATCAGCCCCGTCAGCCCCATGCCGCCGATCGTCGCCGCGTACCACTCGGCGTTGTGCGCGGGGGAGCAGACCAGATGTGTCCCATCCGAGCGGATCAGCTCAAACCGCGGCACATGCCGCCCAAAAGTTCCCGCAATATGGTGGTTCTTGCCGTGAATGTCGTTTGCAATAGCTCCGCCCACGGTCACGAACTTCGTTCCCGGCGAAACCGGCAGAAAGAATCCGCGCGGCACAGCAAAATCCAGAATCTCTCCCAGCGTGGTCCCTGCTTCGCAGCAAATGATTCCCGTCGCTGGATCAAAATCCAGCAGCCGGTCGATTCCCCCGGACAAGCCCGGTCCCCGTGTTCGCACCAGCGTTCCGTGCGGCAGCAGGCATACGTCCCCATAACTGCGCCCTGCGCCCACCGGCAGCATGCGCGTTGCCGGAGGCGGCCGCAGAGGGAAATCGCAGGTCCAGTGAAGCGGCACAATGCTCGCGTCGAGCTTTGGAAAGCGTCCCCAGCTTTCAAAGCGGGGACGGGGGGATTTCTGCATCGACCTTTCCTCTTCCTCTCGCCTAAAAAGTAGCAGCCGCGGCAACCGCCGCAATGGTCAGGCAAATGAGCAGGCTCATCGTATCGGTCACTGCAAAAATCACCGGGTCCTCATCCAGTTCCCCTCGCGAGGCCAGCAGCCATATGCGAAAGATCCACAAAATCAGCAGCGGCATTACCAGCCACATCCTGTTTGGATGCCGATACAAGCCCATCATTTCGCCGCCATTGATGTAACGCGCAAAAATTACTACCGCCGCAAGCCCGCTCGCCGTTCCAAAGCTGCGCAATTGCTCGATGTCGGAGAGCACATAACCGCGTCCGTTTGCCAGTGATCCGCCCGTCGCGAGGATGTTCTGCAATTCGCTGAACCGCTTCACAATCGCCAGAGAGAGGAACAGGAATATAGCGAATGCTGCGAACCAGGGCGAAATTCTCACATCGGCTGCTCCCGCCCCGGCCAGCAACCGCAGCGTATACAGCCCAGAGAGCAGCAGCACATCCAGCAGCACCGCGCGCTTCAACCGAAGCGAATACGCCAGGGTGGATACTAGATAAACGATCAGCCACCTGATGAAAACATGCGGCAACAGGGCCGCACCGGTAAATGACGCAGCAAGGAACAGCACCACCATCGCCACGCCTGTGCCGGCGGAGAGGTCTCCGGCGGCAAACGGGCGCAGCCGCTTCTTCGGATGCCGACGATCGGCCTCAATGTCCAGCAGGTCGTTCACAATGTAAGTGGCCGATGCGCATAGGCTGAAGCAGAAAAACGCCAGCAGCGTGTCCAGAATCAGCGGCAGCTTGAAAGCGTGCGCCAGCATGAGCGGCACAAAAATCAAAACATTCTTCGCCCATTGATGCAGCCGGATCGCCCGCAGGAGTGATCTCCCCATAGGAGCGCGATCGTCGAATCTGCGGTCCACCCGGACCTTCCCCGACCGAATCTGCGCGCGCAGCGAGTGCGTAGGGTTAGCCACCATCGACTCGCCGCAATGCGCCAGCACCGGGCCGTCGGGCGCTGCGTTGCCAATGTAATCGAATTCCTGGTCCGCAAATCGTTGCTGAAGCCCCAGCAGTTTTTGTTTGCCGGTGCGGTTTGTAGTTCCGTTGCTGGCCAGCACTTCGTCGAAAATCCCCAGATGGTCGGCGATTCGCTGCGCCACAGCGCGATCGGCGCCCGTCGCAAGAAATATTCTGCGTCCCATCGCGCGCTCCGCGACCAGATACTCCAGCAAGGGGCGGTTCCACGGTAGATGATCCAGATCGAGCGTCGTCCGGGAGGCGACCTGCGCCTTGAATGCCGCCCTCCCGCCCCGAAGCCACAAAGGAGAGCGTGCCGCATCGAGCGGATGACTGCGGACCAGCAGCATAAACGAGTCCATCAGAGCGTCGCTTTTTATGAGCGTGCCGTCGAGGTCCACGCAAAGCGGACGCATGCTGCCGCTATTCGCGGCGCTCTCTAAGGTAGAACTCACGCCTGATTGTTCGTACATGATAGTTAGGTGGATTATAAGAGCCGGAACAGACGGAATGAAGGAGAAACCGGCAGTCGAAGCCGGATTGCAACCTCCCCGCGCTACCGAAGGTAATGCTCTACTTCGCCATCACCGGCTCCGCCATCGGGCCTCTGTCGCCTACCGCCGCGCTTCTGTTGCCCGCCAGGCCCTCAGGCAGATACGCATTCAGCAGATATTGCTCCAGCATGCGCTGCGTGTTGAAGTACGATCCGTTCAGCGCAATCGTCGACCGCATAACGCGCCGCCACTGCTCAGGAGTGCGCGTATACATCGGCAATATTGTCTGCTCCAGATGCTCGTAGAGCGATACCGCCTCGCCGCCTTCGTCATCGCGGTCAGCGATGGCCCACCCCGTAACACCTTCAATCCATCCCTCTATCCACCATCCGTCCAAAATGCTCAGGCTGGGTACTCCGTTTAGCGCCGCTTTCATTCCGCTCGTTCCCGACGCCTCGTACGGACGCTTCGGCGTGTTCAGCCACAGGTCCACGCCGCCCGTAAGCAGCGCGCCGAGAGTCCATTCATAATTTTCCAGGTACACAATCTTCAGCTTGTCCGAGTTAAGCCGATGCGCCAGCTCGATCACGTGCCGGATCATCGCCTTGCCCGGCTCATCCGCCGGATGCGCCTTGCCCGCATACAGAATCTGCAGGCCGCCGAATTCCTCAGCCATCCGCGCCACCCGCTCCGGATCATGGAACAGCAGGTCGCTCCGCTTGTAGGTCGCTGCCCGCCGCGCAAAGCCCAGCGTAAATATCTCCGGACGCAGTTCCACGCCCGTGCGGTCCTTCACCGCCGCAACCAACGTCTGCTTGGACGCGGCATGAGCTGCAGCAATGTCCTCTTCCGGAATATCGATTGCATAGCGAAGCGAAAGATTGTCCTGCCGCCAGCGCGGCATATGCCGGTCGAACGCCGCCTGGAACGGGGCCGAGGTCCACGTCCCCGCGTGAACGCCATTCGTGATCCCGCTAATCGCGTAATCCGGAAACATCGTCCGCGATACCTTGCCGTGCTGCATCGCAACCCCATTTACGAATCGCGCGAAGCGCAGCGCAATGTAGGTCATGTTCAGCAGCCCGTCGTGGAATGCCCCCACGCGCTCCAGCAGCCGGGTACGCTCCTGTCCAAGAATCCGATTGGCCTGCTCCGCCGAGAATCTGTCATGCCCCGCCGGCACCGGCGTATGCGTCGTGAATACGCAACGCTGGCGCACCGACTCAATATCCTCGTCGCTCGCGTGGTCCACATTCCCGCCATGGCGTTCCTGCTCCAGCAGTGCCACTGTCAGCAATGCGGCGTGACCCTCATTCATGTGGTACACCACAGGCACGTAGCCCAGTGCGTCCAGAATGCGCGCTCCGCCCATTCCCAGCAGAGCCTCCTGCCGCAGCCGATGGTCGCCGTCACCCCCATAAAGACGGTCGGTCAGATGACGATCATGCTCATTGTTCTCATCCAGATCGCTGTCGAGGAAATAGATCGGAATCACGTGCCCGCCAACGCCTTCAAGGTCGTAGCGCCACGCGCGCATCGCAACCGTGCGCCCTTCGATGGTCAGCCGCACCACCGGCTCTTCCCGCACCAGAACACTTTCTGGATTCCACGGCTGCGCCTCTTCCGTCTGCACGCCATTTTCATCCAGATGCTGGCGAAAATATCCGCAGCGATGGACCAGGGTAACGGCGACCAGCGGAAGACCCATATCGGCCGCCGCGCGTAAAGTGTCGCCGGCCAGCACACCCAAGCCGCCACTGTACGTCGGCATGGCCGGAGTTACGGCAATCTCCATGGATAAATAGGCAACGGGGCTGCGGCCAGACAGAACTTGTGACCGCTGGGCAAAACTCATCGATTAAATCTCCGGTAATTGAACGTCATTCTATCAACGGGCGCCCACATTCTTTCAACTAATTCTCAAGCCCCACCCAAACCGCGCTCTCAGAAAAATCGTTTTACCCCCCGCGCATCTTGCAAATTAACAGTCCTTTGGTCACTCTCCAACCTCACGTGCGCCCGCCGATGCCCGGCATAAATACACATCGGAGTCAATTCCAGTCGCTTCTTGATAACCTGCCCGCAACGTCTCTGCGAACTCGCCGGCCTTGGCCGCATCCACCAGATTTACCGTGCACCCGCCAAATCCGCCGCCCGTAAGCCTCGCTCCGATACAGCTTCCCTGCTTAGATGCAAGCTCCACCAGAACATCGGCTTCGCGGCAGCTCCCTTCAAAATCATCGCGATAGCTCGCGTGCGCGGCATACATCAGCCGCCCCAGACTCTCAAGGTCGCCGCGCTCCAGCGCCTCAGCCGCCGCTACGGTCCGCGCATTTTCCGTGATCACATGCCGCGCCCGCTTCAACACCCCCGCGCTCATTTCGCCGCCCCACCGGCTCAAATCCTCCAGAGTCGCGTCGCGCAATTGCCGAATTTCCAGACGATGCCGCCGCAGTACTTGCGTTCCCTCCTCCACCTCGGCGCGCCGCAGGTTGTACTCACCCCCTGCGTGTGAGTGCTTCACCATGGAGTTTGCAATCACCAGACTCACCATCGGAGGAATGGGCGCGAGCCGAAAATCAAGGCTCCGGCAGTCCAGCAGCAGCGCATGGTCCGCCGCCCCACAGCACGCGATGAACTGGTCCATGATCCCGGTCGAAGCGCCAACAAAACTGTTCTCTGCGCGCTGGCAAAGCTGCGCAATCCGCGGCAGCGCAATCTCAGTCTCCGTAAGGCTCAACGCCGCTACCATCGTCGCCACCTCAACCGCCGCCGACGAGCTCAGGCCCGCACCCACCGGTACATCTCCATTCAGCGTCATGCTGAATCCGGGAACTTCCACGCCTTCTGTCCGCAGCACCGCGAGCACGCCCACCGGATAATCGCTCCAGTGTCCGCTGCCCTTTGCTGGCAGCCTGCCCATCGCGTGCGTCACCTGCTCGCCATAATTCTCCGACCGAATCACCACCTCGTCGTCCCCGCGCCGGCTCACCGCCGCGAGCGTGGCGAAATCAATCGCGGCAGGCATAACGAACCCGCCTGCATAATCGGTATGCTCGCCGATGATGTTCACCCGCCCCGGAGCCGCAAACACGCGCGGCGCGTGGCCGAAGCGCTCGCGGTGCAGCTTGGCCGTTGCTTCCACGTCAAGCATCGCCCAATCTCCGCATTCGCCTTGTCATCCGCGCCGCGCTCACAATTCCAGCTTCCGCGCCAGAATCAAATCGCTGCAGATTGTTTTTCCCACCTGAAATGCACGCGTCCCCGCATCTTCAAACCCATGCCGTCGATAAAACGAAATGGCCTGCGTGTTGCCATCATGCACGCCCAGCAACAAACGGCGCCTGCCCAGTGCCCGCGCGGCCTCCACCGACCAAGCCATCAGGGCCGCGCCAATTCCAGTGCCCTGAAAACGGTGCAATAGGTAGATTCGCTTCAGTTCAACATCGCCCGGCGTCGTCGCAACCGGCAAATCTGGCGCGCATAGCATCGCATATCCCACCGGAGCGCCCTTCACCTCGGCCACGCAAGCATGGGTCTCAGCATCCGCCAGCAGCGCTGCGTATTTCTCCTTCGAGTGGTTCTTCCTGCAATGCGCCAGAATGTCCTCACCCTCCAGCACCCCCGCAAACGCCTCGAGAAAACTCGCCGCGCCCACCAGCGCCAGCTTCTCCTCGCCGCCCGGCCCGCACGCCCGCAGCGCATACTCCAATTCCGAATCCGTCATAAAGCATTTCTACTGAATTTCCCTCGAACCAGCCAGTCCGCGAAACCCGCAACCCGCTTTTCAGCGACCCGGACTCTAGCTACCCGCCTGTTAGCTGCGGTTAAAATCTACTCATGACTGACCGTATGTCCCGCACCCTCGCCCACTCCGATCCCGAGATCTCCGCCGCCATCGAAAACGAAGTTCTCCGTCAGCACGAGGGCCTCGAAATGATCGCCTCGGAAAATTTCGTGAGTGAAGCTGTGCTTGAGGCTGCCGGTTCCGTCTTCACCAACAAGTACGCCGAGGGCTACCCTGGACGCCGCTACTACGGTGGCTGCGAATACGCCGACGTAGTCGAGAACCTCGCCCGCGATCGCGCCAAAAAGTTATTCGGCGCCCAGCACGCCAATGTGCAGCCGCACTCCGGCTCGCAGGCCAACGCCGCCGCCTACATGGCCGTGCTCCACCCCGGCGACACCGTCCTCGGCCTCAGCCTCGCCCACGGAGGCCACCTCACCCATGGCCACAAACTCAACTTCTCCGGCAAGCTCTACAAGGTCGCGTCCTACTCCGTCCGCAAAGACACCGAGACCATCGACTATGACGAGCTTGAATCCATCGCTACCACCGAAAAGCCCAAAATCATCATCGGCGGAGGCAGCGCCTATCCGCGCATCTTTGACTTCCCGCGCATGCGCCAGATCGCCGACAAAATTGGCGCACTGCTCGTCATCGATATGGCCCATTTCGCCGGACTGGTCGCCGCCGGAGTCCATCCCTCGCCCGTGCCTCACGCGCAAATCGTCACCACTACTACCCACAAAACCCTTCGTGGCCCGCGTGCCGGAATGATTCTCTCTGAAGAGCAGTTCGCCGCCGCTATCGACAAGAGCGTCTTCCCCGGCCAGCAGGGTGGCCCGCTCATGCACATCATCGCCGCCAAGGCCGTGGCTTTTAAGGAAGCTCTCCAGCCCGAGTTCAAGACCTACGCAAAGCAGATCGTCGCCAATGCCAAAGTTCTTGCCGAAGCGCTCCAGAGCGAAGGCCTCCGCATCATCTCCGGAGGAACCGACACGCACCTGATGCTCGTCGACGTATTCGCTAAAGGCATCCTCGGCAGCGAAGCCGAAGCCGCGCTCGGCGACGCTGGCATCACCGTCAACAAAAATGCAATTCCATATGACGTGAATCCGCCGCTCAAGCCCAGCGGCATCCGCATCGGAACGCCCGCGCTCACCACCCGCGGCATGAAGGAAGCAGAGATGCGCACCATCGCCGGCTGGATCGTCAAAGCTCTCGACCGCCGCAACGATCCTCCCGCCCTGCGCCAAATTCGCGGACAAGTGCTTGAACTCGCCAACCACTTCCCGCTCTACGGCTGGCTCCGCGAACCGGTAGCGGCCCTATAGCTGGTGAACTGCTGCTCGCAGCGCGCAAGTCACCGCGCTGCCGGCGCGGTGAGCGATTTAACCTGTCCCATCAGTTCAGCGATTCCGTCTGCATAGTTCTTCTGCCAGGTGGCTTTGCGGAATGCTCCCTTGAACGGTTGGGTGAGAGTCCAAAGCGGGAATGGGTCTTGCCGTCGAAGATAGTAAGCTCCACCTGCGGGGTGTAGGTGGGTATTCCGTTTGTGTAAGAATTAACAAGCGCACTCAAGCGTACGACAAGTACCAAGTCAGCGCTCTCTGGGTCAGCGACCACTTGCCAATGTCCCCAGGCCCGCAGAGCGGCGTAGGTGGAGTTGTAGGGCTCATCGATCTCGCCTGCTTTGTCGAAGGCGTTTGCGGATACGAGATCCGCCCCGCCGTTTCCGAGGAACACCTTATGCGCGGAGAGAATCGGCGCGGGAACTGGTGCAGCGACTGGCGCGGCAGCGGTTGGTTGCTGCGCGAGGGCTGGCGCCGCAAAAATCAGCAAGGCTGCGAAAAGGCTGAATTTCACGTTGTCCCCACTTTCGTGCGACGGCTCCGCCGCATATTGAGGGCAAGGATACTACGCTCAACTCATGAGGTGCCGTTTAACTTGCTCAGTAGCGCCAAAAACCCGCCGCCCGCTCCTTAGCCACCCGCTCCTTCGCCGCCCTCTGCTTGGCTGCCCCGGAACACCAGACACTGCGGCCGCGAAATCGGGAAACTCTTCCCATTCTCCGCCAGATGCCCAGTCTTCGCGTTCAGCCCGTAAATCGAAATCGTGTCCCCCTCCTGGTTGGCCACCAGAAGAAACTTCTCCGAAGGATCCAGCGTAAGGTCGCGCGGAACCTTCAGGCCATTCGTCGTCCGGCTCAGAAACGTCAGCTTGCCCGTCCCCGCGTTCACGCGGAAGCTATCCACGCAATCAAATCCCCGATTCGCCGCATACGCGAAATCTCCACCGCGCGTGATCACAATGTCGCACCCCGTCGAAGTCGGCCCGTGATAACCCTCCGGAATCAGGCTCACCTTCTGCACCCGCTCCAGCGTGCCCGCATGTCCGTTCCATCGCAGCGCCTGTACGCTTGAATCCAGCTCATCCACGCAGTACGCAAACTTGCCGTTCGGGTGAAACCGCAGCGCGCGCGGACCCGATCCCGGCGACGACTTCCACAGCGGCGGATCATTTGGAGTCAGCTTCGCTGTCTTCGCGTCCAGCTTGTAAACATGAATGCAATCCAAACCGAGGTCGTTCACCAGCACATAATCATTGTTCGGCGACACCATCGCGCGATGCGCATGCGGTCCCTCTTGCCTATCCGCCACCGGCCCCTGCCCGTGATACTGAAAGTTCGACACAGCATCGCTCAGCCGCCCCGCTCCGTCCACATGGAACGATGACGCGCTGCCGCTGTTGTAGTTCGCGCAGAAAACCGCCTGCCCCGTATGGTCCACCGACACATAGCAGGTTCCGGTCCCGCCCGCCAGCACCGCATTCAGCGCCGTCAGCTTCGCGCCATCGACTGCAAACGCGGAGACGCCCCCGCTCTTCTTCCCCTGAAAATCCTCCGCCTCGTTGACCGAGTAGAGATACTTCCCGTCCGGCGACAGCGCCAGAAACGTCGGCATCTCGATCTCCGCCGCCAGCGTCTGCTGCGAAAGCTCGCCCGTATGCTCGTTGAAGCGATAGGTGTAGATACCCTTGCTGCTGCCCGGCGTCGTCTGCGTGCCCACAAACAGCAACCGCTCCGCGCTCATCTTCTCTCCCGAATGCTGTTGTGCCGCCCATGCCCGCGCCGCAAACGGTGCAAGCGCCATCCCCGAAACAAAATTCCGTCGATTCATCCCACCATCATCGCTGATGATTAAGATGCGCGCCAGTCGACTGGGCGCGCCCCGCGTACACCGCGGCCGCGCGGGCATCCGCCTCAGAGCCGCTCTCAAGCACCCAGCCCGCCATCACCAGCACCGGCGCAGGCCCCGGCTCAACCTCGGCAAGCTCGCTCAGAGTCGTTCTCGTAATTCGCTGGTCCGGCTGCGCCGCCCGCGAAATCACCGCGCACGGCAAGTCCTCCGCAAGTCCCTGTTCCATCCACTCCGCTGCAAGACCCGAAAAATCCCGCCCCGGCATATACACCACCCGCGTTGGTTCGGGAATCTCCGGAGGGCCGCCCGTCGCATGATGCCCGCTCGAAAAATGCACGCTTGACGACGCACGCCGGTCAGTCAGCGAAAGCCCCAGCGCCGCCGCCGCTGCAAATGCCGCAGTGATCCCGGGCACCACTTCGAACGCCACGCCCGCCGCCCGCAGCGCGTCCATCTCCTCCGCCGCGCGCCCAAACACCAGCGGATCGCCGCTCTTCATCCGCACCACCGACCGGCCCCCGCGCGCATTCTCAATCATCAGCGCGTTGATCTCGGCCTGCGTAATCTTCTTCGCCCCGCACCGCTTGCCCACATTCTGCGCCAGCGCGTCAGGACGCGCCAGCGACAGCACCGCATCCGGCACCAGATCGTCATTCAGCACCACATCTGCCGTCGCCAGCAGCCGCGCCGCGCGCGCCGTCAGCAAGTCAGGATCGCCCGGCCCCGCGCCCACCAGATACACCCGGCCGGACACCGCGCCGCCCAACCCCAACGCCCGCGCCGAGCATCCAGCCCCACCGCAAACCTCGCGCTTCGCCAGACGATGCAGCAGCAGCTTGCGATCTTCTCCCGGCGCAACCTGCGCCAGCACCTCGCGCCGCAACCGCCCAATCTCCGCCAGCCACGGCCCCACATCCTCCCGCAACTGCGCATCAATCTCCTTCCGCAAACGCTGCGCAAGCGCGGGACTCTCGCCCGCCGTCGAAATCGCAATCTGCAAATCGCCTCGCGCCACCACCGAGCCAAAGTAAAAATCGCAATGCGGAGGATCGTCCACCGAGTTGCAAAGAATATTCCGCTCCACCGCAGCCTCATACACCGCTGCATTCACGTCCGCGTCGTCCGTCGCCGCAATCACCAGAAATATTCCATCCAGATCGCCGGCCTCGAACTCCCGTTCCACAACCTCGATCCGCCCCGCTGCAGCCAACGCCGCCAACTCGGCATCAACCCGCGGGCCCACCACCCGCACCGCCGCTTCAGCCGTCAGCAGCGAGCGCACCTTCTCCAGCGCAACCGCCCCCGCGCCCACCACCAGGCACCGGCGCCGCGCCAGCTTCAAAAATGCAGGAAATAAACTCATAAATTCGCCACGTAACTGGGTGCTCCATCCTTGCCGCGCCCTTTGCGGCCACGGTGGAAAAGCACAAGTGTCAAACGTTGTTGCGCGAAGCGCGTGCGCCTGGGACGGCCAATCCCCCCTCCAGAAGTCCCTTCAACTCCGCCACATCATGCCGCGCAAACCACGCCCGCAGGTTCTCGCCCTCGCCCCGCTCGCTGAGATATCCGCGCAACAGCCGCTCAATCGCCGCTGGAACCTCCGCCGCCGGCGCGCGATATCCCGTCGCTCGCGCCACGCCAGCATGCTGGCCTACTGCGCCGCCCAGCGAAAAATTGAACGCGTCTACCATCTCGCCGTCGTACTTTGCCTTCTTCCCTTCAAGACCAATATCGGCGATCCAGCTCTGCCCGCAGCTATTCGGGCAGCCCGTCACATTCAGCTTTATCTGCTGATCAAACCCCGGCAGCCGCTCCTCCATCTCCTCCACCAACCATTTCGCAAAACCCTTCGTCTCCGAAATCGCCAGCTTGCAGAATTCCGTCCCCGTGCACGCCACCGTCCCCCGCCAGAACTCCGTTCCCTCCACGCGCAGCCCCACCCGGTGCAGCTCTTCCACTAGCTCCCGCGCCCGCTCGCTCCTGATGTTCACGAAGATCAAATTCTGCATCACCGTCGCGCGCAATTCACCCCCGCCCGCGCCGTACTTTGCCGCCAGCTCTGCCGCCGCCGCAAGCTGCTCGCCCGTTATCCGTCCGCGCAGCACCGACGCGCCCACATAGCTCAGCCCCGCCTGCTTCTGCGCATGGATTCCCGCATGGTCCCGCAGCCCATCCGGCGGCAGCTTCTCCTCTGGAGCCGCCTCAAACCGATACCCCAGCCGCGCCTCCATCTCCAGCAAAAACGTCTCCGGCGTCCAGCCCTCCCGCATGAACAGATATTTCAGCCGCGCCCGGTCGCGGTTCTCGCGCAATCCCTGCTGGTCGCGAAAAATCTCCGCAATCACCCGTGCCACATCCAGCACCTGCTCCCGCCGCACAAACGCATCCAGCTTCACCGCCAGATGCGGCTCCTTCGACAACCCTCCGCCCACGCGCACCGCATACCCGATCTCATCGCCGCGCCGCACCGCCGTAAACGCTACATCATTGATCTCCGGATAGCAGCACCAGCTCGCGCACCCCGTCGCGCAAATCTTGAACTTCCGCGGCAGGTTCACAAAGCTCTCGTTCCCCACCAGCGTCCGCGCAATCTCCACCGCCAGCCCCGACGCGTCCTCAATCTCCTCCGCATCGATTCCTGCCAGCGGGCACCCCGTCACATTCCGCACCACATCGCCGCACGCCCCGCGCGGAGACAGCCCAATCGCATCCAGCGCATCCACAATCTCCGGCAGCGACTCCACCGTCAGCCAATGCAGCTGAATATTCTGCCGCGTCGTTATGTCCGCCAGGTTGCGCCCATGTTTTTTTGCGATGTCTGCAATCACCCGCAGCTGAGACGACGTCACAAAACCGTTGGGCATGGCAATCCGCATCATGAAGTACTCGCTCGCCAGCCCCTCGCCGCCCTTGCCGCCCACCGCGCCCACGCCGTCGCCCTGCGTGTAAATGCCCCACCATTTGAAGTAGGCGCTCGCCCACTCCGGAACCACGCTCGCCCGCCCCTCGCGCGCAAACCGCCGCACGTCGTCAAAAATCTCCCACGCGTTCCGCTCGCGCTTCAGCCGCTCCATGCGCTGCGCCTTCGTCTCTTTGGGAGCGGCGACAACAGCGGCTTGAGATAAAGGTGCGGAAAGAGTATTGCTCATCGTCTCCCTGCTCTCTCGCATCCGGCGAGTTTGCGGTTTCAACAGTAAAATGTCTGGAAATAAAAATCCCACCGTCAGAGGGTGGGATCGAGTCGGCGAGTGCGGCTAAAAAATCAGCAACAGCACCAGGTCCGGCCCGAAGCCGAACAACAACACGCCGTCATCGCGAAGATACGCATTTCAGCTATCATACCTCCCGTCAGTGGCAGGCGCAAATCTTTTGTCCCTGGACGGGGGCCCTCATGCATTCGCCTCGAAAGAACGACATCTTGTGTGGTTTATGGCCCGCCCGCACCGCCGCGAAAGCCGCCGGAAAAACGCCCCGCCCGTAACCCCTCAACTCCGCTTTTCCATTGATTCGCGATTTCGCCGGATGTACCCTGCACTGATTAACAATGAACAGACTCCGTCTTTATTCCGCTGCCCTGGCGACGGCTGCATTCATCTCCATCGGCTCGCTCTCGGCGCTGCCTCAGAAGGTCTCGACCCCGGCCAAACGGCCATGCGCCGGTTTGCATTGCGCACTCGTTGTAGTCGACCAGGTCTCATCAGCCGGACCCAAGGGAGAACTCAAGTACATCACCGCATCCGGAAAAACAGCAACCTACATCCTGTCGTGCCTCGCGTCGCAATGCCAGGCGCCCATTGAAGGCAGCAAATACGAGTACTCCGAACAGCCGGAGAACGACGCCGCGGGTGATAGATATGCTTTCCTCACCGGCTCCGGCCTGAATCATGAGCAGTACTCGCTGGAAGTGATCATTCCACAGCAGTCCGCCCCTGAAGTTCAAAAGTTGATTGCGGCGTGCCGGAGTTCCGACCAGTCGGCCGACGAAGTTGCCTGCGGAAAGTGGGTCAGAAGAAAGCTGGCCATTCAGAAAATGGCCTGCCCTGATTCTTCAGCCGCAACTGCATGCAACTCCTTCAAGGAGCTTGTGCGCGCGAGTGACGCCAAGGTGATGTACGATCTCACGCATTCGGACCACGTGTACGCGTGTTTTGTCCCCGATAAAGATGAATTCTTTGAAGTGGCATTCTCGGAACCCGCCTCGTCCGGCTTTGCTCCGCCTTCAGCAGAACAGATCAACGAAGGGGTGCCTCCAAACGCGCTGGCCATCGGCGGGGCGAGCCGGTTCGCTTACTACAAGGACGGCGTCGAGGACGAGAAGATGAGCCTCCATGACATCGGGAACTGGATCTATTTCGCCCGCGGCGATAAACGCGACCCACAGTCGACGCAGCAGAATGCAACGACTAAACGAGCCGAGTTCAAAGGCAAGAACATTGGGATCGAGGGCGATCGCTGGACTTTGTCTGTGACCTACAGGAACCAGGCTGACTCTGAGACGACGCACACCGTCACACTCCAGCTCGCCACCGGACGATTCGAACAGAGCTTTGCCCTGGCCGGAACCGGCGACGGCGATGGAGAACCCGGCAGGTTCATCATCGCCCCATCCGACTATTTCTCGCTCCCCTGACTGACCGGGCGCAGAGTCATCTCGAACCCATCCCCCGCTCGCCTTTAAAAACGATGCCGACGGAACAAACAACCCTGCCCCCAATCTAACCCTCAAACGATTGGGTTTATCTGTACCTCCGCGCTCGACGCTATCACTGAGCGGCACCGGCAACGTGCGCAGAACGCTCAACAAACGAGGCCCGATTGCATTTGAATTTCAAAGCATCGCTCGTGATGGCTCCTCTCATCTTTCTCCTGGCGTGCGGAAACAAAGAGACGTCTCGGAAAGACGTGCAGTCCGATCTCACCGCCGCGATCTCTTTAGCCTCTGAAGCCGAAACATTTATCAGCTATATAGGTCAGGGGCGTTCGACATACTCCTTCGCCTCCGGGCACCTGCATTATCTGTTGAATGAAGTGAATCAAAGCGCTCAGGAGCTCTCCAATCTCAATGCTCCTCCGAATCTCACCAATGCTCTGAATATCGACCGCGTTCAGTTGCGCCTGTTGGCGTTGCAGATTCAGAATGTCCAGCGCCACCTTCAGCAACCCAGTGTCCTCGCTGCCTCCGAGCAACAGATTCGCCAGATTCGCACCACCCTGGTTCAGGCGAACTCTTCGTTATGAAGAAGCTCCTCGGCTTGACGCTCGGCATAATGACGGCGTTGGGAGGCTTCGTTGATTTCGGTCAGATTGTTTTCACCACGCAGGCCGGTGCGTTGTTCGGCTATCGCCTGCTGTGGTCGATTGCCCTCGGCACACTCGCCATCGTCGTTTACATGGAAATGTGCGGGCGCGTCGCAGTTGTGGCGCATGAACCGGTATTCGCCATCGTGCGCGACCGCCTCGGCAAGCGCCTCGGCCTCGCAACCCTCATCGCTTCCAATCTGTTGAACCTGCTCACCTGTGCTGCTGAGCTCGGTGGCGCAGCCATCGTCATCCATCTGCTCACTGGGTGGAACGAGCGCCTGGTGCTTATCGGCGCAACCCTGGTCCTCATTGCCTTCGTGCTTCTTTGCCGATTCCAGTGGATCGAGCGCGTCTTCGGGCTCTCGGGACTCGTGATGATCGTCTTTGCCGTTTCCGCAGTGACCCTCCATCCCAACTGGGGAAACCTGGCACGCGGCCTCCTTCCTACCTTTGGGGCGGCAGATTCCAGCCGCGGCCTGCTCTATGCCTATTTCGCCGTGGGCATATTCAGCGCCATGTTGATGGAGTATGAGGTGCACTTCTATTCTTCAGGCGCCATCGAGGAAGATTGGAAGCCGAAGGACCTGCGCGAAAACTTCATGGTAGCCTCGCTTGGCTCGGTTCTGGGGTCGCTGCTGACCGTCGCTCTCCTTGTCCTCGGCGCATTGGTCTATCTGCCAAAGGGCATTTTTCCCGACCTTCTCAGCACCGCAGTGTTCGCTGGTGCATTCCCCTTCGCTCAGAAAGCTCTGGTGCTCGCGCTGCTGGGAACCCTTGTGTGTATTGCAGGCGCCGCAATCGAAACTGCTTTGTCCGGCGGCTATAACGTCTGCCAATTTTACAATCTGGCCTGGGGCAAGAATCTTCCCGCTCGTTCCGCTCCGGCCTTCGCATCAATCTGGATTGGCATGTTTGCCCTGGGCGCCGTGATTGTCTTGGCGGGCGTCCGCCCATTGCAGCTTGTCAACTTCTCCATCATCTTTGGCATGGCCGTCATGCCGTTCACGTACTATCCCATTCTGCGCATGGCGGCAGACAAGAACATCATGGGCAAGCACGTGAATACCAGGTTTGATACCGCCATCGGCATCGGCTTTCTCGCACTGATCACCCTCGCCGCTATCGCAGCGTTCCCCCTCATGATCCTCACGCACGCCGGACGTCCATAATAATTGGGCTGCCCCCCCACTCTTCCCGAACGGGGAATGCATACAAGAAAATCCCCGCCCACCCCTCACTCCAATGCAGTTGAATTATTCCGAAACTGCTATACTGGATATAGAAGGTTAGAAAAGGCGCGGCCACGGCTGCGCCTTTCCTTTTTGCATGCTGCAACCGGCGCTTTTTGCTCCTAAGAGGCAGTCAAATTATGGGAGCTAGCAGCTAGCCGCCATAGCCGGAAAGCATCCGTAATTGATTGCAGCGATTTGACTTGGAGGTAAGCAATTGAAAAATTGGGACATACCAGCACGGCCGAACCGCATCCCCAACAAAACAAAGGAGAGCGCAAACTTTTTTTTAATCACGTCCGCACTTTCTTTCTTCCGGAGTTGGCCTCTAGAAGCTAGCAGCTAGGAGCCAGCAGCCAGCAGTTAAAACCTACTAGCTAAAACTGGGGAGCATCCCCAATTGATTGCAGCGATTGGACTTTGAGGTAAGCAGTTGAAAAGTTGGGACATACCGGAAGATCCCAACCGCATCGCCAACAAAACAAAGGAGAGTGCAAACTTTTTTATCACGCCTGGACGGCAAGCACCCAAAAGCCCCATGATGGATACCGGCTTCAATCGCTCGCTCCATGGAGGGCCCAAACCAAATGCACCGCACACGCCGCGAAGTTCTCGCCGGTCTCGGAATCACTGGACTGGTCGCGCTCACCGCCGCCGCCCCGCGCCGCCTTAAAGCCCAGAGCACCGCCTGCCCCTTCCGGCTCGCTGTCATCAATGACGAGATCACCCAGGACTTCGAGCGCGCGTGCCAGATCGTCTCCCATGACTTCGGCCTCCACTGGATCGAGCTCCGTGGCATGTGGAACAAAAATGTCACCGACCTGAACGACAAGGAAATCGCCGAAACTAACAAGATCCTGGATGCTCACAAGCTGCGCGTCACCGATATTGCCAGCCCCCTCTTCAAGACCGACTGGCCCGGCGCGCCGCTCTCCAAGCAGAGCGAAAAACGCGATCAGTTCCACGCCAACTTCGATGCTGCCGCCCAGGACCGCCTGCTCGATCACTGCATATCTTTAGCTAAGTCATTCAAAACAGACCGCATACGTTGCTTCGATTTCTGGCGTCTCGACAACCCCGCGCCCTATCGCGCCGCCATCAACGCCAAGCTTCGCAACGCCGCCGAACGCTGCGCCCGGCACGGCCTCGTTCTCCTGCTCGAGAACGAGATGTCCTGCAACACCGCCACCGGAGCCGAAGCCGCCGCCACCCTCGCCGCCATCCCCAACCGCAACTTCATGCTCAACTGGGACCCCGGCAACGCCGCCGCCATCGGCTCCACGCCCTACCCCGATGGCTACGACCTTCTCCCCAAGGACCGCATCGGCCACTGCCACTGCAAGGACGTCGTCCGCAAACCCGGCGGCAAGTACGACTGGGCGCCCGTCGGCAGCGGCATCATCGACTGGGTCGGCCAGCTCCGCGCCCTGCAGCGCCAGGGCTACCATCACGGCCTCAGCCTTGAAACCCACTGGCGCGGCGCCGGAACACCCGAAGCCTCCACCCGCATCAGCTTCGACGGCCTCAGGAAGACGCTCGCCAAAGCCCACATCTCCTGCTAACCCAAACTCAGGAAGGCGCTTCTCACCATGACCCTCACCCGCCGCCAGTTTCTCGATACCGTCGCTACCGGAGCCGCAACCCTCGCCCTCACACCCACCGCCAGAAGCTACAGCCAGATCCTCGGCGCGAACGACCGCATCAACTTCGCCGTCATCGGACTCCACGGCCGTGCCTACGCGCACCTCTCCTCGATCAAGGCCAACCAGAGCGCCGCACGCATCACCCACGTCTGCGACGTCGACTCCAACACCCTTCAGAAGTTCGCCGCCGCCACGCAGCAGATGATGGGTTCTGCGCCTGCGTCAGGCAAGGACTTCCGCCGCATCCTCGACCAGAAAGACGTGGACGCCGTCACCATCGCCACGCCCGATCACTGGCACACGCCGATGGCTATCGACGCACTCCAGGCCGGCAAGCACGTCTACGTCGAGAAGCCCTGCAGCCACAACCCAGCCGAAGGCGCGCTGCTTCTTCAGGCCGTTAACAAGTACGGCAAGCAGGTCCAGATGGGAACCCAGCAACGCTCCTCGCCCCACACCATCGAGATCGTCAGCCGCATCCATAGCGGCCTCATCGGACGCCCCTACTATGCCAAAGCCTGGTACAGCAACACTCGCAAGTCCATCGGCTACGGCAAGCCAGCGCCGGTTCCACCACAACTTGACTGGGATATGTGGCAAGGCCCCGCGCCGCGCCGTCCTTACATGGACAATGTGCAACCCTACAATTGGCACTGGTTTCGAATATGGGGCACCGGCGAAACCCTCAACAACGGCACGCACGAAGTCGATGTCTGCCGCTGGGCCCTCGGCGTCGATTATCCCGATCGCGTCACCGCATCCGGCGGACGCTACGCCTTCAAAGACGACTGGCAGTTCTACGACACGCTCCTCACCAGCTTCGAATACCCCGACAAGCTCATCGACTGGGAAGGAAAGAGCTGCTCCGGCATGAAGTTCTACAACCGCGACCGCGGTTCCACCATCATGGGAACCAGCGGAACCGTCCTCGTCGATCGCGATGGCTACGAAATCTACGACCTCGATGGCCACAAGACCAGCGAATTCAAAGTACCCGCTCAGCACACCGCGTCGTCTGACCTGATCGGCGCCGACTCCATGACCGACGCCCATTTCGCCAACTTCATCGCCGCCATCCAGAAAGGCGAGCGCCTCCACGCGCCCATCTCCATCGGAAACGTCGCCGTCACCATGCTGCAGCTCTCCAACATCGCATGGGAGGTCAACCGTGAGCTGCGCCTCGACCCCTCCGACGGTAGAATCCAAGGCGATTCGGAGGCGATGAAGATGTGGACCCGTGAATATCAGTCCGGATGGGAGCCGCGTCTATGATCACGCGCCGCAGCTTCCTCCGCACCACCTCTGCAGCCGCCGCTGCCTGCGCTCTCACCCGCGCAGACGCCTCATTCGCCCAGCCTTCTCAAAAATCCGGCTCACCGCCGCCCATCCGCCTCGGCCTTGCCAGCTACACCTTCCGCAATTTCACCCGCGCGCAGTTGATCAGCTTCATAAAGCAGCTTCAAGTCGCCGCTCTCAACGCCAAGGACGCCAAAGACCATCTCCCGATGGACCCCACGCAGGAAGCCGCTGCGCTCGCCGACTACGCGGCCAACAGAATCAAGCTGCACGCCGTCGGCACCGTCTCCTTCGCCAAAGACGACGACGCCGACATCCGCTCCAAGTTCGAGTACGCCAAACGCGCCGGAGTTTCCGTCATCGTTGCCGGAGACCCCGCCCCCACAACCCTCCCCCGCATCGAAAAATTCGTAAAGGAGTACAACATCCGCATCGCCATCCACAACCACGGTCCTGAAGACAAACTCTGGCCCTCCCCACTCACCGTCCTCAAAGCCGTCCCCAACATGGACCCGCGCATGGGCTGCTGCATCGACGTCGGCCACTGCGTCCGCGCCGGAACCGACGTAGTCGAAGCCATCCACGCCGCCGGTCCGCGCCTCTTCAACATCCACATGAAGGACCTCACCAGCTTCACCGACAAGGAGAGTCAGGTCGCCGTCGGCGATGGCCTCTTGCCCGTTCGGCAAATCTTCCAGGCCCTCATCGCCACTCGTTACCCCGGCTTCGTCGATCTCGAATACGAGATCCACCCCGACAACCCCATGCCCGGAGTCATCTCCAGCTTCGCCTACATGCGCGGAGTCCTCTCCGGAATGGGCTACAACGGACGGTGAAGTTGAAGGCGGAATTTCATTATTGACGATCCCCATGGTTGGTGGAAGACTTACGGACTTATAGGACTATGGCTGGAGGCAGGAAGTGAAAGCTCTACTAATACCGATGTGCTTGGTCTGCTGCGCGGTGCTCAGTGTCGGACAAACTCCCGATGCTGCCCAGAACTCACAGCCTCCGAACTATTCAAACTACTCGATTATGTTGGTAAACCCCGCTCTTGGGGGCGGCGCAGTTGTACTAATGCATAGCCCGAAGAACGAATTGGAATTCATTCCTGTAAACAACACGAAACAGGCGTTTGCATTGGGTTATACCGCGGTCCGCGCCGCTGAACTCGGCGAATTAATTAATGCCTTGAAGGAAGAAAATGCTCGACTTTCTGCCGAGAACCTTCGGCTGCAGAGTCAGCCGGCAGCTCAGATTTCAGCCCCGAATCAAGCCCCGTCCTCAGCGGACCTGGAAGCTCAGCAAAAGGCACAAATCGCAGATCAGAAAGCTGCCCGGCGTCAGCAGATGATTCAGACTTGGGTCATGCTTAGAGGAATGAATCGGACACAAAATCTCAACGTAAATGTAACTAATTGCAATCAATCCCCTGCGCTATGCGCAGGGCGGTAGGTGCCGAACCTAATGGGATATCTACAGCACGTTCTACAACCCGGAGAAACCGTGCTCCAGGAGGGCCGGCTTCACTGGTTCATCTACTGGCGCGCGTTCCTGTTCCTCATCATTGCCTGCGGAATTGCAGCGCTCTATTTCGTGTCGGCGGACCCGACCGTGCAGCAGGCCGCCCTCATCGGCGGCGCCGTTGCTCTGGCGCTCTCCATCCTCTTCTTTATAGGAGCCGCCATCCGCCGGAGCAGCACCGAGCTTGCCGTCACCGATCACCGCATCATCTACAAAACCGGCGTCTTCAGCCGCCACACCATGGAGATGAATCGCTCCAAAGTCGAAAGCGTCGATGTCGACCAGTCATTCTTCGGCCGGATGTTCGGCTATGGGACCATCCTCGTTCGCGGCACGGGTGGCAGCCTGGAGCCTCTGCCCAACATTCAGGACCCCTTGACGTTGCGCAGCCACATCACCGTTGCCTAAGCCGGAACACTCAGAAGAACGTCTCCACCACATCCACCACGTCGTACGCCCCATTCACCACCGGAATCGCGCGCCATTTGTCGAACGTCAGGCAAGGATGCGAAATGTCGAACCCGATGATGTCTCCAACCCGCACGTCATCCTGCCCGCCAATCTGCAGATACGCATGCTGATCCATCATCTTCGTCATCTTCCAGTGCGCCGGCGCTGATTGAGGCGCAGCCCCTCCCGGCCTGTAGCGCAGCGCTGCAACCGGCAGTCCGGCGTCGAATGCCGCATCGCGCTTGCCTAAACCGATAATCGCCCGCTCTGCCTCCGGAACCGACTGCACATACGCCCATATCTGCAACGCAGGCTGCAGGCCGGAGCGCATTGCATGCGCCACCGGATTTTGCGCCTCGATTCGCGCCTGCGCATCGCGATACACGCCGATATCGTGCGTCAGATAACACCCTGGCCGCAGCACAATCTCAACCGTGTCGCCCAGCTTCGCCGCGGAGAACTCCTCCGCCACTACGTCGTACCACGCCGACCCCGCGCCCGAAAGCAGCGCCGGCTCCCGCGCAAACCGCTTCTCTTCGATCAATGACCGCGTTACCGCAACGGCTCTCTGCAGAAATTCCCGAATCGCCTTCTCGTCCTCAAGCACCCCTTCGTAAATCTCCACTCCGCTCAACAACACCCACTCGCGCCAGCGCTCAAGTGCTCCCAGCACCGAATTCATCTGTGATTCGTCGCGGATACCCGTGCGGCCTCCCGCAACTCCCAACTCCAGCAGCACACGCAGCTTCAGTCCGCGTTCGCGGAAGAACGCACCCATTTGCTCTACCAATGCCGCCGAATCCACCAGGCAATAAAACTCGAAGTTCGGATCCTCCTGCAGCCGCGCAATCATGGCCATGTTCTCTTTGCCGACGAGCTGGTTCGCCATCAGCATTCGCCGCACGCCGTGCTCGTATGCAACCAGTGTCTGGTGCGCGGTCGCCAGCGTAATTCCCCAAGCGCCCCCGGCAAGCTGCATCGCAAACAGGCCGGGAGCCATCGTCGTTTTTCCATGCGGAGCCAGCTTCACCCCATACGCCGCGATGAACTTCTGCATCCATGCCAGATTGTGCTGCAACTTCTCCCGGTAAAGCACTGCGCAGGGCAAACTCAGGTCTTCGCGCAGCAGATTCCATTCCAGCTGCGCGATCTCAGCAGGGTCACGCCCCCGCTCCAGATACCCCAATCCCTTATTCAGCGCATTCATATTGATTGCCTTCACGCTACACCATAAGCGCAAAGCGGCAAGCCTCTATATTCTGGTATAGCCCAACATGCTCCGCTGCGACACGCTCATCCGCAATGCGACCATCTACGACGGCAATAACGCCGCGCCCGAACTCGCGGACGTGGCGCTCCGCGGCGATCGTATCGTGGCGATTAAATCATCACTCAACATGGCCGCGAATGAAATCGTCGATGCCGAAGGCCTCGTCCTCGCTCCCGGCTTCATCGACACTCACACACACGACGACACCGCCGTCATCCGCACTCCCGCCATGCTGCCCAAGATCTCGCAGGGCGTCACCACCGTCATCACCGGCAACTGCGGCATCTCCGCAGCGCCCGTGCAGCTCACCGGCCCACCGCCCGATCCCATGAACCTGCTCGGCGATGCCGACTCCTTCCGTTATCCCACATTCGCGGCCTACGTTGAAGCGATTCGCAACGCGCAGCCTGCCGTCAACATCGCCGCTCTCGTCGGGCACACCGCGCTGCGCAACAATCACATGGATCGCCTCGATCGCGCCGCTACTACTGACGAAATTGGCGCCATGCGCGCCCAATTGCAGGAATCGCTCGACAACGGTGCGCTTGGCCTCAGTACCGGCCTCGCGTATTTATCGGCCACTGCCGCAACCACTGAAGAAATCCTCGCTCTTGCCGAACCGCTCGCCGCCGCACGATCCATTTATACGACGCACATGCGCAGTGAATCCGAAGCTATTCTGGACGCCATGCGAGAAGCCTTCACCATCGGACGAGAGAGCGGCGTTCCGCTGGTCATCTCGCACCTCAAATGCGCAGGCATTGCCAACTGGGGACGCAGCCCCGAAGTCCTCGACGCATTTGAAGCCGCCCAAAAATCCCAGCCCGTCGTCTGCGACTGCTATCCCTATGCCGCGGGATCCAGCACCCTCGATCTCCGCCAGGTCGATGAGCGCGTCAAGATCACCATAACCTGGAGCACGCCCCACCCCGAGGTCTCCGGACAATCCCTCGAACAGATCGCCCGCCTCTGGAGCATCCCCCAGCTCGAAGCCGCTCGCCGCCTGCAGCCCGGCGGCGCCATCTACCACAGCATCTCCGAAGAGGACATGCGCCGCATTCTGCGCCATCCCGCCACCATGATCGGCTCCGACGGATTGCCCAACGATCCTCATCCGCATCCGCGCCTCTGGGGAGCATTCCCGCGCGTGCTCGGCCGCTACAGCCGCGACGAAAAGCTCTTCCCGCTCACCGAAGCTGTCCATAAAATGACTGGCATGCCTGCTCAACGCTTCTCGATCGCCCATCGCGGCCTCATTCGCGAGAACTATTACGCGGACCTCGTCCTCTTCGATCCAGCCACCATTCTCGACACCGCGACCTTCGACGATCCGCAGCAGCCAGCCACAGGAATAGCTCGCGTATGGGTCAACGGCGTCCTCTCCTACACAGCTCAGGGAGCAACCGAACACCGCGCCGGGCGGTTCCTGCCGCGAAACCAAATCAACTGAGGAGCACAGCATGAGCATCAAGCGATATGGAGTTGAGGGCGGCAAGGGATCCGGGGGCCAGCACCTTCCTTTTGCTCGCGCCGTCGAAGCTGATGGCTGGTTGTACGTCTCAGGCCAGGTGCCGATGATCAAGGGCGAAGTCGTCACCGGCAACATCGCCACGCAATCCCGCCAGGCCATCCAGAATCTTCTCACCATCCTCAAGGAGGCGGGCTACGGCCCCGAGCACGTCATTCGCTGCGGTGTGTGGCTTGAAGACGCGCGCGACTTCGCCGCCTTCAACACCGTCTTTCGTGAATTCTTCGGCGAAAATCCGCCGGCGCGAGCATGCGTCGTCTCCAGCATGGTCGTCGATTGCAAAGTCGAGATCGACTGCGTCGCATACAAGGCCCGGTAAACCTTCCCGATGATCGACCACCACAGCGTCTTTCTGCTCATCGCCGCGTTCGCATCCGTCCTCGGGCTCATCCTGCTCATCGCCGTCGTCAAGCTCAACCCGTTCATCTCGCTGCTGCTCGCCTCGCTGGGCCTCGCCCTCGCCGCGCGCATGCCCCCCAGTACGATCATTCACTCCTTTGAGGCCGGACTCGGCGGCACCCTCGGCCATATCGCCGTCGTCGTTGCCCTGGGAACCATGCTTGGCAAAATGATGGCCGAGTCGGGCGGTGCGGACCAGATCGCCTTCACCCTCATTCGCCTCTTTGGCGAGAAAAATATTCATTGGGCCATGGTGGTCATCGGACTCATCGTCGGCCTCCCGGCGTTCTTTGAAGTCGGCTTCGTCCTCCTCATCCCCATCGCTTTCACTATCGCGCGCCGCACCCACACGTCGCTTGTCCTCGTCGGTCTTCCCATGGTCGCCGGCCTCTCAGTCGTTCACGGCCTTGTGCCGCCGCATCCGGCCGCCATGCTCGCCGTCACCATCTTCCACGCTGACGTGGGCCGCACCATTTTTTATGCCCTTATGATTGGCATTCCAACCGCCATCATCGCCGGTCCCATCTACGCCAAACTCATCGCGCCGCACATCCAGCTTCCGCCGGAAAATCCCATGGCGGAGCAATTCGCCGAGCACGATGCGCCCGACTCAAATCGTCCGCTTCCCGGTTTCGCAATCACTCTCCTGACCATTCTGCTGCCCGTTCTTTTAATGCTGGTCGGAAGCTGGGCCAACGCCCGGCCAACCAACACGGTGAACCAGGCGCTGCGTTTCGTAGGAAACGACGACATGGCCCTCCTCATCGGCGCAATCTTCAGCTTCATCACGCTGGGCAGAATGCGCGGCTTCACCCGTCATACCATCCTGCGCTTCTCCAATGAGTCCCTCGCGCCCACCGCCATGATCACGCTTCTCGTCGGTGCCGGCGGCGGCTTCGGCCGCATCCTTCAGGACAGCGGCGTCTCCCAGGCGGTGATCGCGGTCGCGCTGCACAGCCATATCCCTTTGCTCGTCCTCGCGTGGCTTCTGGCCGCGCTTATGCGCCTCGCAACCGGCTCATCGACGGTCGCAATGACAACCGCCGCCGGGATTATCGCTCCCATCGCGCTGCATACCTCCAATGTTCATCCGGAGCTGCTGGCCATTGCCACCGGGGCGGGTTCGCTCGTCTTCTCGCATGTCAACGACGGCGGCTTCTGGCTCGTAAAGGAATATTTCAATATGAGCGTGATCGACACCATCAAAACCTGGTCCATCTGCGAAACCATCATTTCCGTCGTCGCGCTCGCCCTCACCCTGGCCGTTTCGTTTGTGCATTGAGAAAGCGGTTGTGGCACAATCAGCAGCAAGAAGATGAAAGACGACACGCCAATCGCCGCGCCCGCTACCGGTGACGCCAGCCTTGGGGACCTGCTCGTCTTTCATAACGTCGCCCGCGCTCTCACCTCATCGCTCGACCGCGACGCCATCCTGCGCGCCATCATGCAGCAGATGGAGAAATTCTTCAAGCCTCAAACCTGGTCCCTGCTCCTGATTGATGAAGGCCGCCGCGACCTTTATTATGCCGTCGCTTTCGGTCATAGCGAAGCCGAGCTGAGCGACCTGCGCGTCCCAGTCGGCCAGGGGCTCGCCGGATGGGTGGCTGAGCAGGGCGAAAGCCTCATCGTTCCGGAGGTCAGCCAGGATCCGCGTTTCGATCCGCGTTTTGCGCCGCGCGCCGGGGCAAGCGACGGAGCTCCGGTCTCTCGCATCAAGTCCGCAATATGCATGCCGCTGCGTTCCCGTCACCGTACGCTGGGTGTTATTCAGCTTTTCAACTACCGCATCGATACGCTTACCGACTACACCATCTCCTTTCTGCACGTGCTCTGCGATTACGCGGCCATCGCCATCGATAATGCGCGATCTGTCGAGCGCATTCAGGAACTGACTATCACCGACGATTGCACCGGGCTTTACAACGTCCGGCACCTCTATCACGTGCTTCAGGGGCTGATTGACCCCGCCGCTGCGGAAGGATCCGAATTCAGCCTTATCTTTATCGACATCGACCACTTCAAGTACATCAACGACCTGCATGGCCATCTTGTCGGCAGTCACATTCTCAAGGAAGTGGGCCACGCGCTCCGCGCCGGGCTTCGCGGGCAGGACATCGTATTCCGCTACGGCGGCGATGAGTTCGTCGCGTTGCTTCCCGGCGCCGACAAGCGCGCCGCGCAGCTCGTTGCCGAACGCCTCTTGAAGAGCATGCGCGATCGCAGCTTCGGAAACGTGCTCGCCCTCAGGGTGCGCGCGAGTCTAGGCGTCGCCACCTGGCCCGAAGACGGCGCATCCGTGCATGAAATCATCCGCGCCGCTGACGCCATGATGTATCTGGTAAAGGGCGCAAGCCGCGATAACATCGCCGTCGCCGGCAAGGGAATCGTAGGCCCCGAAAAATAGCCTTATCCCTGAGCATTCCTTATCATCTAATTACTACTTCCAAATTCCTAAAGATTATTTTTGCAGCGAATTTTCGTCTCCGCCGTGGGCTCTACTCCTCCCGTATCGCAGTGACCGGATCCACTCGACTGGCCCGCAGAGCTGGTACGAGGGCCGCCAGGCCAGCGGCTAGCGACAGAGCTACAGCAGCAGCAGCGAGGGTAGCCGGATCGTTCGGACTCAGGCCAAAGAGCTGACTCCGGACCCATTGCGACATTAGAAAAGCCAGCACTGTCCCTGCGATGAGGCCTGTGCCGATCAGGATCAGTACTTCGCGCATGATGAGCGCCACAATGCTGCCGCGCATGGCGCCGAGCGTGACGCGGATACCAATTTCGCGCCTGCGCCGCGTGACAACATAGGCCACGACTCCATAAAGGCCGATCACCGCGAGCAAAACGGCCAGGCCACCGAATACCGCAGAGAGGCTGGCGACCAGTCGCTCGGTCCGCAGCGAGAATCCAATCTGTTCGTTCATAGTTTCGAGCCCAACGACCGGAACATGCGGGTCGAACTGGCGCATGCGTTCGCGAACTTCACCCTCGATCTGGCGCGGATCGCCGTGCGTGCGCAGATAGACGCTCATGAAGCGGAACTTGGGGCCCTCGAAATAAGGGAAGTAGGCCTGCGGCGGTGGCGTCTCCCGCAGGTCTCTATATTTTTTGTCCGGGATCACCCCGATTACTTCAATGTCCGGTGTAACCGTCTCCATGTCGTTCACGAGCCCGAAGCGCTGCCCGATCGGATTTCGCCCCGGGAAATATTTCCTGGCAAAGCTCTCATTGATGACAGAGTAAGCGTAGTTGGCCGGCCCGTCGTCCTGGGTGGTGAAGGCACGCCCGGCGATAAGCGGGATGCTGAGAGTGGCGAAATAGTTCGGGCCGACCTCGCTAAGAACCGGCTGTTGCTCGATCGGCGCTCCTTCAAAATCCTTGCCAACAATTGCATTCTGCCATGCATAGCCCTGCAAGAGCGGCATAGTGGAGAATCCAACCGACGAAACTCCGGGCATCGTTTCAAGGTTGATGTTCAGCCGCTCAAAGAACGATTTGGTTTCTTCGTCGGAGTACCCGTTAAGCGAAGGATTGATTGTGAACGTAAGAAGATGATCGGTGGGGAACCCGGGCCCCAGGTTCTCGAGGTTGCGCAGGGTACGCACAAAGAGGCCTGTACCGAACAGCAGCAGCAGGGACAGGGCGATCTGGATTGCAACCAGCAGGCGGCGCACCGGAATACTGCTTAAAGAACCTACTCCGGACCTGTCTTTTAGAGTGGGGGTGATTTCGGTTTGCGAACCACGGATCGCGGGCAAAAGTCCGAAGGCCAGCGACGTGAGAAGCATGATCGCGAGAGCGAAGCCGAGCACCCGCCAATCGGGTATGGGCGATACGGCAAAATCAGCGGCTACTCCGGCAGGAAGGTACATCTTCACAAGAACACGGTCGGCGAGAAAGGACAGGAGGAGTCCTAGAAGCGCGCCAGCACCGGAGAGAAGCAGGCTCTCGACCAGAAGCTGACGAACGATGCGTGCCCGGGAAGCGCCGATGGCGAGACGAACGGCGAATTCCCGTTCGCGTGCAGTTGCGCGCGCCAGGAGCAGATTAGCCAGGTTGGCGCAGGCCAAAAAAAGCACCGCCCCGGTGAGCGCGACCAGGAGCCATAACGGCTTCCGCATGTTCTCGCGCAGATCGTTGTCAGAGCCAGGCAAAAGTTGAACGCGATTACGGAGAAACAGTTGCCGATCCGCAGCCGTCGCGTTTCTCGTGAATTCAGGCTGCAGAGCCTCCATTTCGAGAATGCTGTGCATGAGCGGCTGGAGCGAGAGTTGGGCCCGCTCGGGGCTGATACCAGGTTTGAGGCGCCCATACGCGGTGACCCAACTCAGTCTACGGGGCCGGTCCTTGAGGCCGTCCGAGCGAGGCGTCATCTCCGTCTTCATCATGATGGGAACGAAAACCTTCGCAGGCACTCCAAGTTCCATGCTGTCAAAACCGGGTTGCGCGACTCCGATAACGGTCATCGCGTGAATGTTGAGAGTGATCGTGCGGCCCACGATGGTGCGGTCGGCGTTGAAATAAGTCCGCCAGAAACTGTAGCTGAGCACCACGACCGGCTTGCTGTCGGGAACCGCATCGTCGTCAGGAGCAATGGTGCGCCCCAATGCCGCGCCCACGCCCAGCATCGAAAAGTATGAGCCGGAAACCAGCTCCGCGGGGATTTGCGCCGCTCGATCACCGTAGCCGATGGTTACGTCGGCCGGGAATCGGCAGAACATCCCGGAGAAGACGTGATTGTTGTCGCGCAAATCTTCAAACATCGGCCAGGAAATGGTGTTGGGGCCGTAACTGTTGCCGTAATGGTTGCCGGTCTCCCGGACGATCACGAGTTGCTCAGGATGACTGACGGGCAAGAGCCGCAGAACAACCTGGTCCAGCAGGCTGAACATTGCCGTGTTCGCGCCGATACCAAGCGCGAGAATGGCCACGGCAACCCAGCAAAAGCCTGGGTTCCGGGACAGCGTGCGTATGCCATAGCGAATGTCCTGGGTCAGCCGGTCGAGCAGGGCTCCTGTGCGAATATCGCGAACGCTCTGGCGCACCTGGTCGATCCCACCCACTTCGCAACGAGCCGCGCGGTACGCTTCTTCCGGTGTCATGCCCGCCCGGATCTTCTCGGCCGCCTGGAACTCCAGATATGCGCGAAGCTCGTCGTCGAGGTCGGAGTCGAGTTGTCTTCTGCGGAAGAGGTTCTTCCAGAAAGAGAGCAGTCGGCTGATCACAAAAGCCTCCTTTACATAGCGCGAAGGGCCGTTGCCATGGCGAGGGAAATGCGCTCCCATCGCTCGGTTTCGGCTTTTAGCTGCTTCCTGCCTGTTTTGGTCAGCGCATAGAACTTCGCGCGCCGGTTAGTCTCCGACTCTCCCCAGCTGGAGGTGAGCCAGCCAGCCTCTTCCATGCGATAGAGCGCGGGAAATAAAGAGCCAGCTTTAACCTCGAAGGTGCCGGTAGTCATCTGCGCGATCCTGCGCGAGATGCCCATGCCATGCAGCTCCTGAAGAGCGAGGGCCCTCAGGATGAGCAGATCGAGGGTGCCTTGCAACAGATCGGACGAAGGAGTGGGCATGCGGGCTCCTGCAGACGTTCTATAAGAACACTAGCAACCTTCTTATAGACAGTCAATAGGGGGGGAGTAAAGGTGAGCCGGCATCCTAGATTCTGTTGAACGCCTTTTGAATGTCCTTCCAGCTATAGCGCAGCGCAATCGGTCGTCCGTGCGGACAGCTCGTCGGATGCTCCGTCTTCGCGAGTTCGGCCAGCAACCATTCCATTCTCCCGGAGTCGAGTGGCATGTTCACTTTGATTGCGGAGTGGCACGCGAGCGATGCTGCAATGCGCTTCCGCAGCGTGTCCATGTTCTCCGATTGAGTCGGCTTTCCCGCCTGCTCCAGAACTTCCATCAGCATGCGTTCCATGCGTGCAGCCTCCAGTCCCAGCGGAGCAGCTTTCACCGCAATGGTGTGCGGCCCGAAAGGCTCGACCTCAAACCCGTTGCGCTCCAACTCGTCCGAAATCTCTGAGAACATCACCATCTGTTGAGGCAGCAGATCGATCAGCAGCGGCATCAGCAAGCGCTGCCGCTCCACCCGCTCCACTTCTCTCGCGCGCAGAATTTTTTCGAATAGCACGCGCTCATGCGCCACATGCTGATCCACAATCCACAAACCCTCATCGTTTACCGCAAGAATGAACGACTCGCGAAGCTGTCCCATGGGCTTGAGCGAAGCCAGAGAATTCAGCGTTGCCGGCTCTTCGCCGCCCTCGGGCAGCGTCGAGCCATTTTCTGCATCTGTCGTCTGCGCGGTCACACCATCGGGCGGCGTGCTGTTCCCAAAGGCAAGCGCCAGTTTTTCCGGTGGCAGTTCCGGTTCTGTAAGCGCGAAAGGTGCAGCCTGCTCTGCGAGGACAGGCTCCGAACCAGGCTTGCCATCTGAGCCCGGCAGCGGAGAAACATCCGGCATCAGCGCAGCCGAGGCGCTTGGAGCTGTTGTCAACGACAACAGAAATCCGGCCGCCGGGCGCGCCTTCACCAGCGTGTTCCGAATGCCGTCGCGCACAAAATCATGAATGCAGGTCTGCTGGCGAAACCGCACCTCTGTCTTCGCCGGATGCACATTCACGTCCACCTCATGCGGCGGCATCTCCAAAAAAAGCAGCACCACCGGAAACGAAGTCGGCGGAATAACGTTGCGATACGCCTCGCTCACCGCGTGCAGTATCAGCCTGTCGCGAATCAGCCGCTGATTTACGAATACGTATATTGAATTCCGGTTCAGCTTCTGCAGCTCGGGCTTGGAAACGAAGCCGCTCATTCTCAAAAAGCCCGGCTCCGGCGGCGCATAATCCTCGTTCCGCTTCCACGGCGGAGGCTCCGGCAGACCCGCGCGATCGAACGGCCGCTCCGCGGCAGTCGGAATAAGCTGGTCGAGCGTGTCGCGCCCGAAGATTTGAAAGATCCGCTCCGCCGGCTTTGCCACCGGCGGCGCCACCAACAACGCGTGTGTCGCCGAATGCAGCTCGAAGTGCTTGTCAGGATGCGCCAGCGCATAATGTGTAACCAACGCAGTTACATGGGAAAGTTCCGTAGATTCAGCCCGCAGGAATTTCCGCCGTGCCGGAGTATTGAAGAACAAATCACGAACGGCGATCGTCGTTCCTTGCGGCAGGCCGGCGTCTTCCACGCGAAAGATCTTGCCACCCGCAATCTCCATCTGCGTACCAGTTGCTTCTCCTCTGGCGCGTGTCTCCAGCTCAACCCGCGCAATGGAAGCGATGGAGGGGAGCGCCTCACCGCGAAAACCCAGCGTTGAAATGGAAAGCAGGTCGTCGCTCGACCGGATCTTCGAGGTAGCGTGTCGCTCAAACGCCAGCAACGCGTCATCGCGCACCATGCCGATGCCGTCGTCGGAGACGCGAATCAGCTTGCGGCCACCCGCCTCGACTTCCACCACGATGCGCATCGCACCGGCGTCAAGCGAGTTCTCCAGCAGCTCCTTCACCACGGAAGCCGGCCGGTCCACCACCTCGCCTGCTGCAATCTGGTTTGCAACCTGGTCGGTAAGGATGCGAATGTGGCCCATTCGCCTATTGTCCAACATTATCTAAAAAGAAGATTGTCGTGGGTGACGGAGCACTACCTGCTCAGCGCTTCCTCTGCAACATCTTCTTTTGACGGCTCGCCGAGTCCATCTCCCAGCACATGCAATCGCAGGAAGTTCGTTGATCCCGAGCGCGTGCGGGTGCCCGCTACGATGCCGATAATGTCCTGCGGCCCCGCATGCCCACCTTGCTCCAGAAGATGCTCGGCCATATCAACCATCTCCTCCGCCGTATGCGCCTTGGCGCATTTGATCGGATGAACGCCCCACAGCAGGTTCATGCGATGGATCACGGGGTCGATGCTCGATAGCGCGTAGATCGGCGGTCCAGGTCGATACTTTGAGAGTTGGCGCGCAGTGGTTCCCGTCTCGGTGAATACGGCGATCGCCTTCACGTCGAGGTCCTGCGCCGCGTGGGCCATCGATTCGCAGATTGTCTCCGCGACCGACAGGCGCAAATGGCTCGGCCGTCCGTCGGAGGGCGAGATCGTCTCTCGAATCTGCGACTCGGATTCCACCACAATCCTCTCCATCATCTTTACCGCTTCCACCGGATACTTCCCCGCCGCGCTCTCCGCGGAAAGCATCACCGCGTCGGTCCCGTCGTAGATCGCGTTGGCCACATCGCTCGCCTCCGCGCGTGTTGGCCGCGGGTTCTCAACCATTGACTCGAGCATCTGCGTCGCCGTAATCACAGGCTTTCGATGCTCCAGAGCGCGCCGAATAATATGCTTTTGGATCGCCGGGACCTTCTCCGGCGGCATTTCCACGCCCAGATCGCCGCGAGCCACCATAATGCCGTCCGCGGCATCCAGAATCTCCTCCAGATGCTCAATCGCCTGCGGCTTTTCCAGCTTTGCGATCACCCACGTGTCCGAATTTAACGCGGAAATGCGCTGCTTCACGTGCTTCACGTCGTCGCCCGTGCGCACGAATGATACCGCAATGGCGTCCACGCCGTTCTTCACCGCAAATGCCAGGTCGGCTTCGTCTTTCTCCGTGAGCGACGGCACCCGCACCGGAATCCCCGGCAAATTAATACCCTTGTTTTCACCCAGCAGCCCGCCGTTGATCACTTCGCAATCCACGTCATCGCCCGTCACCGCGAGCACCCTCAGTTCAATCAAACCGTCCGCGAGAAGAATGCGCGCTCCGGAGGATAAATTCTCCGCAAGAGTGGCAAACGTAGTCGAGAGGACGTTCGCTGTTCCGGGTATATCGCGCGGAGTAATGGTGATCTTCTGCCCGGCTTCGAGATGCACCGGAGTCCGGTTTTCCAGCCGGCCCGTGCGAATCTTCGGCCCCTGCAAATCTCCGAGGATGCAAATATGTTTGCCTTCCTCTGTCGCGACCTTGCGCACCATTTCGATCAGCTTCAACTTCTCCGGATGTGTTCCGTGAGAAAAATTCAGCCGCGCGACATCAAGTCCCGCGCGTACCAGCGCTCGGAACGTCGATTCTTCGCTTGACGCTGGCCCTAGTGTGCCGACAATCTTGGCTCGACGGGAAACATGTTCTCGCGTTCCCTCTGAACCGGTAAACATTGCGTTCATCCATCCCCCGTTTACATCTGCCTGGCTTCAGTCACCATCAATTTTAGCAGCCGGCAATTCGGGCATCTCCGGCTCCAACCCCGCCACTCTGAACTTCTCTATGGGAAATATCTGCGCATTATATTCAGCCCCCATCAGTATGCTGATGCACACCATATATAGCCATACCAATGTGGCAATGCCCGCCGCGAGCGAGCCATACACCACGGAATAGTCTGCGTGCCTGGTTACGTACCATCCGTAAATCAGCGTCACCAGAAACCATGTCACCGTCGCCATCAGCGCGCCCGGAACCACCTGCCTCCACGGACGATTACGCGGCGTTCCAAAGTGATAGATCACCCCCAGCACCGTCACGCTCGTGAGGGTCGCGATGATCCATCTCATCACCCGCCACAAAACAAAGAGGTAAGGCCGCAGCGAATGTCCCACGATATCGATCGTCCAGCGCTCGAAAGTATGGCCGAATGCCACCAGCAGAGTCGCGAAAATCATCGGCACCATGGTGCCCGGAACCAGAGCAAGCGCAACGATCCGCTCCTTCCAGAAGTTCCACTCACCGCGCGGCAATTTGTATGCACGGCGGAATCCCTCCATAAACGTCATCATTACGCCCATCGCTGCCGCGACCGTCACGAAAACGGAAGTGGCTACAATCCGGATCGACTGCTCATGGTTGTTCTGGAAATACGCCTGCACCAGAGACATCGTATCGGCTGGAAGAATGCTGCTGAATGCCAGTCGCAGGTCTCCGCGAATTGTGTCCGTCTCCGGCCCAAAGGCCAGAAGCGTCGTCAGCACCAGCAGCGCCGGAAAAAGGCTAAGGATTGCCGAATACGCCGCCGCCTTTGCGTTGGTAAAAACACTGTGGCCAAATGCCTCCCAAGCCGCACGCCTTAGATGATGGAAGTGACGCATGACCATACGGTTCTGAGACTAATCGAAATGCGCAGCCTGGGGTAGCTCTTCAATTTCCGCTTTGGCTAAAATCCTCCCATGAGCAATAGCCCTGCGGTCGGCAAGATCGGCAAGCTGCGCGACTCCATCCGCCACCACGAATACCTCTATTACGTAATGGACGCGCCGGAAATTTCTGACGCCGACTTCGACGCCCTCATGCGCGAGCTGAAATCGCTCGAGGCCCAGCATCCGGAACTCGTCACGCCTGACTCGCCCACGCAGCGCGTCGGCGGCAAGCCCAAAGAGGGATTTCCGAAGGTTGCGCACTCGCGGCCTATGTTGTCGCTCGACAACGTCAACAGCGAGCAGGAGCTGCGCGATTGGGACCGTCGCGCGCGCGAGCTGGCCGGCGATTATACTCCTGTCGCTTACGTGTGCGAATTCAAACTCGACGGCCTCTCCATGGCGCTGCACTTCCGTGAGGGAGCAGGCGGATCTGCTTATCTGCAGCGGGGAATCACGCGCGGGGACGGAGCAATCGGCGAAGATGTCACAGGAAACGTCCGCACCATACGGTCGGTTCCGTTGTCAATCTCGCATGCGAAACTAGCGAAGGCAAAGCTGCCTGCAAATTTTGAAGTGCGCGGCGAAGTAGTCATGCCGCATGCCGCATTTCTCCGCATGAATGAGGAGCGCGAGGCGCAGGGGTTGTCTCCCGCTGCGAACCCCCGCAACGCTGCGGCGGGCACCATACGCACGCTCGAGCCTAACATCGTCGCCCAGCGGCGCCTGGATTTCTACGCTTATTTTGCCCTTACCGAATCGGGCGAGAATCTGTTTCCCGAGCAGTCGGAGTCCCTCAACGCGCTCGCCACAGCAGGCTTTCGCGTAAACCCGCACCGCGAGGCAATCACGACCCTCGACGGGGTGATGGCGTTTATCCGCCGCGCCGAGGAGAAGCGGAGCACGCTCGGCTACGAGATCGATGGTGTGGTCGTCAAAATCGATTCCGCGGAGATTCAACGTCGCCTCGGCTACACCGAACGCGCTCCACGCTGGGCCGTCGCCTATAAATTCACGGCGCACGCCGGACTTACTCAGGTCAATGACATTCGTGTGCAGGTGGGCCGCACCGGCAAGCTCACGCCTGTAGCCGTGCTCACTCCAGTGTCGATTGGAGGTACCACCGTGAGCCGCGCGACTCTCCATAACGCCGACGAAATCGAACGGCTCGGGCTGCTGATTGGCGACTGGGTGAAGGTGGAGCGCGGCGGCGATGTTATTCCCAAGGTCGTCGAAGTAGTCGAGGACAAGGAGCACCCGCGCGGAAAGAAGAAGTTCAAATTTCCTGCGCATTGTCCCGTCTGCGGCAGCGAAATTGTGAAGACTGAAGGCGAGGTCGACTACCGCTGCGTCAACGTCGACTGCCCCGCGCGCCTGCGCGAAAGCCTTTTGCACTTCGCCGCCCGCAGCGTCATGAACATCGAGGGCCTCGGCGAAGCGATCGTAACGCAGTTGCTCGATCGCGGCACGGTCAAGAGCATCGCCGACTTGTACTCGCTTGATCACGAGCAGTTGCTCTCACTCGAGCGCATCGGCAAAAAAACAGCCGGTACGCTTTTAGCGGAGATCGAAAAATCGAAGCAGAACCCGCTTAACCGCGTGCTATTCGGCTTGGGGATCCGTTTTATTGGCGAACGCACGGCCCAGTTGCTGGCTGAGGAATTCGGTTCAATGGACGCCCTAATGGCCGCCTCCGCTGAAGAGCTTGAGCGCGTCAACGAGGTCGGCCCGCGCGTAGCTCAGGCAATCCGCGAGTTCTTTGATGAAAGCAAGAATCGGGACCTGGTGGAGAGGCTGCGCGCCGCCGGCCTCACCTTCACAGCGGAGAAGCGGAAGAAATCATCGCAGCTTGAGGGTTTCACCTTCGTGATTACGGGCACCTTGCCGGACCTTACCCGCGAAGATGCGAAGGCGAAAATCGAGGCTGCCGGCGCACGCGTCTCCGGTTCCGTGAGCAAAAAGACGCATTACGTCCTGGCTGGCGAAGATGCGGGTTCGAAGCTGCAGAAGGCCCGCGACCTCGGCGTGAAGGTGATCGACGAGGCGGAGTTGTTAAGAATGCTGAAGGCTTAGAACCTTCCCGCACTTTTGCCCTGGAACCGCCGCGTTTGCTCTGCATTACCCCTTCGGCGCAAAGTAACCCTTCATGGCGCGAACTTTGTATTGGCGGTCGAGGCAGAAGAGATAAATGGTTCGGAAGGAGCCATCGTCTCTGAAGTCAGCTGGCTTGTAGACGAGCGCGTATTGGCTGCGCAGCTCGTCCTGAATCGCCTGGAAGCTGGCTGGCATGTCTTCGAGGCTCTTTGGGAAAAAGGCGCGGCCACCTGTGGCCTCGGCAATTTTCTGGAGCACATCGTCTCCGCGGTCGCGGCTGGGGCTGGTGTTGGTGCTGATGGTGTAGACGATGGTCTCGGCGCGCTGGCATTCCTTGATCGCGTCGTCGAGGTAGGCATGGCTCTGGTTGTCGTCGCCGTCGGAGACCAGGATCATGGCCTTGCGGACCGGCTCCTGTCCACGCGCGGCTGCGAGCAGCTTGTCGCGGCATGCGCTGTAGACCGCGTCAAAGAGAGCGGTGCCGCCGCCCGGACGCAGGGAGTTGATCCCCGTCGTCATCAGATCGAGATTGCTGGTCCAGTCCTGCTTGTAGTCCGGCGTTACGTCAAAGCCCATCACAAATGCCTTGTCCGTCTCCGGCTTAATCGTCTGCAGCAAAAACGAGATCGATGCCTGCTGTTCAAAATGGAATCGCTGGCGAATCGAAGTGCTCGTATCAATCAACACGCCCACGCGCAGAGGCAGGTTCGTCTGCCGCGTAAAGCTGTATACGCGCTCAGGCGCCTTCTGGTCATCGAGCAGAGCAAAGTCGCGCTGATTAAGGTTCTTGATAAAGCGACCGTGCCTGTCCGTCACGGTAAAAACCAGATCGACTTCGTTCACCTGCTGCTCGATGGTGTATTGGCTGCTATCGCTCTGCGTCTGACCGGGCTGCGCCTGCGCAGGCGTTGCCCCACTGGGAGTTGGATTTGCGGGAGCAGTTTGCGCTGGAGCGGTGGCGAAAAATGAAGATGCGAGCAGAATGACGCAGCTGGAGCGGAAGAGGTGAGTGAAGCCGGTGTTCATCTTGGTTTGGGATCATTTTACATGGCGCGATCCAAAGTCGGGTTCAAATCAGCCGAAAACAGAGGCCGCGCACTGACTTGATTACCTGTTGACGGCGCGCATTCCGGCATCGTCGTAACGGTTGCCGGACGCTACTCCCCGGGGCGCGATCGATTCAATTTTGGCAAGATCATCCGCGCTAAGCGAGACTGCCGTAGCCGCCGCGTTCTCTTCAAGATACTTGCGGCGCTTGGTTCCGGGAATCGGCGCCATATCCTCGCCCTGCGCCAACACCCAGGCGAGCGCAAGCTGGGACGGAGTGCAGCCCTTCTCGCCGGCGAGCCGCTCAATCTTCTGCACCAGGTCGAGATTGCGCTGAAAATTCCGCCCCTGGAAGCGCGGCGAGCTTGCGCGCCAGTCATCCGCTGCGAGGTCGGATGGGCTTTTGATCTGGCCGGTGAGAAAACCGCGCCCCAGCGGCGAGTAAGGCACAAACCCAATCCCCAGCTTCCGTAATGTCGGCAGGATCTCTTCCTCCGGATCGCGGCTCCACAACGAATACTCGCTCTGCAACGCGCTGATGGGATGAACCGCATGCGCACGACGAATCGTTTCCGGCGATGCTTCCGAGAGTCCAAGATAACGGACCTTACCGGCCTTCACCAGCTCCGACATCGCGCCCACCGTCTCTTCAATCGGCGTCTGCGGGTCAATCCGGTGCTGATAATAAAGGTCGATGGTGTCGAGGCTGAGCCGCCTCAGGCTGGCGTCGCATGCCTGGCGAACATACTCCGGCTTCCCGCTCACGCCCTGCCGATTGCCCTCAGCGTCGCGCACAATTCCAAATTTAGTCGCAATCACAACCCGATCACGATGAGGGCGGAGTGCCTTGCCAACCAGCACCTCGTTGGTGAACGGGCCATAAATATCCGCCGTGTCGAAGAAGTCGATGCCAAGTTCGATGGCGCGACGGATCGTCGCAATGGACTCAGCCTCGTCGCGCGGCCCGTAAAACTCCGACATGCCCATGCAGCCCAATCCCATGGCGGAGACCTTCAGGCCTTGCGAGCCTAACGCGCGCTGTTGCATCGATGAACTCCTTAGTCGCGATCAGGGGCCGGTGTAGAGCTCGACCGGCGAGAAACCAATGGTCTTCGTGTGATCCACCCGGAGGAAAATCGGCGTCTTCCCGCCGTTGATGTCCACTCCCATCACCACTCCGTTGCCTACCGTCTTGGCTACGATGATCTTGTGCGATTTAATAACGCCGTAGTCGCTCGCCGGCCCCCAGTCTTTTTGGAACTGGTCAAAATTGTAGACAGAGTACTGCGTCGGATGCTGCTGCCAGTTGGGATCGTTGTTCCAAAGCGCGTAAGCCTTCTGCAGGTTCCCGCCCTCGATCGCACTGAAGAATTGATTCACGCGGTGGTCGGACGGCAAGTGCCATAGCTGCCAGGGCATGTCGAGATAGAAGGAAATTCCTGCCGCGAAGGCAACGATCAGAATCACCACCGCGGCAATACCCAGATTGCGATTGCGATTCTCGCGACTGGCGTTGTACTTCGGAGCATCCATCAATGTCATCGGCGACTGGTTCCTTTCCGCAGGAAACGGGTATCCCCTTTATTTTGACACTGCCGCGCAAATCAGAGTTCCTGGCGGCTGAAATTGGTGCGGTCCTTCTCCGCCCGGCGCTCCAGCGCCAGTGCGATCAGCCGGTCGATCAGCTCCGAGTAGGTGACGCCAGATGCCGCCCACAGCTTGGGATACATGCTGATCGACGTAAACCCCGGCAGCGTATTTATTTCGTTCAAATAGATCCGGCCGGAGGCGCCCGGCTCCATCAGGAAATCAACCCGCGCCAGCCCGGAACAATCGCACGCGCGAAAGGCTCCAATCGCCATCTGCTGAATGCGCCGCGTCTGCTCTTTGGAAATCTTCGCCGGCAGAATCAAATTCGATCCTTCCGTAAGATACTTGGCCTCGTAGTCGTAGAACTCCTTGCCGGGAACAATCTCACCCACCACGGAAGCCGCCGGCTCATCGTTGCCGAGAATCGCAACCTCGAGCTCGCGCGCTTTGCCCCGCTTTCCCCCAATGCCTTGCTCGACCACAATCTTGCGGTCGTAGCTCGCGGCCAGATCAATCGCGGGCGTCAGCTCCTTCCGGTCATGCGCCTTCGTTATGCCAACAGACGAGCCCAGGTTCGCCGGTTTGACGAACAGCGGATACTTCAAGGCCGCTTCAATCGTCGCGATCGTCTTCTTCGGGCTGGCTTCCCATTCCGCGCGCAGAAAACTCACATGCTTCGGAATGGGCAGCTTTGCCGCGCTGAAAAGCCGCTTCATCACGTCCTTGTCCATGCCGGTCGCGGAACCCAGCACGCCCGATCCCACGTAAGCGATTCCAGCCAGCTCAAAAAGCCCCTGAATGGTCCCGTCTTCCCCAAACGTCCCGTGCAGAACCGGAAAAATCACATCCAGGTTCAGCACCTGGTCCGTGTGGTGCCCGGCCAGCGTTCCGGCCTGCGTCTCAAATGGAACAAGCGCCCCGGTCTGGTTCGAGGAAGGAACCGGCGGCACAATCACCGACTCGCCGCGCGCAAGCACCGCGGCCGCGGAAGTAGTCTCCGGATCGCCGGCACGAAGATGCCGCTCGGCATGGGCGGCCTCGCCCGCAAGCAGCCGCTGCGCATCGGAGGCTGTCACCCAGCGGCCCTCCTTCGTGATCCCAATAGGGATGATTTCGTACTTTTTGCGATTAATGGCCTGGAGAACAGACGCGGCGGAGAGCAGCGAAACCTCATGTTCGCCGCTACGGCCACCAAATAGAACGCCTATGCGAAGTTTGGGCATAACCTATTGATCTTAATGTCGTTCCGACTGAGTACTTCGATTGAACGGCTTTGCGGCTAATTTAGTTTCTAAATTAGCACTAGATGCTAATTTAGATTAGAGCTTAAATTAAATTAAGCATGCGCCAGAATCCTAATCGAGTCGGACGGTATGTTGTAACGAGCACACTTGGCGAAAAGGTAAACGCCTATGTACCTCAACCGTTGCCGCCCAATCCACCCTTGGCCATTGAACAATTCTACAGCTTGCTGGACACCGCAAATCAGGCGATTGGCCGATTGGATGGTCTACAGGCTCTGCTCCCGGATGTGAGCATACTTCTGTACTTTTATAACCGCCGCGAAGCAGTATTGTCCTCACAAATTGAGGGAACTCAATCGTCCTTATCCGAACTGTTGCTATTTGAGAACGATCTTCTCCAGGGGAAGAGCGATGCAGAAGAAGTGTCCAACTATGTGGCCGCTATGGAGCACGGCTTGCAGCGTATTCGTGATGGCTTCCCGCTCTCGAATCGCCTTTTTCGAGAGATGCATAGCGTTCTAATGCGCAGTGGACGTGGTTCTGACAAAACTCCTGGAGATTTCAGAACTTCTCAGAACTGGATCGGAGGATCGCGCCCGGGCAACGCGGTTTATGTTCCGCCCCCAGTGACGGAAATGCAGGAGACGATGAGCGACCTGGAGAAATTTCTTCATCGGGAAGGCAGGCAATTGCCCTTGCTCGTCGATGCGGCACTTGCGCATGTGCAATTTGAGTCCGCCCACCCCTTCCTCGATGGAAATGGGCGAATTGGCAGGCTTCTAATCACCCTTCTTCTATGCGAAAGGAAGGTATTGCAAACGCCCTCGCTGTATTTGAGTCTCTATTTTAAAGAACATCGCGACGAGTATTATGGACTATTGCAAGACGTCAGGTTGAATGGCGATTGGGAGGCGTGGGTTAAATTTTTCTTGCATGGAGTCCGCACCACCGCCGAAAGGGCATGCGACACCGCATTCGCGATTCGGGACCTCTTTGAACATGATCGAACTAAAATTCGTGGAATTCCACGCAACGGCTCGATGATTCAGGTGCACGAGTTTTTTGAACGTCGTCCCATTGCTACGCTCCAGCAAATTTGCGAGCGTACCAGACTAACTCTTGCTACCGTAGCGAAAGCCACTGAGAAACTGCGGGCGCTAGGAGTCGCGAAAGAGTTTACAGGCAGAAGACGTGACCGTATTTTTGTCTATGAAAAATATCTGGACTTGCTTAACGAGGGAACAGGACCATCGATCACTGATCCTAATTCATCTACAAAATCTTCTTCCCAAACGCCGAAGAAATAAGCTCCACCGCTAGATCCGCAGTCCGATTGTGCTCATCGATCACCGGATTCACCTCCACAATCTCAAAGCTCACCATCCGCCCATGATCGGCAATAATCTCCATCGCCAGGTGCGCTTCCCGGTACGTCGCTCCGCCGCGCACCGGCGTGCCCACTCCCGGCGCGTCCTCCGGGTCGATCCAATCCATGTCGAGCGAGACGTGATATCCCGCCGTTCCGCGTCCCGCAGCCCGCAGAGCCTCTTCCATCACCGTCCGCATCCCGCGCTCGTCGATGTCGCGCATGGTGTAGACCTCAGTGATGCCGGCGCGGCGAATGTTCTCCTTCTCCGTCGCGTCAATGTCGCGCACGCCAATAATCACCACGTTCTCCGGCGATACCTTTGGACTGAACCCGAGAATATTCGCCAGCGGTTCCGGCCCGAGGCCCACCAGCGCAGCCAGCGGCATTCCGTGCACATTTCCGCTCGGCGACGTCTCCGGGGTGTTCAGGTCGGCGTGCGCGTCAATCCACAGCAGCCCGATCTTGCGATGCTGTTTGCGATAGAAGGCCGCCACTCCCGCCACCGTTCCGGCAGCTACCGAGTGGTCTCCGCCCAGGATCACCGGCGTCATGCCCTCTTCCAGCGATCGCTCCACCATTTCGGCGGCCTTGGCGCAGGTTTCGGTAATCTCGCTGAGATAGCGCGCGTGTTCTTCGCCCGCATGTTTCGTCTCGGCAAGGGCCACGCTGATGTTGCCGCCGTCCTTGACCTCGTGCCCCAGCGCCTCCAGGCGCGCTTCCAGTCCGGCCACGCGCACCGCCGACGGACCCATGTCCACCCCGCGCCTCGATGCCCCCAGGTCCAGTGGCACTCCGATAACTTTGATCTGGCGGGGCGGCAGCGATTGCACGCCTCGATACGATTTTTCCGCAGCTATGATCTCACTTGCTTTTGACATACCAGCTTTCCTACGGGTAAATCCGGTTCAGCGTCCGCGCAAAGGGAATGGTCTCGCGCACATGGTCCAGTCCGCAAATCCACGCCACCGCGCGCTCGATGCCCATCCCGAAACCGGAGTGCGGCACAGATCCATAACGGCGCAGGTCCAGATACCACTGGAATGACTCCAGCGGCAGCTTGTGCTCTTCAATGCGCTGCTTCAGCAGATCGTAGGACGCGATACGCTGCGATCCCCCGATAATTTCGCCGTAGCCCTCCGGCGCCAGCACGTCTACGCAGAGCGCGTACTTCGGATTCTGCGGGTCCGGCTCCATATAGAACGCCTTCACGTTTGCAGGATAGCGATGCACCATCACCGGCCGATCGAACTGCGATGAAATATAAGTTTCGTCCGGCGAGCCGAAATCGTTTCCATACTCGAACGCATTTTCAATCAGGCCCTTGCCGTGCGCCTCATTCAGCATGGCAACAGCGTCATCGTAGCGGACGCGAGGGAAGGGAGCCTTGATCGTCTCCAGCTTCGCAATATCGCGCTGAATCACCTTCAGGTCGGCGGCGCGGCGCGAAAGCACTCGCTCCACAATAAAGCTGAGGAACTGCTCCGCCAGCTCCATCAGGCCGTCGAGATCGCAGTACGCGACCTCCGGCTCCACCATCCAGAACTCCGTCAGGTGGCGTCGCGTCTTCGACTTCTCCGCGCGAAACGTCGGCCCGAAAGAGTAGACCTTGCCCAGCGCCAACGCCGTGCTCTCAATGTAGAGCTGGCCGCTCTGCGTCAGGTACGCTTCATCGCCAAAATAATCCACAGGAAAGAGCGTGCTCGTGCCCTCGCAGGCGGCCGGTGTAAGAATCGGCGGATCGGTCAGCGTAAAGCCGCGTTCATCGAAGAAATCCCGCGCCGCCTTGATGATCTCCGCGCGTATCCGAAGAATCGCAGCCTGGCGCGGCGTGCGAATCCAAAGGTGCCGATGCTCCATCAGGAAATCGATGCCGTGCTCCTTCAGCGAAATCGGAAACGGCGCATCTTCAGGCACGCGCTGAATTACTTCAACATCCTCCACATCCAGCTCGTACCCACCCGGCGCGCGCTTATCGGCCCGCACCTTGCCCGTCACGATCACGCTCGACTCCTGCGTCAGCCCTTTGATCGTGTCGAATACTTCCGGAGGCACCGCAGCCTTCGGCACAATGCCCTGGATCGTCCCGCTCCCGTCGCGAAAAATTGGAAACAGCAGCTTGCCGCTTTCGCGCAGGTTGTAGAGCCAGCCGTGCAGGGTTACGCTTTGGCCCTCGTGCTCGCCGATGCGCGCAATCGTGGTCAGTGGTTTTACATCTCTACCAGCTCCGGTTACAACTTCCGTCTTTGCTTCTTCGGTCATTCCAATCTCAAAATCTCTTGAACGCTTCCGTCGCGTTGTGCGCTACGGTCTCCGGGTCTGCGCCAAACGTGTAGTTAATCTCCAGCACTCCGGCCGGACTTTGCGGCGCAGTCCTCAGTCCATCCATCACCCCATCCCAGGCAATGGATCCCTCCCCGGGCCACAAATGCTCGTCCCGTTCGCCGTGGTTATCGTGCAGGTGCGAAGAGCGAATCAGCGGCTTCAATTCCTCCAGAGCCGCCTTCTCTCCCCCTTCAAGGTGCGCGTGCCCGACATCCAGGCATACGCCGATGTCGCGGAAGTGTGCAGTCGAGATAATCTCCAGCAGATTCGCCGGCTGCGTGACTTCGCCCTGCAGATTCTCAATCAGCAGCTTTACTCCGAGGGGGTTCGCAAACGCGCGCAGGTGCTCGAGCGCGCTCATCGAAAACTCCAGAGCACGCGGGCTCCAGGTGTCCTCACGGTCGCCCAGATGCACAATGAGAAACCGGAACGGTATCTGCTCCGCCACTTCGAGCGCCCGCTTGATCTCGTCCATCGCATCGATGCGACGCGATTTCTCCGGATGAATTACGTTCACCGCGGGGCCGCCCCCGCGACCCATCTCGCGATCGGCAAACAGCGGCGCGTGCATGGAAAAGGCTTCCGTTGGATTGGACTTGAACCATCCCGCGAGCTCCTGCACCTCTCCGCGATCGGTGTAGTCAAAGTGCTGTCGCGCGGCAAAAAGCTCCACGCCCTGTGCGCCGCTCTTTCTCAGAACCCGTAATAGGCCCGTATGCAGACGATGGTTCAGAAATACATGTGTCGAGATAACCTTCAGCATGAAATACCCGCGGTCTCGCTTCTAGCAGTGTCGCTTCTGACTCTATAGTCTCAGAAGTTTGGCGGAATAGCCGACCAGGACCGGAATCTTCCGGAGAAACGTTCCGCGAGTCTCCGGACTAGCTGCCCGGCTGGGGCGTGCTCCCGCTGGGAACATAATTCTTATATTGGGTATCGATGATGCCAAGATTGCGGGCGAGCCCCAGCTTGGCCTGGTTGTACTGGTAAACGCTGTTCACGTACTGCACCTGCGCCTGCGCCAGCGTGGACTGCGCCTGCGCCACCGGAAGGTTGGTATCCACGCCTGCCTTGAACCGCTGCGTGCTCTGGTCAAGCGCCGTCGTCGCCAGGTCCACATTGCTCTTCGCCACCTGTACCAGTTGCTGCGAGGCCTGCAGATCGAGCAGGCTGTCGCGCAGCTGCTCATCGATCCTGCTGGTCAAATCGTTCATTTGCGTCCGCAGCTCCTCCATTTGCGCCTGCGCCACGTCTGCGTCGCCGCGAAACTTCGCTTCCCGGAAAATCGGAATATTCAGCGTGCCCATCGCCGTAAACGTCCCGTGATACACCAGCCCGGCCACACCCGTCACTCCGTAATTGCCGATAAAGGTCAGGCTCGGAAACCGCTCATGCCGGATTGCCCGCTGTTCCAATTCCGCCGAAACCATCTGCTGCTTCAACCCTTGATAATCCTGCCGATTCCGGTATGCCTGCTGCCGAGCCTCCTCAATCGTAATTGCCGTCAGGTCCGCGTACGGAGCTGCGTCCGTGAGCTGAATCTGCTGCTCAGGCGCCAGCCCAATCTGCCGATTCAGCGCGATCTTGTCCTTCTCGAAACGGTCTTGCGCCGTGATCACCGCCTGCTGCTGCATCTGGTACTCGACCCTCGCTCGCAGCTCGTCAAGATTCGCCACCACTCCGGCGACATGCTCCTCATGCGCCTGATAGAGCAGCGTCTGGTCTGTCTTCAACAGGGAATTGGCGTAGTCTACCTGCGCGGAATCCGCGATCGCCTTCAGATACTCGGTCCCTACGTTCAGCACCACCAGCCCCCGCGCCGATTGCGCGCTGTAATAAGCTGCGCGCTCGTTGGATTTCGCCGCCCGCCAAGCGTCCCACCCCGACCACGTAAAGAGCGCCTGCGAAAGCTTGATCTCGCCGATTCTCGAATTCACCTTCACAATCAACGGAAAGCTGGCCCCCCGGAAGCCGAACGACGCAGCAAGGGAGGGCTTGAATCCTTCCGCCGCAAGATTGTACTGGTGAACGCCCACCTCGCCGTGCAGCGAAACATTCGGCAATAGGTAGTTCTCTAGTTGCAGTTTCTCCGCGTGCGCAGTCTTCTGGTTCAGCCGCGCCAGCGTCAGCGCCAGATTATGTTCAATCCCCAGTTGGATCGCATCGCTCAGCGAAAGCTGCCGCACCCCGGGCGTCACCGCCACCGCCTCCACGCTGCCCGCATAGTTATCCTGCGCGGAATTATCCGGGTTCGACTGCGCGATACCGCTGCTTGCCAGGAGGAGTGCGGCGGTCAGCGCGATGATTTTCCGTTTCGTCATGCTTCAGCGGTGAAAGTCCTTTTTAATCTCCCTAGTTAGAGTTTCATAGGGCGAAACGGTTGCCAAACTTTCCCTGGTCCCGCTTCCCGGGGCGGCGAATGAAGCAAAATCGCCTCCCGCTGCGTCTATTAAGCACGGGAGTAGAATGCCCCTCATGAAGCGCTTCGCCGCAATTGCGCTGCTGTTGGCCTGGACCGTTGCGACCGCTGCATCCGCGTCTGCGCAGCGCGCTGGTGGCGGATTCCACGGTGGAGGATTTCACGGCGGCGGCCATGCCGGGCCCGGGTTCCATAGCGGCTCTTCCTCCCCTCACTTCTCTGCGCCTCGTTTTTCCGGCGGATTCGCAGGGACTCGGTCATACCGGCCGAATGCGGCCTATCCGCGCTCCCGCTTCAGCCCGGCCTATCGCTCCCGATTCAACAATACCTATCGCTCCCGCTATCGCAATCCCGATCGTTCCGGCTACCGCAATCCCTACCGTCGCCATGGAGAACGGGACCGCCGCTTCCGCAGGCGAAATTTCCCGCTATTCGGAGCTGTCTTCTTGAATCCGATTCCTGACTGGATCGGCCTCGGCCCGGTGGGATGCTATCCCGACGCGGACGCGCAGGTCTATGGTGGCGACGACGGCTGCGATGATATGACCGCAGACTCGGACGAACCTGCAGTCTATAACGGCGACGATCCCTCCTCAACGCCCGCGCCTCCTCCGGACTACGACCAGCAGGCGCCCCCACCCGAGTATCGGCAGCCTCCTCCGCCCGTATCCTATCCGGCGGCGCTGCCGGCCACGCAAACGGCCACGACCATTGTCTTCAATGACGGACGCCCATCCGAGCAGATTCACAACTACGCCCTCACCCAAACCACTCTCTACGTATTCGACCAGCAGCATCGCGATATTCCGCTCGATAAGATCAACCTTGCCGAAACAGAAAAGGTGAACCAAGCCGCGGGAATTCCATTCGACGTTCCCCGCATCTCGCAATAACTCTGCAAGCCGCCCTCAGGAATCAGAGCCCGCGACCATCGTGACTTCTGCGTCAAGGTCCAGGTCCGCCAATGACTCGAGCCAGATTCCTTGATGTCCGAACACGCGCCCGAACTCCTTCGCCGCTGCGTGCATCGCGTTCTCCATCGTCGCTGCGGGATACACCAAACCATCCCCGCCCGTCTCCATCTCCAGGCTAGTCACCGTTCGGTCGCTGATCCCGCACGGCACGATCAGCTCAAAATCTCGCAGATCGGTCGTCACGTTAAGCGCAAACCCGTGCGACGTGATGCCGCGCGCAATGTGGATCCCAATCGCCGCCACCTTCTTCTCCGGCACCGTCCCGCCCGCGATCGTCCACACTCCCGTCCGTCCTGAAATGCGTTGCGCCGGCACGCCGAAGTCTCCGCAGGTCCGAATCAGCGCCTCTTCCAGCATCCGCACATACTCCACCGCCCCCAGGCGCGGCGTAAAAGTGCGCAGGTCGAAGATGGGATAGCCCACAAGCTGGCCGGGCCCGTGGTACGTCACGTCCCCTCCCCGGTTTGTCTCGTGAATCTCTACTCCGCGCCGCGCCAACAATTCATCTGAAGCCAGAATGTTTGCCCGCCTCGAGTTGCGTCCCAGCGTGAGCACCGGCGGATGTTCGAGCAGCAGCAGCGTGTTCCCCACGCGCCCCGCATGCCGCGCTTCCATCAGGCGCTTCTGGATCGCGAGCCCGGCAGCGTAATCGATTCGCCCGAGGTGGATAAGATTGAGGATCATATCGTTCGCTGCCAGCCAGCAGGTCAGAGCAGCCCCCGTGCCGGACCCATGAATCCATCATATTTCCTCCCCGGACGGCCACCGTTCCCGCCAAACAAAGGTAATCTTCTTCCGGCAGAGGAACATAACTTATCAATTGCAGCGATGAAATTGTGTGCTAGCGTTTAGGCATTAATCCTGATTTGCCGAAGTTTTCTCGTTCCGCCAGCTCGCGTAACGGCAACAGGGTTCCCCGGTTTTGCGGTAAAAGTCCAGGAGACGTGAATGTTTGATCGCCGTTTGTTGAAGGGGTTTTTGCTACTTGGTCTGACCATGTCTCTGATGAGCTGCAGCAGCCCCAGCCTGCTTTCCATTTCAATCAGCCCCACGACTGAGTTTTTCTCCCTAGCTCCGGGTCTCACCGTTCAATTCACCGCGACCGGAGTTTTTGGTCAGGGAAATCATCCCAGGACCACGCAGGACATCACCGACGCGGTGACCTGGAAATCGAACAGTCCCGGCATCGCAACCATCAGCGCCACAGGACTGGTGACCACGACCGGCACCGACTTTGGTACCGCCCTTATTACAGCCAGCATGAACGGATTTCCAGGCTTGGTCACCGCCACTGCCACGGTCACCGTCTGCGCGCCCGGCCAAGTAGTTAGCAGCACCGGGTGCACAGCGGCTCCTGCAGGTTCGAACCTAGCGTCGATAATCATTATTCCGGGTAACCAGACTGTTGAAACTGTGAACGAAACCGGGCAGTTCATCGCGATTGGTAGTCTCGAAGGACAAGGAACAGTAACCGATCTCACCAACACGGTCAAGTGGAGCTCGAGTGATGTTAAGGTTGCCACCATTAATGCCTCGGGGCTTGCAACCGGTCTAAATTCCGGCACTACGACGATTACCGCACTCGCGACCAACCCGGATGGGTCAGTACTACCCGCAATCTCGACGTTTACGGTAGGCCCTACCGGAAACGGGACAGCTTTGCCGACCTTAACGGTCTATAAAGTCGGGAATAATGCAGATATCGGAACGGTTACTGTCCCTGATCCAACCACAGGCACACAAGTGATCAATTGCGGCACTGGTAGTGAATGTACTGGACATTTTGCCCTCGGTACTCAGGTGACCCTGACTGCGGTCCCGGGAGTAAATTCGACCTTTGGAGGCTGGTCCGGGCCCTGCGTACCGGCCGCCGGGACGAACCAATGCATCCTCACTATGACGGACAATGCAACTGTTGGCGCAATCTTCAACTAATTGATCGTCTCCAACCAAAAAGCCGCTCTCCGGAGCGGCTTTTCTAATCTCCGTTACCGCCCCTAAACATTAATCGCCATACCCTCCACGCTCCCAAACCCATCCAGTATCGCCTCCGCCAGCGTGGGATGCGCATGGATGGTGAACATCATCTCCTCCACCGTTGCCTCCAGCTCCAGAGCCGTCACCGCTTCGGCAATCAGCTCTGTCGCTTGCGGCCCAATAATGTGCACGCCGAGAATCTCGCCATACTTCGCCTCTGCGACCACTTTGATAAAGCCCTCATGTGACCCAACAATCGACGCCTTTGAATTCCCCGCAAAGGGAAACTTGCCTACCTTGATCTGTAATCCCTTTTCCCTCGCCTGCGCCTCCGTTAGCCCCACGCTGCCAATCTGCGGCTCCGTGTATGTGCAGCCGGGCACGCGGTCGCGCCGGATAGGCCGCGCATATTTCCCCGCAATCTTTGCCGCAATCACCATTCCCGCCATCGCGCCCACGTGCGCCAGTTGCGGCAGCCCCGCTACGATATCCCCAATCGCATACACGCCGGGCTCGTCCGTCTGCATGTACTCATTTACCTTGATGAACCCGCGCTCCGGCTTGATCTTCGTCTTCGCCAGGCCAATCCCTTCCGTGCGCGGCGCGCGCCCCACCGCTACCAGAACCTTCTCCGCCTCTTTCACCACCTGCTTGCCGTCCGAGGCAGTAAACGTCACCTTTACCCCGCTCTTCGCCGTCTCCACCTTCTCGACCTTGGCGCCCGTATGGATGTCGATGCCCCGTTTTCTGAACACCCGCGCCAGCTCCTTGCTCACGTCCTCGTCTTCAGCGGGAACCACCCGCGGCAGATACTCCACCACCGTGATCTCCGACCCGAAGCTGCGGAAGATCGACGCGAACTCCACCCCCACCGCCCCCGCTCCAATCACAATCAGCGACTTCGGAATGGCGTCAATCGACAGAATCTCGATATTGGTCAGCACATTGCCGCCCGCCTCTACCCCCGGCAGCATCCGCGCGCTCGAACCCGTGGCCAGAACAACGTTCTTCGCCTGAATCGTCTGCGACTTGCCGCCGCTCTCCACCTCAACCGAGTGCACGCCCGCCTTCGCCGCCCCCGTCAGCTTCCCAAAGCCCGGCACCACCGTGACCTTGTTCTTCCGCATCAGGAAGTCGAGTCCCTTGGTGTGCTTGTTCACAATCTGCGTCTTGCGCTCCAGAATCTTCTTCCAGTTCAGCTTGCCCGCGCCCAGCCCTTCAATGCCGTACTCCTCGGCGTGCTTCACATGGTCGTAAACCTCGGCATTGAACAGCAGCGACTTGGTCGGAATGCAGCCTACATGCAGGCAGGTTCCCCCCAGCTTGCTCTCTTTTTCAATGAGCGCGGTCTTCAGGCCGTACTGTCCGGCGCGAATGGCGGCGGTGTATCCCGCCGGTCCTCCGCCGATAATCGCTACGTCATAAATGGTGTCTGCCAAGGGGAAACTCCGTTCAAGAGGTGGGGGCCAAACTTTTTATTGTAGTTCACTGATGCGCGATACCCGCCTCACGGCTCAAGCTCGGGGCCCAGCCTTGCAACTCAACGGCTGAGCCCACCCAAAGAAATTTCCGGAAGTAGGCCAGCTAAGATAGCCTTTTTCAACTGACATCACAAACTTTCCCGCCGATCCCCGTTTTAATCCGCTCAGCACCTTGTCACTAGGCAAAGGCAATAAATACGTCGGTTAACCCACCGCGCGTATGATGACAGAACGCCATGTTTACCGCCCCAGACTACGCGAAGGATGTGGCCATTGCACTGCTCGGGGCTTCTGTTGGGATCGCCGGACTCTTGTTGGTGGTTGCCGGGTTTGTGTTTGCGCAAGCAGCCAGTTTCAATCCCGACGACACGGACGACAAAATTATCAACGGCTTCAGAGTGGCCGGTCGGCTGGGACTGGTTCCCCTTGTCCTTGCTCTGGCGGATGCTGGCGTTTCACTATTCTGGCTCGTCCACAAATCAGACTGTACATACACAGTTGCCATCTGGGGATTTTTCTTGCTGTTGATCCTGACTGGCCTGTATGGTTTGGTCTTGATCCTGCGGTACCTCTAACGATGAGCCTAGACACCGAAGAAATTCACCGATTGGTCAGCAAGGGGTTCGACAAGCTCTATAACGGCGATCCTGCCAAATTTACAGAGATGGCGCACACAGCCTTGGATTATGCCAAGACATGCGTTCCCGCCGGTGAAAAGGTTCGAGTTGGCGACGTGGTATTAATCATTACAAACGCCGTGCGAATTCTTCCTTCATTTGAAGCGTACGTTCAAAAGAAAAAGCTAAAAGAGAAGTATTGGCAGGAATTGTTCGCCGAATACATCTTGGAGCAGGTTTTCCCACAACCAGAATTAACAAAGAAACCGTCTAAATCGTAGGAGGCGAAAATGTCCGATCAGCAAGCCGCCCAAGCCGCCCAAAAATACATGGAAAAGCAAGCCGAAATAATGAAAAAGTACGGAGAGTCACCAAAACTTTCTGGCAAGCGGTACGAATCCGCAATTAAAGCGACGACTCGTACGTTTCAGACCATCAGCACAAAGGTTAAGTAAATGAACTGCTTGGCGGCGAGGCCTTCATACCCTGGCGAGCCATCCGTATAGACAGTTGAACCAAACCCTTTGTAGAGTCTCTCGCAGGACTTTCGGAATGACCGTAGCGTGAACCTGACGGGTCCCGCGCTCCAATACCCCGAACACTGGCGTCTTCTCTGCAAAGCTATTCAAGGCCGAGCGCCGCTTAAGACGCTTGCTGCGGTGCATATTCATCGGCTTTCGCCGATGAAACACTCGTCCATCTCAACGGGAGTTCCATTTCCCCCATCATAGCGGGCCTGATTTCCTTGAGGACATAACGAAGTCTTTGGAGAATAGACCAGGCAGACTTTTGAGCGATGCCAGTGGCACGGGCAATTTCGTACCTCGACACACCGCTTGCAGAGCATCCATAGGGCGGTAAGCCAAAACGTCCAAACCGAGCGGTCGTTCCCACCTTCATAGAGAACTGCTTCTGACACGCATAGCACTTCCACGCATAGCACTTCCACCGCCTCTAAGCAGCTAGTGATTGTGCTTGTCTCGCGTGGTCCCACACTTTGGGCAAACTGGGTTTCCATCCTCCCAAGGCATAATAGCCACCGAATTGATGCAGACTGGCGGATCGGCGTAAAGATGGATGGCTTGGGTCAACGTGTGCGGATACTGCATCGGACTTTCCATACCTCAAATACCTATGCTTGACCGATCATGCAGTCAAGTAAAAAAGTATCTAATGGTATTTATTGAGGATTGCCCATTTTGTGGTATTATCGATCCAACGGAGGATGAACTAATGCTAGGAGAACCCACTAGCTCGGCGGTAAAAACGGTCCCTGATAAGAGCGAGCGCGGACGCTCTACGATTGAGTGGCCGTACTTCAGCTTGGACGACGCGACGAAGTTGGCGAAGGGCATATTCGAACTTGGCGGAGTCTGCACGAATGACCAGCTAGCTGGCCACCTGAACCAAACAGCTAGTGGCGGAGCGTTCAGGCTAAAGGTGCAGGCTGCTCGAACTTTCAACTTGATTAGGAGTTCGCAAGGGAAGTTGTCACTTTCGGAACTTGGCCACCAGCTCATGGAACCGGAATCTGCGGCCAGCGCACGCGTCGAAGCGTTTCTCACAGTTCCTCTCTACCGGGCGATTTACGAAACGTACAAGGGCAAGACGCTTCCGCCCACGGGGGGCTTGGAATCGGCGTTTGTGAATTTGGGCGTCGCGCCAAAGCAGAAGGAAAAGGCGCGTCAGGCGTTCCAGCGGTCGGCTCGTGATGCTGGATTCTTCGCCTACGGATCAACGAAGTTGGTGATACCCGTGCTGCCGGTTGCTGTGGGGCACGGAAAGGCTCAAGCGGAGTCAGAAGAGTCCGTCGTTCCGCAAACAGGGGAGATTGGCGGTGGCGGAAACGGCGGCGGTGATGACACGCACCACCCACTGATTGACGGACTGATTCGCGCACTCCCAGAGGCTGGGAAGCCGTGGACTTTAGAAGCGCGGCGGAAGTGGCTCCAGGCTGCAGCCATGAATTTTGACTACGTGTACGCCGACACCGAAACTGGGAACCGCTCTATTCGGGTCAGCGTGATTACAGATAAGGATTCTGCAAACTAAAGAGCCACCCGCGCAGGACGGATGGCTCGAAAGGAGAGTTAAAAACCTATGCCCCAAGTCAATGTATGCATAGGAACCCGGCGCGTCGTCATCACGATAACAACCGATGATGGGACGCTTGTGGTTTCTATCCCCAAATTAGGCTAGCTGACCAGCCCTAACAGGGTCTATAGCCTGATCCGCCGTAGACTCTACACCAATACTCTTTGCCTTCGCCCAACGTTGCTTGGCCGCTCGTTGGGCGATTGTCTTTCGATCTTCAGCCGACAGTTTGGCAGCACGGGCAGGACCGCCCTTTAAGCCACCGCGACGACCTAGCGATACAGCAGCCGGGTCCTTCGTCTTGTTGATTGCAATGCTGACGACTTTCTGTGCTTGGCCCACCTAGATATTATGCTTGAGCGGTCTGGTAAAATGCAAGGATCTGGAAAGTGGGGTTAGTCAACGTATTAAATGCCCAGGCAAATCTTTCGTCCAAATGCAGTTGAATTTTCCAAACTTGGTAAAATAGAAATAGAAGAGAAATAAAGCGAGGCCGCCCGCGAGCGGCCTTTTTCCTTTGCTGTCAATGAAACGTGTTTTATTTCTATGACCTCGGAAGAGAGGGCGAAACAGAAAAACCTTTAGATTCAATCAAGTAGAAAATCGCTAAAGTCGGAAGAGCGTTTGAAATCAATGATCTGAACAAAGCATCCCAAAATTTTTGCGCAAAGCCGCGGCATCGCAAGTACTTCACAATCTATTACATGGCTTTAAGTCAAATGTTTTCAGTTATAAGGGAGAAGTGGCTTTCACAAACCTTGATGATTCTATTACTTGCAAAAAAACGTGAAACGCAACTCTGCTAAAAGCCGATAGCTCTAAGTCCAGCCCTACTACATATTGGTGTGGCCGTGGCGCATGTCTTCGTTGAAGGTGGGCTTGGTGGTGGCGAGGGCGGCCTCCATCTTGTCGCGGTACTGTTCGGCGCGATCGAGCAGGGCGGGAGTGGCGGCGGCGCCGTCTGCATCGAGCTTCAGCAATCCCTGCCTCGATAATTCGGACGCCATCTTGAGCATATCTTCCGTGGTGGTGTTGAGGTACTGGGCGTCGCGAGGGTCGGCGATCCAGACGGGCTGGTTCTGGCCGAGGACGCCGGAGAGCCAGTAGACCTTGAGTGCGAGATAGTCCTGGCGGGTGGCATCGGTAGTGTCGGTGAAGAAGAACTTCTTCTGCCAGCGCGAATAGTAGCGTGTGGTGACGGGGACAGGCTGGCGGTTGCCGCTCTTGAGCAGCTCAAGCTGGCCCTGGTCGAGCGTCTTGCGGATGGCGTTGTAGATAAAGGTTTCGGCGTAGGGCTGCTCGGGCGCAGGAACGATTTCGGCGAAGGTAACGGTCATGCTGGCGGAGATGAGGGCATGCAGCGGCGATTTATGGCCGTCATCGAGGTGGACAGTTCCGTGGACGATGTAGGTATCCGCGCCCGAGGTGGAGCGGTGGAAGGGCCAACGGAAGCCGCTGAAACGAATGGGCAGGCCGGCCAAGGTGACGTAAACGTCGGGCTGCGGATTCCTGAGTCGGCGGGCCTCCTCGCGCAGATGGGAGGTCATCTCCGGCAGCAGCTCGGGCTTGTGGAAGTCGAACGCTTCGCTCAACTCGAGAGTGAGGGTCCGGGATTCGCTCTGGGAGGAGGCGGCATTCTGCGCCTGAGCGAGACGAAATCTGGCGGTGGGATGATGATTGAAGTCCTCGCCGGATTCGGCGGCGAGAATAACCAGATTGGCCGCGCGAGCGGCTGCTTCAATCTTCTGCGTAAGAGCGCTTTCGATCTGCGTTGACATGGTGACCTTTTTCGGCGGGGCTCCTGATTATTTTACCGCGATTGGAAGCCGCGGCAGTGTGGCGCGCCGAAGGACCGCAACTGGCTCCGCGATTCAGGTTCATTAGCTATAGCGAAACGGCCCGGCGGGTGGTCTCTGTAGGGCCGTTTTGCGTGGAACGCGATCGGGTGAGTATACTCCGCGTGAGCGTTCTCCCCGCGCGAGGAGAGTTGGCTTTATGGATCTTGTACTTATCCGGATCGCTTTTGTTCTGCTTCTTTCGGTTATCTGCTATTCGTTCCGGCCGTTCGGGATGACCCATTGGGCATCCGCGTTTGCGGGCGCGGCGGTAGCGGCGCTGGTGCTTATTTTTGAATTGCGCGTGCGCGCCATGAGCCTTAAGCGGCTGGTGGGCGCGGCCACCGGATGCATCCTCGGAATCTTCGGAGCATTTCTTTTTTCATTGGTTCTGCGAAACAGCCTGCCTACGGGTCGCCTGCAAAGCCTCCTGGAGATATTCGCGCTGCTGCTGATGTCCTATATCGGACTGGTGGTGGGCGCGAGCAAGGGAGACCTGCTGAATCTTGGGGCGCTGGGAAGTCTGTTCAACCAGGAGCGCGGAGGCGGCCGCCGAGAAGGAAAGATTTTGGATACGAGCGCGATCATTGACGGCCGGATCGCCGATATGGCGGAGACGGGATTTCTTGAAGGGCCGCTGTTGGTTCCCGAATTCGTATTGCGCGAGTTGCAGATGGTAGCGGACTCGCAGGATGGCTCAAAGCGGCAGCGCGGGCGGCGCGGACTGGATGTGCTGCAGCGGATGCAGGAAAATGCGCGGCTGGGAGTACAGATCGTCCGGACAGATTATCCGCAGATCCGGGAAGTCGATTTGAAATTGATTGAGCTGGCAAAAGAAATCAGCGGCAAGATTTTGACTACGGATTTCAACCTGAACAAGGTGGCGCATCTGCACTCGGTGGAGGTGCTGAACATTAATGATCTGGCGAACGCGCTGAAGCCGGTGGTGCTGCCGGGCGAGAAGATGAGCATCGCAATTCTGAAAGAGGGCAAGGAGTACAACCAGGGGATCGGATACCTGGACGACGGAACCATGGTGGTGGTGGACCATGCGCGGCGGATGATCGGCCGATCGGTGGAGATTGCTGTAACTTCCGTCCTGCAGACGGCTTCGGGCAAGATGATTTTTGGCAGGATCGAGGATTCGGCGCGGATCGAGGCACCCTCGCAGGCCTGAGGCCGGTATTACCCAATTTTTACAGTTCAGCCGCTTTGGATTCGCTAGGGTTGAAGGTGGAGTGTTGAATGTCCCCGTTGACCGAAGCAGCGCCCGCCGACGACATACTCAGTACTGAAACCCTCAAAGCCGACTCTCATGCGCTGTTGCAGAGCCGGTCAAAGCACTTCAACTGGCTTTTCTCTGTGTGGCTCGCAGTGTTTCATCTTGGAGCTATCGCGGCCCTGTTCTTCTTCAGCTGGTCGGCCCTCGCGGTAACGGCCGTGCTGTGGGTGCTGGCGCAGAACGTGGGTATTGGGATGAGCTATCATCGGCTGCTCACGCATCGTGGATACATCACACCGAAGTGGGTGGAGTACACGATGGCCGTGTGCGCCACGCTGGCGCTGCAGGGTGGTCCGATCTTCTGGGTGGCGGTGCATCGGCTGCACCATCAACTGACCGACCGCGAGGGCGACCCGCATTCTCCCCGTGATGGAAAATGGTGGTCCCATATGGGCTGGCTGCTGCAGGGAACGCTGCGCAACCGGAATGCTCCGCTGAAGCGCTACGCTCCCGACCTTACGCGCGATCGCTTTTATGTGTGGCTCAGCTGGTACCACTGGATTCCGGCGACAGTGCTGGGCATCGGATTATTTCTGGCGGGAGGATGGTCGTGGCTGCTGTGGGGGATTTTCCTGCGTGTGACGCTGGGGCTGCACGTCACCTGGCTGGTGAACTCGGCGACGCACATCTGGGGCTCGCGGCGATTCGAAACTCACGACGACTCGCGCAATAACTGGTGGGTAGCGCTGCTGACCGGCGGCGAGGGCTGGCACAACAATCACCACGCGCATCCGGTTTCAACTAGCCACGGAATGGCCTGGTACGAGTTGGATTTCAACTACTGGGGGATAAGGCTGCTAGGTTTGCTCGGCCTTGCGAAGCGCATCAAAGTGCTTGGACCTGACGCCGGCCCGGCGCGGATTCTGCACGGGTAGCGCGGCTTCTTGCCTTCCTTGCGGAAGGCGCATCTCACGAAGGTAAACTTTGAGCGCGAGGAGGAATTTTTTGCGCCGCTTCGCTTTCCTGTTATTGCTTGCCCTGATCTTCGCCATCCCTGCATTTCCGCAGCAGAGCGGCGAAACAATTTCCATTGACGCAAACGCCCCCACGACTCCGCTGCCGCACTTCTGGGAGCAGATGTTTGGATCGGGGCGCGCGAATCTTGCCATGCGCGAGGATTATCGCGACGATCTGCGGACGGTGAAGAAGGTGACGGAATTTCGGTACGTGCGCTTCCACGCCATTCTGGACGACGACGACGGCGTGTACAGCGAGGACGCGCAGGGGAATCCGGTCTACAACTTCTCTTACGTCGACCAGATTTACGATGGGTTGCTGGCGAACGGCGTTCGTCCTTACGTCGAGATCAGCTTTATGCCGAAGGCGCTGGCGGCGCGGCTGGACTATCACGCGTTCTGGTACAAGCAGATCACCTCACCACCGAAGGACTATGCGAAGTGGGACGCGCTGATGACGGCTTTCGCGAAGCACCTGGTTGACCGCTACGGAATCGATGAGATTTCGCAATGGTACTTCGAGGTGTGGAACGAGCCCAACATTGACTTTTGGACGGGGCAGCCCAAGCAGCAGACCTACTTTGAGCTTTATGACCGTACGGCGCGCGCGCTGAAGGCGGTGAATGCGCGTATCCGCGTGGGTGGGCCAGCGACCGCGCAGGCGGCGTGGGTGGGCGACATGATCGCGCATGCGGTGCAGAACAATGTGCCGCTGGATTTTGTTTCGACGCATGTTTACGGGAACGACTCGTCCAAGGATGTGTTCGGGGACAATCGACAGATTGCTCCGCACCAGATGGTATGCGCTGCGGTGGATAAGGTTCATCGGCAGATACTTGCATCGGCCCGGCCGCACCTGCCGCTGATTTGGAGCGAGTTCAACGCAACGTATAGGAATGAATCGGAGATTACCGATTCCATTTATATGGGCCCGTGGATGGCTGACACGATCCGGCAGTGCGACGGGAAAGTGGATTTGATGTCGTACTGGACCTTCTCTGATGTGTTTGAGGAACAGGGCGTGGTGAAGACCCCGTTCTATGGCGGGTATGGGTTGATTGCGGAGGATGGTATTCCTAAGCCTGCGTTTAACGTGTTTGCCATGCTGCATAGGTTGGGTGATGAGCGAATCGCCGAACCGGAGGATGATGTGCTGGTGACGCGGCGGAAGGATGGGACTCTGGTTGTGGCGGCCTGGAACCTGATTGAGCCGGACGCTACAGGACCGAACAAGACCATCACGCTGGAGATGAAAGACGTAACGGCGAACGCGAGCGCAACGGTCTGGCGCTCGGACGCGGAGCATGGGGACACGTTGGCAGCATGGAAGGGCATGGGGTCGCCGCCTTATCCCACGGCCGCGCAGATTGCGGCGCTGAAGAAAGCTTCGGAGGCGGGAGCGCCGGAGGTTCGCAGTATCGAGGGCGGGCGGCTGACGATCACGGTTCCCCCGAAGGGGCTGGCATTGGTGGAGATTCGCTAGCTACGATTTGCGGGGATAAAGCAGAATTTTGCTCGCTTCTCCGCTGCGGAGAAGCTCCATGCCCTCAGCGAATTTTTCGAGGGGCAGGCGATGGGTGATGACCGGGCTCAAGTCGAGCTTGCCGGCCTTGAGCAGGGCTTCCATCTGATACCAGGTTTCGTACATTTTGCGGCCATTGATGCCTTGGACGGTTGCGCCCTTGAAGATGATGTCGCGGGCGAAGTCGATTTCAACCGGGCGTGAGGGAAGGCCAAGGAGCGAGACGCGGCCTCCGGTGCGGAGAATTTCAAAGCCGAGTCGCATGCCGTCGGGATGACCGGACATTTCGAGAACTACGTCGACGCCGACTCCATTTGTTTTTTCGTGAATGATGGCGGAGACGTTTTCTTTGGCCGGATTGAGGACGAAATCGGCGTGCATGGCATGGGCCAGCTTGCGTCGATGGTCGTTGATTTCGAGAGCGTAGACGGCGGCCGCTCCGCAGGCGCGAGCAACTGCGATGGCAAAGAGGCCGATAGGCCCGCAGCCCACAATGGCTACCGTTTTGGCGGCGATTTCGCCAGCAAGTACGGTGTGGACTGCATTGCCGAGCGGATCGAGGATGGGGCCGTACTCGCGCGGGAGCGAGGGGTCGAGCTTCCAGATGTTGGATTCAGGGATGACGACGTATTCGGCGAAGGCGCCGTTCGCATCGACGCCGATGATCTTGACGTGCTGGCAGATGTGGGCCTGCCCGGTGCGGCACTGGAGGCATTTGCCGCAGGCGACGTGCATTTCGGCAGAGACGAAGTCGCCCTCGCGGAGGGTCGTGACCTGGTTGCCGGCGGCGACGACTACCCCGCAGAACTCGTGACCGGGGATGAGCGGCGGATGGATTCGTCCCGCGGCCCAGGGGTCCCAATTGTAGATGTGGAGATCAGTACCGCAGACTGAGGCGGCTTCGACCTTGACGAGGACGTCGGAGGGGCCGAAGGCGGGTCGCGAAACCTCCTGGATCTCTACGCCTGGTGCGGACTTCGCCTTGACGACGGCCTGCATGGTGCTGCTCATCCTGTTCTCCTGTGTGATGTTCTGGCGCAAACGTTTCAGTGTAGCAAGAAAGCGGGGGATGAAGACTTCAGCAGCAATGAGAACGCAGCCAAAAACGAAGAGCGCGGCTCAGGCCGCGCCCTTCGTTTTTGGAGATTTACAACGAGTTGATTCACCGATTGCAGGAATGAAACATAAGCAGATTAGGAAATGGGGCAAGAGACCAAACGCGATGCAGATTCTGGAGCGAACCCGCTCTCGGGAGCCGAGGCTCGGAAGCGCGTGTTCAAGGTCATGAGGAAAGAGGAAGCACGCTGCTCGGTATCCGAAACCGGAAGACGGTACTGGCGAGCAGCATAGAGGCTGACGGCGCCGGTGTGAACTCGGCCAGCGACGACCCAGCGGCGCGATCGAGAGTCGATTTTAATCGAGAACCAGGGCAGTGTTTCAAAACCAAGTTTGAGGCGCATCGTTCTTCTCCCTTTTTGGGCCATTCGTAGATGTTGAATATTTTTGTTTGGGACTTTGGCCGACCGTGTTGAGCAACATGGACATTGAGAGTACGAGCGCAAACTCCAGGGGCGAGGCAGCTCCTAGGGATCCGAGGCAGCCCAGGCGGGTGGCTGTCGGATGAATTTGTGAGAACCAAGGCAGATATGTGTAGCAAAGTGTTGCAATCACGGTGCTCTCGAAATCCGTCCGCTAAACGCAGCAAGCGGGACTGAGAATTTATCTTCGGGGGAGCTCCATGATTCCAACCAATCGACATGGTGTCAACAGTTTGCGCACATCGACGGACGTCAGTTCGTTCCGCTGCCGGAATTTGGGTGGGACGCTTGCGGGATAAGATGCCTGCCTTGAGTAACATGACCTAAGTACCGGATGGGTTTCTATTTTGGGAATGAGCGAGCGAAAAACTGGGTCGCATCCTAATTGGGGGAGAGTCAGGAGACCTCATTCAATGAGTGCGAGGAAGCGGTACGAAGTTTTGCCGGGGAGAAAATCCAGCCTCGCAAAGATGGAGACTTCCGCGACGGGCGAGTATGCAGGGAAGACGGATGCGCTGGCGGAGCTGAAGCGCCTGAACAAACAGACCGCTGAACTGGTGCGGAAGCTTGGGGCGGAGAACCGACGGGCGGTGCTAGTGGTGCTGCAAGGGGTGGACACGGCAGGCAAAGATGGCGCTGTGCGTCACGTGTTTACGGGAGTGAATCCGGAGCTTTGCCGGGTGACTGCGTTTGACGAGCCGAGCGGGGAAGAGCTGAAGCATGATTATCTGTGGCGAATCAACCGCGTTCTGCCGGAGTGGGGTCAGTTGGGCGTATTCAACCGATCGCATTACGAAGATGCGGTGACAAGGCGCGCGAGGGGAGAACTATCCGCGGAGGACATGCGGATGCGGCTGAGGCAGATTGCCGACGCCGAGCGAACCTGGACCGAGAATGGGATGACACTGCTGAAGTTTTTCCTGCACATCAGCCGAAAGGAGCAGGACAAGCGGCTGAAGGCGCGGCGGGAGGATCCGGAGAAACATTGGAAGATCGAGAAATCGGATTTTGACGACCGTAAGCGGTGGGGGAAGTTCCAGCACGCATATGAAGAAGCGATTTTTCAAACGGCTCGAAGGCATGCGCCTTGGTATGTGATTCCGGCGGACCACAAGTGGTACCGCGATGTGGTAATTGCGGAGACGCTGTTGGAGACATTGAGACGGATGGACCCGCAGTATCCAGAGGCGCCGGTGAAGAACACGTAAGCTGCGATGCGAAAGCTTAGGCTGTCTGCAGCCAGATGCTGGATGGAAAGTGGCCGGATGGTTCGTCTGAGACCAATATCCCTTCGTTGTCGCGTGCGGGAAGGTAGTCGGACATCAACGCCTGCATCTGCGGCGCGTAGTCATAGTGCAGAGCGGAAAGACAGGACAGCACCTTCAACTTTGAATTGTTTACCAGCAGCGCGATGAGAAGAGCTGTCTCCTGCCACCAGAACGGGCGGGTGAAGACGTTGCGCGGATAGGCGTATGGGAGAAAGATGTCGTGAATGTGAATGAAAACGCCGGCGGGGAGGCGGGGAACGATTTCAAGGTAAATGCGGAGCACATCGGAGCCGACTTTGACAGCGTGAGTGGAATCGATGAAGAGCAAGTCACCGCCAGAGAGATGCTCGAAATAGGAAGCGGGCACCTGCTGGCAGAGTTGCGGAAGCAAATGGATTTCGTTTGAAGAGCGGAGTTTTTCGCTGGGGAAAGGTTCGACGCAGGTGATTTTGGACTCGCGCTTTCCGTCTCGCTGGTTGAGGCGGGCGGCCTCCAGCATGCACATGGTGGAAACGCCGCTCCCGATTTCGACGATGCCGGCGGGAGCGTAGGTCCGGATGAAGCAATGCAGGACCTGCGATTCCACAGGGCCGTAGCCGGGTCCAGACCTATTTTGGGTAAGGAGATTGTAAAATTTCAGGCCGGAGACTTCGGCATAGTAAGGCTCGCATATGTCAGCGAGCCACGAGAATTGTTCGGCAAGGTCCCAGTGGATACCGGTAAGCGAGGAGCGTCGAGTCCAAAGCGGTTGATTCCGGCGAAGCCATGCGCAGTCAGGGACCGGGCTGTAGTAATGCTTGGGGATCACGTGCAGTCCCGCGCGATCGAGCGCCGAGAATGCTTGGAGGAGTAAGTGCTTGCCTTGCATATTACTGAGCGGCATTACTGAGCAGAAATAGTATAAGACAAAACTGGCGTCGCAGTCTTACTCAGTAAAGAATGGGCTTGCCTATGTCTAAAGCTTCAAAGATTAAACGCCCTTCGCTGATGGTGGCATGAACTTTGCCCTGGAGCGCCCAACCGTTGAAGGGCGTGTTTCGGGACTTGGACTTTGAAGCGGCAGAGTGGAAGACCCATTTTTCTTCGGGATCAAACAGGACGACATCGGCGGGCGATCCAACGGCCAGCGTCCCGCGGCCTTTGAGGTTGAGGGCCAAGGCAGGTTGCGTGCTGAGGAGAGCGATAATGCGGCTGAGAGGCAGCTTGTGTTTGCCGTGGAGATCGGCGATGGCGAGGCCGAGCGCGGATTCAAGGCCGGTGATGCCGTTGGGAGCACGTTCGAACTCCTGCTGCTTTTCATTCGCGGCGTGCGGGGCATGGTCGGTGGCGATGGCGTCGATGGACCCGTCGATGATGCCCTGCAGCATGGCTTCGCGGTCGGATTCGGAGCGGAGCGGCGGATTCATTTTGGCATTGGTGTTGTAGTGGCCGATGGCGTCTTCGTTCAGCACAAAGTGATGCGGGGTCACTTCGCACGTCACACGCAGGCCGTTGCGCCGGGCCTTGCGGACTGCGTCGAGAGCGGCTTTGGTGGAGATGTGGGCGACATGGAGATGTGCGCGGGAGTCATTGATCTCGGCAAGCAGGCGAATGTCACGCTCCACGAGGCCGGATTCAGCTTCGACTGTCATGCCCCGCAAGCCGAGCCGGAAGGCCACAGGGCCGGCGTTCATGGAGCAGCCGCCGGTCAGGCGCGTGTCTTCGGCGTGCTGGATGACGGGGAGATTGTTGCGGGCGGCGGCGAGCAGGGTCTCGCGCATGATGCGGTCGCCGAGGATGGGCTTGCCGTCGTCTGTTACGGCGACGGCTCCGGCCGCGCGGAGGGCGCCGAATTCGGTGATGGCCTCGCCCATGGAGCCGCGGGTGGCGGCAGCGATAGGGAAGACGCGGATGGCAGCGTTGCGCTCGGGCGCGAGCATCCAGCGGGTGGTCTCGGGCGAGTCGTTGACGGGGATGGTGTTGGGCATGGCACAGACAGAAGTGAAACCTCCCGCGGCGGCGGCGACAGTGCCGGAGGCGATGGTCTCTTTATATCCCTGACCGGGCTCGCGCAAGTGAACGTGAATATCGACGAGGCCGGGGGCAACGATGAGGCCTTTCGCGTTGATGATTTCGGCGTCGGGATTCTTGATTTTGCCGGGTGCATCGATGGCGGCGACTTTGCCGTCCGCGAGCAGGAGGTCGCGGAGCGCGTCGATGCTGTTGGCGGGATCGATGAGTCGTCCGTTGCGGATGAGGATGGGGTTCATCGGGAGTTCTTTCGTCGACCGCCGGATTGTTCGGTGAGCGCGCGATGGATCAGCGCCATGCGGACAGCGACTCCGTTATGGACCTGCTGTTCGATGGCGGAGTGCGGACCGTCGGCGACTTCGCTGGTGATTTCGAGGCCGCGGATCATGGGGCCGGGGTGCAGGATGACGGCATTGGACGCGTGAGCGGCGATGCGTTCGGCGTTGGCCTGGTAGCGGGATTTGTATTCTTCGAGATCGAGGGCGAGTCCGGCGAGGCGCTCAGCCTGTATGCGGAGCATCATGACAACCTGCGATTGCTGGAGCGCGCGGTTGAAGTCACGCTCGATTTCGATGCTTCCGGTCGCGTCCTGCGGCGCGATGCGGGCGGCGGTTTCAGGCAGCAGGGGCGCCGGGCCGCAGAGAATGACGCGCGTGCCGAGACGCGGCAGCAGGAGAGCGTTGGAGCGGGCGACGCGGCTGTGAAAGATGTCTCCGCATACGGTGATCGTGACGCCCTTGAGCGTGGTGGGTGTCATGGTCTCGGATTTTTTTAAACGCGTGAGGATGGTCCGGAGGTCGAGAAGAGCCTGCGAGGGATGCTCATGCATGCCGTCGCCGGCGTTGAGGACGGGAAGACCGGTGGTCTCGGCGAGCAGATATGGAGCGCCGGACCAAGGACTGCGCAGGATGATGCATTCGGCTCCGAGGGCGCGGAGGGTGAGGCCGGTGTCCTTGAGCGACTCTCCTTTTTCGATGCTGGACGATTTGTCGCTGACCAGAGTGGTGTCGGAGCCGAGTGCCTTGGCGGCGAGTTCGAAGGAAGTGCGCGTGCGGGTGCTCGATTCATAGAAGAGCAGCGCGACGCGGCGCTTGGAGAGGCGCTGGGCGCGGCGCGCGGGCGCCTCTTTTTCAAGCTGGCTGGCGAGCGTGAGGACGCTTTGAACCTCCTGGAGCGAGAGGCTCGTGACAGAGAGCAGCGAGGCAGGATGAATGACCGGGGAAATGAGACGTGCCTCGGGCGTCGCCGGACGGGCGGTTTGCGGCGGCGGTTTTTTGGGAACGGCTTTCTTTGCGGGCATGGCTTGCTTTTTCGCTGCCGGGTGACGCATCAGTCGACGCGCTCGACGAGGAGCACCTGCTCGTCGTTGTCTACTTCGCGGAGCTTTACTTCGATGATCTCGCGGTCGGTTGTCTGGATGATGCGGCCGACGAAACTGGCTTCAATGGGCAGCTCGCGATGACCGCGGTCGATGAGGGCAAGGAGCTGCACGCGGCCGGGGCGTCCATGATCGAAGAGAGCGTCAAGAGCGGCGCGGGTGGTGCGGCCGGTGTAGAGCACGTCGTCGACGAGTATGATATTGCGTCCGGTGATGTCGAAGCCGAGCTCGCAGGGATTGAGGACGGGGCGCAGGCCGCTGGTAGAAAGATCGTCGCGGTAGAAGCTGATGTCGAGGACGCCAGTGTCGATGGGATGCTTTTCGATTTTTGAGATGAGCGCACCAAGCCGCTCGGCCAAGGGAGCGCCGCGGCGACGGATTCCCACAAGACCGAGGTTATCTGCGCCGTCGTTCTTCTCGATGATTTCGTGAGCAAGGCGGACGAGGGTACGCTCGATTTCAGAGGCCGACATGATGCGGCCCTTTTCGCGCAGGCGAGGTGCGGAGTTGCTCTCGGGCATGATTTCTGGCTCCAGCCGATGATACGAGGTGATGTCCCGCGGGGGCAAGGATTGGCCCCGAGGTACGTAATCTGACCTGACTTCAGCGGACACCCCGTAAGACGCCCAACTGAAAGAACTGAACCGATGCCGCGCCGGCTCCGTACAACAATCTGGGTGTCGCGCCCGAACCTCGCCCCCCAATCGACGCTGTTTTCTACGGAGACTCTATGCAAAGGCTATTTCAGGAGTTCCGCCATGCTCTGCGGCAGTTGCGCAAGGCGCCCGGCTTTGCCGTCACTGCCGTGTTGACACTCGCCTTGGGCATAGGAGCGACCACGGCAATCTTCACTCTCGTCTATGACGTGCTGCTAAGGCCGCTGCCTTATCCGAGCCCGCAGCGACTCGTCATTATGGAAGAGCAGGTGGCGGAATTCCGCGACATCTATCCCAAATTGCCGGTGAATGCCAACCACTTTACTGAGTGGCAGCAGAACAGCCGCGATATTCAATCGATGGCGGTCATGGAACAAGAATCGATGCCACTGGGTATCGGCGGCCATCCGCTCCAGGTAGACGTAGTACGCACGACACCGGGTATCTTTTCCGTACTGGATGTGGCCCCGCAGTTTGGACGCGCGTTTGCTCCGCAGGAAGCCCAGCCCGGCCGCGAGCACGTCATCGTCCTCCTGAACGATCTTTGGCGCACCCAGTTCCACAGCAATATGGGAATCGTCGGCCACACCGTCACCCTGAATGGATTCCCCTACACCGTTATCGGGGTAATGCCGCGGTCATTTCATTTGCCGATCGCACAATCGCTCGCCGGCCCGAACACCGATCACGCAAGGCCCGTCCAAGCCCTCGTGCCGCTCGCGTTTAGCAAGGACCAGCTTGACGAAGCGATGGGCGACTTCAACTACATCGGGCTTGCCCGCCTGAAACAAGGAGTTTCGGTGGCCCAGGCCAACGCTGAGATCAACGCGCTGCAGCATACGATTTCGGCCAGGCTGCCTGCCGATGAAAAAGGCACTCTCTCCGCCGTGCTGACACCTTTTCAGGAGACGCTGGTCGGCAATAATCGAACGCCGCTCCTGATTCTTCTCGCCGCTGTCGCGGGACTCCTGCTGGTGGGCTGCCTCAACATCACCAACTTGCTTTTGTCGCGGTCCCTCGGACGCCAGCAGCAGATGGCGGTGGCGGCAGCATTAGGCGCGAGCCGGGCCGAGATGGTGCGTATGGCCCTGCGTGAATCATCGGTGCTTGCGGTTTTGGGCGGGGCGCTGGGCATTCTGCTCGCTGCACTCCTCGTCCCGCTGATGCAGCACTATCTTCCACACGCGCTCGATTTTCGCGGGCCGCTGCATCTGGACTGGGCGGGCGCGGGCTGTGCTCTGCTGTTAGCACTCGCGGCAACGCTGCTGGCCGGTGCGGCGCCGGCTTGGATGTCTTCACGTACACAGCCGCTTGAGGTCCTACACAGTGAATCGCGTCTGGCAGGCGAGTCGCGGGGAAGCAAACGGCTGCGCAGAATGCTGGTCGCGGTGGAAGTGGCCGTCAGCGTTGGTCTGGTGCTGATGACGGGGCTTCTGGTCACGAGCCTTATGCGCCTGATGCGCACCGACCGCGGCTTTGATGCCGAGCGTACGATGACCGCCGAGGTCTCGCTGCCCGCCAAATCTTATTCCAGCCTGCAATCCCGCGCCGCATTTTACAAAGAAGCGCTGGAGCGGCTGCAGCAGCTCCCCGGCACGAAGAGCGCGGCACTGATCAGCAAGCTGCCCCTCGGGGGGGATTCCTGGATCGACATGCTTCAGATTCCGGGCGATCCGCGGCCATTCATGCAGCTTCCCAGCGAGCACTTCCGCTGGATCAGCCCCGACTACTTCAGCACCGTTCATCTACCACTGATTGCAGGTCGCTTCCTGTCGGATAGTGACCAAGGCAAGAATTTCGCCCTTGTTTCTGAACTCACCGCTCGGACAATGTGGCCGGGCAAAAATCCCGTCGGACAGCGCTTCAATCGCGGGGGCAGTGGTGACACGCCCTTTACCGTGATTGGCGTTGTTGGAAACGCGCGCACGATCTCACTCGCTAAATCCGATCCCATGATGGTGTATGTGCCCTACTGGTATCGGTGCGACAGGACAGCCGGCCTGCTCGTGCGCACAAGCCAGGACCCCGCCGCGATGGCGGGTGCGATTCGCAAAGCGATCTGGAGCATAGATCCCGAAGTCTCTGTACCGACGGTGCGGGCGCTGGGCGGCATCATCGCCGACTCAGTCGAGAACCGGCGCTTTGAGATGGACCTGCTGCTGCTTTTCGCGGTGAGTGCGCTGCTGCTCGCCGGATTGGGCGTCTACGGCGTCGTCACCTACTCTGTCGTTCAGCGCCAGCGAGAGATCGGCTTGCGCTTCGCCCTCGGCGCGCAGCGAGCCAACATCTATCGGCTGGTCCTGCGTGACGGCCTCACTCCGGTGCTGATTGGCGCAGCTGCTGGAGTTGCGGTCTCGTTGGGCCTTGCCCGCCTGATCGCCAGCCTTCTGTTCGATGTCAGCCCCTACAACCCGGTCATTGTGCTCGCCGCGTTGTGCGTGCTGGTGGCGGTGGGAGCAACGGCGTGCCTGCTCCCGGCGCGACGCGCTGCCGCCGTGGATCCCATGCGGGCGCTGAGAGCGGAATAAAGCTGATCGCAGATACCACCCGAAGTGATATCTTTGTGCCACTCCTGCGGAGCAGCCTCCGCAGGCATGGAACCGTGCATCGCCGCGATTCTTATCTCCCACGTCTTTTGAGGACCTTTCCGCATGGCTTTACGCTCGCTTCGTCATCTGTCGCTCGTCATTTTCGCTGCAGCATTCGCGATTTTTAGTGTCAGCGCTTTCGCGCAAAATTCCGACCAGCATCTGCTGCTGCGCAATCCGTCGCTCAGCAAAAATAAGATCGCCTTCCTCTACGCCGACGATATCTGGACGGTTCCCCGCGACGGCGGCGAAGCGGAACGGCTGACCTCTGTCAACCATGTCATCAGCGGCCCCTATTTCTCGCCCGATGGCTCGCAGATCGCTTACTCCACGAATGAGAACGGGGTACAGGAGGTCTACGTCATCAATGCGCAGGGTGGAGTCCCGCAGCGCATTACGTGGAACCCCGAAGGCAACTTTGCGGTAGGCTGGTCGCCTGACGGCAGGGATGTGCTCTTCGCCTCGCCGCGCGTCAGCTACTCCGATTTCTTTCGCCTTTTCCGTGCGCACGCCGACGGAACGGGCTCGCCTACGGTTCTCCCGCTGCCCAGCTCCACGCAGGCTTCCTACTCGCCCGACGGCAGCACGATCGCCTACGTTCCTATCCTTCAATGGGAGGCAGCATGGAAGCATTATCGCGGCGGCCAGACTACTCCCGTCTGGCTCGTCAACATGAAGACGCTCGATCTGGTGAAGATACCACGCGAAAATTCCAATGACTCAAGCCCCGTGTGGGAAGGCCGCACCGTTTACTTCCTCTCCGACCGCAACGGTCCGGTGTCGCTCTTCAGCTTTGACCCCGCGACCAAAGAAGTGAAGCAGGTGGTGGACAACCACGGCGACGACCTCAAGAACGTTGCCGCCGGCCCGGGTGCGCTCACTTATGAGCAGTTCGGCTCGCTACACCTCTACGATCTAGCGACTCATCAAGAGCACACGGTACCGATCACCATCCATGGAGACCTGCCTTCGCTCGTTCCGCATCTGGCCAACATTCCTGCGCGTGAAGCGCAGAGCATCGCGGTGTCACCTACAGGCGTGCGGCTGGTGGCAGAGGCACACGGCGATATCTTCACCTTACCCGCGGAAAAAGGAGACACGCGCAACCTGACCCGCACTCCGGGAACGGCAGAGCGCGATCCGGCATGGTCTCCCGACGGCAAGTCGGTCGCCTACTTCAGCGACGCATCCGGCGAATACCAGCTCTACATTCGCGATCAGGACGGGCTCCAGCCGCCAAAGGTTATCGACCTCGGCCCCAATCCATCGTACTTCTACAGACCGCGCTGGTCGCCCGACTCGAAACACATTGCATATTCCGACAAGCACCTGCACATCTGGTACGTCGATGCGGCGGGCGGCAAGCCGGTGAAGATCGATACGGCGCTCCGGGGCAGCTTTGGCGGCGCGGCGGAAATCGCGTGGTCGCCGGACTCGCAGTGGATCGCCTATACACGCGACCTTGAGAACCAACTGCACGCGATCTTCTTCTACTCGCTCGCGACGCATAGCTCGACTCAGATCACCGATGGGATGAGCAATGCGGCACATCTGGCATTTGATCCCAATGGGAAGTTCCTCTACTTCACTGCCTCCACCGACAATGGCCCGTCGGATGCCGGCATCGATTTGTCTTCGCTCGACCGCGCCACCAGCAGCGCCGCCTATGTCATCGTCCTCAAGCGCTACGGAGTATCGCCCGTGCCGCCTCAGAGCGATGACGAAAAGGCGAAAGAAGAAGAGAAGAAGGACGAGAAGCCGACACCTGCGCCGGACAACAAATCCGGAGACAAATCAGCGGACAAGACCACCGGCAAGTCCGACGAGCAGAAGAAAACCGAGAACAAAGGCGACGAAAAGCCCAAAGTATCCACCCCCGCGCCCACCGTCATCGACCTCGCGGGAATCGGCAATCGCATCCTCGCGCTTCCCATTCCTCCGCGCAACTACATCGGTCTTTCGGTAGGGAAGACCGGCGTCCTCTATCTGTCCGAGGGAACCGCCGTTGGCCGCTCCTCCTCCGAAGGAGATGGTCCGTCCATCCGTTCGCTCTGGCGCTTCACCACAGAAGATCGCAAGACCGAAGAGGTACTCAGCGATCTCACCGCTTACAGCGTCGCTTTCAATGGAGAAAAGCTTTTCTACAGCCGCGGAGAGGGATGGTTCCTTATTCCCGCGTCCGATCTCCACCCCGGCGGCTCGCAGGGCAAGCCGGTGAACAACACGCAGATGTTCGCCACTATCGATCCGCGCGCGGAGTACAAGCAGATGTACCGCGAAACATGGCATATTGAGCGCGACTTCTTCTACGATCCACACCTTCATGGACTCGATCTGGCGAAGATCGAAGCCAAGTACCAGCCGTATCTCGCCAACCTCTCCTCCCGCGATGAGTTCACCTATCTCTGCGAAGAGATGCTGGGCGAAATCGAGGTCGGCCACATGTTCATCAGCGGGCCGCGCGAGCCTTCGACCTCACCCAAGCCTGGTCTGCTCGGGGCTGACTATACGGTCGACAACAATCGCTACAAGTTCGCGAAAATCTATAACGGCCAGAACTGGACGCCCGCCCTCATCGCACCGCTCACTCTGCCTGGCATCAATGTGCAAGAGGGTGAATACCTGCTCGCCGTAAACGGACGCGACCTGCACGCCTCCGACAATCTCTACAGCTTGTTTGATGGAACGGCCGGCAAGCAGACGGTCATTCGCGTGGGCCACAAGCCCGACGGGAGCGATGGGCGCGATGTAACCGTAGTGCCTGTAGATTCTGAGCACGGACTTCGCAACATCGACTGGATCGAGTCCAACCGCCGCAAAGTCGACCGGCTCTCCGGCGGCAAAATCGCCTACATCTACATGCCCAACACCGGCGGCTCCGGCTACTCCAACTTCAATCGGTATTTCTATTCGCAGCTCGACAAGCAAGGCGTCGTCCTCGACGAGCGCTATAACGAAGGAGGCTTCATCGCCGACTACATCGTCAACGTTCTCGGCCAGCAGCCACTCAGCGGAGCCATCGAGCGCGATGGCGAGGCGGTCCATGATCCCGAAGGCGCGATCTTCGGACCCAAGGCCATGATCATCAACCAGTCGGCAGGTTCCGGCGGAGACGCCATGCCCTGGTACTTCCGCAAGGCGCATCTCGGCACCCTGGTCGGCGTCCGCACCTGGGGCGGGCTGGTCGGGATCGGCGGCTATCCCAACCTCATCGACGGAGGCAGCGTCACCGCTCCCCGTTACGCCATCTACGGGCTTCACGGCCAGTGGGAGGTCGAAGGCCACGGCATCCCGCCCGATGTTGAGGTCGAAGAGCTTCCCAAAGACGTAGCCGCGGGTCATGATCTCCAACTCGAACGCGCCGTCTCCATCGTCATGGAGCAGCTCAAGGAGCACCCGATCCCGGCGATCCCGATACCGGCGTACCCGAATTACCACCAGCACGACGACGTGGGCGGCCACTGAGGCTGCTTGTACGTCGGCCTGTCGGAATTCCGCGGGTAGGCCGCCGTTGGTAATCTGCGCTAGGCGAAAACGCGCCGTGTCCGACGTTACCTTTCTCCATCCTCCGCGTCTGAAAATCATCTGGCCGGATTAAAGGGCGCCGGAGTATAAAGGTTAGTTGATGATTCATTTTTCGAGGTTAGTCGTCGCCAGCGCGCTGGGTTCATTCTTCATCTCAGGGATGGCGTTCGCCGCTCCTCCGCAGCACCTCATCCTGGTGCAGGATGCGCCTCCCGCCATGCTCGCCCACGCCTCACAGGGTTACCTTGGCATCGTCCCCAGCGACGTCGATAACGAGCGCGCCGCCTCCCTCAAGCTCAAGGGAGTCACCGGAACCGAAATCGTCACCGTCGATCGCGACGGCCCCGCAGGCAAAGCCGGCCTTCGCGTTCACGACGTCATCCTGCAGATGAACGGCCAGCCCATCGCCGGCCAGGAGCAGTTGCGCCGCATGCTGCATGAGACGCCCGCCGGACGCACCGTAACCTTCCTCATCAGCCGCGACGGCCAGCAGATGTCCGTTAACGTGCAACTTGCCAACCGCCAAACTGTCGAGCAGGACGCCTGGACACAGCGGATGATTGTCCCCGCTCCGGATGATGACGGCGCCTTCGTGCTCCAGCCACCCTCCGGCCATAACGGTAGTGGATTATTTGGCTCTCTCGGTCTGGGCTCGCCGTCCACCGGAGTGGAGCTGGACACGCTCGGCTCCCAGCTTGCCGACTACTTCGGCGTGAAGGACGGCCAAGGTCTCCTGGTCAAGCGCGTGGCCGACAACAGCCCGGCTTCCCGCGCCGGACTCAAAGCCGGAGACGTCATCACCAAAGCCAACGGAAAGGCCATCGTCAGCCTTAACGAATGGATGAAAATGCTGCGCTCGAATCGCGGCAAGCAGGTCCAGATCACCCTCGTTCGCAACCGCAAGGAGCAGACCGTAACGCTGGACGCGGCATCGGGAAAGAATCGCAGCGTTCTGATCTTTCCGAACGACGATGCGCTGAAGGCCGAGCTTGCCCAGTTGGATGGGTTTCCGCCACAGGACTGGGAAGCGCTGCAACAGCAATTGATTCAGCAGCAGCAAGAGGCCGACCAGCAAATGCAGCAGCTTGAGGAAGCGCTGAAGTCTCTGCGCCTGAACCAGTTCGACTGAAGCAGTTCCCTCCGCCTTTCCATTCAACCGCCCTACCACACCATTCGGCTCTGGCAAGTAGCTTGCCTCCTTCCTATGTGTTTCAATTAAGAAGGAATGCCAGCGCCCCTCGCACAACCCGGCCTGAGAAAGCACACGCCCACCCGCCAGCTGAAGGCGGTCTCGCGCAAGGCGCGCGAGCTGGCCATCGTGGGCCGCGCGCTCGCCTCCACACGCCATCCGGTGATGGCGCAGATCGTTCCCATGCGCTTCTGCAATCTCTCCTGCGCCTACTGTAATGAGTACGACAAGGTTTCCGAGCCCGTGCCAGTTGAGGAAATGCTTCGCCGCATCGACCATCTCGGCCGCCTCGGCACCAGCATCATCACCATCTCAGGCGGTGAGCCGCTCACGCATCCTGATCTCGATCGGATTATCGATCGCATCCGCCACACCGGTGCACTCGCCGGAATGATCACCAATGGCTACTTCCTGGTTCCCGATCGCATCGAGCGGCTGAACCGGGCGGGACTCGATCACCTGCAGATCTCCATCGATAATGTCGAACCCGATGAAATCTCCAAGAAAAGCCTCAAGGTTCTCGATAAAAAGCTCCAGTGGCTTGCGGAACATGCTGACTTTCACGTGAACATTAATTCCGTGGTCGGGGGCGGCATCAAGGACCCGCAGGACGCGCTCACCATCGGCCGGCGCGCAATCGAGCTCGGATTCACTTCGACGATCGGCATCATTCACGATGGCGACGGCCAGCTCAAGCCGCTCGGCGAAAGAGAACGAAGCGTCTGGAACGAGATGCGCAGCTGGAAGAAGAAGAACTACTCACGGTTCAACCAATTTCAGGAAGCCATCGCCAACGGGGAGAGCAATGACTGGCGATGCCGCGCCGGTTCGCGCTATCTCTATATCTGTGAGAACGGGCTTGTGCATTACTGCTCGCAGCAGCGCGGATTTCCCGGCACGCCGCTCGCCGACTATACGCAGGCCGACCTCGACCGCGAATTCCTTACTGAAAAAACCTGCGCGCCGCATTGCACCATCAGTTGCGTCCACCAGATCTCCCACATCGATTACTGGCGAGCACCTCAACCTATGCGGGTTTCGCCCGGAACTCCAGCGCCGGTAGCCACCGATCCGGCGACCCCTGACACCCTCGTCAACATCCACACCTAGATCCGCGGCCGATCCGTGCCCGACTTCAAACCCCAGACCGAATTCATCCGCCGCCTGCCCAAAGCCGAGTTGCATCTGCATCTCGAGGGAACTGTCGCGCCGGAGACTCTTATCGAGCTTAGCCGCCGACACGATGTCGCCCCGCTTACCATCGAGGAAGCGCGCGCCCTATATCACTACACCGATTTCCCGGGATTTCTTATGGCTTTCAAGACCGTCACGGAGCGCCTGCGAACGCCGGAGGACTACGAGCTTGTCGCCTGGCGCATGTTGCAGCGCCTCGCAGCGCAGGGCGTGGTCCACGTCGAGGTCTACATTGCCGTGGGGGTGGTCTACTACTGGGGCCGCTCTGAGTTCGAGCCGCTCTTCGCCGGATTGGAGCGGGCGCGCACGCGGGCCGAGGCAGAATTCGGCATCACCACGTACTGGATATTCGACGCCGTCCGCAATTTCGGCGTGGAGGCCGCCACCCGCGTCTTTCGCAAAGCCGCTGAGATGCGGTGCCAACATCCCTCCATCATTGGTATCGGTATCGGCGGAGATGAACGGCAGACCGGAGCCGACCTGTTCCGCGAGGTTTACGCTGAAGCCCGTGCCGCCGGTCTGCGCCTTACCGCACACGCCGGAGAATCCGCCGGCCCGGAAAGCATCTGGGGAGCAATCAATATAGGAGCCGAGCGCGTTGGACATGGCCTCAGCGCCATCGACGATCCCGAGCTGATGGGCATCCTCGCCGAGCGGCAGATTCCCATCGAGGTCTGCATCAGCTCAAATCTGCGCACCGGCTGCTGTCATCCGCTGAATGCTCATCCCGTCCGCAGCTACTTCGACGCTGGACTCATGATCACGCTCAATTCTGACGACCCGGCAATGTTTGGCAGCGACCTCGAAGGCGAATACGCGCTCGCGCGCAACGAATTCGGCTTCACCAACGAACACCTGCGCGAACTGGCCGCCAATTCGATCGAGGCCAGCTTTTTGCCCGCGGAGCGAAAGGTCGAGTTGCTGCGCCGGATCGATAAGTTCAGCTAATTGGGCTCCTCGCTGCATAAGGCGAGGGTTTCGGCTGATACGGCGATGAACCAACCGGACAAGGCAACACAGGTCAAGCAAGTGGAAACGGAACAGGCGCAATGGAGCGGAGTCCATCGAAAGTGGCATCACATGTAAGAGGTGGCGATGCCCGGCATCGCTCCCCCTTCGGGAAGCAGAAAGGATAGCTCTGGAAAAAAACTAATGTTACGTAACTTCTACATCGATAAACGCGATAGCCATCTTCCTGCGGGAAAACTGAGCTATGATGATGGCAAACGCGGAGCCAATCCGGATCGCAGTCACCGCGCATCCGCGGAAAGCAGGTTTGATTGTGAAAATTCTGCCTTGTAAATCGTGTCTTCAAAGCCGCATCGCCTTGCGCCTCATCGCATGGGCCTCGGTCGCCGTCGGAGTCGCAGCCGTCGGCCTCTACGTCGGCCACGAACTCCGCGTGCACTACAAATTCAAGCGGCGCACCCCCAGCGACTTCTACTCCCACGCTGGCGACCAATCGACCGCAGAGTTCGATCTGGGAGCCGCCGAATACGGGGTGGGCATCTAGCGACTTCTGACTTGGAAGAAAGCTGCGGAAATTACCGAGCTTTACTCTTGCGCAAGCGTTCGCCTTAGTTCTTCCCGGCAAGCCCCCGCAGCACATAGTGGAGAATGCCGCCATTTTCGTAATATAAAATTTCCTGCGGCGTATCGATCCTCACGCGTGCCTCAAATTCCTTCGCCTTCCCGTCCGGCGCCTTAGCATTCACCTTCAACGTCCGGCCGTTCGCAAACTTTGCGTCCAGGAGCGCCTTCAGCCCGGGAAAAGCAAATACTTCCTCGCCGGTCAGTCCCAAGCTCTCTGCATTCCGCCCATCGGCAAACTGCAGCGGCAGTATTCCCATCCCGACAAGGTTCGACCGGTGAATCCTTTCATAGCTCTCCGCGATCACTGCCCGAACTCCCAGCAGCTTTGGACCCTTCGCCGCCCAATCCCGCGACGACCCTGACCCGTATTCCTTCCCCGCCAGAATTACCAGCGGCACACCGCGCTCTGCATACTTTACTGACGCATCGAAGATGCTCATCTGTTCGCCTTCGGGCAGCAGCCGCGTCACGCCGCCCTCTGTTCCCGGAGCCAGCTTGTTCCGCAGCCGCACATTCGCAAAGGTTCCGCGCACCATCACCTCGTGGTTCCCGCGCCGCGATCCATACGAGTTAAAATCCGCCGCCTTCACGCCATGCTCCGTAAGATATTTCCCCGCCGGCGAATTCAGCTTTATGGATCCCGCCGGAGAAATATGGTCCGTCGTCACCGAATCCCCCAACACCGCGAGCACCCGTGCTCCGCGAATGTCCTCTACCGCCGCGGGCCTTGCCGGCATACCGTCAAAGTAGGGTGCCTTCCGGATATAGGTCGAATACTGCTCCCAGTGGTACACATTCCCTGTTGGAAATTGAAGCTGCTGCCAATTGCGATCCCCCTCCGTAACGGTCGCATACTCCTTTACGAAAATACCCGAGTCGATTGAGGCGGCAATCGTGTCCGAGACTTCTTTCTGCGTCGGCCAGATGTCCTTCAGGTAAACCGCCTCCCCTTTCTTGCTCTTGCCCAGCGCGTCTTTCTGGAAGTCATGATCGATCCGTCCCGCGAGCGCATACGCCACCACCAGCGGTGGAGACATCAGGTAATTCGCGCGCACGTCGGAATTGATACGGCCCTCAAAGTTGCGGTTCCCGCTCAGCACTGAAACGGCAACCAGCCCGTGGTCCTCAATCGACTTTGAAACATCCGCCGGCAGCGGTCCCGAGTTGCCGATGCATGTCGTGCATCCATAACCCACCACGTTAAAGCGCAGCTTATCGAGGTACGGCAGCAGCCCCGATTTCTCGTAATAATCCGTCACCACGCGCGACCCCGGAGCCAGCGACGTCTTCACCCACGGTGGCACACTCAAGCCCTTCTCCACTGCTTTTTTCGCGAGAATCCCCGCCGCCACCATCACCGACGGATTCGACGTATTCGTGCAGCTGGTAATCGCCGCAATCACAATCGATCCGTTGTCGAGATATTTGTCAACGTCAACGCCAAATCTTTCCTTTACCGAAGTCGTCGGTTTGCCCGGCTCCTTCACGCCCAAGGCCGAGTCGACCGTCTCCGCGCTATGTCCGCCTTCACCCTCCCAGCGAACCACCTGCCGCACGCCATTCTTGTTTGCCGTTGGCCCAAGCAGACTCGGCAACTGTTTCGCAAAGCTCGGCCCTGCGTCCTTCAGCAGCACGCGATCCTGCGGCCGCTTCGGCCCGGCCACGCTCGCCTCTACGGTTGCCAGATCCAACGAAATCGTCTGGGAATACTCTGCCTCCGGCGAGTTTGCGGTGTGGAACAGGCCTTGATCTTTGTAATAAGCTTCCACCAGCGCAATCTGCTCCGCCTTGCGCCCGGTCAGCTTCATATACCGCAGCGTCTCCGCATCTACCGGAAAGATTCCGCAGGTCGCGCCATACTCGGGAGCCATGTTCGCAATCGTAGCCCGGTCCGCCAAGGCCAACTCGCTGATGCCCGCGCCGTAGAACTCCACAAACTTGCCCACCACTCCGAGCTTGCGCAGCATCTCGGTCACGGTCAGCACCAGGTCCGTTGCCGTTGCGCCCTCGCGCAGCTTGCCCGTCAACTTGAAGCCAACCACCTGCGGAACCAGCATTGAAACCGGCTGCCCCAGCATCGCCGCCTCGGCCTCAATCCCGCCCACGCCCCAGCCCAACACGCCCAGGCCGTTAATCATTGTGGTATGAGAATCGGTTCCCACCAGCGTGTCAGGATACGCAACCGCCTTCCCATCCACGTCCAGCGTGAACACCACTCGCGCCAGATACTCCAGATTCACCTGATGGCAAATTCCCATCCCCGGAGGCACCGCCGAAAAATTCCGGAATGCCGATTGCCCCCACTTCAAGAACGCATACCGCTCGCGATTGCGCTGGAACTCCAGCATCGCGTTCAGCGAATACGAATTGTTCGTCCCGTACTCATCCACCTGCACCGAGTGGTCAATCACCAGCTCCGCCGGCTGCAGCGGATTGATCTTTTCCGGATCGCCTCCCAGCACCTTCATCGCGTCGCGCATGGCTGCCAGGTCCACAATCGCCGGAACCCCGGTGAAGTCCTGCATCAACACGCGCGCCGGCATGTAAGCAATCTCCCGCGAAGGCTCGGCTTTCGGATCCCACTTCGTCAGAAATTCAATGTCCTGCGCCGATACGCTCTTGCCGTCCTCCTGGCGCAGCAGATTCTCAACCAGAATGCGCAGACTGTAGGGCAGGCGGCTCAGCTTCACGCCTTTCTTCTCCAGCGCGCTCAACCGATAAATCTCATAACTCCGCTCGCCGCTCTTCAACTGCGAACGGCTGCCAAATGTATCGAGTGATTTCATTCGATCGACCTTTCTAAGGTGAGGGGTTGCTGTCACGCTCCGGCGATTGCGCGCACACGCGCAGGCAAAAAGAGAATCCGCCAAAATTCATCCGGGAAAATTCTAGCGAGTCAGCAGGTGGTCCGTCCACGGTCAGGATGACCATGTCGAAAGCGCTTGAGAAATGGAGAAAGGCACATCATCATTCTCATCGTCCTGGAATAATTTTAATCCAGGCAGACGCTTCGCTCACAATTGGAGTGGGTTCTTCTAGTGCATCGGATCGGGTTGGGCGAAGGAAATAGACGGTAGATCAGGAGCGGTTCGCAGTGCCGCTGACTTGGCTGGCCTCTGACGCAGTATGAAGACCGGGGCTAGCTGCCCGCCGACATTGACTCGCCGGCGGCTGCGGCAAGCTGGTTCATCGTCTGTCGCATGTATCGATGCGGGTTCACCGGCGTATCGTGGATACGGACTTCGTAGTGCAGATGCGGCCCGGTGCTGCGGCCGCTGGTGCCCACGTAGCCGATTACCTGGCCGCGGGTAACCCGCTCACCTGCCGTGACCGCGAAGCCGGAGAGGTGTCCGTAAAGCGTCTCGATTCCGTTGCCGTGGTCCAGCATGACCTCGCGGCCGTATCCATTTCCGAAGGCCGCTTTAAGCACCACTCCGTCGGCAGTCGCCCGAACCGGTTGACCGTAGGTGGCGGCAATATCGATCCCGGCGTGGAACGCACCCTCACCATTGAAGGGGTCCTCGCGTTCGCCGAATGAGCTGGTGATTCTTCCCGTAACCGGCCAGAGCGATGGTGCATTCACCAAGCTGGCCCACCTGCCGACTGCCGGCGTTAGTGCACGGGAGAAGTGTCCGGCGAGGGCGGTAGTCCGGAGCGCTGAGAGCTCGTCGAAGGACTCGGTATATGCCTCATCGTTGAAATTCGAACCAGAGTCAGCCGGGATCGGTACCACGCTCCCGCCAGATTTGCCCAACCGGTTCTGCCGGAGTCCATAGAGTGCGCTTACCTCGCTGGCCAGCGACCCCAGCGAAGCCACCTGCACTTCATTTTGCTGGGCCACGACCTCAAGCTGCTGGTAGTCTTCCCGAAGAGCCTCGCGCTGCGAGCTAACCTGCTCGAAATTGGCCGTTTTCAACATCATGCGGCTATAGGAGCCAGCCATTCCAGCGAGCGTAAACGCTCCCACGATCGCCGCCGCTGCAAACACATATGCATAGTGCAGCGGAACCGGAATCTTGCGGAGGCGTCCGTCCGCCTGCCTGGAGACGAATATGATGTAGAACCGTTTTCGCAAGCTTCCCACCAGGTTTCTAAAAATTCAAAGCGGCGTTCCATGCCCCGGGCGCCGCAAAACTATTCCGATTTCCAACAACTATTAGACGCTACCAGCGTGCCGGAGGCTTGGTCAACCAAAGACAGATCCCAAATGACCCAATAGTCATATTCGCTTTTCCTTTGTCATCAGGCATAACCCCTTTTAGGTCAGCAGGAATTAGCGATGGAACTTCCTTAAACAGGAATATTGCTGGCGAGATTTTGCGCTCGGGTTTATTGTAGGGGCCATGTTCGCAATCTCTGGCCGCTGTCTGTGCCCTATCTTCCTTTACCTGCTGCTCTCTCCCGCAGCGATCGCCCAGAAATACACCCCGAAGCAGATCACCTTTTCCGGATATGCAAGCGCGAGTCAGTCCGAGTTGCTGGCTGCAACCGGCCTGACCACTGGCTCTTCAATCGGCCAGCCGGAGATGCAGGCCGCGGCGCAAAAGCTCTCCGACACCGGACTCTTCTCGGACGTGCGTTTCAGCTTTAATGGCGCCGAGCTCCACTACGCCCTGAAACCGGCCGAGGACGTTGAACCGGTACTCTATCAAAATTTCCCCTGGTGGCAGTCGCCGGCGCTCACGGCGGCGGTGGCGGCGAAAGTTCCACTTTTTCATGGAAGCGTTGTCCCTGAAAGCGGTCTCCAAACGCAAGTCGCAGCCGTCCTCACCATGCTTCTTCAGCAAAAGGGCCTCGCAGCGACGGTCAGTGCCCTTCCTCGAAGCGATGCGTCGGGTCATGTGACCGGCGTCGAGTTTCGCATTGACTCGCCTCCGGTCCAGATTGGCGAAGTAAAGTTCCAGGGTGCCGGTCCGGACTGGATAGATCCTCTCGCGGCGATCGCGAAAGCAGCTAACGGTCAGGAATACGGCGGGGGCACGGAATCCGCGCTGAACGCTGCCATAAAGGCCGTCTACCATCGCAAGGGCTACCTCGATGTAAGCCTCGCAAATTTTGCCTATGGCGAACCCCAGTTTCTCAATGGCAAAGTCAGCGTCCCTGTGAGCGCGACGGTTCAGGAAGGCCCGCAGTACCGCCTGTCCAATTTGAAACTCTCAGGCGATGTGCTGGTGACTCCAGAGGAATTCTTAAAGAGTGCCAAAATCCACTCTGGAGACATCGCCAATGAAGACCTGCTCCGGCAAACGATCTCGCAGATCGGCACTCCCTATCGCGCAAAAGGTTACATCCGAGCGCTGATTAACGCGGATCCCGTCTTTGATCGCGTCCAGCACACGGTCGACTACTCCATCACCGTCGAACCCGGCCCCATCTTCCACATGGGAAACCTCACCCTGCTCAATCTCGACCCGAACAAGCAGGCACTCGTAATGAAGTATTGGACTCTCCGGCAAGGCGATGCCTACGACGCCACCTATGCGCCTACCTTTCTCAATCGAAACAAGAGCACCCTTCACGAGCTCGACGCCTTGTCAGCCAGCTACAAGCAGTTTGAAAACGAAGATACCCACATCGTCGATCTGGTGATCACCTTCCGCCCCGGAGGCCCCGTAAATTAGTAGCTCTCAATTTTGAAAACCAGCCGCTCACCGTGTTCCTTGGAATCCTAGAGCCTCTCTGCTTCGCAGAGGAACCACCTTCACCGCATTCTCGAATGGCCTGTTCACCGCCCCCTCGAGGAACAGTTGTCCCATGGCATTCATAATCAGCTCCATTGACGCGCTCCCAAAGCCACTTCAGAGCAACTCTAGTCCCGAGCTGCGCAGCGACAGCGTGCATGTCAATCTCCTGCAATGCTCCTCAACAGACTAAGCGAAAGCAGATTGGCGGAGTATTTCGCATTGTGGGATTGTTAGAATTATCGGTTCACCCACCCGCCTTGCCAACTGATCCGAACAAACCCGTCTACACCGCCTCCGACCTCGCTGACTTCTCGGCGGATCGCGATCTAGGCTATCCCGGCGAGTTTCCCTTTACGCGAGGCATTCAGCCCACCATGTATCGCGGGCGGCTGTGGACCATGCGCCAGTACGCGGGCATGGGCGACGCCGAGGAGTCGAACCGCCGCTACAAATTTCTAATCGCCAATGGGACGGCAGGCCTGTCGGTCGCCTTCGATCTGCCCACGCAGATCGGCTATGACTCCGATGATCCGATGGCGCTCGGTGAAGTGGGCAAGGTCGGAGTTGCCATTGACTCCATTGAAGACATGGAGCGGCTCTTCAGCGGCATCCCACTCGACAAAATCTCGACTTCGATGACGATCAACGCTACGGCGAGCATCCTGCTGGCGCTTTATGTGGCCGTCGCCAAGCGCACCGCGGCGGAGCTAAAAAAGCTTTCCGGAACCGTGCAGAACGACATACTCAAGGAATACATCGCGCGCGGGACCTACATCTATCCCATTCGCCACGCCATGCGCATCGTGACCGATATGTTCGCGTGGGCAAACGAACATACGCCCGAGTGGAACACCATTTCCATCTCCGGCTATCACATGCGCGAGGCCGGATCGACGGCCGCACAGGAGATCGCATTTACGCTCGCCAACGGCATGACCTACGTCCAGGCCGCGGTGGATGCGGGCCTCGACATCGACCGCTTCGCCCCGCGCCTCTCGTTCTTCTTCAACGCGCACAACAATTTTCTCGAGGAGGTCGCCAAATTCCGAGCAGCTCGACGCGTGTGGGCGCACATCATGCGCGACGACTTCGGCGCAAAGAACCCGCGCTCGTGGATGCTCCGCTTCCACACACAGACCGCCGGATCGACGCTCACCGCGCAACAGCCGGAGAACAACATTGTCCGCACCGCCATTCAGGCGCTTTCGGCGGTGCTGGGAGGCACGCAGTCCCTCCACACCAACGGCTACGACGAAGCGCTCGCGCTGCCGACCGAAGAAGCTGCCCGGATCGCGGTGCGCACCCAGCAGATCATCGCGACGGAATCAGGAGTCGCCAATACCATTGACCCCTTCGCCGGGTCTTATTATGTCGAATTCCTCACCGATGATTTGGAAAAGCAGGCCCGCGCCTACCTCGAACGCATTGACGCTCTCGGTGGAATGCTCCGCGCCATCGAGCAGGGTTGGGTACAGCAGGAGATCCAGTCCGCCGCCTACGACTATCAACGCGCCGTTGACTCGGGCCACGCGACGGTGGTCAGCGTAAACCGCTTCAAACGAGAAGAAGAGCCGCCCATTGCCATCCAGCGCATCGACGAAGCTCTCGAGCGTCGCCAAATCGAGCGCCTGCAGGCGCTGCGCGGCCGTCGCGATCAGGGCCGCTGGCGGGCTTCGGTCGAACGCGTGAAGGACCACGCCCGCACCGGGCAAAATCTTATGCCTGCGATTATCGAAGCGGTAGAAAGCTACGCCACTGTCGGAGAAGTGGCCACGGCCATGCGCGAGGTCTTCGGCGAATATCAGGAATCGGTAGTCATTTAGCTGCGCTCCTCGTCGAGCCTCGCGAGATACAATTCGGGGATGATTCGTTCCAACATATTTCTCAGCGGATTTGCGATGGGGATTGCGATGTGTCCAGCCGCCTAGGCACAAACATCTGCACAAATTCAGGAGAAAACAATGCCCCATCATGCCCGCGGAACCTTCACTGTGACGATGCAGCCGCTCTCGCCCTCTACGGCCGAAGGCTTGATGCGCATGTCCATCGATAAAAAGATTCACGGCGACCTGGAAGCCACCACAAAGGGCGAAATGATCTCCGCGGGCAATCCGAAGATGGGCGAGGCCGGTTACGTGGCGATGGAGGTGGTAACCGGAACTCTGACCGGAAAGACCGGGAGCTTCGCACTGCAGCACAATGCAAGCATGCATGCGGGTGACTTCAAAATGGAGGTCATCGTCGTGCCCGGTTCCGGCAGCGGCGAGCTGGCCGGAATCAGCGGCACTTTCGCCATAACCATCGCCAACGGGCAGCACTCATATGATCTCGGCTACACTCTTCCCGAGGGGAAGTAGTCGCGCGGGTTTGGAATTCTACTTCGCCCCGAGTCGGAATCCGGGGCATCGCCCAAAACCGAGCACCAACGAAAGAAAAAATCGCCCAATTATTACTCAGGAACGCCATCCGCGCCGAAAGTCCTTGCCATATCTCTGCTCAGGAGTTATCTATGGTCAGCTTGGAAATATCGCGGTTCAGCGTCGTGAACGCAAAGGAACGGCCGACGGCAAGCTCACCATCCCACGAGGTTGCATGAAATGACACTCCAGCCCGCCGTCGCCCTCATGGAAGCGCTCGTATCGGTCCTGCCCCCGTCGCTCACGAGCATAAACCGAACTGAACGCGAACTTTGCCGCCAGCTCACCCGCTTTTCGCGATGGATGTATCGGCTCGGTTTCGCTCCCGGAACATCCGGCAATCTCTCCGTCCGGCTCGATGCCACGCACATTCTCGCCACCCCCACCGGCTGCAGCAAAGCCCTGCTGCGCCCCCGCGATATGGTGATCGTCGATCCCGACGGACATCTCCTCTCCGGAACCCGCAACGTCACCAGCGAAATCGGCATGCATCTCGCCGTCTATCGCGCGCGCCCAGACGTGAATGCCGTGATCCATGCGCATCCGCCGCTTTCGACCGGATTCGCCTCGTGCGGCCTGGCGCTCGACGAGCCCCTCTGCGCCGAAATCATCATGACCCTCGGCTCCATTCCCCTCGCCCCCTATGCCACAACGGGCACTGACGAAGTAGGGGCAAGCCTCCAGCCCTTTCTCCGCGACTACGATGCCATCCTCATGGCCAACCACGGTCTGGTGACCTACGGCAAAGATCTGCTTGACGCCTTCATGAAGATGGAAACCTGCGAGCATTTCGCTCAGGTCTGCCTCACCGCGCACCAGCTCGGCTGCCGCAAGCTGCTTGAAGAAGACGCCCTGAGCAAGCTCCAGCAGGCCCGCGCCCGCTACCGCTCCATCGGCGGAGCGCGCTTCCGTGACTGAAAAACGCTTCCTCTTGAAATCCAATCAAATTTAGATATAAGAGCGGCAACGCAGAGACAGGCAAAGTTCACGCTGATTTGTTTACCACTGCACGCCGGGGTAAAAACTGGGCAGGCGGTCTACGTGGAACTGGTCCGCCCGCAGCGTGGTGCCTTGCCAGATCACGTTGGTTCCCGTGGGATCGAGTTCCTGAACGATTGCTCCCGTGAGTGGGGAACAGAAGTCGACGTGCATGTCGCCGTTGGCGAGCCGCTCGACGTTGCCTCCGAAGAAGCTGAAGTAGCTTGGCGGCGGCACGTAGTGTGTGACGAGCGTGGCCGTCATGTTTGACTCGTCGATCTGAAACACGGGCATAGTGGAATAACAGGACGGGGTGGTCGCTTTTTCCGGCACGCATAGGACCGAGCCTGTCGGAAACTGGCGGTCGTTGCCGTTGTCCATGAGGCCGAGGCGGAAAGTTCCCGTGGTGTTGGGCGTGAAGAAACTCATTCCGTGCTGGGCATAGAACCAGTCAGTGGGATCGGTGCCGCCTTCGAGTTTGAAGTCGCCCCCTTCACCAAGACGCCAGATGACATTACCGGACCCTTGCCCATCCTGAAAATCGATTTTGATGATCCAGTTCTGATGACGCATGGAGAGGAGCAGGTTGTGGTCGTCGGTGGAGTAGAGCATGGTGTTGGAGTGAGTCCAGTCGGGGAAGTTCATCGGGTGGCGGTTCACGTCGAGGTGGTCGAAGGAGTCCCAAACCCAGTCAGGATGGAAGTTCTGATCGAGATCGACGAGGACGTCTCCGAGTACATCGAGATTGCCGGAATGGCCGGGAAGATTGGTGAAGGTCTTGGGGTATGCGGCCATGACGACCCAGTGTCCGTTGGGAAGCGCGAGCACATTGTGGTGGAAGCTCTTGAGGGTAAGACTGGAGCCGCTCGCTGCGAGGCTCTGGTTCAACTGATCCATGGAGAGCTCGCGGACGGTGTTGCCCGCGAGATCGATCTCGCGAACGACGTCGATAGTGTCGGCGGTTTTGTCGGCAGTGGCGGCGGTGAGCGATGAGAGATAGGAAATGAGCAGCAACAGGTGTCCGTTGGGTAGCAGCTGGATGCCCTGAATAGCATCGAGGGTTGAGCCCTGGTAAGTGTAGGTCCAGAGAACGTTCCCGCTGAGGTCGGTGGCGAATACCTGGGCGGGCTCGAAGGGGATGAGGGTGTTCCACATTTCGATGCCGGGCTGCGGGGTGCCGGATGCGGTGGTTCGGACGGCGGAGGTGAGGGGCGGGATTCCAGTGGTGAAAGTGTGGTCAGTATCGGCCAGGGTTGCCCCATCGGAGAGGGCCACCTGCGCCTGCATGTGGTAGAGAGTCTGAGCAAGCATGCCGGCGACGAGGATTTTGACCTGTCCGCCGTTAGGCGAAGGAGTGGGCACGCTCCACGTGTTTAGACCGTAGTTGACGCTTGTGCCGAAGTTGACGGAGACTCCGCCAGGGGCGGGCAGATAAATGGAGTACTCGGCGACCTGGGGATTTTTGGTGGGGACGACGACGCCGGGATTAATGATTGAGGCGATGGCTGTGGCGAAATTCTGCTGCGGCGAGGCGGCGAGCGCTGCGGTTACGGTGACGTTTTCGCTGAGGGGAAGGGACGCGGGGGCAGTGTAGTTTCCCGAGGAATCGATGGTGCCGGTGGAAGCCGCCCCTCCGGCGACTCCGTTGACCAGCCATTGCACTGGCTGCGCGCCGCCCTTGACGTTGGCAGTGAACTGAATGCTTCCGCCGGGTTCGGAGGCTGCGTATTGCGGGCTAATGGTAACCAGGCCGCTTTGCGTAGCTACGGGCGGCGGTTGTGTTGGATCGGGATTTGACGGATTGGCGGTACTTGTGGGAAAGCTGACTCCGCATCCGGTCAATACAAGGAGAGGCAGGAAAATGAGCGGGAGGCAAATGGCCGGGAACGTCGGCAAGAGACGGCGCATGGTTCGGGAGAACGCCGGGAGTGAGAAACATCACGCCCGTTAAGTAAAGATTGTAGTCGAAAGGGCCGTGAGGGGCTGCGGGCGTGGAATTCAGGTGGGGCGCTGCAGTGTGATGGCGCTGAAAGTCAGACGGAGGCCCTCTCGGCGATCAGCATGGATTGCAGAATCTGGTCGGAGACGTCCTTCACGGCGGCGGGGGAGTGTGGCAAAAACAGGGTGCTGGTTTTGTCGTTCTCGCCAATAGACTTCAGAGTGTCAAAATACTGGGTGACCAGCACTAACTGCATGACTTCCTTTGCGGTCGCACCGTCAACCACCTTCTGGAACTGCTCGATGGAGACCTGCAATCCTTCGATGATGGCCTTTCTCTGGTTCGCGATCCCCTGTCCCTGCAGGGCTTTGCTTTCCGCTTCGGCCTCAGCCTTCTTGACGACCAGAATCTTTTCGGCTTCGCCGCGCGCGTTGGCAGCCACTTGTTCGCGTTGCGCGGCGTTAATGTCGTTCATGGCGGACTTAACTTTTTCATCGGGAACGATGTCGGTTACGAGCACGTTTACAATTTCGTAGCCGAATAAGGCCATGTCGGCGTCGAGCTCCTGCTTGACGGCTGCGGCGATGCTGGACTGCGAGGCAAAGACCTCATCGAGCGTCATTCCCGGAACGTGCCCCAGAATCACCTGCTCGACATACGACTTGATCTGCGCCACGGGATCGGAAAGCTTGTAGTACGCGTCATAGACTTTCTCCGGACGAACGCGATTCTGCACCGAAATTGGAATAGTGACGAATACGTTGTCTTTGGTTTTGGTCTCCATCGTCAAGGTGATCTGATTCACGCGTAGACTCACCAGGCCTGCCACGGTATCGACGAACGGGCGCTTCCAATTCAAGCCCGGTTCAGCGATGCGAAGGAACTTTCCGAAGCGAGTAATGACGGCTACTTCCGCTGTGCTCACCGTAAAGAAGCTTCCAAGAATCACGAAGAGCGCAATGAGAGCCACGAATGCCAAGGCGATCAAGTACACGTAGTTCATATCCATATAGGTCCTCTACACTTTTTGACTCTGGATTTAGGCGGGATTATATCCGGATCGGCACATCAGCGGAACTGAAAACCGCGGAGGACGTTTGTCGGCGCAGAGAGTGAGTTGGTGTCGGGGGCCCGCGCTCAGGCGTGGTGCTGCGTGAGATAGTCGGCGAGGCGCAGAGCAAGGGCGGTGATGGTGAGGGAGGGGTTAGCGCTTCCAGAGGTGGCGAATACGGAACCATCGCAGAGATAGAGATTATTGACCCCGAAAACCTGGAGGTCGGCGTTGACGACTCCGCGGCAGGGCTGGTCGGACATGCGGGCAGTTCCGAGGTGGTGCGCGGCGGAGGTGAACTGTTGAGTCCAGTGCGCGGCTGGGTCGTCGTGGGTGATCTGGTACTGGCTGGAGTTGAGTCCGCCGGAGACAACAGTGCGAGCGAACTTGGCGAGCGACGCGAAGTCTTTGGCGCAAGGCTCCCAATGGATTGAGGCGATGGGGTAGCCATGACTGTCGCGGGATTTTTCAGACAGGCGAATGCGGCTCTCGGGATTTGGGAACTGCTCGGCGAAGAAGAAGAGCTCGCCGTACCGGTACCAGGCGGGCACGCGACATTTATCGACGAGGATGCCATAGAGGAGATTGGGGTTGGTGAGGACTCCGCGGACCTGCTGCGCGGTGAACTCGCGGAGGCGGCGGCCTGCGCGAAACGACAGGCGAAGATCGGGCTCGACGTGGTTGGGGCCGATGCTGGGGCGAACGAGGAAGTAGTGATTGGGGACAGCAGCGGCCTGCTGTATTTCCGGGAGAAGCGCGAGGGCGGCGACGAGATTGCGATCGCCGGAGAGGGGCAGGCCCGAGTAGGCGCGCGCGCGGGCAGCGCTGCCGAAGCGAAGCATGGAGAACGGACCGGTGAGGTGGTCCATCAGGAATCTTCCAACTAGGCCGCGATCATTGCCTACTCCGAGGGGGGAGCGGGAGCGTGAGTTGAGCAGGAGACGCGGAGTTTCAAGCGCGCCGGCGGATACGATGAAGGCCTTGGCTTCGATTCGAATGGCGCGTCCGGGCGCCGCAGCTTTGAGGAACGCAATGCGAGAGCCATCCTCCGATGGGACGAGCTCAAGTGCGGCGGTGGAGAGCAGACAGCGTAATTTGCCGGAGTTGGCGAGGTCGAGGAGAATCTTCTTCCAGCGAAAGGGCCGGCTGCGGTATTCAAGGAGCTTGGGGCGCAGGACGGTTGGATCCGAGTCAATCAGGTGGAGCTCGTGGCGGATGGCAGAGGAGATGCGGTCCGGATTCAGGCCGGTGAGGCGTTCATGTCCGAAGAGGCGAGCGGCTTCGGCGTAGAAGGGATTGAGGTCGCCGCGGGAGATCGGCCAGCCGGTGTGCTCGATCCAGGGACGCGGCGCGAAGTCGATGTCTTCGAGCGGGGTACAAATGCCGTCCCAGGCATTGCTGGTTCCGCCGAGTTCGATGCAGCGAGTGAGGGGCACGCCAAAGGAACGGCCGGTATGTTCGGCGGAGATGCGGGGGGTAGCGCCGGGCTGTTCGGGAGACGCTTCGGCATCGCCAGCCTCCACGAGCAGGACGTCTTTGCCGGCGCGGGCGAGCTTTGAGGCAGCAGCGGAACCACCCATTCCGGAGCCTATAACGCAGTAGTCCGCACGAATAACGGAGTTGTTCTCGACGGAGCTTCCCTGGAGGATCATGCGATCTCTTTTAAGCCCGAAGTACAGTGGATTCTGGTTTCTCGAGTCGCAGTTTTACAAATTCGGGCGTTGTATGTCTAGATTTTAAGCGCCATTGAAGGTTACTTGGGGCACCCGGAGCCGCGCAGGGGCAGGTTTTGCTACACTCATCGGTCATGAGTTTCGAGCATATTTCGGTTGAGGTCGCTGAAGGGGTCGCGGTGATTACGCTGAACCGGCCCAAGGTCCTGAACGCGCTGAATGCGGCGCTGTTGTCGGAGCTGGATGCGGCGCTGGACGTGCTGAGCGGAGATGAGGTGGTGCGCGCGGTAATTCTTACCGGCGCGGGCGAGAAGGCGTTTGCGGCGGGCGCGGACATTCAGGAGCTGGCGGTGGTGAACGGCGTGGAGGGGCAGGCACTGGCCGCGCGCGGGCAGGCCGTGTTTGGGAAGCTTGAGCAGATTGGCAAGCCGGTGATTGCGGCGGTCAATGGATTCGCGCTGGGCGGCGGGTGCGAGCTGGCAATGTCGGCGACGGTGCGCATAGCAAGCGAGACGGCGAAGCTGGGACAGCCGGAGGTGAAGCTTGGGCTGATTCCGGGCTATGGCGGAAGCCAGCGCCTGCCGCGACTTGTGGGCAAGGGCGCGGCGATGAAGCTGCTGCTCACGGGCGAGATGGTTTTGGCGGCGGAGGCGTTGCGGATCGGGCTGGTGGATGAGGTGGTTCCGGCAGGCGAACTGATGGGACGCGCGCGGGCACTAGCGAGGATGATGGCCGGCATGGCTCCGATTGCGGTGCGGCAGTGCATTGCCGCAGTGAATGCGGGGTATGACCTGCCGCTGGGCGAAGCGCTGGCGCATGAGGCGGCTCTGTTTGGGCTGTGCTGCGGGACGGCGGACAAAGCGGAGGGAACGAGGGCATTCTTGGAAAAGCGGGCGGCGAAGTGGAGCAGTAAGTAGGGTCGGTCTTAGGGCGCGGCCGTGCGGCTGCGCTGATTGAGCCGTTCGCGGGCGATGGCGTCGAGGACTCCGTTCAGGAAGTTGATGGATTCGGGCGACGAGTAGCGTTTCGCGATTTCGAGCGCTTCGTTGATGACGATGGGCGAAGGCGTGCCGGGGAATCCGGAGAGCTCGGCGACAGCCATGCGCAGCACATTCCGGTCGACCGAGGACATGCGGGCGAGCTTCCAGTTGGCGGAGTGCTTTTCGATGGTCGCGTCGATCTCTTCTTCGCGCGCAATCGCAACCCGAAAGAGGTCTTCGGCGAAGCCGCGCGTGTCAGGCTCGACTTCATCGCGTGCTTTCCAGAAAATTTTGCGGACCTCGTCGGGGTCCTGCTTGCCCATGTCGGCCTGAAAGAGCATCTGCATGGCGAGCTCGCGTGCTTTGCGCCGCTTGCCGGTCACGGTCATCGGCTGGCTTCCAGTTTGGCGGCCGTGCCGGCGCTGATCTTCCGGCCAAGTGAAACCATCTCGATGGCGGCGGCGGCGGCTTCGAAGCCTTTGTTGCCGGACTTCAATCCCGCACGGTCGAGGGCCTGCTCGAGCGTGTCGCAGGTGAGGACGCCAAAGGCATGGGGAACGCCGGTTTCCTGTTGCGACTGGCCGATGCCGCGCGCGACTTCGTTGTAGATGGCTTCGAAGTGGGCGGTCTCCCCGCGAATCAGACAGCCGAGGGTGATAACGGCGTCGACGAGCTTGGTCTCGGCGACGGCGCGGGCAGCGGCCGGAATTTCCCATGCTCCAGGGACGCGCAGGCTGTTGATATCCTCTTTAGCCGCGCCGCTCCGGTGCAGGCAATCGAGTGCCCCTTGCACGAGACGGTCGGTGACGACGGCGTTCCAGCGTGCGGCTATGATGGCGAACTTCATGCCCGATGCGAGGAGGTCGCCTTCGAGCGCGACCGGTTTGTTCTTGAGCGGATCAATCCACTCCCAGAATGTGTAGGAGATGCCGGGGACGGGCTCGACGGTGAAGGTGCGGGATTTCCAGTGCGTGTCGGCGGCCGGAGTGATACGCTTTGCGGCTTCGGCTGCGCTGAGGTGAGTCGCGAGCCAGCGTTCGATCACCTGACGGACGTCTTCGAGGGCGGTAACTTCGATCCACGTGCCGGCCGCGCGTCCGGTGTCGGACTGAGCTGCGTCGACGATTTCGAGATTGCCTACTGGAGCGAGGAAGGGGCGTCCGCGGCTCATCTCGTCATCCCAGCCCTTGCCGGACTCGAACCCCAGCACGGAAAAGAAGCTCACCAGCGCGTCGTAAACGGCGGGCGAAGTGGCCGGACGAATGAAGGTGATGCCTTTAATCATCTCTCTGACATTATCTCAGTCGGCGTCAGATCCCTGTCGCGGACTCCTATCAGGTAGAGCAGGGCGTCAAGTCCGAGTTGCGAGAGCGAGTGTTCCGCGCTCTGGCGGACGAGCGGTTTGGCGCGGAAGGCGATGCCCATTCCGGCGAGGTTGAGCATGGGGAGGTCGTTGGCTCCGTCGCCGACGGCGATGACCTGTTCGAGTGAGATTTTTTCCTGTTCCGCGATTTCTTTGAGCAACGCAGCTTTGCGCGGACCGTCGACGATGGGGCCGGTGACTTCTCCGGTGACGAGGCCACTGGCGAATTCGAGCTCGTTGGCGTGGACGTAGTCGATCCCGAACCGCCGCTGGAGATGGCGAGCGAAGAAGGTGAATCCCCCCGAAAGAATGGCGGTCTTGTAGCCAAGGTTTTTGAGGGTGGCGATGAGGCGTTCGGCGCCGTCGGCGAGCCGGATTTTTTCGATGAGATCGTGGACAACGGATTGGGGCAGGCCCTTCAGGAGCGCAACGCGGCGGCGGAAGCTCTGCTGAAATTCGATCTCGCCCCGCATGGAGGATTCGGTAATAGCGATGACCTGGTCGGCGACGCCGGCGAGTTTGGCAAGCTCGTCGATGACTTCGCCCTGAATGAGAGTGGAGTCCATGTCGAAGGCGAAGAGTCGCCGGTTACGGCGGAAGAGGCTTTCGCGCTGAAAGGCGATGTCGATGGGGAGCTGCTGCGCGACGGCTACGAACTCGGCGCGCATGAGGTCTTCATTGCGGGCTGCGCCGCTGGCGCGAAATTCGACACACGCATTGCTTCCGGGCGCGTGAACGGCGAGTGAGCGGCGCGCCGACAGGCGCTGGATGCGATCGATGTTCAGCTCGTGCCTGGCAATAATGGCGCTTACGCGGGAGAGCGCGTCCGCCGAGATGGCGCGGCCAAGAATGGTGATGAGGAAACGGTCTTTTCCCTGTGCAGCTAGCCAGTGGTCGAGGGCTTTGCTCGTGACCGGTGTAACGCGGATTTGCAGGCCGAGCAATTGCGCTTTTTCGGTGAGCGCGGATTTGAGCGGGGCGAATTCGCCATCTGCAGGAAGCTCGACGAGCAGGCCGAGGGCGAGGGTTTCATGGACGACGGCTTGTCCGATGTCGAGGATGCAGGCGCGCGCGTCGGCGAGGATGCGAGTGAGTTCGGTGGTGAGGCCGGGATGGTCGGGGCCGGAGAAGTGCAGCAGGTAGGTCATTCGTTCAGGGCTCAGCGATCAGAAAGAGTCAGCCGAATTCAGCAACACGGCAGACTCTACTCCTGAACAAAACTAGTCTACTTCCCCTTCGGACCGGTGGGAAACTGCTTTGACAAATCGGCGATAATTCCATCGGACTGTGTGCCTCCCTTGCACGAAGGGTGCCCGAATCCGCTCGCGCTCACGCCGTTTTTAAAGTCAAGAATCATGTTGTCATTGTGGTCGGCACTCGGCCCCATCGGCACGGCGTCGAGATGCAGTTGGTAACGCACCTTCCACGCAATCACATGGTCGGTGCAGGACGTGTCCCCGCTCAGGCCTAGGCCTCCGATCAGCTTGCCTTCATGTGTGTAGAGCGGGAGACCGCCGCCAAAAACAATAATTCCGCCGATTGCCTTGCCTACCATTGGATCGTTCGGTGTTCCAAACGTTGCGGGATTACCGAAAACCGCTTGTGGATTCGGCGGAGCACTCGTCGCGAGGCTGTAAAGGCTCTGCCCCGGCTGCGAAGCGGCAAAGATATTCGCCGTGGAAAGAGCATAATCCCGACCGCTTAATCCGTTCGCCGTGCTCGCCTTCTCCGCCGAAATTACCCGGCTGCCGGGCCATTCATCGGCCCGCGTATTCCCAGTGAACACGATTGCGCACACTACTCCGTCGCGATTCACCACGGCTGCCCATTCCTGATTGCCCAAGCCTCCGTTCTTGGCCGAGCCGCCACGCACAACATCCTGCACTACCGATCGCAGGCGCGCTGCTTCCGGCAATCCGCTGCAATCAGGCTTGGCCTGCGCCAGGCACGGCAACGCCGCAGTCAACAGCACGGCAATTGCGACGAGTTGATTCCGACAAGTTCCAATCAATTGGCTGCATTTCAACATGGCAAACTCCAGATTCGGTTATTGCAACTGGCGAAGATAGGCGACTAGGTCCTGCAACTGCTCCCCTGAAAACTGTGTCAGGTTTGGCATCTGGGACTCAGGCTTCAGCGATTGAGCATGTGTAATCCACGCTTCGAGATAGGCATTGTTGTTCTGGTATACGTCCGAAGCAATCATCCTGCGGCTGCCAATATGCGTCAGGTCGGGCCCAACCGTCCCGCCCGCCACCGTTCCCCGTACTGTGTGGCACATCGAGCACGGCCCGGCGAGAAAAGTTTTTTGTCCTGCGGATGCCTCCGCGCTGGTTGGCTGCGCCCCCGGTTTGCGCTGCCCCTCCAGCCACGCCTCATATTCGTCGGGCGCCTGCGCCACCGCCAGCATCCGCATTCGGGCATGTTCCGCTCCGCAATACTCCGCGCATTGCCCCGTGTAGCTGCCTACCTGCGAAGCCTGAATCCGGATAAAGTTTTTCATCCCGGGAACTAGATCGACCTTGCCGTGCAGCGCAGGAATCCAGAACGAGTGCATCACGTCGCGCGTCTCAACTTCGATGTTCACCTCTTTCCCCACCGGTATATGCAGCTCATTCGCCGTCGTGAACTCCATTGAAGGGTCGTCGTTCAGGTAATGGATCTCCCACCACCACTGATGTCCTACGATCTGGATGTCCGGCTTCATGCTTTCCTGCATCTTTGCCTGCGCCGCCGCTCCATGCATCCCATGTATCGGGAAATCGCGAAGCAGTTGAAGCCCACAGACAAACAGAATCGTAAGTACCAGCAGCGGAATCGCTGCCCCCCCTATCGCGATCCACATTTCGCCGCCAGTAGCATCGATCGGCTCATGCTCCGCCAGCGTTCCGCGCCGTTTATAAAAAGCGATTGCAATCAGCGCCCACATGATCACGGAAATGACGAGGAACAGGATAGTCATGGACCAGGCAAGCCCGGCTATGCTGTGCGCGGCCGGCCCATGCGATTCAAACGGAGACTGTATTGACGTGCACCCCGTAAGGGCCATCGCTGCAAATGCGGCTCCGGCGTAAGTAAGGCGGCGAAGCATCTAACGCCTCCCCGAGGCGCGAGTCTGTGTCCCTACACCCGGCACCGTATCGTGCTCGGGATTCGGCGCCTTCTCGTCAGCAGGTACGACCGGCGGATCAGGCTCTTGCGGTGTTCGCATTGACTTGATATACGCGACCAGCTCCCATATCTGTAGTTGAGGTATTTTCGAGCCCCATGCGGGCATTCCCTTGGAACGGCCCTGCGCAATCGAGTCAAATATCTGGTCGTCGCGGTTTCCATAGAGCCACACGGGATCCCGCAGGCTCGGCCCCATGCCCCCGCCCGCATGTCCACCATGACAGCCGGAGCAGTTGTACCAGTCGAAAAGTCTGCGCCCATCTTGCAGCGCCACTGGATCGTTTAGGTAAGGGTCTGCGGAATATCGAATATCCTCAATCCCGCCCGGCACCGGCCCAACCGGAGTCGAGGTCATGGACGGACCGCCCGCCGCAACGGACGTAGTGCTGTTCCCGCTGTGGCATCCCGCGGTGCAGGCCACTATCGAACTTACCAGCAGAATTGTGCAGAAACGCATGGTTCACTCTCCCGTCGATCGATCTGCCGCAGGCAGCGCTACTTGTGGAATGCCGAATGAGCGCAGTATCTGTTCAATCGCGGCATGGCGGCGCGCCACCTCCGCATCCAGGCGGTCTCGCAGTGCGGGATCTCCTTCGCGCACTCCAACCGCGATATCAAAACTGAAAGGAAGCTGCGGGTCAGCAAGGTCCTTCTCGATGGGCAAAATCTCCAACGGGACCGAAGAGCGCCGGGCAAAGTAGCCCGCCAATGGCCCCCATGCAACCGCAACGTCCACCTGCCGGTCCTCGACTGCCTTGATCAAATCGGCAGGCGGGTTCTTCTCATCGAGGTGGCCGAAGATGCTATAACCCACCAGATTCTGCACTATCCCGCGCCTCGTCAACGCGTGTACCGGAGGCAGGCTGTCTTTTTCATCACCGAGCACGTGTACGCCGATCTTCAATGTCCGCAGCCTCGGATCGTCAACCGACGTTATATGCAGATCGCGGTCCTTACGTGTAATGAACACATAAGTCGACCGATAATAGGGTCTCGTCGTGCTCGCTTCATTCAGCCCCGAGGGCACGCCCATCACTACGTCGCAAGCTCCGCTGTTCAGCGTCTTGCGGAAAAATGCCTCCCGCTGCGGGAACCAGAAATATGTAACTTGCATGCCGAGATCTTTTGCAAACAAATTTGCAATCTCGTTTTCAAAGCCCTTCTGCTGACTATTCGAGTAAGGCAAATTGTTCGGATCCGCGCACACCCGCAACGCCGGAGTCGACGCATACGCCCAGCTCGCCGCGCACAGCGCGAACAAAGCCGATAGCTTAGAAGCTGTAAACATACAGCGCAGCTCCTGGCGTAGTTAGGGACTTGATTGGGCTCATAGCGCCTACAACGCCGAGAGCCGCATAAGGATCGTCGTTTGAAATGCTGGGGAGTGCCGTTGCGCCCATCCACCCGCCTATTCCGGAATAAATCGCGATGTATTGCTTTCCATCAGGTCCGGTGAAAGTAATCGGATCGCCTATGATTCCCGACCCCGTCTTCGTCTGCCATAAAATCTTCCCGCTGCGCGCATCCACGGCCCGGAACCATCCCTCCATCGTTCCGTAAAAAACCAGGTCTCCTCCAGTCGAGAGGACGCCCGCATAAACCGGCAGCACGTCGTCCTTGATCCCCCACACTTGGTGCCGCTTCAGAACGTCCCACGCAATCAACTGCCCCTGGTAGTCCCCAGGTCCGCGATACATCCGCACGCTTGCTCCAAGGTAAGGCGTCCCGGCAATGTAATTCACCGCCGTGCCCTCATAATCCATGCAGGTGTTGTGCGCCGGTATGTAAAGGTATCCGGTCCGCGGAGAAAATGAGGATGGAATGAAATCCTTCCCGCCCGTCGACGAGGGACAGATATCCCTCGTGTATTTGCCGAAATGCGCTCGCTTGTCGTCGTTAATGTCCGGCAGCCCCGTTTGCAGGTTGTAATCGTTCGCCCACGTCACCGGCACGTATTTGTCAGCCGAAAGCAGCTCTCCCGTCTCGCGGTCCAGCACAAACATAAAGCCGGTGCGCCCCGGATGCAGCAGCAGCTTGCGCTCCTTGCCCTCCCAGGGCATATCCACAGGGATGTTCTCCATGATCTCGTCGTAATCCCACGAGTCATGCGGAACCATCTGATAGGCCCACTTCGCCATTCCCGTCTCCGGGTTGCGCGCCCACACCGTCACCGACCAGTGGTTGGTCCCGGGACGCATATCGGGATTCCACACGCCCGGATTCCCGGTTCCGTAATAAATCAGGTTCAGTTCCGGATCGTAAGAAATCCATCCCCAGATAGTCCCGCCGCCAAGCTTCCACTGGCCCGGCGTCCATGACTTCAACCCAAGGTCCTTCCCCTGGTCTTTTTTGTAAAATGCATGAAAATCGGAGCCGATTCGCACATCCTCGTCCGACCCCGTGCTCCACGCACGCCAAAGTATCTTGCCGGACTTTAGGTCGATACCCGTCAACCTGCCCCGCACCCCAAGTTCTCCGCCGCTGATCCCGGTCAACACCACGTTCTTCACCACCACCGGCGCCATCGTAATCGTCTCGCCTAGCTTGATGTCTCCTACAGCCGTCTCCCAAACCTTTTGCCCTGTGTTCGCGTCCACCGCCACCGTATGCGCGTCAAGCGTGTTGTAGATGACCTTGCCGTCGGCGTAAGCTGCGCCGCGATTCACCACATCACAGCAGGCGATCCCAACCGACCGTATGTCGGGGTAAGGCTTGAATGTCCATTTCGCAGGGAATCCCGGCTTCGTCAGATCGAGCGCAATCAGCTCATTCGGATAGGGCGTGACCATATACAGAGTGCTGCCCACGACCAGCGGCTGCCCTTCGAATCCGTGGGGAATGCCAATCGACATCGAACCCACCAGTTTCAAATTTTGCACGTTGCCCGTGTTGATCTGTGCCAGCGGGCTATAGCGAGTGTTCGCGTAATCTCCCGCCGGCATCGTCCATTGGCCGTTCGCTACCGGTGAAACCAGATGAACACCCGGAGCCTCTCCGGGGATATTCGTGGTCATGCCGTTCGCCGCTGTCCCGCCGCTCTGCGCCGCTGCCGCCCCGGCAAATCCCAGCGCAACGGCGGCCACAATCACCTTGAAAGCTCGCACTACTCTGTCCATGTTCTTCCTTCCGGCCCGCGAAGCGTGTAAAGATACGCGGCTATGTCATTCGCCTGCTCCGCCGACAAGCCCAGGTTCGGCATCGCGGTCTTCGGTTCCACCGCCTTCGGATTTTGTATCCAGCGGACAAGATTATCGGGCGTATTCGGCAGTTCGCCGGCAATCATCGTGCGCTGGCTGAAGTACAGCAAGGGAGGTCCCACTAGACCCCGCGCCCCCTGTACACCCGGAACAATATGGCAGGCTCCGCAGCCGTAGGAGTTGATCAGTTCCTTCCCGTGTTCCGCATTGCCTCCGGTCGCCACCTGGTAAGGGCGCAGCGCATTGCCCGCATTGCAGCCGGCAACCGCTCCGCACGCGCAGAGGGCAAGCGTCACAGGAACCGCGCCGCGTAGCTTCATTTCGCCCTCCAGCATATGTCGAGGAAAAACGGAGGAAGCGTCAGCCAGATGATTCCCATCCCAAGCGTGATGCTCACAATCACGCCAATCACAGCCATAAACTCCCGCCGCTCCACCGCGGGCGAGTCGAGAATTCCAGGTCTGACCGACAACCGCCGCCAATTCCGGTAGGAAATGATGCCCGACGCAATCGCCACCACAAGCAGAATCAACGAAATCACGATGAAAATTGGGCTCGCATTCGGATGGTTCCCCGGGATACCGTTTCGGCCCTGGTGCGTGCAAGCCAATAACGTGATTACAAGGTCCAGGCATCCCAGCAGCACCCATGCAAACGCCGACGCCGCAAACCCGAACCATAAACTGCGCGGGCGCACGTTCCTTTCCGAAATATTCGTGTCAGTTGACAAATCGATGTACCTGGAAATGCGGAACCACGTAAAGCAAGAGCACGATCAATATCCACACCACGTCGACGAAATGCCAGTACATCGCCACCGGGTGGTAAATCTTATGCGGAGTGCGCGTCGTCGGCCCGTACCGCGGAACCACGCCTAGATACATCAGCAGCAAAAGCCCCGCAATCACGTGCGCGGCGTGTAATGTCGTGAGCGCGTAGAAAATCGATCCGTATGAGTTGCTGTAAGGAGTCAGCGTCTTCCAGTGATCGGCGTATTCGAATCCCTGCAGCGCGAGAAAGCCCATTCCCATAACCACTGTGATCCACACCGCAAGCCTGCCCGCGCCATACTCCTCTGCCTTTACTCGCTTCTCCCCCCAATGAATTACCGCGCTGCTCGCCAGAAGAATCGCCAGCAGAAAGAATGGATACTTGAACGACGGCGGAGTATTCAGCGCCCATCGGTCCTTGTTGGTCCCGAGATAGTAGTAGCTGCCGAACATCGCGACAAAAAGCATGAACTCCGTCGCAATCACCGCCCACATCGCTTGGCCGCCGCGCTTCTGCGACAATGGCAGCGTCGCCAGGCTCACCCGCGGAGGAGGAATCTGAACGGTTGAGCTCACACCACCTCCTTCTCCGTCCGCGGCCACATCCAGTAGCAGCCCAGCAGAAAGGTTGCAACAAGAAATCCCAGAGCCGTCCAGACCATCTGGTAGGTAATCGCGACGAAGAACCCGAACAGTGTCAGGCTTAGCCACAGCGGCACAATCGAGTCCTCCGGAATAGTGGCAATTCCGGTGGGCACCGCGTCCAGCCACGTTGTCATTGGTGTCAGTCGGCCCCAGTCCAACACCCGGTCATCATCCGGGTCCTCTTCCTCGTCAAAGTCGTCCCACAGGGGGTGCCGTGAAGCAACCACAGGAATGTGGGCCGATCCATAGGGCTTCGGGGGCGAGTCCGTTGACCACTCCAGCCCGTCCGAGTTCCAGGGATTGCGCCCCGCCGGCGCGCCCGTGCGAAGGCTGACGAACAGATTGATGATGCTGACAAGAATCCCAATCCCGAATACAAATGCGCCGATCGTCACCAGCATGTTCAGACCATCAAAGCCCAGCCCCGGCTGGTAGGTGGCAATGCGGCGAGGCATCCCCATCAGGCCAAGGTTGTGCATCGGGAAGAATCCCGCATTGAAACCGATGAACATGATCCAGAAGCTCCACTTGCCGAGCTTCTCGCTCATCATCTTCCCCGTCATTTTGGGCAACCAGTAATAGAACCCTGCGAACACCGGGAAGACATTTGCGCCGATCAACACATAGTGAATGTGGGCCACCACGTAATACGTGTTGTGGGCCTGCCAATCAACAGGGATGATTCCCGTGTACACGCCGCTCAATCCGCCGATCACCAGCAGCATCACCGATGCCACGGCGTAGTACATTGCTGTCGTGAGTACAGGTCGACCCTTCCAGATCGTCGCCACCCACGCGAACACTTGAATTGTCGTGAAGATCGAAATCGTCATGCTGCCTGCGCTGAAAAAACTCATCGCAATATCTGACATGCCCAGTGTGAACATGTGGTGCAGCCATACTCCGAAACCCACCACCCCCGTCAATATCGTTGAAATAGCAACCCACGGATAGCCCACGATAGGGCGCCGCGAAAACACCGGGATAATCAGCGAAAGCATGCCCGTCGCAGGCAGAAAAATTACATACACCCACGGGTGCCCGAAAAACCAGAAGAGCTGCTGCCACAGGAATATCTTCCCGCCGTCTGCAATCGTGAAAAAGTGTGTTCCCCACCTGCGATCGAGCTCGAGAAAAATGCAGGCCGCCGACAACGCAGGAAGAGCGAACAAAATCACGAACGAAATCGTCATCGTGCTGTACGCGAACAGCGGCATGCGGCTGATCGCCATCCCCGGAGCCCGCATGCGCAATATGGTGACGATCATATTGATCGCGTTACCGGTGGTCGAGATCGTCAGAAGGATCAGTGAAGTCGCATAGAAATCCATGCCCAGGCCCGGCGAATAGCGTGTCAGAGTATAGGGAGCGTAGGCGAACCAACCTGCATGCGGTGCCTGCCCAAGGCATGGGCTGATGTAGAGTAGTATCCCCGAAAGCAGAAATGTCCAGTATGTAAAGGCATTCAGCCGCGGGAACGCCAGATCGCGCGCGCCGATCTGAAGAGGTATCAGGTAAATCGCAAAACCGGAAAGTATCGGGGAGGCATACCAGAAGATCATGGTCATGCCGTGCATCGTAAAAATCTGGTTGTACGCTTCTGGCCCCAGCACGTTCAAATTCGAGTGCGATAACTGCACTCGCATAATCAGGGCTTCCACGCCGCCAATGATCAAAAATACAAAGGCAGTTACTAGGTAGCGAATCCCCAGCTGTTTGTGATCGACCGTAGAGAGCCAGCCGTAAACAGTCTTTGGAGTTTCCCAGAGCTCTGTAAGCCGTTCCTCGAGAGTAGCAGTAGTCATCAGGGCACCGTGATCGGCGGGTAGCTAGGTCGAAAGGTATCTGATGGTCAATTTCAGGCGATAAATAAGAGCTGCAACTTTAAGTCCGATGCCGGCCTTCACAAAAACAGTTGTCTAACTCTATGGTTTTCCGAGGTCGAGTTTCATCTCATCACTGCCCACCTTCTTAAACGCGGTCTGATCGCCGCGCAACAAGTCCGCGCGCATCAGTCGGAAGGGTATTGGCGAAATAATGTGGGTGGGGTAAGGTCGCTCAGAATCGGTTCGATTCCGCTAGACGATTTGGAGTGTGGTGGCCAGAGACGGGATCGAACCGCCGACGCCGGCCTTTTCAGGGCCGCGCTCTACCACTGAGCTATCTGGCCTTGGGATTCCAAGGGGCGGTCCGGGCGGCCGCTGAAGGCGTTCTGACATTACCGCGAACCCGAA
>DASUHR010000010.1:0-190142 GCA_036273415.1 Silvibacterium sp. | reverse complement strand
CCACAATCGCCGCAATCGTCATCGCTCCGGACATCTCTCACTCTCCCGTTATGTGGATCTGGTTGGCATCCTGGCGCCGGCTCAGCAGCCGCGCCGCGTCGTCCGTGAATTCCGTCTCAGCCTCTTCCACCGTCTTCGCCTGCGTCGGGAAGACCATCGTGATCACCACTCTCGAGCGCGATACGAACACCTGCTTCCGCCCCGAGCTCGCCGGCAGCACGTTGTATCCGTCCAGCTCGAACCATTGCTCGCCCGCCAGCACCGCCGCCGATCCCACCACCAGCACCAGCGTCGCCCGCTTCATCAGCGCACCCGTCAGCACCATGCCCGCCGGCATCACAATCGTTCGCGCATACATGCCCGCGTGGATCACATGCTGCGTCGGCAGCTCGACCGTCTCATGGCCAAGCAACACGTCTTCGATCTTCGCGATCTGCGCCAGCAGCTCCGGAGACGTCGCCGGCAGCATCGCCATCGGTGTAGCCAGCTCGCTCACGCCAGCCTCTTCGTATACACCCGGTTCGTGAGGCGATATTCCCTCTGGCGCAGCGACAGCATCCGATCGAACCGGCTGAAGACCGGGGCGGAATAGAAAATATTCGCGCAGCCGTTCCTGCGTGCGTAGCCCTCGACCGCTTTCATCAGCTCCGCTCCGCAGTTCGCTTCCCGCGATACAAACAAACTCTCCGGAGTAGCGCAGCTCAGCCCGTAATGCGGCACCACCGACACAATGATCAGCGCGAAGCCACACAGCGCCCCGTCTTCATACGCCGCAAAGCAGTGTCCCAGCCCCGACCCTTCGAGGTTCTCGTACATATCGCGCCGCGGCGCCGGCTTTCCGATCAGAGCGTTTCCACACTCCTCCGCATACTCGGCAATCAGCCCCGCGCTCCGCGGATCGTCGAAGATCTCCGCCGCGCTGCAGGCGCGCACTTCATACGTGGGCATAGGGGTCATACTCCTGCGGGCTCTCCCGCTTGCGCATTCCTTGCAGCTCCCGCGAACGTGCGGGCATGTCCGGCAGCGCCCAGGTCAGCGCCAGCGCATCCGCCAGGTCCGGCGACCTTCCCAGCCGCTTCTTCACCTGGTCCTTGGCCTCGATCTGGAATTTCCCGCTGTGGAAGAAGTAGGTTGACGAGGTCAGCTCCGCCACCATCTCCGGAATCCTCGGCAGACATCCTCCGCCCTTCACCCACTCCGCCATCTCCATCCACATCTGCGCGCGCATATTCGCGTAGCGCGGATTCGAACTCGGCTTGTCGAACTGCACCGCATAGGGCGACCATCCCGCCGCTCGCAACACATCCACCGCTCCGTGGGCCCATCCCACCGTATCGTCGAAGAACGCCTGCTCCGCCTCCAGCTCGTTCATCATGCCCATCACGCGGTTGGCAATGTCCACGCTCACCGCGCTTCCGCGAGCGTGGCGCATCACCGCCGGCTGCATCGCAGCCAAACCCTGTCGCGGAAAGATCACCGTGCGGTCGTCGCCGTAACGCGCTACATCCACGCCCAGCCGCTTCTCCGCCCATTCGTAGCTGCCCGCCGCCGGCGAGCGCTTCATCGCCGCTTCCACATCCTCCAAGCTCAGCAGCGCGTTGAGCGAGCCGGGCGGGAACTGCCCCAGCACATACGCCATCACCCAGGGGTTCTCGCGCCCGTAGGTCTCAATCTGCTTTCGCGCCCACTCCACATCCACCCGCGGCGTGCGCTTAGGATCGTCCGGATCGGAGGTGATCGAGATCACCTCGTACTTGCCGTCATCCCAGTTCCCGCGCATCCGCACGGACGCTTCGTAGAGCAGCCCCGACTGGCTCGTCGTGTTGCCGGCGGTGATGATCAGCCCGTCCTCGCAGGTCGACAATCCCTGCTCAGCTGAGCGCAGCATGTTCGGCGAAATATCCCCGCTTTCGTCAATCAGGTAAAAAGGGAACCGCGAGTGCAGCCCGGACAGGGTCCTCCCCACAGTCTCCATGTCCGCCGTCTTCGGCCAGCTGGCCGCGCTCAGGAACCAGGTCTGCGCATGATCGCGCGCGAAGATCCGCGTGCCCGTCCATTCGAACGCCTTCTGCAGGAACAAGCTTTCGTTCCGCCACCGCGCCATCTCCGCCCACAAGTTGCGGTGCAGATTGTCTCCGGTGACGGAGACTGCGATGCCCTTCGGATGCTCGTTCTTTGCCGCAAAGCATACCAGGCGGTGCCATCCCGCCCAGGCCAGCTCTGTCGTCTTGCCCGGGCCGGCACAGGCCTTCAGCGCAATGCGCTTTCGTCCCGGCTTGCCCAGCAGCGCCAGCCCGTCCGCCTGCCACGCATCCGGCTGCGCGCTGAATACCTCGCGCACAAACTTCAGCGGGTCACGCCGCCACTCGGCAATGCGCTGGGTCGCTTCAGGGCCGGGCGTCTTCGCCTGGTTCAACCTTCGACCCTCCGCACACCAGTTGTTCCAGCGTGACCTTGTGGTGAAGGTCCACGTTGTCCGTAAACAGCTTCAGGTAGCGCCCCAGCCGTTCCAGATTCAGACCCTTGTCGGCCAGTTTGATCTTCCGCAACAACGTGCGCTGCAGCGGGCCTTCGCCCGCGATCTCGCGCGTCTCCGTGTCCAGCCCCGCGATTGCCGCCCGCGTGATGTCGTCCAGCTCCGTCACGCTCTTCAGAAACCCGCGCTCGTCGAACAGGTCCTTCGGGTCGTAGAACGCCAGCTTCGCCAGCTCCTCAAGCACGCGCTCCGCAGAAATCTTCAGCTTCTCTTTGCGCCGCTCCTGCCGCTCCGCGATCGCCGCCGCCACCGTCGCATGCTTCAGCAGCCGCGCTCCGGTCACATGCGCGCTTCCTGCCGCAAAGCCGGCTGCAATCGCAGCTCGCGTGGCATTGCCGTCAATCAGGTACTCGGCAACAAACATCGCCTGCTTTGGAGTCACGCCCATAGATTCAGCTTCCCCTGCGCCCCGCTAACAGTCTGCAGCTCCTCGCTCCGCTCCGTCCGGGCCAACTCGCGCGGTGTCTTCAGTCCGCCATCCCGCTGCGGAATCGCCGCCAGCAGCGCCCTGCGGATGGCTTCCTCAACCCAGGCCGCATCGCGCTCCCACTCTTCCGCCAGGCGCGCAATCGACATTCCGCCGGCGAACTGCATCGCAGCCACTTCGCCCGCGGATTCTTCGTCGATCACTAAGCCGCCCGCTGCACCCGCCGTCCCACCAGGATCGGGCTAAGGTGCCCCGTCTCCGGCGTGATCCGGTAAGTCCAGTCGGCCTGCACGTTCAGGAACCGCTGCGCTCCAAACACGCGCAGCATCCCGTCCGCATAGAACTGCGAGCAGATGTACTCGTGCGATCGCGTCAAAGTGCGCCGCTGGAACATCAGCCCTACAATGTCGATCACGTTGTACTTCGTTCCGATCCGCGACCGCATCCACGCCTCGTGCGCCAGCTCTTCAGCGTCCGTGCATGGGATTTCGTAGTAGTACTCCAGCGTGTAGCTGGCGTAATCGAAGGGCCGCTCCTGAATGCCCCCGCCTACGTGCGCACCAATCCAGGTGCGCGCCCTGGTGCCAAATTCCACGTGCTGGAACAGGCTGCCGGTCAGCTCACGAATCGACCAACCGGTAAAGCCTGGTCCAGCAACGAAGCGAACGCGAACGCAGCCCATTTAGCTCTGCGCCGTCGCCGTGGCTGTCGGTCCAGAACCCACTGGGGCTGTAGACCCCGGCTCCGGAGCCTTGGTCGCTGCGGCAACTTCGGTCTGCACAACTCCGAAGACCTTCAGCGCGGCCACCATGTAATTGTTGAAGGTCTGCACCTGCGCCTGAGTGGGCTCGCTCAGCCCCAGCTGTTTCGTGAATTGCAGGGCCAGCGGCGCAATGCCCTGGACCGCGATCGCCGCCTTTTGCGCGCCGGTGTCAGCGCTGGGGGCAGCGGCCACCGCAGCCTGCCCAGCGGTTTCTGCCGCCAGGATGATCTGCGCCGATCCGCCCAGCAGCGCGCCGAGCGCCGGATTTACGGATGCAACAAACGGGGCTGCGGCCTCAGCTCCGGCCGCGCCAAAGGTGATCACCTTCAGCGCATCCTTGCCAAACTTCTCCAGAAAACTCACAGACTTGTTCATCGTTACTTCTCCTTTTTTCCTGCAACACCCTCAAAAAACGGCCCCTCGTTTGAGGGGCCAACCATTTCGCCTTGGATCCTCTCGCTACCGAGAGCCTGTACAAAAAAGATCAGCAGCTATCCCCAGCCCGGAACAGCTGCTGATTGGAGGCAGTGATTCAACTTAGCGCAACAACCTCGCGCGTGCTCACGCGCGTGTGCTCACATCTGCACCCCTCACACCGTCGCCGGCATCGGGCTCCGTGTTGTAGTAGCGCACGCAATCGGCTACATACGTGGCCACGCCCCGCGGAACCTCTTCCCACTTCCACTTGCCGGAGTTGTAGGCTTCGGCAATTTCCTCAATCGTCCTGGCCTTCTGCCCGCGCAATATCCGGTCGTTGATGAAGCCCGCCGCCTCCAGCGCGCAGCGGTTCACATTCTCCGCCAGGTCTTCCGGCCGCGTGCCCGGCGAGCAGTTCACGAGCATCTCCTGCCACGGACCATAACTGCATGCTCCTGCCGACCCAAACAGCTCCAGCAGCCGCGCCTGCTCAGGATTCTTCGCGTACACCCCGCCCACGTCATACGCCGGCTCATGCCGCGGCGCGCAGTTCGCGCCAAAACTCGATTCGTTCCCGGCCAGCGCCCACAGCAGCTGCGGCCCGTTAATCTCGGGAGGCAGCCACAGCTTCGTAGCCCACTTCCGGCAGGCCGCGATCACTTCCGCGCGCGAGAAATTCATGCCGCCTTCCGCCGGATCCCGACCTGCACCACGATCGATCCGCCCATCAGCACTCCTAACACCGCAAACGCTACCCGCTGCTCACCCTGCATCTCCGCAATTTGCGAGTCCAGCAACTGCACCCGCGAGTACTCCGCCTCCGCCCGCGCGTCGGTGGCCTGCAGGTGCCGGTCGATGGCGGCAATGTTCACGTCCTGCACCGCGTCCTCACTCGAAATCTGCCCACGCTCCTGACGCTCCTGCGCCGCGACTGGGGGGCGGGAGACCATGGCCAGGGAAAAGCCGAACGCCAGCAGCCTGCAAACCAGCGCGTGGTTGAATCGCTTGCGTGCAGACATAGGCTCCCCCGGAAGATCGCGAATCAGTTGTGTTTCGCTTGCCGAGCCGCACCCGCTCTCGACGTCTCGCCCGGCACCCGCGCGCAACCCTTGTTGCGCCGGGTCCCGAACGTTGGCTGCGTGTCCTCCACAATCGCTTTCAGCAGCGCTATGCGCCGGCAGCGCGCGCACAATTTCTCTCCCAGCCTGGCACTCGCCGGGACCGGCCGGAAGAAGTTCGCGCCGCACCACTCGCACGCTTTCGGCTCGACTACCGGGCTGCACTGTCCCGCGTAAACGCGACTGAAAGATAAGGAAAGCTAAGGTCAATGGGCATTTACGGGGGCGGCGGCGGGTCGGGCGCGGAGCTGAACTTCAGCTCTGCCGCTCTGCAGGCGGGCGCGGCGGGGTTTCAACGTCAAGCGGCCACACCCGCAGGATGTCGCCCTTCGCTGCGGTGATCCTGCCGAACACCTGCACCTTGCGCTGCGTGCGCTCGATCGCGTCTTCAGGTTCGCGCCCCACCGCCGTGCGCTCCAGCCGCTGCTCTTCCGTCTTGCCGGCCGTGCGCGATGCGCCCAGCGCAAACACCACGCCGGCGTTGATCTCCATCTGCGCCGCGTCGATCGACACCGGCTGCACCTGCGAAGGCAGGTCCATGTCCACGCGCTGCGCCGCAGCCGCCACCGGCTGATATCCGATGTGGTTGCCCAACTCGTCAATCACCTGACGCCACACCCCGGCGGCTACCTTGCGCTCGCCCACTCTTACGCTCACCCGGCTCAGCCTGCGCCATCCCAGGGTTGTGTCCGTGTGGTACATCCACAACTGCCGGTAAGCCAGTGCCACACCCAACGTACGAATCGCCATCCGCGTGTCCCTTCCCAAAGCAAAAGTCCCAGAGACACGACCGCGTATCTTTGGGCCTTACTGAACCATGTCCCGGGTTCTCCGAGCCGCTCTCGCGGGAAATTGGTTTTTGGGTTGCAAAGCAAACACTATCAGTGCTTGTTTTGCCGTCCAGCCGGATTTTCTCGGCATTGACCAAACTCGTCAATGGCGTACACACTCAGTTACCCGCTCCTCAACACCGGCGGCTGCTGCTGCAGGACCTCGATCTCCAGCACCGCGCCGAAGTGCCGGCGCATCAGCGCCTCAATCCGCTTGCGGTATTTCTCCAGCCCGCGCCTGGTCATGGCCGCGTTCTCGCCCTCGGTCAGCAGCGTCGTTCCCCGATCCCATTGCAGCAGCCACCAGTCGCGAAAGCATGCGTCGTAGTCCGACTCGCCGCGCACCAGCTCGCTGAAGTTCGGGTGTCGCAGCGGCTGGTCGTCGAACTGCCTTCGCAGCTCCAGGCGAAACCGGCCAAAGCTCATGACGTCCACGTGAACTTCCGGGGAAAACTTATCCACCCGCTCTCGGGAGAGCGGGTAGGGTGAGTGGTTTTTATTGACGGTTCCTACTGACGGTTCCCTGACGATTCTTCCTATTAGGGGGTCTGGGGGAGTGTCGAAAATTTCAGGGTTTCCTGTCGCCGATTTCAGGGTTTCCGTGTCGCCCATTTCAGGGTTTCCCAGCTGCGCTTCCGGCTGCGCTTTCACTGAAACTATTTCAGGGTTTAGCGGCTTCTCACGCCGCGCCGATGAGACTTTTTTCCCTGCAAACTTTTGAGTGTTTATCCTGTAGACGGTCATCCTTCCACGGCCGCCGCCCGAGGCCAGCGTGATCGTCCCGTCCTCACGGAGCTGGCGCAGCACGTTGTAGGTCTGCCGCTCAGTCAGCCGGCTCTTCTCCGCGATCCTGGCCACCGAAGGGTAGCAGCGACCCGCGTCGTCCGCCCAGTCAGCCAGGGCCAGCAGCACCAGCAGCTCGCCCTTCTCGTACTGCATGGCCCCGGTCCACACCGCCGTCATGATCCCAATGCTCATTGCTCGCCCTTTCGCGTCCCCGCGCACTTCATCAGCCAAGCCAGCTTCACATCGAGCGCATGCGCTATGCGGTCAAGCACAAAGGGAGTGGGCGCGTTGGTGCCCTGTTCGTAGTAGCTCACCGCCCGGTAGGACAGATCGACAGCCGCGCCCAGCTCCCACCGCGACCATCCCCGCTCCTCCCGCGCCGCGCGGATTCGCGCTCCCATCTCCCGCATGTACGCCCGTTCCGCCTGCGATCGCGCCCACTTGCCCATGCCCTGCCACCCTCCGTTGCCACGCACACACACCTTCACCGCCGCCGCGTAAGCGGCGCGCATCACTCTGCGACAAAATTGTTCTTTGGTTTAAACCGCAGGCTCAGGCGGCGGAGGATCGACGTTGTTCGCCGTCGGCTCCGCGCTCAGCCATCCGTAATCCTCGTGCGCCCTTGAATGGAACCGGTTTTGGGAGCGTTATCGGATCCCGTACCGGGATCGAATCCTTGCTTCCTCTCTACCACCCCGATTTCCACGCCGTTCTCGATCACGAATCGCAGGATGCGCCCGTACTCCTCTATCTGCTTCCCGGTGTAGCCTGCTTTCTTTCCGATTTCCCGATAGTCCTTAAGCCATTCCTCGTTGCTGTGAACTTCACATCCAACGGCTATCTTGCCCTTGGAATGCTGAGTCACTAAATGCCGGGTTCCCTGTACGGCAAGCGGCGACACTTCGATGCGTGCCCAGTCGCCGATGACTGCCCCGTTGCCGATGACTGCCCCGTTGCCGATGCGTGCCCAGTTGCCGATGACTGCCCAGCTGCCGATGCGTGCCCGGTTGCCGATGACTGCCCAGTTGCCGATGACTGCCCCGTCGCCGATGCGTGCCCGGTTGCCGTCCGGCAAGACTCTCCACCCGGCTCCATTTACCGGGATCGAAAACAGTTCCTTGTTACTTAAAACCGCCTCGCTTTTCAGTATTACGCTCATCCTTGCTTCCTCTCTCTACCAGGGATCCGGCATCTAGCCGCGCTCAATGCGCGACAGCGTGGCCGAGCTCAGCCCCGAAGGGCCGGTGCAGGAGCGCAGCGACAGCCCTCGCGCCGCGCGCAGCCCGCCAGCTCCGCCACACACACCCGCGCCAAAGCTCATCTCCAGATTCCCCTGCTGCAGCAGCCGCCGCGCCTTCACCGCCCATGGGCCATCGTCATTCCAGGGACGCAGCCCCGCATGGATCGCCAGCGGCCATAAACGCCTCGATAAACGCCTCGTACTCACCGCGCCAGCCTTCCAGCACTCGCCGATTTAGTCAAGTGAATAATCGTGAACTTTTCCGGCTTCGCGTTCATTCCACCGCTCCCGGCTGCACCAGGCGCAGCCAATTCTTCCGCGAAGGATGCCGCACAATCGCGCCCCGCAGCTCCAGATAGCGAACGTCATTGTCGTACGGGTCGAGATCAACCGGATCGACTTCCAGCCATTCCACGCCGTCTCCCTCGCTCACCTGCATCGCCGCACAATTGATACCACCGACCGCACTTTCCAGCGCCAGCTCGTGCGCCAACAGATCCACCTCTCTCATGGAATCCACCGGCTCATGCCTGCGCGCCCGCTGTCCACACGGTGAAGTGTGGGCTTGCCACACTTCGCGCACCAGTAGCTCGCGCTCACCGTGTTCTTGGTGTAGTGCTCAGGCTCTACCCTGCTCCGGCTTTGCCAACCAGAAATAGGCCTCCGGGCATCCTCGTTGCGGCTCGACGCCAGCAACACCACTGCCAGCACCGCCCAGAAGGCCACGGTCAACAGCAGCACCAGGCCAAAGCCGTTGATCGTCGGACACGCATCCGGAGGCTTCGGCATCGCGCCCGTCTCCCGCGGCTGCCCGGCAAACACTCCATTCGCCCGCGCCGCATGCGCATAGGCTTCGGCAGCGGCCGCGGCAAGTTCGCGGCTCGCGCGCCAGCCCTCAAACTCGCGCTGCAGCCGCTCGGCAGCGGTACAGCCCGAGCACAGCTCCGAGCCCGCTTCCGCCAGCTCCCAGCCGCAGTCCTGGCAAATATGCACCGCTTCGGGGGTTTCCATCGCTAGAGCCTCGTCCACCAGAAAGTGAGTCCGCAGATGCGGATCTGGCGGCTCGCCCAATGGGCCTTGCCGCGATGAAACGTCCACAGCCCCGCCGCACGCGCGCGGTTTGGGATTTATATACATGAGTCCCTTGCTTCATCAGGCCTGAGAGCTCTACTGAGAAGACCCTTTGTTATCTTTTCGTGCCCAGCGTCCCACGCCTCTGCGAACTCAACCCTCGCTTCGGCGCATGACCATCCTGCATTGCACAAAACCCGGCAGAGTCGCAGAACCTCGATTCCAGACATCTTTACCGCGTCCCAGCACCAATTCCCATACCACGTTCTGTATGGCGCACACCGGAACCTGAATCGCGCAACCTTGAAACCTGCCGTTTCGCGGGAATCATGCGGCTTAGGTGGGGAATCAAGCCAATCGAACCTCGGAGCGGGATAGCTGCGCGGCTCTAGGGTCACGTCACAGCCGTCCATGCCGTGAACCTCGATACCGGCTACGTGCCCATCGAAGTTCCCATTGTCAGGATCGTTGCAGCAAAAACTCACGGTAATCATTCAGCCTCCGAGGGAGTCACGTATGTAATTCCCCGCGGTTTGAGGTAGTAAAAACTCATGCCGTCTTCCTCCTCTTGTGCTTCCGGCTGCGCCGCCGCCAGGCTCGAATCTGCCCCGGCGTCGGTGCCTTCGAGGCTTTTATCCGGTTCAGCTCGAGCTCGCGGCGGTCTCTCCGCGCATCGCGCGCATAGGCGATCTGGCAGCTGACCCGGCTGCACACATCGCAGAGCGAGGTGGTCCATGCGCAGGTCTCGCCACTACCCAGCCGGCAGGCGTTGTCATCGGTGCAGCCGCAATAGCGGCATCGCCGGACCTGGATCGCCGTCTGCATGCTCATGCGCGGCCGCCTTGGCGAGTCGCGTCGAGCGTTTGCCGCAACCGCTCCTGCAGCGTGTCCTCGGTCACGAAGGCGAGCTTCGACTTGCGCCGCGCCAGCCGCGTCACTTGCGCACCGCCTTCTTCTTTTTCGCTGCGGTCGATTTCGCCTTAGGCGCCGGCTCGGACTTCTTCGCCAGCGCCTTCGGCTCGGCAGGGGAGGGCCGCTTAAAATTCTTTGGCCACGGAACGCCCTTGGGATAGAGGAGTTCAGCCCCCGGCGCAATCGATCCCTCGTCATGGAAATGCTTCGCCGCGATCGCGTTTGCGTCGAGGCCGACAGCCTGCGCCAGAGCCCAGAGCAGATGACGGCCGTCGGCAACGCCGCGCGGCTCCCGCATCAAATACCCGCTTGTGTGGAGACTCTGATGCCTGAACTTGCCCGCGAAAACCGTGAGCGCCGACAGCAACTCGCCGTCAATACCGGGAAACTGCTTAAAAATATCTTTGCGCAGCTGGCGCGCATCCTGCTGATTGTCCGCAGCAAGCCGAATCGCACTCGCCGCGTTGAGGCCGCCGAGGACCGCGGACCACACCTTGGCACGGATCGGGCGCTCCTGTTCGGCTAAAAACTCGCCGCGCTTCCGCTTCTCCTCTTCCGCCTTCGCGTCGTATCCGCCGCCGCCGTTGCGGTTCGCTGTCGCCGCCTTTTGCCAGCCCTTTGGGTGCACCTTGCAAGTCACCGCGACGCAAACCAGCAGCTTCCTTCCCGGCTTCTTCTTCGCATCCGCCCCCACCCACTCCGACTCCTCGAAGTCCACAGTGACGCCGGTGTGCAGCAAGCCGCACGATCCCTTCTTCGCCTCAATCCACTGGCCGGCCTTGAATACCTGGGCGAGATATTTCTTTTCATCGTCGATCGAACGCGGCTTGGCTTCGGTGTACTTCCACGAGATCCGCACCGCGCCATTGCCGGCCGACTGAACTGCCGCGAGTTGCAGCTGGACGAAGGCATCGCGCTTGGCGTTGAAGCAGACCGCATCCGTGCAGCGCGCGTCCTTCACCGCCAGGTCGCCGAAGAGCGCGGGATTGTCCGCCGTGTTCTTCGCACACCCCGCGCACGGTCCCGCCGAGGGCAGCAGCTTCGCATCCGCCAGGTCCCAGGGCGCGCGTTTCAATTCCAGCTTGATGTTCTGCTCGATGAAGTCCTTGAGCTTGAAGACGCTGGCCGCTTCCCAGTAATGCCCGAAGTGTTGATTGCGATTGCCGTCGCGCGCACCCTTTACTGCCGCGGCGAGCAGCGCCTCCGTCTTCTGCTTCTGCGTGGCCTGGCGATCGAGCGCGTAACGCAGCGCGATCTCCTGCTCCTTGTCGGCCAGCTTGGCCAGCAGCAGCGCGTGATCGATGGTGATCAGCTTTTCGCCCAGCGCCCGCCGCGAGTAGTCAATTAGGGTGCGCAGCTTCAGCCGTCGCGTGACGTACTCCACCGGCTTGCCTACGCGTGCGGCCACCGCCGGCGCCGAGCCCAGCGTGGCCAGCAGATCGGCATACGCCTCCGCCTCCTCCAGCGCAGGCAGGTCCTCGCGCTGCAGGTTTTCGACCAGCATGATCTCGCGCGCCTCATCGTCCGACATCTCGCGCACGATGCAGGGCAGCGATTTCAGCTTGGTATGCTGCGCCGCAAAGAAGCGGCGATGCCCGGAGACAATCTCGTAGCCAAAACCCGGTTTCTCGCCGTGGAGATCGTGCCGCACCAGCAGCGGCACCTGCACGCCGAGCTGCTCGATCGACGAGGCCAGCTGCGCCAGAATCGCAGCGTCGATGTTTTTGCGCGGGTTCAGCGGCGAGGGCCGGAGTTCCGCGATCGCAATTTGCTCGACAGAAACTTCCGCATCTTTTATCGCAGGGGTGGCGACGAGTCTCTCTGTCATCGCGCACCCCCGCGGGTTGCGGAACCCATGCGCAGGGTCCCACCATCGGCAGCCGGCGTTCCCGCGCGACGGCTGTCCGAACCTGAATCTTTTTCTCCCAGCTGCATCAGCGCTTCCAGCAGCTTCAGCACGTGGCCGGTGCGGCACCAGGCCGCATGATTCAACTCGCGCTCCCGCTGCTGCAGGCGGCACTCGGCGCACTGGATGGTGTAGCCCTTGCCCACCGGCCGCCGGAACTGGTTCTCCGCCAGGTCGCGCGCGGCGAACATCAGTTTGCCCATCAGCACAATGCGCACTGACTCGTGCGCCTGCGCCAATCTCTGCACGCAATGCGCGCAGCTGTACACGTTGTGCGTACCGGCAAAATCGCCGACGGTGACCATCTGCCACGCCTTCATCCAGGCGAGCTGGATCGCGTTCCCCCTGCGGGTTTCCAGGGTGAACTCATGGCCGCCGCACACGCGGCAGCAGAAGGTCAGGACGGGGTTTTTCGATGAGGGTTGGAGCAGAAGTTGTCCGGAAATGGACAAATCGGCCTGTGCTTGTTGTTCGCGGCGCGGGAATTCCACGGCATCTCTCCTTGAGTTTCCAAGGAGATAGCCTGAGTCTGGTGGGCGAGGCGGGAATCGAACCCACAACCACCGGCTTAGAAGGCCGGTGCTCTATCCAATTGAGCTACTCGCCCGCAGGTTGAGTACGCGCTGCTGCAGCTATTGTAGCGGCAACGGCAGCGGCTAAGATGGCCTTCCATGACCGGTATGCTGCTGCCTGGTTTGCTCCGCAACCTGCGGCGTAGAGGGTCAGACCATAGGCATGAATGCGATTTGTGGTTGCAGAGCGGAGAACAACATCGACGCGGCCGTGCGGGAGATCAACCGAACGGCAATCAGCGGTTAAGTCGCGAACCCATTGCTCGTGAAATGCAAATGAAATAAGGGTCGCAGGATGGCCCTTCAGGATGTCAATGTAGGACGCAAAGCCCGCGCGGGCAGCTTCTCTTGTTGTCGCGAATTCGGATGTATCGATGTCGTTTTCGTCGAGTTCCCAAGTATCGCACTTAGTCGTAAACACCGCCGAGTTCGCTTTGTTCAACGCCAGAAGAGCTTCGCGCAGCGCCGGGTGCTGCGCGGCCTCCCCCACGTAGTCAATGGTGCGATGCGAGCTTCGCAGATCAACAAAGCCGTCCCATTTGCAATCGATGCAGGGCAGTTCGGCTCCGATTTCCACGGACCAGTCAGCTTCCATGCGTCTGCACTCTTAAGAAGCGAAGAAGCGTCCGTTCCGCCCATCGCCCATCGTCGCCTGTGGCTGCCGATTCAAGAAATGCGCAGTGGCCGCCGCGCTGCGTCTCAACGTAAGTGACGTCTGGATTACCGATCAGAGCCTCTCGCGTTCCAGGCAGCAGACGAATAAATGGATCGTCGAGCGAATGCAAAATGAGCGTAGGGATGTTCAGCTGATCCGCATATCGCGAACTGGCAACCGAGTAATAATAATCGTCGGCGCCGGCAAACCCTCCATAGCGAGCGACTATGTGTTCGTCGAACAAGCGCAGGCTGCGAATTTTCGTGATCTCCGCATCGCCATAAATGGCGGGAAACAAAATGGCGCGGCGTCGAATGCGGGCAATCATATTGCGCAGGAAATGCCATTCGTAAATGCGATTCCGGGGCTCATGCAGCGCCGCCGAAGATACGGCGAGATCCATTAAAGGAGAGACGCCCACCAGGGCCTTTAGCTGCGGAGGAGGCGCTGATGAAAGCTCACCGGCAAACTTGAAGATGAGATTGCCACCCATCGAATAGCCAACCAACGCGATCGACTCTATTTTCTGCCCTTCGACAATTTTGCTGAATACAGCGGCTATGTCCTCTGAGCGGCCCGAGTGATAGATGGTGGGGCAAATCTCGTCTGTACCGCCGCAACTCCGCATATTCATGCGAACCACGTTAAAGCCAGCCGTCAGAGCCCGCGCCGCATTTCCGACCATATACTGCGAATTGGCTGAGCCTTCCAGGCCGTGCACAAGGATGACGGTGAGGCGGCTGGCCCGGACTTCCTCCGGTTGCCAATGGCATTGGCATAGCACATAGCTGGGGCCATAGATGGAAACCGGGCCCTCGACCTGGACAAGGAGAGGTTCAGGAGGAGGCAGCGTAATCTTTCTCGGCAAGAAATTTCCTGCCAAGGTCTGCAGGTGTCCATTGCGTAGAAGAACCCGAGAAGAGAACGGCGCAAACCAGGTCTCATCAGGGCTGCTCATGCGCTGCGCAGTCCGTCCAGAACGCATGAGGCGCGCAGCGCTCCCTTTGGCGCTTCTTCATGCTTGAAATAGGCGAATACATCGCCGTCTGCTGCTCGGGCCCGCAGCTTTGAGCGAATTGCGGTGAGGTCGTCACCGGAATACTCACCACGGCGGAGGCGAAAGCAACTGAAGGACGCCGTGTATTCTTCCGGAGTGACGAGCTCATCGCTCTCCGCGATACACAGACCGGCGCAATGGTCTCGCAACACCGCGTACACTTCCGCGCAAAACCACGATTCATGCCGGAACTCGAAGGCGAGCCTGAGTCGGATCTTTGTGGCTTCTGTTAAGAAATCGTGGAGCCGTTCCGTATCGGCTTTCATATTGGGGGGGAGTTGAAACAAAACCAACCCCATGCGCTTTGCCTCCGCAACGGGAGCCAATGCGATCGCGAAACTGCTAAGAGCTTCCTGACAGTTCTTTAAGCGAAGAATATGAGTGATGCGCTGCGGAGCTTTGAATGAAAAGCGGAACTCGCCCCCAGTGGCCGCCAGCCAGTTTGCGATCATTGCGGGTGTAGGAAGGCTGCGGAAGGTGTAATTCACCTCCACTGAATTCAGGCGAGTAGCATAATACGAAAGCAGCTTTTTTGACGGAACCGAAGCGGGATAGAAGTCAGGTTTCCAGCTTGGGTAGGCCCAGCCGGAGCATCCGACGTAAATGTTGCCACGATCGCGCTGGGGTTCGCCGGTCACTGGATTTTGCGGGGGAACAGCAGTCTGGGGCGGCTAGTGGGGATCGAACCCACGACATCCTGAGCCACAGTCAGGCGTTCTGCCGCTGAACTATAGCCGCCGTACCAGCCCTGATTATACATTGGATAAAGGGCATTCAGCCCTTCGTCGCGGCGTGAATACAGCGTCATTCGGCAGATGAAAGGCTGGGCTACGCGCATGAATCCCGAAATTCTCCCGCCCGGTCAAGAGCCTTCAGTTTCGCGAACGCGCGTTGGCCGCTCGGTATTCACGGACGAGAATCTGGATGTGCTGTCGCGTGTGCTGGACGAATGCTTCCGAATTCCGGGTACGCAGATTCGCTTTGGAATCGATGGGCTCATCGGGCTTGTGCCGTTCGTCGGCGACATTCTCGCCGGTCTGGCATCCTGCATCATCGTCATCGCGGCGTGGTTTCGTGGAGCGCCGTATGTGACACTCGCGCGTATGATCGTCAATCTTGGACTCGAGGTGCTGGTTGGAACTATCCCATTTTTCGGCGACGCCTTCGGCATCGCGTGGAAAGCCAATCGCCGCAACTACAAGTTGCTCACGCGGCATCTGCGCCAGCCACATAAGCACACTTGGAAGGATTATATTTTTTTTCTGTGCGTCGCAATGCTCCTGCTTGCGATCTTTGCAATTCCAGTCCTGATCGTGCTGTGGCTGACTACCTGGCTACTGGGACACGCGTAGGAACTTTTGTCCTCTGCGATACAATTTTGAAATCGGGGCGTAGCGCAGTCTGGTAGCGCATCTGCTTTGGGAGCAGAGGGTCGGGGGTTCGAATCCCTCCGCCCCGACCATGAAAACGAAACACTTAGTTGACGTTGGCCTGTGGAGTTGCATCCGACTGCGGGGGATTTTGCGGGGACTCCACCTTAATTCCAACATTCCCCGACCCGCTGATCGCCTCGACTGCATCTCTCAGTTCATCGATTCCGAAGTGACCATAACGCGCTGCCATGTTCGCCATGGTGCTCGGTGACCATCCAACGATCTTTGCAATAATCGGAAGCGGTACGCGGGCAGCAATCATTCTGGAGACGGCGCTGTGCCTCAGATCGTGGAGGCGAAGGCCCGTAAGACCGGTCGGCAGTTCGGGAAGGTCAAACCCGCAGTTGACGCAGAAATATCCTGTTACAGGCTTCTCCTGATCTGCCAGCATCCCCGTCTTGCAATATGGGCAGTAGCGCTGTGTGCGCTTCCTAGCCGTCTGCCACGCTGATTTAATGGTTCCCACGGGCTTATCGGGGTCATACTTGAAAACCTTCACTTCGCCGCCGAACGAGCCCTTAGTGCCATGCAGCCCATAACTTTCTGACGGGAACAGGAAGTGCGCCGGTTTCCGTTCGGGAAATTGTTGCGCCCAAAATTTTAGCGTTTCAATCGCCCGTAAGCTGAGCGGTATGGTTCTCCCTGTCCCGGATGCCGTCTTGTCTTTGCCGATTTTCATGCAACGGTTTACGAAATCAACGTTGCCCCACTGCAGCGTGCGGATCGTGTTGTATCGCGCTCCGGTTTCGAGTGAGAGCAGAACAAAGGGTATGCTAAGTGTGTGCCAAATGAGGTGGTTCTGTATGGAATTGATTAAGTGAGACAGGAATAGCGGCGTTAGCAGGAGGTTCGAAATGGGTAAGGTTCTCTTAGGAGTTCTGATAGGAATCGTTGCGTGTGTGACGATTGCACTTTGCTATGTTCGCGCGGGATTTGTCGATCCGCGGGCAGACGCCGACGTGGGAGCGCTTGAAACGAAGCTAGCAATGCCAGCATTGGACGCGTCAGTTGACCGGCGAGCCCGTGATCTAAAGAATCCGATTTCGGCAACGGATGAAAACCTCATGGCAGGGATGGAGATCTATCAGCAAACCTGCGCCGGTTGCCACGGAGATATTCAGCATGTTCATTCCGCAATCGGCGATTCGTTTTATCCGCGCACACCTCAGTTTGTCGAGGATTCACCGGATATGCCGGATAACCAGAATTACTACATCATTGAGCACGGCGTTAGGTTGAGTGGGATGCCAGCATGGGGAAAAACTCTGAACGATCACCAAATCTGGCAGGTGACCACGTTCTTGAGCCACATGGATAAGCTGCCGCCGCAAGTTTCCGCTGCGTGGAAGAGGGTCGCTGGCACCAAGGAAGGAGGCCAGCCTTCAGATGCCGATTCGAAGGCGAACAAATGACGGAGCTGAACACCTGCGAGACAGCTTGAGATCTCTGGTGGGTCCTACAGGACTCGGACCCACGCCTTACATATGCGCCTGATCGTGTGCAGTCTCCAACTCGCGTTTCCGGAACTGGAATGCCTAAAAAGGTTCCCGTCGAATAACCTACGTATCGCGAACATCCACGATGTCGGAAGGGGAAAAATCTCATGAGCAAGGCAATTGACAATCTTACCAAGGCGATGGAGCGAGCGGCTGCCATCCGACCGAAAGTGGGAGGGTTCCCATGGCTGGCCGAAACTCTGCGACGGGCGGGCGTCACTCGCAATGTCTGGTCCCTCCCTGCCTGTCAAAGTCTGTTTGTGACCGACCAAGGGTCTGTCGTGATGCAGGGTGCGCCCTTGGTATCTGGCTTTGTTGACGTACCGAAGTTCGACCGCGAGGCGCTCATCACGGCACTCCGAATCGATCAGGCTGGCAACAGTACTTTTCCGGAGTTTCTCGAGGCTACATGGCGTGCAGGAGTTGTGCGTTACGACGTCGATTTTGCTGCGCACTCCGTCGCCTATCTGGGCTGCAATGGAGAAGAATATGTCGAGGCGTATCCCGCCGTCGAAATCAGCTAGTCCTATCGCGTAGAGCGTTATTTCGAAGCATTGCGCTTTTGCAAGCAGAAGCCATTCTTTGGGAGAAGAGGGTCAAGGGTTCGAATCCCTCCGCCCCGACCATTGGCAATATCGCCAGATTGCCCTATTCCCAGCCAAAGGCTCCACGAAATAGCTCAAAGTCTGCCGCTCGGCCTGGCTCGAAATAGATCGAAAGAATATCGAAGCGCACGGGAACATCCCGTTGTTTTAGCTGCCGCAAGTAATAATGGGCCATCTTTCGCAGCATCCGCTTCTTTTCCGTATCCACGGCAGCTTCAGCCGGGGCGACTGCGCGTGTGGTTCGAGTCTTTACTTCAATGAAGCAAAGCACGCTGTCTTCCCATGCGACCAGGTCGAGATCGCCGCGAGCTCTTGCCGATCGCCAGGCTCGTGCAGTGACTATGAATCCTAATCGGCGCAAATAAAAGAATGCGGCACGTTCTCCGCGTCGTCCGGTGACCAGGTGCGGGGCCTCGCGGCTGCGTCGCACGGCGGCGCGATCCAGAGCATTCACAAGATTCTCGAACAAACGCAGGCGGAGCTTTTCGAAGCGAGACATTAGTCGGATTTTCTCTCGAAGGGCGGCTAGCCGCCAAGGCACGAAGGTCACAATCAGCGAAGCAGCCGGACCATTTCGGCCTGCAATTGAGAGGTGATCTCTTCGGGTCGTGCCTCAGGTTTGAATGCCATTGGAGAACCGATCGCAATTTTCAGGTGCCCAGAACGAAACCATCGCTCACGCCCGGTCTTCATCGCACCCAGGCCGGACAGTGCAATCGGCAGAACGTGAGTCTTCGATTCCGTAACCAGCAGGCCAATTCCGCGGCGGAAGGGCTGCAAGATACCTTGCTCGGAGCGATGCCCTTCGGGGAAGACGAGCACGTTGAATCTGCGATCCAGCGCCTCGCCTATATGTTGGAAGCTGCGCCGGAAACCAGCGCTGCGGGGCAGCGGAAACACATTGAAAAGCCCAGTGACCAATAGCCATGTCAAGGGACCGAGAATGTTCAAAAACCACGAACCTTGATTGCGTCGTTTGCGCCAATCAGCAAGAATGTCAGCTGCCATCGCGGCAGCAACGTGACGCCGCATGGGACCGGGCAATGCGTAAAGGATGAGTGGAACGTCATAAGTGCTTACGTGGTTTGCGATCAGCAATAGAGGCTTTTCAGGGCTTAATCTACTCTGGCGCTCGATTGAAGGTGCTGCGAGCATCCAGACCAGCGGGCGCAGAATGCATTCGATGAACCCTGCTCGCAGCAGCTGAGAGGGCCAACGCCAAGTCCATTTCGGATATATGTCGCGATGAGAAGGGGTTGGGGTGCTCGTCGGCTCAAGAGGGATGTTCCTGGGCGCAGCGGCCGCGCTGAATCCGAGCACTCGGCGCAATTCGCCGAGAGTCTGGGTCTGCTCCAGCGTTGTATCGTCCAACGTAAGACCGAGCTTCTGTTCCAACTCCGACTGGAGCTGGACGCGGCCGAGACTATCGAGTTGCAAATCCTCCTGCAGCCGGGCGTCGTCTCCGGTTTTCTGCGGATGTGCTCCTGTGATTGAAAGAATCAGTGCCAGGAGCGCGTCGGAGCCGGCGTCGCGCTGGCCTTCACTTGCTCTTTGCGAATTGACCCATTCTGTTAACTTGCGGCGTTGAACCTTTCCTGTTGAAGTGCGGGGGAAGTCCAACTCAGGCCATATGCGCCACTGCCTCACCCGTTGGAAGTCAGCGAGCTGCGCGTTTGCGGCGATCACAGCCTGCTGAGCTTCGTCCTGGGAGCCGCTGAAAAGCAGCACCGCCACAGGGGACGTCCCGGCCGCAGTCAAGCCCGGAACTACGGCTGAGGCTTTTACTCCGTGCTGTGCATTGATCGCAGCCTCCAGGTCTTCCGGATGAATATTCATGCCAGCCGGCGTAACGATCACCTGATTTTTGCGGCCGAGGAAATGAAGTTGTCCCTGCTCATCCTCGCGTGCCAGATCGCCGGTTGCCAGCCAAGGCGAATCGCTGTTGAGCATGGTTCCGTTGCGCCAAGTTGCGGTTGACACCATGTCACCACGCACAAGAATTTCGCCATCGGGTCCAATCTGCACATCCCGGCCGGGAAGCACCTTGCCTATCGAGCCCTTGCCTATTTTGAAGGGATGGTTCAGCGTGATCAACGCCGCTGTTTCTGTCATTCCGTAGCCCTGGATCAATGCAAAGCCCAGGGCGTTCCAGAAGGATTCGATGTCCTCCGGAAGGGACGCTCCTCCGCATATGAAGGCCCAGAACTTATAGCCGAAAGCGCGGTGGATATGCTTGAAGCGCCACCAGCGCCTCCAGATTTTCTCGCCTTGCGCGTGCCCGATTGCGGAAGGCAGATCCGGGTGATCGGTGAGGAGAGAATCTCGGAGCAGCGAGAGTACGCGTGGAACCGCGGCAAGGACGGAGATCCGCTCCCGACGCGCTGTTTCAATGAGCCGCTGGGGTTGCAGCCGCATCTCGAAGTGGACTTCGGCAGCTAACAAAGGGGGGATCCACATGCCCATGAATTGCCCAAAAACGTGGCTCAGGGGAAGCGTATGAAGAAAACGAAGAGGGTGAACCAGCCGTTCGTATTTGCGGTACTTCTCAATCTCGCGTTCTATAGGAGCGAGGCTGGCAAGCACATTGCGATGGGTGTGGACGACACCTTTTGGCTCCGCGGTTGTGCCCGAGGTGAAGAGGATCTGCACAGGCGCGTCCAGATTGACGGCAGGATCGACGGAAATTTTTCCGGCCGTCGGCGGCAGTTCGGATGCGAAATCCTCGAACGCTAATTTTTTGATACTTGTATCAAGCTGTTGGAGAAGCTCCTTATCCCCCACGATGAGGCGCGGAGTGGTTTCCGCGATGACGCGCTGCGCGAACTCCGGGTTTCCCGCGGCGTCCAGCGGTACGCAGATGCACCCGCGCAGTAGGCAGCCGAAGAAAGTTCCGACCCATTCCACGCTGTTTTGGCCCCAAATTATCACGCGCTCGCCTGACGAAATTCCTTGCTGCGTCAACCCGGCAGCAAAGTAGTCAGCTAGCTCAGCCAATTGGGCATAGGTGGACGGAATCCTCCGGTTACCCCGATAACTGACAAGCGCGACCGAGGCTCCGTGCTTTCGAAAATCCTCTACGAGCGTTGCCAGGTGTGGGCGCACCGTCGATCATCTCCTTTTATCAGGAGCGTGAAAAATCAATGTATCCGCGATCGGGATTAGTGTTCACCAACTGCACGGTCAGCCGATCGCCCACATCGATTCCGTGCTGTCCGCGCACCAGCATGCCATCGACATGAGGATTTAGGGTACGGACAAACGTGCCGCCGGGTGTTACACCGGTCACAATCGCATCGAATTTTTCTCCGATGCGGTTCTGCATGGCTACAGCTGCTATACGCTTCTGCATTTCGCGTTCGACCAGGCGCTCGGCAGCCGATTTGCTCGTACAGTTTGAGGCGATAGACGCCAACTCATCATCCGAATACGGTGTAGACTTGCCAGCAATCATCGCCTTGAGGAGGCGCTGGCTCACCAGATCGGCATAGCGGCGGTTCGGCGCAGTTGAATGAGTGTAATCTTCCACGGCCAATCCGAAATGGCCTTCCGGCGGATCGCCCGGCCGCTCCAGCACATATTCACCAGGCCCGAGCAGCTTCACAACAGCAAGCGAGAGGTCGGCAAAATGATCGGGATCGACTTTCTTTTGCTGCGAGAGAAAGTCGTTCAAAGCTTTTGAATCGGGCGTTGCCGGGAGCTTGCCGCCGAGTCCGGCGGCGAGTGCCTGGATTCGATCCCAACGCTTGGGCGTCCTCACAACTCTGCGTATAGAGGAAATTTTCCTCGCCTGAAACGTCCGCGCGACGACGCCGTTGGCGGCGATCATGAAATCCTCGATCAGTTCCGTTGCTGAATTCGCGTGCTGGGTTTCGATAGCGATGGCCTTTCCTTGCAGGATCGCGTTTGTCTCTATTGTTTCGATATCCAATGCTCCATGCTTGTAACGCTCCAGCCGCAGCTTTTGGGCAAGATCATTTTGTAGTCTCAGCTGCGCTTGTAAGTCATTGGATGCGGCGATCTTTGCTGGAGGGGCAGCCTTGCCGTCGAGCCAAGCGCCGACTCCGTTGTATGCGAGCTGCGCTTTGTTATTCACCCGTGCGGGGTAGATTCTGCTTGACGCAATGCAGCTCTCAGTTGTGCAAGCCCCGTTACCGACGACAAACTCCGTCACTATACAGGTGCGGTCCTGACCTTCAAGCAGCGAAGTCAATCCAGTGGAGAGCTCATCCGGCAGCATGGGAAAATTTTTTATGCCGGTGTATACGGTGACCGTTTCAATGGCGGCATGGTTGTCGATTGCGGAGCCTTTCCCAACGTATGCGTCAACATCTGCGATCCCGATGAGCACGCGCACACTGCCATCTGGAAGCTTCTCCGCATATTCAATCTGGTCCAAGTCGCGCGAGGTGTCGTTATCGATGGAAGACCAGAGCAGGTGCCGAAGGTCCTCGATGGAAGCCGGGGTCTCGGGTGGATGCTCCTTTATGGATGCGATTTCCTGTTTGACCTGCGGGGGGAAATCAGGCTCGAAACCGTGGGCAATCATCGATTGGCGCGCAGCGGATTCAAGATTGAACGGCGGGTTCGAACTCATAGTCCTCCAGGTGAACGAAAGTCCACCCTATAGCATTTTGCCGCCTGGTGTATACGACTGCACAATATGACCGTCGAACTGGCGATACCCGAGAAAAGCGGCAATCAGAACCGCGCCGCGACGGAAAATGGTGCATCCAAGCAGCATGCCATTGCCGAAGTTGAAAATTCCGTCGGAACCCTCTGCTTCGGCTTCCACTCAGCAAGATCTCGATCGGCCCACAGCAATTCAGATATACGAGCAGGTGGCCCGCAACGCACGGCGCGAACTGGCCCGCCCCAGCAGGGCGTTGGCTCTTTCAGGATTAGTTGGTGGCCTCACAATGGGGTTGACTGGTCTAAGTGTGTCCGCAGTCACTGCCCAGTTGGGTTCGGGCAACGCGGCCCAATTCATTGCCTTTCTGCTTTATCCGATGGGGTTTATGGCGGTGATCCTTGGGCGTGGCCAACTCTTTACGGAGAACACGCTGTATCCGGTGGCGCTGATTCTGGCGGAGCGGCGGCATTTTCTTTCAACGCTGCGCCTGTGGGTTATCGTGTTCACCACTAACGTCGCCGGAGCCTTACTTTTTGCGATACTTTGCGCGCGCACAAAGGCACTCCAGCCTGCCATCCTGGCAGCGATGGGTAAGTACGGGGTCGAGGCGGCGATGCCGTCGGCAAGGCATATATTCTGGAGCGCTGTTGTCGGGGGATGGATCATTGCGTTTGTTGCCTGGATGGTCAGCGGAAGTCATTCCATCACTGGTTCTGTCGCGCTCATCTGGACACTGACCTTTATCGTGGGTCTTGGCCGGTTTGCGCATTGCATTGCGGGCAGCGGTGAGATTCTTGCGGCTGTTTTGTCTAATAAGCTGGCATTTGGCATGTATCTAAGATGGCTATCTCTCGCCGCAGCCGGCAATATCACCGGAGGGGTTGTGCTGGTGACCTTGCTTGAATATGGTCAGGCAAAATTGGATTGAACAAATAAATTGATTCGTGATGCCCGGATTGGTTGAGGCTCCGGGCCGGCCTGTTTGAAGTTAGTTCCGCCGGCTTTACGCTTCGATTGCTTTGATCGCGTCCTCGACGATCGGAGCAAGTTTTTTGAAATCGGCGATGAGGGTGAGAAAGTCCGAATAGACCCTGGAATCCGCCGGAAAGTTGAGCCCGTCGGCCGTGACTGCTGAGTCCGAAGCAGCGACCAGCGCTTCGAGGTCGGCAACGACGATGGAGAGGCCCGAAATGAAGGGCTGCTCAAGCGGCTTTTCTGCCCTGAGGATACGTTCGACCCTTTCGGCTATCTGTACAGTGTCTTTAACGGCCGCAGCCAGCCACTTGCCGCAATCTGCTATGGTCACGCCTACCCGCTGAAAAATATTGTTCATGCTTCTTCCTTTTTTGTGCTGAATTGAGAGGTGGCCTGAAGCTTCCGGGCCACAAAAAGCAAAAGGCACGGCCGGAGCCGTGCCTTCTTCAGTTTTTCCCTATATTTCTATTATAAAGGAATCCGATAATTCACCTACAAATGTAAGTGACTGAAAGGATGTAATTTATACGACTTATCGCTTGACAAGAGTTGTGAAACCCCTTGAGTTCCCAGTTTCCAAGTCCCAGTTGCTTAGTCATCAATTCAGCCGATCGAAAAACTGCGCGACAAAAGCCTGACGGGTGATTTCCTTTTTGTGCGTGATAGGCAGGATTGATATTACGATTTCGTGTTTTCTCCAAATGATAGAAAGCAAGCGACTTAAATGCATGTGATAGAAAGATTTGAGTTTTGCTCCCTGCTTTTCCGGAAAACTAAAAGGGCGCAGCTTGCGGCTGCGCCCTGGTAAGGATTTTTTGTGCCTCTCTATCAAGTATAGCAATTCCGGAGAATTCAACTGCATTTGGAAGTGCCTGGATACAGGTGAGTTACGGGGTCAAGCGCTTGACAGGTTTAGGAACCGATAATCTCAGTGCTTCTCGAATCCGTCCAGTGCAGCCAGCACCTCTTCGCTGTGGTGAGTGGGATCAACGCCGGTCCAGACCTTTACGATCTTGCCTTTTGGATCGATGAGGAAGGTATTGCGTTTGGCGATTTGAAACCCAGCATAGTTTCCGAGCGATCCGTATTGCTTCACTACGTTTTTGCCCGTGTCACTCAAAAGGGTAAAGCTGAGGCTGTCCTTGGCGCAGAACTGCTTGTGGCTATCGACCGAGTCGACGCTGACGCCCAGGATGACCGCATCGACGGCGCGATACTTCGCCAGATCGCGCTGGAAATTGTGGGCCTCAAGGGTGCAGCCGGAGGTCATGTCCTTCGGATAGAAGTACAGCACGACCCACTTGCCTCGAAAACTGTCGAGGCTGACCGGAGTGCCTTCTTGCGAAGGCAGGGTAAAATTTTGCGCCTGCTGGCCAGCCTGCGGAAGGGTGCCGCTATCGGCGGAGCTGCGAATTGCGAATGCGCCGAGAACGACTACGACGACGGCGACTACGATGAGAGTGACTTTCGACATAAGGACGAGGCTCCTTGCCTGATGCAACATCCTCTATTGTGCAACAACCGCAATTCCGGCGTCATTGGCAATTGTCAAAAAATTGTCATTTTCAAAAATCAAGGTATGGCCCGCTTCAATCGCGAGACAGGTGGCATGCGCTTTTTGCATGGTTCTGATGGTGGCGGGTCCAATTACCGGAACATCAAAGCGCAGATCCTGTTTGGGCTTTGCTACTTTGACGACGGTAAGTGAGCGATCGAGCGTCGAGGCTTGCTGGTCGAGCGTTCGCATGAGCACGCCGGCGCGTTCGATGGCAGCGTCGGTGCCCTCCATGGCCTCGATGGCGATACAGGCCTGGCCGGCGATTACGACCGTTTGGCCAATGTCATATCCAGCAATCGTCAGAGCCACTTCGCGACCGTAGGCAATATCTCGCTCCTCCTGCGCTGATGGAGCGCGCGCGGTCAATACGCCGGGCTTGGCCAGCAGGGGCTCAAGATAAGAAGTCGACGGGATGAGTTCGATTCCTTCATCGCCGAGAACCTTTGCGATTGCGCCGAGGAGCATGTCAGTATTGCGAGTGCGCAGCGAAAGCAGCAGCTTGGCCAACCGCCAGTCGGGGCGGATGCTAGAAAAGATTTGTTTGTGCTTTACCTGGCCGGCCATTACGGCCTGAGTGACGCCTTCATTGTGGAAGGTGTCGATGAGGCGTGAAAGCTCGCCGAGCGAAAGCCAAAACACGCGAACGCCAGGATCGGCGGCGGCGAGAGTGTCGATTTCGGGATCGGTTTCTTCCTTGATGGCGGCAACGATCACTTCCGTGCCATGGGCGCGCGCGGCATCGAGCAGCAAGAAGGGGAAGCGTCCGTTGCCTGCGATCAATCCGAGCTTCATGCGTCTATTTCAAGACCCCGCGCTCGGAGCTTTCGATGAACTGCACGAGGTAAGCTATGTCTTCGTTGGCAAGGCCTTCCTCTTTCATTCGGGCGATGGCCTGCGATGTGTTCATTTTTGCGAAAATCAGGAGCCGAAAAGCATTCTGAATTGCACGCAGCCGATCATGACTGAAGCCCCTCCGCTCCAGTCCGACCTTGTTGAGTCCATAGGCGCGGGTCTCGCGCTTCGCGGAGGTCAGAGAGTAGGGGAGGACGTCCTGGGTGACGGTTGTGCCTCCTCCGGTATAGGCAAATTTTCCAATACGGCAGAACTGATGTATCTGATTGAGCGCGCCGATTGTGGCATAGTCTTCGACGATCACGTGGCCGGCAAGAGTGGCAGCGTTAGCGAGAATGCAGCCGTTACCGATGATGCTGTCGTGCCCGATGTGCGCGTAGGCCATAATGAGGCATCCGCTCCCGACGCGCGTAGTGCCTCCGCCGCCGGTGGTTCCGCGTGAAATCGTTACGGATTCGCGGATGACGTTATCGTCTCCGAGGGCGACGCCGGTTGGCTCACCTTTATACTTCAGATCCTGCGGCGCTACGCCGACACAGGCGAAAGAGAAGAAGCGGTTTCGCGCGCCTGTTTCTAAATGACCATCCAAGACGACGTGGGAAACCAATTCGCAGTCTTCTCCCAGGACTACGTTCGGCCCAATCGTTGAGTATGGCCCAACTGTGCAGGAGGCGGGGACTTCGGCGTGTTTTGCGACGATTGCCGTCGGGTGAATGCTCACACCGCGCTCGCAGGTTCCACTAAAGGTTCAGCAGCGCCAGCGACAGATGGATTGCGCGGAACGAGCTGACACATTACGACTGCCTCGCACGCCAGTTTGCCTTCCACGGTTACATGGCCCTCCATGCGAACGGCGCGGGGTCTCCAATTAAGAACGTTCACCTCAATACGCAGCTGATCCCCTGGAACCACAGGGCGACGAAACTTGGCGCGCTCAATTCCGGTGAAGACCATCAGCTTGCTTTCGCGATCGGGAATTTCGGTGAGTAGAAGTGCGCCTCCAGCCTGGGCAATGGACTCCACGATAAGGACGCCGGGCATGATGGGGAAGTTGGGAAAATGTCCGGCGAAGAAAGGCTCGTTGATGGTGACATTCTTCAAGGCGACGATGCGCTTCTTTCGCTCTATTTCCATAAGCCTGTCAATCAGCAGAAAAGGGAAGCGGTGCGGCAGAATGGCCATAATGTCGCCGATTTCAAGCACCTGCTTGCCATCGAGAATAGGGTTGGGCGTATCCATTTCAGTGCCGATTATAGCGAATGGAATACAAATCAGCGGCCGAGCGCCAGCGCGGGGTCGGCGGACAGTGTGTCAAGGGCAAATTCGCCGGCCTGGAATTTCGGCCAAGCTGCTGCGGCGATCATGGCTGCATTGTCAGTGGAAAGCGCGGGCGACGGAAATGCTATCGGCAAATTGCGTCTGGCTGCTTCAGCGGTGAAGCGTGCCCGAAGTTCGCGATTCGCGGCAACGCCGCCGGAGATAAGCAAGCTGGCAACCCCCAGATTCTCCGCGGTGCGGAAGGTCTTGCGCAGCAGATCGTCAATGATTGCGCGCTGGAAAGAGGCGATCAAGTCGAGCGTTGGCTGATCGAAGAAACTCAGGGCATCGTTCGCCGTTATGGCGGGATTGGCGTGGAGCTTTCTTCGGCGCTCTGCGATGGCCGCACTCATGTCGTGGGTCTGCGTGTATCGAAGCACGGCCGTCTTGATGCCGCTAAAAGAAAAAAGTGTCGATTTTGAGGGGGCGGCGGCGCTGTTTTTGCGGTGCGCTTTGGGCTTGATCTGCGCGAAGGAGAACGGGACGGCATGCGAATTTCCATGCGGCGCGAGAGCATCGATCCAAGGCCCTCCGGGATAGCCCAGACCCAGCAGCTTGGCAACTTTGTCGAATGCCTCACCGGCTGCGTCGTCGACGGTTCGTCCAACATTGCGATAATTCCAGGTCTCGCCTTGCCGCTGTGCGAGGTAGAGGTGAGTGTGTCCTCCGGAGACGACCAGCGCAAGAGCAGGCAAGCTACATGCCGGATCAGGCAATCCGCCAGCAGCTTTCGTCTGCTCCAGCAAAACTGCGTGGATGTGCCCTTCGAGGTGATTGACGGATATAAGAGGTTTATTCAGGGGAAAAGCCAGAGCCTTTGCATAGCTGATTCCGACGAGAAGAGCGCCCGCGAGACCTGGGCCTTCTGTGACGGCAATCGCGTCCAGATCGGAAAATCCGACTTCCGCCTCGCGAAGAGCGGCGCGCACCACCGGCACGATATTGCGTAGATGTTCTCGCGACGCCAGCTCCGGCACAACACCGCCGTAAGGAAAATGAGTGGCAATCTGGGAAGCGACGACATTGGACAGTGTGCGTGTGCCGCCCTGCACGATAGCCGCTGCAGTTTCGTCACACGAGCTTTCTATGCCAAGGATCAGACCGTCGCGCATCTCTTTATAGTAGACAGGTGGATAAAACGGCGAGACAAGTCGCTGCCGAAATCGTTGTGAGCCGGCTACAGGCCGAAGGTCACGAAGTCTATTTTGTGGGCGGATGCGTGCGCGATTTGTTGCTGGGAAAAAGTCCCGCTGATTTCGATGTGGCAACGAGCGCTCATCCTGATGCTGTGGTCAAGCTGTTTCCGCGGACCTTCGCGGTAGGCGCGCATTTCGGTGTCATATTGGTTGCCGATGAACTCGACGGGCAACAGATCGTGACCGAGGTGTCGACATTCCGAAGCGATGGAGCCTACACCGACGGACGGCGACCCGAGTCTGTGAGATTTTCTGAAAGCGCGGAAGAGGACGTGGTCCGCCGCGATTTCACGATTAACGGAATGCTGCTCGACCCCCAGACCGGCACGGTACTGGATTTCACGGGTGGGCGTGCCGACCTAGAGGCAAAGCTGATCCGAGCGATTGGTGAGCCGGGCAAACGGTTCGACGAAGACAAGCTGCGGATGCTGCGCGCTGTACGGTTTGCCTCCGTCCTGAATTTTGAACTCGAAGCGACGACGAGGGCAGCGATCAAGAGATGCGCCGGCCAGATTCGGCAGGTGAGCTGCGAGCGAATTCGGGACGAGCTGACTCGCATGCTGACTCAGGGACAAGCTCGGCGCGCTTTTGAATTGCTCGATGAGACCGGACTGCTGATAGAAGTTCTGCCCGAAGTGAGTCGCCTTCACGGAGTTGAGCAGCCGCCGGAATTTCATCCTGAAGGCGATGTTTGGCGGCACACGTTGATGCTGCTGGAGCAGTTGCCGCAGAACGCATCGGCGGCGCTGGCCTGGGGGGCGCTGCTGCACGACATCGGCAAGCCTGCGACATTTCAGAGTGGGCCAGGGCGCATCCGCTTCAACGGACACGTGGAGGTTGGGGTTCGGATTGCAGAAGATATTTGCCGTCGGCTGCGCTTCTCCAATGAAGAGTCGGCCCAGATTGTAGCGCTGGTGGAAAACCACATGCGGTTTGGCGACGTGAAGCGGATGAAGGATTCGACGCTGAAGCGATTCTTTCGGCTGGGAAATTTTTCCGAACATCTAGCTCTGCATCGCATGGATTGCCTGGCGAGCCACGGCGGCCTGGAGCTTTACGAGTTCGCCAAAAGAAGATTCGAGGAGACACCGAAGGAAGAGGTGCGGCCCGAGTTGCTGCTCACAGGACGCGATCTTATTGAGGCTGGATACAAGCCGGGCCCTGAGTTCAAGCGCCTGCTTGCGTTGGCGGAAGATGCGCAGCTTGAGGGAAGAGTCAAGACGAAGCAGGAGGCGCTCGCGCTGGTCGCGGCCGAGTCGCCGGAGTGATTCAATCTCACTCGGTGACGACGGCTTTAACCAGATTGCGCGGGGCATCGACATTCACGCCATTCAGCACGGCTGTGAAATAGGCGAAGAGCTGGAGGGGTACAACTTCGAGCAGAGGCAGCAGGAACTCATCGGCTGCGGGTACAGCGACGGAATAGCGACTGAGACGCGCCGCTTCTTTGTCACCCTGATTTGCGATGGAAAAAATGGTTGCGCCCTGCGCGTGCATATCGCGCATCAATTGGAGAGTTTTCTGGTATCGAAGGGTTGAATCCGGATCGTTCTTATCGTATGCAGCGAGAATGACCAGCGGAGAATCCGGGCTGACCAGCGCGTTGGGCCCGTGTTTCAGCTCTCCCGCAGGATAGCCGTCGGCCTGCATGTAGGCCGATTCCTTGAGCTTTAGCGCGCCCTCACGGGCAATCGGATAGTGGACAGCGCGGCCGAGGAAGAGAAAGCCCTTCGCGGAGCGCATCTGCTTCGCAATCTCGCTGACCTGGTTCTCCCACGACTCCAGCGAAGCCTCAAGTTGCCGTGGTATTTCGTTCAGGCGCTGGAGATGTGCGGAGACCGTCTGCGGGGTCATCCGACCCCCCAACCGGGCGAGATAGAGTGTGAGGAGATGCAGAACGGTCAACTGCGTCGTGAAGCTCTTCGTCGCTGGGATCGCCTTTTCTTTTCCTGCGATTGTCGGCAGAGAGGAATCCGCTTCGCGGGCCATGGTGGATTCGGCATTATTTGTGATTGCAACTGTTGCCAGTCCACGGGAGCGGCCCTCGCGGAGCGCAGCTAATGTGTCCGCGGTTTCGCCCGATTGGGAAATGACCAGCAAGCCCGGATCGTGCAGCGTGTGCGTGGAGCGATAGCAGTATTCGCTGGCGTACTCAACATCGACGGCGAGGCCGGCGTAATCCTCCAGCATGATCTCGCCGGCGAGACCGGCATGACGGCTCGATCCGCTGGCAGAAATAACTAGACGCTGCCGGCCGCGCAGAATCTCCGCGACGTTCGGGAATGCCTCGGGATCCAGCGATCCACTGGGCGCATAGCGCTCGATGGTGGCGGAGAGCGCCTCCGGCTGCTGATGAATTTCCTGAAGCATGGCATGGGGAAATACGCGCGTCGAGGGGTTCTGCGGCAAACCTATTTTCATTTAACTCCCGGCGAAGATTTTCTTCTAATCCCTGATTATATTGAAGCCGGACGAGGGCATTGATGCGCGTAGAGTTGCGATCCGGTTTAGTCCGGCTCAAGACAGAAATAATAAGACCTGTGCGCGAGATTGAAATGCTCTTTTGTTTGTCCTGCAACACCTTAGCTCCGACCCTGATAGACTGGGCCTTCGCGTCCTCATCGGCACTCCTCTCTCATCAATAGGCTGAATTTCCCCGGGAAGGACATCATGAATCGGGCACGGTTGCGGGCAGTATTCAGAAGAATCCCAATTCTGGTGCTCCTGCTGCTTCCTCGTTTCTCTTTTGCAGATGGACCTCAACCGGTACCAAATATCTTTGCGCCCGCGTCAACTCCGGCGGCGAACATTTTCAGTCTTTCTTTGTTTATCCTGTCGATCACCGGCGGAATATTTGTAGTGGTTTCCGGCCTGCTGATTTACGCTATCATTCGTTTTCGCGATCGCGGAGATAAGGACGATCATCGCGAACCGGCGCAAATCTATGGCAGCACTCAAATTGAGCTTTCGTGGACCGTAATCCCCGTGCTCATTGTGGTGGTGCTGTTCCTTACCACCGCGCGCATGATTTTTGCCATTCAGGATGCGCCTAAGCCGCCGGACGCGCTCGACGTGACGGTGGTGGGTCATCAGTTCTGGTGGGAATTTCGATATCCGAAGCTGGGCATCGTCTCAGCCAATGAACTGCACGTTCCGTTGAACAGCGACGCGCAACCCGAGCCGACGTACCTGAAATTGCTTTCCGCGGATGTGGACCACAGCTTCTGGGTGCCGCAATTAGCGGGCAAGACCGACCTGATCCCAAACAACGAAAATCTTACCTGGATTGACCCGAGGCACCCGGGCCTGTACGTAGGTCAATGCGCGCAGTTCTGCGGGCTTGAGCACGCGAAAATGCTGCTACGCGTTTACGTCGATCCTCCTGCTAGGTTTGCTGCATGGGTAAAGAATCAGCAGCAAACGGCTGTGCAGGATTCCAGTGCGGCAACGGGCCATCGCGTGTTTGAGACGGAAGCGTGCATGAACTGCCACACAATTCGCGGGACGGCGGCGGCCGGCCATTTTGGACCCGATCTGACGCACCTGATGAGTCGGGCTACGCTCGCTGCCGGTGCGACGCTCAATACGAAAGAGAAACTCCGGCAGTGGATCAACGATCCGGACAGCATTAAACCTGGGTGCCTGATGCCCGATATGAAGTTGAGCAAAGATCAGGTGGACCAGCTCACTGATTATCTGGCGACCCTGAAATAGAGAAAAGATGGCAGACCAAACATTTCCGGTTGCAGGCACTCTGGATCTCACACCGGTGCGGGTAAGGAGGCGCACGTGGTTGGAGGTACTGCATGAGTGGGTGACGACTGTCGATCACAAGAAGCTTGGCATTCTCTATATTGCCTACTCCCTCGCGTTTCTGCTGATCGGCGGGGCTGAGGCTCTGGCGATACGCGTTCAGCTTATCCGTCCGCATAATGATTTTTTGTCGCCCGAGGTTTACAACCGCTTTTTCACCATGCACGGCACCACGATGGTGTTCCTCATGGGAATGCCGATGATCTTCGGCTTTGCGAATTATCTGGTTCCGTTGATGATTGGCGCCCGCGACATGGCTTTTCCACGGCTGAACGCATTTAGCTTCTGGATGACGGCGTTTGGCGGCCTGCTGCTCTATTACAGCTTTCTCGGTGGAAGCGGGCTGTATGGGACAGGAAGTGCGCCGGACGTAGGATGGTTCGCGTATGCGCCGCTCACGGCGCGCGCTTTTTCGCCGGGCCATGCGACCGATTACTGGGCGGTTTCGCTCATCGTCAGCGGAATCGGGACGATTGGAGCGGCCGTTAATATCGTGGCTACGACGCTCTCAATGCGATGTAAGGGGATGACGCTGTTGCGAATGCCGCTGTTCGCATGGCTGAATCTGGTTGTCGCCGCCCTGACGCTCGTGACGATTACTCCGCTGACCGCCGCGCAGATTATGCTGCTGATCGATCGCTATCTGGGAGGTCACTTCTTTGACACCCAAGCCGGCGGCTCGGCCGTGGTGTGGATCCATTTCTTCTGGATATTCGGCCACCCCGAAGTTTATGTGCTGGTGTTGCCGGCTTTCGCAATCATGAATGAAGTCATTCCTGTCTTCTCGCGCAAGGCCATTTTCGGGTATCCAGCGATGGTGGCTGCTTCGGTTGGGATTGCTTTCGTGAGCATGGGAGTGTGGGCACATCACATGTTCACAGTCGGCATGACGTCTGTATCGAATGCCTTCTTCACACTTTCGACGATGCTGGTAGGCATTCCGACGGGCATTAAGATTTTCAATTGGCTCGCGACGATATGGGGCGGCAAAATTCGCTTTGCAACCCCGATGCTTTTCGCTACGGCATTTCTTTTCCAGTTTCTTATCGCAGGGCTGACGGGAATCATGCTCTCCGTTTCTCCCTGGGACTGGCAGTTGCACAATTCATATTTCGTTATCGCGCACTTCCACTACGTGCTGGTAGGGGCGATTATTTTTGCGGTTTTCGCAGGGCTTTATTACTGGTTCCCAAAAGTCACGGGAAGAATGTTGAACGAAAAGCTGGGAAAGCTGAACTTCTGGCTGCTGCTCATTGGATTTCATGTGACCTTCGACACGATGCATTTTGTGGGCCTGCTCGGCATGCCAAGGTCGATTTATACGTATGAGCCGGATCGCGGCTGGAACACTTTGAACATGATTGTCTCCGTCGGAGCGTTCCTACAGGGCATCGCAATTCTCATTTTTGTTGCGAATCTTGTCTGGTCACTTGTTCATGGAGAGGTCGCCGGAAATGACCCGTGGGACGCGTGGACGCTGGAGTGGGCTGCTGCGTCGCCGCCTCCTGTCTACAATTTTTCTGTTGATCCGGTTGTGCGGAGCCGGCGGCCGTTGTGGGACTTGAAACACCCTGAAGACCCCGATTGGAAGTACGAATAATGAGCGCGATTACTCTTGTCCCACATGCGGTAAATGCGCCAGAGCAGCCCTGGAACCTGCCTTCGCGGGGCCGAGTTGCGATGTATTGTCTGATCATCGGAGAGTCGGCAATCTTCGTCATTTTTGTGGTCGCCTATATCTATTACATCGGGCGCAGCCTCTCAGGACCGACGCCAAAGGATGTACTTGAAGTTCCGATCTTCAATACGATCTGCTTGTTTTCGAGCAGCTTTACGATCTGGCTTGCGGAACGCAATCTGGAGCGGAACAAGATTGGTTGGTTCGGGGCGTGGTGGGCGCTGACGCTGGCATTGGGAGCCATTTTTCTGGTCGGGACTGGATTCGAATGGCATCACCTGATTTACGACCGCGGGCTGACCATCAGCACAAATCTTTTCGGGACTACTTTCTATTCACTCGTTGGCCTGCATGCTACGCACGTCCTTTTCGGACTGATTGGATTAGGCACGGTGCTGATTTTTACGGTCGCCGGAAAGGTACGCCAAGAGCATTCGGAGCGCATTCAGGTGCTGGCGCTCTACTGGCATTTTGTCGATGCGATTTGGGTGGTAGTTTTCACCGTGGTATATATCCTCGGACGGTAAATGGCCTTGAGCGAAGAGAGAAAATCGGGAGCCCACATAGAGAAGATTCATCTTCCTGCCCCCACAGCATGGCCGTTCGCAATGGCTCTCGGGATAACCCTTGGGTTTGCCGGAATCGTCACTAATGCCGGCATAAGTGTGCTCGGCGCCGTTCTAGCAATTGCCGGTGCGGTGGGTTGGTTTCGGCAGGTGCTCCCGCATGAAGCGCACGAGAATATTCCCGTGGTTGTCGAAGAGACGGTGATTGAAACAACACGCCGTGAAGTCGAACATGTCGTTGTCGACGAGCATCACCGGGAGCATTTCCCAGTGGAGACGTACCCGATTCTATCCGGGCTCAAGGGCGGAATTGCCGGCGGGATAGCGATGATACCTCCCGCGCTGCTCTATGGCTACCTCAGCCATCACAGCATCTGGTGGGCTGTAAACCTGCTGGGCGGAGCGGGCGTGGCCAACTGGCGCAATCCTTCAGTGGCCGATATTGCCCAGTTCCATTGGGTCGGCCTTTTCGTTGCGACCGCGATTCAGATTGTGGTGAGTCTTCTTGTTGGATTGCTTTATGGAGCCATGCTTCCGATGCTGCCGCGCCACCCGATCATCCTTGGCGGCATTCTGGCGCCGGTTTTGTGGACAGGCGTTATCCACGCGACTCTGAATACGGTGAATCCCGTGCTCGACCAAAACATCGCCTGGGGATGGTTTCTGGTATCCCAGGTCACCTTTGGAATCGTCGCCGGCTGGGTGGTGTCGCGACAAGATCGCAAGCGAACGGCGCAGTCGATGCCATTCATCCTGCGGATGGGCATTGAAGCCTCGGGTCTGCCACACGATCGCGATGAGGACAACGAGAAATGAAAGCGAGCGCTCTGGCTGGATGTGTTCTGCTGCTTGTGATCAGCGGCTGCGCACGCTTACCGGGAAGACCCAATTCCGAGGCAGACGTACCACGCCCGGATGCAGTTATGGATTTTGCGATGCTTTACGGACAGAACTGCGCCGGGTGCCATGGCGTGCACGGGGAAAAGGGAGCAGCATACGACCTTGCAAACCCGGTGTATGAGTCATGGGTGGACGACGCTACTCTGGCGAAGATCATCGGTGAAGGCGAATCCGGTACGCTTATGCCGGCGTTCGCAAAATCGGCCGGGGGCTTTCTGACGGATGCACAAGTAACGGCACTGGTGCGGGGAATGCGTACTGAGTGGAGGAAGACCGGAACGTTGCCCGGGCAACCGCCCTTACGCTATGCAGGCACACTGAACGGCGATGCGGGCAGAGGTGAGCGTGTGTACCAGGCCGCTTGCGCGAAGTGCCATCAGCAAGGACCACGAAGTATCACGAGCCCGACATATCTCGCGCTAGTCAATGACAAGACGATACGGACCATCGTTGTGGCGGGGCGGCCGGATATCGGGCAACCCGACTGGGGGGGTGATATCGCAGGTCGTGCGCTCACCGATCAGGAAGTAGCCGACGTGGTGGCATGGCTCGCGTCGCAGCGAACCCAAGCGCCGGGTAAGCCATATCCGGGGACGCGATAAGGAAATCTATGACGGACATCGTTCAAGAGGAAAAAAAGATTACCGGCGATGACCCGCGCGAGGTATCGCGCCGCTGGCTGCTGCTGAAGGCGGGCGCATTATTCAATGTAGTGGTCGGGATCGCCATCGCTACGCCGGTGGTGCGGTATTTGCTCGGGCCAGTGCGACGCCGGGGCAACTACGATTCCTGGATTTCCCTTGGATCGGTAGATCAGTTTCCGATTGGCGAAACACGCCTTGCTGCCTATGAGAACCCATATAGCCAGCCGTGGGACGGAACTACCGATAAGACGCCATGCTGGGTACGTCGCGTTTCATCCTCAAGCTTTCAAGTCTTCGCCATCAACTGCGCCCATCTGGGTTGTCCAGTGCGCTGGTTCCCGCAGTCGAAGCTTTTCATGTGCCCCTGCCACGGCGGCGTCTATTACGCAGACGGAGGGCGCGCCTCAGGGCCTCCCGAACGAGGATTGTTCGAATACAACTACAAGGTCGTCAACAAGGAACTGCGGATTAATGCCGGACAGACGCCTACATTGTCGAATCACGCCGGACTGAGAGTGCTGAATGATCTGAGCGCGAAGGGGTGCGGCCGATGCGCTGGGTGAAAGAGACCTACGATTGGTTTGAGTGCCGCCTCCAGCTTGAGGGTCCGGTGAAAGATGCCGTTCTGCATCCGGTGCCCAAGAACACGGCGAGCTGGTGGTACGTTTTCGGCAGCGCCGCCTTTACGCTTCTGATCTTGCAGATCGCTACGGGAATTCTGCTTGCGATTGTGTACGTTCCCTCCGCCGGCGAGGCGTGGAATAGTCTCAACGTGCTCAATCACCAGCTTCCGCTGGGATGGTTTTTGCGCGCCATGCATGGATGGGGATCGAATTTCATGGTGGCGGTCGTGCTCATCCACATGGCGCAGGTGTTTCTTTTCGGCTCATACAAATTTCCGCGTGAATTGACGTGGATTCTCGGCGTCTTTCTTTTGCTGATGACCCTGGGAATGGCGTTTACCGGTCAGGTTTTGCGGTTTGATCAAGACGCGTATTGGGGACTGGGCATTGGCGCATCGATTGTGGCCCGAGTGCCCTTGGTTGGGGGACAGCTCGTGCATATCATGCTCGGCGGCCCGATCATTGCAGGCGCCACGCTTACTCGATTCTTCGCGCTGCATGTTTTTGTCATCCCCGGCGCTCTTCTCCTCTTTGCCGGCCTGCACGTCTGGATGGTCCTCAAACTTGGCATTAGCGAGTGGCCGATGCCGGGGCGCGCCGTTCGCCGCGACACTTATATTGCCGAATACAACAAGCTCGCGCACGATGACGGAATACCCTTCGTTCCCGGGGCTTTCTGGAAGGACCTCTTCTTTTCCGGAGCAATTCTCGCATGTGTGACTGTTTGCGCCGCGGTGTTCGGACCATATGGCCCATCCGGTCAGCCGGATCCCAGCATCATTCAGACTGTTCCAAAACCTGATTTCTTCTTCTTGTGGATTTACGCAGTTCTGTCCTATCTTCCTGCGAATCTGGAGACGCCGTTTCTGCTCATAGCGCCGGTGGTGGCGATAGCCGGATGGGTAGCGCTTCCGTTCGTCGCAGGGGAAGGAGAGAAGAGCTGGCATCGGCGTCCCGTTGCGGTTTTGGTGCTGGTCACCTTGGCGGTTACCTGGGGAGTATTCACTCACCTCGCGACGTATACTCCGTGGAGCCCGAAGATGAATGCCTGGAGCGGGGATGCGATCCCAGAAAAATACCTCGACAATCTTTCGCCCGTTGAGCGCCGGGGAGCCGTGGTTTTTCAGTACATGCAATGTCGCAATTGCCATTCCATTGGCAGCGAAGGAGGCGAACGCGGCCCTGCGCTTGATACGGTTGCCACGCGATTGACAGAAGATCAGCTTATCCGCCAGGTTGTTCAGGGCGGCGGCAATATGCCTGCATACGGCAAGAATCTGAGTCCGCCCGAAATCACTGCACTGGTGGGGTTTCTCGATACCCTTCATCCGCCAAATCAGCCTGCCGCGGTGGATGCTTCGAACGCGAGCGCCGCGACGGCGCCTTCGAACGACGAGTCGGTAGGGTCGACGAAACCCGGCGGTGGGACTTCGACGCAGAATTCGCCTACCCCAAGTAGAAAGTAGCCGTGTCAGGGTCATTCTTTTCAGCGTGGAATTTTCCACCCCTGGTGTGCGCCGCACTGGCGCTGGCCGGTGTGATTTACACCTTGGGCTTTTTGCGAATACGCAAAACCCGTGCGGAGCGGTTTCCATTGTGGCGCTGGGAGAGCTTTATGGGGGGAATCCTCGCGCTCGTCGTCGCCGTTTCTTCGCCGCTCGATACTTTCAGCGATCGCTTGCTTACCGTGCATATGGTGCAGCATTTCGTGCTCATGTCTATTTCACCCCCGCTGATTGTTCTTGGCGCGCCGGTGGTTCCCGTGCTGCGTGGGCTTCCGCGCTGGCTGATGCGGGTAGTGTTTGGGCCGCTCATTCGCTTGCGCTGGTTGCGCGGAGTCTTTCATGCCGTTGTGCAGCCGAAGGTGGCGTGGCTGTTGATGAATCTTGCCTACATCGGCTGGCACATACCAGCGGCTTACGAGGCTGCGTTGGCGAGCGAGAACATTCACAATTGCGAGCACGCCTGCTTCTTTTTCACAAGCGTTCTCTTTTGGTGGCCTGTGATTGAACCATGGCCGAGCCGATTCCGTGGTTCACGATGGCTCCTGCTTCCGTATCTTCTGGCAGCCGATATCGTAAATACCGGCATCTCCGCTTTCCTGGTTTTTTCTGGGCGATTGTTATATCCGAGCTACGGGCAGCAGTCGCGGATGTTCGGCATCGGTGCGATGGCCGATCAGGCCGCTGCAGGAGCATTTATGTGGGTCCTAGGCTCGGTCGTCTTTCTAATTCCTGCATTCCTGATCACTTTAGAGTTACTCTCCAAACGAAAAGACGAGGCGTGGACCGCTCATGCAGTCCGATGAACTCACCCGCAAGCTTGCACTGTCAGGCTTCTTGACGTCTCATCTATCGCGAGCGGAAGGAACATAAGGAGCGTCTCCAGCCGCCGCGTTCGTCTCGTACTCTCCTTCCTCTCCTTCGGAATATGCCGAAATCTCCGGATTGGAAGACTGGAGATACTTGTCCAACCTGTAACCCGCGTTTGATGCACGGTTATTGGCGTCTCGAACGGCAGCTTGCGCCCGACGTAACGAGTCATGAAGTGTTGGACTCTGCTCTCCGATTCCCAACAACCTGGTCAACTGGAGCCAGCGGGTGAGTTCTTCGAATGATTCTTTATTCACATAAGTGACGCAAGCGGATTCATTCACGCCGGCGAGCCAGCGTGCATCTCCATCTGACCAAAATGCCAGCGGAGAAGGCGCAGCAGAATCGACGAGAGCTACGCGCACGCGAGCGGCGGCACGCCACTTTTCTTCTCCGTTGATTCCGAATGACGAAAAGACATCGGCGAGGGCCTGCCGCAACTGGAGGACGTCGAACACTGCGATGTTCTCTTGGTGCCACGGCAAGCTGCCGAACATGATGGTGGCGAGGACCTCGGCCCATTCCGACTCTAAGCGTGGCAGAAGAAGCGCAGTTTCGCCTTGATCTGGTCCGCCATCGTGTGCTGACGAATAGAGAGCTATTGCCGAGAAGACCTTCTTTTCGCAGGTATCGCGATAATTTCGGAGGGCCTTTTTGGAGTTAAAGCCAGAAGCAATTAAATTGGCCGCAAGTTCCGGGCGCTCCGCCTTAAGACTGGCCAGAGCTTGATCGAAGAACCGTCCGCAATCACTAAAAAATCCCTGAAGCCGCAATTCTTGCGAGTGAAATTTGGGGGCCAGCGTGTCTTTATCGGCGACGCGTTGTCGGCTCATTTGCTTGGCACGGATGGCTTCCGAAGGAGCGATGATCTTGCCCGTATCTGTTTGCGTTCCGAGCTCCTGGGGAATGGTTGCGATGGCCCGGACGAGGTCTACGCTGATCGCCTGATAAAACACCTCATGCAATGGACGCAGGCGGAATCTCGATAACGCCTCATCCACGCTTGGAACGCCCTCTCCATGGAGCGTGTCGCATAATCTATCCCACGGAGAATCCGCAGACGGTTGGAGCTCACGCCAATCCAGAAATACTGCATGTTGATAACCGCGGAGAGCGATCGTCAAACCATAATGGTGAAAATCATTCGAGCGCCTTAAGAATTCGAGTCCGCCGACTAAATCGCGGTACGCGATTATCCTGTCACCACTCCAAAGGGCAAGGCCATCGCCCAGACGTGTCTGGCGAAGCACTCCGGTTTCTTTCTGCATCGCCGCTGCCGACGAGTGGATCGTGCCGTGAGTCGACCCGTAGTTGTTGTTGTACAGGACAAGTGCTCTCCTGTGTCCCAGACGGTTTGAATATGCAAAGACGTTTTCATCGACAGTTCCATGATCCGTCCAAAAATCGTAGAGCACGAAGTGTGTGCTCTCTGCGAATAGCTCTCTCTGTTTCAGCAGCGGAGCAATGTCGCGCTGATGCCGGCCAACGAGATCCGCGTTTGGGCTCTCATCCATTCGCGCCTGCTTGAACTCCATTCCATATCGCTCAGTAAATCCTTCGATCTGTCCGTGTCCGAACATGGGGAGGCCGGGCAGAGTCGCGAGCATTGTTGAAACCCCGAAATACTTGTCTCCTGTGCCGAACTGATCAATTGCCGTACGCTCGTCCGGATTACTCATGAAATTCACATAGCGCTTCAAAATATCGGGGTCGAATTCGATGGTTTTCTTGAGGTAGGAGCGGTATTTCGCGTTCTCCTCATCCCGCAACATATTCATGAATGCGCTGTTGTATACGCGATGCATTCCGAGGGTGCGCACGAAATAACCTTCGAGCAGCCAGAAGGCTTCGGCCAAGAGCAGGGTGCCTGGGACTTCAGCGGCGACGCGGTCTACCACTTCGCGCCAGAATTCATGCGGCATCAGCGAATCGAAGCGCTCCTGCGACATCGCGTTCTCAGCGCGCGAAGGGATAGAGCCTCCCGTGCCCGGCAGGGGAAACCAGAGACGCTGCACATGTCGCTTGGCCAGGACCATCGCGGCATCGAACCGGATGATGGGCGACAGCCGCGCGACGTGAAGGATGGTCTGAATTACATGTTCGCGTACATGCGCCTGCGAATAGTCGAGTTGGGCCGTATCATTCCATGCGAAACTTGTTCCATCATTGCCGTGGTACACGTATCTAGTTGCCCCGTCATGATGATGTCTGAGGCGAAATACCACGGCTGCGTCACTTTGATCGTAATAATGGTCTTCGATCTTGATTTCGACGCGCATGTCACTGGAAAGATCGGGTCCATTGAAGCTGTAGGAGGGAAATGGATTTTCCTTGCGATAAAGGAACCAGTCGGGGTGATCGATGAGCCAATCGGAATCAATTCCCATGTGGTTTGGAACCATGTCGCTAGCCACGCGTAGGCCGACTGCGGCCGCGCGATGCTTGAGGTTGTCGTATGCAGAGTGACCGCCGAGGTCGGCTGCAATGTCATATCCCTTGAGCGAGTAAGCTGAAGCCACCGCGTCGGAGTGTCCGCGCAGCCGCTTGATGGTTCTCGATGCGACGCTTCGCTCCCATAATCCGATCAACCACAAGGCCGTGATTCCCTGGGCGACTAACAATCGAAGTTCCTCGTCGGGAATTTGATCGAGACGGTGGATGTGCCGTTGATATTTCTTGGATAACTGTTCCAGCCACACAAACGTGCTTTTTGCGATCATTACGACGTTCGGCATCCATGCCTGGTCGGAACTGAAGGCTTCATATTCGTTGAGCGGAGCCTGATAGTCGGAAGCGTAGCGTCTTTTTCCTCCGGGGCCGAACTGGTCCTCGAAGCCGATGAATTCGTCTCCCACAAACCCGCCCATGCCCCAGGCTGGTTCGCCATGGCGGTGCTGATCGGCGGCAGGCGGATGAAATCGCAGCCATATGGCAAGGTCTTCCTCGCGCAATACATCGATTGCAAGCAAGACCCGACGCAGATCATCTCCAAGGTACGTTGGCCAATGCTCGCGGATAAATTCGAGTTGTCCGGTGAGCGAATCAGGCGAAGCCAACATGGGGGCGCGCAGGGCGTCAAGCAGGCTGCCGGCTGTGGACGCAATGGGTGGCCGCGTGCTGAAAAAGTCGGCAAATCCGGCGTTGACGCTCCGATATTTGGTCTTTTCACTTAGGGCCGAATCGTCGAACAATTCACGAAATTTTGCGAACGCAGGATTGATATTCGCGAGCCATAGGAGCAAAAGTTCTTCGAAGGCAGCCTCGCGGTTGAGTCTTCCGTCTGTTGTGCTGTTTAGCCATTCGGCAGGCGATTCTTCTCCCCTATAAATCGAAGTGTTCGGGAAGTCCTGAGAAAACTGCATTAGAACCTGTTCCAGCTTTTCCGAGCCTACGCGTGCCGCAAACCACTGGAGTGCATCGGTGAGAACCGAAGGGTCGATTTCCGCACGGTAGCGGTTGACGAGAGCGTGATTGAGCTCATCGATCAGGCCCATGGCGAAGAGAGCTCCGGCATGTGTCGTTTTTTCCGGATCGGTGGCGTTGACGCCGTGAGCGTTGTTCAGATGAATAGCGAGCCTGCGGCTTGCCGCTACGTTGGCAAAAATTACGTTGCCGGTATAGCTGAAGAGGAGATCATCAAGGTCCAGCCCTTCCCGGAGAGCGCGGTGGATATGAAATTCCATGCGAAAAGCCTCGGTACAGATATCGGTGTGAGCCAATCGTGCCCTAACATCTAAGATGCCTTGGCGTCTCGAGGGCCGAAAGGCCGAGGCTTCGCCTGCATTCGTCAATCCTTTTCTGTCATCTTATTCTTGCGAGCTCGGCAACGGCACTGATCCATGTCAAATTACAGCTGCCAGATCGTCGTCTTTTGTCTCCCGGATCCAGAGCAGGCCTAGAAACGTGAGCGCCGCCGAGAATGACAGATAATATCCCACATACTGAAGTCCATACGTCCGTGCCAGCCACGCAGCAATGTACGGCGCGAGCGAAGCGCCCAGAATGCCCGCGAGACTGAATGCCAGAGAGCTACCCGTATAGCGCACCGGAGTAGGAAATAGTTCGGAAATCAGCGTGCCGAGCGGGCCATAGGTCAGCCCAGCGAGGGACAATCCCACGACCAGCATCGTAAGCGTGCCCATCGTGCCTGACGAAAACAGCGGTCCCATTCCCAGGCCGAAAGCAAGAATTGCCGCCGTCGTCCACATCATCGTTCTGCGGCGACCGCCCTCCGCGAGATACGATGAAGCGGCAGTTCCAATTGCCGTTGGCACCACGCCGCACAGTTCCATCAGTAGAAATTTCTCGCGGCTATAGCCAAGCACATTCGTTCCCCACGCCAGCGCGAAAACTGACAAAAGGTAGAAGATCACGAAGGTCGAGAGCGAAACCATTATGCCGGCAATCAGCGCCTTCCAGTGATTGCGGAATAACGCCATCATCGGTAGCTTTTCCTGTTCCCCCCGTTTGCGCGCCTCCTGAAACACCGGCGTCTCCGCGAGCGTAAACCTCACATAAAGGCCCAGGAACACCAGCGCGGCGCTCGCCAGAAATGGAAGCCGCCATCCAAAGGAGAGAAACTGCTGGTTGGTGAGCCAGCGCGACAGCGCAAGAAAAATGCCGATCGAGAGGAAAAATCCTATCGACGGGCCGAACTGAGGAAACATGCAGTACAGCGCCCGCTTGTGTGGTGGAGCATTCTCAACGGCCAGCAGCACCGCGCCGCCCCACTCGCCGCCCAGGCCAAGTCCCTGTCCAAACCGAAAAATCGCCAGAAGCAACGGCGCCGCAAACCCGATCGTGCGGTAGCCCGGCAAAGCGCCAATGGCGACAGTCGAGATTCCCATCGTTAGCAGCGCCAGAACCAGCGTCTTCTTGCGGCCAATCCGGTCCCCGAAATGGCCAAACAGGACGGAGCCAACCGGCCGCGCCAGAAACGCAATTCCGAATGTCGCCAGGGAGGCCAGCATTGCCGAGCCAGGGCTTGATTGCGGAAAGAACAGGCGCGGGAAAACCAGGACCGCGGCAGTCGCGTAACAGTAGAAATCAAAATATTCGATTGCCGTGCCGATCAGGCTGGCAAACAAAACCTGCCTCGGCGAATTGATTGACTTCAGATTCGCGACATGCATGGTTCCCATGGAGCTTCCGCTTTCTGTTACGGATGCATTGAGAGCGACTACGAACGGTTCAAGGCGTTACGCCACAATACCACTGCTATCGGGGCATTACACGCAGTGCGGCGTCAATCCATCCGAGCAGCAGGTTTGGGAAGCATCCGAGCACAACCACCAACGCGGCAATCAGGCCCACCGTAGCCCGCATTGCGAAGGTCGTTTCGATCCGACTCGCATCGGCGGAAGAGTCTTTTACGTAAATCTGCTTGAGCACTCTCAGATAGTAGTAGAGCGAGACGGCGCTCATCGCAATCGCCAGAATTACCAGCCACAACCATTTTTCATCGCTGGCAATGGCGGCAGAAAAAATGTAGAACTTGCCGAAAAATCCCGCGAGCGGGGGGATTCCCGCCAGGGACAGCAAAAAGATCATCATGCAAAAGGAGAGCCAGGGAGAGCGACGAGAGAGCCCCGCGAAATCAGCTAATCGATCGATCGATTGCTTTTCAACCGCAGCCAAAACTCCGAATGCCCCAATTGTGGCCAGGGCATACGTTATGACGTAATAAAGCAACGAGCTTAGCCCGGGTGTGTTATTGGAAACAATCCCCAGCAGCATGTAGCCGGCATGACCGATAGCGGAATAGGCAAGCAATCGTCGGACACTGCTCTGTACGATGGCTGCCAAATTTCCCAGCACCATTGAGATCGCCGCGATTAGTCCTATCAAGACCGGAGCATGCCAGTTGTGGCTAGCTCCCGCAGTGAACCCAAGGGTTATAACCATTGCGAATAGAAAGAAGCTTGCGATTTTGGAGGCGGATGCAATGTACGCGGCCGAGGGAGTAGGCGCTCCCTGGTATGCGTCAGGTGCCCACAGATGAAAGGGCGCGGCAGCCACTTTGAATCCCAGACCAGTCACGGTCATGACTAACGCGACAGCCAACATGGGCGTGAGTCCATGCGCGCTGATTGCGCCGGCGATCTCTTTCAGCTCGATTGAACCGGAAAGGCCGTAAAGCAAGCTGATTCCGAACAAGAAGAAGGCAGCCGCCATTCCGCCGAAGAGAAAATATTTCAGCGCCGCCTCCGCCGATTGGCGACTCCGCTTGTCAAACCCGGTCAGAACATAAAGAGACAGGCTCAGTAATTCGAGAGACGCAAAAATCACCAAGAGATTTTGAGTGCTGACCAAAACCATCATCGCAGCGCTTGCAAACAAAACAATGCCGAGATATTCGCCGACATGCGACGTGAATTCTGAGGGGATGGAGAGAAGAACGGCGAAAATTGTGAACCCGGCAAGCACGATCTGCAGCAACTGCGAAATCGAATTTACTACCAGCATCCCTTCGAACAGGCTGGCTTGTTCCGGACGCATTACGAGCAGCAAAATTGCAACTGCGGGCCCCACGCAGGCGACGATCGCGCCGACCCTCCATCGGATCGCGAGTTGACGCCGCTGCATAGCGGTCAAATCGAGCGTCAGGGCAATCAACCCGCTGAACGCTACGACTATTTCCGGGAGGGTGAGCCGAAGCAATTCCAGAGGCGTTCCCGGGTTCATTGCCCAAATCCTTTCCGCAATCCCTCAAAAAGCGGGGAATTGAATGCAGGAAGAATCAGGTCGAGTAGGGAGCGCGGATACAGGCCGACGGCTACGGTGGCGATGATCAGAACGGCGGCGCCAAGGCGCTCAGGCAAAGAAATACCTGGAAGCGGGCTGGCGGCCGCGTTCGCACCTGTCGCGTCAGCAAAGAAAGCCTTGTCGAGCGCCCTCCAGGTAAACGCGATGCTGACGAGAATTCCGATTCCCGCCAATACGGCAGTTAGAGGAAACGATCGCCAGGCCCCGATCAGAATTTCGAGCTCCGCCACAAACCCGCTAAAGCCAGGCATTCCGATGGACGCCATGGCTGCAATTACGAACGTGAATGCAGCGAAAGGCACCACCCGCGCCAGGTGCATGGGCCCAAGCTCGCTCAGCACGCGCGTATGGGCGCGGTCGTAGACCATTCTGCCCACGACGGCGAAGAGCAGCCCGGCGATAATTCCGTGGGAAAACATTTGCAATACGGCGCCACCGAGCCCTATTTGGCTCAAAGTCAGTAGCCCGAGCAGAACGAATCCCATGTGGCTAACGCTCGAGTAGCCAATAACAAATTTGAAGTCCTTCTGTACGAGCGCTACTGTCGCACCGTACACGATTCCTATCACCGCAAGTGCGGAAAACAGGGCTCGCCACGATCCAAGACCGAGCACGTGAAATCCCCACGGCTCCAACCCACGCGGGAAAAGCATAATTGCCACGCGGAGGCAACCATAAGCGCCGAGTTTCATAACAACTCCGGCCAGCAGCATGGAGGCCGCGGTGGGAGCAGCGGCGTGACCAGTCGGCGCCCAGGTGTGAAACGGCCATAAGCCTGCCAGAATGCCAAAGCCAAGGAAGATCAGCGGGAAAACCCACATCTGAAAGTGGAGCGAAAACGCGGAATGCGCGAGAACCACTATGTTCATCGTTTTTTCGCCGCCCTGTACGAAGACGGCGATGATGCCGATCAGCACCATCGCACTTCCAGCGAACGAGTAGAGCGCCAGCTTCATCGCCGCATACTCGCGCCGCGTTGACCCCCAGATCGCGATCAGGAAATATTTTGGGATTATCGCGAGTTCATAGAAAACGAAAAACAGGAAGAGATCGAAGCTAAGAAAAACTCCATAGACTGCTCCTATAAGCGTGAGATAAAGCGCGAAGAAAGTCGCCGGCCGCTGCTCGACATTCCACGAAAAAAAGACACCCGCAACTGCGACGATTCCATTCAATATCAATAGGGTGAGGCTAATGCCGTCCGCCGCGAGATAGTAGTTGATCCCCAGAGATGGAATCCAGATTACGTGCGCCACGGTAAGGAGTTGACCTGGCACAAACCGAAATGCCTGAACAATAGAAAGAACAAGTCCTGCGATGGACGTCAGAAGCGCTATGGCGCGCACTATTCTGGCGCCCGCCTTGGGCATCAGCGCCAAAGCGGCGGCCCCGAGGAACGAAATGTAAATAGTCCAGGCTAGCATCAGCTAAGATCCCATTTGCGAAACCAGATGCACGACCGTGCTGTTGAACATTCCGACGAGTATCTGAGGATAAATACCCAATACGAACATCAAAGCTAAAGAGGGAAACAGAAGAATTCGTTCTCTCGTACTCAGATCAGGAAACGCCAGCCATCGATCGTTGACGGGCCCGAAAAACACGCGCTCAATAAGGATCAACAGAAACACGGCTGTAATCAGCAGCCCTATTACAGAGAGCGCCGTAGCCCACGCGACCAGCGGAAATGCTCCCTTAAAGATTAGAAATTCTCCCGGAAACCCATTCAGGCCGGGCAGCCCCAGAGACGAGAAAAGTGCAATGCCCATGAGCCCGCAGAAGACAGGCGCGACTTTGCGCAATCCTCCGAAATCGTTGAGTCCTCGCAGTCCGCCGCTGCGTTTTTCAATCAATGCAATGAACCAGAATAGCGTGGCGGCAATTAGAGCGTGATTGAATATCTGAAGAAATGCGCCGTCCAGCGCAGCGGACTTTTCCGTGGCCAGCGAACCGCCGGTAGATTTGAGAGCGACCAGAATACCCAATACGCAATAGCCCAGGTGGTTCACTGACGAGTAGGCAAAAATGCGCTTTAGATCTGTCTGCGCCCACGCGATGAATGCTGACAGGATGATGCTCGCTACCGCGAGCCATAAGAGCAGATTGAGCCCATTCCGCATCTGCTCCGGAAAAATCGGAACCAGAATTCGCAGGACACCATAGAGACCCATTTTGGACATAGCACCTGTGAGTAGCATTGTCGTGCCCGACGGAGCTTCGTCATAAGCCGCCGGTAGCCAACTGTGGAAAGGCACGATCGGAATCTTCACGGCGAAGCCCAAAAATGCTGCCCAGAATACGCAGTCTGCTATCTCGGCGGCCGTCCAGTGAGCCCAATGCAGTACATTCGCAAGCTCCGGCGCAAGTTGTCCGTTGTGTGCCAATTGGGCAAGCTCGATGAAATCGAATTTTCCGGTTGCGAGGTAGATCGCTAGAAATGCGAGCAGAAGCGCGACACTGCCGACCATTGTGTACACGAAGAATTGCATCGCGGCGCTCGCACGCAATCGGCCACCCCATAGCCGGATCAAGAAAAAAGCAGGAATAAGGCCGAGTTCCCAAAAGAAGAACCAGTGGACGAAGTTCAATGCTGTGAAGGTACCGAACAACCCCGTTTCCAGAAGCAACACAAGGACAAAGTAGAGTGATCCGTGCTGGCGGCAGCTCCACGATGCGGCGATGGACATGAGCACGACAATTGCCGAGAGCAGCAACATCAGGAGTCCGAGGCCGTCGACGCCGACGTGGTAGGCCACGGCGAGCGCAGGAATCCACGCGTGTTGTTCCTGAAACTGCAGTACACCCGATCCGGAATTAAAGAGGCTCCACAACAGCAGCGTCAGGATCAGCGCCACTCCGCCTGAGGCGAAGGCGATGCTGCGCGCAATGTTTCGATTCTTCCCAGCGAGCAGAAGAATCAGAATCGCGCCTGCAAAAGGCGTCAGAGTGAGGAGAGAGATCCAGGGAAAACCGTTCATCCCCTACTACCCAACAATAGGTAAAAAACGAACACAACGAGTGCTATGCCAAGAACGCTCAAATAATTTTGTACTCGGCCATTCTGCAATCGCGACAGCAGCCGTCCGCCACGGACAATTTCACCGCAGCCCTCGTCAAAACCGGTATTGATGAAGGAAGAATCGATCAAAAAATCAACGTGCGAAATCCCGCTCACGAACCACGCGACCAATCGGATTGAGCCGCCGAGGATGTGTCTGTCGATCCACTCAGACACGATTGACAGCCATCGCGCAATGCGGACCACCGATACGTCATAAATTTGATCGACATAGAGGCGATGCATCAAAGCATGGAAGATGCCTGGCTGCCAACGTTCAAGGGGGTCCGGCTGTTCAGCGGCCGATACCGGTTGTCTCCCATATAGCCACCAACCCAGCGCCAACCCGACAAAAACAATAATCGATGAAACAGCCATGAGCGGGAGAAGGCCATTCGCCTGAAATAGCCGGAAGTCGAATGCAGCAGGTCTGCCGTTCAGAAATTCCTGAAACCATGGCCAAGCCGGAGTTCCGATGAATCCTAGAAGGGCAGCGAAGAATGCAAGGATCATCAGCGGCCAGGTCATAACCGCCGGGCTCTCGCGCGATTCTAAAGAAACGGCGTGTTCCGGCAATCCAACTGGCTGAGCTTTCTCGCGCGGAGTTCCGAAAAATACATAGCAGATCTGCCGTGTCATGTAGAAGGCGGTCAGAAGCGCCCCCGCTGTGCCCAAGTAGTAAGGAATAGCAGATAGATTCCATTGATGAGCCGAAAAAAGGATTTCATCCTTGCTCCAGAACCCGGAGAAGAGCGGAAATCCGCAGAGGGCAAGCATGCCGATCGCGTAAGTAATAAAAGTTACCGGCATGAGCTTGCGGAGGCCACCCATTCTGCGAATGTTCTGCTCGCCCTCACAACCGTGGATGACGGAGCCAGCTCCCAGGAAAAGCAACGCTTTGAAGAATGCGTGTGTGATCAGATGGAACATACCCACTGCTACGCCGCCGACGGCGAGACCAAGCATCATGTAGCCAAGCTGCGAAACTGTGGAGTAGGCCAGAATTCGCTTGATATCGTTTTGCGCAACGGCAATACACGCCGCGAAGAGGGCGGTAATTGCACCGACCCATGCGATTACCTCAAGAGCAGCAGAGGGGCCAGTTCCTGTCGAAGCTGCCACGAGCGGGTAAACGCGGGCGACGAGGAAAACCCCTGCAGCAACCATGGTCGCAGCATGAATCAGCGCGCTTACCGGCGTCGGTCCTTCCATGGCATCGGGCAGCCAGACATGAAGTGGGACCTGTCCGGACTTTCCCGCAGCGCCGCAAAAAATTAACAGTGCGATTGCGCTTGATGCAGTCAAGCCCAGTGCGACGCCATGTGAAGCCATGGCGGCGATGGCAGAATGCTCCAGACAGCCCGCGCCGTTGTCATAGAACAGCAGTGTTCCGCTCGCGCTGTAGAGCCACATCATCCCTAGAAAAAGTCCCAGATCGCCGATGCGAGTAACGATGAAAGCCTTTTTTGCGGCCGCGGCTGCGGCGGGCCTCTGGTACCAAAATCCGATCAGGAGATACGACGTGAGCCCGACGATCTCCCAATTCATGAATAGCAGGAGGAGGTTGTTCGAGATAACAATGCCCAGCATCGCTCCAGCAAACAAAGAGAGGAAGCAGAAGAAACGCGTGAAGTTTTCGTCATGAGCCATGTAGCCCACGCTGTAAACAAAAATCAGCAGGCCTACAAAAGAAACCATCACCAGCATTACAGCCGTCAACGGGTTGAGCAGCCAGCCAAATGCCAGCCACGTTGCGCCGAATTGAAGCCACGGAAAATTGACGAATTCAACTGACGGGTGATGGAGAGTGTGAGCGAAGGCCAGCAGCGAAAGCAACAGAGAACAACTCATGGAACCAATTGCCAGGTATGCCGCAAATTTGCGTCGGCTCTGACTGGCGAGCGAGATCAACGCGGCAGCGAAAGCGGGCAGAACTGGAATCAGCCAGAGATTGCGAACGATCCATACCATGTGCCTGGTCAGCCCTTCATCGAATTCAGTCTGCTTAGGTCGGAAGTTTTGAAATGCCGGTATACGGCAAGTATCAATGCGAGACCCACCGCGGCTTCAGCCGCCGCAATGGCAATCGAAAAAATCACGAAGAGAATTCCGGTCAAGTTTTCCGGGTGCGGCCCAAAGCGCCAGAAAGCGATGAAGTTCAGATTCGCGGCATTTAGCATCAATTCGATGCCGATCAACACCAGGATCGCGCTGCGACGCGACAATGCGCCACCCAAACCAATGGAAAACAAAAGAGCGGAAAGGAGGAGACAGGCAGTCAGCGGATTCATTTCGTGCTCTGCTTCTCCTCCATGGCGATAACGACGGCCCCGATCAGCGCTGCGGTAAGCAAAAGCCCGACGATTTCGAGCGGCAGAAGGTAATGGTGCATCATTACGCGGCCGATCTGGTCAATGTGCGCCTGCGGCTGCACGGGAACCGTCGCACCGGTGAGCATTGCCCACGCGAGAATTCCAAACGTAGGGGCGGCAACGATGATTCCGTATACAGCGCGAGATGGGCGGGGCGACGGCAACTCGCCACTCCGGGTCAGCAAAATTGCGAACACAATCAGAATCACCACCGCACCGACATAGACGAGTACTTGCGCCAGCCCGAGAAATTGAGCTCCTAAATTGAGATACAGCCCCGCAATTCCTATAAAGCAGATTGAAAGAGCAAGCGTGCAATGTACCATGTTGCGCAGCGTCATTGCCGCGGAGGCACCGAAGATGGTAAGAGCCGCAAGAATGAAAAATGGCGAATTCATTTTTCTGCTTTCGAATCGATTGCGGTGTCGATCATTCGGCAAACCTGTATATCCGCTTCTCGAGCCCTTGGCCGCCGCTCAAAATGCGGCCAATGAACAGATACCCGGCCAGAATGGGCGCGGCGCAGACGAGCCAACGCAGGACTCCCGCCGGCATAAAGCGCCAAATGCCTGCCGACAGTATTACGACCAGCGCCATAGGCAACATGAACTTCCAAGCAAAATTCATTAACTGGTCCATGCGCAGCCGCGGCAGCGTGCCTCGAATCCAGATAAACACGCCAATCAGAACCAGCAGTTTAGCAAAGAACCATATCCATGAGGGCACCCAGGTCAGGAAAGAAAATGGGGCGGCCCAACCGCCGAGAAACAGAGTGATGCCCAAGCCTGTTATGGCAAACATGCCCAGGTACTCACCTAAAAAGAACAGGGCAAACTTGAAGCCGGAATATTCAGTGAAGTATCCGGCAATGATTTCCGATTCGCCCTCGGGTAGATCGAATGGGGAACGATTGGACTCAGCTGTAGCCGCAATCATGAAGAGGGCGAATCCGCCGAAGCCCCATGGAGTAAGCACGTACCAATGAGGCCAAATCCCGCTATAGCCCGCCTGCTTTTCAACTATTTGCACAGTGGAGAGCGAACCGGCGGCCATAATAACGCACACTGAGGAAAGAATCAGCGGGGCTTCGTAACTAATCATCTGAGCCACAGCGCGCATCGCGCCCAGAAGCGAATATTTGTTTCGACTCGACCATCCTGCCATGAAGATGGAAAGCTCCATCGCGGCGCTGACTGCGAAAAAGAAAACAACGCCGCTGTCAAGATCGGCGACAATCATATTTCTGCCGATCGGCAAAATTGAGTATTCCAGAAACGCGGTCATCACCAGCAGCAAGGGAGCTAGAAAATGTACCAACTTATCTGCCGACGCTGGGACGATGTCCTCTTTGGTCAGCGACTTCAATCCGTCAGCCAGCGGCTGCAGAAAGCCAAAGGGGCCTACTCGATTAGGTCCGTAGCGGTTTTGAATGCGAGCAAGCCCTTTTCGTTCCAGAATGGTTGTAACCGCGAACAGGCTTGGAAAAACAACTAATACCGGCACAATGGACAAGAGGATAGAAACAGCAGGTTGCAATTCTGTCGGAGAATGGAATACAGCCGAGTGCTTCAAGGTGACGAAAACCTGATCAACGGCCTGTGTCATCGGGCAGCTGCGGCTCCCGCGACTGGTTTTGCCTCTGCCTTGGCTTTTTTCTCCGCGAGCTGCGCGTCCACTTCGGTGGCTTCCGCGGGATGGATCGAGTGATAGTACGAGTTTGAGCGCGCCAGCCTCTCTTTGGGCCACATCAGCCCCGCGAACCGATCATCAGTGCTCAACTCAAAAGCAGTATCCATCTTGATAGCGTCGAACGGGCAAACCTCTACGCAAATCTGGCAACTCATGCAGACAGATACATCGATGTCGAATTTGTCGGGAAAGAACTGTTGCTTGCCAGCATAGTCAGGTTTTTTGCCGGCGCTTTTGTCGATATAGATGCATTTAGGCGGGCACTCCACTTCGCAAATCTTGCAAGCCACACATCGCAGGCCCATTTCAGAGTCTGCGCCGTCATACACCAGGAATGGAAAAACGCGGGTGGCTTCGGGCTGAATCAGGCGCTCGTCCGGAAACTGAACAGTGGTCAGCCGCTCTTCAGCGACGAAGCTTCCGAAGAAATTCCTCGCCGTCTCCGCAAGACCCTTGGCAATGCCTTTACCCAGCATGAATCACCCGTCTGTTTTGCTCCTCATTCGTGAAAAGTGCTTTTGTTTCAAGATACACCGTTCATCTAGCGGTCTACCTCGCCCAGAACGATATCGATGCTTCCAAGAATCACAACGATATCGGCGACGCTTCGGCCCAGGCACATATCCTCGAGCACCGTGAGATTGATCAAACTCGGGGGCCGTACGCGATAACGGTAGGGATTTGTAGAGCCATCGCTGATCAGGAAAAAACCAAGTTCTCCCTTGGGCGATTCAATTCTCCCGTACGCTTCACCCGGTTTGGGCCGCAGTCCACGCAACCTTGCTTTAGGATCGATGATCGGCCCCACAGGGATTTCCCGCACAGCCTGATTCAGTATTTTGAGAGACTCCCGCATTTCCAGTACGCGCATCATGTATCGGTCGTAGACATCGCCGTGTTCGCCGAGGGGCACTCGAAAAGGAAATCGGCCATAGATTCCGTAGGAATCCACTTTTCGGATGTCGTAATTTATACCGCTGGCGCGCAGCATCGGTCCGGTCACTCCGGCATTGACTGCCAGTTCATGCGGGAGCACGCCTACGCCTTGTGTGCGGCTCATCAGGATTTCATTCTCGAGCAGCAGTCGCTCGAATTCGTCCAAAAATCGGGGGAATTCATCAAGAAGAGCCCGCACTTGGGTCAGCCATTGCGGGTCGGTATCTACACGTACCCCGCCGAATCGCATGTAGTTGCACATCATGCGGGCGCCGGAAAGGGATTCGAACAGGTCGAGAATTTTCTCTCTTTCGCGAAAGGCATACATCAGCGGAGTGCCGCTGGCACCCATGTCCTGCATCAGAAATCCGATCAGAGAAGCATGGTTCTGCAATCGGGTGAGCTCTGCGACGACAACGCGAATATATTCAGCACGCTCGGGAACGGCGATGCCGGCAAGCTTCTCGACGGTGAGCGCATAAGACCAGTTATTGGTCATCGAGCAGAGGTAATCCAGCCGGTCTGTATAAGGGATAGCAGCCAGGTAGCTCGCTTTTTCGGCGATTTGTTCGTGATTGCGGTGCAGGTAGCCGAAGACGGGCTTGAGGCGGACCACGCGTTCGCCGTCCAACTGCACGTTCATGCGAAATACGCCGTGCGTCGAGGGATGGTGCGGTCCCATGGAAATCTCTAAGAGCCGACCGCCATCGGGGTCGCCGGCCAGATCAACCAAGGTGTCTTCTGCGATTTCCATTCTTTCGGTCTTCACGTTCAGCCTTTGCTCTGATCGGCTGGATTGCCAGCGGGAGCCAGGAGATCATCGTCCTCTGCAGGCGCAACATAATCCTTGCGCATTGGATGGTCCTTAAACTCGTCCCACATCAATAATCGACGCAGGTCGGGATGTCCCTCGAAGACGATCCCGTACAGATCAAAAATTTCCCGCTCCTGGAACTCCGCGCTCCGCCAGACCGGGGTCAGGGAGGGAACTGAAATCTGGTCAATACGATTGCCGGTTCGAAGGCGGAGGATCACGGGGCCGTGCTTTTTCTCCATTGAAAAGAGGTGATATATGGCTTCGAGCCGGCCTGGCAGTACGGTCTTTTTTATTTCCTCGACCTCAGTTTCCACGCCATCGATTATCTTCTTCGTCTTTATCTTCTCGCTGACTTCTGCGTCGAGCCAGTCCACGCCTGTGACATTGGAGCAGAAGTCCAGGGAGAAGGATGAATCATTGCGTAAGAATCTTGCAATTTCGAGAGCATGTGCATTATCGAGAACGATGGAGTGCTGCCCCGAAGGGCTGCCGTTCACCAGAATCTCTAACTGGCAATCGGGGACCGCCGCTTCAATGGCGGCTTTCACCTGCTCTACGTTTAGGATCTGTCCATTCATCACTGGATTATTTTCAGCGGATTCCATACTTCCGCATTTTCGCTCGGTTCCAGTCCGTGCTCCCCATACGCGGGAACTGGAAACTCGCTAGGCAGTTCAGCGTCGAGGTGCCGCGGACGCTTTTCGCCGGCCAAATGTTGTTCGCTGATTTTCTTCTGCAGCGTCATAAATGCATCGATCAGAGCTTCGGGCCGGGGAGGGCATCCCGGGATGTGCACATCGACCGGAATGTAGCGATCGATTCCTCGCAGCACGTTGTATCCATCGCGGAATGGCCCTCCAGAGATTGCGCATGCGCCCATTGCGATGACATATTTTGGTTCCGGCATCTGGTTATAAAGCCGAACGACCTGCGGAGCCATTTTCTTCGTTACCGTTCCGGAAACAATAATCAGATCGGCCTGCCGAGGCGATGCGCGAAAGACTTCCGCGCCAAAGCGGGCCAGGTCATAGCGCGCCATGGTGGTTGCGATCATTTCGATGGCGCAGCAAGCCAGCCCAAATGTAAGGGGCCACACAGAGTTTTTTCTGCCCCAATTGTAAATATCTTCAAGGGTCGTGGTGAAAATCCCGTGTTTGCTCAATTCGGCCTTTAATTGCGCCGTTTCAGCTTGTTCCATAGATCATCCATTTACATCTGCCGTTGTTCAATCCCATGTCAGTACGCCTTTCTGGCAGGCCCACACCAAACCTTCCAGGAGCAGCAAAATAAATATCAGCATGGCTACGCATGCGCCAACCGTCAGCCCGGTAAAGGCGACTGCAAAAGGAAGCAAGAAAATTGCCTCTACATCGAAAATAAGAAAAATTATTGCGTACAGATAATAAGACGCTTTGAATTGAACCCAGGCGTCACCCTCCGACTTCAGTCCGCATTCGTAGGTTGCATTTTTTTGAATACCGGGCTTTGCCGGAGAGAACTTTATTGCCCACACCTTTGCCAGCCCGAGCGGAGCAATTGCGAAGAGAAAACCTCCGACCAAGAGAGCCACAATCGGCGGCCACGGATTGGAGGTAAAGACCATCAGACATATCATCTCAACAGAATATCGTCGCATATCCTTGCCAGAAACAGAACACAGGCGGAATTGACGGACGACCAAATCTGAAGAGAAGCGTTTAGCGGAATCAATGAGTACCCGCAAAATCGTCCATATCGATATGGACGCGTTTTATGCATCGGTTGAGCAGCGCGATGATCCTCGCCTCCGGGGACGGCCGGTGATTGTCGCCTGGAAGGGCAATAGATCGGTCGTCTGCGCTGCCTCCTACGAGTCAAGAGCATTCGGTGTGCGTTCGGCGATGCCTGCCCTCCTCGCTGAGCGTCTTTGTCCGCACGCAGTTTTCGTCCCTCCCGATTTCACGCGTTATCGCGCCGTATCCCGTGCCGCGCGCGAGATTTTTCAACGTCATACGGATTTTGTTGAACCGCTTTCCTTAGACGAAGCGTACCTCGACGTAACCGAGAACAAGGGAAATTTTCCTACAGCAACTCGGGTGGCACGCGCGATTCGCGAGCAGATTCGGGAGGAATTAAAGCTGACCGCCTCCGCCGGAGTTGCTCCGAATAAGTTTTTAGCGAAGATTGCCTCTGATTGGCGCAAACCTGACGGGCTCTTCGTTATCCAGCCGGAGGAGGTTCAAGCATTCCTGGCGCCGCTGCCGGTGGGCCGCATCCCCGGAGTAGGGAAGGTCACGGAAAGGCGGCTCGCTGACCTGAAAATCCGAATCGTGGGAGAACTGAGAAATTTGGATTCGTCTGTTCTCGAGAGCCGCTTTGGCCGTTATGGCACCCGGCTTTACGAGCTAGCCCGCGGAATTGATAAGAGTCCAGTTGTTTCGGACCGGCCCACGAAATCCATTTCAGCTGAAGACACATTTGAGCACGACCTTCAACTCAGCCAAACGGAGCCAATGATCCATCGGCTAGCAGAAAAGGTGTGGACGGCCTCGCGGAAAGAGAGCCGCATCGCGCGCACGGTCGTTCTGAAGCTAAAGACAACCGACTTTCGCATCATCACTCGAAGCCTTACCCCCGCAGCGCCCCCCGAATGCTGCGAAGAGTTAATCGCCATCGCACTTTTGCTGCGCGGCCGGGTAGAAGTGGGCGTGGAGCAGCGCTTTCGACTTATTGGCGTAGGTTTGGGAAATTTTCGGGAGCCAGAGGATTCCGTCAGAGACAAGCATCAGAAGACTGCCCAACCGGAATTATTCGACTAGTCCACTCACTACATTTCTTTGGGATCGCGCGAGCCATAGCGGACTTCAACCATGGTGCAGTCATCTTCCAATTCAGCTCCAGAGGCGAAGTGTTTCAGTTCATCGAAAATCCTTCCGAGTGGCGCCCCACTAGCGATCACGGATTGCAGATGGCCGTCACCAAAACATTGACCCTTCGTGTCCTCTGCCTCTGTCATCCCATCGGTAAGGACGAAAAGGCGCTGGCCAGTCTTCATGCGAAGAACTTCAGAGACATAGGTCGCGTCAGCGAACAGGCCGACCGGCAGATTGCAGCCGATGCCTTCGGCGAATGCGTCCGGCGCCTCGCCGTCCGAGAGATGAAGCACTGGCTGAACGTGGCCGCAATTTACGTACTCGATCGTCCCCTCGGGTGTGAGCCGCAGAAGTAAGAGAGTGGCATATTTGCTGATGTTCTTATCGCAAATGTACCGGTTTGCGAAAAGCGCGATGTCTGTAAGCGGGAGCCCGGAGAGGATTTGCCCATGAATCAGGCCTTGGAGAGTTGAACCCAGCACAGCAGCGGAAACGCCTTTGCCGGAGATATCAGCAACGACGACGTACAGATCGGCGCCGTGGCATAGCACATCATAGAAGTCTCCTCCGATTCCCTTGCATGGAATGCTTTGGGCAGCTACCTGAGCAAAGGGAAGGGCTGGAATCCGGACTGACATGAGTCCTTGCTGTATCTCGGAGGCGATCAATAGTTCTTCGCGATAACGGCGGGCGGCTGCTTCCGCCTGCGCGAGCGTCGCATTCTGCACCAGCAGGGTCGCCTCCGTAGCGATCGTTCGGAGCAGGTCGTTGTCCAGTCGGGTGAGCCGGCTTCGTTGCTGTCGACTGTCGAGGTACAAGACACCGAGCACGTGCGAGTCTTTCATGTCGTTTTCGGTGGGACGGGTTCGCAGAGGGATGCAGATGATGGCGCGAATACTCTGGGCCACGATGCTGTGGGTGGGGACCGCCGCTTCTGCAGAAAGGGTATCGGTGACGATGAAGTCAGAGCCGCCTTCAATTGCCTGCCGAATAGCTGTGTTTGACAAGGTCGAGATATCCCCCAGCGTCTCCGCTCCATGGCTGCGCCCCGCAGCAAGTGACATTTCGCCTGCGGGACCTCTGAGAAATACGAAGCCGCGCTCAACCCGCGTGAGCTCAAGCGTTGTATCGATCAATGCCTCCAATATCTGCTGGACTGCTCCGACGTCATTGAGTCTCCGAGCCGCTTCCACAAACCAGCTGAGCTTCGCAAGATCCGCGTTGGCACCCGAGGGCTCCTTTAGGTGATCCAGCGTCGTTTTCAGGGACGCGGTAGTGTCGGCGCTTTCATAAATGGAGAGGAGAGGTCCCTGCAAAAATCCGAGACGGATATGGTCTCCCGGCGAGAGCAGTTGACGCTTTACTCGCACTCCGTTCACGAAACATTCGTTGCCAGAAGAAACAAGCTCCAGCCGCTTGAGCGATGGCTCGAACTCGATTTGTGCGTGATGACGCGAGATGTACGGAAACGGGAGAACCAGGTCCATATCCGGAGAGCGCCCGATGGTGAAGGGCGCGTGCGCAGCAATCCTGGTCTCCTTTCCATCGTGCGAGAGGAGGAGCGAAAAACCGTGAGGAGCTGGAGCGCTATCCGGCATGGCAATATGTTAAACCCCGAATTCGGGAATCTGTCATCGGATAGGTATATCGCACCACACGCCTACCAAGGAAACGCGATTAGCATTTATTCCAGGAACGAGACAAGAGCGGCGCTCGCCGCGGGGAGATCGACCGTGAAAAGCCCGTCCTTTGCGGAAATCGAGTGCTGACGGGACGGCGACCAGGCAACGCTGGCATTTGCGGCTGATTCGCCAAGCATCACGCCGGAGGTGGAGTCGAGATGCGGAGCGGTCAGCGACAGCAGGTTCGCTCGATGCGAACGCTGACCGGGATCGATGACCAGGCGCAAGCCCACGGACGGGTTCTTATTGAAGAGAACCGTCTTGATCCCGGAAGGCGTCTTTAGGGAATACGCAGCGATACTATCGCCAGGTTGCGCCTGACTGAGGCGATTTTCCACGAGTTGGCCGGCCCCGGCTTGCGCAAACAGCAGCATTCCATAGTAAATCGGGCGCGCCTCGAATCCGGCCTGCCGAGTCCCTGCGATCGGGGTATACCAGCCGTAGCCGCCACCATGAAAGTTGATCCCGATGCCGCCTTGTGACGCAAGCTGATACATCAGCTCCGCGCCCCAGAGTGCCGAGGCAAAGGTGTTGCTCACTCCCTGTTTGCCCGCCTGATAGCAGGAGTTTGTTTCAGTGAGGCGAAAAGGCAGACCGGTTTGTTCGTGTGTCTGCTTCATCCCCGCGAACTCGGCGATCAGCCTGGGATTGGGTCTGAGCAGCCGTTGAAGGGTCATCAAAGGGTCAGTCGGCGGTCCCTCCGCGTAGTAGTGCTGAGAGAGAAAAACAATCTCACGCTTGAACTGATTCGCGAACGGGACGAGCCATTCGTTGTTAAACGCAGTATCGGGCCCAGAGAAGGGAGCGTTCGGCACGCGGGCGCGAATTACCTCATAGAAGTGCTGCCACTCTTTCGCAAAATCGCTGAAGTTGTATCCGGCCTTACGGATTCCATTGCGGAAGAAGAGGTCGGGTTCATTGCAGAGCTGAAAGGCGATCAATTTTGGGCCGAGCAGCTTCATCACATAGGCGGCTTCGTCGGCTGCGTCTTCTGCTGTGCCCGTCCCCATATTCAACCCGTAAATGAGCTTCCATCCGATTACGTCGACAAAATCGCTCAAATTGCGGACGGCCTGCGGTGTGATCTTGCGCACCGCGTCGGGCTGCTTGCCTGTGCTGGGATTTACGGGAGCAGTCTGCGCAGCGATGTCGGCCGTCGTGGGGTTGGGTGTCCAGTAGCAGTATTCGCTGGTGTTGCCGCCGATCCGCAGCACGCCTGATTTGCCGAGTCCGCGAACGAGGGTTATCAGTTGGGTATTGCGTGGCGAAAAGAAACTTGGATCGCCGAGTTGAGCACTCTCATAGCTCAGACCAGTGAAATCTGGTCCGATCAGGCTGCCGGTGTTGTGAGGAGCGATCGTGAGCCGAAGCGAAGTTCCCGGCGCTAGTTGAGCGAGTCCATTGATTTTCAATAACGAGGCTGCGGAGGCGAGCGCGGAGAGCTGGATAAATCTTCGACGGCGCATGTGGAGCATTCAAGCACAGGAAAGCGGAGTTGCACAACACGCCACGGACGGATTCGTTATATTTGGTCGAGTCAGTTATTTGGGAGTTTGCAATAATGTCATTCTTCGGCCATGTATCTCGCCGCCAATTTCTGCGTGCCGGCAGCGGCGCAGCTGTAGGAAGCGTTCTTGGAACACACACCATCGATCTTGTGGCTGAAGCGCAGGAAACGGCGGCAACTCCTGAAAAGCTGGTGCGGTTCGGAATCATCGGTGTCGGTACCGAGGGCTCCGCTCTCCTGAGAAGCGCCGTAACCTTACCAGGAGTGAAGTGCGTTGCGGCGAGCGATCTGTACGACGGGCGGCACACTTTGGCGAAGGAAATTGCCGGGGCAGATGTACGCACGACGCGGCAATACCACGAAGTGCTGGACGACAAATCCATTGAATGCGTCATTGTGGCGACGCCGGATTTCTGGCACAAACAGATTGTCGTAGATGCATTGAGCGCAGGGAAAGACGTTTATTGCGAAAAACCGATGTCGCACTCTCTTGCGGAGGGTGCAGAGATGGTTCAGGCAGTGGAGGGCAGCGGCGGTAAGTTCGTGCAGGTGGGTTCGCAGCGTGTGAGTTCGGCAATTTTCGGCAAGGCGCATGACTTGGTTGCAGGCGGCGGAATTGGAGAACTGATGCAGGTCGAGCTGCAACTCGGTCGCAACAGCCCCGACGGCGCCTGGGAGTATCCACCACCCGCTGATCTCTCCCCAGCAAACCTGGACTGGGTCACGTGGCAAAAAGACGTTCCGAAGAAGCCGTTCGATCCCGATATCTTCGCCCGCTGGCGGTGTTGGCGTGAATATGGCACTGGAATGGCGGGCGACCTCATGGTTCACCTGGTGAGCGGAATGCAATTTGTCACAGGTATTAACGCAATTCCCGATCAAGCGACGACGGTCGGCGGCATTTACCGATGGAAGGACGGTCGCAACATGCCCGACGTGCAGAGTACCGTTCTTCAATACGGAAAGATTCCAGTTTCGGTCCGGTTGACGCTCGCGAGTGAGACGCCGGAAATGACCCGAATCATGGGAACGAAGGGCGTGGTGGAGGTTTCAAACAACTCTGTCACATACATGCCAGAGCTCGGCATTGATACCAGCCCCAGCTATTATTCGCAGAGCTTTCCATCGGCGCTTCGTAGTGAGTACGACCGCGCATGGCACGCAAAAAACGATCCGATTCTCGCGCAACACCCGCCTGCGGAAGCAACAGTTTACCGCGGACCATCGTGGGACGATCTCGGACCTCATCTGGCGACGTTCTTCGATGCAGTGCGCACGCGCAAGCCAGTTGTTGAGGATGTGGTATTCGGCCATCATGCGGCCGCTGCGTGCCACATGGCGAACGCGTCCTATTTTGAGGGGAAGACGATCCGGTCCTAGGGCCGCTATTCCGGAGTACCTACAGCGTAATAGCCCTTGCGGGCCTGAATCTTGAGACCGTCGCCTTTGCAGAAGACATCGACTTTGCGGTACGTGCCGTCAAGTTTCGCGTTTGTCGAGGTGTAGCTGGCCAGGTACTGCGTGCGCAGCTCCTGCTGAATTTGTGCAAACGCATCTTCCAGTTTCTTGCCATTGTTTCCTACGTCGATCACCCGGCCGCCAGTTGCTTCCGCCAATTTGCGCATTTGCATATCGCCGGAGTAGCCGAAACCGCCCATGTAGTTGCCGTAAAAAGGGCGATCGGCAATCAGGATGACATAAACGATTGCATTTGCTTTTTGGGCGGCTTCGATTGCCTGATTCGGTTTTGTAACCGAGCCTTGGTCTTCCCCATCTGTGAGCAGGATGAGAGCTTTGCGTCCGGTTTCCATGCTCAATTTATCCTTCGACGTTTGGGCGACCGCGTCATAGAGCAGAGTTCCCTTGGGCGTTCCCTGGGTGGGAACGGGACCCTGGCCGATGCCGGGAAGCCCTCCGGCTCCGTTACCGCCAGCGGTGTTGATTTCGGCTTTATCGAGAGCGCGTGTCAGCTCGTTTACATTGTTCGTGAAATCCTGCGCGAGATCGACGTCCACATCGAACGTCACGACGAAAGCCTGGTCCTTGGCACGCAAAATCTGGTGCAAAAACTCACTGCCGGATTGCTGCTCCAAAGGAAGCACATTCATCTGGCTGCCGCTGGTATCGAGGAGAATCCCGAGCGTGAGGGGAAGATCACTTTCGGCGGAGAAGTTTTTGATGGTCTGAGGCTGTTTGTCCTCGAAGATGTTGCAATCGCTCTTGCTTAACGTGGGGATGAGCCCATTATGTTTATCGCGAGCGGTGAAAAATAGGCTTACGAGGTTTACGTTCACCTTAAATGTGGCTTCCGGACGGTCCTGCTGGGGAGTGTCAGGGAACTGGCTGACGGGCGGGGCGTCCGCGGAAGGAGTGGTTTGGGCAGACGCATAGCCGGAGCACAGCAGCAGAACTGCGATAAAGGTCCAAGTGAACAGACGTCGAGGAGACTTCAACATAAGCACGATATTAGACGGTTTTCGGCGAGGAAAGGTCAGCCATTGCCGCTGCGGGCAAACGATGAGAGCTGGAGTTGAATCTGATAGTCTGAAGGCACGCTGAACTCCGCAAATTGTGAGATTTATGGCGTGTGGTTGGAGGATTTCTGGTGACGCAAGGCTCCCTGGTTTTGGCATTGTCTCTCTTTCTTTTTGGAGCGGCGCCGCAACAGCAGCAACCATCATCTCAGCAGAACACTTCAGCGCAGCAGCAGAGCGTACCCGATGCGCCTGCGCCTTCCGGATTAGGAGATCTGAAAGATCAGGTGAAGCCCGGCGCGGGGACGCAGGAGCCAGCAGCGAACCCCCAGGATAGTCAGCCGCCAAGTCAGCCGCCTCCCCAGTCCGCACCTCAGACAAAATCCCAGCCCGACAATTTTCAGCAGACCCCTCCGGAGATGCCGAAGCCGGACCAACCGGCATTTACGATCATCCGGCGCGTCAATCTTGTACTCGTTCCCGTGACCGTCCGGGATAAACATCACCAGATGGTGGCGGGACTCACCTGGCGTCAGTTCAAAATCTACGAAGACGGCCAGCGGCAGCGAATAGCGTACTTTTATAGCGACCCTTTTCCACTTTCGGTGGCCTTCGTCATCGACCAGAGCCTTCCGGGCGATGTGATGCGCAAGGTGAACGAGAGCCTTGGCGCGGTTGGCGGCGCATTTGCTCCCGCTGATTCGGTTGCGGTGTTCACCTACAACACAAGCCCGGAGATGGTTACTGATTTCACCGGGTCGCAGGGACCGCGGTTAGCTGCCGCGCTACAGTCGGCAAAACGGCCCGGACGCCAGATGGGAATGCCCACGGTGGAGGGGCCATTCGCCTCTGGGCCAGAGATCAATGGGCATGCGGTGGATCCGAATCTAGACCCGCAGCGCGGAAACTCCGGCCCCTTCCTGAATCTGCCGAAGGAAATCCATCCTCTCAACGACGCCATTCTGACTGCTGCGAGGCAGCTTGCAAGGCAGCCTGCGGGTCGGCGGCGGATTATCTACGTCATTACCGACGGAAGAGAGTCGGGAAGCAAGGTGACGCAGAAGCAGGTGATCCAATATCTTCTGACGAATAATATCTCCGTTTATGGCACGATTGTGGGCGACTCTGCGATTTGGGGCCTCGGCTACCTCGATAAAAAGCACTTGCCGCTGTTGCCGGCGAGTAACATCATGCCGCGATACATTGCTATGACAGGTGGATCGCTCGACGCAGAACTTTCGGAAAACGGTATCCAGAGGAGCTTCGCTGCTATTGCCGGTTCTATCCGGGGACAGTACACGATCGAATACTACAGCCAGGCACCCACAATCAGCGAAAAGCGTCATTCCATCGAAGTGGACGTCGATGTTCCCGGCCTGGATGTAACAGCCGAGCAGTCTTACTATCCGTCGATGGCCCCCGTAGAACACTGATGGTCGCAGGCAGCTCGGTTGTGGCCCTGGGTCTGAGCGCCGCTGCGGTCTGGGGCACGGCAGACTTCTGCGGAGGGATCGCCGCAAAAGGAGCCCGCCCGACGTTTGTAGTGGCAGTGGCGCATGGGTTCAGTCTTCTCTTGCTACTGTTGGCCGCGTTCTTTTTCCATGCCCCTCTTTCCGGGTATGGGGTCGATGGCCTGATGAGCGGAATATTCTGCGGGGCTGGATTGATTGCGCTTTATAGCGCCTTGTCCGCTGGCTCGATGGGATTGTCAGCTGCACTTGCGGGCGTTCTCACCGCCATATTTCCCGTTCTGTTCTCGTGGTTCCGTGAAGGTCATGCCTCTCCCTTGCAACTCATTGGCTTTGCCGTGGCAGTCGTGGCTATATGGCTGATCGCTTACACGCCTGAGCGGACGCGATCTGAGCGCCGAAACTCCGGCAGTCTAGCGTTAGCTGTGGTTGCCGGACTTTGCTTTGGCGCCATGTTGGTATTCATGCATCTTGCTGCACGGCAGGGCGTGTTTGGCGCGCTGGTTGCGATGCGGGTTGTGAGCACATCCATCGCATTACTTTGCGGCGTTGCAGTGTATCTGTCGCGAAGTACCAGAGCAGGGAGCGGCATTGGGTTTCCCTCGGGGAAGTTGCTGCTGCTGGCTATGCTTGCGGGCGTGCTGGATACCTCAGGCAATCTGCTGTATCTCTTCGCCTCGAAGTCGGGGCGGCTGGACGTAACGGCGGTTCTGTCGTCGTTGTATCCCGCTGGAACGATGCTGCTGGCTGCGTGGCTGCTCAAGGAACGAGCCACTCGCGGGCAAACAGCCGGGATGGCGCTGGCGCTGGCTGCGGTCGTGCTGATTTCCATGTGAGCAGAAATGCAAAAGGAACCGGGAAGGAGTGCCCCCGGTTCCTTGCGAGAGGAAAATGCGATCGGCTACTTGACCTCGTTACTTGACCTGGGTAGGCGCGTTTACCTGCGTAGGCGCGGGCGGCTGGGCAGGCTCGACCTTGGCGATGTTCTCCTGCTTGGGAGTATCAGTGGCGCCCTTTATACCTTCCTTGAAGCCCTTGAGCCCTTCGCCCAAACCTTTGCCGAGTTCAGGCAGCTTGCGCGGGCCGAAGACCAATAGCGCGATGACCAGGATGATGATGAGGTGAGTCGGTGTAAACAGGTTATCGAGCATTGCGGTGTCTCCCATCATCCGGCGATTCTCGAAGCCGCCGGAAAGCGAATCTGATTCGCTGGTTTCATTGTCGCATAGAGCGCTGCTGCCGTGCATGGCGAGCCGAGCGCGAGAACGGGTTAAAGGAAGCGCCTGGATTCAGGGCTGCCCAGAAAGGTAAGTTACATGGCGAAGCTCAATAGGACGCTGTTAACGAAGGCCAGCATGGGAGTCACGAATGCGGCCAGAAACTGTCCTCCCAAAAACAGGAAGAGCAGCAGGCCGATGATGCCGATTGAGTCGTAGAGGCGGAGGGCCTTGTAAGGCAGAAAGTGCCGTACGACGTGCGAGCCGTCCAGAGGCGGAAGCGGGATCAGGTTGAAGACTGCCAGAATCAGATTCAGCCACACGGCCAGGTAGAGGATCACGGCAAATGGGACCAGAAGGGTTGGAGCGCTCATATCCGGCAGGCCGCCCCTGGCAAGGCCGCGCACAACAACAGCGCCGGTTGCGCTCAGCCGGGCCAAAAGGATGAGAACGATGGTTGCGGCGACCGCTGCAGCCAGGTTGCTCACCGGGCCAGCCAGCGTGGTCAGAATGTCGTCACGTCTCAGATTCTTAAAATTGCGAGGCGTTACCGGAGTAGGTTTGGCCCAGCCGACGATGAAGCCGCCAGGGAAGAGAAAAAGCATTGCGAGCGGAACGAGAATGGTGCCGAACGGATCGATATGCTTCATCGGATTCAGGGTGAGCCGCCCGAGCATTCGCGCGGTTGGATCGCCCAGCCGGGAGGCCATCCAGGCATGGGCTGCCTCATGCAGGCTGAGGGCAAAGACCAGAATGGCGAACTCGAAAACCTTGATGATAACTGCTTGCTGATTCATGGGCTATAGACGATGCTACGGCATTTTCGCAAAATTGCTTAATCGCATTGCGGAGCCTTCATATCGCTGCGGTCCTTGAACAGAGTGGCCTGGTCTTTGGTCTTGAGCTGTCTGGCTGGGATGCCCCCATAGATGGCTTGACCGGATAGGTTTCTGGTTGCAAGTCCCAGCGCGCCGAGCATGGCGTCTTCGCCTACGTTTACTCCCGCCATGACGGAGGCGTGATAGGTGATGCGCGCGCGCGGGCCTATTTCGGTCCTGCGGTTCTCAACGATGCCAGAGTCGATGGGGTCGTGAGCGTGAGAGAAGACGGCGGCATAGTCGGAGATGGAGGTTCCCTTCCTGATCACGATTTCGCCGCGGTCGTCGAGCATGACGTACTTGTGGACGACGCAGTCGTCTTCGATGGTGAGGTTGTAGCCGTAGCTGAATTCGACTCCGTGGAAGATCTTTACGTTGCTGCCGATTTTCTTGAAGATGTGTTTGCCGAGCATGGCTCGGAAGCGGAAGCCGAGCCAGTGGTTGAGGGCGACGGGCGAGCGGTCGAACATCTGCCAGAACCAGATGAGGGGCTTGATGGGGGCATAGCGCGTTGCATCGATGTCGCCATAATATTCAGGCTCGAGGGTGATGTTGCGCGGATCGAGTGAGAGCTGAAGCACGTTGGACGGCAACTCGCTTGCGACGGTGGAGTTGAGCACGCCCGCGTGAGTCTGGCCGAACAAGAGCTGGCGGAGGTTGTCGCGGACGATGTCGGCGCGATGCGCGGGCTCCTTATGTTTGGTGAACTCTTCGTCGAGGTATTCGATCCAGTGGGTGAAGACCTCTTTGGCTTCACGCGAAGGCTCGAGTTCTCGGTATGCGTAGCGGGGCATCGGATTCCTTTTGGTCTTGAGATGCGCGGGTTTAGCGAGACTCAGGTTACTGGATTGCGAAGACGGCGTATACGGTGGCGGACTCTTCGATTTTTTGCGGGTTGAGCGCGAGTGGAGCGAGAACGTTGGCCCCGTTCATGCTCTGGAGCTTTGAAAAAGTTTCCAGCCGACTGAACACTCCCAGGCTTGGCACTTGATTGCTGGCGTAGATCAAGAGCCCGAGATGCGCGTTCAAGCCTTGAGCCATTTGGTCGGCAACGGCGCGTGCGTGCTGTAGAGCCTTTGTCGCGGCCTGAGCCTGTAAACCTGAGCGATCTCCGAGATCCCAGTCGACTTGCCCGCTGGTGTTCGCGCCAGCTTCTATGGCCGTGTGCAGGACCTTCGCTGCCTCAGTTGCGCTGCATTTGACCGTCCAGGATTGCGTGAGGGTGAATTGCTTTTTCGCGCGATCCGCCGCGGACTCCTTGTCGCTGTCATCGAACTCAGTGCGACGAAGACCCTGGCCTGCGCTCTCAATGATTTTGTCGGGGACTCCGGATTTGTGCAGGGCGTCGATAATGGCGTTTGAGGTGCGGGAGCCGGCGGCGTAGGCGGCGTCAGAAGTCGGAGCGTAGGTTTCAAAGCCGATGTGGACGGTGGCGATGTCGGCTTCTGCTGTGGCTTTGTCGGTCACGGTTACGGCGATGGTGCGGTTGTTCTGGTTGACCTGGATGGTTTGGGCTGAAGCGGCGAGTGCAGCGGCGGCAAATATTGCTGGAATGAGAAGACCGTGGCGGATATTTGATTTCATACTCAGTTCCTTACGATTTTGACGATTTTGCGAACTCCTGCAATTGGTTCAGCTTGTTAGACACTGCGCCAGAGTCGATGGCCTCGGCTGCGCGCTGCACGCCTTCTTCGAGCGAGTCTGCTACTCGGCCCACGTATAAGGCTGCAGCGGCGTTGATGACGACGATGTTACGCTTCGGTCCTGGTTCGCCGGCGAAGATTCGTTCGAGGATGGCGGCGTTCTCTGCCGGGCTGGCGCAGCCCGTGAGGTCGCGGACCACGGCACGCTTCATTCCGAACATCTCCGGGGTGTACTTGACGCGGCTGACGCTGGGATGGCCTTTGCCGCCAGAGACGAGCACGGCATCGGTTGCGGAGAGGGCGATTTCGTCCATGCCGTTGCGGCCGTGGGCGACGAGGCCGAAGTGGATGCCGAGGCGGGCCATGGCTTCGGCGGCGAGCATAAGTTTGGTTTCTGAATAGACACCCATGATTTGTGCGGGGGCTCCGGCGGGGTTGGTGAGAGGGCCGGCGAGGTTGAAGATGGTGCGGAAGCCGAGGGCGCGGCGCACCGGCTGCACACGTTTGAGCGCGGGATGGAGCGCCGGGGCGTAGAGGAACATGAATCCGGTGGCGCGAAGGCAGGCGACGGCTTCCTCCGGTGCGAGGGTGACGGAAATGCCGAGAGCCTCAAGCACATCGGCCGAGCCGCACTGCGAGGTGATGGCGCGGTTTCCGTGCTTGGCGATGCGAGCGCCGGAGGCGACGGCGACGAGGGCGGCCGCGGTAGAGATGTTGAAGGTGCCGAGACCATCTCCGCCGGTGCCGCAGGTGTCGACTAGGGTGGCGCGTTCGTCCTCGGTGAGCGGGAGGGGGATGGCGAGGGTACGCATGGCTTCGGCGACTCCGGTCAGCTCGTCGACGGTTTCGCCGCGGACGGCGAGCGCGGTGAGGAGGGCGGCGATTTCGAGATCGGTCACAGCGGCCTCGTTTTCCGGCGGCGCGAGGATAGCGGTGATGAGACCGCGGGCCTCATCGCGGCTGAGGGTTGCGCCCTGCTCAACCACGAGCTTGAGAGTTTGCCGTAAGTCTGCCATAGGGCCTCAGTTTACCGTGAGATTTTCTGTAGTTCATAGATTCTTTTACGTTTGTGCTTAGTGGGAAGGGGGAATTCCTGGGCCTGACCCGGGATGTGAGAGGGATTGAAAAAGTTTCCCAGTCTCCTTTGTTCTTAATAGTTTAGCCTGGACAGAAGATTGTAAGTCCTTGGTAATAGATGAGTTAAAAACATTTCCCATGATTGCAATAGTTTAGCCAAAGTTGATTATTCGTTGTCATTGGGATGACCGGTACCCTGGACCGTGTAGGGTCGCAGAGCTTGCTTTGACTGCGGTCTTGAGTGCAGGTGATTTTTTTCTCCCCCTCTCCTTTGTTTCTAGCAGTTTAGACGACATAGCAGCTTGCAAGTCATTGGTAATACATGAGTTAATATTATTTCCAATGATTGCAACAGTTTAGCAAGGCTAATTTTGTGGCCATCCGATTGGACCAAGATGCCCGGGAGGTCAATGCGAGGTGGCCGGTGAGCGTATGTGGGTTCGAGATTGAGGTCATACTAAAAAATATCCCACTCTCCTTTGTTTTGAGAGGCTTACAAGGTTCGCTCCGCGGGTTCTCCTTCGGAATGAAATAGATGCGAGAATCTCGCAATGAATCAATCACTTAGCTATACATTCGCCAATAACAAAGGCCCGGCACTGTTTCGAGGGCCGAGCCGTTTATTTCTGTCCTATTTCTATTATATCGAATGGAGGGGGTTGAAACAGCATCGGGCCAGGTTCCTGCTAAGTGTTTGAGACCGTGGGAGATGTGGCCAACGTTGGCAAGGCAGGGGGGCTTGACAGGAAAATTGACACAGCGGAGACTTGCATCGGATCGAAAAGGAGTTCGATATGACAGGGCGAGCCATGGATCTGTGCGTGAATCCGTCGGATGAAACGATCCGATTGGGGCCGCTTGCGGTGCGTTTCCTGATCACCGGCGAGAGGTCGGGTGGCAGCCTGGCAGCTTTTGAGGTTCTTGTCCCGGGGGCGCAGCGGCTGGCTGGTCCGGCGCACAGCCATGATCATTTTGAGGAGACCATCTACGGCGTTGACGGAGTGCTGACCTGGACGGTAGACGGCAAGGAGATTGAGGTGGGGCCGGGGCAGGCACTTTGTATTCCTCGCGGGGCCGTTCACCGCTTCGACAACAAAATAACGCGTGACGTGAAGGCACTCTGCGTGGTTACTCCGGCGGCGATTGGTCCGCAGTTTTTTCGCGAGGCTGCTGCGGTCATGAATGCCGCGGCCGGTGGTCCGCCTGATCGAGCGAAAATGGCGGAGATCATGGCGCGCCACGGGCTGACTCCCGCGGGTTGAGGGCGCTCGAAGGCTTCGGCACGTCAATCCACGCGTTCGGGCGCGGTTGCGCTGCCGGCCGTTAACTCTTTGAGTCTTTTTCGCGACCGAATCAGCGAGAGCGTGCACGCAATCATGAAAAAGAGGTCGCAAGCTATACCTACGGCTCGAGGCAGGGTTGCATAGCCATTGGTTTCAAGTACAGCAAATACGAGAAGTAAGGCGAACACGCCGATGAGTTGTTTCATACTGCGGATGTTCGTGGCGCACCGGTCACGTTCTAGCGTGTCTACGGGGACGCCAGAGGCAATTTGTTTCGTCCGGAGAACTTCGGCCGATCGGCGCCGTGCTCTGATCAGAAGAAAAAGAGACACGAACATAACGATCCACAAGATCAAAGCAGCGAAGCTCAACTCTCGTGGCGAGAGAGCGCCTTTGACGAATGCCAACACGAGAACCAGCAACGCGCAGGCGCCGCCGCACACAATCGCGAAGAACCGTTTGCGATAAGCAGATTCATCCATTTGATCCATGGCCAGCCATTCTAGCGCGATTTCTGGTGAGATCATCAACTCGTTTTGGACACACGGCGTTGGCTAGTCTTCGGAATGCTGATGCGTCGGTCGCCTGACAAGGTTGGGATTTGTCCGCTAAACTGGAGAGTCTGCTGCAAGGCAATGTCCAAGCGCGGGTTGCCGTGCGCGAGCAAGCCTGCTGTCAGTCAAGATTTCTGCTGAAAAATCTATGAAAATTCACGAGTATCAGGCGAAGGATATCCTCGCGAGGTACGGCGTCGCCGTTCCGCGGGGAGAGGTGGCCAACACGCTGGATGAAGCGTTGGAAGTGGCCAAGGGGCTGTTTGCGAATGGTGCGAACGGCGTGGTGGTGAAAGCGCAGATCCACGCCGGGGGCCGGGGCAAGGGCGGCGGGGTGAAGGTGGCTAAGAACATCTTCGAAGCCGAGCAGTACGCCAAGCAGATATTGGGAATGCAACTGGTGACGCACCAGACGGGTCCGCAGGGACAGAAGGTGCAGCGGCTGCTGATTGAAGAGACGGCGGCGATTGACCGCGAGCTTTACCTGGGGATAGTACTGGACCGGGCGGCGGCGAAGCTGGTGTTTATGGCGTCGAAGGCCGGCGGGATGGAGATTGAAGAGGTCGCGGCGAAGGACCCGAAGGCGATTCACAAGGCGTATATCGATCCGGCGGTGGGGTTCCAGCCGTACCAGGCGCGGCAACTGGCGTTTGCGCTGGGGCTGAAGCCGACGCAGATCAACGAAGCGGTGAAGTTCATGCTAGGGCTGTACAAGGCGTATGTGGAGACGGATGCTTCGCTGCTGGAGATCAATCCATTTATTACGACGAAGGACGACAAGCTGTTTGCGCTGGACTGCAAGATCAACTTTGACGACAACGCGATTTTCCGCCACAAGGATTTGAAGGAGCTGCGCGATGTGGCGGAGGAAGATCCGCTGGAGGTCGAGGCGTCGAAGTATGCGCTGAATTACATCCGGCTGGACGGCAATATTGCATGCATGGTGAATGGCGCCGGGCTGGCAATGGCGACGATGGACATTATTCAGTACGCAGGCGGATCGCCGGCGAACTTTCTGGATGTGGGCGGCGGCGCTACCCAGCAGCAGATCGAGCATGCGTTCGAGATTTTGCTGTCGGACAAGAATGTGCAGGCGGTGTTCATCAATATTTTTGGTGGGATTTTGCGCGTGGATACGCTGGCGCAGGGGGTTGTGGGCGCGGCGAAGAAGACGAATGTGAAGCTGCCTGTCGTCCTGCGCCTCGAAGGAACCAATGTGGAAGAAGGAAGGCGGATTTTGAAGGAGTCCGGATTGAACTTCATTATCGGCGACACGATGAAGGATGCTGCGGGCAAGGCTGTTGCGGCAGCCAGGGGAGGCAAGTAGAAATGGCGGTATTGGTAGACAAGAACACTCGCCTCATTGTGCAAGGGATTACCGGACGGGAAGGAACGTTCCACGCGAAGGGGTGCGCGGAGTACGGGACGAAGGTCGTGGGCGGAGTGACGCCGGGAAAGGGCGGGACGACGCATGAAGGCTGGCCGGTGTTCGACACGGTGGAGCAGGCTGTGGCCCAGACGGGCGCAAATGTGACGGTGATTTTTGTGCCGCCTCCTTTTGCAGCCGATGCGATTCTGGAGGCGAATGAGGCGAAGGTTCCGCTGATCATCTGCATTACGGAAGGGATTCCGGTGAATGACATGGTGAAGGTGTGGAGCGTGCTGCAGCATTCGGGATCGCGGCTGGTGGGGCCGAATTGTCCGGGGGTGATTTCGCCGGGGAAGGCGAAGGTGGGAATTATGCCGGGGCGGATCCACAAAGAAGGCAGCGTGGGCATTGTGTCGCGCTCGGGGACGCTGACGTATGAGGCTGTGTATCAGCTGACGCAGCGCGGGATCGGGCAGTCGACGGCGATTGGGATTGGTGGGGATCCGATTATTGGGACCACGCATATTGATGCGCTGAAGCTGCTGAATGAGGACCCGGAGACGGAGGCGATTATTTTGATTGGCGAGATCGGCGGAACGGCGGAAGAGGCTGCGGCCGAGTACGTGAAGAAGCATGTGAACAAGCCGGTGGTGGGATTCATTGCCGGACAGACGGCGCCTCCGGGACGAAGGATGGGCCATGCAGGGGCGATCATCTCGGGCGGCCAGGGAACGGCGGCGGAGAAGATGAAGGCGCTGAAGGCGGCGGGGATTCATGTAGTGGAGAGCCCGGCGGCGATTGGGGAGACGGTGGCGCGGGTGATTGGGAAGTAAGAGATGGAGCGTCGAAACATTACTCCGGGGGAGCGCGATGCGCTTCACCGTTTTCTGAAGCTCGACTTATCTTTTGACAATTTGTTAATCGACGTTCACGGAATGATTGAAATCGATATTCTCTCCGCCGAACGAAGATTTACTTCTCATTTTTATCTGGTCGAACCACCTCTCCGCGTCGCGAAATCGGATATTGAACTTGCTATCCAAGAGGGTCAATCGGGCAGACTTTCAGAACGCGACCTCGTTCGATGGGCGACAATGCTTCTCTTGAACGATGCATATGTATGGGAGGGTGAAGACGAAGATGAGATAGCGGATGCACTTAATGATCTCAGCTTCGGAGGTCTTGAGCTTTACGAACGCAACAGAGCTTAGTCGATTGCAAAATCGAACTTCTCTGAGAGGTGCCGGATCGCCTGCTGGGTGTTTTCATCGCGGAGCTTCATCTCGGTGCGGAGAGCCTTCAACTCCGGGACGAGGAGATCCTGAACGACTTCGCATCGATAACGGTTTTGGCCGCTGTGGTCATAGAACATATTCATGATACTCACAGCGATGTGAAAGCTGCGGGTGTGCTCTAAACTGGGAAAAGCACAATTTAAGGAGAGACAGTGTCGCAACGTACGTTCAGCATTATCAAGCCGGATGCGGTCCGCAAGGGCCATGCGGGGGCCATTCTTGCCGAGATTGAGAAGGCCGGGTTCAGGATTGTGGCCATCAAGAAGGTTTCGATTTCGAAGGCGCAGGCGGAGGGGTTTTATCACGTTCACGCGGCGCGGCCGTTCTTCGCTTCGTTGACGGAGTTCATGACGGGGGGGCCGATTTTCCCGATGGTGCTGGAGAAGGAGAACGCGATTGCGGACCTTCGCAAGCTGATGGGAGCGACGAATCCTGCGAATGCCGAGGCGGGGACGATTCGCAAGAAGTATGCGGGATCGATCGAGGAGAACGCAATTCACGGATCGGACGCGGAGGAGACGGCGAAGTTTGAGATTGGATATTTTTTTGCGGGGTATGAGCTGGCGTAAGAAAGGCGAGCGGCAGATTTAGTCTGCCGCCCCCATCTTGCAGAAAGCGCTGGAGAGTTTTATTTGTAGACGCTGGTGTCCCGCCAGAGCTCATCGTGATGTTTGCTGAAGTCGATCATAGAGAGAAATGCGGGGCCCCCCAGCGGGTTGGCTGCCATGGCCTCCTTCAGCGCGGCGTTTACTTTGTCTACGGCGTCATTATTGGCTGAGATCCAGACGATGGAAAACGTCCCTGGAGCGTCTGTATGGACAGCCTGGGTATCAATTTCGTATTCGACAACCGTTCCGTCCGCGATAAGCTTTTCCATCAGCGGCACGACCAGATTTTTGCTGAGCATGTCAACCGCGTCGTCCGGGGCGTGGGCTTTAAGTTGATAAAACGCAACCTGCAGAGGCGCGTTCTTAACCGATCCGGAGTGCCAGTTGTAGTACCTGCTGACCACTAGCTCGTCTCCGTGCTTAGTGGCGGTATCAAGCGCGGGAGTGCTGACGTTGCCTGCGGCATAGAACTGATCCAGCACCTTCAGCAACCCAGCCATCGACATGGATGACCACCAGTCGTCGTGTGTATAGCCGTCGGGGGTGTGGACGAGATTTTCATCGCTGCCATAGCCGACGATTGTTCCGTCCGCGACGGCTTTGTCGAGAATCGATTTGTCCATATCGACTTCTTTTGCCATGTCCGCCCAATGAGCGCGGGGAATTTGCCAATTGGCAACATAGGAATACAGCGGCGGTTTTTCTTTTGCCTCTGAGTTCTGAGCGCTTACCGGCAAGGTGCACAGGCCGCATAGTGCGAGTGCGCATAGCCCCATGAAGATGCTGCATGACTTTCTGTTCATCCTCTTTCTCCTGTCGTGGTTTTCAGGCAGCGTACTTCATGGGAGGGCCGACCACGGGGAGTGTAAAGGAAGTGGTATTCGCCTGTATATAGAAGGCTTGCGACCCTCGACTGCGGGCGATCCCAGCGCCAAACCGAGGGGACAACGGCGGTGTTCGTAGTATTCTGAAGATGCGCGCCCGTAGCTCAGCTGGATAGAGCGAACGCCTCCGGAGCGTTAGGTCGGGAGTTCGAATCTCTCCGGGCGCACCATTCCTTCAACCTCGAAATGATCTGTTTTCCTTCCAAGAAAAGCAAAAGTTTTATGAACCGACCCCGTTCAGCGCGCAGCGGCCTCAGGCTGATTCTGGTTGCGGCGGTGATCGCCATAACTGCGGTGTTCTGCGCGGAGCGCGGGCCGGTGCTGGCCCAGACCGCGAAGCCTGCGGCGGATCACGGAAAATCCCAGCATCCGAAAAAGACAGAGGCGCCGCAGGTGAATCTGGATGATGCAGCGGGCCGCTCGACAGCGGTTCTGTCGCATTTGAACGCGGTGCTGCGTTTTTATCGCGACGCGGAGGCTCCGATACAGAAAGTCGGGGAGCCGAGCGATCTGGTCTACCGGAACCAGGTGGTGGCGCAGGCTACACAAATTGCCGATTTTGCATTCCAGGCGGCGAAAGAAGAGGCGGCGCTGCAGGGACATGGGCAGGCGGGCAGCGCGGCACCGACGAGCAAACTGCAGCAAACGCGAACCACGGTGGAGCAACGGATTACCGCGCTGAAGACGCGGCATGCGGACCTGGAGAAAGCTGTGGCCGCGGCTCCCGCAAAGAAGCGGGCTGCTCTGGAGCAGCAGCTGGAGCAGGTGGATGGGGAGCTGGAGTTGCAGAGCGCGATGTCGGACGCCCTGGGCAGAATTGCGGGGATGGCGGACCTGACGAACGATACCGGGTTTTCCGCGCAGGTGGGGCAACTGGAGCATTCCGCGCCGGGCGTGACGGAGAAGAAATCGACGGTGGTCGCGCCGACGCTCCAGAACTTCAATGCGTCGCGCAATGCGGGGGTGAGTAGCCAGGCGATAGTTCTGTTTGAGCTGCTGAAAACCCGCGGGGGAATCGACAATCTGGAAAAAGAGGCAGAGCGCCTGCACAAGCAGGCGCTGGATGTGCGGGCGCCCCTGGTCACTCTATTGAAGAAGACCTTGGCGGAGGGGCAGGCACTTTCGCAAACGGCTGCAGCCCCGTCCGCGGGATCGCAGGGCGCTGCAAGCGCGACACCGAAGCCCGGCGGGGGAACGGCTGCGCCTGATTCGGCGCGCGCCAGCTTCGACGAGCTGACGGCGAGGTTCAAGGCATTGTCGTCGGCGGCGGTCCCGATGAGCCAGGAGATGCTGACGCTGGAGCAGGCGCAGGCGACGCTGCAAGCGTGGCGCACGGCGGTCAACGACGAATACAAGTTGATCCTGGCATCGCTGCTGACGCGGGTGGTGGCGATTGCGATTGCGCTGCTGGTGATCTTCGGGCTGGGCGACGTGTGGCGGCGGGCGGCGAAGCGATATGTGCACGATATTCGGCGGCGGCGGCAGTTGCTGGTGATTCGGCGGCTGTTGACGGGATTCGTGACCGGTCTGGTGCTGATCTTCGGATTTGTGACGCAGTTCAGTTCGCTGGCGACGTTTGCGGGATTTATCACGGCGGGCATTGCTGTGGGATTGCAGACGATTCTGCTGTCGGTGGCGGCATATTTCTTCATCATCGGGCGGTACGGCATCAAGGTTGGCGACCGGATCACGATTGGGGCGGTGTCCGGCGATGTGGTGGAAGTAGGCATCGTGCGGTTCTACGTGATGGAGATGGCGGGCGGCGGCACGGATTTGTATGCGACAGGGCGGGTTGCGGTGTTTTCGAATGCAGTGCTGTTCCAAGCGGGAACGCCGCTGTTCAAGCAGATGCCGGGAACGCAGTACGCATGGCATGAGCTGACGGTAAAGCTATCGCAGGAGGCGGATTACCGCCCGGCCGTACAGGAGATTGTGAAGGCGCTGCAGGGCGTGTATGAGGGCTATCGCCCGCAGATTGAGCGGCAGCACAAGAATTTGGAGCTGTGGATGGATTCGAGCCTGGATGCGCCCGGCATCCAGTCGAACCTGCTGCTGGTGGATGGGGGCTTGCAGTTTTGGGTGAGATTTCCGGTTGTGATTCGGCAGGCGGCGGCGGTGGATGAAAAGATGACCGAGGTCCTGCTGGAGTTGATTGCGAAGGACCCGAAGGTGAAGGCGGCGGTAAGCGGGTATCCCGTGATCAAGCCGACAGTGAAGGGGTAAGGCGGCGGCCATTGGGGCGATTGCTGTGAAATGACGAGGCCGGCGACGGATGGGTGTGTCCGCCGCCGATCTGATTCGCGGCGACCCCAGATTTGTCGACCTGGTGCATCGGGTAGGGCTTGGCTAATAGGTCGATGGCTTTCTGCCGAGGATGCAGATCCAGCCCTTTTTCCGTTCTTCGAATATCTGGACTTCGGTATATCCAGCGGCTGCGAGCAGCTGCCGATGCTCGTCAACGCCCATGTTCCTGGAGCCGAGGAGTTTCAAGATGGGCGCCTGCAATGAATTGTAGGTTCCTTTCTTATAGCTCTCCGCAATAACAACCAGAGTGCCGCCGGGCTTGAGTACGCGCAGGATTTGTTGCATGTCGTTAACGAGGTCGGGCCAGTAGTACTGGGTTTCGACGGCTGTGACCAGATCGAAGATGTTTTCGGGAAAGGGCATTTGAGAGACGGACGCTTGTGTAATTTCGACGCGGCCAGCTTTCACCAGTTGTTTGTTTTTGGCGCGGGATGCGGCTACGCTCCCCTTCGCGTAGTCGATGCCATAGATTCGGCCGTCCGGGGCCAGGCCGGCGAGCTTTTGAATGGTGCGCCCGCCGCCGCAGCCGATGTCGAGGATGGTGAAGTTCCTTTCTACCTTGACGTGCTCCAGTCCCCAATCGGTCAGAGAGGAGTGGGACATGTTCATGATCCAAAGAAAGAACCGACCGCCCCACCTGGATGGCTTTCGGACTTGCTTCAGCAAATAAACTGCAAATCCCGCGCCGAGGAGAAGACGAATCGGCCGTTCAATGACAGTCCAAGATGGCAGCGGCAAGCGGTATGTCTCCGAAGACTTGTCCGATTAGAGCATTTGCAGGCGAACAACATCTACACCATCTACACCGTTTGTAACGAGCACGAATTTTGACAAGCACTGCAATGAGGAGTTTTTATGGATGCGGATGTTAAGGAGCGTGTTTATGTCTCGAAATTTGGTGTCTCGAAAATTCCTTTATTTGAGAGCTCTTCTGATTGCGTTCGCGGCTGTTTTTGTTCTCGCGCAGGCGCAGGCGCAGTGCAAGCCTCCGGCGAACCAGAACCCGCCGCTGAGCCCGGCGGAGCAGGCCAGCATTGAATTGAACGGCAAAAATGTGACGGTGTATTACTGCGCGCCTTCGTTGAAGGGGCGGAAGGTGGGCGACCAGATTGCCCCGTATGGCAAGGTGTGGCGCACAGGGGCGAATACGGCGACGACGCTGCATACGGACGCGAACCTGCGGATAGGCGAGCAGAGGGTTCCGGCGGGGACGTACACGATTTATTCGCTGCCGTCGGCGAATGGATGGCAGCTGATCATCAACAAGCAGACGGGGCAGTGGGGGACGGTTTACAAGCAGGACCAGGACCTGGGACGGGTTCCGATGACGGCGGGGAGCGCTCCGTCGGCGCCGGTGGAGAAATTTGAGATCACGTTCGAGGACACGCATGGAAACAAGACGCAGCTTCACTTGAAGTGGGGAGATGCGGATGTGTGGGTTCCAGTGACAGCGATGAAGTAATTACTTGCCGGACGGCGGGGCTTCAGCGGCGCGATTGCGGTCGAGTTCTTCCATTACGGATTGAATGAGCTGCTTCGCGCCGTTGATTTCGTTAAGGACAGTTTCAATATCGAGCGCGGGTTGGGAAGGGCTGCGCTGCGAGATGCAGTAGACTCCGTGCTGGCCGATGAGGATGAGAGCGTCGGTGAGCATGTCGAGCGTGACGGCGAGCTTGCCGCGCTCGGGGCCGAGCATGAATTCATATTTTTCGAGCTCGTCGCGTCGGTGGTCGAGGCTGGACACACCGACTACCATTCCTTCGCGGGGGTGTCGATTTCAACTCCGTTGTTGGCGGCAGGAGCTTTCCAGCGAAGGATGGGTTTGCGGGCGGCGGTGGTTTCGTCGAGGCGGGAGATGCGCGTGGAATGCGGCGCGGATGTGACCAGCTCGGGGTTCTCGTCGACTTCGCGGGCGATCTGGCGCATGGCGTCGATGAAGAGGTCGAGCTCTTCCCGGGATTCGCTTTCGGTGGGCTCGATCATGAGCGCGCCGGGGACGATGAGCGGAAACGACGTGGTGTAGGGATGGAATCCATAGTCGATGAGGCGCTTGGCGATGTCTCCGGTCTTGACTCCGTTTTTCGTCTGGCGCTTGTCGCTGAAGACGACCTCGTGCATTGATGCGGTCGTGTAGGGAAGCTCGTAGACGTCTTCGAGTTTCTTGCGGATGTAGTTAGCGTTGAGGACGGCGTCTTCGGTGGTCTGGCGGAGCCCGTCAGGGCCATTGGCGAGGATGTAGGCGAGCGCGCGGACAAACATTCCGAAGTTGCCGTAGAGCATGCGCACACGGCCTACGGATTGCGGGCGGTCGTAATTCCAGTGGAGCAGGCCGTCGACGCCGGTGGCGAGGACGGGCGTGGGCAGGAAGGGCTCGAGGATTTTCTTGCAGGCGACGGGACCGGAGCCGGGGCCTCCTCCGCCGTGCGGCGTGGAGAAGGTTTTGTGCAGGTTGAGGTGCATGACGTCGACGCCGAAGTCGCCGGGGCGAGTCTTGCCGACGAGGGCGTTCATGTTGGCTCCGTCCATGTAGAGGAGCGCGCCTTTGTCGTGGAGCACGTCAGCGATTTTGTGGATCTCGTTTTCGAAGACGCCGATAGTCGATGGATTGGTGAGCATCATGGCGGCGGTGTCTTCATTGACGATTTGCGCGAGTGCGGAAACGTCGACTCCACCCTGAGGGTTGGACTTGAGATTTACGACCTGGTAGCCGCAGCTTGCGGCGGTGGCGGGATTGGTTCCGTGAGCTGAGTCGGGAATGATGATGGTCTTGCGCGGATTGCCGCGAGATTCATGATATGCGCGGGCGAGCAGGATTCCGGTGAATTCACCGTGGGCTCCCGCGGCGGGCTGAAGGGTGATGGCGTTCATTCCGGTGATTTCGAGGAGGCAGTCCTGGAGGAGCTTGACGATCTGCAGCGCGCCCTGCGAAAGCGATTCGGGCTGATAGGGATGGGCTTCGGCGATGCCCTCGAGGCGCGAGACGAATTCGTTGATGCGCGGGTTGTATTTCATGGTGCAACTGCCGAGCGGGTACATGCCGAGGTCGATGGCGTAGTTCCAGGTGGAGAGGCGCGTGAAGTGGCGGATGATTTCGATTTCGCTCAGCTCGGGAAGAGTGGGCTCGTCGGTGCGGAAGGCGTTGCCGAGGAGAGTGGATGGGTCGACTTCGGGGACATCGAGCGGGGCGAGCCTGTAAGCTTTTTTGCCGGGCGCGGACTTTTCGAAGCTGAGGGCTTCATTCTGGGTAAGGTGCGCGGTGACTTTGTGCGTGTTGCCGATGAATTTTTCTGATGTGGCCATTGTGGGATCCTGTTTACCGCGCTGCGAGAGCAATCGGCGCGCCGGCGAGAACACCGGCTGCCGCGTCAATCTGTTCTTTGGTCGTCAATTCCGTGGCGCACCAGAGGGTGGCGTTGCCGAGCTCGGGATACCACTTTTTCAGCGACAAGCCGCCAATGATTTTATTTTCGAGCAGGCGAGTTTGGAGCTGTTTCGGAGTTTCTTCTGTCTGCAGGACGAATTCGTGGAAGCGCGGCGTTTTGGCGAAGAGCAGCTTGCCCTGTTTGCCGAGTGTGTCGACAGCGTATTTGGCCTTGGCGAGGTTCTGGATGGCGAGATCGCGCATCCCCTGCTTGCCATAGACGGTCATGAATACGGTGGCCATGAGGGCGACGAGGGCCTGATTGGTGCAGATGTTAGAGGTCGCCTTCTCGCGGCGGATGTGCTGCTCGCGGGTGGAAAGGGTGAGGACGAATCCGCGGCGGCCTTGGGTGTCTTTGGTTTCGCCGACGAGGCGGCCGGGCATCTGGCGGAGATATTTTTCCTTGGCGGCGAGGACGCCGCAGTAGGGGCCTCCATAGCTGAGGGCGACGCCGAAGGATTGCGCTTCCATGGAGACGATGTCGGCCTCGATGGGAGGGCGAACGATGCCGAGTGAGACGGCCTCCGCGATGGAGACGACGAGCAGCGCGCCTTTTTTGTGCGTGATGTCGGCGATGGCGGGAATGTCTTCGATGACGCCGAAGAAGTTCGGCGACTGTACGAGGACGCAGGCGGTCTGATCGGAGATGGCGGCATCGAGGGCGACGAGGTCGATGCGTCCGTCGGGCGCGTAGTCGATTTCGCGGGCTTCATGGCCCTGATGCTGCGCGTAGGTGTGCATCACCTCGCGGTATTCCGGGTGCGCGGTGCGGGCGACGAGGACGCCGTCTCGTCCGGTAACGCGGACGGCCATCATGACGGCCTCGGCTGCCGCGGTTGAGCCGTCGTACATGGAGGCGTTCGCGATGCCCATTCCGGTGAGCTCGCAGATCATGGTCTGGAACTCGAAGATGGCCTGGAGCGTTCCTTGCGTGATCTCAGCCTGGTAGGGCGTGTAGGAGGTGAGGAACTCGCCGCGCTGGACGAGGGCGTCGATAACGACGGGACGGTAGTGGCGGTAGGCTCCGGCGCCGAGGAAGCTGGTGTAGCCGTTGGCGTTCGCCTGGGCGGCGGCCTTGAAGTGATCGACGATTTCGGACTCGCCCATCTGGCGGGGGACGTTGAGATCGCGGGTGAGGCGATACTCTTCGGGGATGACGGAGAAGAGGGTGTCGATCGAGGCAGCGCCGATGTCGCTCAGCATGGCGGCGCGTTCGGCGTCGGACTTGGGGAGATAACGCATCGGTACTACTTTCCCGTTTCTTCGGCGATGAATTTTTCGTAGTCGGCGGAGGACAGCAGGGAGTCGAGCTCGCCAGGATTGCTGAGCTCGACTTTGATGATCCAGGCGGAGTGCGCGCCGGTGTTGATCTTTTCGGGCGAGTCCTTGAGGGCTTCATTGACCTCGGTGACGGTTCCGCTGACGGGGGAATAGAGATCGGAGACGGCCTTGACGGATTCGACGCTGCCGAAGACTGAGCCCTTCTCGACCTTTGCACCGACTTTGGGGGCGTCGACGAAGACGATGTCGCCGAGCGAATTCTGCGCGTAATCGGTGATGCCGACCTTACCTTCTTTGCCTGAAACCCACTCGTGCTCGCGGGTGTATTTGTAGTTCTGCGGATAGGCCATCCTGTGTTTTCTCCTCTTACTTTTTGGGGCGGCGGTAGAACGGCGTAGGAATGATTCTTGCTTTCACCGGATTGCCGCGAATTTCAACGGCAACTTCATTGTCGACGGCGGCGAGCTCAACCGGAACGTATGCGAGCGCGATGTTCTTCTTGAGAAATGGCGCGGGCGAACCGCTGGTGACGTAGCCGATTTTTTCTCCGGTTGCGTTGAGGACAGGGTAGCCATCGCGGGCGATACCGCGCTCGATCATTTCAAGGCCGACGAGCTTGCGGCTGGGACCGCCGTCGGCCTGAACCTTGTTCAAGGCTTCGGAGCCGAGGAACTCTCCTTTGTCGAGTTTCAGGAACCGGTCGAGGTGGGCTTCAAAGGGGTTGATGGTTTCGGAAATTTCGTGGCCGTAGAGCGACATGGCAGATTCAAGCCGCAGAGTGTTGCGCGCGCCGAGGCCGCAGGGAAGGATACCGAACTCCTTGCCAGCCTCGAGGACTTCATTCCATACGCGTTCGCTGGTGGAGATGTCGGAGGGAACGTAGATTTCGAATCCATCTTCGCCGGTATATCCGGTGCGAGCGACCAGAGTGTTGGGCAGGCCGCAGACGGTTCCCCAGTTGAACCAGTAGTTCTTGATTTTGCTGAGGTCGAGATTGGTGAGCTTTGCAAGCGTCTCGGCGGCTCGGGGACCCTGGATAGCTAGTTGGGTGTAATAGTCGCTGTAATCGCTGGCGTGGCAGTGGAAACGCTGGACATTCTTCCTGACCCACTGGAAGTCCTTTTCGCGCGTCCCGGCGTTGATGACGAGCAGGTAGTCGTTGTCGCTGAACTTGTGGACGATGACGTCATCCACAAACGTGCCCTGCGGGTAAAGCATGGCAGAGTAGTGCGCCTGTCCGTTCTGGAGCTTTGAGGCGTCGTTCATGGAGACGTGCTGGACGGCGTTCAGCGCCTCGGGCCCGCGGAGTTGGATGTCTCCCATGTGGCTGACGTCGAAGACTCCCACGGCGGTGCGAACTGCCATGTGTTCGGCGATAAGGCCGGAGTACTCAACCGGCATGTCCCATCCACCGAAGTCGACCATTTTTGCTCCCATGCGGCGGTGGGTCGCGTTAAGCGAGGTCTGACGAAGGGCAGAGGGGGTGGAGGTGGCCACAGCGGGGGTCCTTCAGGCGAAAAGTGGATAACTTTTTAAGTTACCACGCTGCTGGCCGCAGGGCACAAGCGCTGCTGGCCGCAGGGCACAAGCGGCTTCGCCGCCATCGTGGCGCCGGCGTTGGTGGCACTCCCTTTGGTCGTGAACTGTGGTCGTGGGCTGGATGCCTGAAAAGTGCGTTGCTTTGCTGCTTTATTTTCTTTTGTGGCGGCGAGGAGTGTGGAAACCCTCGCCGAGGCGATAGACGAGGCCGACAGAGAGGGCGAACTGCTCGTGAATGCCGGCGCTGCCGAAGTCGGTGAGGGTGGCATCGGGCGAGATGCGGAAGACGAGGCGGGGGGAGCGATTGAGGTCGATCGATCCGCCGAGAGCGCTGCCCCAGGTGAACTGATTATTGAAGAAGCCGACGTTGGCGGGAGGGACGGGGTTGCCGTGCTGGTCCTGGAGGCCGCGGTTGAAATAGCCGTAGGTTCCACCGAATAGGGCATGGAAGAGCATGGAGACGTGCTGATTGCTGGGACCGCGATATTCCGGACCGGCGAGGAACATGTGCTCGCTGACGAAGGGGCCGTGGATGCCGTAGATGTTGGGAGCGGCGCCGCTGGTTCCGTAGTAGCCGCGAGTATTGCCGGCGACGGCCCAGCGAGGGGTAAAGAAACGGGCAGCCTGAGCGTCGAATCCGCCGAGGTTGGCTCCCTGAACGAGATTGGGGCCGGCGTTGAAGTGGGAGTAGGCGAAGCCTCCATAGATCTCCCAGCGATAGTCGTAGCGAACGTTTGCCAGGGTGTTGTTGGGGGCTGCCACGGGCTGTTCATATTGCGCCCGCGCCTGAATTTGAGAGCATGAGAGCAGCGCGATGGCTGCCACCAGGGAGAAAAAACTCTTCCGCACGTCCAGACGATCCTCCGAGAGACGTGGCCGTTCGAGGAAACGGTTGCAAGCCTCAAACTTTCAAGATACACGGGACTGACGATGGAGGCGAGGAAAGCGCCAAATCCTAAAACGTTAGTTGACAAACGCGGAGGTGAAGCGTCTTATAAATATTGCAGCCTGCTACGAAAAGGTTAGGAGATAAAAAGTGGTGATGCGGCGCAAGGAAAAAGGGACGTTGACCCCGCTGGAGCTGGAGATCATGCAGGTTTTGTGGGAAGCAGGTCCAAGCACGGTGGCGGAGACGCAGCCGCGCCTGCGCGGGGAGCTGGCGTACACGACGGTGCAAACGATGCTGAACGTGCTATGGCGCAAGGGCCAGGTGAAGAGAGTACGGGAGGGCCGGGCGTTTCGCTATAAGCCGGTAGTAAGCCGGGAGCACGCGACAGGAAGCGCGCTGCGCGATCTGGTGAGCCGGATGTTCGGCGGCTCGAGCGAGGCATTGCTGATGGCGATGGTGGATACGCGCCAGATCAGTACGAAAGACCTGGCAATGTTGGCAGAGAAGATGAAGACGGGGAGCAGGGATTAGGGATTAGAAGGTTGAGCGGGAGCGGATTTATGGAGCGAATGATCGTGGAATATCTGGCGAATGCCCTTTGGCAGCTTCCACTGTTGGCGGCGGGTGCATGGATGCTGTTGCGGATGGTTGGGATGAACGCGGCGGCGCAACATCGGTTGTGGCTGGCGGTTCTGGCGCTCGGGCTGTTGCTGCCGCTGCAGGGATGGCAGCGAGTGGACGTGGTTCCGGCGCGGCCGCTTGCGAGAGCGTCTTCGCCAGGCCTGTATCTCGGAGAGACCTTTGATTCTGCTGCAGTGACTGAATCTGCTGCCAGGGCAGGTGGAGCGGTTACGCGCACAGGAACGGCATCGGATTGGGCGGGATTCGGAGCGCGGGTCCGCAGTGTGCGCATGAATGCGCGGCTGGCGGCGGGAATCACATATTTATTTCTGGCGGCGGCGCTGTTTGGGCTGCTCCGGATTGCGTTGGCGTGGTGCGCGGCGCGGCGGTTGGTAAGAGATTCCAGAAAATTCGCGTGGTCGGGGCGAATGACGCAACTGGTTGCCGAGAGCTCGCGCAGGCTTGGCGTGAATTTGCCGGAGATCCGGCGATCGCGTGAGATCGCAGGTCCGGTGGTGGTTGGAGCGGCCGCTCCGGTGCTGCTGTGGCCGGCAAACTTTCCGGAGTTTGGGGACGATGAAGTGATGGCGGCGCTTTGCCATGAGATGGCGCATATCCGCAGGCGCGATTATCTGATGAACCTGATCTGCGAGGGCGCGGGGCTGCCGCTGAAATGGCACCCGGCGGCACATTGGGTAGGAAGTCGGATTCGCAGCACGCGTGAGATGGCATGCGATGCGATGGCTGCAGAGGCGATGGAGTCGGAAAAGATCTATGCGAAGAGCTTGTTGTCGCTGGCGCAGAGCATGGTTTTGGGGGCGGCTGGAGGAACGGGGTCCGCGGCAGCAGGTTTGTTCAACGGAAATGCACTGGAGGAGAGAATGATGCGGCTGATGCAGAGCAAAACGATGATGAGTGCGCGGGCGAGGGCGGTTCGTGGTGTAGCGGGCGCGGCGGCGATGGCGGCGACGATTGGGCTCGCGGCGGCATTCCATTTGGCTCCGGCGATGGCGCAGACGACGAACTTACCCGCCGTTCAAGACGCGCCAATCGGCGGATTGGTGAGAGGTGTGCAGGATGGGCCGGTCTCTCCGCAGGTGGAGGTCAAACCGATTGCGCCGGATATGAAAGTAATGCCCGAAGTGAAGGTGGCTCCAAATGTCAAGGTGCAGCCGCTGGCGAATCTGGCGACGGTTTCTCCGGTGGTGAATGTAAGTCCGATTGTAAAAGTAACGCCCGAGGTGAATGTGCGGCCCGTTGTCAAGGTGAGTCCGCTGGAGAAAATGGTGAAAGTTTCGCCCGTTGTAAAGGTGACCCCGGAGATCAGACTTTTGCCGAAGGTGATACAGACGACACCGGGAACTCAGACGGATCCGGCGCAGGAAGGGAGCGGGAAAGGAACCGGCACCGGAGCGGGACACGGAGCGGGGAAGTCTTCCGGAGCAGGGTCACGACACAGGACATATGCGATTGTGAATGGCCAGGTCCGCGAGCTGACTCCGGAGGAGCGGCGCAAAGTTGAAGCGCAGTTGGCTGAAGCGCAGAAGAGGATTGCGGCGGTGACGGTGAAGTTCAACAGCCCGGAATTCCGGAAGCAGATGGAAGACGCGCAGCGCGCGGCGACGGAAGCAGCGGCAAAGATGAACAGCCCGGAGTTCCAGAAACAAATGGCCGACGCGCAGAAGCAAGTTGCGGAGGCCACCGCGAAGATGAATAGCCCGGAATTCCGGAAGCAGATGGAAGAGGCGCAGCGAGCGGCGATGGAGGCGAATCGGAAGGTGCAGAGTGGAGAGTTCCAGAAGCAGATGGCAGACGCTCAAAAACAGATTGCGGAGGCCACTGCAAGGCTGAATAGCCCGGAGTTCAGGAAGCAAATGGAGAATGCGCAGCGCGACGCGGCAGAAGCAGAGGCGCAGATCAACAGCGCGGATTTCCAGAAGCAGATGGCAGAGGCGCAGAAGCAGATTGCGGACGCGATGGCGCATATGAATGCAGACCGGGAGAAAGACAGCGACAGCAAACAGCACTAGGCGGGTAGGGCCAACAGATGACGGGTCAGCGCTTCCTGACCCGCACGTGTTTTAGAAGGGCATGCTGGGCGGGAAAGAGTCACCTTTAAAGAAATTGAGTTGAATTCGATCTCCGGCCACCAGTGCGGCTGTAGACGCAGAGGGTAGGGTGCGGTAGCGTTTTAGTGTGTCCGCGTTGCAGGATTTGCGGGCCGTCTAATCCGTGCGGGAGTTGAATGCATGAAGAAGAAATGCGATCCGCCCTTGAATGCGTCTCCTGATCAGGACGCGCAAGTATTCGGCAAATTTTCACGAAGATCGTTTCTTACGCAGCTAGGCGCGGCGGGACTGGCGGCGACGGCTGCTCCCATTGCACACGCGGCGGGGGTTCAGGAAGCTCCAGGTGCGGTAGCGACGCCGGATGCCGGTTCGGATTCGGCTCAGGGGGCTGTCCCAGTTACGCTGCGCGTGAACGGGCAGGACCACAAACTAATGCTGGAGCCTCGGGTGACGCTGCTTGATGCGCTGCGGGAAGACCTGCAGATGTTCGGCACCAAGAAAGGCTGCGATCACGGGCAGTGCGGCGCGTGCACGGTGCATGTGAACGGGCGGCGCGTGAATTCGTGCCTGAGTTTTGCAGTGATGCACCAGATGGACGAGATCACGACCATCGAAGGGCTGGAGAAGAACGGTGTGCTGCATCCGGTGCAGCAAGGGTTTCTCGATCACGACGGGTTCCAGTGCGGATACTGTACACCGGGGCAGATCATGTCTGGCGCAGCGCTGCTGAAGGAACCGATTGGGCCTTCGGACGATGACTTGCGCGTGGCCATGAGCGGGAATATCTGCCGGTGCGGGGCCTATCGAAACATTGTCGCGGCGGTGCAGCAGGCCAGGGGACTGGCCGTCCAGGCGGACGCGGCTTCGCCGCCATCCTAGTGCGTACTTTTTAGTCCTCCCGTTGGTCGGGGCTAATCCTCCGCCACAAAGTGCACGGACAAACACGGATATGTTTTGAGGGAATTGCGATGCAGGCATTTCGATTTACGCAGGCGAAGACGATTGAAGCGGCGCTGGCGCCGGGCGGGCGGTTTGTTGCGGGCGGTACAACGCTTGTCGATTTGATGAAGCTGGATGTGGAGAAGCCGCGGCAGATTGTGGACATCAATCTGCTGCCGCTGGATCGCGTGGAGGCGAGCGCGGACGGCGGATTGAAAATCGGCGCGCTGGTGCGCAACAGCGATCTTGCCAACCATGCGGATGTGAAGGCGCGTTACGCGGTGCTTTCGGAGGCGCTGCTTTCGGGGGCTTCTCCTCAACTGCGGAACATGGCGACAACGGGCGGAAACCTGCTGCAGCGGACGAGGTGCTACTACTTTCGTGACACGGCCTATGCGTGCAACAAGCGGCAGCCAGGGTCGGGGTGTTCGGCGCTTGAGGGCTACAACCGAATCCATGCAGTGCTAGGCGGGAGCGCGGATTGCGTCGCGACGCATCCTTCGGACATGGCTGTGGCAATGATGGCGCTGGAGGCAACGGTGCATACACGCGGCGCGAAGGGCGAGCGGGCCATTGCATTGAATGAGTTTTATCTGGAGCCGGGCACGCCTCCGGAAAAAGAGAATGTGCTGGAGCCGGGCGAGTTGATCACGTATGTCACGTTGCCGGCATTGCCGGCCGGAACGCGGTCGCACTATTTGAAGTTGCGGGACCGCGCGCAGTATGAGTTTGCGCTGGCCTCGGCGGCGGTGGTGGCGACGGTGGATGGCGGGCAAGTGCGGCGGGTGCGTATTGCGCTCGGCGGCGTGGGCACAAAGCCGTGGCGGTCACGGGAGGCGGAGGCGGCGCTGGAGGGCAAGGCTGCGAATGATGAGAATTTCCGGGCGGCGGCGGAGGCGGCGATGCGCGATGCGAAGCCGCTCCGGTACAACGGGTTCAAGATTGAGCTTGCGAAACGGGCGTTGGTGCGCACCCTGACGGTAGCGAGCCAGCAGGTCAGCTAGTTAGCGAGTGAGAGAAAAGCAGGAGTGAACAAGATGTCGACATCGGTAGTGGGCAAGGCTGTTACGCGGGTGGATGGGCGACTGAAGGTTACGGGCGCGGCGGCGTATGCGGTCGATCATCCGATCGAGGGCGTGGTTTACGGCTATGGAGTGCCGAGCACGATCGGCAACGGGAAGATCGTGGGGATCGACACGTCGATTGCGGAGAAGATGCCCGGTGTGCTGACGGTGCTGCATCACGGAAACGCCGATCCGCTGTTTCGCACGACGGCGCCGTTTGAGTCGGACAGCAGAGCGAGCGAGAGCCGGCCTCCACTGCAGGACGACACCGTTCATTACTACGGGCAATTTGTCGCGCTGGTGGTTGCGAATACATTCGAGCAGGCGCGGGAGGCGTCTTATCACGTAAAGGTGAGCTACCAACCGCAAAAGCCGCTGACGCGGATGGATGATGCGGGAGCGGTAGCGGAGCCTCCGCGGAAGAACTACTCGCGTGGAGATGCGGAGGGCGCATTCAACTCGGCTGCGGTGAAGATCGATGCGACTTACGTGACGCCAACCGAGACGCACAATCCGATGGAGATGCACGGCACGATAGCCGTGTGGAAGGGCGACAAGGTGACGCTGTATGAGACGACGCAGGGAGTGATGAATCACCAGGGGGTGATGTCGCAGATGCTGGGCGTTCCCATCGACCATGTGCATGTGATTTCGCCGTTTTGCGGTGGAGGGTTTGGAGGCAAGCTGTTTCCGTGGCCGCACTCGATGCTGGCGGCGATGGCGGCGCGGCGGGTAAAGCGTCCGGTAAAAGTATCGGTGCAACGGAGCATGATGTTCACGACGGTGGGGCATCGTCCGCTGACAGAGCAGCACATGAAGATGGGCGCCACGCAGGACGGGAAGCTGGTGGCGATTGTGCAGGAGGCGCGGAATCCCACGTCTCAGATTGACGACTTTATGGAGGGCTGCACGGAGCCGACGGTGTTTCTCTATAGCTGCCCGAATGTGAAGGCGGTGCAGCATCTGGTGAAGCTGAATATCGGCACGCCGACGCCGATGCGAGGGCCGGGGACAACTCCAGGAATGTTTGCGCTGGATTCGGCGATGGATGAGTTGGCGGTGAAGCTGAATATGGACCCGCTGGAGTTCCGGCTGCGGAATTATTCGGAGAAGGATGAGAGCTCGGATAAGCCGTATTCGAGCAAGCATCTTCGGGAGTGCTACCAGACGGGCGCGGAGCGGTTCGGATGGAGCAAGCGGAATCCCGCTGTGGGATCGATGCGGGACGGCAAAGAGATTCTGGGCTGGGGAATGGGAACGGCGACGTGGGGAGCCTATCGCGGCGGAGCGCAGGCGCGAGTGCGGTTGACGGCGGATGGGCGCGCGCGGGTTTCGTCGGGCTGCCAGGATCCGGGGACGGGAACTTACACGATCGTCGCGCAGATTGTGTCGGACAAGACGGGGATTCCGCTGGAACGGATTGAGGCGGTGCTGGGCGACAGCTCGCTGCCTCCGGGGCCAACGTCAGGCGGATCGGCGGCGACGGCGACGATTATTCCTGCGGTCGCGGCGGCGAGCATGAACGTGATTGGGCAATTGCTGAAACTGGCGTCGACCACGCAGGGATCGCCATTCAATGGCGCGAAGGTAGACACGCTATCCATGAGCGGCGGAAGGGTGCATAAGAAAGGCGAGGCAGCGGGGAGCGGTGTGGCGTTTGGGGAGCTGCTGAGGATGCGTAAGGTTGCGGCGCTGGAGGGGGACGGCGATTCCGGCGATGATGACAGCGACGACAAATACTCGATGCATTCGTATGGCGCGCACTTTATCGAGGTTGGGTGGGACCCTGGTATTGCGCGGCTGCGGGTTCGGCGCACGGTGACGGTGATGGATGCAGGCCGGATCATCAATCTGAAGGCAGGGCGAAATCAGATTTTGGGCGCGATCGTGATGGGAATTGGCATGGGGATGCTGGAGGAGACGATTTACGACCAGCGAAATGCGAAGCCGGTGAACAATAATCTCGCTGATTATCTGGTCGCGACGAACGCGGATGTTCCGGAGCAGGAGGTTATCTTTCTGAATTATCCTGACCCCGCCATGGGCGAGTACGGAGCTCGCGGGATCGGCGAGATCGGGCTGACGGGCGTGGCTTCCGCGCTGACCATGGCGACGTATCACGCAACCGGCGTGCGGGTGCGCAAGCTGCCGATCCGGATTGAGGATTTGCTGGCCAGCCGGGCAGTGTAAAGCTTTTTTATTGCGGAGCCCGAGAGGGAGAGAAGGGCCTGAGCTGCTTTTCCCTGCGCAGCGCGAATCCGGTGATGACCGCGCAACTTTCTGATGTTACAGGAGCTACGACCGCTGGCATTCGGGTGCGACCAGTGATATGCGGTTTTATCGACCGAAGTTGTTTGTCTCTGCGCCTCTAGAAAGTAATCACATTCAGCGGTTGGGCTGCGGTTTCATCGCGCAGCGTTCATGGGAGTTCCTTAGAATGAGTCCATGACTTTCAAAAAACACATCTGGTCCCGGTTTCTTCTGCTGTCATTTGCAACATTGATGGTTTGCGCGTCTGAGGGGATGGCCTTCGGAGATCCTTCCACCTTTGACCTGAACGGGCCGAAGCTGGAGGTGAAGGTGACGCGTGGCGGCAAGACTCTGCCGATCACCGAGGTTCCGAACCTGGCGGTGGGGGACAAGCTGTGGATTCATCCGGATTTTCCTGAGGACCAGGCGGTGCGCTATCTCCTGGTAGCGGCTTTTCTGCGGGGAGCAACGAATATTCCACCGGAGAAGTGGTTCCATCGCGCCGACACGTGGAGCAGAAGATTCGATTCCGAAGGCTTGACGATTACAGTGCCTGCGGGCGCGCAGCAGGTGTTGCTGTTTCTGGCTCCGGAGACGGGCGGCGATTTCAAGACGCTGATGGGAGCGGTGCGAGGACGGCCGGGTGCGTTTGTGCGAGCTTCGCAGGACCTGAACCAGGCGAGCCTGGACCGGTCGCGTCTGGATGCGTATCTGGATGCGGTGCGGAAGGTGAATGCGACCGAGCCGGAAAAGCTGAAGGAGGTTTCTCCGCTGCTGGCGCGCAGCCTGGATGTGAAGATTGACCCGGTGTGCCTGAACAAGGACATTGATGAAATTGCTCCTTGCCTGACAGAAAAGGGCGATGCGTTGGTGCTGGATGACGGGCACAGCATGTCGATTGTGCAGGCGCTAACCTCGGGGCCGGCGGGCGATCTGGCGCTGCAGGCGGCTTACACACCGCCGATGAATTCCGGCTATTACAGCCCGTACATCGCGTCCGTGATCGACATTGCCCGCATTATGGATTCGTTCCATACGGCGGAGTACCAGTACATTCCGGCGCTGGCGGAACAGAGCGGCGAGGCGCTGGCGCTGAAGCTGAACACGCCGCCGTCGTTTCACAATCCGAAGTCGGTGCTGGTGATCGCGCTGCCGGCGGTGGAGTCGGCGCAGCCTCCTCCCCTGCATCCGGTGGACGAAAAGCAAGTGTTCTGCGCGCAGAATGCGACGCTGGCATTGCCGGTGGACGGCGCTCCGCTGGTGTTTTCGACCAGCTATGCGCGGAATTTGACGCTGCACCTGCAGGCGGCAAGCGGCAAGAGTGTGGATCTGCCGCTCAGACCGGATGCGGTGAGGGGCGGATTGTCGGTAGATACCAAGCCGCTGGCGGGCACGGTAGTCGGCGCGGAGGTGAAGGCATCGGTACGTGGGGATTGGGGATTCGAGCCGTTTGCCGGGCCGGTGGTTCACTTGCAGGGCGCGCACGAGCAGAGGTGGAAGATTGCCGACGCGGACCAGAACGCGCTGGTAGTCGGGCGGGACGACACGCTGCACCTGGAGGCGGATGAGGCAGGTTGCGTAGACGGCGTCCAGTTCAGGAGCGCGGACGGCAAACAGATGAAAGCCGCGTGGAAGCTAGTGAAGCCGAATCAGGTGGAGGTAACGCTTCCGCTGAAGGACGCGCAGCCGGGCGCGATGACGCTGCTGGTGAATCAGTCGGGCCTCGCGAAGCCAGAGGATGTTGCGGTGCACACGTTTGCGCAGGCCGGACATCTCACGTCATTTACTCTGCACGCGGGCGATCGGAAAGGAGTGCTGGCGGGGACGCGGCTGGATGAGGTGGCCCGCCTGACGATGAAGGGAATTGAGTTCGCGCCGGGGACGCTGACGAGCGCGCATGGCGCCGATTCGCTGGAAATGGAGACGGTGAACGCCAAGGCCGCGAGCGCGTTGAAAGTGGGTGAGACGCTGCCGGCAACGGCGAAGCTGCGGGACGGGCGAACGGTAGACGTGATGGCGAAAGTGGACGCGGCGCGGCCGAGCGCGACACTGATCAGCAAGAGCGTGGAAGCGGACAACGAATCAGGAGACGCGGCGGCGAGCAACATTCAGCTTTCAGACCAGAATGAGCTGCCGCAGAACGCGAGGCTGCTGTTTTCGCTCAAGGCGCAGATACCGGCGCGCTTTTCCCGCGAGGAGAAGATAGAAGTAGCGACGGACGATGGGTCATACTCAGCGTTGCTGACGCTGGCGAACGGACTAACGCTTCAGGACGCGCATACGGCGCTGGCGACGCTCGATCCGGCGAAGGAATTTGGTGCCTCGGCCTTCGGGCCGCTGGAATTCCGTGTAGTCGCCCAGGATGGAGTGAAGGGCGATTGGCAGCCGCTGGCGATGCTGGTGAGATTGCCGCGCTTCCAGTCACTGCAATGCGGCGAGGGCGCGGATTCGGCTTGCAAGCTGAAGGGCTCGGGACTGTTCCTGGTGGATTCAATTTCGCAGAACCAGCAATTTGTGAATCCGGTGCAGGTGCCGGACGGATTCGCGGGCAGGGTGCTGCCGGTGCCGCATCCGGATGCGGGTGGTCAGCTTTATGTGAAGCTGCGCGACGATCCCTCGGTGGTGAATCTGGTGACGCTAACGCCGGAGATCGTCGAAGCGAAAAACGCCGCGAAACAGCAAGCGGCGGCGAAAAAGACAGAGAAGTTTCGTCCGGAGTACGTGAGCCCGGACGGTTCTGCTGGTTCTGCTGCCGCTTCACAGCCGGCTTCGCCGACGACGCAGGCTCCTGCTCCTGATTCTGGACAAACGCCGCCTGCCGCGCCTCCGCAGGCATCGGAAGCGTCAGGTGCATCAACTGCTCCGGGGACGAGCGGCTCCGGGAAGGCTAGTCAGAAGCCTGCGTCCGCGTCACCGGCTCCGTCTCAGCCCGCGACGCCGCCTCCACAGAGGTGATTTGCTTCATTTCAGCATGGCCTTTCGGTGGCTGAATCTCTTGATGCATCCAAGCAAGTTGAGCAGAAGGGGAGTCGAAGCATGCCTGGACTTGCAGGACGGACGGCAATCATCAGCGGGTCGAGCTCGGGGATTGGGCAAGGGATTGCGGCGCGGCTGGCGCGCGAAGGCGCGAACGTCGTGATCGACTACGTGGGGCATCCCGACGGCGCCGATGCGACGCTGAAGATGGTGCGGGATGCGGGCGCCAAAGGAACGATTGTGCAGGCGGATGTCTCGAAGGTGGCCGCGGTACGCAATCTGGTGAACGAGGCGTGGAAGACTTTCGGCGGAGCGGACATTCTGGTGAATAACGCGGGCATGGAGAAGAAGTCGAACTTCTGGGAGACGCCGGAGGAAGATTATGACCATGTGCTAGGCGTGAATTTGAAGGGTCCTTTTTTCCTAACGCAGGCTTTTGTGCAGCGGCTGCGCGACGCGAAGAAGCCGGGGCGGGTGATCAACATCAGCTCGGTACATGAAGACATGGCGTTTCCGGGATTCGCAACCTACTGCGCGAGCAAGGGCGGTCTGCGCATGCTGATGCGGGATTTGGCCGTCGAGCTGGGACCGTTGGGGATTACGGTGAACAACGTGGCGCCGGGCGCGATTTCGACGCCGATCAACACGGCCCTGCTTGAGGACAAGCCCAAGCTCGACGCGCTGCTGAAAAATATTCCGCTGGGACGGCTGGGAACGGTTGACGATGTTGCCGGGCTGGTGGCGTTTCTCGCTTCCGATGAAGCGGCTTACATCAACGGCTCTACTTTTGTGATTGATGGCGGTCTGATGAGGAATTATCACGAACAATGAGGACTCGCCGTCCAGGCACACGCGCCTTCGGCGCCATCCTGAGTTGATTTCAGTTGCCCTCCCGGTGGTTGGGAGTTGGGTCCGAATTACTTCTGAGAACATTAAGGACTAAACGATGCACCTGTTTCAAGTGTGGGCTCCTGCTGCGGAGCGCGTCGATGTGAAGATTGGCGATGGTGCGTGGCCGCTCGCGCAGAGTGGTGGCGGTTGGTGGGAGGCGAGCGTCGATGAGGCGGGGGCGGGGACCGAGTATGGATTTGTCTTGAATGGTGAGGGCGCGGTTTTGCCCGATCCGCGTTCGTTATGGCAGCCGCATGGAGTGCATGGGCTTTCCCGGGTGCTGGATCAGCAGGCGTTTGCGTGGACGGATGGCGAGTGGCGGGCTCCGGTGCTGAAAGAGGCGGTTATCTATGAGCTCCATGTGGGGACGTTTACTTCGGAGGGAACGTTTGCGGCGGCGGAAGAGCGGCTGGAGTATCTGAAGACGCTGGGCGTGACGCATGTGGAACTGATGCCGGTCGCGTCGTTTCCCGGGAAGCGCGGATGGGGATATGACGGCGTGGATTTGTATGCTCCGCAGGAGGCGTATGGCGGGCCGGACGCGCTGAAGCATTTTGTGAATGCGGCGCACGGGCACGGATTGGCGACGCTGCTCGACGTGGTCTACAACCATCTTGGGCCGTCGGGAAATTATCTTGGGCGCTTCGGGCCTTACTTCACCGCGAGTCACCACACTCCCTGGGGCGACGCGGTAAATTTTGAGGACGCAGGCAGCCATGAGGTGCGGCGTTTTTTTATCGACAACGCGAAGATGTGGCTGCGCGATTACCACTTCGACGGGCTGCGTCTGGATGCGGTGCATGCGTACATGGACCGGTCGGCAATCCACTTTATGGAGCAGCTTGGCGCCGAGGTTCGCGCGCTCGAAAAAGAAATGGGCCGCAGCTACGCGGTGATTGCGGAGAGCGACTTGAATGATCCGCGGATTGTGACGGAGCGTGAGCGCGGCGGATACGGGCTGGATGCGCAGTGGAGCGATGACTTTCATCATGCGCTGGTGGCGCTGCTTACAGGCGACCGATCCGGGTACTATGCGGATTTTGGATCGATGGCGGATGTGGCGAAGGCACTGTGCCAGGTGTTTGTGTACGACGGGCGGTACTCGAAGTATCGCGATCGCGTACATGGCCGCGTGGTGGAAGGGCTGCCGTCGTGGCGATTTCTGGGATTCGCGCAAAATCACGATCAGGTGGGGAACCGCGCGAAAGGCGAGCGGCTGAGTGCGTTGACGACTCCGGGGCGGGTGAAGATTGCGGCGGCCCTGGTGATGATGTCGCCGTTTGTTCCAATGATTTTTCAGGGCGAGGAGTGGGCGGCGTCTTCTCCATTTTTGTATTTCACCGATCACGAGAAGGAGCTGGGTCGGCTGGTATCCGAAGGACGCAAGAAGGATTTTGCCGCGTTTGGATGGAATCCGGCGGAGATTCCCGATCCGCAGCAGGAGGCGACGTTTGCGCGCTCAAGGCTGAAATGGGATGAAATCTCGCAGCCGGAACATGCCGGGGTGCTGGGGTGGTATCGCGAGCTGATCGCATTGCGGCGCTCTTGTTCGGATCTGGTCGATGGAGATTCGGCTGTGGAATTCAGCGAAGAGGGGCGATGGCTGATGCTTCGCCGCGGGGAATTTCTGATCGCATTCAGTGTGGCTGAGGCGGCAGTCAAGCTGACTGTTCCGAAGAATGCAGAAATTGCGCTGAGGTCTTCGGAGGAGATTTCGCGTGCCGGCCGGGAGCTGACTCTGATTCCGGATTCGGTGGCAGTGCTGAGGGTGAGCTAGCAGTCTCCCACCCTTGACGCGAAGTCGGCGTCAAGGATGGGGCACCGATTGTTTGTTGCGCGCTTGCCGGTTAGCGGTCGATGGAGAAGCCGGCGCGGCGGTTTTGCTGCCAGCAGCTTTCGTTGTGCTCAGAGCAGAACTGTTTCTCCTTGCCATAGCTGACGGTGCGCAGGCGGGCGGGGCTTACTCCAGCGGTGATGAGCGCCTGTTTGGCGGCGTTGGCGCGGTTTTCACCGAGCGCCAGGTTGTATTCGGTTGAGCCACGCTCATCGCAATATCCGCCGATGACCACCTTGAGATCAGGATGCTGGTTGAGGAAGTTGGCGTTCTGTTGGATGGTGGGCTGAGAGGCGGCGTTGATGTCGTAACTGTCGTAATCGTAGAAGACGTCCTTGACATTCTGGCGGAAGACTTCGTCGTTTACGTTGCCCTCGTTGATATTGCTGCTGTTTGCGCCGGAAGTGACGGTAACACGGGCGGTTGCGGTGGCATTGCCTCCGTCACCGGTGACGGTGAGGTTGTAGTCAGTCGATTCAGTCGGCTGGACAGTGCGAGTGCCATCAACTGGCACGGCTCCGAGGCCTTCGATGGTAGCGCTGGTAGCGTCAGTGCTGTGCCAGGTGAGGACGACGCTTTGACCGGCGCTGATCGTGTCAGGCTGCGCGGTGATGGTAGCAGTCGGCTGAGTCCCGGTGTTGGAGACGGGCGGCGGCGGCGGTGGCGGAGCGGCCTTCTTGTGGCATCCGGCGATGGTAAACATGGCGGCGACGCCCGCGAGGATCACAACGGCGCGGCGAGTAGCGTGATTCTGGTGGTTGCGGAAGGTGGTAAGCACTGTCTCCTCCTTAGGAGATTTCTTGATCGACCGCTGCGGGCCGTTGTTGTTGAACCAGGTCAGAAAACATGACAGAGCGGACGGAGTGTATTTCGGCCGCCGTTGACGTTGCATCACTTCCAGCTCCAGTTGGGCATGGAGTTGGACCCGGAGTGGGTGAGTTGTTGTTGTTCGGTGCCATCGGAGAGCATGGTCCAGATTTGATTGCCGCGCTGAAAGACGATGTGGCGATTGTCGGGCGACCAGGAGGGGAAGTCGTTAGCTCCGGCCTCGTGGGTGAGCTGAGTCCATCGGCGGCTGGCGATTTGCATGATGTAGATGTCCTGGCCGCCGGGAGCGCCGGGGCCATACTTGCGATTCCAGGCAAAGGTAAGGAACTCGCCGTTGGGAGCCCAGGAGGGCGAAGTGGCGTAGCCGCCGTCGGTCATGCGCTGCACGTTGGCGCCGTCGGAATCCATGATGTAAATCTGCGGGAGGCCGGTGCGTCCGCTGACCCACGCGATTTGAGAATTGGTCTTGGGGTTCCAGGTGGGGGAGACGTCGGGACCGCGGAAGCTGGTGATGCGGCGGAGGTCGCCGCCGTCGGAGGTCGAGGTGTAGATTTCGTTGTCTCCGGTGCGGCTGGAGGAGAAAGCGATGCGCGCGCCGTCGCTGGACCATGCGGGTGAGAGGGAAGTTCCGCCGGGCGAGGCGAAGCGAACGTAACGGTTGAGGGCGAGCGAGTACATGCGGATGGCCCAGCCCTCGCGGCCCAGGGTGGAGAAGGCGATGCGGGAATTATCCGGCGAGACGCGCGGCGAAAGCGTAATGGAGCCGAGGTGGGTAACGGAATGCGCGTTGGCGCCGTCGTAGTCCATCACCCAGATTTCTTTATTGCCGCTGTGCGCCGAGACGTAATAGATGTGAGTCTCGCAGATGCCGTTGAGGCCTCCGCCGAGCCGGGCGATGATTTCATCGGCGAAGCGATGGGCGATCTGGCGGGTGTTTTCGTCGGAGGCTATGTCGGAGTATTGCTTGCCGAGAATCTGCGGGGTCTGGGGATTTTTTGCGTCGAAGAGATAACCCTGGACGGAGACGCGTCCTCCGCTGACGCCTAGATTGCCGAAGGCGACCATAGCGGCGTTAGCAGGCGCGGCCGCCCAAGCGGCGAGGTTGATCTCCTGCGGACTGCCGGGCATGGCATTCGGAGCCATGCTGCGGGAAACCATGTCAAAGATGCCGGCATTGTGCAGATCGTTATAGAAGGTCTGATCGAAGACGGACTTGAGCGACGGAGTCTGCGCATCTCCGGTAGCAGGCTTGAAGCTGGCGGCGGCGAGGCGGATGCGCTGGACACCGAGATTGGTTCCGGTGCGGACCCAGTCCTGGGCGCGGAGCGCGGGGGTGGAGGCGATAGTGAAGAGAGCGACGAGAATAGTCAGGAGAAAGTGCAGGGGGAGTTGCTTGCGGCTCATCGGTCCTCTGAAATTTTCTGGAGTGGGTTGGATGCGGACGTGATGTGCCGATGCGGTGCTTGAGGCGTGGAGAGGAGCATGGTTTAAGTTTGCATCGGCTTGGGCGCGATTTGGTTGAATTGGTGAAGCCATCCTGTTTACTAATCCAATACTCTCCGGATTCCCTCAGCGGCTAAGGCCCCGGTTGAAGCAGGCCGCGGTCACGGACTGTGGAATCCTGTCCGCGCCGTGAGAAGCTCGCGGGTGTCTGCTTCAGCACGAGTTCAGTGCGCTGAATCGCCATTATCAATGTTTGTTGAGGTCGTAGGTAAAAGTGTACTCCACGGAGACGCTGGATTTGTTGTATCCGGAGGGCAGCGGGGAGAAGTTTTCAACACGTTGAACGGCGCGGAGACCGGAGCTGTCGAGGGTGGGCGAGCCGCTGCTCTGCGATATGCGTACATTGCTGACGCTGCCGTCGCGGGCGATGGAGAAAGTGACCTTCGTCTGGCTCCCGGAGCGGGTGTGGGGATCGACTTCCTGCCGGTACCAGGCTTGGCTGACCTTGCTCTGGATGAGGCTGACGTACCAGGGATAGTTGAAGCCGTTGCTGCCTCCGGCCATGCTGACGGGGTTCTGAGGGCCGTTGGTCATCGGCGCCATGGAGCGGGGCATCTGGGTGGCGGCGGCCTCTCCGTAACTGGCGTGGTGCTGCTGCTGGGTGGGCTGCGCATACTTGGGCGCGGGCCGGGATATTTCTCTCCTGGGCTGCGGCTTGGGTGGGGGCGGCTCTTCGCGCTTCTTTGGCAGTTCCTTTTTCGGCGGCGGCTTTATGGTCGCGATGGGCACGGCGTCATCGGGCGGGATGGTGGCAATGGTGGGCTGTGGAGTTGCGGGCGATGGCGATGGCGTCTCCGTGGCCAGGACGTTGGGCGTGGGAGGCGTGTCCTGCGGGAGCGGGATCGCGGAGCTGACGAGGGTGGCCTGGATGGCTCCGGGGGGTTGCTGATTGCCCCACTCGTTGTGGTGGATGAAGCGGCCGGCGAAGGTTGCGATGACGGCCACCGCGAGGAAGCCGAGGTGCAGCAGGAGCGAGCCTGGAACCTTCGGCTTGCCGAGAGTTACGGGATCGAAGTCGGCTACGGAGTCGAGGGCGGCCTCGTTGGTGTTGCGTCCCATCATGGGCGTGTGGCCTTTACTTACGGGCCGCCGCGCCCTTCTGAATGGGCTGCGTGACGATGCTGATGTGGGTTATGCCCGCCTGCTTTACGGCATCCATGACGGAGGCGAATGCGCCGAAAGGGACACGCTCGTCGGCCTCGACATAGATGACCTTCTCCGCAGTATCGGCACCCGGTTGGGCGAGCAGGGACGGCAGATCGGCGAGGTTGACCGGCTTGTCCTGGAGGAAGACTTCCTGATCCTTATTAATGGTGACGACCTGGCGCTGCTGGGTGATCTCATGCACGGTTTTTGTTTTGGGGACGGCGACCTCAATGCCGGACTGAAGCACGGGCGCGGTGAGCATGAAGATGACGAGCAGCACAAGCACGACGTCGACCAGCGGAGTGATATTGATCTCCGAAAGCGAGGTGCGGGTGGTTCCGTTGCTAGCCGTGAAGGCCATGGGCGGCCTCCCTTTCGATGGGGTCTTCCCTGGGCTTGAGGGCGACCTCTTCCATGCTGTTGAGGAGCTCGCGGGCGAAGTCATCCATGCGGGCGGCGAAGTCGCGGGCGCGGGCGGCGAAGCTGTTGTAGGCGACGACAGCCGGGACGGCGACGAGCAGGCCGGCGGCGGTGGTTATGAGGGCTTCCGAGACTCCTGGGGCTACGGCGCGGAGGGTGGCGGCTCCGGCGGTGCCGAGGCCGTGGAAGGCGTCGACGATGCCCATGACGGTTCCAAAGAGTCCGATGAAAGTGGCGGTGGAACCGATGGTGGCGAGCGAGGTGAGTCGCTTTTCCATGGCAGTCAAAGATTCGCTGGAGGCGGTTTGCGCCGCGCGCTCGAGGGCGGTGATGTTGCGCGGAGGGCCGAAGCCTCCGGTCTGGCGGCGGTAGGTCTCATAGACCTCGTCGAAGACATTGACGAGAGGGCTGGGCCTGAACTGCTCGCTGACCGTGGCAATTTCCTGAAGGCGTGTGGCCTTGCGAAAGGCGCGCAGGAAGCGGCGGCTTTGCGCGGTGGCGCGGCGGAAGCTGCCCCATTTGCCGAGAATGACGGCCCAGGACCATATGCTGCAGACGAGCAGGAGACCCAGAACGATGAGAGCGATGGGTCCGCTGTTGCGGAGCATTTCAAGGATGGCACTGCCGCCGGTGGTTGCAGGCGTGGCCGCGGTGTCCGCGTCCGTCTGAAAGACGAGGAGAGCGATGGAAAAGAGGAGGTGTGTCATTGGTGCTGGTTTTAAGTTACCAGAGGCGAGGGAGGATGGGGGCGGGGATTAGGGAATGGGGATTAGGGATTAGGTACGGGGGGCTAAGATGTCGAACATTGTTGTATCTGAGGGATTTTGATTCCGTTTTGCTTCTTGCACTTGCGACTGAAATCGACTGGTTTCTATTGCTTTGCCTATCTGGATATTCTTAGTTGGCGCGCTTCCTGGAACTTCACGCCCACTGAAGCTCGCACTCCTGCTATGCTGCGCGGAGATTCTTCTTTCTTTACGGACCCGAAATTATGCTGCTGGAGCTGCGCGCAGAAAATTACGCGGTGATCGACCATGCCATTGCCGTGTTTGGGCCGGGGCTGAATCTGCTTACCGGCGAGACGGGCGCCGGCAAGTCGATTCTGGTGGACGCTCTGGCGCTGCTGATGGGCGCAAAGGCTTCGTCGGACGTGGTGCGGCATGGGGCGGACAAGGCCGTAGTGTCGTGCGTATTTGAGAGCACGGCGGGGTCGGAGGCGACGCTCGAGGCCAACGGAATTGATGTTGAGGGACACGAGATAATCCTGCGGCGGGAAATTCTGGAGAATGGCAAGGGGCGCGTTTATGTGAATAACCAGCCGGCGACGGTTGCGGTGCTGCGGCTGCTGGCTCCAGAGCTGGCGCTGGTGCATGCGCAGAGCGAGACGCTCGGGTCGTTTGACGGAGCACAGCAGCGGCACTTGCTGGACCGGTTTGGCAGCTTGTCGGCAGAGGCGGTGAGCGAGGCGTATGCGCGGTGGCGGGAAATTCAAACGCGGCTGGAAGAGATGGAACGCGACGAGCAGGACCGTTTGCGGATGGTGGATTTGTGGCAGTTCCAGAATAGAGAAATTTCCGGCGCGGGGCTGACGGCGGCCGAAGACGAGTTACTGGAGACGGAGCGGCGCGTTCTGATGAATGCGGAGAAGCTGTATGGCGCCGCGATGAGCGCGTATGAGCTGTTGTATGACGGCTCCGGTTCGGCAGAGGCAACACTGCGTGCGGCGCTAAAACAGGTTGAGGAACTCGGGCGCTTCGACGCGAAGTTTGCGGACACGGCTTCGGCGCTGGGCTCGTCGCTGGCGGTGGTGGAGGATGTGGGCGCGACGGTGAGGGATTTTGCCGAGGGGATCCAGGCCTCTCCCGAGCGTCTGGCGGAGATTGAGGACCGGCTGGCGGCGCTCGATCGGTTGAAGCGGAAATATGGCGCGAATGTCGCGGAGGTGATCGCTTACGGTGAAGATGTAGCTCGCAAGCTGGCCGAGGTGGAGAATCGCGACGAGACATTGAAGACGCTGCGGGCGCAACTCGGACAGGCGGCGTCGATCTACAAACAGACAGCGGCGGCTCTGCATGGGGAGCGTGCGGCCGCGGCAAAGAAGCTGGAGAAGCTGGCCGAGGCGCAGGTGAACGATCTTGCGATGAAGGCGCGGTTGGGGATTGCGGTGACCGCGAACGAGGACCAGGACGGCTGGGCATCGTATGGCTGGGACACGGTGGAGTTCAGGATTGCGACCAATGCGGGCGAGCCGCTGAAGCCGCTGGATGAGATTGCGTCCGGCGGGGAGATGTCGCGTGTGATGCTGGCGCTGAAGGTGACGGTGGAAGAGGGCGCAGCGCAGGGAAAGCGGCGGAAGACGGCGGTTCCGCGGACACTGGTGTTCGACGAGATCGATATCGGCATTGGCGGGCGCGCGGCGGAGGCGGTCGGGCGGAAGCTGAAGGCATTGTCGCGGGCGCAGCAGGTGCTGTGCGTAACGCATCTTCCACAGATTGCGGCATTCGCCGATCAGCATTTCGTGATCGAGAAGCAGGAGAAGCAGGGGCGGACGAAGACTTCGATTCGGCTGATGGATGAGGACGAGCGGACCGAGGAGGTAGCGCGGATGCTGAGCGGCGAGAAGTTGACGGACACATCGCGGAAGCATGCGGCGCAGATGCTCAAGGCAGCGAGAGGCAGCTAGTGCAGGTGTGGGAGAGTCTACAGTCGTCCCGCTGACCACCCAGCCTCTGCAATATCGAGGTGACTGCGGCGTTCAATAACGTAATATGGAGCGGCGGCATTCAAGCTGCGAACAACCGAGTTTCTCAGGTATTTCCGATGACAGAAGACGCGTCGAGTCAATGGTTCTCAATAGGGGTTCTTTTCATTGGAGTGGCGCTCTTTCTCGTCGGCTGCGGAAGCAATAGCCGCTCAATGGCTGTTCCCAGTCAGATGGTCGTCATCACTGTGCAGCCGTTGAGCCAAACCGTGCCTATTGGCGAAGGCGCAACCTTTGCGGTCACGGCCACCGGCACAGCGCCGCTTAGCTATCAGTGGAACGAGAACGGCGTTGAGATTGCCGGGGCCACCGGCGCCTCTTACACCACGCCCGCTGTCTCGCTAGGTGCCGGCGGATCAACGTCTATAGGCTCGTTCGCGGTGACCGTCAGCAATGCCGTTAACTCCGTTACGAGCAACGCCGTCACGCTCACGGCGGGTCCGCGCTCGCCTAAGGCCGGGGATCTGCGCTACCTGCTCTACGAGCAGGTAGACCTCCAAGACTTTTCCCCCGAGAGCGGTGGAACCGGTAATATAACGGTATCATCCGCCGGTAGTCTCAATAGTCGAAAACAGAACGCTTTAGGCTCTCCGCTTGGGATGGGATCTTCGAGTCTCTGCGGTGAAGATGCGTGTACGTGGCCATACGCATACAATAACCTGCCACCTACCATGACTGGTCTCGATATGTATTACCATGGCGGGGAATATTCAAACTTCACGATGGACTTGGCCTCATTCGCAGCCCCCAACGTCGTATTTACGTCATTGGACCTGGAGCCTGCCGAGAACGCCTATGTTGTATCGTGGGTGCAAACAACCCAATCCGGTGGCTTCGACTACAGGGCAGACCCCCTTATTCCTCCCGGGGCGAACCAGCAAGCGCAGATTCAAGCTCAGGCTAATCTTGATGGAGCCGAAAGTCGGGTTATTACGGCCGTGTCTTTCGACGCGTCGGGCAACGCCATCCTGATCTCCTATGGTTGGCAGGGAGACACAACCACTGTGTATGAAACTCAAACAACTATTACTCCGGCCAGCGGAGTGATAAGCACAGCAACTACGTTGGGCGGCCAGGGATACATCATCAGCGCCTTCGGCGGAAACGATAAAGATGGATATATCCTCATCGGCATGCGCGTCCGTGGCGATAGCTTGCCTCGTCCCATCGGACTTTTCAAGACAACGGACGCACCACCTTATTTCTCCCCTGTTGTTTATCTCGCCGAACCTGTGGCCGAGATACTAAATGAGCAATAGCGGCGTTTGCCCTGAGCGTCTTTCCACAAATTTAGGCTCAAAGAGTGATTAACACCTCCCGCTTTTTTGTGCGAGATTTTTGCAACGATTTTGGCGCGTCGCGGGCCTCGGCCAAGAAGGCTCCCCCCGCCAGGAGAAAAAAGAATGAAAGTAACACTCGTTGTGTTTCTTCTTGCCGTATTCACACCGGCATGGGCCCAGTCCCAGTTTGGTCTTCTTCCATCGTCCTGTGGTCCAAAGGACACCAGATTCAATGTAAAGCTGGACAAATCCCAACACTCGCTCACACAGCCGGAACCCGGAAAGGCCCGGATTTACTTTATCCATGACTCGGGTGCCGTAAAGGGCAGTCACACCCCCGTCCAGCCAATGCTCGGACTTGACGGAGCGTGGGCGGGTGCCAACTACGAAAGTTCTTATTTTTCAGTCTCAGTCGATCCAGGAGAGCACCATATATGTGCCGCCGCACAATCCTACGGTAAGTCGAAACTTGTTGTGCTGGCACATTTTCAGGCCGAAGCGGGCAGAACCTATTACTATCGCACGCGGCTCATTATAGCGGGAGCCCCGCAGTATCTAGAGCTTGTCCCGGTCGACAGCGACGAGGCCAGGTATCTGATTGCCTCTTATCCATTAAGCATTTCCTATCCCAGGAAGTTGAAGCGGGGCGGGAAATTCTTCCGAGGCGATCGAGCTGTCCTCCCGGATTCAGGCCGAGGTCGTTCTTCTGGATTGCGATCTTGGAGACGAAATCGGCCTACTCCTGCTCAGGGAGATTAAGCGACGCTGGTGACGCGCAACGTCGACGATTTTGAGGCGTGCGGGGTCGAGCTGATCAATCCGTGGAAGTGGAGCGGCAAGAGTCGCTGATCCTATCGGCTTCGTTTTGTTACACTGCGATGCGATGCGTGCGTACAAGTATTTCTCCTCGTCACTTCTCACTCTGTTTCTTTTTGCCGCCTGCGCTTTTGCGCAGGAGACGCGGCATCTCTTCTTTCGTGTGACTGTGGGGCCGGAAATTACTGGTCCGGTTTCGGGGCGTCTGCTGATTTTTGTTTCGGCGGGCGAGGGCGCGAAGAAAGTTGACCTGACCGAGTTTCAGCCTACGGCTACGTTTGTAGCGGCGAAGGAGATATACCGGCTGGCTCCGGGCGGGTCGGTGGATGTGGACACGGACGGGATTTGTTTCCCGGAGCCTTTCTCCAAGATGAAGCCGGGGGATTACCAGGCGCAGGCGGTGCTCGATGTGGGGCATACGTATGCGTACGCGGGGCGGACGGAGGGGGACTGGGAAAGCGCGGTTGTGCCGCTGAGGGGATGGACTCCGGGCGCTGGGTCCGAGCCGGTGTTGACGCTGACGACGGTGGCCCCTGGGCGGGTGCTGCCGGTGGGGAAGCCGGACGCAGAGGCTGCGGCGCATCTCGAGGAGATGCAGAGCGCGGCGCTGACTGCCTTCTGGGGACAGCCGGAGTCGCTGAAGGCGTGGGTGATTCTGCCGCCGGGGTATGACGGAACGGGGAAGATCCACTATCCGACGGTTTACTGGACGCACGGATTCGGCGGGAACCTGGCTTCCTCGAAGTTATGGGGCGAGCGGATTTACGAGCGGATGGCGGCGGGGAAAATGCCTCCGATGATCTGGGTCATGCTGGACGAATCGCTGCCGACGGGCACGCATGAGTTTGCCGACTCGGTGAACAATGGGCCGTGGGGCGAGGCGCTGACCAAGGAGTTCATTCCTTATCTTGAAACGAAGTACCGGATGGACCGCCGGGCGCGTGGGCGATTCCTGCAGGGACATTCGTCGGGCGGATGGGCGACGCTGCAGTTGCAGGTGAATTATCCAGAGGTGTTTGGCGGGACATGGTCGACTTCACCGGACCCGAGCGATTTCCATGACTTCACCGGCATCGATTTGTATGCTCCGCACGCGAATGTATATCACCGGGCGGACGGGACGGCGTATCCGCTGGTGCGGGAGCATGGGCGGGTGATTGAGACATTCGAGCAATTCGCGAAGACGGAGCGGGTGTTGGGCGGGTACGGTGGGCAGATCGCTTCGTTCGAATGGGTGTTTTCGCCACGCGGGGAAGATGGGCGTCCCCTCGAGATGTTCGACCGGGACACGGGCGTGGTTGATCCGGCGGTGGTGGATTACTGGCGCGACCATTACGACCTTGCGCACATTGTGAAAGCGGACTGGGCGCAGCGCGGGCCGGAGCTGCGCGGCAAGATTCACGTGTTTGTGGGGACTGCGGACACATTTTATCTGGACGGCGCGGCGCGTAAGTTCGATGCGGTGCTGCGCGGGTTGAATGCGAACGCGCACTTCACGCTTATTCCTGACCGGACGCATAGGGATTTGTACAGAGTCGGGGATGATCGCGCCGGCTTGTTCGATGAGATCGGCGCGGAGATGTGGGCGGTGGCGCGCGGCGGGCAGACCTGGAAGGGACTGACCTCGACTGCGCATTGAGGGCCGCGGCTTCGGAATCTTTTTATCGGCAAGGCAGAGGGCAGCGCGGGTTGTACTCTGGGAAGTCATGAATACGACAGAGTTTTCGGGCGTTCTCTTTTTGAGCTCGCTGCTTGCCGGGCTGCTTGGAGCGCTTACGGGTCTGGGCGGCGGCGTGGTGATTGTGCCGGTGCTTGCGTTGCTATTCCATGTGGACATTCACTATGCGATCGGGGCTTCACTGGTTTCGGTGATCGCGACTTCTTCGGGCGCAGCGGCGGCTTATGTGCGGGAGGGGTTTTCAAACATACGCATTGGCATGTTTCTTGAGATCGCGACTACGCTGGGCGCGGTGTTCGGCGCGTATTTGACAGCGCGGGTTTCGACGCATGCGATCGGACTGGTGTTTGGGCTGGTGCTGCTGTATTCGGCATTTGCATCGCTGCGCAAGAAGCAGGCGCACGCAGGGACCGCGAAGAAAGACCCGCTGGCGGAACGGCTGCGATTGAGGGGGAGCCTTCCCGGCGTGAACGGCAATGAGGATTACGTCGCGCAGCGAGTTCCCGCTGGATTTGGATTGATGTTCAGCGCCGGTACTCTGTCCGGATTGCTGGGCATTGGGTCGGGCGCAGTGAAGGTGCTGGCGATGGACCAGGCCATGGGGCTGCCGTTCAAAGTTTCGACAACGACATCGAACTTCATGATCGGCGTAACTGCGGCGGCGAGCGCGGGAATATATCTCAGCCGCGGTTACATATCACCCGACTTGGCAATGCCGGTGATGCTGGGGGTGTTGGGAGGATCGCTGGCGGGAACACGGGTTCTGGTGCATGCCGATGTGAAGATGCTGCGAATCGTCTTTGCTCTGGTGATTGTGGCGCTCGGCATCGAGATGATCGTGAGCAGCATGACGGGAAGACTCTGATGCGGTTGACGGACAAGAATCTCGAGATCGCCATCGGACGCATGCTGCAGGCAGGGGTATTGCTGGCGGCGGCTGTAGTGCTGACAGGCGGCGTGCTGTATCTTCTCCATGCCTCGGGGCCGCGCCCGGATTACAGCCACTTTCATGGAGTAGATAGACACTTGCGCAATCCTTCCGGCATTTGGCATGGCGCAATGCATGGAGACGCGGAAAGCGTGATTCAGTTGGGGCTGCTGCTGCTGATTGCGACTCCGGTAGTGCGGGTGATCTTTGCAGGCGCGGGTTTTCTGATCGAGCGTGACCGGCTCTATTTCTGGGTGAGCGCAGCGGTGCTGGCGGTGCTGCTGTATAGCCTCTGGCATATTCGTTAGAGGGCATCGAGTCTCCGGTCCTCAGTGCCCAGTCAATGCATTTCTGGAGCGCCGTTTGTTTGGGTGGTCAGCGTGCGGATGATGTCAGTTTCGCGCTGGCGGTATGGTCGGCCGTCGGGATGGAAGACATCATGGAACCAGACGGGCGGCTGTTCGCGGACGTAGGGTCGTGTCCAGGAATCCCAGGGCAGATTCGTTTGCGTTTTGCCGTTGACGAATCCCCAGTTTATGGCGGCAACGCGGTGTTTCTGCGCGATGGGGAGGATGGTGTCAAAGGTGCTGCCAGCGGCCCTCGCCATGTACTCGGTGCAGATCAGTGGACGGTGAAACTGCTCGAGCTCAGCGATGTGACGTTCGAAGTTTTCAGGCCAGCCGTAGTCGTGAAAGGAGATGACGTCGGAGTTTTCGATCTGAATTCGGGACATGGGGTTCATGGTTTGAAGCGATGACCAGTCGCTGTTCCACAGTCCGCTGGTGAGGGGCTGGGACGGATTTTCTTCACGGGCCCAGGCGAACACTTTTGGGAGTAGTGCGAGGACCAACCCCACTTTATCTTTCGGTTCCTCACGCTGGTAGGCGGGAATATTTGTGTTGTCAGGCTCATTCCAGAGGTCCCAGGCGAGGACGCGATTGTCATTGGCAAACGCGCCGATGACGCCCTCGACGTACGCTTTGAGACGCGGATATTGGGCGGGGTCTTCGAGGGCGGCGCTGCCGGGGCTCTGCACCCACCCGGAATTATGCACGCCGGGAATCGGTGGATGCTGCGGGCCTAGCTTTGGATTTGGGTCCCAGCAGGAGTCGAAGAGGACGAAGACGGGGCGGATGTGGTGCTTTGCCGCGATGGTGAGAAAAGTATTGATGCGGGCCTTGAAACCTTCGGGGTCCTGCTTCCAAAGGAGGTCGTGGAGAAAAACGCGCATGGTGTTCATGCCGATGGATTGCGCCCAGCCCAGCTCCTGATCGATCTGCCGCGGGTTGAAGGTAGCGGGTTGCCACATTTCAAGCTGGTTAATGGAGTCGCGGTTGATGTAGTCGCTGCCGACGAGCCACGGCTGATGGCTGTACCAGTCGTTGGCCTTTTGCTCGGACCAGCGCTGATCGGTGGTTTGGACTTGCTGCGCGACAACCAAAGCTGGGATGAATAGCAGGAGAGCAAGAAGCCTTTTCATGTAAGAGTCCTCTATGGTGCTGTCGGAGATGAGAGCAGACCTGGGGCGCTGTTATTGGCACTGCTCTTGTCTTTTCCCCAGGTCTTGTAAAGGCCGAGGTAGGCGTAGTTTTCTGTTTGACCCACGATGGAGTGGCCATAGGCGAAGAGCAACTGCAGGCCCGGCGACTTGAAATGGTAGTAGCCGCCAGCGTCGATCAGAGTGGAGGATTGGTACTGCGGTGCGGCCGGGCCTTGGGCGCCGTGCGAAAAGAGCTCGACAGAGAAATCAAGCCGCTCGTTGATGGTGCGCTCGACGAGAAAGCCGCCATAGGGGTAGGTGTGATACCCGGTTTGCGGGATGACTGAATATCCGCCGCCGCCGTCGAGTCCCCACGGTCCAATTTTCTTGTAAGCCCAGAGTGGCAGCTTGTACCACACGCGGCCGATGCCCAGGCCTCGGGAGTAGTTGCCGGTGGGAAGCTCGAACATTGTAAAGGAGCCGATCTGCGGAAGGTGTTTTCCTTCTTTGAACCAGGCGATCTTCGCGCCAAGCTCCATGTCAGTGACGCCGAAAGTCACGGGGCCTTGCCCGGCGGGCGCATAGGCGGGATGGTTGAGCGGAGCGGCGTCGCCGAACGGCAGGATGAGGTGGAGCTGCACGCGGGGAACGGCGCCCCAGTTGAATTCGAAGGCGGGGCCAACGGAATCCATCTCCACGGGCGTGCCGTCAGCGGAACCGAAGACGTAGAACTCGTAATGTCCGTAGTCGACGGGAACGGGGTCGTCCGTCTGGAAGGGGGGACCAGCTTGGGCCTGGAGTTTTATCCCGGCGAGAAGAAGCAGGAGCAGCATCGGGCGGACACACTTGCGGATCAGCCTCATCGGAAATTCCGTCGGTTGAACATAGATGACCGTCTCGAACATGCTACATCGAAGTGTGGCCAGGGCGGCTAGTCGATTCGTTCATGACGATAGCTTGATTCGGTCAGCATGTTGCGGATGGCATCGATGTGCTCATCGCCACGGGTTTCGAGGGTGATGTCGATCACGGTGTCGCCGAGGCTCACTCCGTAGTGCGCGCGGTCGTGCGCGGTTTGCACGATGTTAGCCCGCGCGTCGGCGAGGATGCGGGTGAGCTGATGGAGCGCGCCGGGGCGGTCGGTGAGATGGATGCGGAGACGGGTGCGGCGCCCGTCTTTGACTAGGCCGCGCTCGATGATGCGGGCAAGCAGGCTGACGTCGATATTGCCTCCGCCGACGAGGACGGAGGTGCGCCGGCCGTGCAACGTGGTCTTGTGCTGGAGGAGCGCGGCGAGGGCGACAGCTCCTGCACCTTCGGCGAGAGTCTTTTCGCGCTCGAGGAGCACGAGGATGGCCTTGGCGATTTCTTCTTCGTCGACGGTGACAAGCTCATCGACGTACCGTTGGACGAGGGGAAGGGTCCTCTCTCCGGCGCGGCGGACGGCGATACCGTCGGCGATCGTGGCCTCGGCTGGAATGGTGACAGGTGAGCCCGCGTCGGCCGCGCGGAGCATAGATGGAAGGCGCTCGGTCTGCACGCCGATCACGCGAATATTGGGATTGGATTCCTTAATGGCGCAGGCAATGCCGGCGATGAGGCCTCCGCCGCCGATAGGTACGACCACGGCTTGGAGATTGGGAATTTGTTCGAGAAGCTCAAGGCCGATGGTGCCCTGGCCTTCGATGACAGCGTCATCGTCGAAAGGATGCAGGAAGGTCATGCTGTCCTGCTGGCTGAGGCGGATGGCTTCGGCGCAGGCCTCGTCGTAGTTGGCGCCGTGGAGGACGACTTCGGCTCCGTATGCTGCAGTGGAGGCGGTCTTGACCAAGGGCGTCATGAGGGGCATGACGATGCGGGCGCGCAGCCCACGCGCGGTAGCGTGACAGGCGACTGCTTGTGCGTGGTTTCCCGCGCTGGCGGCGATAACTCCGCAGCGCTTTTCGCTGTCGGTCAGGGTGAGAATTTTGTTGAGAGCGCCGCGCTCCTTGAAGGCTCCGGTGCGCTGCAGGTTGTCAAGTTTGAGGAAGACCTGCTGGCCGGTCATCTTCGAAAGCTCGTCTGAATGCGGCGCGGGCGAGAGGTAGATATCGCCGTGAATGCGCTGCCTGGCCTGCTGGATTCCGCTTAAGGTAACGCTCATCTCTCTACTTCTCCTCCGGAAATTGAAAAACCACCAACTGCTGGGAGCGGGTGGTGGTCTGGGATTGCTTAGATTTTGTTTCGCCAGCCGCCCGCTCTATGAGGAGGAAATGATTATCGTGGCCGGAATAATTCGGCGAGTGCTGGCGGAGATGCGCACGATTGGCTGCATGCGAATGTGCTGATGAAAACAGAGTGGCTGCGGGAAGTCAAACCTGGGTACGTATGCACTGAATAAATGCGTCGTCTATTCGCAGACCGATCTGGCGATCGCTTCTACTCCGGCGATGTTTGAAATCAAATCTGGAGAGAACCCATGGCGTTGCTGGAGCCATGCCGGGTCGTTCCAGGAGACGACGACACTTCCGTCGCGCTGCTCGGCGATCAGGATCTTGAGAGGCAGATCGAGAGCCGCGCTGGGAGACGCGGCCATGAGCGGCGTGCCGGCTTTCGGGTTTCCCAGAATAAAGAGCTTCGTCGGCAACATGGCGACGCCGATACCGGCAGCAAGTCCGGAGTGGTCCACGATGCAGAAGAGCGTGATGTTCTTTTGCACGAGCGCAGCTTGCAGACGGCAGATGGTACGACTGAACGATTGCCTGCTGGTACAGCTTTGAATGCCTTCGTGCATGAGGCGTCCTTTTTGAGGGTGTTGTCTGCGCTACAGGTTACACCTCAAAAGCCATCAGGCAAGCCCGTCGTACACTGTCGGTACATTTGCGATGCGGAAATGGCTGGAGTACGCGGTAGTCTGGGTGCTCGTGAAGCTGCTGGGGTTTCTGCCCCGGCGGGCAGCGCGTACCATTGGCGCCGGCGTGGGCGCGGCCGCGTATGTGCTGATGGGACGACTGCGGCAAACGGGGCTGCGGAATTTGGAGCTGGCGTTTCCGGAGAAGCCGGTTGCGGATCGGGAGCGGATGCTTCGACGGCTCTACAGAAATCTGGGCTGGCAAATGGGAGAGTTCTGCCAGATGCCCAAATATACGCGCGAGAATACGCGGGGATTTCTGAGGTATGAGGGGCTGGAGAATTATGTAGCGGCGCGCGAACGGGCCAATGGCGTGCTGATTGTGACCGGTCACCTGGGCGCCTGGGAACTTTCAAGCTATTACCACTCTCTGATGGGTTACCCCATGAGTATTGTGATTCGGCGGCTCGACAATGAGAGGGTGGACCGGCTGGTAAATGCGATCCGCTGCCTGCATGGGAACCGCGTGGTGCACAAAGATGAGTTTGCGCGCGGGTTGCTGGCGGCGATGCGGCAAGGCGAGACGGTGGGGATTTTGATGGACACGAATATGACTCCGCCGCAGGGAGTGTTTGTACCGTTCTTCGGGCGAATGGCGTGTACGGCGTCCGGGCTGTCACGGGTGGCGGTGAAGACGGGCGCGGCGGTGCTGCCCGGGTTTATGGTCTGGGAGGAAGCGGAACAGAAATATGTTCTGCGCTTCGGCGGGGAAATTCCAGTTGTGAGGACGGGTGATGACGAAGCCGATGCGCTGGCGAATACGGCCCGGTTTACGGCGGTGATCGAGGAATGGGTGCGGCGATATCCTGAGCAGTGGTTGTGGGTGCATCGAAGATGGAAGACGCGTCCAGATGGCACACGAGAACAGGATTAGTAATAAGGGATTAGAGGACTAGGGATTCTCCATCGGGGTGAATGTTGCGACTGATTCAATTAGCCGAGCTGTTGCATGCGAAAGTTGTTGGCGGCCTGCCGGAGATGGAGATCTCGGGAGTGGCGAGCATCGGCCGAGCGGGCAGCGGAGATCTGGTTTTCGCCGAGGATGCATCGCTCCTCAGGGCCGCTCTGGTTTCTGCGGCTGGCGCGGTGATTGTTTCGGCGAAGCTGAATGCGGCTGCAGGGGAATCGGGAAAGGCTCTTCTGGCGGTTGCGAATCCAAAGCTCGCTTTTGCGCGGGCGGCACGGCTGCTTTGCCCGCATGAGGAAGAGGGCGGGATTCATTCAACGGCGTTGATTGCGCCTGAGGTGGTGCGCGGCCGGAACATTTCAATAGGCGCGTATGCGGTGGTCGAATCTGGTGCGCGTTTGGGCGATGAGACAGTAATCGGCGCGGGCGCGGCGATTGGGCGCGGTGTGGCATTGGGCCGCGGGTGCAGGATCTATCCTCGGGTGGTGATTTATGCGGGCACGGAGCTTGGCGATCGCGTTGTGGTCCATGCGGGCGCGGTGCTTGGCTCGGATGGATTTGGATATGTGAGAGATGACGCGACAGGCGAGTACATTCAGTTTCCGCAGCAGGGGCGGCTGGTGATTGAGGACGATGTGGAGATCGGCGCGAACACGACAATTGACCGCGGGGCACTTGAGGAGACGCGGATTGGGCGCGGCGTGAAGATCGATAATCTGGTCCACATTGGTCACAATGTGCGGGTGGAAGCGAATGTGGTGATTGCGGCGCAGACGGGGGTGTCGGGATCGAGCGTGATTCGCGCGGGTGCAGTGGTCGGCGGCCAAGTGGGTATTGGAGATCACGCGGAGATTGGCGAAGGCGTGATTCTCGGCTCCGGCTCGGGCGTGCTGACGCATAAGAAAGTGAAAGGCGCGGGCGTGGTGTTCTGGGGCAGGCCGGCGCGCCCCCTCAAGCAGTATTTGAAGGAGCTTGCGGCGATGGGACGAATCGGCGAGGAAGCGAAGCCGGGCCGCTCGCGAAAACATCCGGAAAAGGGAGATTAGCTGTGGCTGTCATCGTGGTGGGCGGCCATTCGCGCAGCGTGGGAAAAACTTCGGTTGTGGCCGGGCTGATTGCGCGACTGCCGGAGATGCGGTGGACGGCCCTGAAAATCACCCAGTATGGCCACGGGTTCTGCACTGCGGACGGCGCGCCGTGTGACTGCGCGACCGACGATCACACGCTGGCCATCAGCGAGGAACGAAATGCGTTGTCCGGGACAGACACCGCGCGATTTTTAGCAGCGGGAGCGGCGCGCTCGGTTTGGGTGCGGACTCGCCAGGGAATGCTGGCGGATGCGATGCCGCGCATTCGGAAGGAGCTGGCGGTTGCGGAGAATGCGATTCTGGAATCGAACAGCGTAATGCAGTTTTTGCAGCCCGATCTTTATCTGAGCGTGCTGGATGCGGGGACGGCGGACTTCAAGGATTCGGCGCGGCTGTTTCTGGATCGCGCGGACGCGGTGTTGGTTCGAGCGACGGAACTGGAGCCGCGGTGGACGGGTGTTTCGGCGAAGCTTATTGAAGATAAACCGCGGTTTGTGATCCGTCCGCCGGAATATGTGGCGGACGAACTGGTTGAGTTTGTGCGAGACGCGCTGCGTGCCCGCTCTGGCGCATCGAGCGTCGCTCGATAAATCCTGTAGCAATGTGGTACAACGATTGCGCTCAGCCTTTTGCGGCAAACCTGCGGGAGAATCCCCTATGACGCTTTACCGGTTTTCAATTTTTCTGATCGCCTTGTGCGCGGCTTCCGTCGCGGGGGCGCAGACTGCTGCGACGACTACCACTCCTCCTCCAATAAAAATGGGATTGTGGGAGACCTCTGTTACCACCCAGATGGAGGGGCTGCAGCTTCCACCGGAGGTGATTGCGAGGCTGAAGGCAATGGGGAAGCCAATCCCCGGAGACTCTCACACAAACACCACACAGGGCTGCATGACTCCTGACGAATGGCAGAAGAACATAGAGCAGATGAACCAGCCTAAGGACGCCGACTGTACCTATGCGAACCGGCAGAGCGGGGGCAGCAAATATGGGTTCGATATAAGCTGCAAGAGCGAGAACGGAATGACGATGAACGGTCATTTCGAGATGCTGGTTGACGACACCACGCACGCCCACGGTTCTTTCCGGATGAAGAGCGATCAGGAGGGACAGAGCGGCCAGAAATTTTCGATGCATGGAACGCTTGAGAGCAAGTTTCTGGGCTCAGATTGCGGAGATGTGAAGCCGGGGTCGTCGAAGACTATTAAGGAATAAAATGGGCAATCAGGCTATGGCCGGTCTTTAAACGAACGGCTCGCGCTTCATAGTCCCATTGCGCTGTTTAGATAGAATCTCAATTTTGCCTTCGGCTTCGGCGAGTTGCTGCCGGCAATGCTCGGCCAGTTTGGAGCCTTCTTCGAATAGCTTGAGGGATTCTTCCAGCGTGATATCGCCGCGCTCCATTTGAGCGACTACGGCTTCAAGCTGCTTCATCGACTGCTCAAAGTCTTGCAACTGCGGCCCCTTCGATTCTTGCGTCCCGCTGCGGGTGGATGACTCCGGCGATTACATCGGCAGCGAGCGCGTAGCGCCCAAGTGGCGCGCTTACCTGCACACCCTGGACCATGCCTTGAACTGCAGAGAGCATTTCCTGGGCGATGCGGACGCCTTCCGCGCGCGCCAGCTCGGGCGTGGAGGCCTGCTGCATGCGCAGCAAGATGCTGTCGGGAACGGAAACGCGCAAGTCATTCTTCATGAACTCCGCGTTGCGCAGGCTGGTGAGCGGCCAGATTCCAGCGATGATGGGAATACGGAAGCCTTCGATGCGCTTGAGGAAGAGTTCCAGCAGGCGGAGATCGAAGACGGGCTGCGTGATTGCGTATTCTGCTCCAGCCTCGACTTTATAGGCGAACCGTCGAACCTCGTTGTCGATGTCGGGAACGCCGGGATTGGCAGCTGCGGCTATAGTAAATCCAGTAGATGCGCCGATGGGATTGCCACCGATATCCAGGCCGTGATTGAGACGGCGGACTATATTGACGAGGCCAATGGCGTCGACGTCAAAGACCGCGGTGGCGTCGGGGTAGTTGCCGAGCTTGGGTGGATCTCCGGTGAGGCAAAGAATATTTTTCAGTCCGATGGAGGACGCCCCAAGCAAGTCGCTCTGAATGCTGAGGACGTTGCGGTCGCGGCAGGTGTAATGCAGAACGGTTTCGATGCCGGTCTTTTGCTGAATCTGAATGCAGAGGCTTTGCGCGCTCATGCGGGCGGAGGCGCGCGGCGAATCGGGCACGTTAATTGCGTGAATGCCCCGGTTGGCGAGCAGGGTCGCGCCTTCAAGTTCTTTCGCGCAATCGATTCCGCGCGGGGGAACGATTTCTACCAGAGTGATAAATGCGCCGTCGTGAACGAGCTGGCCGATTCTTGAGCGGTGTGCGAGCGGCGCGGGAGGTGTTTCGGTGACGATGACCTCGCGTGCGGCTGCTGGTTTGGCGGTCTTCTGCGCTTCGACAGCGCGGATAGCCGATTTGATGGCGCGAATGTGGTTGGGAGTGGTGCCGCAACAACCGCCTATGAACTGCGCGCCCGCCTTAAGAAATTTGCGGGCGAAGCTGGCCATGTATTCGGGCGAGCAAAGATAGATGTTCCGGCCATCCACCGCGCGCGGAGTGCCGGCGTTGGGCATGGCAGCCAGCGGAAGGGCCGTGGCAGCGCTCATGCATTCGATGGCGGTGAGCACGGTTGCGGGACCCGCACTGCAGTTACAACCGACGACGCCGGCTCCGGCGGCGGCGAGGCGGAGAGCTGCGGTTTCCGGACTGGCGCCATCCAGGCAGCGAGCATCTTCATCGACGGTGATCATCGCGATCACCGGAAGCTGGGGCGCGACCTCACGCGCGGCAAGGATGGCCTGTTCAGCCTCGTTAAGCGCAACGATGGTTTCGACAATGAGAAGGTCGACACCACCGGCGACGAGTCCGCGAATCTGTTCGGCAAATGCGGCGCGAGCTTCGTCGAGGCCGGTTTTTCCCAAAGGCTCAAGGTGAACGCCGAGGGGGCCGATGGCTCCGGCGACCCAAGCTTTGCCAGCCTGTTTTTCATGAAGCTGCTGGACTGCCTGGCGGGCGATTTCGGCTCCCGTTTTATTAATGGCAAAGACCTGGTCCTGAAAGCCGTAGCGGAGGAGGCGCAGCGCATTCGCGCCGAAGGTATTGGTTTCAATCAGCTCGGCCCCGGCCTGGAGATATTCCTCGTGAATGGAGCGTACGAGGTCGGGCTGAGAAAGGTTCAGCTCGTCGTAGCAGCGATTGATGAAAATGCCGCGCGCATAAAGCGTAGTTCCCATCGCCCCATCGCAAAGAATGGTTCGTCCGGCGAACATCTCCTGAATACGTTCGGTCATGATTGGCCTTCCGTCATGGTATTCCAGCAGGGGCGGCATTGCCAGAGGGCGGGAGCCGCGATTCGGCGCAGCCCGGGCGCGGGGAGCGCGACGCCGATTTCGCATCTTCCACTGGTATACTGACCTTTCCCGCGAATCTGTGAGGTTTCTGGTTTTGAAGAAGAGAAGTTTATCGGGTTTTTGGCTTGGCGCCATTCTTTTGCTTTCGTTCGGAACACTGCTCACCTCGTGCGGCAAGAACTTTTATTTTGCCGGGCGCTCGCTGCCTCCGAGCGGAGTTTTGAATCGTGTGTTGCTGACCCAGCAGAACGCGGGCGGCAGCGGTTCGCTTCCATTTGTGGATGCCTTTTACGACATTCGCCACCCGTTTAACACCGACACCGGATCGTTTGCGATTGCGGGGTTCACGGGTAAATTGCCGGCGACGATCGAGAATTTGCCCGAAGAGCAAGTCGGTGCCGTGTACAACGCGGGCGACGGCAGCTTTGTGGTGGTCAGTTATGCGCAAGAGAAGACCGGAGTGCCCATTCAGATTCCGGGGGGCCTATCGTCCAGCATCTTCATCGACCAGCCACGCGCCTTTGTTTACGCGGCGAATTCGACGACGCATGCGCTTTCAGTTGTGGGTGTTGGGACGAGTGGATCGGTTGTGCTGAACCTGCCAAACGTGTATCGCGTTTCAGTAAATGCGGGCGGCACGGTGGCGTTGGCATTTGTTCAAAATTCGATCCAGGGCCCGAACAGCCTGGTGGGTTCGACCCCGAGCGGATTGTTCAGCGTGTACAGCGTGGTCGGATTGACGGCGCCGCAGCAGCAGGCTGCGTCGCTGTCTTCCGATCCACAGCACTACCTAGGAGCGCAGGACTGCGAGCCCCAGAATCTTCCGATATTCTGCGCGTTTCCGGTGGGCACGGGACCGAACGCTAGCTTCGATAACCCAATCAAGGCGGTGTTTTCACCGGACGGATCGGCGGCGTACGTGCTGGATTGCGGCCCGGAGTGCGGCGGGAGCACGGCAGGCATAACGGTGGTTCCGATTACCGCGTCGTCGCTGAATACCAACACGTCGGGGGCGAAGGGCATTGCGCTGGTGGCGCAGAGCAACATTGCCGTTCCGGGCGGCGCGACGGACGCCATTTTCAACGGGAACACGATGTACCTGGCCGGGCAGCAATTGCAGCCGGATGGGCTCTTCCAGGGAAATCTGTCGATTCTGAACGCGCAGACTGGGCAGGTGGCCGGCACGTTTCCTATCAGCGACGGCACACATAACAAGATGGTATTCGCGGATGACAGCACGCTGTGGATCGGCTCTTCGCAGTGCCTCGAGGGAGAGACCTACAAGAGGGCACAAGCATCGAGCGGCACGGTTCCGTATGGCTGTCTGACGATGTTCAACACCTCGAACAATACGGCGACGCTCGACGCTTATAAGGGCGATGCGACGGGGATTGCGTCAGTCACCGGTCTGGGCAAAGTTTATACGGCCGAAGGCGGCCAGGTGTATATCTACAACACGACGGACATGTCGGAGCGCGACAACTCCAACGTGGCAGTGACGGGCACCGTGTCGGACGTCGCTTATATGGATGCTGCCACGGACGCGGATAACACGGATTACTAGGAACTTCAAAGAATGGAAATACAAGGCGCAGCTTTTTGAGCTGCGCTTTTGCTTCGCGGACGAAGTATGACGGACCAATCGATTGCCGAAGTCCTGGCTATTGCCGCGCATCGGGACGACGTAGAGCAAACCTGCGGCGGCACGCTGCTGAAGCTGCGCGCGCAAGGGCTGCGGACGGCGATTCTCGATTTGACTCGCGGCGAAGCCGGCACGCGGGGCTCGGCTGCGGAGCGCGAGGCAGAAGCGGCTGAAGCGGCGAAGATCCTGGGCGTGAGCTGGCGCGAGGCGCTGGATATTCCTGACGGACGGGTGGAAAACAGCTATGAAAATCGCGTGAAGATTGTGGAGGCGCTGCGCAGGGTGAGGCCTCGAGTAGTGATTCTGCCGTATTGGACGGGACGGCATCCGGACCACTACACGACTGCGACGCTGGGCTACGAGGCATGCTTTCTGAGCGGGCTGGCCAAGCTGGAGACGGGTGCTGCCCCGCATCGTCCTTTCAAGATTGTGTATGCGAGCCTGTATGCGGATGTTCGTCCCAGTTTTGTGGTGGACATCAGCCCGTTCATCGAAGATCGTCATCGTGCGCTGATGGCTTACAAATCGCAGTATGCGAACCAGGCTGCGGGCAGCGGATTGTTCGTTCCGGAGGAAGAGATTCGCGAACGCACGTTTGCCGAGGCACGGCACTATGGGTTGCTGGGCGGCGTGCGCTATGCGGAACCGTTTGTGCAGAAGGAAGTAGGTCTGGCGGAGGATTTGACGCTGCTTCCAGTTGCGTCGATGTGACACCGGCGGGGGCATTGTGGTTCCGCCTCGCAGGATGTTTGGGATGTCCGAAGACCGGCGCATATTTTCTTGCAGTTTCCTTTGTTTTCTTCAATTTGCGTGCTGTCACGATTAGCAAGTCAGCCATTATCTATAGCTTGCAAGTAAGTCCAGAGTTCTCAGTTGTTTATCGCGCGAGCGGAGCCTTTCGTTTATTGTGCCTCCGGGGCCTTTCGTCGGAAGGAAGCTGGGCTGCTGGAGCATTGGGGCGTTGCTTGGTGCCGTCGAGGTGATGCGAGCCTGGGCCATGGTGGCTCAGGCTCACATAATGTTGGGATCCTGGAATAACGGCGCACATTTTCTTGAGCTCTCCTTTGTTTTCTTTAATTTGCGTGCTGTCACTACGCGCAAGTCAGCGATTATCTAAAACTTGCAAGTAAGTCCAGATTTCTCGGTTGTTTATCGCGCGAACGCAGCCTTTTGCTTATTGCGCCTTCAGGGGCCTTTCGTCGGAAGGAAGCTGGGCTGCTGGAGCATTTGACCCTGCTTCCGGTCGCCTCGATGGTGAGGATGGCCGGGACGCTCTGTGCCGCCTCGCAGGATGTTTGGGATGTTCGAACACGGGTGCGTATTTTCTTGAGCTCTCCTTTGTTTTCTTCAATTTGCATTCTGTCACGATATGCAAGTCAGCCATTATCTATAAGTTGCAAGTAAGTCCAGAGTTGTCAGTCGTTTATCGCACGGTCAAAGATTCATAGAATGGCTCCCAAACGAAAAGGCGCAGCCTCGTGGCTGCGCCTTCGCCGAATTCTTCCCCTATTCTTAGGATAACAAATTGGAGAAAATCAACTGCATCCATTAAGTGATGTAGATGCTGCGACTTAAAAACATCGCCCTCTTGACAGCGATCTAGAGGCTGTCTGGATCGCGAGGGCACTTTCCGAGATAGCGACTCTTCGGGCAAGTGACTCCCTTCTCTCAAAGAGTGCATTGGCGATCCATAAACCGAATTCTCGCGGTCCCGACCAGCGTCGGACCGCCTCTTCGCGGAAGTGCGTCAAAGACGCTTCTCTATCTGGTCCAACACCCGTAAAATCTGCTCATGTCTAAGCCAATGAAAATCACGTCTAATCGCGTGAAGGAATTGCTTCTAGCTAATGGCGTCAAGCCAGGGTCAGTATCTCCGTATTTAGCAGCGTGGTCGTGGGTTGAGTCCAGCAGAACCACCACGGATCTTTCAGAGACTACCGTCCGAACCTATGAGGCCGATGCACGCCGAGTTTACCGACTCCTCGGCCAAACCCCTCCGCAGTAGCTCGCTGTCGGATTTAATTACCTTCGCCTCTTCACGCTGTTTGGTCACACCCGCAGGAGGAAACGAGCAATGAGCCAGCAGAAGCCGTGTGCAGTCTGCACAGTCTGCGGACACGTATCCTACAGCCTCAATCTGATCAATGGACCGTGTGGCCGTATGGTCGGCGGTAAGCGATGCCGTGGTGTCAACGGAAGCAGGCTGAACACTGACGACTGGGCCGAGTGTGACGGGTGTGCAGGATCTGGCCGCGCCAATGGATCACGGTGTGAGAGGTGCGATGGCGCAGGCTGGATAGACGTCAGGCCGCGTTGACCGAAGGTGTCAATACCAGATGTTGGCGTCGTTTGGCGCCCTATTTCACGGCAGGGAGCCGTGGCGGGCATCCAGGAATCGGACGGCGTACTCGGTGTGCGGAACCGTGGAGATCGAGTTGGAATGGGCAGCGCACCGGAGAGGCGGGCAGCTCCCCGAGTGGATGGGACCGGGGATGGAAACCGTTGTCCCTCCAGATCACTCCCGCTAAGTTGGTCAATATTCAAATAACGGGCTAATCGGACGGTGCCGGTTTACGATGCCGGATTCAAACTGATCTACTACTAAGAGGGGCAGGTTGCAGGTTATAACCTGCAACCTGTTTCCTAGTGGATGTCGAACTGTTCGGGGTGAAGGGCGGGGTCGCTCTTCACGATGATGGTCTTTCCGGACAACTCCTCAAGCTCGTTGAGCCAGCGCGCGTTGTTCGCTTTGAGCACCTTCACGACTTCGGGATTTACGCGGAGCATGACGTCGCCACGTTCGAGGTGCCGCTGCATTTTACGCAGCTCGATGTAGATTTCGTTTGCAACGGTGGTCGGGCTCTTGACCATTCCCGTTCCCGTGCAAATCGGGCATGGAATGCTCAGCGTGCGCTCCAGCGACTGTTTGACGCGCTTGCGGGTGATGGCGACCAGTCCGAAATCGTTAAACTGCAGGACCTTCGACGGTGCGCGGTCGGCTTTGAGAGCATCTTCAAGCGCGGCCATCACTTTGTGACGATTCCTGCGCTCGTCCATGTCGATGAAGTCGATGACAATGATTCCGCCGAGGTCGCGGAGGCGGATCTGGCGAACAATTTCGGGTATGGCATCGAGGTTGGTCTTGAGGATGGTGTCCTCAAGACGCGCGGTTTTGCCGACATATTTGCCAGTGTTGATGTCGATGGCGACGAGCGCTTCCGTCTGATTGATGACGATGGAGCCGCCGGACTTGAGCCAGACTTTTGAGCGGAGCGCCTTGGTGATCTCTTCCTGAATGCCGAAGTGCTCGAAGAGAGGCGTTTCCTTGGTGTAGAGCTTGACGCGGCGAACCAGCGCGGGCTGAAAGCGGTTGAGAAAGCGGACGGTGCGCTCATACTCGGACTCGCTATCGACCCAGATAGTGGAGAAGTTGTCTCCCACCTGGTCGCGCAGGACGCGCTCTACCAGGTTGAGGTCGTGGTAGATGAGCGCGGGAGCCTTGCTGCTCTCCTCGCGCTGCTTGATGTCATTCCAAAGGCTGATGAGGAAGCGCAGATCGGCGCGCAATTCATCTTCACTGGCGCCCTCAGCAGCGGTGCGAACGATGAAGCCTCCGGAGGCCTCGCCTTTTTCGCTGATGAGGATGCGCTTGAGGCGCAGGCGCTCTTCGTCGGAGTCGATCTTGCGCGAGACGCCGACGTGGTTGACGGTTGGCATGAAAACCAGGAAGCGGCCGGGCAGAGCGATGTGGCTGGTAACGCGTGCGCCCTTCTTGGCGATGGGCTCTTTCGCGATCTGGAGAAGAACTTCCTGCCCCTGTTTCAGCAGATCGCTGATGATGGGCAGGTCCATGGTCTGCGCCGAGGCACGGTTTGGCCCACGGCCCGGGCCGCGACCAGTGCGGCCTCCGCGACGGTTTCCATGACGATCACCGCGTTGTCCGCGACGGTTTCCGCCGCGATCGCGGGCAGGCGCGGCCCCATTGGCTCCCTCGGCTGAAGGAGCTTCTTCGCCGGACTCTTCGATCTCCAGAACTTCGTCCTCGTCCGATTCGTCCTCCGCGGAATCGAAGTCTTCGCTTTCTTCCTCGAGTTCAACGCCCTCTGCGGAGGAAACAGTGGCTTGTTGCTGCTGGCTGTGGTTTTCGTCGGAGGCCTCGCCGGCATGACGCCCTGATTCGAGCGTTTCCTCTTCCAGGTCTTCGGAATCGTGTTCGTCACCCTGGGCGTGAATGGGCTCGAACTCGTATTCGTCCTCGTCGATCACCTCTTCTTCAAGAATGCCGGCGCCGGGGGCGAAGCCGAAGAGTTGATCGGCGACTTCAGTGGCCTGCTCATCATGCTCCGGAGCCTCGAATGGTGTTTGCTCTTCGATGGCGTAAACCTGCTCCTGCTCGGGCTCGGCAACGCTGGTTACGCGGAATTCGCTGGGCGGGGCAATATCGACACGGTGCGAAGCGGAGGCGTTCTCCGGCTCGAATTCGTGAACCTCTTCATGCAGCTCCGGTTCGGAATGCTGCTCGGCTTCGAACGGGTGTGCATGCTGTTCGAGCGGTTCGTGAGTTTCCCGCGAGGTCTGCTGATGTTCTTCCGCCGGAGCCGGTGCGGGAAGAAGAGCCTCGGAAGGAGGCGCGGGCAGCTCCGGTTGGTTCATCGGCTCGAATGCCGGGACGGAGAATTCCTCATGCGAGGATTGCTCGGGTTCGTGAACGGGAGCTTCGGGATGCTGCGATTCGAAAGATTCGGTTCGGGATTCGCGCCTCGGCTCGGATTTGCGGGCGCGTGACTCGCCGGGCAGCAGAGAACCGCCGTCCCATGTGAGCGGCACTTCAACCATCGTGGATGGTTTGGGCGCGGTGTAGTTGGTCTTGAAAGCTGGAGCAGGCGCGGCTTGCTGTCTGGCGGGTTCGGCTGCAGGTGCGCCGCCGTATTTCGAGAGCGATTCGCCGGGAAGCACGATGCGGTCGCCTTTCGGCGGGGCAGGCTTGCGCTCAAAGGCGGCTTCGGATTGATAAAGGCGCGTATCGGCGGCGGAGGTGGCTGAGGGTGCGGGAGCGTCGTAGCGAATTTCCTCAGTGCCGGCCTCAACGGGCTCGTCCTGTACGCGATTTTCCTGTGGGCGATTTTCAGGCGAGCGGGATTCAGTGCCGCGGCTTTCCTTTTCCTGATCGCGTCCGCGTTGGCGCATGCCGCGTCCCCGGCCACGGCGTCCGCGCCAGCGGCGGGTTCCGGAGGGCGAATCGCCTTCGCCTGATTCTTCTTCGCGGGAGGGCTGGGCGGCAGATTGTTGTGTTGCTTCCTGTTCCTGCTGGGGCTGCCGGCTGCGCCCGCTGTCGCGGCGCTGCTGGTTGCCCGGCTGGTTGCCGGTTAGGCTGGTGCGCTCAAACTCTTCGCCGTCCTCCTGCTCTTCGAGGAAGTCGGTGACGTAGAGGAAGGCGTCGCGCTCGAGGCCGATATCGACGAAGGCGGACTGCATTCCTGGGAGGACGCGGGTTACGCGGCCTTTATAGATGGAACCTGCGAGGGTGTATTCGTTCTCGCGCTCGTAATAAATTTCGGCGAGTTCGTCATTTTCAAGGATGGCCAGCCGGGTTTCATGCGGCGTGGTGGAAATACAAATTTCTTTCGACATGCTGTCTCTTTCCTGCCCGGGGCTGTGCCCCATGGCAACAGCCGAGACAGATCAGAGCGGAAAACCAGGCAGGAGTGGTAATGGGGAAGGGATGACCGCAGGGAGGCAGATTCTTTTCGGAGGAGAGGGTTCGCGCCCGCTCCGGTTACCCGGCGGGGGCCCACCTGAAAATCCAATTCTCGTGCGGGTGACATCCTGGCGCAAAGAATTTGTGACCGCTTCAGCCAGATTTACCGGCGGGGCCGTTCCCATTCTTTGCGTGCTCATTGCTCAAATCCTGTCCGGCCCGTTGATCCATTCGGCCGACTAAGTTAAATTCTTTGTTGCTCACCCGCAATCTGCGGGCTTCGACCCAAATCGTTTACACCGGGGACTTAGTTCACGAAGCGGTTCATCCGGACGTTCATTACCATGCCCAGAGCCAGAAATGTGAACAGCACCGAGGAGCCTCCGTAGCTCATAAGCGGGAGAGGGATCCCGGTGACCGGCATCAGCCCAATGACCATTCCGACGTTGACCGCGATTTGAAAAATCAGCACGGCCACCACGCCCATCACCAGGAACGTGCCTGGGAGGTCTGCGGCTGTTTGAGCGTTTTGAATCAAACGCATCAATATGAGGAAGTATATCAGCAGGACGATGACTGCGCCGATAAAGCCGTGCTCCTCGGCAAAGGCGGCGAAGATGAAATCAGTGTAGGGAATGGGCAGGAAGTCGCCCTGGGTCTGAGTGCCTTTTGTGGTGCCGCGGCCAAACACGCCCCCATCTCCGACAGCGATTTTGGATTGGAGAATCTGGTAGCCGCTGCCCTTGGGGTCTGAACCCGGGTTCATGAATGCGGTTAGCCGGGCCTTCTGATACGGCTTGAGGATTTTGCTGCTGGAGAATGCAATGCCCACCAGAAGCAGCCCGGAGCAGACGAGGATCGTGCCTTTTTTCCAGTCGAGGCCGCCGAGAAAGAGGCCGGCGAGCAGGATGGGCGAATAGGTGAGGGCGGTGCCGAGGTCGGGCTGCTTGAGGACGAGCAGCATGGGAATGCCGACCATGGCCATTGCCTTGAAGATGTCAGGCCAGGTGAGCTTGCGCCCTGCGAGGCCGACGAAGTAACGGGCGACAGCAAGGATCAGGACCAGCTTGACCCATTCGGAGGGTTGGAAGTGAAGGCCGCCGGGGAGCTTGATCCAACGGCGCGCTCCGAGGACTTTGCTGCCGATGGCGAGAACGGCGATGAGCGAGACGAGGCAGAAGCCGTAAATCCAATGAATGTATTCGAGCAGACGGTGGTAATCGACCAGTGACAAGACAAACATGGCAACGAGGCCGCCGAGGAGCCAGAGGATCTGCTGCTTGTAGAAGCCGACAAATTTTGTGTGCAGCGTGGCCGAGTAGATTTCGAGGATGCTGACGACGGACAGCACCAGGATGAACCCGAGAAGGGTCCAGTCGAAGTCGCGGAAGGAGAAGAAGCGATGGCGCATGCTGATCAGCGATGAGCGTTCAGGTTAGTGTTCATTGCCTCTGCCGGAGGAACCTTCAGGAAAAAGTGGCCGGCGCGGGTTGCGGCAAGAGTGCCGTTTTTTGGCGTCTTGGAGGAGAGCGGTTTACCGCCCATTGCGTTTGGATTTTCGGGATTGGACCAAATGGCCCCTACGTCGATTTGGCGCGGCTGTTCTTCAGCTACAAGGTTGTGGTTGAGGCGGCGCTGCTTGTCTACGAAGGCCTGGATAACCTTGCCGGCGATGGGAGCGGAGCCGTTGCCCCAGCCGCCGTGCTGCCACAGGACGGCGACGACAATGTCGGGATTCCGGCGCGGTGCGACTCCCACAAACCACGCATTGGCGCGGTCCTGGACGTTGGCAGCAACTTTGAGAGCGCCGAAGGTATGATTGACGACCTGCGCGGTGCCGGTCTTGCCGGCGAAGTCGATGTTGTCGAGGCGGGCCGAGTAGGCGGTGCCAATTGGAGATTGGGTGACATTGGCCATGTCATCGGTGATGATCTCCCAGTTTTCCGGGCTGATGGGTATTGTGGCGTCGCCTGATCCGGGGAACGAATCAAGAACGGACTGGTGCAATTCCGGCGGGACCTCGTTTGGAAAGACGACGTGCGGGCGCTTGAAGACTCCGCCCGAAGCAATGCCTCCAATGGCGCGGGCCAACTGGACGGGAGTGACGGCGACTGCGCCCTGACCGATGCCGACCGATACGGTTTCTCCGGCGTACCACTTGCGATGGAAGTCGCGCATGGCCCATTCCGTGGAGGGCATGATGCCGCTAATTTCGTCGGGCAGATCGATGCCGGTTTTCTGCCCGAGGCCGACCTCGTGGGCATATTTGGCGATCGTGTCAATGCCGAGCCTGACGGCGAGCGTGTAGTAGTAGGTATCGCAGGAGAAGGGCAGCGCGTTGTGAATGTCGACTTCGCCGTGGTGCCGGTCGCACTGGTAAAAGTGTCCGTAGAAATCGGCGCCGCCCTGGCAGTTCACTTTCATGTTCTGCGCGACGCCTTCCTGCAGGCCCGCCAGGGTCATGATGATCTTGAATGTCGAGCCGGGCGGCGACATGGCCTGAATGGCTTTGTTGAGCAGGGGACGGTCAGGGTCGGTGATGAGCTTGTCCCATTCGTCCCGCCCGATGCGCACGGCAAACTGGTTGGGATCGAATACGGGTCGGCTTACCATGGCTAGAACCTCGCCTGTGTGCGGGTCAAGAGCGACGACGGCTCCCTCTCGATCGCCAAGCGCGTTTTCCGCCGCCCGCTGAATATCCATATCGATAGTGAGGCGCAGGTCTTTGCCGCGAACGGAGCGTTCGGTGCCGAGGGTGCCGACTTCGCGTCCGTGGCTGTCGACGAGAACATCGTGCGAGCCGTCCTGGCCGCGCAGCAGAGCGTCGTAGGTCTCCTCGACACCTGACCTGCCAACGACGTCGCCCGGGGCATAGAAGGCATAGCGGGGATCGTTGAGCATTTCTTCGCTGACCTCGCCAACGTAGCCGATGAGATGGGCCGCGAAGCCGTCTTTGGGATAAAGGCGTCGCTGCTCGTCGATGGTTTCCAGCTCGGGCATTTCATCGGCGTGAGCGGCGATGAATTCCTGTTCGTCGGGAGTGATGTCTTCCTTGAGGGGTAGTGGCTGGTATTTGGGCGCGAAGCGGTACTTCTTGAGAATCGCGTCAATCTGATCGCCGGTCATATGCAAACCGCGCGCGATGAGAGGCAGATCGGGCTGGAGATTATGTCCCTGCTCGCGGACCAGATAGCAGGAAACGGAGGGATAATTGTCGACCAGCAGACGTCCCTCGCGGTCGAAGAGCTGGCCTCGCGCGGCGAGAATGGGGACCTTGCGGACGCGATTCGCCTGTGCCAGCGCGCGATAATTCTGCCCGCCGACAACCTGAAGCCGCCAAAGCCCGAAGATGAGCACCAGCATGACGCCGACGATGACGTACTGGAAGATTGCCAGCTTGATTGCCGGCAGCTCTTCGTCGCGGTGGTCGAATCTGGAAGAGATATCGCTCATGACTAATTAACCTTCAGGGCTCGCCTGGAACGGACAGTATTGATTGGTTGAGATATTGAGGCCAATGTTACCCCCGCGATTTCAACCGGTCGAGAAGCGCGAAAAAAATAATGGCGAAGAGGGTATTGACGATGGCACGCGAGAGTTGGTGAAGCCAACCCCAGGGCAGCGGTTCCCCCAGCATATGCCGCATCAGAACCCAGTCAATCGCATCGTTCAGCAGCACGAAGACAAATGTAAGAACCAGCCGGGTGCCGAGATTTTCAGTGTCGATGCGAACACCGAGTGAGGCGGCCAGATAGCCGATGAAGGCCTTGGCGATGCCGAAGACGCCGAGCGGCTGATGGGTGAGAGCGTCCTGCGCGAGGCCGAGAAATGCGCCCCCGAAAGTTGCGGCTACCGGCGTGCGCAGCGTCATGGCGAAGTAAATCACCACCAGCAGCGGCAGATCGAATATGACAAAATTTGAAAAGTGGAGCGAGACAAACGACTGCAAGCCTAACGCCAGCAGCGGAACTACGATGTAGACCGCAAGCGGAAACGACTGTGTCTCCACCTCGCGGCGGGTCGAGGCCATTATGGGCATGGCTAGCGAGCTCCTCCCGGCGGGGTAACGCTCTGCGGGGTATTGCCGGGGTCGCCCGATGAGGGCGCCGTGATGCGCGGCGGCTGAGACGCTGGTGCGGCTGTTACGGGCGGCGGAGCGACTGATTTGTGGGGCGCCGGCGATGAAGTGGCTGGCGGTTTGGGAACACGCGCATGCGAGACCGCGGTTACGGCCGACGCGGGAACAGTTTTCTGTGGCAATTGCGACCGGAGGGGCGTCGCGGAATCCTCTGTGCCGTCCTTTACCGGAGCGAATCGCTGGCCGGGAGACATCTGCGCTGCGTCAGGCTCGGCGTTGGGGCTGAAGCCGTCCGGACGATTTGGCTTCGGCGGTGCGGTCTTTTTGATTGCATTCCCAGCGGCGTCGACCAGATCCTCGGGATTCGTGTCTGCAGGGCCGTTGGGATCGGTGCGGCTCGGCAGACGCTCGGAAAGAACATCGGAGGCGCGCTTTTGCGCTGCTTCGCCTTCCGCCTCACTCTCGGCGAGGTCTTTTGTTTCCTGGGGCGACGCGGCATCGGACATGCTGGTGACGACCAGCACTTCTTCCAACTGGGAAAGTTTGGCCGCGGGGCGCACAAGCACATCCACGAGCGGATCGCGATCGGGATCCGCGATGACGCGCTGCACGGTTCCAACTGCCAACCCACGAGGGAAGATCTGATCTCCGCCGCTGGTGACAATCGGCTCGCCGACTTTGATCCTGGCGTCGGGCGAAACGTCAGCCACCTGTAGCTGACCGTAAGCTCGGCCTTTGAGTACTCCGCGGATACGCGTGTTTTCGAGAATGACTCCGACACCGCTGGTGGGGTCGCTAACCAGCAGCACCTGGCTGCTATAGCGAGAAACCTCTTTTACTTTGCCGACAATACCGTCGGCGGTAATCACGGACATGTCCGACTTCAGGCCGCTGGCTGATCCTTTATCTATCAAGACCACCTGCGATTGGTCGGTGCCGCCGGTTCCGATCACCTGTGCGGGTTGCGTCTTATAGATGTAGCTCTCGGAGAATCCGAGCATGTGCTGAAGGCGGCGCCCCTGTTCCGCATCCTGAGCAATGGTGGCCTGCTCCAGCCGCAGACGCTGTATCTCGCCCCGAAGATCGGAGTTCTCGCGGCGAACGTGAATCAGGTCGATGTACCCGAACCAGACGGAGCGAAACCAGTGGCCAGTGGAGTGAAGGACCCGTTCGGGGGGAGTGATAATGGTGATCACCGCAAAGCGCATCAGGCTTACGCTGCGGCGGTCGCCGCCGTCGGTTGTTGGGCGCTTAGCCTGGACTGCCAGGGCGAGAAGCTGCGCCACAAGCACCACGATGAGCACCAACGCGTTCTTGTAGCGGCTGAAGAATGATTCCATGGGGCTGGTATTTCGGTTTGTGCCGAGATACTCCTTGTGCCCCGCTCGATCAGGGCACTTTTGTGCTAGTCGATCTTGATCTTGCGCAGCAGGCGGAAATCGCTGAGCATTTTGCCCGTGCCCAGCACCACGCTGGCCAGCGGATCATCGGCAATCGAAACGGGCAGTCCGGTTTCCTCGCGAATGCGTTTGTCGAGGTTCTTGATGAGTGCACCTCCACCGGTGAGCACGATGCCGCGATCGCTGATGTCGGCGCTCAGCTCCGGTGGCGTGCGCTCGAGCGCGACGCGGATGGCGTTCATGATGGTGGCGATGGACTCGCCGAGCGACTCGCGAATTTCGCTGTCGTCAATGGTAATGGTCTTCGGGACTCCTTCAATAAGATTGCGGCCCTTGATCTCCATGGTCATTGGCCGTTCGAGCGGGAAAGCGGAGCCGAGCTCGATTTTGATCTGCTCGGCGGTGCGCTCGCCGATGAGCAGGTTATATTTCCGCTTGAGGTAGTTCATGATGGACTCGTCCATCTGGTTGCCGGCCATACGGACCGAGCGCGAGTAGACGATGCCGGAGAGTGAGATGACGGCGATGTCAGTGGTGCCGCCGCCGATGTCCACCACCATGTTGCCGCTCGGCTCGGTGATAGGAAGTCCGGCGCCGATCGCCGCCACCATGGCCTGCTCGACGAGGAAGACTTCACTGGCCTTGGCGCGATAGGCGGAGTCCTCGACCGCGCGTTTTTCTACCTGCGTGATCTCAGAGGGGACGCCGATGACGATGCGCGGATGCACCATCATCTTGCGGTTATGGGCTTTCTGGATGAAGTAGTTGAGCATCTTTTCGGTGACTTTAAAGTCAGCGATGACGCCGTCCTTCATGGGCTTGATGGCGACAATGTTGCCCGGAGTGCGTCCGAGCATCTCCTTGGCTTCTTTGCCGACGGCTTCTACTTCGCCTGTGTTCTTATTGATCGCGACGATGGAGGGCTCATTGACGACGATGCCTTTTCCGGCAGCGTAGACGAGCGTGTTGGCCGTCCCCAAATCGATCGCGAGATCGCTTGAAAAGACACTGAACAGCGAACGCACCCCGTGCGTCCGCGATGACCGCGACTGAAAACCATTCGAAGGCATGAAAAATTAAACTGTTCCTGTGAGGACTCGACTAATTGTAAGGCCATTCTGGAACAGCTTTTGAATTAATGCCCGCGATTTCCACCGCGTTGGTACAAAAAAGTCACATGCCGGCATCGGATGGGCCTACGAGCTCCGCTTTCGAAGGATCGTATACCGGGCGGAGGGCGATCGCGCCCTTCTTGCTATTCTGGAATGTTTCCCTTCAGGAGAAAACCTGCGTGTCTACTCATATTTATAAGAATTTGATCGGCGGGGAATGGGTCGCCTCCCGCACCGGCAAGACTTTCCTCAACGTGAACCCCGCCAACAGCGATGACATCGTGGGGGAATTTCAGGCATCGGGAGCGGCGGACGTTGACGACGCAGTGTCGGCGGCGGCGAAGGCGTGGACGACGTGGCGGCTGACTCCGGCTCCGAAGCGGGCGGAGATTCTTTATCGCACAGGCGAAATTCTTACCCAGCGCAAGGAGCAGTATGCGCAGGAGATGACGCGCGAGATGGGCAAGGTGCTGAGCGAGACCCGCGGCGACGTGCAGGAGGCGATTGATACCGCCTATTACATGGCCGGCGAAGGGCGCCGGCTGTTCGGGCAGACGACGCCTTCGGAGCTGCGCAGCAAATTTGCCATGTCGGTACGGATGCCGGTGGGCGTGGTGGGAATGATCGCGCCTTGGAATTTTCCCATGGCGATTCCTTCATGGAAGCTGTTTCCCGCGCTGGTGTGCGGCAACACTTGCGTGATCAAGCCGGCGGAAGACACTCCGCTTTCGACCTACAACCTGGTGCAGGCGCTGATGGATGCGGGGCTGCCCGCCGGCGTGGTGAACATTGTGACCGGCTTCGGTCCGGATGCGGGCGCGCCGATTGTTTGGCATCCCGGCGTGCGCGCGGTTTCGTTTACCGGATCGAGCGAAGTGGGACGCATCGTCGGGCAGACGGCGGCAGCGAACTTCAAGCCCTGTTCGCTGGAAATGGGCGGTAAGAACGCGATGATTGTGCTCGACGACGCGAATCTCGATCTGGCGGTTGAGGGCGCGTTGTGGGGAGCCTTCGGCACCACCGGCCAGCGCTGCACGGCGACCAGCCGCATTCTGCTGCACGAGAAAATTGCGGCGGACTTTACCAAAAAGCTGGTGGGCCGCGCGGATGCTTTGAAGGTGGGCAACGGCCTGGATGAGGCCGTGCAGATGGGTCCGCAGGTGAACCAGCAGCAGATCGAGACCTCGGTCCGCTATTGCGAGATTGCGCGGAAAGAAGGCGCGAAGGCGCTGACGGGAGGCTCTCCGCTAGAAGACGGGATCTACGATAAGGGGCACTTCTTCGCCCCGACGGTTTTCGGCGCTGTGAAGCCGGGGATGCGGATTGCGCAGGAAGAGGTCTTCGGGCCGGTGGTCAGCCTGATCGAGTGCAGAGATTTCGACGAGGCGCTCGAAGTTGCGAACGGCATTCCCTACGGACTTTCGACTGCGCTCTATTCGCGCGATGTGAACAAGGCATTCCGCGCAATGCGCGATCTCGAGGCGGGTATCACGTATGTGAATGCTCCGACGATTGGAGCGGAGGTGCATTTGCCCTTCGGCGGCGTGAAGCAGACGGGCAACGGGCATCGCGAAGGTGGAACTGGCGCGCTGGATTTCTACACCACCTGGAAGTCGGTGTACGTGGATTATTCGGACAAGCTGCAGCGGGCGCAGATCGATACGGGGGAGTAATTTCGTCTCAGAAAGTCATCCCCGGCTCCGCGCCCAACGGAAGCGGCCGCCTGAACGGCCGGTTCAAAAGCTGAAGACCATCTGTGCGAAGATGCGGCGGCTGGCCGAACCCGACGAGTAGATGTGTCCGGCGAGCGCGTTTGACTTGCCGAAGTTGGGCGACCCGAGCACGCCGGTGGGCGGCGCAAGGTTGGTATCGTTGAACAGGTTCAACGCCTGCAGGTTGAAGGTCATGTTGTATCGCCGGTTCACTGCGCTCTGCTCGCCGAAGGGGCCGTGGTTGCCTCCGCCTCCGCCGTTCAGGCCACCTGGTCCGAGGCCTCCGCCGGGACCATGTCCGCCATAGTGACCACCCCCTCCGCCGCCGTAGCCTCCGCCGTTGCTGAAGCCGCCGTGCGCGACCTTGGGTCCGAACGCGAACGACTTGCTCGCGCGCATATTGAAAGTGAACAGATTGGGCCCGTTGCCGTAATTCACGGGAATGGGTACGTAGTTCGTGCCGGGGCTCACGTTGAAGGTCCCGTAAGAGGTGGAGACGGTGTCGGTATCTCCGGGCTGCGCGAAAGACGGGCGGTCGTTGAAAAACGAGTCGCCATTAACGTCCTGCCCCAGAGTGATATTGAAGGGCCTCCCCGAAGCAGCCACCACAAACGGGCTGAAGCGGAGGTTCCACGGTGCGTCCCAGCTTCCGATCAGGAACATCTGGTTGCGGGTATCGAAAGATGCGCGCCCGTAGTCCAGCTTGAGGTTGGCGGAGTTCGACGGATTGGAACTCGTGCCTCCGCTGTCGCTGTTGGCATAGCTCAAGGTATAGAAGCCGAAGAACGATAGCTTTTGCCCGAAACGCGCGTTGAAGTTGGCGATGAGCTGGTTCTGCTTGAATACCGCCTCAGAGTAGTACTGGTAGATATTTGGCGCGGAAGAATCGAAGCCGGGCACCTCCGGCGCATTCGCATTGCGGGTGATGAGCTGATGCTGGCCAAGCGAGTTGAGATAGGTGAATGAGACGGTGGACGATTTGGTGATCTGGCGTTCAACGCCGGCGGCGGCCTGTTGGATGATGGGCGCGTGCAGGCTGGGCGCGATCTGAAAAACCGCCGCCTTGCTGCTGATGCTTCCGCTCTCGGAGCAAGTGGAAAGATCGGCCTTGGTGACACCGAGCGGGCTGTAGCAAGTAGGATCCTGAATGACTGCTTCCGTCTGCGGAGAGTTGGCGCTGGCATTGAGGCGATCGGCCTGAAGAATCTGGTCCAGTTCGAATCGTTCATAGAAAAAACCATACCCGGCGCGGATGACGGTTTTGGGCTGCTTGCTCGCGCTGCCTAACCCATACGCGAGGCTGAAGCGGGGCGCCCAGTCGTTCTTGTCGGCGATTCTGTTTTGCGACTCCCAGCGGACTCCATAGCTGAGGGTAAGGTTCTTTCGCGCACTCCAGTCGTCTTGATAGTAAAGTCCGACGTCCGCCACCGAAGCTGCCACCTTGGGGCTGCCATAAACAAGGTTGAGCTGGCTGGGACCGCCTCCGGCCGCGTGAATCTGCGCCCAGGTCTGGCCGGTTCCGAGGCCGCGGATGGTGTTGCCGTAGTCCTGAGCGGCAGAGATGGAGGTGCAGCCGGTCTGGCCGTTCGAGCACCGGGTCCCGCCGAAGGTGAAGGTCCCGTTAAAGCTCGCTGTGGATGAGTTGGCGTCGCGCGCGACCCGCAGGCGTCCGCCGAAGTTGATGGCGTGGCTCTTGAGCGCGATCTCGGTGAGGTTCTGCAATTCATAGTGCAGGCCGTGATCGCTTTCAAGCTGATCACTGTTGCCGCCGAAGGTTTCGAGGCCTGAGATCTGCACCTGCGGGGTGGTGGCCACGGGAGTCTCGCTGCTGGTATCGCGCAGAAATTGGAAGCGTGTCTCGTTGATGACTTTATCGCTGAGTATCTGGGTATCGCTCAGTTGAAGCGTACTTTCCTGATAACTGTCTGAGTAGGCGTGGTCCCGCAGGCTGAACTGCCCCACCCCCTGATTCTGCTCGCTGTCTCCGTAATACTGATATCGAAGGCTGAGGGTATTCTTTGGGCTGAGCTGGAGATCCACCCGCGGACTGATGTTGGTGCGTTCGCGCGGTGCAACCACCGCATCATTAAAAGTGACCGTGTTGTAGTCAGCGGGATTGTTAAAGACGCCGTTGGAAAAATCGCCGTTCACCTCGCCGGCAAGACGAAACGCGTCCACGATGGCGTCGTCCTGGATGGTGCGGCGCTGCGCGCTGATGAAGTAGGAGGCATTCTTGCTGATGCGGCCGCTGACCGAGCCGTTGAACTGATAGCTGTAGTAGTCCGGGATATTTTTGTCGAACGGGTCCCCGGTGTTGAACTGCGAGGTATTGCCCTGAACGAAGAGCTGCCCGTGGAGCTGGTTGGTTCCGGGCTTTGTGAGTATCTCAATTCGGCCGTAGCCCAGCTTGTCGTACTCGGCGGAGAAGGGGTTGCGATTGATGCGAATCTCGCGAATCGCCGATTTCGGCGGGAGCTGTCCGGCGGTAAATCCGTCAATGTAGATCTGGCCACCGTTGGGACCGGCAGCGGGCCCGGCAAGCGCGTCCAGCTCGTTTTGCAGCTCGTCCGGGTCGTCGGAGAGTGCGTCGAGGTCTTTGCCCTTGAGCACGAGGCTGTTGGCATTGCTCGTGGGCTCGACGCTTACCGTGGGGTTATCCTCGTTCACCTCCACCTGCTGCTTCTCGACCGCGATCTGGAGAGATATGTTGAAGGTCTTGCTTTGGCCGGGGGTGAGTGTGACCGCCTTGGATGTGGAAGGCGCGAATCCCTGGGCGATCGCGATCACGATGTAGGTTCCAGGCGCAAGATTGACGATTTTGTATGCACCGGACGGGTCCGCTGTAGCGGTGGCGATAGTGTGACCATCAGCGGTGGTGAGGCTGACGCTTGCGCCGGCAATGACCGCTCCGCTGGGATCGGTGACGGTTCCGCGGAGGGTTGTGGACTGCGCGGCGGCTACGCTGAAAGCTCCAGTTAGAAGCACGAAGCAGAAAAAGAGAAAGCGGCGAAGAAAATTCACGTTGCTCCTGAATTGGTATGCGAGGGAAGAATGTTTTTCCCTCTGAACGGTTGGGACCGCGTGTGTTCTTGTTTCGCCCGGACAATGAGCGCGGACACTTTTCGCAAAAAGACGGTTGAATTATTGCGTGCCTTCCTCACCCATGCCGCCGCCTCCTCCGCCCAGATTCCACGAGGCGGAAAACATACTTTGGCTGGCGGAGGGTGAGGTGGTGAGAATGGGTTCGACGCCGGCAACCAGGGTTACAGCAGTTGCGGAGCCGGGAGTTCCTTGGGTGGCGACGATCATGACGGCGTCGCCCTTGTGAAGTTCAGAAAGCTGCACTGCGGGCGTTCGTTGGAGCATCTGCGAGAGGTCTCCGCCACGCTGACCATTTGCGCCACCGGCTTGCCGCCAGGCAGGATGATCGGAGGAACTCGCGCTGCTTTCCGACGCGGGATGCTCCTGCGACTGTCCGTTCCCCGAGCCGTTCCCCGAGACATTCCCGCTGCCATTGCCTGCGCGCTTAAGGCGCATCGCGAGACCTTGCGCCATCTGCTCCGGCAGCTTGTGCATCTGCGACTCCGAAGTCACGTGAATGACCACGGGCCTCTTGGTAGCGAGGTCAGTGACGGTGACGGTGTTGGCCGCAGGGTCGGTGGAGACGACGGTTCCTGCGAAGTTGCGGAAGGTCCCGGCCACGATCTCGTCGGCGGTCACTTCGCTGCTGCCCGGGCTTCGGTCGCCGCGGGCACGAAGCTGATCGCCGGGTCGAATTTGCGCGAGTGTAGAGGGCTGGGCATCAGAAAACTTTATCGAGTCGGGGCTGTAACGGCGCACGATCGTTTGGGGCGTGGTGTGGACGGTGAGATTGCGCGCTCCGGAGGCGACGGCGATAGAGCCGTTGGCGGTGTCTACGGATTTCACCAGTCCGCCGACACCGCGCCGCTGCCAGTCGGCCTGCTCTGCCTGCTGGTGCTGCGCGAGTGCGGATTGCTTCATGGCGATGACGGTGTTCGCAGTCGCTGAGGAGCCGTCTGCCGAGGGATGAATGGCGGCGAGGACCCGGTCTCCGACGGAAATGTCGCTCAACTGGATGGGCGTGGCTCCGGCGAGAGTTTTCGCTCCCGGCTGAGTTTCAAGAATGCGGGCGGTATCGCTGACGGTGATGGTCACCGGCGCGCCGGAGTCGGGCTGGATGGCGATCGAGTTTCCGTGAATTGCGGTAACCGACCCGACAATGTGCGTGGCCGCGGACTGGGTCTGGTTTTGGGCCGGGGCCGAGGCCTGTTGGGCAGGCGCGACCAGGCCCGGGGCTGCGAGAACAAGGAAAAGCGGAACGGTGCTGAATCGCATCAAGAGTTTATTGCCTCTGCGTTCTCTATCAATTGTGCCGTATCGGGGTGGGTGCAACGTCGAATGCTTCTGAAGAAAAGACGTGAGCAAGCGATGAAAAGTTCATTCTTTCTGTGAGATGCGCGAAGAAAAAGGCACAAAGAGGATTTTCACGCGGCGGCGCCGATTCTGCTGCAATGAATCGTTTGAGCAGGATATGATGCTTCGGGGAAGCGGTTGAGGCCGCAAAGCTCGCCCACAGGACACAACATGGCACTTGGAGCAGCAGGCAGATCTACGCAGGTCAGCGCCGCGCCCGGCGGCGGCAGCAGCTATCGCAGCGCCTTCGCGATGGTCACCACGTTGTTTTTCATCTGGGGATTTCTGACCTCGCTGAACGACATTCTGATTCCGCACCTCAAGGCAATCTTCGACCTCAATTACGCCGAGGTCATGCTGATCCAATTCGTTTTCTTCCTGGCCTACGCGGTGTTTGGATTTCCTTCGGGAAAAGTTGTTGAATGGATCGGCTACAAGCGCACCATGGTTATGGGGCTGCTCACCATGGCTTTGGGCGCGATTCTTTTTATCCCGGCGGCCGATTTGCCGTTGTTCCCGCTTTTTCTGCTGGCGCTGATTTTTCTTGGTGCGGGCATGGCGGCGCTGCAGGTTGCGGCAAACCCTTATGTCGCGGTGCTGGGACCGGCGGAGACGGCATCAAGCCGACTGAACCTGTCGCAGGCATTTAACTCGCTCGGCACAACCATCGGGCCTCCGCTCGGCGGGTATCTGATTCTTAAGGGCGCGGAGAAGCTGGTTGAGAATGTGAGCGCTCTTCCTCCGGCTGCGTTGCACGCCTACCGCGTGCAACAGGCGGCGACGGTGAAGGTCCCTTACCTGATCTTCACGCTGGTGCTCATCCTGCTTGCCGTGGCAATTGGTCTTTTTAAATTTCCGCGCATCGAAGGCGCTACCAAGGAGCACGAGGAGAAGGGCGAGAAGCACATCAGCATGTGGCGCTATCGCCACGTCATCCTCGGGGCGGTGGGCATTTTCGTTTATGTCGGAGCGGAGGTGTCCATCGGGAGCTTCCTCATCAATTATTTCGGCGACAAGAACATTGCCGGACTAAGCGCACGCGACGCGGCGTATTACTTGCCGTTTTACTGGGGCGGCGCGATGGTCGGTCGGTTTATTGGCTCGGCAATCCTGCAAAAGGTAAAAACGGGCAAGCTGCTCGGCCTATGTGCGACTGTCGCGGCAGTTTTGGTGCTCATCTCCATGCTCACCTTCGGCCATATGGCACTGTGGAGCATCCTTCTCGTGGGTCTCTTCAACTCCATCATGTTCCCCAGCATCTTCACTCTGGGCATTGCGGAGATGGGGCCGTTAACGGGCGAAGCATCCGGCCTGCTGGTAACGGCGATCGTGGGCGGCGCGATCATTCCCGAGATACAGGGCGTGCTGGCGGACCACATTGGAATCCACCACGCATTTATCCTGCCGGTGCTCTGCTATTTGTTCATCATGTATTACGGATGGAAGGGCTCGCGGGTGGTGCTGCCTCAAACCAGCTACTAGCTTGTAGCTCTTAGCCATTAGAATGGACGGTTCTTCGGGGCCGTCCATTTTCTTTTCGGACGGCTGTGAATGGTGGATTGAATGAAGGATATAGAACTGGATGGCCGGTCGCTTTCGCTGGCCGAAATTGTTGCCGTTGCGGTGGACGGATGCAAGGTATCGATTGCGCGCGGCGCTTATCCCCGCATGAAGGCATCGCGCGCTGTTGTCGAAGCTCTCCTGGAGCGGGGCGAGACGGCTTACGGTATCAACACCGGCTTTGGAAAGTTGAGCGATGTGCGCATCGAGCCGGATCAGATTGAGGCTTTGCAGCGCAATCTGGTCCGCAGCCATGCGTGCGGATTGGGCGAGCCATTGCGCGAAGACGAGGCGCGCGCGATGCTGCTGCTGCGCGCCAATGTGCTGGCAAAGGGGCTGAGCGGCGCGCGTCCGGTGGTGGTGGAAACGCTGGTTGCCATGCTGAACAAGCGCGTGCATCCGGTGATCCCAGCGCGCGGGTCGGTGGGCGCGAGCGGCGATCTGGCCCCTCTGGCGCATCTGGCGCTGGCGCTGATGGGCGAAGGCGAGGTTTTCTATAAGGGTGAGCGGCTCGCGGCTGCGGGCGCTTTGCAAAAAGCAGGAATTGCGCCGCTTCGGCTGGCGGCAAAAGAAGGGCTGGCTCTGCTGAACGGAACCCAGGCCATGGCCGGGGTGGGCGCGCTGTGTCTGGCTCGCGCGTGGCGCGTGATAGAGCTTTTTGATCTGGCCGGTGCGATGTCGCTGGAGGCGCTGAGGGGCACTCCGGCGGCATTTGACGCGCGCATTCACGCGGCGCGGCCGCATCCGGGGCAGATTGCGGCGGCGGAGCATCTGCGAAACTTACTTGCCGATAGCGAGATTCGCGAGTCGCACCGGCACGACGATCCGCGCGTGCAGGACGCCTATTGCCTGCGCTGCATGCCGCAGGTGCATGGCGCGGCGCGCGGGGCACTGGCGCATGTGCGCGAGGTGATCGAGATAGAAGCGGGATCGGCGACGGATAATCCTCTGATCTTTACTGAAAGCGGGACGGAAAATGGGGACGGCGCGGGAGAGATTATTTCCGGCGGGAATTTCCATGGCGCGCCCGTGGCGCTGGCTCTCGATTACGCGGCGATTGCGTTGACCGACCTGATGAGCATGAGCGAGCGGCGGATCGATCGGCTGATTAATCCGGACATCAACGAAGGCTTGCCCGCGTTTCTATCGCCGCATGCCGGAGTCTCTTCCGGGCTGATGATCGCGCATGTGGCAGCTGCAGCGCTGTTGAATGAGGCGAAGGTGCTGGCGCATCCGGCGAGCGTGGATTCGGTCCCGACCTCGGGCGGCAAGGAAGACCACGTTTCGATGGGTATGACGGCTGCGCTCAAGCTGAGGCAAATTGTGCAGAACGCCGAGTACGCGCTGGCGATTGAGCTGATTGCGGGTACTCAGGGCTTGGAATACCGGCTGCCGTTGAAGCCGGCGCGGGAGGTTGGACGCGCGACGGCTTTGGTGCGGAAGTTTGTGGCTCCGCTCGAAGAGGACCGCGTGCTTTCGGGCGATATGGAACGGCTGGCGCTGGAGGTCCGCACAGGGAAATTCGACGAGTGGCGGGACTAGTTCTTACGCCTCGACCGGCTCCACGTAGAACATCTCATTCGTTCGGCGAAAGCCGTTGCTTTCGTACAGGTCTTGTCCGGCTTCGGTGGAGTGCAGCGCGACAACACGAATCTTGCGGCGGCGCGCTTCGGCCAGGGCGAGCTCGATAAGATGGCTGGCGAGCTTCTTGCGGCGGTACTCCGGCTCAACATAGACATTCAGCAGGTAGCCGCGCTGAGTGGATTTTGGATCGAGAGGGTGCGGCGCCCAGTCGAGCAGCATGAGCCCGGCTCCGGCGACCACGCGATCTTTATCGATTGTTAGCCAGCCGAAATATTTTCCGTCGTCGATTGCCTTGGCGACCCACGGCTCAAAGTTCCGGGCCATGGTGTCGAGCACCTGATTGTCTGCGCGGCCGGCATCCACGAACATCCGACGCCGGTGGTTGGTAATGAGCTTCGCGTCTGCCGCAGTCGCCGTTCTTGTTTCCAGCATGGACACGAGTATAGCTACGATAGAGACAGATGTCAGACTCGCTCGCGTTGAATCGATCGCTTCTGGGGCCCGGGATGCGGCTGGCTGTCGCCGTCTCCGGAGGGGCGGACTCGGTCGCGCTGCTGCGCGCATTGGTGGATGCTGCTCCCGCGATCGGCCTGGTGCTGTCGGTCGCGCATGTGCACCACGGCATTCGCGGAACGGAGGCTGACGGGGATGCAGAGTTCGTAGCTGGGCTGGCGGCGAAGCACGGGCTGTTGTTCCATCGCAAGAACGCAGACGCTCCGTCGGCGGCGCGAGAGAAGCGGGAAGGCATCGAAGAGGCTGCGCGAAACCTGCGCTATGCGTGGTTTGGCGAGCTGCTTTCGTCGGCAATCGTGGATGCGGTGGCGACAGCGCACACTCTCGACGATCAGGCGGAGACGGTTCTGCACAAGCTGCTGCGAGGCGCGTGGACGGAGGGCCTGAGCGGGATTTATCCGGTGTTGGCGCAGCCGCGCGGGGCGATTCTGAGGCCGTTTCTGGGTGTTCGCCGGGAGCAAATCGTGGCGTGGCTGTCCAGCATTGGGCAGGCGTGGCGAGAAGACACGACCAACTCCGATACCGCATACACGCGCAATCGGCTGCGGCATGAGTTACTTCCGGCACTCGCGGGATATAACCCGCGGATATACGATCAGCTCGCAAACATGTCCACGATCGCGCGCGACGAGGATGCCTACTGGCACGGGGAACTGGCGCGGATTTTGCCGCAACTTCTCTTGCCGGGCAAGCCGGTGCGCGGCGGAGGCCGGGCGGCCTCAACCGATCCTGGAGAGACGAGCCTGGCGATTGAAATCGAGCGGCTTCCCACTTCTCCAGCGCTACGGAGGCGGATTTTGCGGGCGGCATGCAGGGAATTGGGGGTGGCGCTGAATTTTGAGCAGACCGAGCGGCTGGTGGGAATGTGCGGAGCCAATCCAAGCAGGCGCCAAATCTTGACCACCGACCTGGGGGCGGAGCGGTCCCCAAGGGAGTTACGTCTGGTGAAAAGGTTGGACCAGAACGCGACCCGGAGGGAGTAGAATGAATCCAATAATAAGGCGCTCCGCCCGGGCACGAACCTCATTCGTTTTCTTAGAAGACTTCAGCGGGCGTGTGGCGTCTAACCCGGAAAGCGCAATAAGCGGCGAGTGTTTGTGTACAGGACCGTACTCGCTGCTTTAGCCGTATTTACGGGCGTTTGAGAGAAAAGAGGTTTTTTTCGTGAATTCTAAGATCAAACAGATCATCTTCTGGGTGTTCATATTTGCCTGCCTCATTGTGCTCTGGCGCTTTTTCCAGACGAGCACCGGCAGTGGGAAGGATCATGAGATTTCATTTTCGGAATTTCTGGCGGACGCCCAGCAGGGCCAGATCAATGAAGTGACGATTACGGGAAGCGATGCGCGCGGTGCGCTGAAGACGGAAAAAGAGAACTTCCACACGGTAATTCCGGCTAATTATCCGAAGTTGTATGACGTGCTCGATCAGAGCAAGGCCAAGGTCACGATCAAGGACAATCAGGGCAGCGCATGGTGGAGCATTCTGATCAATGTGGCCCCGCTGCTGATTCTTGTGGCGCTATGGTTCTTCATGATTCGCCAGATGCAGAGCGGCGGGAATAAGGCGCTGTCGTTCGGCAAGAGCCGCGCGCGGTTGCTATCGATGCAGCAGAAGAAAATCACCTTCAAAGATGTGGCGGGCGTGGACGAGGCCAAGGAAGAGCTGCAGGAGATTATTGAATTCCTGCGCGAGGCGCAAAAATTCCAGAAGCTCGGCGGCCGAATTCCGAAGGGGGTGCTGCTGGTGGGTCCTCCGGGAACAGGCAAGACCCTGCTGGCGCGCGCGGTCGCGGGGGAGGCGAACGTTCCGTTCTTCTCGATTTCCGGCTCGGATTTTGTGGAGATGTTTGTAGGCGTGGGAGCGAGCCGCGTACGCGACCTGTTCGAGCAGGGCAAAAAGAATGCGCCCTGCATTATCTTCATCGATGAAATTGACGCAGTGGGGCGGCATCGCGGCGCTGGACTTGGCGGCGGACATGACGAGCGTGAGCAGACGCTGAACCAGTTGCTGGTCGAGATGGACGGCTTCGAGTCGAACGATGGCGTGATCCTGGTGGCGGCGACCAACCGGCCCGATGTGCTCGATCCCGCGCTGCTGCGGCCCGGCCGCTTCGACCGGCGGGTGATTGTGGGTCGTCCTGACGTGCGCGGTCGCGAAGAGGTTCTGCGGGTGCATGCGAAGAAGGTTCCGTTGAGCGACGACGTTGACCTTCGCGTGATGGCGCGTGGGACACCGGGATTCTCCGGCGCGGACCTGGCCAATATGGTGAACGAGGCCGCGCTGAGTGCTGCCCGGCAGAACCGCAAGGCCGTGGCCATGGTCGATTTCGAGCATGCTAAGGACAAGGTCCTGATGGGCGCTGAACGCAAATCGATGCTGCTGAGCGACGAGGAAAAGCGCGTTACGGCTTACCACGAGGCGGGGCACGTGATGGTGGCGGCCCTCCGCAACCACGCCGATCCGCTGCACAAGGTCACCATTATCCCCCGCGGAATGGCTTTGGGCGTGACAATGCAGTTACCGGAAGACGACAAGCACACTGTCACCAAGGATTATCTTGAGACGCAGCTTGCCATTTTGATGGGCGGCCGCATCGCCGAAGAAATATTCCTGAAGCAGCTCACGACCGGCGCGGGTAACGACATCGAGCGTGCGACCGATTTGGCACGAAAGATGGTATGCGAGTACGGCATGAGCCGGCTTGGTCCACTTACCTTCGGCAAGAAGGAAGAGCAGATATTCCTGGGACGCGAGATCGCGCAGCACCGCGACTTCTCCGAGGAAACAGCGCGCCAGATCGATGGCGAAGTCCGCAGTCTGGTGGACGAAGCTTATCAGTCGGCGTACGGCATCCTGGAATCGCATCAGGACGTGATGCACCGCATGTCGGCTGCTCTGCTGGAGCGCGAGACTCTGGATGCGAACGAGATTCGCTTGCTGATCGAAGGCAAGGAACTGCCTCCGTTCAACAAGCCTTCGGGCGGCGCTGGAGCAACAGCTTCAGACGTACAACAGGTGCTCAAACCGGAGCCCGGCCGCGGTCCGGGATTGCCCGAGGGCAGTCCTTCCCCTGCATAGCCGCAAACATGTGTCATGCTGGCCCACCGGATTCACCATCCGGTGGGTTTTGCACTTTGCGGAGCGGAATCTGCGTGACCGACCGAAGCTTCTGGCAAAAAACCGCGTCTGAGTAGGTAAGAGGTACCACCAGGAATGCGTCTTTCCAGATTTTCCTTTGTACTTGCGCTGCTCTTGCCTGCGGCTATGGTTCACGCCCAGGCGGATCTTTCGGCGGGCACGTCCCACTTCACTATTTTGCAGGGAGACAAGACTGTCGGCGCGTCAGAATTCACAGTCACGCCCACCCCTGCCGGCTTCACGATCAGCTCGCGCGGCGACCTGCACCTGTCCAAGTTCAGCTACAGCTTTACCGATTCGCAGAACCTTGACCGGGTGCTGAATCTGGTGAGCGACCAGATTACCGGCACCGTGAACGGGAGTCAGGTGACCTTTTCGGCGCGCGCCGATCAGTCAGGCCGCGAATTCCAGATCGATGTGAACGCGAAGGGTCAAGATACGCAGAATACGGTAGACAGGCACCAGCATCTCGCTCTGCTTCCGGACCTGGACTCAGCAGGTTACATGCTGCTGACGCGCATTGGTCTGGAAAATCCTGCCGTGTCGTGGGTACTCATTCCCAAACAGAATGGCCTGCTGGTCCCATCCGTTTATACTCGCGATGCCAGTGTTCCAGGGCGCATCGATGGCCGCGATATAGACGTGCAGCACACGACGGTTGCGATCAGCGCGCAGAATTCCGTCAACGTGGAATTGTTTTACTCGCAGGATGGGCGGCTGTTGGAGGCCGATCTTCCGGAGCAGAATTTCTACGTGGTGCTGGACGGTTTCAAATTGATAAACCGTCCGAAGTTTGCGCCTCCGCGTAGCCCGGATGCAAATGAGCCTCCGCCGCAGCAGGGGTCGCAACAGTACTCAGCGCCGCAAAGCGCGCCACCGCCGCAATACACAACGCCGCAGGGAGCACCCCCGCCGCAGATGCAGCAGCAGTAGGACTTGCCGTCGCTGCTCGCGCGCCCGAATTCTGGTTCCGGGAGCGAAGCGAGTGCGCCTGTGACGGACAGTCCCTCGTACAATAGAGCGAGTTACCTCATCGAGAAGGAACACGGGTGTCGAACTCCTCTTCTGATTTGCGGAAGCGCGTGCTCAGCGGCATGCGCCCGACAGGCAAGCCGCATCTGGGCAACTATATGGGCGCGCTCTACAACTGGGTGCGCCTGCAGCATGAGTACGAGTGCTATTTCTTTGTTGCCGATCTCCATGCGCTCACTACGGACTACGCCGATCCTTCGCAATTCAGGCAAAATACGCGCGAGGTGGCGCTGGATTTTCTGGCGGCAGGGATCGACCCGGAGCTCTGCACGATTTTTGTGCAGAGTGAGGTGAAGCAGCACATGGAGCTGCATCTTTATCTATCGATGATTACTCCGCTGGGATGGCTTGAGCGGGTTCCTACCTACAAGGAGCAGCAGGAAAATCTCACGACGAAAGACCTGAGCACCTATGGTTTTCTCGGTTATCCGCTGCTTCAATCGGCGGACATTCTGATTTACCAGGCGGAACTTGTGCCGGTGGGACAGGACCAAGTGGCGCATGTGGAGATTACCCGCGAGATCGCGCGAAGGTTCAATCAGTTTTATCCGGGTGTCGCGCGGCCGGGGCAGCATATTTTGCCGGAACCGCAGGTTCTGCTCACGCCATCGCCCAAGCTGCCAGGCACCGATGGGCGCAAGATGTCGAAGAGTTACGGCAATACGATTCTGCTTACGGATCCTGAGCCGGTGATTCGACAAAAGCTGAAACCGATGGTCACGGACCCGGCGCGGGTTCGACGTACTGATCCCGGCAATCCTGAAGTCTGCCCGGTATTCGATCTGCACAAGGTTTTCTCCAGCGTCGAGACGCAGCAGAAGGCGCGCGAAGGCTGTACAACCGCGGGGATCGGCTGTATCGAGTGCAAGAGCTGGGTCGCGGATGCAATCATCGCTGAGCTTTCGCCCATTCAGGAGCGGCGGCGCAGGTTTGAGAACGATCCGGCGCTGGTTACCGATATCCTGAAGGCGGGCGAGCAACGCGCCACAGCTCGCGCGGAGCAGACGATGGTCCAGGTTCGCGCGGCGATGGGCCTGGGCGGGTGAGGATGGCGATGGCCGACGAACGGGAAAAGATCGCATCAGGGACCACGGGCGAGAGCCAGCCGGCGACTCCTGTTGGCGCGCAGCCATCTCCTCCAAAATCGCCGGAATCGGCCTATCCGTTTTCCGTTACCGTGGGCCAGGTATATGACGGCCCGCTCGATCTGCTGCTGGACCTGATCCGCAAGCAGGACATTGATATTTACGACATTCCCATTGCGAAAATCACCGCCCAGTTTCTTGCCTACGTCGAGCACTTGAAGGAAACCGACGTGGATGCGGCGGGTGATTTTATCTACACCGCCGCGCTGCTGATTCATATCAAGAGCCGCATGTTGCTGCCGCGTTCTCCTGCGGAAGCAGCAGAGGGCGACGCCGACGACCCGCGTCGCGAACTGGTGGAGCGGCTGCTCGAACATGAACGCTTCAAAAACGCTGCGCAGATGCTCCACGAAAAGCAGCAGGTGGAAGCGGCCACATGGACAAATCCGGGAATAAAGGAGTTCCGGGATGCGGAAGGGACCGAGCCCGAGATCGCCGCCGACACGATGGACCTGGTGCGCGTATTCCAGGACATTCTGCAACGCGCGAAGAGCCGCCCGGTGCTCGACGTGGAAGAAGATTCGGTGACAGTGGGCCAGATGATCGACTTTATGCGCCGGCGCCTGATGATGGAAGATCGTCCGGTCGCGCTGCGCCGCCTGCTGGCCAACACAAAATCGGAGAAGGCGCTGATTGCGATGTTTTTGGCGCTGCTGGAGCTAGTCCGGCTGCAGGCCATTCTGCTTCGGCAGGACAGGAACTTCAGCGATATTTTCGTGAAGAAGCAGGAGCGCTTTGAGGAAGTGCTGAACGAGCGCATCAGCCAGATGCGCGACGACTGGTCCTGACGCAGTAGACGCGCTTCTGTAGTATCAGAGGAGCGCATTTTCACCGCATGCATGAGCCTGAAAGCTAAAATCGAAGCCGTTATTTACGCCGCGGAAGAGCCGGTTACGCTGGCCCAGATAGCCTCGCTGTTTCAGGGCGAGCTAGCCGAGGAACGCGAGGCGCGCCTGGGCGCAGAGACCCCCGGCCAGGAAGAGTTTGCGGCGGAGTCTCCGCTGGTCGCAGAGGCTGCGGTTGTGTCCGATCCCGGAGAGGCCCTGCCGCAAGATGAAAAATCAAGCGAGAAGACAGCCGCGGAAGATGAAAAGCGGGCTGCCCGCCAGCGCGATCGTGAGATTCGCGACGAGGCGCGCCGACTCATCTCTCAATTAGTCGAGGAGTACCGGGAAGGCGACCGCGGCGTCGAGATTCGCGAGATCGCAGGCGGTTACCGCGTGGCAACCAAGCCTGAATATCACGATGCGGTGCGCGGCTTCATCAAGAGCCTCAAGCCTCCGATGAAGCTATCCTTGCAGGCATTGGAGACGCTGGCTGTGATCGCCTACAAGCAGCCGGTGACTGCGCCCGAGGTGAGCGAAATTCGCGGCGTGGATTCAAGCGGCGTGCTCGGCTCGCTGGGCAGCCGCAAATTGATCACCACCGCCGGACGCAAACAAGTGATCGGACGTCCCATCCTTTACAAGACGACGAAGGAATTTTTGCTCCGCTTCGGACTTAAGGACGTGAACGAGCTGCCGTCCATCGAAGAATTCGAGAAGATGGCGGGCGAACTCGCCGATACGGATGATGCCGTACCTGAGAGCGAGTTGCTATTGGAAGACGATCAATCGGAAGAGCAGGCGATCGCCTCCGGCGAGGGAGAGATTTCTGAATCGGAAGGCGAGGCCGAACGCGCGCAAGAAGGCAACGGATGACCGCAGACCGCGCGCAGGAGCGGCTGCAGAAGATTCTTGCCGCTGCCGGCGTGTGTTCGCGGCGCAAGGCTGAAGAGCTGATTCTAGAGGGCCGGGTTCAGGTCAACGGAAAAATTGTCACTGAGCTGGGTACAAAGGCCGACGCCTCGCGTGACCATATCCGCGTAAACGGCAAGCTGCTGCATGGGCCGGAGCGGTTGCGCCATTACGTGCTCAACAAGCCGAAGGGCTACGTCACAACTGTGAGCGATCCGCAGAACCGGCCTACGGTGATGCAGTTGATGCGCGGGGGCGAGCGCGTCTTTCCGGTGGGTCGCCTCGACTATGCCAGCGAAGGCCTGCTGCTGATGACCAACGATGGCGAGCTGGCGAATGCTCTTACGCGCGCTGCGGCCAAAGTCGAAAAGACATATCTTGTGAAGGTGAGCGGCAAACCGTCGGGTTCAGGGCTGGAGCAGATTCGCGCAGGGATGATGATCGAGCGCGGCAAGCCGGGAACGCGGGAGGGCCGCGTGCTGACCGCGCCTGCCAAGGTCAGGCTGTTTCGTGACGCGGAGAATCCCTGGTATGAACTGGTGCTGATCGAGGGCCGAAACCGCGAAATTCGAAAGATGTTCGAGGAGATTGGGCATCATGTAGAGAAGATTCGGCGGATCGGCTACGGCCCGTTGGTGCTGGATGTGGAACCGGGTGAGTCGCGGGAATTGACCGAGGCGGAAGTGGAGAAGTTGCGCCGGGCGGTGCGACCCACAAAGGCGAAACCCGCCAGGGCCGTGCAGAAAAAATAGCTGCGAAGTTCGTTCGGCCTTCTCGAACATCTAATAAGAAGCGGAGGTTTCCATGGCGAAAGCTACATTTGGCGCGGGATGTTTCTGGGGTGTGGAGCTGCGCTTCCAGCAGGTTCCCGGCGTGACCGAGACGGCGGTGGGATACGAAGGCGGCAAGTTGGATCAGCCCAGCTATCGTGACGTTTGCTCAGACGCGACCGGCCATGCCGAGGTGGTGGAGATCGACTACGATCCGGCAAAGGTGAGCTATCAGGCACTGCTCGACTTGTTTTTTCAACTTCACGACGCAACCCAGGTGAACCGGCAGGGGCCGGACTGCGGAACGCAATATCGCAGCGTGATCTTTTTCCATTCGCCTGAGCAGGAGAAGGCGGCGAAGGAAACCATCGCGGGTCTCACGGCGGAAAAGCGGTTTGCAAAGCCGATTGCTACGCAGGTGGTTCCGGCACAGAGCTTCTGGCGCGCAGAGGAATATCACCAGAAATACCTTGAAAAACGCGGCGCGGCCAGCTGCCACATCTAATCCCAGTGCTCGTTGGCAGCCTCAACTCACAGCTTTTGTAGTGAGCCTCCGCGGGCCAGAATGTTTGCGCTCTTGTAGTCTGCCGCGATCTGCTGGAAGACCGGTCCATCGAAGTCTTCCTGCTCGACAAAATAATGGCGCACGCCGGTCGCTTCAGCCGCCGCAAAAATCGGGCGGAAGTCCACTGTCCCCGATCCAATCACAGTGGAGACGCGCTCACTGGGGCCAGTTCCGGCGACCACAGGCTTCAGGTCTTTCAGGTGGAGCATGGAGAATCGTCCCGGATATTTCCGCAGCATCTCCGCGGGATTCTGCCCACCTGCGATGGCCCATCCGCAGTCCAGTTCCAGTGTTACGCAGCGAGGGTCTGTATCTTCGAGCAGAACACGATAGCCGGTGCTGCCCTCGACCTTGCGGAACGCCATCGTGTGGTTGTGGTAGCCAAATTTCAGTCCCGCCTCCTGCATCCTGCAGCCCAACTGGTTGAACTGGTCGGCATTCCACTTCCAGTCATCCAGCGTCATCGCGTGCAGCGCCCACTGCCATGGGCCGCCGGGATATTTCATAAGGCGCGCGGGATCGGGGCCCCATGGCGCAGAGCAGATAACGTACTCGAGGCCAAGAGCTTTGGCATACGCGACGATCGCGTCTGTCGATTTTAAAAGGTCGTCGAGCGAATAGTGCGCGCTCACGCAGCGTAGGCCGACTTCGGACATCATCCGCTTCACATCGCCGGCGCTGTGGTTGTAGAAACCCGCGGCTTCAACCTCGCGATAGCCGACGGCGGCAACGCGCTTAAGCGTGCCGGGAAAATCTTTGGCAAGGTCTTCACGCACGCTGTAAAGTTGCAAGCCGATGAGCGGCGTAGCAGTGGCGGCGAAGAGATTTTGTGCGGGAATTGCGCTTGCCGCCACAGCAGCAGCGGCGGTGCTCAGGAAGCTTCTTCTGGAAACCCGCGACATGCTTCTCTCCTGATAAGTATCTTATATGCTGGCGGTATGGAACATTTCACACTGAATTCTGCGCAAGTGGCACGCATTGGCCTGGGCACCTGGGCAATCGGCGGCATGGAGTGGGGCGAAGTGAGCGACGCAGATGCGATCGCGTCGTGTCTCGCGATTTTCGATCATGGAATCAATCTGATCGATACGGCCCCGATTTACGGCCACGGGCGCGCCGAAGAGCTTGTGGGCAGGGCGATGCGGCAGGATGGGAATCGCGAAAGGTTTTTTATCGCGACCAAAGCGGGGCTGGAATGGAATGCGCGCGGTTGCTTCGCCAACTCCGAGCCAACGCGGCTGCGACAGGAGTTCGAGGATTCGTTGCGGCGGCTGCAAACGGACTACGTAGATCTCTATCAAATCCATTGGCCCGATACGACGATTCCGGTGGAGCGCGCGGCGGAGGTCCTGCTGGCCCTCTACGAAGAAGGCCGCATTCGCGCGATTGGCGTGAGCAATTTTTCCGCGGCACAGATGGAGGCTTTTCGCTCCGTTTCCCCGTTGCATTCTAATCAGCCGCCGTACAACTTATTCGAGCGCGCGATTGATGATGAGGTTCTGCCCTATTGCCGCAAAAACTCCATTGCCGTGCTGACCTACAGCTCGCTATGCCGCAGTTTGCTGGCCGGGCGGCTCACGTCCGATACGCAATTCGAAGAAGGCGATGTACGCCGGGTCGATCCTAAATTTCAGCTGCCGCGCTTTGAGCAATATTTGCGGGCGGTAGCGCGGCTTGACGCTTTTGCGCACGAGCATTACGGCAAAACGGTGCTGGAGCTGGCAGCCCGCTGGGTTCTCGACCGGCCCGGAGTGAGCGCGGCGCTATGGGGCGCAAAACGTCCGGCTCAATTGAGCGCAGTGGATGGGATTTTTGGGTGGAAGCTGGATGGCGCAGCCATGGCAGAGATGGATGCAATTGTCAACGAAACGGTTACCGATCCGGTGGGGCCGGAGTATTTGACTCCGGAAGTGCGAGGATAGGCAAGAGCCCGCCCGATCACTTCAGCCGGAATTGGGGGCGCGCGAATGGAGATGCCAAAGCTTTCCTCTCAGCGTTAATATGATGATCATCCTCTGGTTTTATGGAGAGTCGCGATGAATCCAACACGCAGACGAATGATGGTATCGATGAGCGGGGCGATTGCCGCCTTGCTGGCGGGGCACCCGCTTCGCGCCGCCGCCTTTTATCAAGCGCGAGCTACGCCATCGCCGATGCCGTCTCCCAATGCTCCAGCCAATCAAAACGTTCCCGCAGGACTGGACGGGGCAGATATCCCGGTTCGCAATGGCGGCCGTCCCTTACCTCCAGTGACCTGGATGGAAATCAAATCGGACGCGCAAAAGATGTTTGACCTGGCAAATGACTTCAAATGGCAGGTTAATCGAGCAAATCTAGCAAATACATTGCCGCTGTTGCTTCTTCAGGAAGCGCATCGCATGGAAAAGCTTGCCAAGCAGATACAGGAGCGGATGAAACGCTAGATCTCTTTACTGAGCGTTCGTCTGCAAGATGGACTCACCCTGAGCACCGTCTGACTTCTGATTGGCCGCCGCCTTGAGTTGCGTAAATGTAGTGCGCTCCACGGCTGCTTTGTCGGGCAGGTTGGCTTTTGCGTAGGCGCGCGCCAGCGCGAAATGGATCTCGGGGGCTTTTGGTCTGAGTTCGTCCGCCCTATTTAATTCTGTGATGGACTTCTGCACGTCGCCGTTTTCCAGCCATGCGCGCCCGAGTTGATAATGGGCCTCGGCCGAGTTTCTATCCAGGGCCAAAGCATTCTGCGCGGCTTTGACGGCGGCTTCGGGCTGGTGCTGGCGCAGATCGATGGACGCGAGCCGTATCCAAGGCAGCGCGTTTTGGGGTGACAGCTTCAACTCGGCCTGCATCTCCGCTTTCGCATCATCGTATCGTGAGAACGAGTCCAGGGCGTTTCCATAGGCGTAGTGCAGCCATGGTGTGGTTGGATATTCCGCAATCAACTCTACAAACGCAGGAAAGGCTTCCGCGTACCGGCTGGCGAAGAGCAATTCGACGATGGCTCCCGATGACTGCGCGAGGTTACGATACTGTCCATCGAGTTCCTCAGGCATTTTGGGAGAGTGCAGGAGCGCGAGGCCAAGCGCAAGCTGGATTTGGTCGCCCATCGGAGGGTGACCTGCCTCCGGCTTTAGCAGGGCGGTAGCGGTGTCAAACTGACCTTCACGAATCAAGAGCAGCGCGAGCCGGTAATGGGCAAGTTGTTCAGCTTCGGGACTGACCTTGAGGCCGAGATTAATTCCGCGTTGAATGTGAATGCGCGCGTTGTCATAATCCTTCAGTGCGAATTCCGACAATCCCATAACTGCCCACGCGGTGCCATCGTCGGGGTTGTGCTCCAGCCAGCCCTTCAACTCGTCGATTGCCTGTGCATAGCGCCCAGCCGAATAATCCTGCATCGCGGTTGTCCAGATGGCGGAGTTCTGCGGCGCAGCGGCGGTGTGAACATGATAGCGGCTGATCGTTTGTGGGTCGCGCTGCGGAGGAGCATTCGAGAGGCGCTCCGCTTCCTGCTGTTCAGTCGCCGCCTCCTGCGTCTTGCCTTCTGAAGCAAAAACCTGGGCAAGCGCTTTGTGCGCCGCGGACGATTGTGGTTCGAGACTAGTCGCGCGTTGAGCCGCGCTCAGCGCCTGTGGCACTTCTTTCAGGCGCAATTCCAGCCCGCTCATCTCGATCCAGGGAAGAGCGCTCGTAGGGGAAATTGCCGATTCCAGCTTCTGTTGCGTAAGTGCCTCCTGCGCATTCCCGGCTGTGGCGAGCGCTACTCCATAGGCGTAATGCAGCCAGGGAGCCCTGGGATTCTGCTGAATCAGAGCTGCCAAAGCATTCGGATCCGCGCTAGCCGCCGCATCGCCTACAGCATGCACCAGGGCGTCTTGCGAGGGGTCAACATCGGAAGGCAGGAGCGGGACACGAAGCAGCGCGAGTCCCAAGGCAGACTTCACTTGCGGAGAAGCGGATCGACCGAATGCCGATTTTAGCAGCGCAGTCGCTCGGTCGAATTGCGCGCTACGGATCAACAGCAAAGCGAGATGATAAGCGGATACGTGCGTGATTTGCGGATCGTCGATGCCGCCTAAGGTCTGCGCTTTTTCCAGACTCGTCATCGATCCGGTGTAGTCTTTTGTTTCGAACTGGGAGAGCCCCAGCATGCTCCAGCCGATAGCCGCGGACGGCGCCAGCCGCGTAAGATTGCCAAAAGAATTTACCGCATCGTCGTATCGATTTGCCTCATATTGCGCCATCCCCAAGTCCCACCACCCTTCAGCCCAATCGGGTTTAAGGCCGAGAGCACTGCTGTAGTCCCGGATGGCTTCATCGGCTTTTCCTGCATCGTGCGCGGCTTTTGCCGATTGGGTAAGCGATTCAAAAGTTGGACTGGAAGGGTTCGGAGCCGCCTCGCTTTGAGCCTTGAGCAAAGCAGGCGCAATGCAGAAGAAAATGACGCACGTTGCCGCCATCAAGCAAAAACGGGAGTGGACTGCATGCCTCGAGAAATTTAAAAATGCCCGCGGCCCATGGGCTGGCGATCTGCGATTTTGATATCGTTCAAACAATGTCCCCGCCGTTCCCTCCATTCTATTTTCCCATTTCTCGGCGCCGTTTTCTTCAGGGCGCGATCCCTGCCGCTCTTTCGCTTCGCGGCCTTCCTCTGAAGGCTTTGACCGGGCCGGCTTCTCTGCCGCTATTTGAGCAGATTCCACCATCGCGCAGTGGCATCACCTGGGTACACACCGCGGGAAAATCTCCGGAAAAGCATTTACCTGAAAGCAGCGGCCCCGGATGCGCTTTTCTGGACTACGACAACGACGGCTGGATGGACATTTATCTGGTCAACAGCGGCAAAGCGGATTTCTACACTCCGGAAAAACCGATCCGTAACGCGCTTTATCGCAACAACCGCGATGGCACCTTCACCGATGTGACGGAGAGCGCTCGCGTGCCGGGTGGCGGTTTCGGAATGGGTGTGACCGTCGGCGATTACAACAATGATGGACTGCCGGATATTTATGTGACACAGATCGGCCGTAATATCCTTTATCGCAATAACGGAGATGGAACCTTCACCGACGTTACGGCAAAAGCCGGAGTGGCGTGCGAGGGCTGGAGTTCGAGCGCCGTGTGGTTTGACTACGATAACGATGGGCGGCTCGATCTGTTTGTCTGCCAGTTTGTCGAGTTTGACAAGCAAGCCAGTTGTGGTCTGGACCCGAGGGGCAGGCACCACTACTGCATACCCACCATCTTCAAGCCACGCCCAAGCTGGTTGTTTCACAACAATGGAGACGGCACCTTCACTGATGTAAGCGAGGCTTCCGGCATTCACCAGCAGCTCGGCAAAGCATGGGGAGTGGTGGCCACCGACCTGGATAACGACGGCCGCATGGATCTGTTCGTTTCAAATGACACCGTAGCCAATTTTCTCTACATGAACCGAGGCGGCGGCAGATTCGAGGAGGACGGCTTCGCCGCCGGAGTAGCCTACAGCAGCGAGGGTCGCGCGCGCTCGGGCATGGGCGTCGATTCCGCCGATTATGACAATGACGGCTTAATGGATCTTTTTGTATCGAATATTGACGAGGAAATATTTTCGCTCTACCACAACAATCACGACGGCACCTTCGACGATGTGGCCATGCAGGCCGGCATCGGCATGCCGACGCGCTGGATGAGCGGTTGGGGCGTAAAATTTATCGACTATGACAACGACGGGGACCTCGATCTGATTCTCTGCAACGGCTTCCCCGACGATCTGATCGACGACCTGAAAACGCAGGTCACATGGCAGGAACCTCTGCTGCTCTTCCACAACGAGGGAAAGACTTTTCGCGATGTCAGCGCGCAGGGCGGGCCGGTATTCGGGCAGCACTTTGCCGCGCGTGGCCTGGCAATCGGCGACTTTGATAATGACGGGGCCGTGGACGTGCTCGTGGGTGTGAATGACGCCGCCCCTGTGCTGCTCAAAAATAATGCGGCAAAGAGGAACCATTGGCTGGGCGTTAGCCTGATCGGAAAAAAATCGAATCCCGACGCTATAGGAGCGCGCGTCACTTACAAGGCCGAAGACCTGACCCGCTCCCGCACGAAAGTGGGCGGCGGAAGCTTCCTTTCATCACACGATCCGCGCATGGTGCTGGGCCTTGGATCGCGCACCAGGGTCGACTGGCTGGAGGTGCACTGGCCTCAGCCCGGAGGAGCCGTCGAGCGGTTCACGGGCTTACCTGTAGATCGCTATATCACCCTCATTGAAGGTTCGGGCAAGTGGAAATAACACCAAGGTCCCGCAGACAGGTCTAAGTCCGTGGGTGGTTTACTCCGGAAACGGTTCTCCAGGATGCGCAATTCGGATGCGGTGATCTGTAAAATCGGCGTGCATCTCTTTCACATAGACCTTTGGCATGTGGCATGAGGTGCAGTTCTGCTTTGCCACTGGGCAGGCCTTGCCGGGATGCTCCGCGGTAAGCGCCGCTCCCACTGCGGTTGTGTGACACTGCAGGCACGCATGGTCGTAAGCGGAATCTTTTGTCTGTAGTTGCACGTGAGGATCATGGCAAGCGGTGCAGACCAGGCGCGGGTCGCCTGCTTTTCCCCAGCACTTGCTCGTCACCAGCCGGTAAGGCGCCGAGCGCGTGGTCGAGGGCCCTGTCGTGCCTGACAGCTTCACGTCCCACCAGCTTGCATGGCATGCACCGCAGAAATCCACGGCGTCATTTGGTTGCAGGTGCGCGGAATTGAAGATGTCACTTTGCCCGGCGCTCAGGTTCCCTTTCATCAGGACCTTCATATCGGCAACATGCTTTGCGCCGGGGCCGTGGCACGCCTCGCAGGTCACGCCAGGGATGAGATGCTGCTCGTTAAACTGCTCTCCGAGTACCGAGGCGGTGGCATGGCAGGAAAAGCATTTTTTCACTTCGGCCGGCGGTACGGGCCGATCCATCGCCTCCTCTACATCCTTCGGCGAAGCGAGATCGCGTGAGGGCGTGAAAGCCAGAGTCTTGAGCGTGGCGAAGTAAGTGACTCGCGCCTCATAGAATTTCCCGTCCTCGCGTTTGAATAGATAAGACTGTCCGACGCGCGGAGTTCCAAAGGCCCACAGCAGCGGCGACGAAAGCGTCTCCTTGCCGTTAGTCACGGTGTAGAGGCTGTGCTTCGCGTCGGTTTCGATGAGGTACTTGTAGGGCCCCACTTGGAAAGCGAGCTTCGGGTGGGCGTGCAGAGCGTCGGCAGTGTTCGCCATGAAAGCAGTACGACGCATGTCCGTTTTTGATTGTTCGGCAAACTTCTCCGCGTGGCATTCGCGGCATGCTTCGGGACCTGTGTAGTCGGATCGAGAAATCCCCGGCTGAGTGGGCCAGAAGCCAGGGTCGTCAAGATGATCCAGGGTAGAAAGCTGAGCGTGAATCCAGGGAGTAAACACCAGCAGAGTGATGGTCCATAAGAGCACCTTGCGAAACGGAACTGGAGCAGAATTCTTTGCCACGGGTCTCGATCAAACATAGTCGGTGGCTCGCGATTTCGGCAAATGAATTGGCCCGCAATGGTTGAGAAGAGCGCCCGGGAGTACACAGATTGGGACCGCTTCGAAAACTCCGGAAACTTGGGCTATACAGGGCACCACCTTAATGGATAAAATCCTTTTCGGCAGTCGAATCTGCTTCGGAAGGCGATCGAAAACGTAAGTAACTTCCGTCGCGGAGAAAAGGGAGCGGCGCCCACGGCCTTGATTTCAAAGGGTCCAGTGGCCGCTATTGACAGTCGTGTATCGGTAGGAGTAATAAAACGTTTCAGTTCAAGCTGTATCGTTTTTCACGGGTCTAATGTCACCCGATAGCATAATTGGGATCATTGGATTGCAGTAGCAGGAACAATTTCAAGGAGGCACTATGTGCAATCGATTTGAAGGTGGGGGTACGTGTCAGAAGCGGTCCACGCTTCGCATGTTGGCCTACTCCCTTCTCGCGTTGCTGCTGAGCATTCCGCTCGGGCTGCACGCCCAAGTTTACTCCGGAAGCATCGTCGGTACGGTCACAGATTCCACCGGCGCCGCCATTCCTGGAGCAACCATTACCGTCATCAACACAGGAACGGGTGCGAAGACCAGCCAGACGGCAGGGGGCAACGGCGACTTCACGTTCGCACAGTTGCCTATTGGAACTTATGAAGTGCATGTAACGCAGGGGAACTTCAAGGAGTTCGTCGAATCGGGAGTTGTGGTCCACACCTCGACGAACACAGAGGTCCACGCAATGATGCAAATCGGCGCGGTGACCCAGAAGGTCACAGTTGCGGCGGACGAGGTTCAGGTTCAGACGACATCGGCCAGCGTGGGCGAAGTCGTATCCGGTACGCAGGTTCGCGAGTTGCCTTTGAACGGCGAGAACTTCGTGGGTCTTACACAGCTGTCGCCCGGCGTCAGCGCGGCCCAGGGCGCGAATTTCGTAGGCAAAGGGCTGGATGGCGGCGTGAACTTTTCCGTCAACGGCAACCCTTACAACATGAACCTGTTTCTTGTGGACGGCATGAATAACAACGACGTCGGTTCTAACCGCACGATCCTTGTTTATCCTTCCGTGGACACGATTGCCGAATTCAAGATGATCCGCAACTCCTACGGTCCGGAATACGGGCAGGCTGCTGGGGCGATCATCAGCATCACCACTCGTTCGGGCGAAAACCAGTTTCATGGCGGCTTGTTCTATTCGGGCCGCAACGACGCGCTGGATGCCAACGATTGGTTCTCCAACCATAACGGTACGGGCAAGTCGGAAGAGCGCCGTGACGACTATGGCTATAACATCAGCGGGCCGGTTGTGAAGGACAAGCTGTTCTTCTGGTGGAACCAGGAGTGGAACAAGGAAATTCAGGGTTCATCGTTCGCGTTCTGCCTTCCGACGGCCCAGGAAGACCTAGGGAACTTTGCCGGCGCTCAAACCGGGGTTGACAGCAGTGGAAATCCGATTGATCAGTGCGGTGGTCGGATTCCGGCTATTCCGGCCGCAGATCAGGCTCCGGGCAATTCGCTGGCGATCGCCAATCCCGATCCGGCAGGACTGCTGATCGCGCAGTACTATCCGGCACCCAACCAGGCACTCAAGGGCGGAAACAACTATGCCGAGTCCGTTCCGAACCACTTGAACTGGAGCGAATGGAACGTTCGCGGAGACTACAACGTCACAAAGTCGAACCGCGCCACCTTGCGGTGGACGAACGATTCATGGGACAACCCGTCGCCGAATAATCCGGTCCCGTTCTGGGGCGAGTCTGCTCTTCCTACAGTGAATTCATCTTGGAACCAGCCTTCCAGAAGCATAATGGCAAAACTGAGCTCGACGATCGGCAGCACTATGGTGAACGACGTTGAGTTCGGCTTTGGACAGAACCGCATCATAACCACTCTGGGAGGAACCAAGGCCAGCATCGTTCCCGCGTTGCAGGCGGCTTATCCTTCGGTCTGGCCGAGTTCGCTGAAGCAGAAGGATGAGTTCTTCGGCGCATGGGGCGGATTTGGTCCGTACGGCGCGACCACTTACGCGGGCTACTGGAATATCGCTCCTTACGGCAACCACGAAGACTTGTACACGATCCAGGACAACCTCTCGAAGGTCTGGGGAAATCACACCCTGAAAGTGGGTGCGATCTACGGCACGAACGAGAAGGTTGAAAGCAACGGGAACGGTGCGGACCGGCCCACCCTACCGACTGGCACTCCTACAATCCAAACAAACAACGCTCTTGCTAATATCCTGCTGCCTGGGACAGGAGCGAACCCGCAGATCTTCTCGGGGATCACCGAAAACAACATCGACGGTATCGCGGACGTGCACTGGCATGACTTCGAGCCGTATTTCGGAGATACCTGGAAGATCCGTCGTAACATAACGCTCGACCTTGGTTTCCGCTGGTCCTTCCTGCGGGAGCCTTACGGCGGCACCAGCGGCGGTAACACCAACCCGGCTTTCAACAGCGGCGGCAATTTCCCGAATCAGTGGTCGAACTGGAATCCCAAGCTCTGGAGCGCGGCCGAAGCTACGGCCAACCCGACAGACGCCTGCAACGGTATCATGGTTGTTCCGGGGACCAACCCTTGCGCCACTCAGAAAGCCTTCCTGGCCACCTTGGGAGTCACGCTACCGCTGTCTAATGGTACGCCTGGCCCTAATGCATCTCTGGTCCAGCAAAACAACCACAGCGTAGCGCCGCGTTTCGGCCTTGCCTGGGATGTAAGGGGCGACGGCAGGACGGCGGTCCGCATCGGCGCTGGCCAGTTCTTCACGCGTGAAGAGGTGGGACTTGCCGAGCGGTTGGCCAACAACGCCCCATTCGTCATCGGCGCCACAACTGACCGGTCTCTCGATGTGCCTACGCCGCTAACCAGCGTCGCGGTCTCGCCGAGCGCCAACAAAACTACGGGTGGATTCATTCCCAACTCCTGGCAGTGGAACTTCTCGATTGAACAGGAGTTAGCCCGCAATACAACGTTGGAACTTGGGTATGTCGGGAATGAGGGACAACACCTCACCTCGATGTATGACTCCAACTTCATTCAGCCGGCTAATTGGCTAGCTGCTGCGTTCGCCAGCGGCTCTGCGCAGAACGACTTCCGTCCCGCCTTCAACTTTGGCGAGATCGGTGGCTTCGCGCGCGGTGGCCATACCACTTATCACGCACTGCAGGCCCTGTTCCGTGCTCAGACTGGAAGCTTCTCAACGTTCCAGGCGGCCTATACATGGTCCCATTCGCTCGGAAACGTAGAACTGGACAACTCGTCAGGCAGTCTCAACCAGCAGGCGATCACCGACCAGACCCATCCCGGGCTGGATAAAGGGAACACCAACATCAATCGTCCGAACATCTTTGTAGCCAACGAAGTGCTGTTCCTGCCCAAACTCACCCAGTACAACCGACTGGTACAGGAGACGGCGGGAGGTTGGGAATTCAATAGCATCGTTACGGCTGCACAGGGAAGTTCTCTGACGATCGAGACAAACGGCGGCGTATCGGGCGCACCGGTTGGCGGTGTAAACAGCAACTTGAGCGCGCTGGTGGGAACAGGCTACCAAGGTAACCAGCGTCCCCTGGTCACCGATGTCGGCTGCAACACGGGCCGGAGCGGGGATCAGTTCCTGAACCCGGCGCACTTCACCCTTAATGGATACGTGATCGGAACGTTCCCGGGCAACCTGGAGCGTCGCGGCTCCTGCTTTGGAGCGCCGAACACAAACATGGACGGCCAGCTGGCGAAGAACTGGTACATCAAGGAGAAGTACCGGATCAAATTCAGCATGGACTTCTTTAATCTGTTCAACCATGCCAACTTCAACACCGCTAACCTGGAGGGATCGGCTTTCAATCCTACCGCTCCAGTGTTGTGCGGAGATCAGAGCTCACCTTGCAGTCCCAGTAACAACGTGATTACAAGCCCGAACGATCCTACTGCCGCGAATGGCTTCGGCCAAGCCGGTTCAGTAGCTTTGGGACGGCAATTGCAATATACGCTAAGGGTTTCGTTCTAATCGCATAGACCGAAGCTGTTAACCTAAGCGGCGGACTTGATAATTCAAGTTCCGCCGCTTACTCTTTCTAGAGTCAGGGTCTTCCTTCCTCGTGAATCACCAGTCCAAACAATTGAAGGTTTTTTGAGCATGCGCTGTCGTTTACCCGCCAAAGCTGCTGTTGCGGCAAGCATACTTGTTGTCTCTTTTGCCGGACTGTGTTCTCAGTCTGCACAATCATCTCAGTTGCCATCGAAAGCTGCTGAATCGCATGCGGACGCGACTCAGCAGGAGCTAACTCATAGAATCCTTGTCTCGGAAAAGATTCGGGATTCGGGTAATCCAGATGGCATTGCACAAGCGAATAGAAAACTGATCGCAGCCGCTCTGCGCGAAATGGGAAGACTTCGGCTTCTGGAGTCCGCGCCTGGCCAATCCGCAGCGCTTTATCGTGCCTCTTTGCAATTTGAGAGTTTCCCCGCTGTATACGCGGAACTGGCTAGAAGCAGCCTTATGGCCGGTCACATTGATGATGCTGTGTTGGAGGCACAGCAGGCAATTAAGGCTGACCCTCAGAATCCTGACGCTTATCTTGCCCTCGGAAGCGCTTACAGCCACAAACAGGAGTACACAAAAGCAGCTGACGCTTTGTCGCACGCTGCGCGTCTTCAGCCTAAGATTGAAAACCTGTATTCGCTAGCCATCTGTTGGCTGTCGACCAATACTGCTGAAGGGAGACAGCGAGCGAACGCGGTTTTCGCACAGATGAAAGAGATGGCGGGAGATAGCGGCTCACTCCATGTTCTGATGGGACGCGCGTATCGAGACGCCAATATGATGCCGGAGGCAGTTCGGGAGTTCAAACGCGCAATTGAGCTGGATACGTCCACACCTCACGCCCACTATTTTCTGGGCCTGGCATATCTTTCGCTGAATGAATGGAATTGGACTCCGGAGGTCCAGGCGGAACTCGAGAAAGAGGTCCAGTACCACCCTCAAGACTACTTGGGCAACTATATGCTCGGGCTTCTCGCCTCCAGCCGGCGCGAATATTCGGTTGCGGATAAGTATCTGAAGACTGCCGCCGCATTGAATTCCGAATGGCCAGATCCATTTTTGTACATGGGGCTTGACGCGTTTGCCCAAGGAGATCAAAGATCTGCGGAGGTGTTTCTGCGCAAAGCGATCGAGCTTACCGGCACGGATGAAGCTCGCACCAACTACCAGATTCGCAGAGCGTATGTCGATCTCGGCCGGATTCTTGCTCGCGAAGGCCGCGAGCAGGAGAGCGAAGTCTATGTTGCAAAAGCCCGCGACTTGGAAAATAAAGTGATGGCGGATAGCCAGCAACGCACCACTTCGTTGCTTATATCCGAGGGCGGAAATACGAGCGATTTGGCGGCCGTGATGCCGCTGTCAAAGCAGCAGGAGAATCAGGCAGCTCCAATATCGGAATCGGGTGCCTACACCACTGCTCGCCTCGATATTTCGACAAGTGCAGGTTCGAACCTTAACGCTGCCGAACGCGCTACGGCAAAAAAAGAGGAAGATATGCTGCGGCCGATTCTTGGACAGAGCTACAGCGATCTGGCCACTGCAGAGGCCATAAGGCACGATTACTCCGCTGCTCTGACCCACTATGAGACCGCGGAACAGTGGGATCGCGACATTCCCGATCTGGAGAAAAATCTGGGACAGGCTGCGTTTCGCGCTGGCGATTATTCCGAAGCCATACACGCCCTTTCTGAAACAGTGAAGCAAAACCCCAACGCGATGAATTTGCGCGCGATGTTGGGCATGGCCTATTTCCAGACACAGCGGTATGGGGATGCCGCGACGACCTTCTATCCTCTTGGTGATGCTGGGATTCACGATTCTGAAGTGGGCTATGCATGGGCCTATTCGCTAACGAAGGCTGGTGATCTTAAGGACGCATCGCAGGTGCTGGCGATTTACCAAAGTGGAACGCTTTCGAACGAGGCGCTGCTGCTGGTTGGGCAGCTCTGGGCTGACATCGGGGACTATGACCGCTCTGTTCAGACATTCCATCATATCCAGGCATCCGACCCATCGTTTCCAAAACTCTACTATGATGTCGCGCTGACGGACATTCGCGCGGGAAAGTGGAGCGATGCCCGCGGTGAGCTGGATAGACAATTGGCAAGCACGCCGGGCGATGCAGATACGATGTTCAACCTCGGATTTGTCGATATTGAGGAATCGAAAAAGGACGATGCGATGAAGCTGTTTGAGCAAGTAATCGCGAAAGATCCCGACCATTCCGACGCGCAATATCAGATTGGCAAGTTGTTAATGGAGCAGGGCAGAGTGCAGGAGGCCCTACCGCATCTTGAAATTGCGGCGCGGCTGAGTCCGGACAAGGATTACGTTCATTACCAGCTCCAAGCCGCGTACCGGCGGCTTTCGCGGACATCCGACGCCGATCGGGAACTTGCGCTTTACAAGCAGCTTAAGGCCAAGTCGCGCGCCGCAGCGACGACTGAGATCGACCAGCAGCTCCAACAAAAACAATAATGTTGACATTCAGCCGATTTTTCCACTCCGTTGCCGTTTCCGCGATGTGCGCCAGTGTTCTGCAGGCGCAAGAGGGCCATCCGCCTCCAACCCCTCCGCCGCCGGGTGCCAAAGCCGTGACGTGCAGCGCGCGGCCCATTCCGCAGCTCCTGGATGTCACCAGGCAGCTTGGAATCACATTCACTCATACCTCCGATCCTTCTAAGAAATACATCGTCGAATCGATGAGCGGGGGGGTGATTTTAATTGACTACAATCGCGACGGCTGGCCGGACATATACTTCACCAACGCCCCAACAGTGGGACAGGCGGTCGCCGACCCCAAAAATCTGGGCGGCTCCAAAACACTCGGTTCGCTCTACCGCAACAATCATGATGGAACCTTTACTGACGTTACTTCCAAGTCCGGCCTGAACAAGCCTTGCTTCACCATGGGCGGGGCGGTGGGCGATTACAACAATGATGGCTGGCCCGACCTTTACCTCACCTGTCTGGGCGGAAACCTCCTGTACCGCAACAATGGCGATGGGACCTTTACCGACGTGACGGAAAAGGCTCACGTGAACGACACCCGCTGGTCCACGGGTGCCGCGTTCGGGGACTACGACGGGGACGGCTATCTGGACCTGATGGTCACCAATTACGTTGACTTCCACCTCAATGACATGCCCGGTTTCGGCAGCGCGCCTAACTGCAAATTCCGCGGGATCAATGTTCAGTGCGGTCCCCGAGGGCTGCGCGGGGCCGGCGACTCGCTCTTTCATAACAACGGCGACGGCACCTTCACCGATGTATCAAAGAAGGCTGGCGTAGACGATCCGAACGGCTATTACGGCATGAGCGTGATCTTTGCCGACTTCAACAACACCGGACGGCCGGACATTTACGTTGCCAACGATTCCACGCCGAAGTACCTGTACAAGAACATGGGCAACGGCACATTCAAAGACATCGGCCTTCAATCAGGCACGGCTGTTAGCGAAGACGGGACCGAGCAGGCTTCTATGGGCATCGCCATTGCCGATTATGACCACTCCGGGCGCCCTTCGCTCTACGTTACCAACTTCGCCGATGAGAACGATCTGCTCTACCACAATGACGGCGATTGGAACTTCACCGAGAACTCGTATCCAGCGGGGCTTGCGCTGCCGTCGCTGTCCTACGTCAAGTGGGGCACAGCCTTCGCTGACTTCGACAACGATGGTTGGGCCGATCTCCTTACTGTGGATGGCCACGTCTACCCCCAGGTCGATCAGCTGCCGTCGGGCGCGCGCTACCGGGAGCCCAAGGTGCTGAGCATGAACCAGAAAAACGGGACCTTCTGCGACGCAAGCAACCAGGCAGGGCCCGCAATTATAGAGCCGCGCGCATCGCGGGGTCTGGCGGTCGGCGATTTGTTCAATAACGGCCAGATGGATGCCGTCATCGGAGATCTCGACGGTCATCCAATGGTGTTGAAGAATGAAGGTATCTCTGGACGACACTGGGTCAGCTTCGAGCTGGCTGGAACAAAGAGCAATCGGATGGCGATCGGCGCGCGACTCAAGCTGGTTGCTGGCGGCATGACACAGACAGATGAAATCCATTCGGGCGGAAGCTATTTGTCACAGAATGATCTACGCGTGCATTTCGGACTCGGGTCAGCGACGAAAATAGAAAGCCTGGAGATCCACTGGCCCTCAGGCCATGTGGACACCATAAGAAACCTCGACGCAGACAAGTTCTATGCGGTGCTCGAAGGGCAGGGAATCGTCCCAGCTGCGAAAATCGCCCCGGATGCGAAGGCCAAGCCTTAGTCGGTAACGAGCCCGCACGAAGTCTCCTTTCAAAAAAAGCGCGGACGCGGCCTGGCAAAAAGCCTGGTTCGGGGCCGCGCGCTGGGATTTGTATACTGGAAGTATGTCGATCGTTCGCAACATCGCGGCCATCAGCAAGGGCATGAGCATTACGTTCCGGGAGATGTTTCAGCCGACAGAAGTTGAGAATTATCCTGACGGACCGGGGCCCACTCGCGGAGCGGTGCTGCAGGAGCGGTTCCGTGGCGCCCACGTTTTGCAGCGCGACGAAAATGGCCTGGAAAAATGCGTGGCGTGTTTTCTGTGCGCCGCGGCATGTCCTTCGAACTGCATTTACATCGAGGCGGACGAGAATACGGCGGAGAAGCGCATTTCGAGTTCGGAGCGCTACGCCAAGGTCTACAACATCGACTACAACCGCTGCATTTTCTGCGGATATTGCGTGGAGGCGTGTCCGACGGACGCGATCACCCACGGGCACGGTTTTGAGCTGGCGAGCCTGAACGCGACTAACCTGGTGATGCGCAAGGAAGACATGCTGGTGCCGGACATCGGGATGCCGGGCGAGCTGGCGGCGCACTCCGATTCGATTAAGTAGGCTGCTGTTCGAGCGGCCAACGCTTCATTCAATCGCGAAATGGCGCACTTCCATGCGGCGGGGCGTGGTTCCGCGGTTTCATTCAAGTAGCATGAAGGAGAGCCGTGCGGCAAAGTTTTGCACCGCTCTTTACACCGATATCTATGTCTGACTTTCTTGAGATTCTGCGCGATCGCGTGGCCGTTTACGACGGTGCAATGGGCACCAACATCCAGGTGCATGCGCCCACAGTCGATGACTATTGGGGCAAAGAAGGCTGCAACGAGCTGCTGGTGCTCAGCCGTCCGGATATTATTCGCAGCATTCACGCGAGCTTTTTTGAGGCGGGCTGCGACGTGGTTGAGACCAACAGTTTCGGCTCTACACGCATTGTGTTGGCCGAGTATGAGCTGGAAGACCGCACCCGCGAGCTGAACATAGCCGCGGCGAAGCTGGCGAGAGAGGTGGCGCGGGAATTTTCCACGTCGGAGAGACCTCGTTTTGTTGCCGGATCGATTGGGCCGACGACGAAACTGCCGTCGCTGGGGCACATCAGCTACGATGCGATGGCCGCTCATTATGTGGAACAGGCCGAAGCGCTCATTGAAGGCGGCGTAGATATTCTGCTGATCGAGACCAGTCAGGACTTGTTGCAGGCGAAGATCGCGCTGGCTGCGTGCCAGGACGCTCTACACAAGGCTGGCAAACGCCTTCCCATCCAGATGCAGGTAACGCTCGAAGCGACGGGAACAATGCTGCTCGGCACGGAGATTGGCGCGGCGCTTGCGGCGATTGAATGCTTCATGCCGGACATCGTTGGACTGAACTGCGCGACCGGTCCGGCGGAGATGAACGACGCAGTGCGGTTCTTGTGCCAGAATTCGACTCAGCCGATCAGCGTGCTGCCCAATGCGGGGCTGCCGCAGAACGAGGGCGGACGCGCGGTCTACAAGCTGACGCCGCAGGAATTGGCCGCATATCACAGACGCTTTGTAACGGAATACGGGGTGCAGGTGGTCGGTGGCTGCTGCGGCACGACCCCCGAGCACTTGAAGGCTGTGGTCGAGGCGGTGAAGGATGCGAAGCCTGCGAAGCGCGATGTAAGGCCGCAGAGCATGGCGGCGAGCGCATTCAGCGTGGTTCCGCTGGAGATTGATGGACAGCCGGTCGTGGTCGCGGAAGAGATGAACACGACGACGCGCGTGGAGAACTTCCGCAACATGGTGCGTGGGGGCGACTACGACGGCATTCTGGCCCTGGCAAAAAAACTGGCGGCGGAAGGCTCGCAAATGCTCGACCTGTGCTGCGCAATTGTGGGCGAAGACGAAAAGGGTTACATGAACGCGGTGCTGGAGAAGATTGCGACGCGCGTACCCGCACCGATACTTGTCGACTCGACAGAAGCCGACGTGGTCGAGGAGGCATTAAAACGCATTCCCGGCAAGCCGATCATCAACTCCATCAATCTTGAGGATGGCGAAAAGCGCACCAGCAAGGTACTACCGATGGCGAAGCGGTATGGGGCGGCAGTGATTGCGCTGACCATCGACGAAGATGGCATGGCGCTGACGGCGCAGAAAAAGTTGGCGATTGCAAAACGAATTTACGCGCTGGCGACAGAGAAGTACGGGATTCGCGGGCGCGATATTATTTTCGATCCGCTGACCCTGCCTATTTCGACCGGCCAGGAGGAGTATCGCAGCGCCGGAGTCGAGACGCTGGAGGCGGTTCGGCTGATCAAGCAGGAGTTGCCAGAGGCCAAAACGATTCTGGGCGTAAGCAATATCAGCTTTGGTCTGAATGCGTATGCGCGTCGTGTGCTGAACAGTGTGTTTTTGAAAGAGGCTGTGGACCGCGGCCTCGATGCGGCAATCATCAACTACTCAAAAATTTATCCTCTCTACAAGATTCCTGAACGTGAAGTAGAACTGGCGCGCAAGCTGATTTTCCAGGACACGTCCGGGAAGAATGGATCAGGGATCGACGCGCTGCAGGAGTACATGGCGTTCTTCAGCGGCGTCGATAAGAACGCTGTCGCTCAGGATGAGACGGCGCTCGAGTCACTGTCGACCGAAGATAAGCTGAAGCAGCTGATTATTCGCGGCGAGCGGACGATCGGCCAGGGAGCCGCGAAGCAAACGCTGGAACAGGTGATCGATCTAGCGTTGGAGACGTACACACCGCTCGATTTGATCAACACGGTGCTGCTGGATGGGATGAAGACCGTGGGCGAGCTCTTCGGCGCGCGCAAGATGCAACTTCCTTCGGTGCTGGATTCCGCTGCCGTGATGAAGGCGGCTGTCAGATATCTGGAGCCGAAGATGGAGAAGGCGGAGGGCACGCAGAAGGGCACGATTGTGCTGGCGACAGTAAAGGGCGACGTGCACGACATCGGCAAGAATCTTGTTGACATCATCCTGTCCAACAATGGCTACAAGGTTGTGAACCTTGGCATCAAGCAGCCGGCGGACGTGATCATCAAAGCGGCGCAAGAGCATAAGGCCGACGCGATTGGGCTGAGCGGGCTGCTCGTGAAGTCCACGCTTGAGATGAAATATGTGATTCAGGATCTGCAGCGCCTAAATCTGGAGACGCCTGTAATTTGCGGCGGAGCCGCGCTCACGCGCAAGTACGTGGAGAACGATCTGCGCAAAGAGTATTCGTCTGCCGTATTTTATGCCGAGGATGCGTTTGCTGGCCTGCACGTGATGAGCGACCTCACGACTGCGGAAGGGCCGACGCGCAGCGAGCGTATGGAAGAGGGACGGACGGTGAAGGTGTTTGCGCGTCCGGCTTCGGCGGAGCCGGAAGCTGCGCAGGCGCCCGTCTCGACCGAGCGGTCGGCATGGGTCCAGCCTCCGCCCGATATTCCCAAGCCGCCCTTCTTCGGAGTTCGCGTGAAGAAGGACTTCGATCTCGATGAAGTGTTTTCCTTCATCAATGAAACGGCGCTGTTCAAGAATCAGTGGCAGTTGAAGACCGCATCGGCAACGGATTACGTGCGGCTTGTGGAAGAGAAGTACCGGCCTGTGCTGGAAGAATTGAAGGCCGAAATCAAGGCGAAGGGGTGGTTCCACCCCCAGACAGTGTATGGATATTTTCCGGCGCAGTCGGATGGGAACGATGTTGTGGTGTATTCGGCGGAGGAGCCCGGAAAAGAGCGGCTCCGAATTGGGTTTCCACGGCAGCGCGAGGGGCGCAAGCTTTCGATAGCGGACTTTGTGCTGCCGAAGAGCTCCGGAAAAATGGACGTAATCGGGTTTTCGGTCGTGACCATTGGGCATCGCGCGAGTGAAGAGACGAAGAAGCTTTTTGAGGCGGGAGACTTTACTCGTTACTTATATGTTCATGGTCTGAGCGTGGAGACGGCCGAGGCTCTTGCGGAGCTGGTACATAAGAACATGCGGCAGGATCTGGGCATCGGCACCGAGGATGCCGAGCGCACCAGCGATCTGTTTCATCAAAAGTATCGCGGGTCGCGCTATTCCTTCGGCTATCCCGCATGCCCCAATCTTGAAGACCAGACAAAGATCTTTGAATTGCTGGAACCCGAGAAGAATATCGGCGTGCGGCTTACCGAGGGCTTTCACCTCGAGCCGGAGCAGAGCACCAATGCACTCGTTATTCATCATCCCCAGGCGAAGTATTTTGTCGTCTGATTAGGCCGCGCTTTGCTTCTGCTCCGCTTTCAGCGCGGCGACCCGGATAGGCTTTTCATGCAGCAGCAGTTCGTTCGCCTGGAATATCCGGTTTCCGTGGAACCATTCCTGCACGATGTTTTTCTCAATCAGATTGAGGATGGCGAGGATAGCCATGCCCTGATGGTGGGCCATCCATTCACGAACGAGCGCCGGATTCTTAGCGGATTCTGAATAATCGGCCGCCTCATACATGCCGTAAGCTCCGCACCAGCCTGCGTTATCCATGCGGTGAAGATTGTGGAGCGCGTTGTCGGGATCGGCGCCGAGAGCGAGAAATGTGGAGTAGGGAGAAATGACCGGGCCGGCGACTGCGTCCCATTTGACAGCGATTTGCGGGATGCCGAAAGCCTGATAGCTGTAATGGCCCGCATCATCTATCTTTCCGTAGCCGGACTCGGAAATGCCCCAGGGAATGCCCAGCGATTTCGCAAAGCGGCGCTGAATTTCGACAGCGGACGAAATCGAGCGCGCGATCAGCGTGTCGGGGTAGCTCCTCATCCACAGCGATGGCATCAGGTACTCGAACATCGTTCCCGTCCACGACAGTAGAATGTAGCAGCCGAATGCCGAAGTATGCGTGCGCGCCATCTTGAACCAGCCCTGTTGCGAAAGCTCTCCGCGCGAAACCGCGATGAAGGTTGCGATGCGCGCCTCGGAAGCCAGCATGTCATAGCTGGCGTCGTGGAGCTTGCCTGAGGCGACTTCGAAACCTATTGAGAGAAGCTGGCGACCCTTCTGGACGAGAAAGCCAAATTCCATCGCTTCCGCGTTGAGCACCGCCTCGAGAGAGACCGCTCGAACGTCCATGACGAGAGCTCTGAGGCGATCGTGCGCGGCGGCTAGCGCGGTACGAAGCTTTTCAATCAGGGCGCGCTGGCTTCCGGAGTCACTCGAAGCAGCATGGGAGAGCCGCTCCTGAAGCTGCCCAACGAGTGCTGGGCAGTCGGAGAGTGGAGGAAGATGATCGCTGCGCAAGCCGAGCGGCTGAATGCCCAGCAAAGGCTCGAACTCGGAAGAGAGCCAGGGCAGGTAATCCTCGATGAGCGATGTGATCGCGCGTAGACGCGTCTTTGTTTCGTGGAGCCACCAAGCGGTTTCATCGTGGGAAGGATTTGTGTAATCCGGCGTGCCTGTGAACGCCTCGAGTTCAGCCACGGCAAATACCCATGAACACCAATCATGCAGACTGGCACTCGGCGAGGGCATCGGACGCGTTTTGATCTTTGGGGAGACATCACTTTGCGACGCGAGCAGTTGCCAGTGCGTTTCGAGTCCACGAAACAGCGCCGCCGAAAGCAGCGGTTCGCTCAGGAGCGACCCCGCACCCGTATGAAGCGTATAAAGCGATGCCGAAAGATTCCCGCTGTCGACCGACGAAACAGTCGCGGGCAGCAGCGGCTGAAGGGTATGCGTGTCATACCAATTGAAAAGGTGCCCGCGAAATTTCGGCAGGCGATCCATGGTTGCGAAGCTCTGCCGCGTAAGGTCGCAGAACTCCGGAACAGTAAGAAATCCGAACTTCACCGCGGCTTGACGCGAATTGAGCAGAAGACCGAAGTTGGTGGGCGATACGCGTGCGGCTTCGAACAGGTCCCGTTCCTCCACATTGTCGGGAATGAGAAAATTATGCCGCGCGCCCCCAAACTCGTGAAAGAACCGCCATATCCGCAGCGCGTGATGACGCAGAAAGATTTCTTCGCGCGCATCCAGGCGCTGCTTCTCTTCCCGCGGTGGGCGATTGAGCCAAAGGATGATCCCGTTCGTGAATCCCCACAGAATGAGAATGGGCGCGGCCACAAAAAGGGCGCGCGGGTGGGTGGCGGCAATTGCGAACGCGATCGCGAGCGCAAAGGCGGAGGTAGCGGCGAGGTAGCGATCGACAGGAGTAGTCTTCGCCCTGGAAGATTCAGCTTCTGCCGCCGTCTCCCATTCCAGCAGGCGCTGGCCTGTTACAAAGCGGCGGACCAGAGAGCGCACGATCGCATCAAACGAAAACATCGTCTGATGCGGCAGGAATGCAAGCTTTAGCACCGTCAGGAATATGGCCTGGCGGAATCCGTTGATGGCCTCGGAAATGCCGCCTTGTTGCTCACTGAAAATGGCGCGCCCGAGGCCAAAGACTAACTGAACAAAGGTAGGCGCGAGCAGCAGCAAGAGAGTGACAGCGGTCCAGTAGAGCGCACCTCCGGGAAGCCCAAGCCAGCCGGCAACGAGCAGAATAAGCGTAAAAGGATCGACGAGCGAGCGGCGCAGGTTATCGAAGATCTTCCAGCGGGAGATGGTGGAGATTGGATTGCGCACAAAGCGCCCCGACTCATCCGGGACTTTTGCGAAGAGCCATTGCGCAATCTGCCAGTCGCCGCGCACCCAGCGATGCTGCCGCCGGGTGTAGGCGCTGTAATGCGAAGGGTAATCGTCGATGAGCTCTACGTCCGTTACCAATCCAGCGCGCGCGTAGGCGCCTTCGATCAGATCGTGACTGAGAAGCGCGTTGCGCGGAAAACGCCGATCGAGCACCGAATGCAGCGCGTGGACTTCATAGATTCCCTTGCCGGTAAAGCTGCCTTCACCATAGAGGTCCTGGTAAACGTCGGAGACCGCGCGCGTGTAGATGTCGAATCCGGTGTCTCCTGAATACAGGGCCGCCAGACGCGAGAGCGACGCCGACTGCACGCTGACACCGATTCGCGGTTGCAAAATTCCATAGCCCGCCGTTACGATGCGGCGTTCCGGATCAATAATGGCGCGATTGAGTGGATGCGCAATCGCGCCTACCATCGCTGCGGCTGTGCCACGCGGTAGCTGAGTGTCTGAGTCGAGCGTGATGATGTACTGAACGTGAGAGAGAGTAGTCAGATTCCCGGTCTTCACCGGAAATGCATCGAATTCTCCACGAAGATATTTATTGAGGTCGAGCAGCTTGCCGCGCTTACGTTCCCAGCCCATCCACACGCCCTGCCGAGCGTTGAAGACGCGGTGACGATGCAGCAGAAAGAAGGAGCCGTGCTTCGTCGATGGTGGATAGCGAATGTTGAGATCGGTGATCAGTTGCACGGCAAGATCAACCAGCGGATCGGTGTCATTTTCGCGTGGGCGCGATACGGAGTCGGGCAGATCGGTAAGAAGCGCAAAATGGAGATTCGGATCGGGGTTTGCGAGGAAGCGAACCTCAAGCTCGGCGACCAGCTCCCGGACCTGCATTTCATTCATCAATAATGTCGGTACGGCGACCAACGTTGTGTAATCGGCGGGAATGCTCTTGCTGAAATCGAGCTTGGGCAGCGGATGTGCCTTGAAGAGCGCAGTCACGGTATTGTTGACGAAGTCGACTGCCGCCTGTGTCGCGGGGAGCAGCAGAAGAATGAACGCGAAGGTGAGACCGCCGAAAATCGAGTAATTCGGAATGAGCGGGACGAGAATCGCTGCGATGAGCAGGACAGAGAGAATCTCGCTTCCCGCGATGTAAAAGTCGTCAGCATTGCGGCGCACGAACGCGCGCATGCGGTCAATGAACCGGGGTCGATATCCAATACGCGCGGCCAAAGAAGAGAAACCATCGTCGATGAGGTAATAGCCGACGTGAGCGCGGCGGAGATAGAGTCGCGGATCGTCGATGGTCTTATGCTGCGCCTCCTTTGCGAGCTCGAGCGCGACGGAGGCCACTTGCGTTTCGGAGCAATCGGAGTGGCACGCGATCTCCGCAATGCGCTTGCGATAGTGTTCGCGGCTGTCAAAATCCATGCGCGGATAGGCGCGTGCGGGGTCTTGCTGCAGGAGGTCGTCGAAGACCACAAGCGGCTCCATAAGCGAAAGCCAATCGGCATGGCCAAGCTCACGAAGGCTCTTGAGGCGCACGCTGAGCAGCTCCGGCGGCGATGCCTTCGCAGAGCCGGGTGCGTGCAGCATCGCGTCTGCCTGAGTGAGGATTAGTTCGAGTAGCTCGAATTTGAGAAACGACGGCAGCGCCCACAGCTCTTTCAGCTCCAGAGCGTCGCTTCGCTGAGCGGTTTCAACATAGATGCGCAGGGCCGAGCCGTTCCACACGGAGTGTGCCGCGTCAAAGTAGGCGCGGGCCAGGGATGCGTCTCTTGGCTCGTCCCCAAGGCGCGGAAGGTTGCTTATCTTCCGACGCATTGTAGAAATCTCGCTGATGGCGGAGCGGAGCAGGCGCGGGTTCTCGCGAATCTCCAGCAGCGGTCTCGGGCTGTCCGGCGCCAGCTGCTTCAGGTGCTCGTTCAATGCGTCGAGTTTCGTCCTGGCTCGGTCGATCGCGTGGAGGAAGGGAAGTGCGCCATGCGGGCGGCTCACGATGTTCCATTCGGCAGAAGCGGTCCTCGCGTGCGCGCGCAGTTCGTCCACGCGAATACTCGCCGCGTCGAGGATCGGCTGATCTATCTCGGGGACCTGGAACGTCACACGCTCTCCATCAACGGTAGCTCGCGGCCTGCATCTCAAACATTTCAGCATAGCGGCCGCCCAGCGCGATGAGTTGCTGATGCGTGCCCTGTTCGACGAGGCGCCCCGCCTCAAGGACAACAATGCGGTCAGCCATGCGCACGGTGGAGAATCGGTGCGAAATGAGCAGCGCCATCTTCCCCTCGGTAAGCTCAGCGAATCGCTGGAAAACTTCGAGCTCGCTCCTGGCGTCGAGCGCGGCGGTTGGCTCGTCGAGCACCAATAGTTGAGCGTCGCGCAGGTAAGCCCTGGCCAGCGCGATCTTCTGCCATTCGCCGCCAGAGAGATCCACCCCGCCTTCAAAGCGGCGGCCCAGCATCTGCTCATATCGGGCGGGCATTTTTTCAATTACTCCCAAGGCCAGGCTTTTGTGCGCGGCGCTCTCGATCTCCTCTTCACTGTGCGGAAGCTCGACCCGCCCGATGGCGATGTTCTCGCGGGCGGTCATTTCATACCGCATGAAATCCTGAAAGATGACGCCGATCTCCTGATGCAGATCCTCAAGGTCATATTCGCGAAGGTCGACGCCGTCGAGAAGAATCTGGCCTTCAGTTGGATCGTATAGTCGCGTGATGAGCTTTACGATGGTTGTCTTGCCCTGGCCGTTTTCGCCGATGAGCGCAATGCGCTCGCCGGTGTGAAGCGTGAAGTCGAAATTCTTCAGCACTCGGCGATCGGTTCCGGGATAGGCAAAGGAGACATTGCGGAATTCGAATCCGCGCTGAATGGGCCGCGGAGCGGGCAGCGCATTTGGTTTCGACTGTACCGTCGGCCTCATCTCAAAGAACGCGATGAGATCGGTGAGGAAGAGCGCCTGATCGGCGATTCCGCTGGCCGTCGAAAAGACCTGTTGCAGATTGGACTGCGCCTGCACGATGGCGGCGGTGATGAAGGCGTAGGTTTTCAGGTCGTACGCGCCGTGGACTGCCCGCCAGATCACCCACGCGTAGGATCCGTAATAGCCCAGCGTTCCGGTAATGGAGAGCAGGCCGCCCCAGATAAGCTTCTTGCGCGAGAGCGCGACGTTCTCGTCGTAGATTTGCTGCGACAGCCGCGAAAAGCGCTCGGTGAAGTAGTGGCTGAGGTTGAAGAGCTTGAGTTCTTTGGCAGCCTCTTTGCTTCCACCGACCTGGCGCAGGTAGTCCATTTGCCGCTTTGCCGGAGTCTGGCTGAAGTTCTTGGCGTAACCGAGGAACGCGAAGTGAGTCTCGCCGAAGAACGAGGGCAGCACGCCCATCCCGAGAAGCAGCAGGAGCCACGGCGAGTAGTAGACCAGCGTCGCCGTAAAAATCAACGTAGTGATGACCTGCTGGAACAGCCGCCCCATTTGTTGAATCATCGCCAGGCGATCAGTCGCCTGCACGCGCGCGCGTTCCAGGCGATCGTAGTAGAGCGGATCTTCGTACGTGGTAAGGTCGAGCTGCGCCGCCTGTCGCATCACGCGAATGCTGACGTGGTGCGTGTAGCGGTCAGCAAGCAGGTTGTCAAAATAATCGACGAAGCGGGTGAGCGCGCCGGTGACCACGGCGAGCGCGACCTCAAGCGCCACCACCCACCAGAAATGGGTCGGCAGTCCGCGATGGTCATAGACGCTGGCGACGCCGCCCAGAATCCATGCAGCAACATCGGCGATGGCCCATGGCATGAACGCCACAAGGGCGCGCAGAATCAGCCCCCAGCTGACAACGGCTGGCCCGGACTCCCAGAGAATTCGCAGTACCGGCGGCACATTGCGGAGCGCGCGAATGCGGTCGCCCCATGCATTGTGAGAGCCAGATTGAGGGTCTTCGTTCATGAATCAGGCTTCAAATCACTATTTAGATGGCCGGAAAATAACTATAGTTGTGCTGCGTGTACTGTGGCCCGGGCGGTTGCAGAGCTACTTCAGGATGGCGTTATATCCATCATTGAGAAGCTTGGTGCGCATAGCCATGGCGGCATCACGCGTGGCGAACGGCCCGACCTGCACGTGAAGCAGATTGTCCGCGGCGCTGCGGATTGAGGCAGTATAGCCGCGCTTGCCGAGCGCGGAGACCAGCACATTGGCGTCCTCTTGACGGGAAACGGCGGCTATCTGAACCATGATCGCGGCGGATGGTCCGGTGGATGAACCCGATGAGGACGCGGGAGCGGTTCTCGCTGCGGTGGCCGGAATGACTGCATTGGAACCGTCGGAGGGCTCTCCTGCGGCGGACGACAGAACGGGTGCGGCCTGAGCGGGCTCTGCCGTCGCTATAGCTCCTGACGGCTTGCTTGCGGAGCTGGTCGTAACGGGGGAGGCGTCGGACGCGGAAGAGGAGGATTCATCGACGAAGGTCTTTTCCGGAGGCGACACTTCGCTTTCCGGCGACGGCAGAACAGTTCGGGCAGAAGCCACGGTTCTGGTATTTCCCCGCCCCAGCGAATAGCCGAATCCGAAAAACACTCCACAGATCAGCGCCAGCCCGAAAAATATTCCCAGGATCGAGTTAGTCCCCAGGGTCAACTCAGTGTCTGAATGCGTCTTCTCTTCGGCTTCTACGTAAGTCTTCATTCCGGTCTCGGTGTTGGTGCAGCGTTCGCAGGGAATTCGTTCTTCGTCACAAATTTGCCCACCAAGGAAATGAGTTCCACCGGCAACGGAAAAACCACGGTAGTATTTTTCTCGGTGCCGATATCGGTCAGGGTTTGCAAGTAGCGCAGTTGCATCGTGAGCGGCTGCTGGGCGAGCAGGTTGCCTGCTTCAACGAGCCGTTGGGCCGCCGCGAATTCACCCTCGGCATTGATGATCTTGGATCGCTTTTCGCGCTCGGCCTCGGCCTGTTTGGCCATCGCGCGCAACATCGACTCAGGCAGGTCCACCTGCTTTACTTCCACGCTTACGACCTTTACGCCCCACGGCTCCGTGCGCAGGTCGATGATGGTCTGGATGCGTTGGTTCAATGCGTCGCGATGAGACAGCAGCCCATCAAGCTCGACTTCACCCAGGACCGAGCGCAACGTGGTCTGCGCAAATTGTGAGGTCTGGTAGACGTAATTTGAAACTTCAATTACGGCGCGGGCAGGATCGAGGACCCGCAGCGTAATCACAGCGTTTACCTTGATGGTGACATTGTCGCGGGTGATGACGTCCTGCGGCGGCACTTCCAAAACTTCCTGTCGGAGCGAGATCCGCACCATCTGATCGACCGGCCTGAAAATCAGGATGATTCCGGGGCCCTTCGGCTGCGGCAGGACGCGTCCCAACCGGAAAACGACGCCGCGCTCATATTCGCGCAAAATCTTGATGGAATTGAGCAGATAAAGAACAATTACGGCGACAACGATCAGTACCGGAACGTTTTCCATGCGGTCTCACCCGCAAGTGATTGTACCGCATGGGAGCCTTGTTTTTGCGCTATTCCAGCGGGCCGTGGACGACTGGAACCCGCTCCACCAATAGAGTGAGGCCGCGCACTGCGCTCACGCGCACGGCATCGCCTGGGCCAACCGGCGCGTCAGACTCGGCCTGCCACAACTCGCCATGAACCAGAATTTGCCCTCGAGGCGCGAGCGGCTGCTGAGCGATTCCGACCGAGCCAAGCAGCGCCTGCGGTCCGGTCATGACTTTGTTGTGGCGTGCGCGTACGGCGATGCGCACCAGCAGCACCGTAATCAGCCCGAAAGCGATGCCGCAAGCAAGCGCCGTGGTAACGCGAACGCGCAGTTCCGGAATTGGCCCGTCCACAAGCGTGAGCGTGCCGAAGATGAGGGCGAGGATTCCGGTGCTTGCCAGCACCCCATGGCTGGGGAACTTGGCCTCAAGCAGCAGAAGGACGAGAGCCCCGATGAGCAGCATGACGGCGGTATACCGGACGGGCAGCAGGTTGAGCGAAAACAGCGCGGTAAGCAGCAGAAGTGTGCCCAGCGCGCCCGGAATGATGGTGCCGGGCGAGTTGAACTCGAGATAGATGAGCAGGCCCCCAAGCACCAGGACCAGCACGGCGAGATTCGGGTCCATCATGCGGTCCAGAATTCGCTCGCGCAGCGTAGGCTCAACCGGCATAATTGCCGCGCTTCGCGTATGCAGCGTGACCTTGCTTCCGTCAAAGCGCGTGATCACGCGCCCGTCAAGTGAATCGAGCAGCGCACGGTCATTAGGGGAGACCAGATCGATCAGGTGCAGATTCAGTGCTTCGTTTTCCGTGTAGGATTTCGAGTTCAGCACCGCGTCTTGTGCCGCGCTGGTGTTGCGGCTCCGCCGCGAGACATAGGAGCGCAGAAAGGCCGTGGTGTCATTCTCGAGCTTCTGCTTCATGATCGGGTCGAGTTTGCCGCCCTCGATCACCGGATGCGATGCGCCGGCATTGGTTCCAGGCGCCATGGCCGCGATGTCCGAAGCCTCAAGCAGGAAAAACCCCGCTGATCCCGCGCGGCTGCCGGATGGCGCGACATAGACGATAACGGGGACCGGGGAAGCAAGAATGCTGCTCACCATTGACCGTGTCGTGTCCAGCAGCCCGCCGGGCGTATTCAGGTCAACCAGCAGCGCCTGCGCGTGGCTCTGCGCCGCCTGTTTCAGCCCGCGATCGAGATACTGCTCGCTGACCGGCTGGATTGTGTCGTCGAGATGAAGCAGGACCACTTGCGCACGCGCGCCCGGGGATTGACCGAAGGAGAGAACGGCGGTCAGGAGAGAACAAAGCGCAAATGCGCGCAACCCTGCTGTGGAAGCGCGCACCACGGACCTGCAGCGATCTCGCCTCATCGCACCTCCTGCCCTCGTGCTTCCACAGCCTGCTTCATACCTCGCGCGCTTGCATTGGCCGGCTCAAGCCGCAGTGCTGCGCTTACCTCGGTGGCAGCGGCGGAAAGCTGATTCGAAGCCAGGTTCGCGCGCGCTAGCACCAGATACGCGGAGACATTTGGCTTAAGATCCAGCGACCGCTCAGCCTCTGCGCGCGCCGCCTTCACGTCCTCGCTGTGCTCGCGCACTTGCGCCAGGCCGGCATACGCAAGAGCGGACGAGGGATCGGCCTGCAGCGCGGCCTGATACTGCCGTTCGGCTTCCAGAATCAGCCCCCGATTCAGGAACTGATCGCCGGTGCTGACGAGCTTTGCGGCCCGCTCCTTCGCGGGAATCGCAGCAAGCCGCATCGCCTGGATCTGCTCCATTTCGAAGGCGGCCTGCCGGAACTCCGTCTCGTTGTAGCTGCGCTTGATGCGCTCCAGCGGGAGCGTTTCATCCGAGGCTGCATTCGCATCATCTGAATTCGTCGTGGCGCTGGCAGGACTCTTCAGTGCTGCGACAAACGCCTGAGCGTCAGAGTCCTGAGAGTTCAGCTTGAGTTCGGCATCAATCTCACGCTTCGCGCCTGCAATGTCGTTTTTCTTGCGCAGAGCCACCGCCATGTTGAAGTGGTAATCGGCATCGCGGGGATCGGCGGCGATCGCCTGCTGGAAAAATGGCGAGCCATCATGACCTCTGCGGCTGGCAGCGACGCCCTCATTGTTCACCACCTCGGGCAACGGCAATTGAGCGGCGACAAAGGCGAACGCGTCTTCAGCCTTCAAGTAATTCGCGGTATAGAAGAATGCGAGTCCGCGATCGAAGTCGGCTCCCAGCGCATTCGGATCGTCCGTGGGAAGCTGCCCGAATGTAGTTGCGGCGGCATCGTAATCCTGGTTTGCAAACAGGGCCTTTCCTAACTCCAGCCGCGCCGGCGGAAACGCGGGGTCCAGCCGAACCGCTTCGCGCAAATGCGAGATTCGGTCCGCAGGAGTTTCGGCAATCATTCCGCGAATGTAATTCTCAAATGCGTCAGGCCGCAGTTGCGTATCTGCCGCGAGAAAGGTCTGCTCCGCCACGGAATACGACGGGTCGAGTTTTTTTGCCACATTCCATGCGAGATCGTTGAGCGTGTCGAGCAGGTTTGGGAGCTTGCCCTGCTGCTGAATTGGCTGCCCCAGGCTGAGTTGATGCAGGTCGAGAATTTGCGCTGCCACCTCGAGCTCGTTGTCAGTGAGCGCATACGAGCCGATCACAACCGAATCGGCGTCCAGCAACTGCGCCATGCGGATGGTGGTAGCGCGCGATGGTTGAAAATTCAGCGGCAGCCCCAGGCGGTCGAGCGCGTAGAGCCGGTCGCCACGTCCGATGGTCAGGAAGCCCGCCGCATCCAGACGGCGGTTGAAGATGTCGGCTGCGCCTTCTCCGATCCAGTCGAGGTTCGGCTGGCCAGTGCGATTTTCAAACGGGAGCACCAGCAGCAATCTTCCGTGTGGCTGCGGGCCCGGGGCCGATTCCTCTGACGGCTGTTGTGCGCGCGCAAATGTTGTCCCCAAGGCAACCACGGCCAGAAAAAGGATGAGAGCGAGCCGTCGAGTTTGAAGCATCAGGCGCACGAAAGCATTATAGTTGCCGCCAAAGGAGAGGGCTCACGGAATCGCGAGTCGCGCTTCCTGCGGTCTGTCGAACTGAAGTACCGCGGCCCATTGTCCTCTGCGCTGCTCTCGCCATGCAATCTTGCCACCCAGCAAGCGTGCGATCGTCGCCGGATCCAGATCGCGGTGGAAGCCGAAAAAGCGCGCGTCCATACGCTGGTTTGCGCGGCCCAGCGTCAGACTCCACCTTGCCGGAACGTACTTCGTCGAAAAGATCAGCCCTACGGTATAAGCACGATTCGACCGCGCAGCATCTTCAATCTGTGCGAAGGAGAAATTCTCGATGGGCATCACGCCCACCCGCTGCGAAACATATCCCAGTTCCGGTTTGGTCAATTCATCGGACGCCGGCCACGCGGTCAGCACAGTTTCATCCGGGAAGCGGGTGACGATCTGCGAAATTGCGTCCTGCTGCAGCCGGACCGTGTCTCTGTAGGCTAGGTTGTCTTCGGGCGCAAACCTGTACGGCGGATTCACGAAGAGCGCAGTAATGAAGGCCGCACCAGAGAACGCTGCGAACCACGGCCAATGCCTCAGGCGCGTGCGCCAGCCGTGGACGCACAACAGAATGACCAGCGGATACAACGGCAGCAGATAACGGGTAAGCAGGGCCCCGCCGAGGACGGAAAAGAAGACTAGGTTTGCGAGAATTACTACAAAGAAAATGATTCGGCATTCGCGGAAAATTGCGGAACGTTGCGCGTTCTCCCGCTCCGGAATTCGATCGAGCAACAGGCAGGCGAGCGCCAGCAGCACCGGTACAAACATATTCATATGCAGCGTGATCTGGTTGGTGCGATGCCATAGCGCAGCCAGCATTCGCAAGGGCGAAAGTGTCGCGGTCGCGTTGTAGCGCAAATACTGGGGATTACCGAAGATGAAGCCCGTGCGACGCCAGTGATACGCGTACCAGAGCGCCAGCGGCAGCACCGGCAACGCAAGCAACGCTGAAATCCGGGCGCATTTTGCCGCATGCTTTCGCAGCGCGAGCCATACTTGCCACGCGGCAAGCGCCAGCGGAGTAATGATGGCCGTCTCCTTGGAAAGCGCGGCCAGCGAAAAGCACAGCACCGCAGGCCACATGCGGCGGCCGTCAACGAAAAACGCAAGCGCCCAGAGCGTGCCCGCCGCTGCGAACAGGTCGGCATGCGCCAGCGAGCTTTGCGCGAAGAACACCGGATAGATCGCCGTAAGCGCCACCACCGTGGCCGCAATCGCGCGTCTACCTGACGCAATGAGCACGATGCGCCAGACAGCAGTGAGCGCGAGCGCCGCCACAAGGCACATGGCTGATCGCGTGACAAAGGGAGAAAAGCCGAAGAGCTTCCAGCAGGCGGCGAGATAGATCGAAGGCAGCGGCGGATGCGCGTTTGACAATGTGGAGAAGGGAATCAGCGAGCCCGTGCGAAAGAAATCAAACGCCGCCGGAATATAGTAGCCCGCCTCGTCCCAGTAATAGGGAAGCCGCAACAGTGGCCAGTGCGCGATCCAAACAGCGCCAAAGCTAATAAGGAAGACCACCCATCCCCGAGGATTGCTCAGCAACGACGTCGGGCCGGTACCATGGCCATCGCGCTGCGGTGCGGATGCGCTCACAGGCGTACTAATGTATGGGACCGGTGGGCATCGGCATCGGGTGGCCCTGCGGCTCCAGCGCAATTGATCCGAATGCCTGCTCGTACTGCGCAAGATTCTGCCCCAGCATGTTCCACAGCGCCTTGGCCTGCTGCGGGCTCAGGTAAACCCCGTGGCTGTTCTCGACGTTCACCTGATCGGGCGCGTCCTGGTGGGCCACGCCGAAGTTCAGGAAGAAATCCCAGACGCTTACGCGCACCTGCACGCTGTTGGCATAGGTTTCCCGGTAGTCTGCTGATTTGCTGAGGTGAATTTTAGGCTGGGAATGGGTCGTGTTCATGGTGCCTTCAGGGTATAGCAAATCGCGGGAGAAAACCTGGTGCGAAAGGGGGGATTTGAACCCCACGGGTCGCGCCAACCTCTTCTCCTCGATTCGCGGCGGCCTTGAAATGCTTCGCCATCGCAAACGTGATTTTTTTTGAATGGTAGATTGGACTCGCTATACTAAGACCTGGGATGATTGAAGCACATCGCTTTTCTGCCCGGGGCCCTCAATTGGCGAAACCTGCTCTCGCGTCAGCACTATTTCTTCTCACGCTTTCTCTGGCGGCATGCGGTGGCGGGAATTCAACCTCTACTGGTACAGCACCACCCCTACGCCTCCGTCGACTCCGTCCAATGAATGGACCTGGATCAATGGGTCGAGTTATCCTTCCTCGGGAATAGGGCAGGCCGGCGTCTACGGAACGCTCGGCACATCCTCCGCTGGCAATGTACCTGGCGGTCGAGGCGCTACAGCCGGCTGGACGGACAGCAGCGGTAATCTCTGGATCTTTGGGGGCTATGGTTTAGACGCGACCGGGGCAATGGGCAATCTTGACGATATTTGGAAGTTCAGTCCGACAAGCGGTCAATGGACTTGGGTGGGCGGATCAAATGCAGTCGGTGCAGCTGGCGTGTACGGAACAGAGGGAGTAGCAGCAGCGCAAAATACCCCGGGCGGCCGAAGTGTTCAAGTGAGTTGGACAGACGCCAGCGGAAACATGTGGATATTCGGCGGCAGCAATTCTTCGCTCAGCGGGACTGGCGGCTACCTGAACGACCTTTGGACGCTTTCTCCGACAACCAATATGTGGACGTGGATGGGAGGGAGCCAGACACCCAATACAGTAGGCGTCTATGGTTCTCTGGGAGTTCCAGCAGCGGGAAATCAGCCTGGCGGTCGCGATGATTCGGCCTATTGGATTGACGCGAATGGAAACTTATGGGTTTTTGGGGGATATGGCTTTGTCACTCCGAACTCCACCACAGATTTGGCCGACCTGTGGGAATACAATCCCAAGACAAAAGTATGGACGTGGGTTGGCGGAAATAATACCGGTGGAACAAGCGGTATATATGGCACCCAAGGGACTTCAGCCGCCACGAATCAGCCGGGCGCCCGGTCGTTTGGATGCAGTTGGACTGACATGAGTGGAAACTTCTGGATGTTTGGCGGAGTTGGATGGGATTCGAAAGGTGCAAGATCCCAATTAAATGACCTTTGGGAATTCAGCCCAACGACAATGCAATGGACATGGATATCTGGAAGCAATCAGGTCAACGCAACGGGATCTTACGGCACATTAGGTGCAGCCGCGACTTCAAACGTCCCCGGCGCTCGTTTCGGTTGTAAAACCTGGAAGGATGGCAGCGGCAACCTTTGGCTATTTGGCGGCAAGGGTTATGCCGCTTCCGGTGTAGTCGGTGACCTTGGGGATCTTTGGAGCTTCAATCCAAACACTGGTCAATGGACGTGGATGGGTGGCCCCAACCAGGTAAATGGGACAGGAACTTACGGTTCGGAAGGCACGCCAGCCTCATCGAACACTCCAGCGAACCGTTCAGCCGCCACTTCGTTTGTCGACAGCAGTGGAAAATTCTGGCTTTTCGGCGGATACGCAGCCCAGTCCAGCAACCCGGACCAGATTTTTCTCAACGATCTGTGGACTTACAAGCCGTAGATGCATCGACAGGATCGCCCGTGACACTTGTGCGAAGCGGGGCGTCTAACGTTATCCGCGCCAATCTTCTTTGAGTAGGCACAAAATTGGGCACAGCGGTCGGAATATGATTCTTGATGTGGATGTAAGTTGTTGGTGCGAAAGGGGGGATTTGAACCCCCACGGGTCGCCCCGCCAGATCCTAAGTCTGGTGCGTCTGCCAATTCCGCCACTTTCGCTTTATTGAATGCTAACCGCTTCAGGCGCTCAGGCCAACACCGGCACCTGTACCGGCATGGAAATCTGCACCAGCCCATGAATCTCCCGGGCCGCCGCTTTCAAGCGCATGTTCGCTGACGGAATCCCCGTCCGGGCGAAGGATTTTTCGCAATCCTGGCTCGACGGTCCGCGCATGTTGCCTTCCATGTAGGCCAGTCCGGGGCAACGCGAGCATGAACTGGAGTGGCCGCATCCCGAGCACACCGGAAGGTCGCCCACCGTGATGGAACGCACCTCGTTCAACTGGGTGGAGTCGCGCCAGATGTCCATGAACTTCTGCTGGCGCACGTTGCCGCTGGGCAATGGAAACTGCACGCAGGGATACAGGTCGCCATAAGGCGAGATGTAGCATGCGGTGTGCCCTGCGCTGCACGGGAAATCTTCCAGGTGGTCGTTGCTCGTCGAGGGCGATACTGCGCAGAACTCATCGACGTCGCCGACCATATCGGAATTACGAAAAACCTCGCGCAGTTGCGGAACACCAAGGCCCAGCTTCAGAATTTCCCGATCGCCGTCCATCATCGGCGTGACCGTGGGGTCGATCGTGTATTCCGCGTCCAACTCTCTCGCCAGCGCGATCACTCCGTCGCTGTCGCCGAGGTTCTGCATCATCAGCACATTGGCGATCAGCACCCTGATTCCGTGAGAGCGCAGCCGTTTGATTCCAGCGACAGACCTTTTCAGCGAGCCGGGTAGCAGCGTAATAGCGTCGTGAACCTCGGGCCGGTGCGAGTAAATGCTCACCTGAATGTCATTGATCATCAGGTCCTTGAGGCGCTGCGCTTCTTTATCCCCGATCATGAACGCATTGGTCTTGATCTTGACGCAGAACATTAGTGATCGTGCGTACTCCAGGATTTCGAAGAAATCCATACGCATGAATACTTCGCCACCGCTGATGGTGAGGAAGAAAACCCCCGCGTCGGCCAGCTGATCAAGGACGCCCTTGATCTCGGCGGTGGTCATTTCGCCATGATCGTCGTGATCGAGGTAGCAGTGGACGCAGCGCTCATTGCAGCGATAGGTCACGTCAAGTTGCACGCTGAGCGGCACGTCGCGGTCAAGTGCGCGCTGGCCGATCTCCGCCATCAGGCTCATCGGGCGTCTCCCTGCGGCAGCTTCGCGGACGTGATGGGGCTCTCCGCCACTACCAGAACTCCATGGCCGGCGAGGCTGGTTACAAATTCTTCGGCGTCGCTCAGCGCTTGCTCCTTGTCAATTTCAAATTGCGGGCAGATTTTCCGCTCCACGATCTCGGCGAGCGGCGTTTGCCCGTCGGCGGACTGCCAGATGAGCGTACCCATAGGGTTGAGCGTAAAAAGTTTAGAGTCCTTGGCGGACATGATCATAGTCTCGCCGTCGAGGACCCGAGCAGCCAGCGCCGTTGATCTTGCGATGTAAATGCTCATACGATCAGGTCCCAAACCCGGCTGTCCGGGAAAAAAGTAAGGCGTCGGACGGGAACACGACGTACCAGCTTGCAGACCGATTCAAACACTTTGTCCACTAATTCCGAGTCGTTCGCAAAGAATAGCACATTTTCCATCAAAAGTCGGACCGCATCGCTCTCTCTGACCGGCTCGATGACGTTCTCCAGGCCCTTCTGCAGTAGGTAAATAGCGCCCAGTGGGGCCTGTATGTTCTCGCCCGGCCGCGCCAACTCCCCCGCAAAGGGCGTTCCGAACGCGATAAAGCCGTTTTCGCCCCTCTGAAGATACGAAATTTCGTCGGTCAGCAGGGTCGCGTCCGGCGGCGCCAGCGAGGAGATGGTGGTCTTGCCCGCCTCCGAGACGCCTGCAAACAGAAATGCCCTGCCGTTTCGCACGCAACTGGCGGCATGCACCAGCAGCCCTCCCCGGCGCGCAAGCACCAGACTATGTATGATGCGCAGGACGGTATCAATGGAATAAGGATTCGCGGACTGCTCAACGCGTCCCCGGCTCAAGGTCGGCTCCAGCTCGGCGCGCAGATCGCCACGTTCTATCAGCCAGTGCCCCGCCTTGAACCGCACCTGGATATCGTCTTCGTCGGTGATCGCGCGCGGAGCTACCAGGTCGACATCCAGCTCGACCATCGGCGCCACATGGGGGGCAATAAAGCCGGTATAGCGGCGCTCCAGCATCTCGAGAAACTCCGGGCTGTCGCTGCGCACCTGAATAGGAACACCGCCGATCCCGATGACTACAGCCTGCGAAGCTGCTGCGTCTGGCGCTGTCACGCCCATGAAATCTCCTCGCTCTCCGAATCCTGCCAGTGTCGGGCCACAACCATGGCCGCGCGCAGACAGAAGTTCGAGCGCCGCAGAATGACTGAGCCGGCGCGGCTCCAGAAGGATAGATGAAAGGGAACGCTACGGCCCCGTCGAGCGAGCGAAATGACCTGCCCGATAAGGTCGGATTCCAGGACAGGGGTATCGTCGTGCCGCACCGAGTCTCCCCGGGTGGTGATCAGTTCTCCCTGAATCCGCACGATCCGGTGCGCGACCAGCTTCTCCTGCCGCCGGTAGAGCACGATCTGCCCCAGCTGCAGGTCCGGCTGGCCGCACTGCCGGACGGTGAGCACATCGCCCGGCCAGATCGCCGGCATCATGCTCGCGCCAGTGGCCCTGAAGCGGACCTCGCCGAATCGGCGCGCCACCTCGGCCACCAGCTCACAGCCTGATGCTGACCTGTCCTCGAACCCCATGTTTATCCCCGAGGCAGCTGGGTTTCCACCTGTCATCTTCAAAATAAGACTACCTTATTTTGAAGACGAAACGGTTATTGCAGCGAGGATTGCGACACCTGCACAGCAGTTCCATTTACCAGATTACCGAAATAAACCTGCGATGCCCCTGGTACGGTCGAGTCGCCGTCGATAATCATCCCGCTGGATCCGGATCCGTTTGCGCCGAGCGAAAATGCCGCGTTCGCTGCCGTTGGAGCAGTTCCATCACCCGGAAGAATGAAGTTCATTACGCAGCCAAAGCCACCGCAGTTCGCCGGGGCTCCGGCGCTCGAAACGCCTGCAAACAGAAAGTCAGTCGTTCCATTGTCGAACTCCGTAAGCGGCGTGCTGGTGCTCCTCTGCGAGTTCGTATTGTTAGACGCCAACCGAAAAATAGCCGTCGCAGTCGCGGTATTCAGTTCACCGGCCGTATTCCCTCCGCCCGTGGCTGTAAAGAACGTGACCCGCCACAGCTCCGGCTGGGCATCGAAGGTAGAAGCTTCATTATTCGTAGAATTGCGTACCCCGGCAAAATACATGTGCCCGGAAAAATCACCGCTGTAGTAGATATTGTCAAAATCGCCGCTGAGCAGGTTAGGAAGATTCACAGTTACGGTCGGGAAGGGCGGAAAAGAGCCCTTGTTCGTGGCCGTCTGATTCGCCGAAACCGTCCCCATGTTCGCGCGCCGCGGATTACCGAGATTGGTGTCCGCCTGCATCAATACCGCCTCCGAGGTCACAGTGGTCGTTGACGAGTCATTGCCGCTTTTTCCATCGGTCCTCTGAGTCTGGGCCTGTAAGGTGTTCACCGCCTCTTCAAATACCCAGCCCGGAGTACTGCCGTCGGCGCTGGACACGACGATCGGAGCGGCAAAGACCGCTCCAGGGGTCCCGCTTCCGAGATCGGCAACCGACACACTGGGATTGCTGCAAAACGCCGGTGTGGTCCCGCTGACAATGCAGTAAAGAAGCCCATTGTTGTCGGCAACGAAAATATGAGCGCTTCCAGTGTTGCCGAAATCGCCGCTGTCGAGCACCGGGCTGGTGAGCGTTGTTGCAGTGCCGATCGTGACCGTGAATGGCCATCCACCGGTCGTCACTTCAGCCAGCGTGCCTTGAAAGACGCCCGTGAACTTGTGCAATACTCCGTTGTCGTCGCCAACATAAGCAACATCGTTGGTGAAATCGACAAACGGCGCCGAACGGGTAACGAACGGAGAGCCGTTCATGGTCACGAAGGTGTCGGTTGCATCATTGCTGCCGGCGCTGGTGACCGTGTTGCCATTGTCCACAATCGTGTGAGGCACCGCCGGCGAGGCAAAATCGGATCCGTTGTTCCCCGTGGTTCCCAACGTCAATACGTGAAAGTTTGAACCACCGGCGACGCTCTCCACAAACGCCACCTTGGTGCCGTCCTCTGACAGAACCGGCGAAGTCTGCACCGTGCCGTTCCCAATGAAGTAGGCAAACTTCACCGATGGAGCGCCGCTATTGCAGGTCGTCGTGTAAAGATTGTTGAAGCCGACCAGGTTAGCCTGCCCGTTTCCTGTGCCCGAAGCGCCGGCCGTATTCACCGGGAAAACCACGAAATCCGCGCAGCTTGCCACATCGAAATTGGCGCCAAATTCCGCCGGGAACACGTCCTGCGCGGTACCCAGGCCATTCGGCGAAGAGGGCGCGATCGAGGCCGCCCAGTCCTGCTTGATAGAGCTGTTCTTGAACTTGGTCGCCGGGCGCAGATTGTGCGAGGTCGAAAAGGCCGATTCCACAGCCGCAAAACGGTTCGCCCACGCGGCGCTATGCCTGATCTGCTGCGCCCTATAACGTGGGTTGTTCACGTAATTCTGCCACTGCTGACGATGGCCGCTCATTACCGCGTCCATCTCCGAACCAGGATTCATAAACTTTACATGATGATTCGTCCAGTCATCGACAATTCCGCGCTGCGCAATGGCGGGTGT
>DASUHR010000009.1:0-329336 GCA_036273415.1 Silvibacterium sp. | reverse complement strand
CGGATATAGACGTCGTTGACCGTGCCCTCCACCCACATGGGGCAGGAGCAACGCTTCCAATAGCGGTCATCACCCTTCGAGCAACGCTTGAGATGGCGGCGATACAGCGTCAACATAATGTAGCTATCGTACGCGTATCGTACACAGAAAAGCTATGAATTTGTAAATACAACAAACTGCACTAGTTAAGGCTGGTGGAGGCGGCGGGAGTCGAACCCGCGTCCGAAACTACCGGCAACAGAGAGCATTCATGCTTTTCCGCGTTCGTTTGGTCTCGCCACCAGCACTTAGAACGGGCGAAGATGCGCTGATGACCAGCCTGATTGATCTCACCCTCGGCGTCCAGACGGAACTCCTTGGGCCAGCCTACTGTGCGACGATCGGTACCCGCCCGTAGGCGAAGCGGGAGCGATCGGCTACTTAATTAATTAAGCAGCAAGAGCCAGATTGCTGTTGGCACTTATGGTTTTGCGAGCGATTACGGGTGTCCGCACCCCGGCATGCCTCTTTGCCGCAATCGATCCCGTCGAAACCGTGACGCCCCCATTGAAGGGAAGACCGTTTGTGACTTCCTCTATTTTACTCCTTCGTCGTTTTGGGAAGCCCATCCGGCACATTCAGCCAGGGCGCCGTTCCGTCCTCACCCAGCTGCTCCATCTCCTGCTGGTCCTTGCTCGTGTCCATCGATTTCCAGAAGCCCCGGTGAAGATAGCTGTAAAGCTTCCCCTGGGCCGCCAGTTCCGGCAGTACGCCCGACTCCAGGTTTGCCCCGCTCCAACTCGCCATCCCGGCCTTCTCGAAGACGAAAAAGCCGGCATTGATCCACGTATCGCGTATCACCGGCTTTTCCGTAAAGCTGCGCACTCGTCCCGCCGGGTCAAATTGCAGCGTTCCGTACTGCGATCGCAGCGGAACTGCCGTTACCGTCGCCAGCCCCCCGCGCTCAGCGTGGAAGGCCAGCAGCGCGTTCACGTCAACGTTGCCTAGGCCGTCTCCGTAGGTTGCAAAAAAACGCTGGCCCACATGGTCCCCGCATGCGCGAATGCGGTCTGCCGTGTCAGTCTCGGCGCCTGTGTCCAGAATGGCGATCTCCCACTCCGGAAACCGCCCGTCGAAATAATCCAGCAGCATCTCCTTGCGATGTCCCGCCGCCAGCACAAACCGCCGAAACCCCTGCCGGGCGTAGATATGCATCAGGTGCACCAGGATCGGCCTGCCGTTCACCGGCATCATCGGCTTGGGAAAATACTCCGAAAAGGGATAGATCCGCGACCCCTTGCCGCCGCACAAAATCACCACCCGCATGTCTTCCGAAGAAGCCACCCGATTGCCTCCGGCCTTATCGCGCCTCAAAATGATCTAATACTGATTCTAGAGGCGTTTCAATTGGCAAGCTATTGGAAAGGCAAGTCCGTCTTCGTCACCGGAGCCACCGGCCTTATGGGCAGCTGGCTGGTCAAGGCTCTGCTCCGCGAACAGGCAGATGTGGTCGCCCTCGTACGCGACCAGGCTCCTAACTCCATGCTGGTACGTGATGGCCTGCTGGACCGCATCGCCATCGTCAACGGTGAGCTTGAATCGCTGCCCACCATGCGCCGCGCCATCGCCGAATACCAGCCGCACACCGTCTTTCATCTGGCCGCGCAGCCGCTCGTGCAAGTGGCCAAACTCGATCCCGTCGGGACCCTCCGCGCCAATGTCATGGGCACATGGAACGTCCTCGAAGCCTGCCGCCTCACCGGCAAATCCAATGTCGTGGTCGCCTCCTCGGACAAGGCCTACGGCGTCACGGAAGACCTTCCCTACCTTGAAACCCACCCGCTCCAGGGCCGATATCCCTACGATGTCTCCAAATCCTGCGCGGACCTCGTCACCCAGATGTACTCCGCAACCTACGGCCTTAAGACCGCGATTGCCCGTTGCGGCAACCTCTTCGGAGGGGGCGACCTCAACTTCAGCCGCACCATCCCCGGCGTCATTCAGGCCACATTAGCCGGAGAGCGCTTCGTCATCCGCAGCGACGGTAAATTCATTCGCGACTTCCTCTACGTCAAAGACGCCGCCGAGGCCTATCTCATGCTCGGCGAGCGCCTCGCGGAAGACCCATCTGTTTCCGGAGAGGCCTTCAACTTCAGCCTCGGGCTTAGGCTCACCGTGCTCGACATTGTAAAGATGACACTCAGTATCATGGGTCGAAACGATCTTGAACCAGTCATTCAGAACATCGCCAGCTCCGAGATCCGCGAACAGTATCTCGACCGGAGCAAGGCGCACGAGCGGCTGCAGTGGTCGCCCAAATACAAAATCGAAGACGCTATGCGTGAAACGATCGCCTGGTACAAATCCGAGCTCGGCGCGCGTTAGATTCGCGCTTCCCTTCTCTCCGTTGTAATCAATCGCAATTATTTGCGCTTGCTCATAAAGCCGCTGCCCAACCTGGGCATTTTCCCTTCGCGATTTCTAAGAAATCTCTAATCGACGCCCCATTCACGGACTACCCCGCATCGGTTAGCTGGCATCCATCCAGTACGGTGATACGGCTCTCCGCGTAACTGAAAGCCGCGAATTTCCTTATTTGGAAGCCCGCAAACAATCGGGCTTTCAAATGCAAGCGCATCACGTGGAGCGTACTCAATGGTCCCCCTTCTGCTCTCTTTGATGTTCAAATGCGTGCTCATCCTGTTGTGCATGGTGACTCACGAAATCGGACATATCCTCGTCGCCCGCTATTATCACGTTCCCGTGAAAAAGATCGGCCTCAACTGGATGGGGATGTACATTCAGCGGGCGCGGACCACAGGTTGGCCTGAAATATCCACTTGCCTCGCGGGCGCAACCATGAATCTCGTTCTGGCTATCGTCTTCTGGAACATTCTTCCCTGGTTTGCTCTCTGCAGCCTCACCTTCGCGTGGGTCAATATCCTTCCCATTCCCCACTCCGACGGCCAGCATGCCTTGGAGGCGTACGAGGCAATGCACCGCACGCCCACGACTCCTGAACTCCACCGAAAGAAGGCCGCTTAAAGGCCGGTTTGGCTGACTCCCCGTGCTGACTCCCGGCTAGGCTGACTCCCGCTTTGGCTGACTGCTGGAGGGCCGCGGGCCTGTACATATCAGTCCGCGTCCTTGCTACCCACGCCCCACGATTCCAGTTCCCAGCTACGGCGAAATCCCACTTTTTGCCCAAATTGCTTAATCGTTTTAACAGTCCTTTCATTTTTCGCATATAGGGTTGAGGCTGAGTGGCACTGAAAACTCAGGAAGTTCGTGTGTCCAACCCCTCCGCTCCATCGCTGCCGGTAACGGGAGCCCCCCGTAACTCGTCCGTCTCCGGCGCCAATTCCACCATTCGCAACTATTTGCTTAATCGCGGCAGCTCCGCCTTCGCTGACCGCAGTTTCCGCTGGCTGATGGTCTTATGCGCGCTGAGCATCTTCGCCATCGTTGCATTGATCGCAACCGAGTTGATAGTGCGCTCGCGGCCGAGCATCGCAAAATTTGGCCTCCATTTTTTCTTCGGAAACGCCTGGGACCCGGTCCATGGAAACTACGGAGCTCTCCCCTTTATCTACGGAACCCTGGTTTCCTCGTTCCTTGCCCTGATTATTGCCGTGCCTCTGGCCATCGGGCTCGCCATCTTTTTGACCGAAATGTGCCCCAGGCCACTGCGCGCGCCGCTCTCTTTCCTCACCGAACTCCTGGCCGCCATACCCAGCGTTGTCTACGGCCTCTGGGCCATCTTTGTGCTCGTCCCCATTCTCCGCAACGACGTCAACCCCGCCCTGATGCGCGCGCTTGGCTGGACTGGCCTGTTCACCAGGCCGAATTTCGGCATCGGTATGCTCGCCGCCGGCGTCATTCTCGCGATTATGATTCTTCCCGTCATCTCCTCGCTCACGCGCGAGGTCATGACCGCCGTGCCGTACACACAGCGCGAAGCCGTGCTCGCCCTCGGGGCGACGCGATGGGAGATGATCCGAATGGGCGTCCTGCGCAACGCGCGCATCGGCATCGTGGGGTCCGTGATCCTCGGCCTCGGACGCGCACTCGGCGAAACCATGGCCATCACCATGGTGATCGGCAACCGCCCGGACATTCTCAAGAATCTGCTCGCCCCCGCCTACAGCATGGCCAGCGTTATCGCCAACGAGTTCACTGAGGCATCGGACTCCATGTATCTGAGCGCGCTGATTGAGATCGGCCTGGCGCTCTTCCTCGTCACCATCCTGGTCAACGCGCTGGCCCGTCTGCTTGTCTGGGCGGTTACGCGCGGCGCTCCGGCAAGGGTGGTCTGATGCCGACTCCCTACCGGATCAGCGCTTTCAACCGCTTTCGCCGACAGGCCTCGAACCATTTCGCCTCCGCTCTGGCCGTGTTGAGCACAATCCTCGTCGTCGCGCCGCTGGTGGCGATTTTCGCCTATCTGCTTTACAAGGGCGCGAGTTCGCTCAACCTGGCGTTCTTTACGCAAATTCCCAAACCGGTGGGAGAAACCGGAGGCGGCATGGCCAACGCCATCGTCGGCTCTGGAATCCTGCTCGCCGTCGGCAGTGTCCTGGGCGTTCCCGTCGGCATCGCGGCCGGGGTATTTCTCGCCGAATTCGGCCGCGGCGGCAAGCTTGCCAACCTCGTCCGCTTCACCGCCGACGTGCTCAACGGCGTGCCTTCTATCGTCATGGGCATCGCCGTATACTCGCTGGTCGTGCTCCCGCAGAAGCACTTTTCCGCCTTCGCCGGCGGCGTGGCCCTTGGCATCATGATGATTCCCACCATCACCCGCACGACCGAAGAAATGCTGTTGATGGTTCCCAGCGCGGTCCGCGAGGCCGCGCTCGGCCTGGGCGTCCCCAACTGGCGCTCCGTCCTTTCAATCACTCTTAAGACCGCCTCGCCCGGTGTCATCACCGGCTGCATGCTCGCCTTCGCCCGCGTCGCTGGAGAAACTGCTCCCCTGCTCTTCACCGCATTTGGAAACCAGTTCTGGAACGGCAGCCTCAGCCAACCCATCGCTGCGCTGCCATTGCAAATCTACGTCTACGCCATCTCGCCTTATGAAGAATGGCACCGCCTGGCTTGGGCCGGCGCTCTGGTTTTGATTCTTCTCATTGTCATTTCCGTTTCTCTGGTCCGATACGTCACCACGCGTGGCACATTGAAGGGGGCAACCTAAGTGGGCGTTGGAATCCAGGTGGACGCGCTGAATGCATGGTATGGCGCCAACCATACTTTGATGGACATCAACCTGCACATCCCCGCCAACCAGGCTACGGCGCTCATCGGCCCGTCGGGCTGCGGAAAATCTACTTTCGTCCGCTGTCTCAATCGCATGCATGAGACGAATCCAATAGCCCGCGTCACCGGCACCGTCCGTATCGGCGAACTGGACATATACGCCGACGTCTCGCCGGTCGAAGTTCGCCGCCGGATTGGCATGGTCTTTCAGCGTCCCAACCCGTTTCCCACCATGTCGATTTACGACAACGTCGCCTCCGGACTGCGCCTTAACGGCTTCCGCAATCGCCGTGTGCTCGACGAGGTGGTTGAGCGATCCCTGAAGCACGCCGCCTTGTGGGACGAAGTCCAGGGCGATCTGAAAAAGAAATCCGGTGCCAGCCTCTCCGGCGGTCAGCAGCAACGCCTTTGCATTGCGCGCGCGCTCGCCGTGGATCCCGAAGTGCTGCTGATGGACGAGCCCGCATCCGCCCTCGACCCTGTATCAACCGCGAAGATCGAAGACCTGATCTTCCAGCTGAAGTCCCAGTACACCATCGTGATCGTCACCCACAATATGCAGCAGGCCGCTCGCGTAGCCGAACGCACCGGCTTCTTTCTCAGCGGCAGGCTTGTCGAGTTTGACTCCACTCACAAAATATTCACAAACCCCGGCGACAAGAGGACGGAAGATTACATCACGGGCAGGTTTGGATGACACGACTTCGTTTTCAGCGCAGCCTCGACGATCTGAAAGAAAAATTGCTGGTCATGGCGGGCATGGCCGAGCAAGCCATTCAGCGCGCCGTCGAAGCTTACCGCGTGCGCGATCTCTCCATCTGCGACCTCGTCGACCGCGGTGAGCTCGCCATCAATCGCCTGGAGCGTGAAATCGATCAGATGGCCCTCGACCTTCTCGCGATGGAGCAGCCCATGGCCATCGATCTGCGCTTTATCCTCGCCGTCATTAAGATCAATGCCGACATCGAGCGTGTAGGAGACTCCGCGACCAGCATCAGCGACCGTGTGCGCGAGCTGCAGGCTTTTCCCGTTGCCGAAATGCCCGTCGACATACCCCGCATCGCCAGCCTCGCTGAAGCCATGGTGCGGAAGGCGCTTCAGGCTTTTATTGAGGCAGACGCCGCCGTTGCCGAATCCGTGCTCTCCATGGATGACACCGTCGACCGGCTGAACGAAGCCGCCTACTTCTCCCTGCTCAACGTAATGAAATCCGAACCGCATCTGGCTCCGCAGGCCCTCAGCGCCTTAGTGATCGCCCGAATTCTGGAGCGCGTCGCTGACCACGCCACCAACATCGCCGAAGATGTCATCTTCTGGGTCCGCGGCGCAGACGTCCGCCACCACATGCTTGAGAACGAGCCTAAACCGGCCTCTTAGCCCCACCAGTCCAGGCGCGAAATTCTCGGATAATACAGCCCGAACCGCACCGGCAGCTCAATTCCTTTCGCCTCTCGCAGCACTCGCGCGTATCGCTCCAATTGAGCCGAATACGCTTCCCGCTGCTTCACCAGAAAATCAGCGTCGCCCGCTGGCGCGCTCATCTTGTAATCCACTATCCAGAGGTGATCTTCGCCGGGCGCGTGCGGCGCATGCCCCGCGATAAAGACGCGATCCGCGCGCACCGTCTCCAGCGCGCCGTCTTCCCAGCTCGTCCATGAGGATTCAGACTGTGCCTGCGGATGAGGCGCAAGGATCCACGCTCCATCCGGATCGTTCATGCAGTTCCTCACCGCACCGAACGCCTCGGCAACTCCTTCCTCCAGTGCCTTCCCCGAATACGCCATGCCGCGCAGCAGCAGCCGCGCCCGAGTCCGCAGACTTTCAACCTTAGCCCCGCGACTCGCATGCTCCAGCAGCGCATGCACTACGCTCCCCTTTCGCCGCGCGTCTCGCGATCCCTCCGGGCGCGGCGGCGCATCCTCCGCCCTTGTCCTGCCTGCGAACGCAACATTCTCAGCCCGAGGCCGCACCTCCGCGCCAGCCCGGAACCGCCGCAGCACCAGCGTCCTCGGCAAAGCCGTTTCCGCGCCGGCGGCAATTTCCAGCCCCAAGTCTTGCCGTCGTGCAGGGAACGGAATTACCGCGCTCTCACGCGCACGTTCGCGAGCCGCCTGGGCACGCTCAAAATCAGGTGCCAGCGCGAGCCACGCCGTGCTCAACAGGCTCTTGGCACCCGCGGGCTTCAATCCTGAATTCGTCTGCATCGCCGTCCCCAGCAAATGCAGCGATTCGCGCGCCCGCGTGCAAGCCACATACAGCAGCCGCTTCAATTCCTCATCGGCCCGCAAGGTGCGTTGCTTCTGCACCCAGCTGTACGTCGGGTGCTTATCTCCACCGCGATACCCAATCGGAGCCACCAGCATCTCCCTCTCACCCGTCGCAGACTCCGTTCGCTCAAGCGAGCAGATCAGCGGCTGTTTGTCATGCGCCGCCTTCCGGTCCAGTCCCGGAACAATCACGACATCGAAGCCCAATCCCTTCGCTTTGTGAATCGTCATCAGCTGCACGCCCGCACGCTCGCTCACGCGAGGATCGGGATGCGCATACAGCCTGTCCATCTCCGCTTCAAACTCCGCGGTAAGGCAGGCCATTCCATCGGGAGCCACCTCATCCAGCATCCTGAAGAACACCTGCGCATTTTCGTATCCGTCTTCATCGACGCACTCAGCGCCGCCCAGACTGCGCCACGTGCGCTCAATCCATTGCGAGAATGATCCGCTGTGCAAGCCTTCAAATCGCACCGCCAGCGCCTGCTTCAAGATCGCCGCTACTCGTTGCAGCCGCGCTGCGCCATCCTCGCTCAGAAAAGATATCCGAGACTGAATCAGTTCAACCATCGGCAGTCTTCTGCACGCCGGATCGTCCGCCCCCGTCAGCGCATGCAAGTCCGCAAGCGACAGCCCGCACCACGGCGCCCGCAGCACCGAAAGCCACGCAATCCGGTCCATCGGATGCAGCAAAGCCCGCACCAGCGACATCAGGTCAATCAACTCCTGCCGCTCACTCAGTCTCTCCAGGTCGACAGCGCGAAATGGAATTCCGCGCTCGCGCAACAAAGACGCAATTTTTGTCAGGTGTGGACGCGCCCGCCCCAGCACCGCGACCCGATACTCGCTTCCATCGGCGATCGCCTGTTCAATACGGCCCTGGTGTTGAGCAATAATCGCGGCCACCTGCTCGGCTTCGCGCACGACCGCGCGCTCCTTCTCTTCGGGACTCGGTTTCCGCCCAGCTTCGCCAATAATCTGCGGATGCACATGCACCGCTGCCTCCCGCAGCGCTGGCTCCGCGGCAACAGTATGCGAATAACTCACCTGTCCGGCCCCGCCATGCGCGTCTGGCGTAAACACCAGCTCAAACATCTCGTTCCAGCGGGCGGTGAGCCCCTCATGTGACCTGAAGTTCGTCCGCAGCTCCAGCCGCTCAAGCTCCACCGCGTGCCCTTCCACCCCCAATCCTCTTTCCGCGACGTGATGGAAGAGCTCAACCTCAGCCTGCCGAAAAAGATAGACAGACTGCATCGGGTCGCCGACCAGAAAACAGGTCCTGCCGTCGCTCTCGTCCCACGCTCGCACCAAAAGGCACAGCAGCTCATGCTGGCTGAGGGAAGTGTCCTGAAACTCATCCACCAGCAGATGCTGCATGTTGCCGCTCAGCGCCAACAGCACGTCCGTGCCTGCATCGGAGTTCTCCAGCACCAGCCGTGCGGCCACGCCCAGCTCCGTAAAATCGACAACGCCTCGCTCCGCGAACAGCACTCGCAACTCCGCCACCGCCCGGCGTAGCGTCACAAAAATATGGCGCAGGGTCTTCCACTGCTCGTCGTCGTAGCGTGCATCCGGCACCTCACGCGCCGCGCATAGCGCCTCGCGCAACCCGGGAATCCGCCTAAGCTCATCCAGCAGTTCCCCCATCCGCGCTTTCTTTTGCTTCTCTTCAAGCGATCCGCAGGGAAATCCGAAGGTCTTGTTCAGCCCGCCCGCCTTGCGCCAAGCGTCGCTTGTCAGCAGGAATCTGCAGATGCATCGCCAATGCTCGACCGCATCCTCTTCCGGAGCAGGCAACGCATCCACGCCCCTCAAAGCTCCAGCTTCTTCATTTCCGTTGTCGCAGGCGTAGTGGGCCAGCGCAAAAACCTCGGCGACCTCCGGATGCGACCTCATCAGCCGGTACACTTCTGCGTGAGCGCGCCTCACTTCATCGCGGAACGGCCGCTCCAGCCGGGCCCGCACCGCCTCCCAATCCTGCTCGCTCATCTCACCTGAAAACGGAAAGGCCCGTATCCACTGGTCGCGCTGCGCCAGCATGCCCGCGATCAGCCCTTCGCAATCGAGCAGATTGTTGTCCCGCAAATCCAGAAGATGAATCAGGGCCTCTTCCAGCTCCGGCTCGCCCCGGCCTAGCCGTCCCAGCGTTCGCCGCGCTGCTTCCGCATACAGCGGCGCAGCCTTTTCCGTCGGAGAAAGACTTCCGCCCATGCGCGACAGCAATGGCTGATTCTGCGCGATGCGCAGGCATAACGAATCGATCGTCTCGATATTCAGCCGGTGCGGCTGCTCCAGCAATTGCCAGCCCCGGGCTTCGCTGTGCGCCAGCGCCGCGCGCGCCAGCGAGACGCGCTCATCCTCATTCGGCGCGGCATCCGTACGCGAGGCCATTTCTAGATATTGCAGCACGCGCGCGCGCATTTCCGCCGTCGCCGCACGCGTAAACGTGATCGCAAGAATCTCCTCCGGCTCATCGACCGACGCCAGCAGCTTCAAAAAACGTCGCGTCAGCAGCTCCGTCTTCCCCGAACCAGCCGGGGCGCGAACGATGAACGACTGCTCCAGCGCAAGCGCGCGTTTCCGCGCCTCCACATCCACGGGAGCGTTAATCGCCGTCGCCATCTTCCTCCCCATCAGCCGCCAGCGGATCCCGCGTCTCTGCTACCCGGCAAAGCCCCGGCAACGGGCAATATCGGCAGGTCGTCCTACCTTCCTTCGGATCGACCGCCGCCTCGCCCCGCAAAAATTCCCCGGCAAGATCCAGCAGCGCCTCTTCCCACACGTCGCGCAGGGAATCTGTGTAGGGCTCCTTCGCGAGCGCCGAGTGCGCGCTCGCATCCGGAAGCAACTGCGAGCGCACATTCGCCACGCTCCCGCTGAAGCAGGTATCGCCGGCGCGAATGCGCGCAAACAGCACGCCGCGAACATTCTCAACATTGCCGAACACCGCGTACAGCGGCAGTTGCGGCTCATTCGGCCGCGGGGGCCGCCAGTCGCGCGGCGCCGCCTCGCCGCTCTTGTAATCGATCAGCAGCCGGTCGAAATCCGCGACCTGATCAATCCTGTCGGCCCGCAGCTTCAGCTTCAATCCGCCTACGATTACGTCCTTCAGCTCTTCCTCGCAGCCAATCACTTCAAACTGTGCGCGACTCGCCTCCAGCCTCAGCCACTCTTCCAGCCTCGTCTGCAATCTCTGCTTCTCGCGCGCGAGATAACCGCGCGCCCATACGCCTTCTAGATCGCGATAACCGGCAAAGGCTTCCGCAATCGCCGAGCGCACAATGTCCCTCAACCGCTCTTCCCTGATTGCTGACCGCAGATCACCCAGTGAATGCAGCGCCCCATCGCTTGGTGACCATATCCGCTCCAGGGCCGCATGCAGAAGCACGCCGCGCTCTGCCGCCGAAAGCCCCCGATCCTTCCGGTCAAGCGCCTCGGCACGCAGACGCTTTGTCGCAAATGCCTGGAAGGGACACACCGCCTGGGATTTCAAAACTTCTGAGCCGCCCGGCGATCGCTCCTGCGGCCACGCAATATTTCCAGACGCCTCTGCAAACTCCTCCAGCTCCCGCGCTCTCTGCTCCACTACCTCCGTCAGGGCGCTTGCGCTCCTCCATTCCGCGTCGCGCGGCAGCACCGGAGACGGCCTGTTCTCCCCGTCTGTCCCGCGCTCCGAATAACTGAACGTCACCACCGGAGCACTCGCTGCAATGCGCCCGGTCATCAGCTTCGCCAGTTCAAGATCGGCCTTCGCGCTTGAATGAGGCATGTTGAATCGCCGCTGAACGTCCGCCGGCAGCAGCGGATGCAAGCGCCCGCTCTGTGGCCAGCTCGCATCGTCCGCGGAAAGAAACCAGAGCGCGTCAAACTGCTGTCCCGACGCCTCACGCGGCCCCATGATCTGCACCGGCGCCCCCTGAGACTCCGGCGAGAAAATCGTCTCCCGCGCGTGACCGTCCAGCGCCTTGCCAAATTCTTCGTAGCTCATCTGGCGCCCATCGAAATCCAGCAACGCAATCTCATCCAGAGCGCGCTCCCACCGTCGCAATGCCTGAAAATGCATCGTGTCGCGCCCCGGAGCGCCCGGCCAACCTCCGTCGCGCAGCAACGACTGGGCCAGATCGACCCATCTCCCCGGCAACCGCCTTTCGTTCGCAATTCCATTCGCGGCCGCCGCCCTCAGCGCGTTTGCAAGATTCCGGATCGTCTGTGAACCAACGCCCGCCGCCAGCTTCAAGAATTCGCCAAACGCAATTTCATTCAGAAGCGACGCCGAGCTCCTGATTCTCGCGTCGAACTTTGCCAGCGAAACGTACTCATCGCGCTGCGGCGACAGGTACCCCGAAAGCAGCAACCATGAAATTTCTTCTTCGCGCAGCGGCTCACGCAGCCAGCGCAGCAGCAGCAGCGCGGCACGGATCACCGGAACACTCGCCAGCGGCTGCCCCAGAGAAAACTCGAAAGGCATCTCCTGATCGGAGAAAACATCGTCGGACCGCGGCATCAGCACGCGCCGAAAAATGCGCTCAATCTCGCTCCGCATCGCGCCCAGATCGGGCACAAGCACTCCAATCCGTGAGTCCGGATCATCGGCAATCAATGCCCGCACGCGCCACGCGCATGCCTCGATCTCTTCCTGCATCCCAGCCGCCCGCACAAACTCCGCGCTCGTTCCGGAAAACGCCGCCTCCGCAAACCGCACGCGAACGCCGCACCCAACCAGCGCGCGATGCAGGCTCTCCTGCGCCCGCGTCATCCGATCGAAGCCCAGCAGCAGAATCTCCTCGGGCAATGTCTCCTTGCTCAGCGAAGCCGCGACCCTCAGCTCCAGCTCCGCGCCCGGGATCCACTTCCATCGTGCGCATTCGCGGTCGAAATTTGCCGCCCACCGGCGAAAGCTCTCCGCGTCAGTCTTGCCCCAGGCATGCTTTCGTTCGGAATGGCATTCATAATCGCTCAGCAGCGTGTACGCGCTTTCAGCCAGCGCAGCCATGCTCTCGGCAGATACAACCAGCCCCGCGTCCTCGCGCTGCATTCGCGTCCAAACACTGCGCTCCTGCAGGCTGGTCAGCAGCAATGGCGCATCCGGGTCGGCCACTGCGCTCATCTCCCATCGCCCGCGCACCCAGGTCTCCCAGTCCTCAATCGGAGGACTCGCCCACGCGCTCCGTCCCGCCCGCCGCTGCTCCAGCGCATATTCCCGCCTCAGCCAGCGTGCCGCGCGCGCGTTCGCCGTCAAAATCGTCGCGCCCGAGGCAAACGCCTCCTTGATTTCATCCGAAACAGGCATACCTATTGTGTTTTCTAGAATGCTATCATCGCCGCTGAATCCCGGCTCCCCTGCGTCATAGGAGCGCAAAACCACGCGAGTTCCGCGGCTCGAATACGCCGCCGCCCCCGCCGCATCCAATCAGGGTGGCAAATCGCCGAACAGCGGTCGACTGCCTGTTCCCCAGAACGCCCCGCCGCTGTACAATCTGGTGTTCTTTCCAATAAGAAGGAACCAGAGGCAGCGCCTTCGATTTTCGGCGACGAGGTAAACGATGGCTCGTAGTACGGTCGTAGAACAGAGCAGCGAGAAGACAGTCGCCGGGCTTAGCCCCGAGCGTCTCATCGAGATTTATCGCCTCATCTACCTCTCGCGCCGCACCGATGACCGCGAGATCATCCTCAAGCACCAGCAGAAGATCTACTTTCAGATCTCCGGCGCCGGACACGAGGCCCTGCTCGTTGCCGCCGGCCTCATGCTCAAATCCGGATACGACTGGTTCTTTCCCTACTATCGCGATCGCGCCCTCCTGCTCGCGCTTGGAGTCACTGTCGAAGAGCTGCTTCTTCAATCCGTAGGCGCAGCCGCCGACCCTGCCAGCGGCGGCCGCCAGATGCCCTCGCACTGGGGCAATCTCGCGCACAACGTCGTTTCCCAGTCCTCCGCCACCTCCACGCAGTGTCTGCACGCCGTTGGCTGCGCCGAGGCGGGACGCTACTTCGCCCGCCACCCTGAAGCCGCGGAAAAACATGAAGGCGACTACCGCGCCTGGCGCGATGTTCAGTTCCACGGTGATGAAATCGTTTACGTCTCCGTCGGCGAAGGCTCAACTTCTCAGGGCGAGTTCTGGGAATCCCTCAACACCGCGTCGAATGAAAAACTGCCCGTCATCTTCGTCGTCGAAGACAACGGCTACGCCATCTCGGTGCCCGTCGAGGTCAGCACCTCCGGGGGCAGCATTTCTGCGCTCGTTCGCAATTTCCCCAACTTCCATTTCGCTGAGGTCGACGGAACCGACGTCGTCGAGTCCTTCCGTGCCTTTGAGCAGGCCGCAGCGCACTGCCGCTCCGGTAAGGGTCCGGCTTTTATCCACGGCCACGTTATTCGCCCCTATTCACATTCTTTGTCCGACGATGACAAGCTTTACCGTCCCGAGTCCGAACGCAGCGCCGACGCTCTCCGTGATCCGCTCTCCAAAACGCAGATGCTCCTGCTTCGCGAAGGCATTCTTGACGCCGACGGCATCACGCGCCTTGAGAAAAAAGTCGACGAAGAGGTCCGCATCGCAGCCGATCACGCCCTTCGCGCCACGCTGCCGGCGACACATAAGCGCGATATCCTCAAGCACGTTTACTCCGATCATTACGATCCCACCCGACCGGAGTTGCAGACTGCTCCCGCGCCAACAACGCAAACCAACGAGCGCACCATGGCGGACCTCATCAACGCCTGCCTGAAGGACGAAATGCGCCGCGACCCGCGCATCGTCGTCTTCGGCGAAGATGTGGCCGATTGCTCCCGCGAAGAATATCTCCAGCAGGGCTCCGTCAAAGGCAAAGGCGGAGTCTTCAAGCTCACCTCCGGCCTGCAGTCCGAATTCGGTGCCGATCGCGCCTTCAACTCCCCGCTCGCCGAAGCTAACATAATCGGCCGCGCCGTAGGCATGGCTGTGCGCGGTCTCAAACCCGTCGTCGAAATCCAGTTCTTCGATTACATCTGGCCCGCCATGCACCAGCTACGCAACGAGCTGCCTTTGATGCGCTGGCGCTCCAATGGAAATTTCGGCTGCCCCGCAGTGGTCCGCGTCCCCGTCGGTGGTTATCTCACCGGAGGCGCCATCTACCACTCGCAATCCGGCGAAAGCATCTTTACTCATACGCCCGGCCTTCGCGTCGTCTTTCCCTCCAACGCGCTGGACGCTAACGGGCTCCTGCGCACCGCCATTCGCTGCGACGATCCCGTAATGTTCCTCGAGCATAAGAATCTCTATCGCGGATTTTATGGACGCGCCCTCTACCCTGGCCCTGACTACATGGTCCCATTCGGCAAAGCCGCCACCGTGCGCGAAGGCAACGACCTCACTATCGTCACCTACGGAGCCATCGTCCCCCGCGCCATTCAGGCCGCACAGAAAGCGCACCGCGAGCAGGGAATCCAAACCGAGATCATCGATCTCCGCACTCTGACTCCATATGACTTTGAGGCCATTGCCGAATCCGTGCGCAAAACCAGCAGAGTTATAGTCGCCCATGAAGACATGCTGAGCTGGGGCTACGGAGCCGAGATAGCCGCCAGGATTGCCGATGAGTTATTCCACGACTTGGACGCCCCGGTAAAACGTCTCGCCGCGATGGATACCTTCGTCGCCTATCAACCCATCCTCGAAGACATAATTCTTCCGCAGTCGGATGATATCTATAAAGCGATTGTCGAACTGAGAAAGTTTTAACTTCCGCCCATTTCACCTCGTCGCAACGAAGCCTGACACCGGATCCGGCGCCAGGCGCAGAAAGTCTCTTTCGCCAATTGCCCTTTCCCCTTTACCCTGCTCCTATGATCCTCACCGGCCGCCACATCCGCCTTGAGCCGCTCAGCCTCGGCCACGTCGAAGCGCTCTCCGCCGCATCCGCTGCTGATCCATCTCTCTGCGACGATTCGATCTACAATTTCACCGTCGTCCCGCAAGGCATAGAAGAAACCACCCTCTACATCCAGACCGCGCTCGACTGGCAAAACGCCGGAACCGCCGTCCCCTTCATCGTCATCCGCAACACCGACAACGCCATCATCGGCACCACGCGCTACTGGAATATCGAGCGCTGGCTATGGCCGCCCGCACACACCCGGCACGGCAATCCTCATCCTGATGTCTGCGAAATTGGATGGACTTGGTACACCCGCTCGGCAATCCGCAGCGGAGCTAACATCGAAGCCAAATTCCTCATGCTCGCGCACGCCTTTGAGGTCTGGACGGCGCTCCGCGTCTGCCTCCACACCGACTCGCGCAATCTCCGCTCACAAACTTCCATGGAGCGCATTGGATTCAAGCGCGAAGGCGTCCTCCGCGCCCACAAACTCGCCGTGGACAACATTCCCCGCGACTCCATCCGCTTTTCCATGATCGCCGCCGAATGGCCTGCTGCCAAACAGCGCATCGCCGAGCGGATTCAGCGGCGCACGTAAACTACTGCACCTGAATTGCCGTCAGCCATGCCTCGACTGCGGCGACTACCGGGGTGGACGCGAAAGGCGTTTCACATTTGATCGAGATCGTGTCTCCCGCCGAGCTTGCCGTCCACGTTCCATTAAGCGTAAGAAAACCGAGTGTGGCAAGCGCGGGCGGTGTCAAAACATTTGCCTGCGTTGCAGGCCCGATGTTTCCCTCAACAGTCGGGGCAAATTCAGGACCGTTGAACTGGGACGCATTGCTCTCTACAACTCCACACTCCGTCACAACCGTGTTTTGCGAATCGGTGTTAAGGATCTCTACCTGTCCGCTAAGGATGTACGTTCCGGCATTCTGTAGCGTAGCGGAGACAACGGTTCCCACGCCGCTGACCGGAAAGACAGTAAGCTGTCCGCCTGACTGTGCCGCGTTGAAATTGCCCACGGCATAGGACAAGACTCCGCCACCCGAACCCGCTGGTCCCTGCGGCCCGACCGGCCCGGGGTTTCCCATCAATCCTTGCGGCCCTGTTTGGCCGGCAGGTCCCTGCGGACCAGCCGGACCCGCGGGGCCTGCTGGTCCTGTGTTTCCCATTAATCCTTGTACCCCTGCCGGCCCCATCGGGCCTTGCGGTCCCGTCGATCCAACCGCTCCTGCCGGCCCCGCAGCGCCCGCGGCGGCCATGAGGCTCCAGCTCGCACTCTGAGGCGGAGCCGGGCCATTCGGATTCGGTCCGTTAGGAACAATGGCTATATAAGAAGAGCCGTTATAGCTCACAACATTGTTGACCGCGTATGTTGCGAAAGGGTCGAACGCGTTTAGAAACGTGAACCCAATGCCGTTCGCTCCCGCGGGCCCCGTCGCACCAATCGGACCCCGCGGCCCGGTTAATCCAGTGGCTCCGGTGGGTCCAGGAAGTCCTGCTGCTCCCGGCGTTCCTGCCGCGGCCATGAGGCTCCAGCTCGGGTTCTGAGCCGGAGTCGGCCCATTCGGATTGGGACCATTTGCGACGATTGCCAGGTATGAGGAACCCTGGTACGTCACTACATCGTTGACCGCGTAGGTTGCGAAAGGGTCGAACGCGTTTAGAAACGTGAACCCAATACCGTTCGCTCCCGCGGGTCCCGGCGCGCCGGGCGCACCGGTCAAACCGCGCGGACCCTGCGGACCAGTTAGCCCTGCCGGCCCAATTGGACCCTGCGCTCCTGTCGGCCCAGCAGCGCCCGCTGCTCCCTGCGGGCCGACCGCGCCGTAGGTCAGGTCGAAGACGGAGCTGCCGCCCGAGCTGTTTGTAACAGTGAGATTAAAGGTCCCGGCCTGCAATGCCGCAGGCAAGGAAGCAACAATTTGGGTATTGGAGTCCGAGAGGAGCGTCAGCTTCACATTATTGAACAACACCGTCGGAGCACTCTTACCCGGCACAAACCCTGAACCGTTCAGGGTAACTTCATTCGAGAGATAGTCAATGGTGCCACTGTTCACAACGGGAACTGTCGACGCAGCAACTGCAAGCAGCGGAGTGAGAAGCAGAATGGGAAAAATGAGTTTGCGCATTTGGAGAAAGCTCCTTGCAGGAAATGTCCGCGAGTGTTCGTCAACCGCTACCCTCAAGGCAATGGTTTCGGGGTGAATCGTTGGTAAACTTTTCTCTGCATTTGAATCAATGGCTTGCGAATGTCTGCGGGGTCAGGTGAACAGGAATCTGCGCTTCCGGCAGCAAGTCAGAGAACGTTCTATTCTGAAATTTATGCCCACCGATACCGTCCTCACGCCGCCCACTGCGCCCGTCCACCCGCAGGAAACAAAAATTCACAATCGCCTTCTCACCGACGACTACGCCTGGCTTCGCGATCGCGACAATCCCGAGGTCATCGCCTATCTCGAAGCTGAAAATGCCTATACCTGTGCCGTGACGGAGCCCGATGAGGCCCTTCGCCAGACGCTCTACCAGGAAATGCTCAGCCACATCAAAGAGACGGATGTTTCCGTTCCCTTCCGCGACGGCAACTTCTGGTACTACTCACGCACTGAGCAGGGCTCGCAATATCCCATCTACTGCCGCAAGCCGTCTGCCCCCAATGCCGACGCCGCCGACCCGAGCGTCCCGGAAGAAGTGGTTCTCGATGTAAACGAGCTTGCCAAGGATCAGCCCTACATGGCCCTGCACGCCTTCACCGTCTCCGATGATGGCAACCTGCTCGCCTACTCCATCGACAACACCGGCTTCCGCCAGTACACGCTCCAGGTCAAGGATCTCCGCACCGGCCAGATCCTCTCCGAAAAGGTCGAGCGAACCGGCTCCGTCGTGTGGGCCGCCGGCAGCCGCACCCTCTTCTACACCGTCGAAGACGAAATCCAGAAACGCCAATACCGTTTCTACCGCCACACAATCGGCCAGCCGCATTTTGAAGACCCGCTCGTCTACGAAGAATCCGACGAGCGCTTCAACATCGGAGCAGGTCGCACCCGCGACCGCGAATTCCTCATCCTCGAGTGCTCCAGCCACACTACGAGCGAAGAATGGTTCCTCCGCGCTGAAACTCCGGAGGGCCAGTGGACGCTCATCGAGCCTCGCCGCGACAACATCGAATACTACGCCGACCATCGCAATGGTCTCTTCTACATCCGCGCCAACGACACTGGCCGCAACTTCCGCCTGGTAACCGCGCCCGCCGCCGCGCCCGCGAGCGCCAACTGGACAGAAATTCTCCCTCACCGCTCCGATGTCATGCTCGAAGACGCCGACCTCTTTGAATCCTTCTACGTGGCCTGCGAGCGCCGCCAAGGTCTCCAGCATCTCCGCGTCGTGCCCTTCACCGGCCAGTACTCCAACACGTCCGAATCGCGCGAAATCGCCTTCCCCGAGCCCGTCTACAGCTCGCACCCGCACATCAATCGCGTCTTCAACACCACCAAATATCGCTACGACTATCAATCGCTCGTCACGCCCGGCTCCGTTTTCGAATACGACGTCACCACCGGCGAGTCAACGTTGCTCAAGCAGCTTGAAATCCCCGGCAACTTCGACAAGTCCCTCTACACATCCGAACGCCTCTTTGCCAAAGCATTTGACGGAACCCATATCCCCGTCTCCCTCGTCTACCGCAAAGACCAGTTCCAGCGCGGCCATAACCCGCTCTACATATATGGATACGGCTCCTATGGCTACGCGCTCCCCATCGCCTTCAACAGCAATCGCCTTAGCCTGCTCGACCGCGGCTTCGTTCTCGCGTATGCCCACATCCGCGGCGGCGGAGACATGGGCAAGCCCTGGCACGACGCGGGACGCCTCATGCACAAGCGCAACACCTTCACTGACTTCATCGCCGTCACTCATCACCTGCTCGATCAAGGCTATGGAGACCCCGCGCGCGTCGCGGCCGAAGGAGGCAGCGCCGGAGGACTGCTTATGGGCGCAATCGCCAACATCGAGCCCGGCCTGTTTCGCGCCATCGTCTCCCACGTACCGTTCGTCGACGTGATCAACACCATGCTCGACGCCTCACTCCCGCTCACCGTACCCGAATACGAAGAATGGGGCGATCCCAATCAGCCGGAAGCCTTCGATTACATGCTCGGCTACTCACCTTATGACAATCTTGAAGCGAAGCCTTACCCGGCGATGCTGGTAAAAACATCGCTCTACGACAGCCAAGTCATGTACTGGGAGCCAGCCAAGTATGTAGCCAAACTACGACGCCTCAAAACCGACCACAACCCGCTGCTGCTCCACACCAACATGACCGCCGGCCACGGAGGAGCCTCGGGCCGCTACGACTACCTCAAGGAAATCGCGTTTGACTACGCCTTTTTAATCCGCCAGTTGGAAGCCGCCGACCGCTGATCTGATTTCGCGACGCTTCGCTCTTATCCGCCAAAGCACCGCCCAGCTAAACACCGCCAGCGCTCCGTCCGTCATTACGCTCGCAACCGCCGCTCCTTCCCATCCCCAGCGCGGAATCATCCACGCACACAAGCCCAGATTCAAGACAGCAGCGACAGCCTGCGTAGCCGTGCGGTTCCACTGCGAAGCCGACGCCGTAATCGTCGTCCCCCACGAATAGTGCAGCACGCGCAACAGCGGCAGCAGACACAGCCAGCGGAGCGCCACAACTGACTCCTCAAACGAAGCTCCAAACAGCCGCGGCAACAGCCCAGCGCCGAAAAACAGCGCCACCGCCGCACCCGCTGCATACAAAATCGTCCGCCGCAAAATCCGGTTCGACAGCGCGTGCGCGCTCTCCACGCTTTCTCCACCTTCGCGAAACAGCCGGGGAGTCGCCGCCGCATAAATGCTGTACAGCGGAGCCGTCGCCACATCTACCACGCGATACGCCGCTCCATAAATGCCCGCCGCAAATGTGTTTCCCAGGCTTACTAGGAAAGTCTTGTCAATATCGTTGTAGAGAGAGATCGAGGAGTTTGACAGCGAAAAGCTGAACTTCTCGCTCCAGTCCCGATAACGCATTCGCTCAAACCTCGGCCATCCCAGCCGCGCCGTAACTATCCCGCACGCAATCGCCCCCACAATCAGCGGAGCAATCCAGTAGACACGCGCCCACAGCAGCGCGTCCGCCTGTCCGCCCCACCAGCGGGCGTAACCAAAGAGCGCTGCCGCCAGCAACGCGCGACCGAGACTCATTCCCGCTGTCAGTTGCGCCATCGCGCGCAGCCGCCCTGCGCCCTGCAACGCGCGCGACGCAAGCTGTGCCGCCTTGCCGAACAGCCCGTCCGAAAGCGCAATCCACGGCACCAGCAACCGCAGATCGGGCCGCAGGAAAACATGCCCGAACCCTACCGCGGCAGCCAGCAAAGCAACAAATCCCAACACCGAAACCCGCAGCGCCGATCCCCAGGTCGCCGCAAACAAGCTGCGGTCACGGCTCACGTTGCGCAGCAAAATCATTTCCATCCCGCAACTGCTGAACTGGTTCAGCACCGCAACCAGCGCGACCACTCCAACGAACGCGCCGTATTCGCGGCTGCCCAGCGTCCGGCCCATCAGCACAAAGTAAACCGCCTGAAACGCGATCGCGGCCATCTGGCCGCCGACCAGCCACGCCGACCCGCGCCGTAGGCTGTCGCTCATGCTTTCATTCCAGTCAAAGCGAGCACTTCATCGTATTTGTCCTCAAGCAATGCAGTCTGCGTTCGCAAGTTGAACAGCCGCTCCACGCGTCGCCTGCCCGCCTCACCCATCTGCACCGCCATGGCGGCATCGCTCAGCACCTTCAACAACGCCTCCGCCAGTGCCACCGCATCCCGCTCCGCCACCAGCAGACCCGTCTCTCCCTCCACAACTTCAATACCCGGCCCGCGAAAACCAACCACCGGCAGCCCCATCGCCTGCGCCTCGCACACTACCGTGCACAGCCCTTCCGCGTTTCCGTTCGCCGCCACCACGCTCGGAACCGCAACCACCGCAGCGCGTGTCATCCATTCCTGCACCGCATCCGGAGCAGCCGCCCCCACAAATTCGCACCGCCGCAAAATCCCGCGCGCCTGCTCTTCCAACACAGCATGCAGCGGCCCATCTCCCACCACAACCAGCCGCGCTTCGGGCAGCCGCGCCTCAACCGTCCGCATCGCGCACAGCAGATACGCGCACCCCTTCTTCTCCACCAGCCGGCCTACAAATAACACCAGCGGCTCTTTCTCCGGCGCACTCTCCTGCCGAAACCGCTCCACATCAATCCCAATCGGATGCACCCGCAGCTTCTCTTCAGGAAACCCGCGCTCCAGCGCCTTTTGCCGAATCCACTCCGACACGCACACAAAGAGCTGCACTCGTTCCCACAACTCCTCCCTGCGGCGCAGATAATTCCGTCCCGCCGGCGTCTCGTCCAGCGCCTCGTCCGCGCTGGTCACGTCATAGCCATGCAGCGTCACCATCATCGGGACCCGCAGCCGCTCCTGAATTGCCAATACCGCGCAGCCATCCGTCGCAAAATGCGCGTGAATCAAATCCGGCTTCGCTGCCTCAACTCGCTGTAAAAAACCCGGCGCAACACCGGCACGCAGATAAATCCGCCGCTCAATCTTGTCCCATATCGAGTTTGTCTCGCCCGCCGCAATCACCCGCTTTTCGTCTAAAGCAAGACCATTGGCCACGCGCTTCAATCCAGCAAACCACGGCTCATAGCGCCGCAACGCTCCCGCCTGCGCGGCTACAAACGTCTCCGACAAAGGCAGCAGCTCACTGCGAAAAAACAGCACTCGCGGCATACGCGCTCCCTTCCGCGCTCAGAGCAGCCTCGCAGCGATACGCCTCCACCTCCAACTTGTCCTCAACCGACAAGAACTCCACATTCGCGAGCGCCGCCACATACAGCACCCAGAACAGCCCGTTGTAAATCAGCAGCGTGTTCTCATCGACGTCGTAAAACAGCACCAGCGCCAGCACAAACACCATCCACATCGCGCGGTCCACATCACCCGAGCGCAGCAACGGCCATAGCCGCCGCCACGCCCGAAGATAACTCAGCGCAAACAGCGCCAGCCCAACCGCGCCCAGCTCCAGCCATATCTCCAGAAAGCCGTTGTGCGCATGAAATACCATGAACCGCACCGCCGCGACCACGTGAAAGGCTTCGCCTTGCGTCCCATGCCAAAAGCCGTCATAACCCCAGCCCAGCCACGGCTGCCGCATGACATAAATCCACACCTGCTTCCAGATCAGCGTCCGCCCCGAGAGCGTCGCATCGCGCCCCATCCATGTCAGCATCGCAGGCAAGGAAAAATACATTACGCCCGCCACCACTGGCAGCAGCAGGAAAGCACCCGCGATTCCAATCAGGCGGCTTTTCATGTCAAATCGTTTCGCCACTATCAGCGCGCCCCACAGCGCGATCAGCGCGCCCTCAACCAACCACGCCGAACGCGATCCGCTCATCAGCATCACCAGCACAAACAGTGCCGCGCTCGCCAGCCGCTGCCATGACGTCTTCCAGTCCGCCAGCAGGACCGCCGTAGCCAGCACCATCATCCGGCCGCACGCATTCTTTTGTGTGAACACGCCCTGCCAGTTCGCATGGTGTCCTGCCGACGCATCCAGTCCCAGCTTCGGAAAAGCCAGCGCCATCACAACCGTTCCCGCCGCGAGCGCCACCATCGTCACCCGCAAAATTCCGAGCTGCCGCCGCACAGGAAACCGCACCGCCAGATACAGCCCAAGAATCCCCGCCAGCGCAAATGGCAGCGAGCGCCGAACCGTATAGAGCGGAAACTGCGACCACTCCGTCGAAAGCACAGCCAATATCGCCAAACCCAGCGCCCACTGCATCGCGCTCAGCCAGCGAATCACCCGCCGCGATTGCCGCCACACCAGATAAGCGATCGCGCCATACACTACGAGCTGCGACCCCACACCGCCATAAAACATCAGGGCCGTCGCCGGCGATCCGGTCGCTTCCAGCGCCTGCTTCGGAGCGATAAACGGCACTGCCCCCTGCACCGCGAAGAAGGCCATAATCGCCGCGCAGCACAGCTCTTCCAGGCTGAATCCGTCGCGCAATCAATGCCCCGCGTAGATCAGCGCCGAGGTCGTCGAGGCCATAATCGCGCTTGTCCCCAGCACCATGTTTTTCGCAAAGCTGAAGGGAATATAGATCACGTCATTCGCTTGCAGCAGCTCATCCGGAGCCTCGCCCCGCTCGATCTCCCGCAGCGGCAGGTCCTCCTCCTCGTATGCTCCGTTCACGTTGTGGATCACCCGCGCACGCTTCTCGTTTGCCGTGCGATTAAGCCCCGCCGCCATCGCAAGCGCCTGCAGCACCGTCATGCGCGATTCGTTTTCCATCGCATAGCCGCCCGGCCTGCCCACATCGCCCATCACGTAAACGATCCCCGCCTTCGGAACCACAATGGTGTCTCCGGGATCGATCGTCACGTTCGCCATCAGCGCATCATCGGCTCGATTTGAGAGGAACACTTGCTCCTCACGCTGCTTCGCGCCCGGCGCCCGCTCCACCATAATGTGCCGGTCGGCGATTGGCGTCAGCCCCCCAGCCATGGCCAGCAGATCGAGCAGCGTGCGCGGCGTGGCAATCGCATACGTGCCCGGCTTCATCACCTGCCCCAGCACGGAAACACTTTGCGTCGCATACTCTTCCACAAATACCGCAACATCCGGATGCTTCAGAAAATTCCGATTCAGATATGCCGCCGCGATCGCCGCCGAAGCCGCTGCCGGATCCAGCCCAGCGACATGAATCTCGCCAATCAACGGCAGGTCCACATCGCCGGCATCGCGCACCCTCACCCGCTGCTCCAGCTCCGGCTCTCGCATCACCGTTACATGCAACAAGTCACCCGCACCGATCACCAGGCTTTCCCGCTTCGGCGCACTCACCGCATCCGCCGTAAGCGTGCCGCCCACCTGCGGAGCGTCCTTTACCGGCGCCAGAGCCTTCGGTGCAAACGCCTGGCCGCCGGCCGCTCCTACATACAGCGCCGCCACTGCAAGAACCGCGCCGCGCCTAAACATGCAGCTGCCCCTTCCGTCCATGGCTTGACCTTTTATGACCGTAAGAACCAACGTAGTCGGGCGGTTTCCCGGGAACCCCGTTCACCACCACATCGAGCGCCGCAGTCTCCGGCAGATTGTCCGCAATCATCCGGTAGCTTCGCTGGGCCGCCGCCACCGTCGTCGTTTGGTGCCCCACTACCAGCACTGTCCGGTCGCACAATGCCGCGAGTCCTGCCGAATCCGGCACTGGAAGCACCGGCGCGCTATCCAACAGCACAACATCGTAGTGTTGCCGCCATTCCTCCATCAGCGTTCTCATGCGCGGCGACGCCAGCAGATCGGCCGCGTCCCAGCTCTCGCGCGTAGCCTCTCGGCCCGCCAAGACCAACGAAAGCTTCGCCGTTCCTGTCGCGGTATGGACTTCCGCAGCATTTCCGCTCGCCAGCGCCTCCGCCAGGCCGCTCGCCTGCGCCGCATGAAACAACGTATGCAGCGAAGGAGAATGCAGGTCTGCATCCACCAGCAGCACTCGCATGCCCGATTTATCCAGCGACAACGCCAGCGCGGCGGCCAGCTTGCTCTTCCCATTGCCCGGGACCGCCCCCGTGATCAACATGGCTTGCGCAGGACCGCCCGCCGGCATGGCAAACGCTCGCCGCAATTCGCGCACCGCATCCTGCAAGTCGCTCTCCCGCCGCCCGCAACTCACCCAGCGACCCTTTCTGAACGCCGGTAGACCCCCGGCCAGCGATGTTCCTAGCGACTGCTCCAGCTCGTCAATTGACCGCACGCTCTCGTCCGTCGCCTCGCCCAGCAGCGCGCCCGCGCATCCCACGAACAATCCCCCCGCCAGCGCCGCAGCAAAGGCAAGCGGCACGTTCGGACTATGTGGATGGTTCGGCGCCGGTACCATCGCGTCACTCACCACCGTCAGGTTTGTCGAGCGCATTCCCTCCAGCACTCCGGCCTGTTTCAACTTGCCCAGCAATCCTCGGTAGAGATCGCGACTGCCGTCCGCCTCCTGCTTTGCCAGCTCGTACGCCACCGTGCGGTCATTCGTCGCATTGGCAATTTCCTTCTGCTTCTCAAATGAATTCCTCGCCGCATCCTCCGCGCTCGCGGCAATCTCGTAATCGGTATGCGCCCGCTGCCCAATCCTCCCGATCTCCTCCTGTATCGACTTCTCAATTCCCTCCTGTTCCGCCCGCAACTCCGCGATCTTTGGATAGGCGCTCCCGTACCGCGCATCATCTTCGTTCATCTCCCCGGCCACCTGTGCCTCCTGCGCCCGCAGCGTTTGCAGCAGCGACAGCGAGTTCGTCATCGCAGGACTTGCGCCCGCTGCGCCGTTCCCTGCAAGCCCTGAAATCATTTCCGGGTCGCCGCTCTTCGCGATCTCGTATACCGCCTGCTTCAGAATCCGGTTCGACTCCGCCGCCGCCAGCGCGCCGTTCAGCCCCTCCAGCCGCGCCAGCACCAGATTGTGCGAGCCATCTCCGCCGTAAATTCCCGTCCCTTGCTCCAGCCGGTCAGCCGCCTGCTGCAGGTCTTCCGTCTGTTTCTTCAATCCCGTCAGTTGTCCCGCCAGCCAAACCGACGTCTGCGCCGTCGCCCGAAGGCGCGACTGAAACGTAAACTCCTGCAATGCCCCGATCAGCCGATTCACCACCGCAGATGCCGTCTGCGGGTCGGGACTTGAATAGCTCACGTTGATCAGCCGCGTTCCCGTCACCTGCTCCACCTTCAGGCGGCTGGCAAATATCTTCAGCACTGCATACCGCCGGTTCGGTGCCTCATCCAACGGAACGCTCATCGGTTCTACCGGCTTCCGCCAGAAAAACAGCCACGCCGGCAGCCGCACACCTCGCTTCCGCGCTGGAAAATAATCCTTCGTCGTCTCCAACTTCAGGTCTTTCACCACCGTTAAGGCCAGCGTGCTCGACTGCAATATTCGCGCCTCGGTTTCCAGAGTCATGCTGGCATCCAATGCATCGGAATCGCCCACCGGCCCGCCCGTCACGCTGTTCTCCAGCCCCAGGGTTCCCGGCGAATCCTTCTGCACCTCTATCTGCCCGGTCGCCAGATAATGCGGCGTGGCCGTCACGCAATAGAGCGTCGCCAGCGCGCACATTCCCAGCACGCAGCCGAATAAAATCCGCCGCCGCCGCCCAAAAATATTCAGCAGATCGCGCAGCGTCCACTCCTGCCGGGCGGGCGCAAAAACATCGCCGCGCTCCAGCACGCGTCCGCGCATCCCTCCCTGCTGCAATGCCCCGCTCATGTGTTCCGCACCAGCACCACGGATCCGTCGAAGTCAAAGCTGAAGTCCATCTCGCCCAAACCCGCACGCGTCATCGTCTCCCTAAGCCGCCGCCGGTCGCTCGTCTGGAAAAGCAAGAACCCGCTGCCGCCCGCGCCCACCAGCTTGCCGCCCGTCGCGCCGCCTTTCCCCATCGCCAGCTCATACAGTTCGTCAATCTGCGCGTTCGTCATCCCCGCCGAGCGCTCTCGTTTCCTCTTCCAGTGCGCATCCATCAGCGGCCCGAACTCCGCGATCCTTCCCGACTCCAGCACGCTGCGGATCTCGCGCCCCAGCTCCTTCGTAAAATGCAGGCCGTCCAGCATTGCCGCATCGCCCTTCAGCGATCGTTCCTGTTGATCTCCCAGCAGCTCCGACGCGTTTCGCGTGTACCCGACAAAAAACAGCATCAGCGAATCGCGCAGCTCGCGCACGCGCCCCTCGCCCATGCGTAGCGGCGAAACGCCCACCTCGCCATTCGTTCCATATTCCTGGCAAAGCAGCCCGCCATACGCCGCGACATACTGGTCCTGTTTGCCCACCGGAGCCTCCAGCCGCGTCATCTCCACCTCGATCGCCTCGCGCGCCAGCGTCTCCGCGCATACCGGCTGCCGCTTGTACGCATGCAGCGCATGCATCAGCCCCACCAGAAAAGTCCCCGATGATCCCAGCCCTGTTCCCGCCGGCACATCCGCCACACTGACCACCTCCAGCGGCTTCGGAACATCGTGCATCTCCAGCGCCTCGCGCATCAGCGGATGCCGAATCGCTGCCCGCGTCGCCGCGTGCTCCGTCTCCGAATACTTCAGCAGATAGCCCGGCAAAAAACTCCGGTTCACCGTGATGTACACATACTTCGTAATCGCCGCCGATAATACGAACCCGCCGAACTCCCGCGAGTAAGAGGGCAAATCCGTCCCGCCCCCGCCCAGCGAAATGCGCAGCGGAGTCCGCGTCATAATCACGCTGGCGCCCCTGCGCCCATTCCCACGCGCTCGCGCAGGAACGCATCCGTCTCCGCCAATCCACGCAAGGAACCAATTTCGTAGAAGCGCTCTTCCACCTCAAAACCAGCCATCGCGCCGCGCGCAACCAGTTCGCTCTGCACTAGTGAGAGGTCGAAGCAATGCAAAACGTCCCAGCCCGCGAACGCCTCCGCGGAATAAATTCCCAGCCCGTAATCGATGTGCCGCATCTCCGCCGAACGCGCCTGCTTCGCATACCGGGTAATCCTGCCGTCCGCATACTCCACATTGCTCGTATCCCATTGGTCTTCATTCCTGAACACCGTCATCAATGCTGCGCAGCCCGAAGCCTCATACGCGTGCAGTGCCGGAGCGAACTCCGCCGTCAAATAGCTGTCGCCGTACATCACCCAGAAATGCGACCCCAGCAGCGGCAGCGCCTTATGGATCGCGCCGCCGGTGCCCAGCAATCCCGCGCCGTCGAACGAATACCGCACCCGGCATCCGAACTGGGAACCATCGCCTACAAATTCTTCGATCAACTCTCCAAAGTGCCCACAGCAAATCACGACATCGCGAATTCCGTGTGCCGCAATCAACCTGAGCTGATGTGCCACGAACGGCTCGCCCGCAATCTCCACCAGCGACTTTGGCAGCCGCTCCGTAACTGCTCCCAGCCGCGTTGCCAGGCCGCCTGCCAGCAGAGCCAGCGGAGGCATCGCCGGCTCACGCAACAACGCAGGCATCGGCAGTCTCCATCGTTGTCTCGTACTCGAGCTCCCGCGCCATTTCTTTCAGCGATCTTCGCAACGCCTCGCGGCAACTCAGGCGCGGCGTCCACCCCAGCTTCCGTATCCGCGATGCATCCAGCCGCACCACGGGAACGTCGCCCTTCCATCCGCGATCTCCGCCCGTGTACTCAAACTGCGGCAGCGGATCGATTCCCAGGCACTCCGCCGACATCTCGGCAATCTCGGTCACCGTGACGGCATCTTCCGTCGCCACATTCCACACATTGAATCCCGACTCAGCTTGCGCATTTGCCAGCAGAGCCGCGGCCACCACATCGCGCACATGCACGTAACTCTTGCTCTGCCGCCCATCGCCCAGAATCCGTAACCGCGATGGGTCATTCCGCAGCCGCCGTAAAAAATCAAATCCCACCCCGTGCGTCTGTCGCGCGCCTACTACATTCGCAAAGCGGAAAGCGCACGCCGTCAGCCCGAACATCGAGCAGTAGCTCGCGATCAGCGCCTCACCGGCCAGCTTGCTGGCTCCATAGGTTGAAACCGGCTGCAACCGCCCCGAATCTTCCCGCAACACCGCCTCTCCGCGCTCGCCATACACGCCACTGCCGGATGCGTACAGCAGCCGCGGAACGCCTGCCCGCCGCATCGCCTCCACCACGTTGTGCGTCAGCAGCGTGCCCTGATAGAAGTCGACCTCGGGCTCCGTAACCGCGCGCGCAATGTCAGGATTCGAAGCCAGGTGGATCGCCATATCGTGACCGCGCAAAGCGTCCGTCAGCGCGTCGAGATCACCCGCATCGCCACGAATCACTCGTAGTCGCGTATCGCCAATATGTTGTTGGAAATGCCTCGGACGCCCGGAAGAAAAGTTGTCGAACAGCGTCACGCAAGCTATATGGGCCCGCTCCAGCAGCGCATCGGCGAAGTGACTGCCGATAAATCCAGCGCCGCCCACAATGCATACTTTGATTTCGCCGTTCTTGTTACTGCCAACTCTCGGCATCATCGATTCAGGCCCAAGACTTCAGTTAAAACGCAGCCGGCGTGGGGTCTCAGTTCCGGACCCCACCCGGCTGCAAAAAAATCAGAGGACTACATGCGTTTGATTCAGCAAACAGTATCACTGTCGGACCAAAACGGAACAGATTACTGAAGTTCTGAATCGCTTCGGATTGCGATTGACGCAACCCCTCCGCCCATTGCCTCATTGGCGATAGCGATTTCGTGAGACCTGATTACTCTCAACACTGCTGAAAGGACTTGAAGCTGAATCCGCTTATCACCATCGGGCTCCCTGTATACAACGCAATGCCGTATTTGCCGGAGGCAATCGACAGCCTCTTCGCGCAGGACTGCCGGGATTTCGAAATCCTCGCCATCGTCGACGGAGCCACCGACTCCTCCCTCGAATACCTCCGCTCACTTCGCGACCCTCGCCTGCGCATTCTCGTCCAGGACGACAATCAGGGCATCGCGCTCACCCTCAATCGCATGCTCCGCCAGTGCCGCACTCCCTGGCTCGTGCGCCAGGATGCAGACGACGTCTCCCATCCCCACCGCATCGGACGTCTGCTCTCCGCCATTCAGTCCACGCCGCACGCCGGCATGTTCTACTCACTCGCCAATTACCATCCCCGCGGTCGCGCCATCGGATCCTTCCGCTGCACTCGCGGCACGCCGCACCAGCTTCGCAATGTCGTTCGCGGCGGGTATCTGCTCTCCATCTGTCACCCCACCGTCGCTCTTCACGTTGAAAAGACCCTCGCCCTGGGCGGCTATCGCATCGGGCTTCATAACGAAGACGCGGACCTCTGGTGGCGAATGGCCCTTGAGCATCAGATTCACTGCATTCCTGAAGAACTCATTGGCTTTCGACAGAACGAATCGAGCATAAGCGCGCGCAATCTGGCCGCTCAGATGCTCGCCGCGATTTACGTGCAGTACCTGCTGCTCTCGCACCTCAGCGGACGATCCGCGCAGCCCTACGCCGCCGTGCAGCCGCAGCTCGAATCCCTGCTCTCCCCCGCAACCCTTCGCTCTAAAGAGCGGCTCCGCCAATTCAACATTCGGCTTGCCGAAAAGAAATATCTCCATGCCCTCGCTGCCTTGGCCGGCTCCGCCGCCGCCTCCCCCACTCACCTCTTCGGGCGCCTGCGCGACGAGTTTGCGCCATCCCATCGCAAACCGGTCACCAATGGAATCCATCCGCAAATCTTCTTCCAAAACGCGGAGACCCTATGGCTTTAACGCCGTGTCTCACGCCCGAAATGTCCAGCACGTTCCCGCCGGAGTTGCCGTTTACCGCATCGCCGTCTACTGGCGCCTCGCATTCAATGCCGCCGCGTTTCTATCTTGATGGAATCCCCATCGATCGCATCTCCCTCGAACATGCCGCCGCCTGGGTAATCCACGCGCTCAAAATCCGCAGCTCACTTTGGCCGCTGCTCATCATGGGGCCCAACGCGCAACTGGTCACGCTCGCCGCCCGCCAGCCTCGCTTTGCGTCCGCCCTCCGCTCCGCAAGCCTCTCCGTTCCTGATGGAGTCTCCATCGTGCTCGCCGCGCGTCTGCTCCATCAGCCGGTGCCCGAGCGCGTCACTGGAGGCGATCTTATGGAACGCCTCTGTATCGAAGCCGCGCGCCACAATCTCTCTGTCTTCTTTCTCGGCGGCCTTCCCGGAGCCGCGGAACAAACCGCGCGCAAGTTCGAGCGCAACCATCCCGGCTTCCGCACCGCCGGAACCTGCTGCCCTCCAGTCGGTTTTGAAAATGATCCCGTCGAGTGCGCCCGCATCCGCGAGCAAATCTCCGCCGCCCAACCCGACCTGCTCTGCGTCGCATTCGGCGCGCCCAGGCAGGAGCTGTGGATGGCCGAGAACTGCCCCACGCTGCCCATAGGCGCGGCCATCTCTGTGGGCGCCGCCCTCGACACCCAGTCCGGCCTGCGCCGGCGCGCGCCCCAGTGGACCCATCGTCTCGGCCTCGAATGGCTCTATCGTCTCGCCTCTGAACCGCGTCGCCTGTGGCGCAGATACCTCATCGGCAATACCTGTTTCCTCTGGATCGTCGCGCGGCAGTGGGGGCGTCAATCCATGAGCGGAACGCAACTCTTTCCGTCAACCCAGCGATAGAACCGAAACAAGTAAGAGGGCCCATTTATGCAAGCCATCGATACCCTTCGCATCAAGCTCTTCAGCGACGGAGCCGACCTCGACAGCATCCTCACCCAGTACCGCAATCCCCGCATCAAGGGCTTTACCACCAATCCCACCCTCATGCGCAAAGCCGGAATTCTCGACTACGAGGCGTTCGCGCGCAACCTGCTGCGCGTCATCCCCAACCGCCCTGTATCGTTTGAAGTCTTCGCTAACGATGAGCAAAGCATGGAAGACCAGGCCCGCGCCATCGCCTCCTGGGGACCGAATGTAAATGTGAAGATTCCGGTCACCGACCAAAACGGCATCTTCCTGGGGCCTCTCATCCAGCGGCTTTCACGCTCCGGAATTACCGTCAACGTCACCGCCATCCTTACCCTGCATCAGGTCGAGCTCGTCGCCGCCGCTCTTCATTCCGAAACCCCGGCCATCGTCTCCGTCTTCGCCGGGCGTATCGCCGATACAGGCGTCGATCCCCTTCCCGTTATGAAGAAGGCCCGTCGCCTCCTTGACGCTCGCCCTCGCGCCGAATTGCTCTGGGCCAGCCCCCGCGAGTTGCTCAACATATTTCAGGCCGACAGCGCCGGATGCCACATCATCACCGTCCCGCCCGAAATTCTCAATAAGCTCAGCCTCGTCGGCAAAGACCTGGCAAACTATTCGCTCGAAACCGTCAGTATGTTCCACCGCGACGCCCATGCCGCCGCCTACCGCATTCAGACCAACGCACCGCTGCCGGCGTAGCCTCGGCCATTCCTCAGTGTTGCAGAACGTAATCGCCCTTCGCGGGTTTCGCTCCCGTTTGTGAAGGGCTCGGAAGTTGCGACTGGTCCCATCCTCCGCCCAGCGCCTGAATCAGCTGAATCGAGGCCGTCATCCCCTCAACATGCAATGTCGCCAGCGACTGCTCGTCCGACAGCAGCGTCGTTTGCGCCACCATCACGTTGAGGTAAGGATCAAGTCCCAACTTGTACCGCTCCATCTCCAGCCTCAGATAGCTTTGCGCAGCGTCCACCGCCTCCTGCTGCTTCAATATCTGCTGCGACAATATGCGCGTCGCCGCCAGATAATCCTCAACCTGCTGGAATGCCGTCAACACCGTCTGCCGATACGTCGCCACGTCCGCATCGTAGGTCGCCGTGTATTGCTGCAGCTGCGCGCGGTACAGTCCGCCGTTGAACAGCGTCTGCGACAACGAAGGCCCGATCGACCAGAAGCGGCTCGGCCAATCGAACCAACGCGTAAAGCTAGAAGCCTCAAATCCGCCGGCCGCCGACAGCGTCAGGTTCGGAAAAAACGCGCCGTATCCAATCCCGATGGTCGCATTCGCCTCCGCAATCGTCCGTTCCGCGGCGGCAACGTCCGGCCTGCGCTCGAGTAATTGCGACGGCACCCCCACGGGAATCTCTGGCGGCCCCGTCAGCTCTGGCCTTACCGGAAACGAAAAATCCGCAGCCGGTTTTCCGATCAACATCGCAATTGCATGTTCAAATTGCGCGCGGTTCACTCCCGCGTTCAGTGCAGCCGACTCCGCGCTGTCCAGCGTTGTCTGTGCCTGGACCACGGAAATGTAATCGTCCACGCCCGTATCGTAAAGCGTCTTCGTCAGCTCCAGCGACTGCTTTTCCGCCGCCACTGTTTCGTTGAGAATCGCCTGCAGCGCATCCTGCCCGCGCAGCTCGAAATAAAATTCCGCCAGGCTCGCCTGCTCCGCCAATTGCACGTTCGCAAGATCGGCCGCACTCACCTGCGCGCCGTACTCCGCCGACTGCACTTCATGACGGATTTTCCCGAACAGGTCCGGCGTCCACGAAACATCCACGGGAAAACTCCACACCGTGCTCTCTGATCCGGCATTCGCCGTAGAGGAATGTGTCAGGTTGCCCGACGACCGGGACCGTGACCATGAAGGACTGGTCGTCACCGTCGGCCAATACTGCGCCCGTGCCTCGCGAATCAGCGCACGCGCCGCCATGTAGTTTTCAAAAGATACTTTGATTGTCTGATTATTGATATTCAGCTGCTCTTCAAGCGAATTCAGCTCGGGCTCTTTGAATATCTCCCACCATTTCCCCTTCAGCATCGCATCCTGCGGAGCCGCCACCTTCCATCCCGGAGCATCCGCAAAATGCACCGTCGACTCTTTGTACGCAGGCGCTCTTGGCGCTGGCACACTCGGCGCGCGGTACTTCGGGCCCGGCAGGCATCCGCTCAATGCAACACACAAGCCCACGCACAAAGTCGCAGTCAGCCCCGCACCCGCCCGCCTGCCCCGCAGCTCTTTCACGCTCTTCCCTTTCATATTCATACCGCGACCTCTGCATCGGGATTGAACGTATCGTGGTGCTTGCCCAGCACCCGCAGCCGCAGCCGGTCCAGATAGAGGTAAACCACCGGAGTCGTATACAGCGTCAGCATCTGGCTCATAATCAGGCCGCCCACAATGGTGATGCCCAGCGGTCGCCGCAGCTCCGACCCCATCCCCGTGCCGAATGCCAGCGGCAACGCGCCGAAAATCGCCGCCATCGTCGTCATCAGAATTGGCCGGAAGCGAAGCATGCAGGCCTGGAAGATCGCGTCGCCGGTGCTCATCCCCTGCTCGCGTTCCGCCATCAGCGCAAAATCGATCATCATAATCGCGTTTTTCTTCACAATTCCAATCAGCAAAATGATCCCGATAATCGAAATCACATCCAGGTCTGCCTTGAACGCTTCCAGCGCCAGCATTGCGCCGATGCTCGCCGACGGTAGAGTCGAAAGAATCGTCAGCGGATGCACCAGGCTCTCGTACAAAATCCCCAGTACGATGTACACCGCCAGCACCGCCGTCAAAATCAAATACTTTTCCGATGCCAGCGAATCCTGATACGCCTGTAGCGTCCCCGCAAAGAACCCGTGAATGGTCGACGGTGTCCCCAGCCGGTTCTGCATTTCCTCCACTTCTTTCGTCGCCTCGCTCATCGACATGTTCGGCGCAAGATTGAACGAGACCGTCACCGAAGGAAACAGCCCCGTGTGGTTCACCTCCAGCGGCGTTGTCTTCTCCGATGCCTCCGTCATCGAAGCCAGCGGAATCGGCCCATGATTCGAGTGGAGATAAATGTCCCTCAGGCCCGCTGGAGACTGCCAGTACTGCGGAGCCACCTCCAGCACCACATAGTACTGATTGAGCTGTGTGTAGATAACCGAAACCTGCGACTGTCCGAATGCAGAATAAAGTGCGGAATCCAGCGATTGCGCGGTCAACCCTAGCCGCGCCGCCGTCGTGCGATCGTAATTCAGGTATTCGCTCAGTCCGCCGTTCTGCTGGTCGGTATTCACATCCTGCAATCCCGGCAGCTTCTTCATGTTCGCCAGCAGAATCGGTCCCCAGTGGTACAGGTCCGTGGTGTTGTCCGCCTGAATTGTGTACTGATAGAGCGCGTTGCTGCCTCTCCCGCCGATGCGAATATCCTGCGCGGCTTGCAGAAAGGCTGACGCCCCCGGGAGCCGATTCAGCTTCGGCCGAAGTCGATTGATTACCGCTGCCGCATTGATCTTCCGCTCATTCAGCGGCTTCAGAATCACGTACATGAATCCGCCATTCCCCGACCCCACGTATCCCACCACGTTCTGGACCGCCGGGTCCTTTTTCACCACGTTCACTAATCCGAGGATCGACTTGTTCATTATGGTGAAGGAAGCATCCTGTGGTCCCTGGATGCCTCCTATCACCGCGCCCGTGTCCTGCTGCGGGAAGAAGCCCTTGGGAATCCGGTACATGATCACCACGTTCAGCGCGATCACCATAATCAGCGTCACCAGAATCAATCCCGGATTCTCCAGCACCCATTCCAGGCTCCGCCGGTATCCGTTCAGCAGGCTGTTGAAGACCCGCTCGCTCGCCCGGTAAATGCGCCCGTGCTTCTCCTCGCCTTTCGCCTTCAGCAGGTGCGCGCACATCATCGGAGTCGTGGTAATCGAAATCACCATCGACACTAGAATCGCCGTCGACAGCGTAATCGCGAACTCCCGGAACAGCCTTCCCACGATCCCGCCCATCAGCAGAATCGGAATAAACACCGCCACCAGCGACATGCTGATCGAGAACACCGTGAAGCTGATCTCTTCTGCGCCCTTCAGCGCCGCCTCCATCGGCTTCATCCCCGCTTCCAGGTGCCGCGTGATGTTTTCCATCACCACAATCGCGTCGTCCACCACGAATCCTGTCGAAATGGTCAGCGCCATTAACGACAGATTGTCGAGGCTGAACCCGAACAGGTACATCACCGCGAACGTGCCGATCAGCGATACCGGAACCGCCACGCTCGGGATCAGCGTCGAACGCGGGCTGCGTAGGAACAGGAACACCACCACGACCACCAGCATGATCGCGACCACCAGCGTTCGCTCCACATTATCGACCGAGGCGCGGATCGTCGTCGTGCGGTCCATCACCACCGTCATGTCCATCCCTTGCGGAATCGTCGCCTTCAAAAATGGCAGCTGGCTCCGCACCCGATTGACGGTCTGAATAATATTCGCGCCCGGCTGCCGGAACAGGATCAGTACAATCGACTGCTTCCCGTTCAGGTAACCGGCGTTGCGCAGGTCCTGCGTCGAATCGATTACGTCCGCTACATCCCTTAACCGCACCGCCGCGCCATTGTGATATCCGATGATCAGAGGGGCATACTCGGCGGCGTGGGAAATCTGGCCGTTCTCCAGAATGTCCTCAGTCTGGCCTCCGTTCTGCAAAGTTCCACGCGCATGATCGGAGTTCTCCGTGCTCAATACCGACTGGACATTCGAAATCGTAAGACCGTAGCTGTTCAGTTGCGTCGGATTCAACTCCACCCGCACTGAAGGCAGCGCGCCGCCGCCCACCACAACCTCTCCCACGCCCTCGATCTGCGAGAGCTTCTGCTCGATCACGGTCGAGGCTTCGTTGTACATGTCGGAGCGGCTATACACATTGGAGGTGAGGCCGATGATCATGATCGGCGCGTCTGCCGGATTCCGTTTCCGATAGCTCGGGTTTCCCGGAAGGTTCGCGGGCAGATAGCTCCGCGACGCATTGATCGCCGCCTCCACATCGCGCGCCGCGCCATCGATGTTCCGGTTGAGTTCAAACTGCAGGGATATATTCGTTCGCCCCAGCGAGCTCGATGACGTCATCTCCGTCACCCCGGCAATGTGCCCCAACTGCCGCTCCAGCGGAGTCGCCACCGAGGATGCCATCACGTCTGCGCTCGCGCCCGGAAGTCCGGACGAAACAGAGATGGTCGGAAAATCCACCTGCGGCAGCGGAGAAACCGGCAGCACCGTGAACCCAATCGCGCCGGCAATAGCCACCGCCGCCGTCAATAGCGTCGTCGCCACGGGCCGCCGGATAAATGGCTCGGAGATATTCATCCCTGCCGCTCCTCGGCCGGTCTCGGATGTGCAATCGTGCTCTCCGCGTTCTTGCCCGAAAGACGCTGCGCCAGATTGTCGAAGAAGATATAAATCACCGGCGTCGTGTAAAGCGTCAGAATCTGGCTCAGCAGCAGCCCACCGACCATTGCTATGCCGAGCGGCCGCCGCAGCTCCGATCCCAGCCCCGTCCCCAGCGCCAGCGGCAGGCCCCCAAGCAGCGCTGCCATCGTCGTCATCATGATCGGGCGAAAGCGCAGCAGGCTCGCCTCATAAATCGCGTCCGTCGAACTCTTGCCCCGCTCCCGCTCCGCCTCCAGAGCGAAGTCCACGATCAGAATGCCGTTCTTCTTCACAATGCCGATCAGCAGAATGATCCCGATAATCGCCACCACCGTCAGCGACTGGCCGAACAGCATGAGCGCAAGCAGCGCGCCCACTCCCGCCGAAGGTAGCGTCGAAAGAATCGTGATCGGGTGAATAAAGCTCTCGTACAGCACGCCCAGAACAATGTAGACCGTCACCAGCGCGGCCAGAATCAGCAGCGCCTCGCCTGAAAGCGAGTTCTTGAATGACGCTGCCGTTCCCTGGAAATCAGCCTGCACGCTCGCTGGAAAGTCCATCCCCTTCGCCGTCTTATCGATGTCCGCGATCGCGGTTCCCAAAGCGGTATTGGGCGCAAGATTGAACGATATCGTCACCGACGGGAACTGCCCCTGGTGATTGATCGACAGCGCTTCTGTGGCCGTCTCATAATGACTGAACGCGCTCAGCGGAACCGCGTTGGCAGCCGCCGTCGTAGTCGAGGTGTTCGCCGAATTTCCCGTGCTGTTGGCCGTGTTCACCGGCGTCAACGATCTCGCGGGCGGAGTAAGCGAGTTGGTGGATGGGGTGAATACCACGCCCGTGGTCGTCGCATTCGATCCCGCGGACGACGATCCCGACGCCGCGAACGATGTCGAGGCCCCCGGCCCGCTCGTCCCGTTCGACGCTCCCGATTGAATGTAGAGCTTGTTCAGCTGGTTCGGGTCTTTCTGGAACTGCGGCATCGCCTCCAGAATCACATGGTATTGGTTGAGCTGCGTGTACATGGTGCTGATCTGCCGCTGCCCGAACGCGTCATACAGCGTGTTGTCCACCGTTGCCGGAGCAATCCCCAGCCGCGATGCCGTCACGCGATCGATCATCAGCGATACCGCCCGCGCTCCCGTCTGCTGGTCCGTCGCCACATCGGCCAGGTCAGGCAGCTTCTTCAGCTTCGCCACAAACTTGTTAGCCCACTCATTCAACTCGTCCTGGTTCGGGTCCTCCAGCGTGTACTGGTATTGCGTTCGGCTCACCCGGTCGTCCACCGTAATGTTCTGCACCGGCTGCATGTACAGCGTTATGCCCTGCACCTTCGCCAGATTTCCCTGGAGCCTTCGAATCACATCCGCCGCGCTCATCTTCCGCACGTTCAGCGGCTTCAGGTTGATCGAAAATCGTCCGCTGTTCAGCGTCGTGTTCGTGCCGTCCGCCCCGATAAAGGACGACACGCTTTCCACCGCCGGATCGTCCAGGATCAGCTTCGCCAATTGCTGCTGCCTCGCCGACATAGCCGTGAACGAAATCGACTGCGGTGCCTGCGATATCCCCTGAATCACTCCCGTATCCTGCACCGGGAAAAAGCCCTTCGGAATAATTACGTACAGAATCACCGTCAGCACCAGCGTCGCCAGCGCAATCAGCAGCGTGATCCCCTGGAACCGCAGAACGAACTTCAGCGTCCGCCCGTAAAAAGCGATCATCTTTTCGAACGCCCGCTCTGAAGCCCGGTAAAACCGACCCTGCTGCGCCTCAGGGTTATGCCGCAAAATGCGCGAACTCATCATCGGCGTTAGCGTCAGCGATACAACCGCCGAAATCACAATTGTCACCGCCAGCGTTATGGCAAATTCGCGGAACAGCCGCCCCACCACATCGCCCATGAACAGCAGTGGAATCAGCACCGCAATTAGCGAAACCGTCAGCGACAAAATCGTGAACCCGATCTGTTCCGCGCCCTTCAGAGCCGCCTGCATCGGGCTCTCGCCCTCTTCCAGGTAACGCGAGATGTTCTCGATCATCACGATGGCGTCATCGACTACAAAGCCGGTCGAGATCGTCAGCGCCATCAGCGAAAGATTGTCCAGGCTGAAGCCCAGGATGTACATCACGCCGAACGTGCCGACCAGCGACAATGGCACCGCCACGCTGGGAATGATCGTCGCGTACAAGCTCCGCAGGAAGAGAAAAATGACCAGCACCACCAGCCCGATGGTCAGAACCAGCTCAAACTCAACGTCGTTCACCGATGCCTGAATCGAAGTGGTCAGGTCCGTGAGCGTCGTCACCTTCAGGCTCGCCGGCAAATTGGCCTGAAGCTGCGGCATCAGGTTCTTGATGCTCTTCACGACGCTGATGGTGTTGGCGCCCGGCTGCCGCTGGATGTTTACGATCACCGCCGGCGTGTCGTTCATCCACGCCGCTTGGTTCGCGTTCTCCACCCCGTTCACCACATTCGCAACGTTGTACAGAAACACCGGCGCGCCGTTGCGGTACGCAATCACCACATTCCTGTACTCGTCGCTCGTCTGTAATTGATCGTTCGCGTCGATCTGGTAATCCTCGTACGGCCCGTCGAAGGTCCCCTTCGCCGCGTTCACGCTCGACTGCGCCAACGCCGTGCGCACATCCTCCAGATTCAGCCCATACGACGCCAGCGAAGACGGATTCACCTGGATTCGCACCGCCGGCTTCTGCCCGCCGCTGATGCTCACCAGCCCTACGCCCGCCAGCTGCGAAATCTTCGGAGCAAGCCGCGTGTCCACCAGGTCTTCCACCTGCGACAGCGGCAGCGCGTTCGACGTAATCGCCAGCGTCAGCACCGGAGCGTCCGCGGGATTCGTCTTGCTGTACACCGGCGGAGACGGCAGCACGGACGGCAGAAAGCTCTGCCCTGCATTGATCGCCGACTGTACCTCTTCCTCGGCAACGTCGATGTTCAATGACAAGTCGAACTGCAGCACGATCACCGACGTCGCGCCCGAGCTAGTCGAGGTCATCTGGCTCAGCCCCTGCATCTCGCCAAACTGCCGCTCAAGCGGGGCCGTCACCGTCGTAGCCATTACGTCCGGGCTTGCGCCGGGATAGAACGTCAGCACCTGGATCGTCGGGTAATCCACCTCCGGCAGCGCCGAAATCGGCAGTTGGGTATACGCAACAATTCCCACCAGCAGAATCGCCGCCATAAGCAGCGACGTCGCCACCGGGCGAAGAATAAATGGGCGGGAGGGACTCACGGCGCGCTACTCTCGCTGGAGGTGCCCGTCCTACCCGGCGCCTTTTTGGCCTCGTTCACTTTGGAGCCGTCCACCAGCTTTTCAAAGCTGCTTGTCGCCACCACCGCTCCCGGCTGGATTCCCGTTACCGCCGTCAACCCTTCGTTCGAAGTCCCCGGCTTCACGTCCTGCAGCTTCGCCTGGCCGTTCGCAATCACGTATACAAATGACTCGTCCCCGTTATGCTGTATCGCCTGTGTCGGAATCAGCGTCATATTGTGCTCTGTCTCCACCAGCAGTCGCGTGTTCACAAACTGGTTGGGAAAAAGCGTGTCGTTCGTATTCGCGAAGGTTGCGCGCAGCTTCAACGTTCCCGTCGTGGTATCGATCTGGTTGTCGAGCGCTGTCAGCTTTCCTTCGCCGATCTTCTGTTCCTGCGTGCGGTTCCACGCCTCTACCGTCAACTTGTTTCCGGCACGCGTCTGCGCCAGCACCTGCTCCAGGTTGTTCTCGGATACGGTAAACACCACCGTGATCGGCTGGATCTGCGTCACCACCGCCAGAGCAGTCGAGCCGCTCGCCTGCACCAGATTCCCCTGGTCTACCGGGCGCAGTCCCACTCGACCGGTGAACGGAGCCACAATGTGCGTATACCCAAGCTGCACCTTGGCGAATTCCAGCGTCCCCTGGTCCGCCTTCACTAGCCCTTCTTGCTGCAGCACCACCTTTTCCTGGTCATCCAGTGTCTGCTTCGCGATCGCGTTCTTCGCCCACGCTGCCTGGTACCGCGCCAGGTCCATCTTGGCCTGTTGCAACAGATTCGTGTCCCGGTCCAGGTTTCCCGTCGCCGTCGCCACATTCGCCTGGTACTGGCGCGAATCGATATCCACCAGCGGCTGGCCCTTCTGCACCATCTGGCCTTCGCGGTAATGTACCGCCGTCACTACGCCCGCAACCTGGTTGAAAATTGTCGCCGTGCGTATCGGCGTAACCGTTCCAATCGAATTCAGGTAAACCCCGATATCGCCCTTCGTAGCCTCGGCTGTCGTCAAAGTCACTGGCCCGCCGAACGAGCGCCGTCCACCGGCTGCTTTGGGCGCTCCGCTGGGGGTCTTGTGCAGAACGAAGTAAAAAATCACCGCAAAAATCGCCAGCAGGAGCAATATCCAAAGCCATTGCCGACGCTTTTTTCTCCTCGGCGGTTCAATCCGAGTCGTGGTCGATGGCAGTTGGTGGTCGGGGGGCGTCTGAGGCTTTGGCGTCGTTTGTTCCATCTATCTTCTTGCACCATTCCCGCAAACCTGCCTCGGCAGGCTGCGTAGGCTCTCGTTAATTCCTTATGGTCTAGCAGGCGTAGGCTTGCAGATCGCCGGTCGCTTTCATCTGCTGGAGAACATCAGACCAGCGCAAGCTCCGCAGAATTGGGTTCTGACACACTTCCCACGGGATAATTGCAAAACACTCTTATGGACGATTCAGCGTTCCTGAATGTTGCACCAATCTTGTTGAAGAAACAGCAATAATCACCCCGTCGATGCGGCATCCCCAATCTTATATGTGCTTCTCGATGATTGGCCATCTGCTGGCTGCGATTCTCCATCGCTTCGGAAAACCAGCAACACGCTAAACCAGCAGCTCGACGACTGCCGAATAGCCGCGCTCGCGCGCATATTCCACCGGCAGCTTTCCCTGGTCGCACCGCACGTCTCGGCGTGCCCCATTCTGCAGCAGCAGCGCCGCCAAATCCCTCTTCCCTGCCGCGGCCGCTTGGTGCAACGGAGCAAATCCTCCAGCCTGCGTTGCATTCACGTCCGCTCCTGCTTCCAGCAGCAGCGCAACCACTTCCGCGGAGTCACCCAGCGCAATCGCCGCGTGCAGCGCCTGGTTCCGCTGGGGATTATGCGATACCTGATGCGCGTGCGCGCCGTGCTCCAGCAGCAGCCGGACTGCATCCGGGCCGGCAAATGCCGCCGCCAGATGCAGCGGAGCCCATCCGTCCGCCGACACCGCCCACACCTGCATCGCATTTCCAGCGAGAATCTCGCGCAGCCGCTCGCAGTCGCCCAGCGCCGCTGCCTCAAACACATCCAACTCACCCGCCCGGGCCCTCAGCAATCCGGTGATGCCCGGCTGCCGCGTGTAAATCGACCACATCAGCATCGACACGCCCTGCGCATCCCGCGCCCGCGCTGCCTCCGGAGCATCCGCCACCAGCCCGGCAATCTCCTCCGCCTGCCCTCGGCGAATCATGTTCAGTAAATGCTGGCTCATCGCTTCATTATAGGTTCCGGCACGCAAGCAAAATGGCGTCCGCCTGAGCGAACGCCATTCGTCGAACTGGATTTCCGCCTAAACCGCAATCGGCAACAGCAAAGGATCGATCGCTGGCACAACCGCAAGCTTCGGCATCTTCACCTGCACATAGCTGCCGGACGCCAGTTTGCTGAACACAGCGTTGGTTGTATCTTCCACGCGTGTCGAATTAATGTGCAGCTTCCTCACCGCATTCATCGCCACGGTAGAAAGCAAAAACCGGTTGCCGATCTGAATCCCTGCCGAATAAACCAATTCTGAGCGCATTTGTCCTCTCCTTCGCGTGAATCGCTTTCATAGGCCAGACTCGAACAGCGAGGAGGACCGAAAGGGGCGAATGCCCGGCAGCGCCCGGATGAAGTCCGCAAAACGCCGCTTCCATCAGCATACGCGGAAATCCGCATCTTCACCGGGACCCCGCTTCCCGCGGCTTCGCGCCTACCGGATCAGCGCCGCCGCTCGCGCCCTTTGCCACTTGCGAAAACGCCACAAATATATCGCCAGATTCAACGCGCACACCGCCACGCCGAAGGTTCCCACCACCCACCACGGAATGTCCGGATAAACAATCCGGTCCAGATAATGCATCAAAAAGCTTCCCTGGTAGGCCTGCATCCCCGCCCGCGCCTCAAAGTGCTGCTCGGCCATCGTCAGCGGACACGGAATCGGCGCTACCTCCACCAAAATTCCCCACGCCAGCGAAACAATATGCAGCGCGCTCCAAACCGGCCGACCCCGCGTAAAAAAGGCCCCAAATATCACCGCCGCAATCCAAAGCAGATGAGCCGAAAGAATCGCGATGGCAACCAGTTTCATTCCCTCTAAACCGCCTGATTTGAATGTTGCCGCCGGCACACGACCATTAGTAGCGGCCGCGCGGATCTATTGCCGGAACGGCCAGTCCTCCAGCATCTCACCAAGCGTCTCCTTATGCTTTCCTCCGCGCCCGCCTTCGCGCGGTTTCTCCTCAATTACCCGTTCCGCCTTCGGCTGGCCCACTCGCTCGCGCGCATTTGCTTTCACTGCCTTCACCGCCGAAAACTTCTTTTTCGCACGCTTCTTCGCCATCGCGCACTTAACTCCTTCTTGCAGAGGGAAAGGCACTCTCTTCGCCCAAGTTCTCGCTGTCGCTTCCCGTCTGCCCCCTTCTATCCATACAATCTATAAGCAGACTAGGACCCAGGGGGACAAATGGAAGAACGAGATTTTTTTGATGAGCGGCCCGAGCAGCGCAACCACACGCTCACCTGCCCCCATTGCGGTCAGGCCGCCGAGTACCAGCTCAGTTGGCTCGTGCGCCGCAAAAAGAACGGACTGCCCCGCCATGCCGACGAGCGCGACCGCGCCCGCTTCGCCAAAGCCCAGTCCTACATGGTTCGTCGAGACGATATGGTTGGCTGCAAGAACATCCGGTGCCGCAAACGTTTTGAAGTAGCTGGCATTCAGTCCGTCTCGTTCCTGCAATCTGCCTAATGCAAATTCACTGCTGCGCGTAATATCCCGAGCGAGTTCGCGCCACCAGTCCAGGCTCCGACACCTTCATTTCTATCCGGTGGTACTCGTCCGGCTCCCCCTGCGCAGGATCAAACGACATCGCGTAGTACGCCTTCGTGTCCTCGATCGCCTTCCTCATTTGCCCCGCCACATCGTTGCTAGTGTTCAGCACCAGTCCACCCGACTGGGTCGCAAGCACCTGCAGAGACAGGTCGCCAAAATCCGTCTGCTGCGGACTCCGAACCCCCTTCACGAAGTTCTTATAGTAGTAAGTTCCATAACCCACGTTCGCCGCTCCCGCCGGATCGATGCTGTACACCGTAACCCCTGCCTTCCCCAGCGTGTTTGACATGCGGATCACACTCGAATAAATCAGCTTCTGCTGACCCGCGCTTATGTAGACATGTGGACCGGTCAGAATCGCCCACCCCGGCGATATCCATAGAATGATCTTCCGGCCTGGCCGCGTCCCCTCGCGCGCCGCCAGTTGATTGAGCGTCTTGATCGACCTCTCCATCTGCTCAGCGGCGCCGTAAAGGCCGGCCGACCGGCGAATACCACGCAGCGCCACCACCTGGTGATCGAGATCGGAACTCAGTGCATTCCCGTCTCGCGAAAATCCCGGCTGAATCTGGGTGCCGATCTCCGAAAAAAACGCCAGCGCGGTCGGATACTCAAGCTTCCCCCCGTTCGCCCTCAGAAATTTGTCAATCTGGCTGCGTTCAACCGACACCGTCAGGTAGGAAGCGTTGACCTCATCGATGACAACAATCACCTCAACCGGCGCATTGCTGTCGTCGAATGCCTTGAATGACGTGACCGGCTGCTTCATGCCATTGTCGAGAATCGTGAAGTCCTGCTGCGCCAGCCCCGCCACCGGAGCGCCGCCGCCCTTTCGCGTAACCACCACATCAAGAAACATCCGGCTCGGCGCAGTTCCCACGGCGGCCTGCGGAGCAGGCGCAGCCGGAGTCTGTGCAATCATGCCGGACACGCAAATCATTGTCGCCGTCAGAACTCCGCCGATTGTTGTCTTCATATTTCTCCGTTCGCAAATTCCAAAAACAATGCCGTGCCTCGGCACACATCTCGCGCCCTTCATTGACGATGAAGCCGATTCGTAAGACCCTTCTCTGCTTTATTTATTGTCTGCTTTATTTATTCGCCGAATGGCTCCCCGCTGCGCTCTCGAGCCAGGCCTTCATCTGCTCGGCGGATACCAGCCCCGCCTGCTGCTGCACCAGCTTGCCGTCAAGGAACACCGCAAAGTTCGGAATTCCGCGCACGTTATACCGCGCCGCAAGTTGCGGATGCCTCTCCGTATCCACTTTCACCACCACCGCCCGCCCGGCCATCTCAGCCGCCGCCCGTGTCACGTTCGGAGCAGCCATGCGGCACGGCCCGCACCACTCCGCCCAGAAATCCACCAGCACCGGAACCCGCGCCGTCCCCACAACTTCATCAAAGAGCGCGGTATCAGCCGCAATCGGCTCGTTCATCGGAGGAAACGGGTTCTTGCAGGCTCCGCACCGCCCCGTATCCGCCAGATGACCCGCCGGAATACGATTCTTCGCCCCACAATTCCCACACGCCCGAACCAGCGGCACAATATCCTCCCTCACTCAAAACCGGGACCCCAGCTCCTACCCATGTGGATGTGCCTCCCCTGCAGAAGGATTCCATCACCGCATGGAAACACCGCATCCTTTGGAGCGCGCTTCGCCCGATCTGCTGACGAAAAAGAGGATGGAAATTCCGGAGAAGTCCTAAGCTGCGTTCCCTGGCGAGCCATCCCCACTGTGCGGCAGATGGCTCTGCAGCACCCGTGCCTGGGTCAACGCAATTCCCGCAAGATATACCGGCGCCGGAGTGGCAACCGCCACCAGCACCCAGCAAATCAGCGAGATCAACAGCCCGAACATTGCCCCCATCTGCAGCGTCAACGCCACATGGCGGCCGTCCAAGTGCATCACCAGCGCCCAGTCATGCAGTGGTTGCACGTGCTGAATCACAGCCATAGCCAGAAGAAACGCCAAAATCGAGGCCGTGCTCACCCCAATCAGCAATACATCGATCGTCCGGTGCAGCCGCTGGCGCATCCGGCAGTGTTCGCAGGACTCTAAATGCTCCTCATAGTCGACGCGCATCTCCGGCGAAATCCCCGAGATGTCATACCGCCAGCTCGAAAGAATATCGCCTACGACTTGATCGGTGCACGTTGTCATAGTTGCCCTGATTCCTGTGCTTTCCGCTTTGTCCCGCAGAATAACATCGGCCTGCGTTCTTGCCAGCCATCGTCTGCTAAAAACAAGCCGGGGAGTGCTTTCAGTATAAATCAGCCGGCCCGCATCCTATGGCCTACAAAACGATCGATTCCAGCGGCCTATCCTGCGCCGCCAACAAAAGCTTGTTCGCCAGCAGGCTCATCCGACCCCCAAGCGCACGCTCCGCCGCAACCCTGGCCAGCTCTGGAAGATTATTGTTCTCCGACAAATGCGCCAGCACCACATACGCCGCGCCGCCGTCGTACTCCCCCTCCAGAAACTCCGCCGTCGCCAGATTCGACAGGTGCCCAACCCGCGACATCACCCGCTGCTTCACGCTCCATGGATAAGGCCCATCCCGCAGCATATCCAGGTCGTGATTCGACTCTAACATCAATACATCACACTTCTTAAGATGCCGTTTCGCATGCGGAGGCATATACCCCAGATCGGTCGCAAGCCCAATCCGCACCCCCTCAGCCTCGAAAATAAACCCCACCGGATCCGCCGCATCATGCGGAATCGTAAACGGAGTCACCGCAATATCTCCCACGCAGAACCCCTCGCCCGCGGAAAAATACTCAACCCCCGGCAACGCGCAGGGATCCTTCTCAGGCTCCTCCGGCTCCTCCGACGCCGTAATTGAAACCGGCTCCGCTGCCTGATCGCTGACCGCTGTTTGGCTCTTGCTGTTTCTCCGAGCCTCCAGCCAGTCCGCATACGTTACCCGCTTGCGCGGATTCATCCAGCGCATCCACGCGCGATGCGTCGACTCGGTAAAGTACACCGGAATTCCCAGCTTCCGCGCCGTTACTGCCAGCCCCTGCACATGGTCCTGGTGCTCATGCGTGATCAGAATCGCATCCAGCGTGCGCGCGTCTTCCCCAGCTGCCGCCATCCGCTTCAACACCTCGCGGCACGACACCCCCACATCCACCAGAATCCGCGTTCGCGAAGACGACACAACCGTGCAGTTGCCCCTCGAACCGCTGGCCAGCACCGTCATCTTCACCATAAAAGCGAGAATACGCCGCAACCATGTGGAAGAGCAGACATTTCAACCCCCCGCATCCAGTCCGCTACCGCACCCGCTTCTTAGCCACCCGCTTCTTAGCAACCCGCTTCTCATTTGCGCAGAATAAGCCTGCCCAATATACTTGGGCGGTTTTCACATTCCTTTAATCCATGGTCCTGGACGCTCCGGATCCATTTGTCCTAAGTTTTCAAATCCATTGGGAGACATAATGAAGCTGCAATTTTTCCGTAGAAGCATTTCTCTAATCTTTCCTCTCGTTCTAATCATCGGCTGTGGCGGAGGAAGTGGAAGTTCAAACCATAACGGAACTGGAAGTCAAAACGGAACCACCACAGCTTCTCTGAGTACAACCTCCTTCGATTTTGGACAGAACCTGGTTAACAATACGCTCACGAAAACAGCCGTCTCCGTTAACAATACTGGCTCCGCTACGTTGACCCTGAGTCCGGCCTTGAGCGGAGACGCCAGTTATTCCATCGCTTCCAGCACATCCTGTATCCAGCAGCTCGAGCCCGGCGCTAGTTGCAAGGTTGTATTGAGTTACAGCCCAACCACGCCATCTGCCCCCGCATCCCAGACCGCCACGTTAGACCTGGGCTTTGGAAATGTCTCGACCGCTACGCCCCATTCCGTAGCTGTCACCGGTATCGCCGGCTCCCTGCCGTCAGGGCAAATCAGCGCAACCAATAATCCTCAGGTGGCGCTCTACACGATGACGCTGCCCTTCCCCGGAACTATGACGGTCAACTTCGGCACAGACACCAGCTATGGCTTGGAGACTTGGGCACAGCCAACCTCGTCTGCCGGCGGCCCCGTCAGCATCTTCGTGGCCGGAATGCGCGCCTCCACCAAGTACCACATGCAGGCTGTGGTGACGTTCTCGAACGGCATAACTATTACGGACACAGACCACACCTTCAACACCGGAGCGGTGCCGGCGAATATGAACCTGCAGGTGCAGACCACTACAACTCCTGGAATGACGCCGCAGCCAGGGCTGGAATTGCTGAATCCCATTAACGGGACGGCTAACGGCGTGGTGATCACCGATCTTTCCGGCAATATTCTCTGGACATACGCGAATCCAGGCAACTCGACTCTCAATTCCAACGACGGCGCAAAAATGCTTCCTGACGGAGACTTCCTGCTCGTGATTGGCGCCAATTCCAGTAATCCACTCAGTGGACCGCTGCCGCCAGGGACCATCGATGAGCTGCGTGAAGTGAATCTCGGAGGAGACACTGTCCGCGAAATTTCTCTGGATGACCTGAATGCAGAGTTGGCAAACGCCACTTGCGCTGAATGTCATGTCACACTGGACACTTTCCACCATGACGTCACACCTCTGCCCAATGGACATTGGCTGGTATTGGCGAATACCACGATGGCGCTTTCTTCAACCACTACTCCCGCCCTCACCAACGCAGGCACCGGCACAACAACGGTTTTGGGCGATGTGATTGTCGATCTCGACCGGAACATGAAGCCGGTCTGGGCGTGGAACGAATTTAACCACCTGGATCCTAACCGGCACCCGATGAGCTTTCCCGACTGGACGCATACCAATGCTGTAATCTACTCCGCCGACGACGGTAATATTCTCGTCTCGATGCGCCACCAAAACTGGATTGTAAAAGTAAACTACTCTGACGGCGCCGGAGACGGTAGCATTCTCTGGCGACTGGGAGAAGGTGGGGACTTTACTCTTAAAGGTGGAACCGACCCTACCGACTGGGAGTACGCGCAGCACGCGCCCTCTTTCGTCAGCAGCAATACTACTGGAGTCTTCTCGCTCACTGCTATGGATAACGGGGATGACAGGATGTTCCCTGCAGGCGTAACCTGCGGCGCTACAGGCGCGCCTCCGTGCCTCTATTCGACTGTGCCCATATGGCAGATTGATGAGGGCGCGAAGACCGCTACGCTGACATTCCAGGAAATTATCCCGCCCAATCTCTACAACAACTTTGGCGGAAACGCGGAGGTACTCGCAAACGGTAACGTGGAGTACGACCTTTGTGGAAGATCAGTCGGCTCCGAGGTGGACGAAGTCACTCAAACCAGCAACCCGCAAACCGTCTGGAGCCTGACGGAGAGCAGCAATTCCCACCTTTACCGGGCGTTCCGCATCCCAAGCCTCTATCCCGGCGTTCAATGGTAAAACGATACGGGGCGAGAAGCGCCATGTTCGCCTCTCGCCCCGCTCACCACCTTCAGCGACCCGCTACCGCCACCCGCTTTTCAGCCACCCGCTTCTTAGCTGTATTTATAAAATCCCCGACCGCTCTTCCGCCCCAGCCACCCCGCGTCCACCATCCGGATCAGCAAAGGGCAAGGCCGATACTTCGGATCTCCTAACCCCTCCTGCAGCACCCGCATAATATCCAGGCATACGTCCAGCCCTATAAAATCCGCCAGCGTCAGCGGACCCATGGGATGCGCCATCCCCAGCTTGAACACCTCGTCCACCGCCTCTGCCGTCGCCACGCCCTCCATCACCGCGTACATGGCCTCGTTCAGCAGCGGCATCAGCACCCGGTTGGATACAAAGCCCGGCGCATAGTTCACCTCCACCGGAGTTTTCCCCAGCTTCTCCGCCAGCGCCTTCACCCTATCGTAGGTTTGCTGCGATGTCGCCAGACCGCGAATCACCTCCACCAGCTTCATCACCGGCACAGGATTGAAAAAGTGCATCCCGATCACCTGCTCCGGCCGCTTCGTCTGCGCCGCCAATTTGGTAATCGAGATCGAAGAGGTATTCGTAGCCAGAATCGCGCCCGACGGCAAAATCGAATCCAGCTCCGCAAAAATCTCGCGCTTCACTTCAAACCGCTCGGTCGCCGCCTCCACCACAAAATCGCAATCCCTCAGCGAAGCCCGATCCAGCGTCCCCACAACGCGCCCCACGGCGGCGTCCATCTCCTCCTGCGTCAGCTTCGACTTCGCGACCTCGCGCGCCATATTTTTCCGGATCGTCTCCAGCCCGCGATCCAGAAACCGCTGCTCCACCTCGCACAGCCGCACCGCAAATCCGCTCTTCGCAAACACGTGCGCAATGCCGTTGCCCATCGTGCCCGCGCCAATCACACCCACTCTGCGAATCTCGCTCATGCTTTTCACCTCGAAACAGAAGAGTGTAACAAGCTAGCCACCCGCCTCTTAGCCAAAATAAGTATGGGCTGAATGAAAGGGAGCGGTGGTAGGTCCCCAACATTCAGCCCATTGGACCCTGAACCGGGTCAAGGTGATATTCTGAGTTTACGCCCCTCACCGGGTGAGTCAAGACATTACCAGACTTATTTTCGAGGAATATTCAAGCCCGTTTTCACAGGACTTACAAGTTGCCGGATGTGCGCCCTGCTGCATTGACACCCGAATTTCCGCTCTGTTACAACCAAGTGTCCGCAAACAACTTCCACTAGATTCCACCCGTACTTATCGGCGAAATCATGTTGTATGAAATGCTGCGTCAATTAATTGAACTGCTGCGTCGAGTCGAACTGCTGCGTCAGCTCGGTGAACTTGTGCTCGGCTCTGTGCCGACCATGATCATCTTTCTCATCCTGGTCTTCGCCTATCGTTTTATCCTGTACGGCCCGCTGGTAAAAACGCTTGCCGAGCGCCGCGCAAGCACCATCGGCGCCATTGAGGCCGCGCACGCCGCCATCGCCCAGGCCGACGTCAAAAGTCAGGAGTACGAAGCCAGACTCCGCGCCGCCCGCTCTGAAATCTTTCATCAGCGTGAACAGCGCGTCCAGCAGTGGAACGCGGAGAAGGATCGCGCGCTCGCCTCCGCACGCCTCGCCGCCCAGGAACGCGTTGCCCAGGCCCGCTCCGGAATCGAAGCCGAAGTCGCCGCTGCTCGTCAGCAAATTGAAAATTCCGCGGGCCAGCTCGCCGCGCAGATTGTTCAAGCCGTGCTCCCCGCTCGGTTGGAGGAAGTCCGTTGAACCTTTCCTTTAAGTCCTTCCCCGCGCTCGGACTCGCTCTTCTTCTCTTTGCCGCGCTCTTTTCCGCCGCGCCGCTCCTCCGCGCCCAGACTCCCGATCTGAACAAAACCTCGCACGCGGAAAAGGTTGACGCCCCGGAAACCAATCAACAACTCGAGGCCTTCCGCCACTCGCCGGCCGTGCAAAGCCTCGCCCGTCGTTTCCATGTCAGCACCGAGTTCATGGCGAAAGCCATGGAAGACCTGAACTCCGTCATCCTGATCGGCGTCATTCTATGGTTCCTCTTCCGCGCCGTGCCCAAGATGTACCGCCGCCGCACTGAGACTCTCCAGAAGCAGCTCTTCGACGCCCGCCTCGCCACCTCTGAAGCAAATGAAAAACTAGCCGCCATTGAAGAGCGGCTCTCGAAGCTCGGCGTGGAAATCGACGCCATTCGCCAGCAGACCGAGCACGACGGCGTCAATGACGAGAAGCGCATTCGCGAGTCGCTCGAGACGGAAAAGCAGCGCCTCGTCTCCTCCATCGAGCAGGAAATCGAGGCCGCTGGCGCAGCCGCGCGCCGCGATCTGAAAAAATACGCCGCCACCCTTGCCGTCGAGCGCGCCATCTCTGAAATTCGACTCACCGACGACGACGACCGCGCTCTCGTCCGCTCCTTCGGCGCAGACCTCAGACGGGAGAGCAACTGATGCCCGCCTTCACCGCGCGTTACGCCCGCGCTCTGGCCGATGTAGTGTTCAGCCCGCCGGAGGGCGTCCCGCACGTCAGACCCGAAGACGCCCAGTCGCAGCTCAATGATTTTGCCGCCGCCTGGCATGAGAGCGCGGACCTGCGCGAGGTCTTTCTCGATCCCTCATTTTCCGCCACGCAAAAAGTCGCAATCCTCGATAAGCTCAACACTCGGCTTCGCATGTCGCAGCCGGTCCGTAACTTCTTCGCCGTCCTCATCAATCACGATCGCATGGAATCGATCGACGAAGTGCTCTCCGACTTTCATCACGAGATGAACACCCGGCTCAATATCGCAGAAGTCGAAGTCACCTCCGCCCGCCGGCTTGATGAAAAAGAGCGCAGCTCGCTCGAATCGCAGATCGCGCAGATGACAAAAGGCGCCATCACCGCAAAGTTCCGCGAAGACCCCTCGCTGGTCGGCGGCGTCGTCGTAAAAATAGGCAGCACCGTCTACGACGACTCGGTGCGGGGCCGGCTGAACCGCCTCAAAGATCAACTGGCGGCCGGCTAAAACACTCATGCCGCTCCGCAAGACAAACGCTACTTCAATACGATAAAAAAGTGACACATGGCGCAGATAAAGGCAGATGAAATAACCGCGCTCCTCAAGGAGCAGATCGCAAACTACGACTCGAAGGTCCGCGTCGACGAGGTCGGCACCGTCATCTCCCTCGGCGACGGTATCGCCCGCATCCACGGCCTCGACAAAGTCATGGCCGGCGAGCTCATCGAGTTCCCGCACAACATCGCCGGACTCGCCATGAGCCTCGAAGAAGACCAGGTCGGCGCCGTCATCATGGGCGAGTTCTCCGAACTGCGCGAAGGCGACCAGGTCCGCCGCACCGGAAAAATTCTTAGCGTCCCGGTGGGCGACGCCCTCATCGGCCGTGTCGTCAACTCGCTCGGCCAGCCCATCGACGACAAGGGCCCCATCAATACCAGCCAGACGCTTCCGATCGAGCGCCTCGCCCCCGGTGTGATCGACCGCCAGCCCGTCCGCGAGCCGATGATGACCGGCCTCAAGGCCATCGACTCCATGATCCCCATCGGGCGCGGCCAACGCGAGCTGATCATCGGCGACCGGCAGACCGGCAAAACCTCCGTCGCCCTCGATACCATCATCAACAGCAAGGGCAAGGACCTCATCTGCGTCTACTGCGCCGTCGGGCAGAAGCGCTCTTCCGTCGCTGGAGTCGTTCAGACGCTTACCGAATACGGCGCGATGGACTACACCATCATCGTCGTCGCCTCCGCCTCCGAGCCCGCGCCCATGCTCTACCTCGCGCCTTACGCCGCCACCGCGATGGCCGAGTATTTCCGCGACAACAGCAAGCACGCGCTCATCGTCTACGACGATCTCTCCAAACACGCCGTCGCTTATCGCGAGCTCTCGCTGCTGCTGCGCCGGCCGCCCGGACGCGAAGCTTACCCCGGCGACGTCTTCTATCTCCACTCTCGCCTGCTCGAGCGCTCCTCCAAGCTCAGCAAGGAAAAGGGCTCTGGCTCGCTTACCGCTCTGCCCATTATTGAAACGCAGGCTGGTGACGTCTCTGCCTACATCCCCACCAATGTCATCTCCATCACCGACGGACAAATCTTCCTCGAAACCGACCTCTTCAACTCCGGCGTCCGTCCCGCCGTTAACGTCGGACTCTCCGTCTCCCGCGTCGGCTTCTCCGCCGCCATCAAGGCCATCAAGCAGGTCGGCTCCACCCTCAAGCTCGATCTCGCGCAGTATCGCGACCTCGCCGCCTTCGCGCAGTTCGGCAGCGATCTCGACAAGGCCACGCAGAACCAGCTCAATCGCGGGCAGCGCCTCACCGAACTGCTCAAGCAGCCGCAGTTCCATCCCCTAACCGCCGAGAAGCAGGTCATCATTCTTTACGCCGGAACACAGGGCTTCCTCGATGACATCAAGGTCGAGGACATCCGCGCCTTTGAAGACGGCCTCTACAAATACCTCGACTCCGGTCAGACCGCGCTGCTCAACGACATCGCCACTAAAAAAGCGCTTGACGATGCCCTCAAGACTCGCATCTCGGACGCTCTCAACGAGTACAAGGCCAACTTCCTCGCCGAGCATCAGGACGCGAAGATCAAGAGCGCCTCGGAGAAAGCCGCTCAGCAACAGCAAGCCCCGGCTGCGGAACCGGTTGGAGCGGCAAAGTAGCCAATGGCAAACGTCCTCGATCTACGGCGGCGCATCCGGAGCGTGAAAAACACGCGACAGATCACCAAGGCCATGAAGATGGTCTCCGCGGCCAAGCTGCGCCGCGCGCAGGAGCGCGCCATCGCATCGCGCCCCTACTCCGCCATGCTGGCCAGCGTCGTCGAATCGCTCAAGCGCCGCATCGAAATCATCGACCCGCGCACCGGCGAATTCCGCCACCCGCTCCTCAAAACACGCGACGAGCGCCACGTCCTCGTCGTCGTCATCTCCGGAGACAAGGGCTTCGCCGGAGCCTTCAACTCCAGCATCATCAAAGCCGCCGGTAATTTCCTCGACCAGAACTCCAACAAGCAAATCGACGTCGAAGCCATCGGCCGCAGAGGCCGCGACCTCTTCCGCCGCCGCTACCCCACTGCAAAGTTTGCCGACGAGCCCGCCTCCACCGATCAGGAGCCGAAAGCGCGTCCCGAGCGCCAGCGCGCCTCCCGCATCGAAGTCACCGGAGACCATCCCGACCTGCTCGAAAGGCTCAGCTTCGAGCGCGTCCGCGAAGTCGGAGCGGAAATCATCGACCGCTACGAGCACGCCGAGATCGACGCCGCATACATCGTCTACAACGAATTCAAATCCGTCATCCAGCAGCGCGTCGTCGTCGAGCGCATCCTGCCTATCATCGAGCTTGGGAAGCACGACATCGCCTTCGCACAGGAAATGACCGCCGAAGAGCGCGCCCACGCCGCCCACGCCGCCATCACCGCCGGCGTAAGCGTTCAGCCCGGCGAGGCCGAAGCCAACGTCAAAGAGTTCGAGGACGAGGCAAAAAAGTTCGGCACCTCCGGCGTCGACTACATCTATGAGCAGTCGCCGCGCGAGATCTTCGAGGCCATCCTGCCCCGCTACATCACCTCGCAGCTCTACCACGCCATGCTTGAGTCGGTCGCCGCCGAACACGCCGCCCGCATGACCGCCATGGATGCGGCCACCAACAACGCCTCCGACATGATCGACCGCCTCACCCTCACCATGAACCGCGTCCGTCAGGCCGCCATCACCAAAGAAATTATCGAGATCGTAAGCGGCGCCGCCGCAATTTAAGTTCAATCAAGAAAACTTATGGCAGAAAACATCGGCAAAGTAATCAAAATCTCCGGCCCCGCCGTCGACGTGCAGTTTGAAGAAGCAAAAATGCCCGGCATCTACCAGGCGCTGCGCGTCGTCAGCGACGGCTTCGACGTGCCCACTCCCATCAACGTCGTCCTCGAAGTCGAGCAGCACCTCGGCGAAGGGCGCGTCCGCTGCATCGCCATGGAAGCCACCGAAGGCATGGTGCGCGGCATGAAGGCCATCGACCTCGGCGGCCCTATCTCCGTCCCCGTCGGCCGCGAGACTCTCGGCCGCGTGCTCAATGTCATCGGCCAGCCCGTCGACGAGCTCGGCCCGGTCGGTGAAAAAGTTCGTATGCCCATCCATCGCGAAGCGCCCGCCTTCGACGAGCAGTCCACCTCCGAAGAAATGTTTGAGACCGGAGTCAAGGTCATCGATCTTATCCAGCCCTTCCTCAAGGGCGGCAAAATCGGTCTCTTCGGCGGCGCGGGTGTCGGCAAAACCGTCGTCATCCAGGAGCTCATCAACAACGTCGCCACCAAGCACGGCGGCTTTTCCGTCTTTGCCGGAGTCGGCGAGCGCACCCGCGAGGGCAACGACCTCTGGCTCGAATTTCAGGAGGCCGGCGTCATCGACCTCAAGGACCTCTCCAAATCGAAAGCCGCACTCATCTACGGACAGATGACTGAGCCGCCCGGAGCCCGCCTCCGTGTCGCCCTTACCGGCCTCACCGTTGCCGAATACTTCCGCGATCAGGAAGGCTCCGACACGCTGCTCTTCATCGACAATATCTTCCGCTTCACTCAGGCCGGCTCCGAGGTCTCTACCCTGCTCGGCCGCATGCCCTCTGCCGTCGGCTACCAGCCCAACCTCGCCACGGAAATGGGCGAGCTGCAGGAGCGCATCACCTCCACGAAGCGCGGATCGGTGACCTCCGTCCAGGCCGTCTACGTTCCCGCCGACGATCTTACCGACCCCGCCCCGGCCACCACCTTCGCCCACCTCGACGCCACCACCGTGCTCTCGCGTCCGCTCTCCGAGCTCGGCATCTACCCCGCCGTCGATCCTCTCGCCTCCAGCTCTCGCATTCTCTCCCCGCGCATCGTTGGCCAGGAGCATTACGATGTGGCGCAAGGCGTAAAGCGCATCCTGCAACGCTATAAGGACCTTCAGGACATCATCGCCATCCTTGGCATCGACGAACTCTCCGAAGACGACAAAATCACCGTCTCCCGCGCCCGCAAGGTGCAGAAGTTTCTCTCGCAGCCCTTCCACGTCGCCGAACAGTTCACCGGAATCCCCGGCAGCTACTGCAAAATCGCCGACACTGTCCGCAGCTTCAAGGAAGTCATCGAAGGCAAGCACGACGATGTCCCCGAGCAGGCCTTCTACATGAAGGGCACGATCGACGAAGTCCTCGAAGCCGCAGAAAAAATGAAAGCCACAGCGTAATAAATGGCAGACACAAATCACCTCCAGGTCCGGCTCGTAACCCCCGACCGCATCCTCGTCGACCAAACCGTAGACGCGGTCGAGGTTCCCTCCAAATCCGGCTACTTCGAAGTCCTCTACGGGCACGCGCCTCTCCTCGCCGAGCTCGCCCCCGGCGAAGTCCGCCTCCACGGCGGCCGCAACGAAGCAGGAGACCGCTTCAGCGTAGCTCGCGGATTCGTCGAAGTCCTCCCCGAGCGCGTCACCATCCTCGCCGAAAGCGCCATGAAGCCCGAAGAGATCGACACCGCCGCTGCACAGCAGGAACTAAGCCGCGGCCAGAAGCTCTGGAGCGAAGCCGGAGACGACCCTGAAAAATACTCCGACGCCAACGAAATCATGCGCGAAGCCGAATCAAGAATCGACAGCGCCAAAGGCTGAACCGGCTGAACCCCCGCGCGCCGATTTCCCCGATAATTTGCGAGCGTCCGCCGGTATTACTTCTGCTAGAATGTAAGGACAGGAGTTTTTGCCATGGAATCTGCGCTCACGACCAAGGGGCAAGCCACCATCCCAAAGAGCATTCGCGAACATCTTCACCTATCGCCCGGCGATCGGCTCAAGTTTTTCATCCATCCCGACGGCACTGTCGTAATCCTTCCCAAAATCAGGACCTCGGCTCTGAAAGGGATGCTCGGTTCCACGCGACGCTCCGCTTCTCTGGGAGATATGGAAGCTGCCATTGAACAAGGCGCCGTCGCCCGGGCACCGCGCGCACGCCGTTCATGATTGGCCTCGATACCAACATTCTGGTTCGTTACTTCACCCAGGATGAGCCGGCGCAGTCGCGGCGGGCAACCCGCATCATCGAGAGCCTTACTGAAGAGGAACCCGGATTCATCAGCTTGGTGGTAATGGTTGAAACCGTATGGGTGCTGCGCCGCGTGTACCGCCTCTCCAGCAAACAAATCGCGCAATCCATCGAGCGCATGCTCCAGGCCGATACATTCGCGGTGCAGAACGAGCAGCAAGTCTTCACCGCCATGACCGCCCTCAAAACCGGCGTGGGATCCTTTTCCGATGCCTTGATCGCAGCGCTGGGAGTATGGGCCGGCTGCGCCGTCACCGTAACCTTCGATCGAGAAGCAGCGAAATTAAAGGGATTTGCGCCGGCCGGATTTCGCTGAGCGTTGGCGCTCTTTCCGCCGAAGCACGGTCGGTTTCCGTCCTCACCGATAATGCTGATATCCGCGGTTCGGTGAGTACTCAAACTTCATCAGCCCATCTCGATAATCAATGTGAATCACCAGCACGTCCAGCGTATCCGCGCCCAGCATGCCGGATATCTCTGTTCCTGCCCCCCGGCTTACGCCATCGAGATCGAACACTGTCATCCGAGCATTCTTCTGCTCGAGCTGTCCAAATCTCACACTGACGTCGTTCGCGTAATAGACCTTTTTTACCGCGCCTGCAATTCCGTGAACGCTCATCCTGTCATCCACGCGAATCTTCGTCACCGCCGCGGCTGCTTTGGGCGAGAGCGACGACATCTGGGCGCCCGTGTCGATCATGAACAGCCCTAAGTTCTTGCGGTCGATCCAGCCCGGAACGATCAGGTCATGGCCGCTGCGGTAGATCTTCATCCAGTCGGCCATCTCCAGCGATACGTAACGGTCGTGCGGTCCACTGTCGGAGCTGGAACGCGGAGCCTGTCCTTCCGTGTTCAGTTCCACCGGCGCGGCCGCCGTGCCCGGATAGGGCGGCAAGGGTCCAAGCGTCAGCTTGCGCCACGGAAAATCCAGCGTCACCGCAAACTGCGAAAACACATCCATCCCGATCAGCCCGTCGTCGCCTACAACATTGCGTCGGTCGCTTACCTCTACCAGGCAGTTCTTGAATTCAAGACCGCCGATCTTGATGCTGGCGGCTTGTGTCAGATAACCTCCCTGTGGACCGTTATCGCCAATGCCGGTCGACTGCGTCCGCGTAATCGGCTTCAACCCCGCTCGCTTCGCCAACGCACTGTTGATGTAAAGCCCGCTCGCGCCCGTATCGATCACCAGGTGCGACTTCTTATCGTTGAAGGCCACCTCCAGCCCCCATGCGCGCACCAGCTCCGCGTTAAACATGATCGGCACAAACGGAATATCGGTGGTTGTTACCTGAGAAACCAGCCGGCACGAGGAAGCGTTGCTCCCCTCCTCACTTTCCAGCCTTGCCAGCTCTGCCGTCGCGCCCCTTGCCTCCTCGGTTTCGCGGCCATGGTCCGCCAGATATTTCTTCAATTCCGCAATTCGCTGCTCCCTCGGCAATGTCCGCATCCAGTTTCGCCAAATCTGCAGATCGTAAGGATCGAGCTGGTGCGCCACCTGGATTTGCCGCAGCGCCGACGCGTAATACGAATTGAACCTGTAGTACCTCGCCAGCTCCAGGTGCAGCCGCGCATAACAAACACCGCCCGCCTGCGCGGCGTTCAGCGTCTTCTCTTCTTCCCACGGCAAACCCTGGCGATGCTGCACCGCCGCAAGCGCCGTCAGCAACACCGGCGACTGGGGACTCTTCGCCAGCGCCGACTGGATCGTCGCCGCCGCCTCATCCACCTTCTGCTCCGCCAGCAGTGCGCGCACCAGCCCAGTCGCCAGTTCCTCATCGCCGGGCGTCTTTGCGATCTCGGCGCGATACAGGCTCTCCGCCTCTGCGGTCTTGCCCGTCATCATCGCAATCTCCGGAGGAGTCAGCGGATGAGGCTGCGCAACCGAGCAGTCGTTGGCGCGGCAGGCCAGCGGCGCCACCGCGATCACAACAAAGGAAGCTAAAAAATGTCGGCCATGCATGCCGACTAACCTACCATCCAATCCCGCCCATCGTAAATCGCAAACCGCCGCCCTCACGATAAGGCGCTCTCCAGTGACGACCGCTTAGCTAAGCAGTGGTATCTTGGAGCAGACACAAGACACACTCTCCCCGATGCCCGAACCTTTCTCGCTTGAAGCCGCAGCGCTCACTCACACGGGCAAGGTCCGCACCACCAACGAAGATACATTCGGGCATTGCCTTGACGCCGGAATCTTTGTTGTCTGCGACGGCATGGGCGGAGCAGCCGCCGGCGAGGTTGCCAGCCGGCTCACCGTCGACACTCTCATCGAGCGGCTCTGCGCTGTCGCTACAACGGAAGATCGCCGCGAGGCACTCGAAGAATCGATCGCTGCCGCCAATCGCCTGGTTCACACCCAGGCCGTGCAGGACGCCGCGCTTCAGGGCATGGGCACCACGCTCGTGGCGGTGGCTATTCAGAACCAGCACGCGCTCATCGGCCATGTCGGCGACAGCCGCTGCTATCTCTTTCGTGCCGGCGAGCTCACTCGTCGCACCAACGACCACTCTCTCGTGGACGAGCAGGTCCGCATCGGCAATATGACCCAGCAGGATGCCGACCTATCTCCCCTGCGCAATGTAATCACCCGCGCTATCGGCACGCAATACTCAGTCGACGCCGAGATCACCGCCCTCGACCTGCTATCAGGCGATGTTCTGCTGCTCTGCTCCGATGGCCTCACTCGCGAAGTCCCTGAGCCCCAGATCGAAGCCATTCTCGGCGGCCCCGGAACGATCAAGGAGCGCTGCCAGCAGCTTATCGACGCCGCGAATAACGCCGGCAGCCACGACAACGTAACCGCCATCCTCGTCCGCGCAGCCTAAGGCAGACGAACGTCGTCTTCCCAAATACTGTCCTATCGACTCCAGAACTCCCGATATCGTCCCAGCAGCGATGCCGGCCCCGCCACCGTCATCCGCACTGAATTCCCCACAAATTCCCGCTCGCGTATCACCGATCCCGCTCCCAGCGCGGCCAGCGCCGCGCCCTCCAACTGCGGAATCTCGAACCGTTGCTCGACCACCGGATCGGCCACCAGCTCCGCATCGATACGCGCCAGCAACCCGGCTATTACCACGCCCTGCTTGGCAGAAACCGCAAGCGCCCCACTCGCCGCCAGCATCCCTCGCTCCTCTTGCGTCAGCAGATCGATCTTGTTCAGGACTTCAATTCGCGGCTTGGTCAGCACATCGAGCTCGCCCAGCACCTTCTCCACCTCGGCCTTGTGCTCGTCTCGCATCTGGCTCGACGCGTCCTGCACATGCACCAGCACCTCCGCCTTCTGCACCTCTTCGAGCGTGGCGCGGAACGATGTCACCAGCGTGTGCGGCAGGTCGCGAATAAATCCGACCGTGTCCGACAGCAGAATCTTTCTGCGGCTCGGCAGCATCATCGCCTTCAGCTTGGGATCGAGCGTGGCAAACATCCGCGCCGACTCCAGCACCCCGCCCTTGGTCAGCGCGTTGAACAGCGTGCTCTTCCCTGCATTCGTGTACCCCACCAGCGCCACTGCCGGCACAGGAACCGCTTCTCGTCGCTGCCGCTGCTGCGAGCGCACCTGCCGCACATTCTCCAGCTCTTCCCGCAAATGCAGCAGCCGCCTTTGAATGCGCCTTCTGTCTGTCTCCAACTGGGTTTCGCCGGGGCCTCGGGTTCCAATCCCGCCGCCCAGTTGCGACATGGCCGCGCCGCGCCCGGTCAAACGCGGCAGCATGTATTCCAGCTGTGCCAGCTCCACCTGCAGCTGGCCCTCTCGCGTTCGCGCATGTCGCGCAAAAATATCCAGAATCAGCTGCGTCCGGTCCACCACCCGGCACGGCAACGCGTCCTCCAGGTTCCTCAACTGCGTCGGACTCAGGTCATGATCGAACAACGCCACATCCGCCTGCGCCGATGCCACCACCCCCGCAATCTCCTCCACCTTGCCGCTGCCGATCAGGGTCGCCGGATCTGGCTTCGGCCGCCGCTGCACGATTTCCGCCGTAATATCGCCTCCGGCAGAGACCACCAGCTCGCGAAATTCCTCCATCGAGGCTTGCAAATCGAACGATGCCGGCCCGTCAGCCGGCGCCCTTTCCGCCGCCCCGTTCGCCGAATCTACGCCATCCAGCAGCGGGCTTCTCGCCAGCGCAGCCTCGCGTGCCTGAGCCGCTGTGCGCAACAGTGCGGACGCACGCCGCTGCCCCGTGAACTCCACGGCGATCAGAATGGCCCGGTCGCCGCGGTGCCCGGTTCCCTGCTTGTTTTGGGTCAATGGGGGTATCCCCTCAGCATGAGCTTATGCTAAAGCGTGGTTGGATATTGCAATGGCGCGCGCTCCGTCTGCCTCTGGCAGTTTACGAGCCGCTATCGTCCGCATGCGCAGCCGCAGCAGACGACGCATGCGCCCCGGTACCAGAGGGCCTATGCGACGACATCTCATGCAGCACCGATCGGCTGCTAACCACCGTCGAGATTGCGTGCTTGAAGATCAACTGCTCCTGGCTGTTGTTCTCCAGCAAAACCGAGTATTTATCAAAAGAACGGATCTTCCCGGTTAGCTTCACCCCGCTCACCAGATAAATCGTGATGGGGGTCTTGTCTTTCCGAACGGTATTCAGGAAAGTGTCCTGAATGTTCTGCGCCGGCTTGTTGTCCATGTGCCGATCTCCTGTTGTCATTTATCTTGAAATCTTTCAGCGGAAACTAATCTCCGGCGAGTACCCGCCGGATTCCGCCATGTAAGTAACTACCACAATAGAACCACCGGCTGCCTCAAGGCAATTGCTCCGGCGCCTCCGCCCGCATCTCCCAGCTTCGGAACCACCTCCCGGTGTACGCCAATTAAGCAGCAGCACGCACTGGTTGGATGCCAAAAATCGGGCCGAATATCGCCCTGAACCTCTCCATTTCTGCCGCTTGCCGCCTCGCCGCCCTGCACACGCCCGCGTGAGAAACTAAAAAGGAGGGATTTGTTGCAGGATGTTAATTAAGTTGATGAAGGCAAAGATCCACCGCGCCACGGTTACCCAATCGGATCTCCACTACGAAGGCAGTATCGGAATCGATGAGTATTTACTGGATCAAAGCGGCATTCTGCCCTTTGAGGCTGTACACGTCTGGAACCTAAACAACGCGACCCGCTTTGAAACCTACGCCATCCCGCTGAAACGCCACTCCGGCGAAATCTGCATCAACGGAGCCGCCGCCCGCCTGGCTCAGCCCGGCGATCTCGTGATCGTGGCAAGCTTTTGTTGGATGGACGATGGCGAGGCGCATGCCCACAAGCCGACAGTCGTCCTGGTCGATGCCAAAAACCGCGTGTCGCCACTTAAGCCGGAATAAATGGAATGCGAGCGCCGTTTATGCCGCGCTTGGCGGCAGGTTGAGCCGCTTCTCAATCTCGAGAATTCTGGATTCCAGCGTGCTCATGCGGCGCTTGATTGCCGCTTCCGTCTCATCCTGCTCTTTGAATCGGGCTTGCACCGTCTGAGTGAATCCATAGAACGCCTTGAGCAATTCGGTTTGTCCGTCGTGGATCGCCTCTACGAGTTCATCCCTGAGAGCACTAAGGTCGCCCTTGAGAGCACTAAGGTCCCCCTTGAGAACGCTAAGATCGCCCTTCGTCGCTGGATGATTGCCGTCGTCGATCATAGTTGTACTCTACAGCAGATGCCTGGACGTCACGAACAACAAATCTACTGGAATCCGTCCCGGAACCACTTTTGGAACCGAGCATCAAAGTGACCTGCGCTGCTCCCTAGCGCCGCCGATGCCGCCGGTGCCGCTCCTCCGCCACCCGCCGCACATGCGGCCGCTCCACACCAGCAGCAGTCTTCGGCCCGGTCGCCCCGCCCGGCTCAACCTTCTTCACCAGGTCTCCTTCCAGCCGGTATGTCTGCGTGATTGTCTGCGCCGCCCGCGCCGCGCCGGTCGTCGCATCTACCGTAACCGTCCCGCTCGCCGACGCCACCCTGAACGAAAACGTCGGCTCGGTCTGCCCGCCGAACACTCCGCTCCCGATCGTCACCGGCAAATACCCCTGGATCTCCCGCTCCCGCATCGCGCCCTCGTAGCGATGCTTCTTCGAGTTCCAGGTAAACACCCGCACCTGGTCGAAGTCGTAAGGCAGCCCGTCCTTCCAGGCATTCGTCACCGCCACATACTCCGGAGCCTGCCCGTTCGCAAACTTCGACTCAGGATCGTCCACCGTCTTCAGCCGATACGCCGCCACATAGCGCTGGTTCTCCGCCAATCCCGCAATCTCCTGCGGAATATCGATGTCCATCATCCGCGACAGCACCCACCCGGTCTGCCCCTGTGGCCCCCGCACCAGCCACCAGTCCTCCATCGGAGGTCCATCCGGCACCAAAGGAGGCGCATTCGGGTCCTTCTTCTTCGCCTTTCCCGCCCTGCCCTTCGTCGAAGTCTTCTTCGCCACCGGCAGCGCCACCGGAACCGCCTGCGCCGCCACCGCCTTCTCCACCGACGCGCGCTGCAGCAGCTTCAGCTTCGCGTTTTCCGGCAGCAGATAAAAATGCTCCGCCTTCCGTCCCGGAGCCACATGCAGATACGAATCGTCCCGCAGCACACCCGTCACCACCACCGGATCGCCCGCATGCTGCTTGTCCAGCGCGGCAAACTGGTCGTAGGCGTTCTGGTCGATCACCACGTGGTCATCGACCCATCCCACGGCGCCTTTCTCCGTCCTTACCTTGTAGAAGCGGCGGTCCTCGTCCAGTACCTGCAGCCGCTCTCCGTTCTCGACATCCGCCACCCGGTTCGTCACCGCCGCCAACCGGTCCCGCAAATACGTCTCTTTGGCCGACACATACACGTAATTCTTCGCCGGAGCAGGCGAAAACCGCCCGCACCCCTCGAGAGCAAAACTCGCCAGAGTCACAAGGAAAAAACCGCAAAAAACTCGAGAGCGGGGAAAATCGAAGAGAGAAGACATGACTTCAACTCTGAGCATAAAGCCTCAAACCATCATGTCAAGCAAACAAACGCTTCTGCGGCCCATTCCGGAATACACGCCGCAACCTGAGTCAAATTAGCCCTGGCGTGGCGCCTCAACACTGCTATTTCGGCTGACAGGAGCGGCGGCCACGCGAAGCCTGCGCTGGGACGGCAAATCCCGCCGCTTGCGCGCCCACACAATCAGTCCCACGCCCACCGCCATCGATCCCAGGCTCGCCACCTGCGCATTGCTCATGCCCAGGTAAAGCTTCGGATTGATTCGGATAAACTCCACCAGAAACCGCGCCAGCCCGGTCAGAAAAAGATACTCACCCGTGAGCTGCCCCACCGGCTTGGGACGCTCCGGCGCACCGCGTCTCCACAGCAGCCACGCTATCGCCAGCGCCACAATCAGCTCATAGATCGGAGTCGGCTGCACCCGCACTCCCGCCGGCGTCGGCACCAGCCCGTGCGGAAAACTCATCCCCCACGGCAGCTTCGTCGGAATCCCATAATCTCCATCGCCTGAAATCAGGCAGCCCAGCCGCCCCACTCCGTAGCCCACCGTCGCCGCCACCGTGCACAGATCCAGCATGCGCAGCTTGCCGATTCCGTACGTTCGCCCCTGCCACAGCAACGCAACAATCCCCAGCACCAGTCCGCCGAACCACGCAAAACCGGCGCGATCGAAAATCACTCCCAGGGGACTATGGATCAGCGTCTGCGGGTCCTGCAGCACATGCCACAGCTTCGCGCCGACTACCCCCGCGACCGTCGCAATGGCCACAATCCCAATCGCGTCCGCGTCAATTTCCCAGCGCCGAAAATTCGCGTGCAGCGCCCAGCACGCGCAAACCGCCGCCAGCCACAGCAGAATGCCAAACGTGCCTATTGAAAAATTGCCAATGTGTATGTAGGGATACATGCGGAAACAACTATTCCGAGTATACGGGATGAGCAGCTCTGTATACGGGAGGAGCAGCTCGCCGAAGATTCCGCCTCCGCCCACATCACCTCGCCCCTCGTTACTCGCTGCTCCACCGACGCACTGAACCGCTTGCAGCCCGTTCCCGCCACCGCGTATATTCCGATGAAAGCGCGCAACCGTAATTTTGGAGGATTCCCAACATGCCCAACTCAGAAACCGCCGCATCGATCGGCAAGTCCGTTCAGATCTTCGGCGAAGTCAAAGGCAGTGAAGACTTGATCGTCGACGGCACCGTCGAAGGCACCATCACCTTGACCGAAAGCCGCCTGACCATCGGCCCCAATGCCCGCGTGCGAGCCAATGTCTCCGCCCGCGATGTCGTCATCCTCGGCGCGCTCACCGGAAACGTCACCGCCACGGGCCGCGTAGATTTGAGAGCAGGTTCCAACCTCAAAGGAGACATTCGCGCCGCGCGTCTCTCCATAGAGGAAAACTCCCTCCTCTCCGGGAAGGTGGAACTCAGCAACGAACGTCCTGCCTTCACCCCGCAACCTGCAGCAGCCGCCCCGCAGTCTTCTTACTCTGCTTCCACTTCGCCAACCACCTCGGCGTCGCCGTCCGCTTCACCATCGTCGGGAGCGCTCTTCGGCCAGCCGAAATAACCTTTTGGATTCTATGAAGTAACATTCTTAATCGAGCAACATTTCTGCTTTTTGGGATGGTCGATCCAGCGTGCTCCGCAACCTTTTCAGCCGAACCTCAGACGACTCCGCGCGCTCTGGGCTCACCGGCCCGCGCATACCGCGCCGCTCCAGCGGCTGGGCCGCACTGCTCAAGCACATGCAGGAGCGGCCCAACCTTCGCGTCCTAGACATCGGCCCTACATCTTCGCAAAACATCAACTTTCTCACCGGCCTCGGCCACAGCGTCTACATGGCCGACGTCGTGCATGAGGCTCCAACCGGGCCATGGAACATGCCGCCGATTGCCGAGGGCGAGCCGCCTCGCTTCGACGCGCCCGCATTCCTCGAGCAGAATCTTAATTTCGGTGCTCGCGAATTCGACGTGGTGCTCCTATGGAACACCCTCGATTACATTCCGCAAGGCTTGGTCGAGCCCTTGATCCACCACCTCCAGGACTCGGTCTGCAGAGGCGGATACATTCTCGCCATCTTTCATGCCAAGGCCACCGGGCCGAACACCGGCTTCTGCCGTTATCACCTCACCGCGACAGGCGAAGTCGAGATGCAGGAAGCCGAGCATCATCCCATCGAGCGCGTCTATACCAACCGCATCATTGAGAAACTCTTCGCCGGATTCAGCAATTACCGCTTCTTCATCGCGCAGGACAATCTCTACGAGGTCCTCATCACTCGCTGAGGAACCGCGGCCGAATGCGCCTCCCGCTTCGATGGCCACGACGGCCACAGCTCGCCTTGCGCAGGCTCCGGAGTCCGCGCGCTGGTTTCCTCCGCGAATCGCGGCGACAACCCGTATTTGCGCGTCACTGCTGCCACCAGATCGCTGATGCGCCGCTGGTACGCCTTCGAAACAAACGCGCCCGCTTCATAGCGGCTGGCGTAGCTCGCATCGAGCTCCGGGAAATGTTCATGAACGAAAGCGAGAAAGGTGGCCTTCGAGCAAGGCTTCAGAAACAACGGCTGCGCCGAAAGGAAGCTTGCTCCCGCTCCGCTCGCCAGTCGGCACATCGCATTCAGCGCCTTGGCATTATCGGTAATGCCCGGCATCAGCGGCGAACACAGAATCCCCGTTCGCAGTCCCGCCTTTCGCAGCCGCTTCACTGTGCGAAAGCGCAGATCGGGCCGTGGTGCCCGCGGCTCAAGCACACGCGCAAGCCGAGCATCGGGAGTGGTGATGGTAATGTGCAGCACCAGACGGCTGCGTTCACGGATTCGCTGCAGCAGGTCGATATCGCGTTCGATGAGAGTGGACTTCGTCACCACTCCAATTTGTAGATCCCGATATTCGGCCAGCACCTCAAGAATGCTGCGCGTCACCCGCGCCCTTCGCTCAATCGGCTGCCATGGATCGGTCGCGGTTCCCAACGCGATCTCTTCGCCGGGACGAAGCGATCGAAGCTCCTGCCGCAGAAGCCACGCAGCGTTCTGCTTGATGTAGATTTTGCGTTCGAAATCCGCCGGGTCTTTCATCTCCATAAACTCGTGCGTGTAGCGGGCATAACAATACCGGCACCCGAACTCGCAGCCGCGGTACGGATTAATCGTCTTCGAAAACCATCCACCCCGCCGCGACACGGAGTTGTTCAACAACGACCGCGCGGGCAGCGTGCGGAATTCCACCAGATGCCCCTCCCCCGCAGCCGCGCCGCAGGACGCCAACCGGGCGATGCCGCTCACAGCTCCGGCCGTCTTCGGCGTGCTGGAAACAATCGGAAACAGCTCGTCCGTTTTCGCCTTTTGTTCGCCCATGTTCAGACGCTACTCCCCGCGCCGGAGTGCGTCAAGCAGAGCAGCAACCGCGAACCACGGAATTCTGCAGGATCAGTAAAATCAGCATCCTATGTGGAGAACCACTCAATGGAGACGAACACATGACTCGCTGGAAGGGATTGGCCATCACTTGGCTCGGTCATTCGACAATTCACATCACCACACCCGCCGGAACGGAGATCCTGATTGATCCCTTCCTCGAGCACAACCCCAAATTCCCGAAGGGCTACAAGCTCCCCGAGAAGCTCGACCTTCTGCTGCTCACGCACGGCCACTCCGACCACATTGCCGACGCGGTTTCGGTGGCCAAAAAGCACTCGCCTCAGGTTGTCGCCATGTATGAGCTCGCGCAATGGATCGGCTCCAAAGGCGCCGACAATATAGTCCCGATGAACACCGGCGGCTCCTGGAAATATAAGGACGTCACCATCAGCATGGTCGAGGCCCGCCACAGCTCAAGCATCGAAGATGGAAAGGAATTTATCTACGCAGGTGACCCCGCCGGTTTCATCATCGCTGCCGAAGGCGCCGCGGTTCTCTATCATGCCGGAGACACTTCGCTGTTCTCCGACATGCGTCTCATCAAAGACCTCTACAGGCCCGAGGTGGGAATGCTCCCCATCGGCGATCACTTCACCATGGGACCCAAAGCCGCTGCTCTGGCCGCAACCTTCCTCGGCCTCAAAAGCATTCTCCCTCTCCACTTCGGAACATTTCCGCAACTTACCGGCACTCCCGCGGAATTGGAAGAGCATGTGAAAGCAGCCGGCATCGAAGTTCTCACCCCGAAACCGGGCGAGGCCATTCGCTAGCTGGGTATTCGCAACGGCAGAATCACTCTTCGAACGTATCCCCGGACTCGTTTCCGGATTTGCGCTCTGGCTTGGGCGCGCGAATCGCATACTTCGAAGCCGCGCTTATAGGGCCCTGGCGAAGGTGCCCCATCAGGTTGTCTTCGCGAGGCCCGTTTTGCGTGTTCCTTCGCAGGTCCTTGAGCGTTTCAATCTTGTCGCGCGCATATTCTGAGGCAAGCCTCGTCAGCGCGTAGGTCACAATATCCGTGTGGTGCAGATACTGCATCCCCGGGTCACGCCGGAAGTTCAGCCACAGCCGATGCACAAGTTGCACATCCTCGCCCTGCAGCGTGGGAGCATGCGGGCCAATATGGAATGACTGAGCGTCTCCATTCGGCATGACAACGTAAAAGGTCAGTTGCCGCTTCGGCTCCGCCAGCGCCTCCCAGGCTTGGCCGATATGATAGGCCTGCTCGGACGCGGACATCTTCGTCGAAAGCCCGGAAACCACCGCCGACACTTCAAGCGAGTTTGCTGTCTGCACCAGCGCCGCAAAGATATCCCCTGCCGGAACCACCAACAGCGAAATGTGCTTTCCAAAACTCTCCGCCACCGACACAGCCTTCGTGAAGAGCATCTGCTCGTGCTCGCTGAACAGCTGCTCGTCAAGGTACTCCGGGCCGCCTGCGCCCATCATCCGGGCAGTGAGCACCACGATGTCCTGATCGTCGGTATTCGTGCGCGCCAGCGTCCACTTCAACGCAAAAGGATTGGCGGAATCGCGCATCGTAACCAGCACCGACCCCGGCCTGATATCGACCGTGTCCCTGCCAATCTCGTCCGGATGCTCCAGTTGAAAATGCTCCTTCATCTGTTTCGCGGTCGCAAGTTGGCGCTTCAGGTTCTTGCGTTCCGAGACGCTGAAAATCACGAAGAAGGCAGCCGCAAATGCAACGCCGCTCTCCGTAGCCACGCTCTTGGTAAACAGGTTCACTACCGCCGTCGTGAACAGCACCAGAAAAACCGAGAACAGCCCCACTGGCAGCTCAATGCCCCTCACCGTGATATTGATCGGGACCTTCCAGCCGCGTTCCCCGTGGTATTTCCAGCGCAGGACCAGCATCGCCAGGCTGTTGAAGGTGAAGCTCCAGATAACCCCGAACGCGTATGCTTCGCCCAGCGTGATCACGTTGCCGCGAGTCACGATAATCGTGAATAACTGGAGAGCCGTTACCAGATTTACGATCCGATAGCTGGTGCCGAACTTGTGGTGTGGCTTGCGAAACCAATCGGTAAGCACGCCGTCTTCGGCCACCCGCATCAGCACGCCGGTCGATCCGATAATCGACGTGTTCACCGCTCCTGAAAGGATCAGGAAGCCGACGATCACCACAAAAATCCGGAAAATGATGCGCAGCGTGAGCGGCCCCACAACATTCATCGCCAGACCCGCAATCAGGTTGTCCCGGTAAACCGGAACCCGCACCGCGTCCGGAATCAGCATCACCGCGAGCAGTGAAACGATGCCCGTGAATACAAAGCTGTAGATCGCGATGACGATCGCCGCGCGTTTCAGATTTTTCAGCTTGGGGTGTTCGATCTCGCGATTCACTTGGGCAAGCGTCTCTTCGCCGCTCATCGCGAGAATGGAATGCCCAAACGCCATGATGATGCCGAACAGGCCGAATTCTGTCGCCAGTTTGCTGCCGGCCAAAAATCCCAGCGCGTCTTTTGAGAAGTGCAGATTGGATGGAATGGGAAGCGGAGGAAATTTTGCGTGCACGCGAAATGCCGACCAGATCGCCCACCCGAGCAGCAGCACCACCATAATGGTGGTGATCTTCATCACCTCCAGCGCCTTATCGCTGGACTCCTCGATCCCTTTTGTGTTCTGCCACCAGAAATAAATGGTTACGATGCCGCAGAAGACCGCCGACGTCCCGTTCACCGGCAGTTGAAAGGCTCTGTGGCCGTTGATCAGCGCGAGCGGCAACCATCCATGCGCCGCGCCCACATTCATCAGCTCGTTCAATAAGCCGGTAATGTACTGCCCTGCCGAAACCCCCGAGATCGGCCCCGTCAGGATGTAGTCGAACATCAGCGCTGACACGCTCAGCTTTGCGAAGCCGCCGCCCAGCGCCTCCTTCACCACGCGGTAGACGCCGCCGCGAGTGAACATCGAGCAGCTCTCGACATATACCGCTCGCACCGCGAAAGAAAACAGCATCACGCCGAGGATGAACCAGGGCGCTGCCTTCCCCACCGCCTCCTCCGCAATACCTCCTGCATAAAATGCCGAAGAGCCAAGGTCGTTGAGTACGATCGCCGCGGCTCTCCAGAAGGAGATAAAAGTGAGCATGACCGAGGAAGCAACCACCAGCTTGACTCGGGTCGATTGCGGAACGAAAAAGGTTTTTTCAGAGGGCATGAATGGTGGCGAGTCGCAGCGTAGGACCGATCACAGACCTGCCTTGTCCGGCGCTAACGCTGAGTCTAGGGCCAATTTCGATCGATAGTCAACCGAAAAATCCCCGCTCCAACCCGCAGGTACCTGACCACTCTACTTGCCGACACTACTTGCCGGCTCTACTTGCCGACCAACTCTACTTGCCGAACAGCTCGGCGATATCTTCGACGAAGCTCATCGCCACCACCACGGAAGCTCCGGCAAGCCCAACAAAGAAAAGGATGGAAAGGAGGTGCATTCCAAAATGTTCGAGCGCAGCCATATCTTCATTATAGCTTTCTCAAAATAATTCCAACGCCTTCTTGCCTGTGGTCATTTTCAAATGCTAGAGTCCTTCTCACCCGCCATGCCGGACTCCGTGATTTCCTTCTTTGGTCGCCTTATCGAAATCGTCTTTTTCATAGGACTGACCGGTTGCGTGCTGGTCATCATCGTCAGTTGGTCTCCATCTTCTATGACGGATTCAGCAAAGGCCACCCCGCTGACGCCGACACCGCACCTGCTGACCGGTCCCGCTGATCAGCCCCGCTGACCAGTCCCGCTGATCAGTCCCGCCGCCCGCATTTTTTCACCAATTTTTTTGCGCTATAGCGCTTTCGGCACCGGCACCGGCGCGCGCGCCCCACTCAGATGCGGCTTGACCAGCGGCTCGAGCGACCATACATACACCACCAGTTCCCTGCTGTAGTGCAGCAGCGGAGCCGTATCCGGCAGCGTGATCCCGTGCGCTGCGGGAAGTTCGTTGATTTCAAAGTCTGCCTCCGCGCGCTCGAGCGGCCACGGCAGGTGGTGGATGTTTCCCTTGAAAAGCGCTCCGCCCCGGTCGGCTGTGTAAAGCGCATAGCGTTCGGTCAAAAACTGCTCCAGCCCATGCTTGTCCGCGGCCTGCCCCAGGCTGCGATAGCGCACCCGCACCCGCGCCGGAACTTTCGCGAAACGGCGCTCGCTGTTGTACAAAAATTCGCGGTCGCCGGTGTGCTCAATGCTCATCTTCGACCAGTAATAAGGAAGCTTGTAAACCGTCCGTGCGGCGGCCACCGCCAACGGGTTCCCCGCGTCCAGTGAGAAGAAGTAAACGCCGGACATATTCGAGTGCGGCTCGCGAACATACGTACGCAGATTCATCTCCGGGAAGCGGTTTGCGCCCGGAATCGCAGGAAGTCCGCGGGTATGAATCTGATCCATCCAGAATGGCACCACGCCGATCCACGCGCTGCCCTCGAACGTATCGACCGAAAGGCCGTTGGGAATAAGCGGAGCGATGTCGCTCGCAGGAACGGGCCAGTGCGCGAACAGCAGGTCGTTCCATCGCTGGGTCATGGTCCAGCCCGCCGTGGGCAGTGGCCACGGGCGATGCCCGGTGGTTTTCAGAATGTCGTTCATGAAAACAGCCTGTTGCGATAGAGCACGCGCCACTGCAGTGCTGAGTTGCAGAGGGTCATCAGAATTGGAATAGCGACTCATTTTCCAGAGTTGTCCGAATACCTTATCCTGTTGCCCATGCCCGAGAGAGAAGCTGCCCACGCCGTTGAACCTGCCGAAGCGCCTCAGAACCAGACCGAAGTATTTGCCGTCCACGGCGCCGACCCTGAAGTGCTGGCCTACGCCATGGCCAAGTATTCGCGCTCTTCGCTGTCCATGAGGGAGTCGCTCAAAGAGATCAGCAGCCAGCGCGCGGAGCAGTTTCTCAACACATTTTATTTCCAGTATGGGCATCGGTCGATTGCCGACCTGGCCCACCTCGCCTTCGCCGTCGAGCGGCTTTCTTTGCTCGCTGCGATTGTACTCGTAGACGAGCAGAGATGGGATGGGCAGGAACGTTCCACCCGCTACCAGAACTTCCGCAAAAGCGGCTGGTACATGCCCGAATTCAATGCAGACGAGGCCGCGAAGCGAGTCTTCCGCGAGAGCGTCGACGCATCCTTCGCCGCCTATCACGAAGTAGCCGAGGGCGTGCTGGAGTCGCTGAAAGGGCGGGTTCCGCGCCCCGAAGACATGAAGCCGGAGGCCTGGGAGCGCACCCTGAAGGCCCGCGCCTTTGACGTCGCACGCTATCTGCTGCCACTCGCGACCAACACATCTCTCGGGCAGATTGTGAACGCGCGGACTCTAGAGACACAGGTTTCCCGGCTCCTCTCGAGCGACTTCGCCGAGGTGCGCCAGCTCGGCGAAACCCTCCGCGGCGCGGCCAGCGGAGCAGCGTGGAACGTCCACGGAGACGAGCTCGCGAAGCTGCAGCGGGAGATTGCATCTGTGGACGCGGCCCTCGGCGAACGCGCGGCGGCGCTGCTGCTACGCGAGGTGAAGACCGCTCCCACGCTGGTGAAATATGCTGCGCCCAATGACTATGCCATCTCCACCCGGCGCGATCTGCGCCAGGCCGCGGCGGAGCTGCTCGAGGACGAGCCCATCGAGGGCGGCCCGGCAGTGGATTTGATTGGCGGCGACGAAACTTTGGAAGTAGAGCTTGCCACCACGCTCCTCTATGGCGCCAGCCACCATCCCTACCGGCAGATTCGGCGGGTGGTCGATGATCTGAGCGACGCGCGGAGAAACGAGATCATCGCGCTCGGCGTGCGTCATCGCGGCAAACACGATGAGCTTTTGCGGGCGTTCTCAGCGGGACAGGCGCTGCGCTTCGACATCTTGATGGACATCGGCGGATTCCGCGACATGCACCGCCACCGCCGCTGCGTGCAGGTGCTGCAGTCATTCACCAACCGGCATGGATTCGAAGTTCCCGAGGGATTGGCCGAGGCCGGACTCGTCTCTCGCTACACCAAAGCGATGGACGCGGCGCATGGAGTTTACCTGCAGTTGGCGGCGGACCATCCGCAGTCGGCGCAGTACGCGTTGCCTCTGGGCACCCGCAACCGCGCGCTCTTCAAAATGGATTTCGCCGAGGCGCTCTATATCTCTGAGCTGCGCTCAGGACAGGGCGGCCACTTTTCCTATCGCCGCATCGCCTGGGAGATGTATGAAGCAGTAAAGCGGCAACACCCGGCCCTCGCGCAGTTCTTCCGCGTGACGGATGTTAGAGAGCCAGTTGATTTGCTGAAAAGATGAAAGACTAAAGCTCGCTCGGTCGCGGGTAACTGCCGTCTCCTGGGTTTCTAATTGCGTTCAAATGGGACTCAAGTTCAGCGATCGGCATCAGCCCGCGCGGAACAATGGAAATTGCCTTTGGTTCGTACAGAAATGCCCACCTGCCGGCGCGATCAACCGAGAGATCCAGATTGAATGCACCTCCGAAAATCTCGGGTTCGGACTCAACTGCTATGACCGTTCGACGCCAACTGCCTTTTCCTGAACCGATTCGGCAATCGAAAGCCACGACCCTGACCCCACCTATCTCGCCATCGATGACGTTCGAAATCGAGCTCATGCAGCTCAAAGGCGTTCCGTGGAGAGTAAGGCTTTTGGGGAGCTCCCTCCTCAGGTAGTGAAATCCCAGGCGGGTCGCCAGAGATCGAATTGCGGCAGACCTGCGCCCCTTCTGTACGTAAAGTGCAGCCAGAAATACCATACCTGCCAGAATGAAAATCCATGCGCTCATTGAACCGATCGTGCTCCAATGTATATCCGAATTTTGGCAATAATTTATTTGGCTAAATAGAGGTATTATCGGGTTTTGGGGGCAGGAGGCGCGCTAACATCTCCAGATTCGAAAGTGGCGAGGCTGACGGTGGAGTTGGCGGTGGAGCAAGCAGCAGCGGAAGTGAATCCTCCGCTACTGGGCTGCTGTGATGTTCGCCAACGGCTCTTACAAAATCCTTTACTCGATTAATTGCGCCAAGAGCTTCCTCTTTCTTGTACCAGCGGCGAGTATGAGAAAGCTCATTACGCCATAGGTCTTTCATGTACTCGCAGTGGTCTGCGGCGTTAGAAAGGAACTGCAATTCTGCTTCGCGCTTAGGCCCCAAGGGGCGCATACGAATTTTCTTAATCTTGTTTTGTATTGCAGTTATCACATCCTGCCAAGTGCCGTATTCGATAGGGTAAGGTTTACCTTTCTTGGTCAGTTTGATTCTTAGAGTTCGGTTTGCTGCCAGTTTCCTTAGGGCATATTCCGCAACTCGCATGCAATGAAAGACACATGCTGTGTATTGGCTTGCCGCATAGCAATTCCCCGCACAGAGGGCTTCGCGCGACGCGGCGATTGAATATCTTTTTTGGAAAGAATCTCCAAATAGCTTTCCATTAGCATAGAATCCAGCCTCTTCCTCGGAGAGCAAGAGGAATTTTCGAGCATATAAGACTTCCTCAATTCCATTCAGGACAGTACGCGCCTTGGCGTTCAATATGGAGTGCCGACGATCCCCCGCGCCAGATTGATACTCGATCCTCAACGTATTGACCTGCTGTAGGATGCCCCTCTCGATTCCCAATTCTTTGCATGACTCATGGAGAATGTTGAGCATCTTTCCCACGCGCGTCATTTGCTCATCGCTCATTCCTTCAGAAGAGATTGCATCGGCCAACTGCAGATCCTTACATTCCGCCTCTAAAACCCCAAGAATCAGAGCGAGTTTAGATACGTTGTACTCCTTCATAAGCTCCTCAAACTCATCGATTTTCTGCATTGCGCAGGCGGCGGAGAGCATCGGGGTGATAGTCCCTCACACCTTATGTGTAAATCACGATTTCAGTCCGGCGGGTTAGTACATCTGCACAATCAGACGAGGCTTGAACTCGTTAAGCGGCGTGCCATCTTTGATGAATTTGACCTCCAGGATATATTTTTTATTCGCTTCACCAACGAAGGTTCCAAAATATCTATCGAGGGTGTCGTCTGATACCGCCATGCGATCATCCTTACCATGGACCGACCCTTGGGCCACGATATGGTCGCCATCCGACACTTTCCATTCCGCCTCAAGTACCGTTTCAAAATGGAACATCGCGCAGTGATCCGGATTCCCCGACATTTTGATGCCCATCATGCAATCCAATTCGCCCAATGGGAGACCCCTTTTCACCCTGACCATAATCTTGTAGTCCGTGTACCTGACGAGAAACTCCGGCGTTCGCACCGTTCCCACGGTGAGTGAAACGGGCATATTTACAGGCACAGCCTTGCACTTGAAACAAGGAGCTGCCGATGCCGCCGACGCAAACACAACCATTGTTCCGCACAGAGTACGAAGCAAGGGACACGTTGAAATGCGCTTCCTATTCATCTCCGATGCATGAGCACACTTTCTCCAATGGCGCGTGCCTTAAAATATATTGGCCGGGTGCCGGGTGCGAGGTGCCCCATAGCTTGCCCTGAGCGAAGCCGAAGGGTCCCGCTTCTGCGACCTGGGTTAAGAAAAGAGTACACATGAAGTCGATTACAGCAGCTTTCATCGTTTTCCTCACAGTCGGATCGATCCACATGCACGCTCAACAAGCACCGAAGCAGTCGGCGTGCTGTTCCATTGTCGAGGAGGCTCTCGTTAGCGCAGGTAACATTAAGCCGGGGATGACACGGGCCGATATCGAAAAGAACTTCGTAATGGATGGTGGACTCAACTTTAACGCCACCTCGTTTTATACCTACCGGGAATGTCCACTGATAAAGATACGCGTAGATTTCTCGACATGGACACCCGGCGGCGAAGACTCTCCAAAAGACATCGTCAAATCCGTTTCAGAACCGTACCTCCAATACCCCGTGAGAGACTGAGCAACACGGACGCTTCATCCCGTCACAATATTCTCCGCCCCTCGCACAATTCCAGCGCTCCCGCCATACAATATTCACCGGCACCCGTCTCACCTTTCATACGCCTCGGAGCGCGCGATCATGGAAACCCTCCTGCAGGACCTTCGCTACGGCACTCGATCCCTCCTCAAGTCTCATCGATTCACGCTTGCGGCTGTGCTCACCCTCGCCTTCGGCATCGGCATCAACGCTGCCATGTTCAGCGTCATCCGCTCTGTGCTGCTCGCGCCCTGGCCGGTTAAGGACCCCTCCCGCCTGCTGGTCGTCTACCAGCGTCAGGCCAACGGAGCCAGTAACGTATTCTCCACGCGCGATTTTCTCGACTGGAAGCAGCAAGGCGGTCTGCTCGCAAACATGGGCGCCTACCTTCCGCGGCAATTCAATCTCAGCAGTGCAGGCGAGCAACCGGATCGCATTCGCGGCGGCCAAGTCTCCTACGAAACGCTTCGCCTCCTCGGCGTAGAACCCGTCCTCGGGCGGCTCTTCACTCCGGCGGAAGATGTCGCAGGGTCCGGCAACTTCGTCATACTCAGCTCCGCTCTCTGGAGAGCCCGCTACCACGCCGACCCGCACCTCATCGGGCAGGCCATTCAGATCAACGGCTCTCCATACAATGTCGTCGGCATCATGCCCGCCGGTTTTGATATCTTCGGTGGCCAGCAGCTCCTGTGGGCGCCCCTTCAGCTCACCTTGAACGGCGGCTTCAGCTCATCGCCAAACATCCACTGGCTGCAGGGATTCATCCGTCTGCCTGACGGCGTCACCGCCAAACAGGCCCGCGCCCAGCTCGACAGCATCGCCGCGCGCCTGCACCGCCAGGACCCTTCCGGCGACGTCGGCTTCGGCGTCGATCTCCAGTCCATCGATGACGTCTACACCGGCCAGGTTCGCCCCGCGCTGCTCATGCTTATGGGTTGTGTCGCTTTCGTGCTGCTCATTGCGTGTGTCAACGTGGCCAATCTGCTGCTCGCTCGCGGATCGGCGCGCCGCCGCGAAATAGCCATCCGCTCTGCTCTCGGTGCCTCACGCGTGCGCGTCGTCCGCCAATTGCTTACTGAAAGTGTGCTGCTCGCCTTTACAGGAGGCGCGTTGGGCCTGGCCTTCGCATTTCTTGTCCTGCGCGGAATGCTCGCCATCCATCCTCCCGGAGTTCCTCGCATCGACGCGGTAACCATCGACACCGGCGTGCTCGTCCTTTCTCTTCTCGTCTCCATCCTCGTCGGAGTGCTCTTCGGCCTCGCGCCCGCCATCGACGCCGCGCGCATCGATGTGAACTCCAGCCTCAAAGAGCGCGAAGCTCCCAGCGCCCACGGCTTCGGCCGCCAGCGCTCCATACTCGTCATTGCTGAAACCGCGCTCGCCTGCGTACTCCTCATCGGTACAGGCCTCGCCCTCAAGAGCCTCTGGTCCCTCCGCACTGTGCAGCTCGGCTTCAACCCCGCCCACGTCCTCACCTTCCGCATCGCCGCGCCGCAAACTCTAACCGGCCAGCAACTCTCCAACTTCTATAAGCAGATCGCCGACCGCGTCCGCGCCGTCCCCGGAGTCCAATCCACCGCTGTCGCCCGCAATCTTCCCCTCAGCGGCGGCGATCCCTCCATGCCCATCGTGGTGCAAGGCAAGCAGCCCGCCATCGCGCAGGGAGAATTCGTCACCCGATTGCGCGCCGTCGGCGACGACTACTTCCGCACACTCGAGATCCCCATCCTTAACGGTCGCGCCTTCAATGAACACGACTCCGCAATCTCTCCCGCCGTCGCCATCGTCAGCCAAAGCCTCGCGCGCAGATACTGGCCCGGCGAAAACCCCATCGGCAAGCAGCTCAAGCCGAATTACAAAGGCAGCCCCTGGTGCACCGTCGTCGGAGTCGCTGCCGACGTGCGCCACTGGGGCGCAGATCAGGACATCGAACCGACCGCCTACTACTTCTACCCGCAAATTTCTGATTCAATCCGCCAGCTTCTTGAAGCCGATATGGCGATCGCAGTTCGTAGCAACGCCAACCAGAGCGACCTTATGCACTCCATCCGCGCGGCCGTTGCCGGCATCGACAGCAATGTGCCCATCTATCAGGTTCAAACCATGGATTCGCTCGTCTCCGACTCCGGCTCGCTGCGTCGCTTCGATCTCTCTCTGCTCGGCGCATTCTCCTCGCTCGCTCTGGCTCTCGCGGCCATCGGAGTCTACGCGGTCATGGCCTACTCTGTTTCGCAGCGCACCAAAGAAATCGGCATCCGCATCGCCCTCGGCGCACATTCCCGCAATGTCCTCGGCCTCATTCTCAAGCAGGGAGCAACGCTCGCTGTCACCGGCGTCATCCTCGGAGTCGCCGCCTCATTCTTCCTGCGAAAAACTATGGACAGCTTCCTCTATGGACTCAGCGCCAATGACCCGCTCATCCTGTCAGTTGTTCCCGTAATCATCGTCGCCGTCGTGCTGCTCGCGTGTTATGTTCCCGCCCGCCGCGCCAGCAAAGTCGATCCCATCATCGCCCTGCGCTGCGAATAAGCCTGTAGACCGTGGCTCCGAAAGATTATTCATCCTTGCCATAACGCCGAGAACTGTATGTGACTATTTGCGCTGCTAACATTTCTGGATGGACAGCGCGTTCAATGGAGCCCATCTAAAGATAGACAGGGCCACAGAGCACATCCAAGAGCTGCAAGCGAGGGCGAAGCTGTTTGGGGATGAGAACCCGCACCGCATCGCCGTAGATACAGACCTTAAGACCGGTCACAATTTGCTCCGCATCGCGCCTGCTGAGCCATTTCCCCCTATCTTTGTCGGGATCTTGGGGGACGCCCTTCGGAAACGTATTCTGCGGAAGTGGAAGTGATGACGGGGGAGATAATGGTTGTGACTTTGGCGGCTGGATGACAAGCCCGCCCCCGAGTAGACATTACATGGCCGTGTCAGACTACGTGAACCAGGTTATGTTTCAGGGACACATGGGAGAGGCGGTGGACTCCAACGATACCAACGGATGGGCAACGGACAAAAACTTCACTTTGTCCGACAGGGCATTCGTAGCGGTGGGAATGCCTTTCAAAGGTCGTGAGCGAAGTGATCAGGATACCTACAATTGCAAGCACATTGAGTTGGCCAACCATGGGCAGCTCTCCCGAGGAGGAGATTCGATGAAGTTCAACGCGAGACGGTTTAGTATCCTCTGCTTTTTAACCATCGGCCTAAGCGGCATGGCTCAAGATTGCGGTGTATGTACCAAGAACGGGATCGATATGCCGATCTCGTTGGCTGCGGGTGTTGTGCGCACGCCAGAATTTTCTGCCAAACGCGGCTTTTACAACGTTGATATCGAAGTGAAGTGGCTGCTCCCTACTGATCAGCTGCGGTGCGAAATGGGCTTTGCTGCATCCCCATCAGATAATCACTGCAGCTGGAAGCCGCTTTTGGATCTCAGATGGAAAGTTCTCACTGGAAGCGACGTTGTCGCCGAGGGCATCGACTCAGGAAGAAGCACAAGCTTTGAGGCCGATAAATATACCTTGTCGAGAAGCGTAGGGAGTTTTAAGGCCGCAGCACACCACAAATATGTTGTCGAACTGACATTCCTGAAAGATGCCAGTGTCCTAAATGTAGCCCAGCCCCGATTGACAGTGGAGCAGCCGGGATTTTCATTTTGACAGGCAATTTATACCGGCTCTTTTGCCGATAGGTGGCGGAATGGCGTGGCAGCACACGAATGCCTATGCGAACGGCGTGCTGCTGACGAGCTATGACAATAATAGCCAGTGGCATTATTACCTGAAACGACTGGCTGGGCACGCGGCGCGTGCAAACGGACGCTCAGGGCGGTCTGGAGCAAACCTGCACGAATTGGCCGTTCGGGGACCAGCTCAATTGCAGCGAGTCCACTCAGTTGCCGACCGAACAACACTTCACCGGCAAAGAACGCTACGCCGAATCAGGAAATGACTACTTTGGGGCCAGATACTACGGTTCCTCCATGGGGAGATTTTTAAGCCCTGATCCGTCGGTCGTGGACTTTGCCGATCCCACAAATCCGCAGAGTCTTAATCTCTATAGCTACGCCCGAAATAACCCGCTTAACAGTGTCGACCCGAGCGGCATGGAATGTGTCTGGGACGACGGCAGTTACGACGCATCGGATGATCCTGACACTGGTAGCGCGGACAAGTGCTCCGGACAGGGTGGAACCTGGGTTGATCCGAGCATCTTCGAGGGCGTTGAAGGGAATCAGGCCGGAAGCTGGAGTGGGAAAGGCAGTTCACAAATAAAATTCGATTGGCTCACTCTGTCTGCAACCGTGAATGCAGGACCATGGGATTTCAGCACAGCTCAAGCCTATCTTTCGCTTTGGGTGGCAGGCCAGCTCCCGACGCAACTTAACTATGTACCTGCCCCAGGGCGGGAACCGGCTATCCGATCACCTAAGCCCCCGGCTTCAGTTCGGGGAATAAAACGATTGTGCCCTTCCTTGCCTTCGCAGGCCGGAGCGGAGCCGCGGGCGAAACGATCGATACGCCGGGCGGAGCGACAACTATCTCACCCAAGGACTCACCCCAAAACCTCACCCCAAAATCTTGTCAAGCCCCTTACCCACCTAACCAATTCATTTTCAGCAACATCCATTTGCCGTTGAATTTCCGCAAACTGCTAGAATAGAAATAGAGAGGAAATTTCACCGAAGGCGCAGCTACAAGCTGCGCCTTCCCCTTTTGCGCTCACTCGCTGAGTTGCTGCCTCGCTTAACTGATTGAAAACCTGCGACTTACACGCAACCGATAGAAAACGGCTGACTTAGATCACCACCCAGCCACTAACTTCAACAAAACAAAGGAAACGTAAAGAAAATTATGCGCCCTCACTCCCCATGTATGCTTTCTCCCTCCCTATTAAAGAGCCGCTCCGAAGGAGCTACCTTGCTGCCGCAGGCAGGAGTGGAGCCGCAGGGGCAACGACCCGCCATACCGAATGTTGCCCACGTACTCTTTGGCACCCGGCCTGGCCCTTAAATTTCTTAGCCACCCGCACTTTTAGCCGCCCGCATTTTAGCCGTCCGCTCCTTCGCACCCACGGAATTGATTGAAAAACTGCGACTTACACACAACCAACAGAAAACGGCTGACTTAGTCCGGCAACCAGCCATTAACCTCAACAAAACAAAGGAAAACGGAAGAAAAATTATGCCTCCTCACTCCCAGATTATGCTTTCTCCCTCCCTATTAAAGAGTCGCTCCGAAGGAGCTACCTTGCTGCCGCAGGCAGGAGTGGAGCCGCAGCGCAACGACCGGCAAATACCGAATGTTGTCCGGCTCCGAAGGAGCCGCACCTTTACGCGCGCCGAACTGATTGAAAACTTGCGACTTATACGCAACCAACAGAAAATGGCGGACTTAGTCGCGCAGCCAGCTACTAACCTCAACAAAACAAAGGAAACGGAGACAAAATCATGCGCCCTCACTCCCTATTAAAGAGCCGCTCCGAAGGAGCTACCTTGCTGCCGCAGGCAGGAGTGAAGCCGCAGGCGCAACGACCCGCAAATACCGAATGTTGTTCGGCTCCGAAGGAGTCGCACCTTTACGCCCGCTGAACTGATTGAAAAGCTTTGACTTACACGCAACCAATAGAAAACGGCTGACTTAGTCGAACAACCAGCCACTAACCTCAACAAAACAAAGGAAACCGGAAGAAAAATTATGCCTCCTCACTCCCCATTTAAGAGCCGCTCCGACGGAGCTACCTTGCTGCCGCAGGCAGAAGTGAAGCCGCAGGCGCAACGACCCGCCAATACCGGATATTGTCCGGCTCCGAAGGAGCCGCCCCTTTACGCTCGCTGAACTGATTGAAAAATCGTGACTTACACGCAACCAACTCAATCAGTTGGATTTATACCACTGATCAACCGCTAACATGATCAAAACAAAGGACACCGGAAGAAAATTATGCGCCCATTCAAATCTTCAGCCATCCGCTTCTTAGCCACCCGCACTTTAGCCACCCGCTCCTTAGCCACCCGCACTCTAGCCGCACGCTTCTTAGCCACCCGCACTTTTATCCACCCGCCCCTTAGCCCCTTGACGCTTTTTCCACATTACCTCTGGTTTTGTTTTTTCTTCGCCCCTCCCCATTTGGTGCTAAGATTCACTCAATCCGCACGGCACAACTGAATGGCGTAGAAGGTTGGGGCTGGTAGTGCGTCCACCGACTGGAGAGAGACACGTGGCTGATGATCGTTCCCGCGCGATAGACCTGGCACTTTCACAGATTGAAAAGCAGTTTGGCAAGGGCTCCATTATGCGCCTGGGCAGCAAAGAGGCGGTGGTGCCGATTTCGACCATTTCGACTGGGTCGATTTCCTTTGACGCGGCGCTGGGCGTAGGCGGCGTACCGCGGGGCCGGGTGGTAGAGATCTTCGGGCCCGAGTCCTCGGGCAAGACGACCATTACGCTGCAGATCATCGCCGAGGCGCAGAAGGCAGGCGGCATGGCCGCGTTTGTCGACGCCGAGCACGCCCTCGATCCGGGCTACGCGAAGAAGCTGGGCGTCGATATCGACAACCTCCTGATATCGCAGCCGGACTACGGCGAGCAGGCGATGGAGATTACCGAAGCGCTGGTGCGATCGGGCGCGATCGACGTGCTGGTGGTGGACTCGGTGGCGGCGCTGGTTCCGAAAGCCGAGTTGGACGGCGAGATGGGCGACTCCCACATGGGCCTGCAGGCTCGGCTGATGTCGCAGGCGCTGCGCAAGCTCACGGGAACCGTGTCGAAGTCGCGGACCTGCCTGATCTTCATTAACCAGATTCGCGAGAAGATCGGCGTGATGTTCGGTAACCCGGAGACGACCACCGGCGGCCGCGCGCTGAAGTTCTACTCCTCGGTGCGAATCGACATCCGCCGCATTGCCGCGGTCAAAGAGGGCGACGTAGTGGTCGGCTCGCGCACCCGCACCAAGATTGTGAAGAACAAGGTCGCGGCGCCGTTCCGCGAGGCCGAGTTCGACATCCTCTACGGCGAGGGCATCTCGCGCGAGGGCGATGTGCTCGACCTGGCCGTCACCCACAACATCGTCGAGAAGAGCGGCGCGTGGTACAGCTACAGCGGCGAGCGCATTGGGCAAGGCCGCGAGAATGTGCGGAGCTTCCTCAAAGAGAACAAGGACGTCTTCTCTCGGATCGACGCGCAATTGCGGAAGAAGCTGGGAATCGGCGCCGGAGCAGCCGCACCTGATGTCCCCACCGTTCCGGTGAACGGAGCGGCGATCGCCCACGAGGCTGTCAAGCCGGCGGCGGCGTCGAGGCGCCAGTAGGCATTTCGTTCTAACCTAGGCGGCGGACCAGCGTCCGCTGCCTCTCCCTTCCGTCCTGCCGCGATACAATTCCCATGCGTGAATACCGTTAAGGCAATCTACCCCGGCAGCTTCGATCCGGTGACCCACGGTCATCTGGACCTGATCGCTCGCGGGGCAAAAATTTTCGATCACCTGGTCGTAGCGATCCTCCTCAACTCGGGGAAGAACCCTCTGTTTACCGTGGAGGAGCGGGTGGAGATGCTGACCGAAGGGATCGCCGGACTGGGGAACGTTTCGATTGCTACGTTTGATGGCCTGCTGGTCGACTTCGCCCGCGACCAACAGGCGCAGGCCGTGCTGCGCGGCATTCGCGCGATCAGCGACTACGAGTACGAGCTGCAGATGGCGCTGATGAACCGGCGGCTCGCTCCGGAGCTGGAGACGATCTTCATGATGGCCGACGGCAAGTATTCGTTCGTGAGCTCGCGCCTCGTGAAAGAGGTGTTCGAGCTGGGCGGATCGGTGGACGGCCTGGTGCCGAAGTTCGTGATTGAGCGGCTGCGGCAGCACCGGCATTAGCCGGGCGCGATGCGCTTCTGCGGATTTCTCCGCGCTGTCGGCGAAAATCTGAAAAAATAGAAGGACCATGACAGCGACGACTGCCGCGAGCATCTTCTCCGAACGCATTGGACGTATTGAACTGTCGGCCACGATGGCCGTAACCGCCGAGGCTGCGAAGCTTCGCGCAAAAGGCGCGAAGCTGGTGGATTTTGGCGCGGGCGAGCCGCACTTCGCGACGCCGCGTCACATCAAAGATGCGGCCATCGAGGCGATCAACGCGAACTTCACGCGCTATACGGCGGTGCCGGGGATTCCCGAGGTGCGCAAGGCGATCGTGGAGCGGCATGCGTGCGACTTCGGGTCGGACTACGCGCCGGATGAAGCGGTGTTCACGACGGGCGGGAAGCTGGCGCTGTTCAATGCGGTTCAGGTGCTGGTCGATCATGGCGACGAGGTAATCCTGCCGGTTCCCTACTGGGTTTCGTTCAAGGACATCATCCAGTACGCGGGCGGCGTTCCGGTGTACCTGGAGACGAGCGAGGCGGAGAACTTCCGCATCACGGCGGACGCGATCGAAGGGGCGATAACGCCGCGTACGAAGGCGATCATTCTGAACTCGCCTTCGAATCCGGCGGGGTCGGTGGTGTCGCCGGCGGACCTGGAGCGGATCGTGCGGCTGGCGCATGAGCGCGGGATCTATCTGCTGCTCGACGAGTGCTACGTCTACCTGCAGTACACGGGGGCGCTGGTGAGCGGCGGCTCGTTCACGGAGGCGAAGGAGCACGTGGTGGTGCTGGGGTCGCTCTCGAAGACATACGCGATGACCGGCTGGCGCGCGGGTTACGCGCTGGGGCCGAAGCCGGTGATCGCGGCGATGTGCAAGCTGCAGAGCCAGTCGACTTCATCGACGGCGGCGTTTGTGCAGAAGGCGGCGGTGGCGGCGCTGAACGGATCGCAGGAGTGCGTGGCCGAGATGCGGGCGGACTATCTGAAGCTGCGGGACCGGATATTGGGACGACTGGCGGAGATTCCGCGGGTGACGTGCACCAAGCCGGAGGGCGCGTTCTACGTGTATCCCAACGTGTCGGCGTATCTGGGCAGGCCGGGCGCGGGGAGCGCGATGGAGCTGGCTTCGCGGCTGCTGAATGAGGCGCACGTGGTAACGGTTCCGGGTGAGGCGTTCGGGACCAAGGAGCATATCCGGCTCTCGTACGCGGTGTCGCACGGCGACGTCGACGAAGGGCTCGACCGGATGAAGGCGTTCTTCATAAAGCTGTAGCGGTTGAGGTTCAGGTCGTCCAGTCTTCAATTCTGAGACGGTCGATCCGGCGGAAGGCTGCGTCGTTGGTGACCAGGACGGCGTCTTCGGCGAGGGCATGAGCGGCGATCATCATATCCATGTCAGATAACATCTGGCCCTTCTTCTCCAATATGGCACGCTCGTAGGCGAAATGATGCGCGGCGGCGGAGGTCCATGCGAGAATCTGGCAGCTCGACAGGAATTGCTGAACCAACGCATTCAAGCGAAACGCATCCCGCTTTCGCCTGACGCCAAAGAGCAGTTCGGCTTCTGTCACCGCTGAAATCGCGATCTTCGACGGCATGGTTTCGTTCAGTCGGCGAATTACCCGGATATCTGTGCGAATGATGAAGCTGGCGATGTTGGTATGGAGTAGATGTTGCGTCGCCACTAAAAGAGATTCCGGATTCGCGGAGGAGACTTAGGGCGATCCTCCATGAAGCCCTCGAATTCTTCCGGTGCTTCCGCTTTTAGTTTCTCGGCGAGTTTGAAGAAGTCAGCCCAGGTACTCCGGGGTGGCATCGAGAGGATTACGTCGCCTGAGTCCGGATCGCGACGGATATTGACTTCGGTCCCTTCGAAGCGGAACTCGGCGGGGAGACGGACGGCCTGGCTGCGTCCGTTGCGAAACAGCTTTGCAGTTTTGGTCATGGGCGATCCTCCTCAGCTTTGGTATATACCATGGTATATCACAAGGTGCAATGACTGCTACTCTATTTCCTATTGCCTGTCGCTATTGCCTGTTCCTGAGTCTGAGCCACCGGCTCGAACTCGAAGTCGATCCACTCGCCGGTGGCCGCCAGGCGCACATCCTCGAGCGAGCGGACAATCCAATCCGCTGCGCTCAAGCTTTCGAGCGAATGCGAGAAGAGCGTAGCCAGAACCTTGCACCCGGCAGCATGTCCGGCGGCCACACCCGAGGCCGCATCCTCAATCACCAGGCACTCCCCGGGAGGCAAGCCGAGCAGCTTCGCACCCATTCGGTAGGGCGCGGGATCGGGCTTGCCCTGCATCACCGTATCGGCGGTTACAAGGCTCTTCGGCAGCGGAATCCCCGCGTGGCGCATGCGCGTGACCGCGAGCCGCTCGGTGGCAGAGGTCACGACCGTCCATCGATTTCGAGGAAGAGCGGCAAGAATCCGCTCGACGCCGGCCAATATCTCGACGCCCACCGTGTCGGCGACTTCCATCCTCACCAGGTCGCGCAGCTCTTCCTCGTCATCGAGATCGGGGCGCAGCATCCGCACCGTCTCAATCGCGCGGCGCCCATGCGCCGTCCTGATCGCAAGCTCGGGATCCACTCCATGCCGCTCCGCCCACTTCGTCCAACTCCGCTCGACTGAGCCGATCGAGCTGATCAGCACTCCATCCATATCAAAGAGCACGCCACGAACAGAAACCTTCATATTGCTAGTAGGCAACAGGCACCGGCAATAGGCAATAGCGAGGTCTATCAGGTCATGGGGATCGCAGGGTTGGGCGACAGGCGATGGTCAGGGTTGATTGTCACCCACATCTCTTCGAGATGTGGGGCACCCGCAGAACTATCAGCTCCAGGGCTCATAGGATTCGGGGCCGAGGCCGGCGGCAATGGCCGCGGCCGCAAACTGCGCTTTGTGGAAGCGGTCGGTCAGCGAAGCCTGCGTGGGCGGCTCCTCTTGCGGAGCGGGAGCATTGTTCTCGGAGGATTTAGCTGATCTTTCTCTGACCCACTTCTCGGCGCGCTCGACCATCGCCAGGTCTATCGACTTCACGTCTATTGAGGCCGGGTCTATTGAGCATTCGTTGGCGTGGATCGCGGGCTGCTCTGTATTCGACTCTGGCGAAACTTCACCGTTTTTTCCGCACTGTTCGCAGGCGCACTGCGCGTGGTGCCGCTCGGGCGGGGCGGCGCGGAACTCTTCGGCGCAGCGGCGGCAGGGGCAGTTCTCTCCGTGGCTCTCGACATCTTCTCCTTCTTCCGGCAGCTCGCATATTGGAGCGATTTCTTCGCCATCGGGCATGAGGATGACGCTGCGCACCATGCCGCCAAAATCCTGCTGCGAATCATCGTCGTCGTCGGTCAGCCATGCTTCGTTGGGATTGCGGCGCGCGGGTTTTTCGGCGCTTTTCTCAACGAGCGGCGCGGTGAGCGGGCCCTGCTTGAGGTTCATGGCGCAGGAGCGGAGGATGCGGTTGAAGCCGTTGGCGGTCTGAAGGGTGATGCGCTTGTCGTTGAGCGCGCTGAGCACGATCATGAAGTTGATCTGCAGGGCGGCGCGGTCCTCGGGAAAGACGAAGGGCAGCGGCTGCTGGAGTCCATAGGGCGCGGGCGTGGGTTTTACTTTGTCGAGCGTGAGCTTGACGGTCTGGTGGTGGCGGCAGTAGAGAGTCGTGGTGACGGCGGGCTGAGTGCAGCGGCGTCCTGCGGGAAAGATGTGTCGGCAGAGAGGTGTCATGTGTTCGCTCCTAAAATTGTTCCGGTGTCCTTTGTTTTGTTTGTGTTGCGTCTTTATCGTTCGGCTATGTCATTGCTGTAATTGGAGTTACCTCTTTAGTCCTGTGTTTTCATCGGTTTGTGGTGCGTTCCACGGCAGAAGGCGGAGTTCGTGCTGGGGACAGTTTTGTGCTCTCCCACCCTTCGCAAAGTGCGCGAAGGATGGGGCACCCGAACACTCGACCCGGGTTAGAAACTTCGTTCAGGATGACCCCCTTCATTGGATCTGGCCGCTGGTGGTGAAAAAAGCAAAAGGCGCAGCTTGTGGGCTGCGCCTCTTCGGAAATATTTCTGCTCTATGTTTTATTTTACCAAATCAGGGGAAATTCAACTGCATTTGCAAGTGGCTTGAATCAGAGGAGTTGAGAGAAAAAGGGCTTGACAAGATTTGGCGATGACATAACCCCGGTCTATTTCGCGCCCAACTCATACCAGCGCAAGCTTCCATAAGGGAACCCCCCGCAAACGGTGGTCAGAACGCTCTTCGCCCCTGTGTTGGTATCGTAAACCGAGACATCTCGTTCATCTTCAAACGAGCAGCGCAATGGAAATCGCCAGTTGGGAGCCTTTTCAACTACAAACGCGAAACTAGAGTCGGGAGAAAAATACAAGGGAGTTAGAGCTCTCTTGCGTGAAACAGAAAAACGCTTCTTTGAGTCCTGTTTGAGGCTTACGGTGCAGTCGGACCCAATTGCGCATGAAGCACTCCAATTCCCGTCCGGCGAAGTAAGAACTCCCGCCGCTCCCTTCAGCTCCAGACTTTGCGGCGCAGGTTCAGCGGCGGGCATCGAAATCTCTTTGAAGGCATCTCCAGCAGTGGCGTCGATGTATGCCAGTCGCCTACCATCCTGGTAACCGATGACGAGGCGGCTTGTCACTTGCTCCGTTTGGAGCGCCTGCATCATCTGCGGCGACGTGTTAGAGGCTGGCGCGCAAGCGGTCAGCGAGCAAAGGAATGATAACAGCGCGACATTGACGATTATGGAGGGATAAGGACAGGCGGCGAGAAGAGGCGATGGAGAGTCCAGATTCACGACCAAAAGTTATCATGAATGCTGTTGGCTTTGATCAGGATGCGGGTTCTCGCGTCGGCTGTGGAGGTAAGTCAACGCGGCTGAGAATGGTTAGCCAGGGAGACGCGTGCTCGCTCTCCTACTGACGATGCACCCCAAGCACTTCAAAATTCATAATCCAGGGAGAACTGGATGCGTCGCGCATCTGATTCCTGGAGCGGCGCGCGAAAATTGGATGTCGCGGGTGCATCCGATCCATACACCGGGTTCAAGAGATCTGTATTCTGCCGGTTCAAAAGATTGAAGGACTCAGCAACAATGTCGAGATGTCCGCGCCAGATCGGCACCATCTTCAGAACGCGGAGATCAAAATGCAGCTGCGGCGGTGTGCGCAGACTGTTGCGCCCGAACCCGAGGGGGCGGCTCTCGAATGGAAAGATGTGCTCGCGATTGGTGTCCACACCTGTCAAGGCGTTATCGCGGAAGCCGCTGCTCGCCTGGATAATCGGAGCAAATTCCAGGCCATACACCATTTTCTGAAATGCATTCGGTTTTGCTGCGCGGGCAGAGCCGGGGTCATCCAAGTCTGGTCCGATGACCCACAGACCGCTCACGACAAACCGATGGCGCTGATCGTTCAGCGAGGGCGCTCGCTCCTGATTCAACGCGTAGGGATTCTGTGGCTGTTCCGTATCGGTGAAAGCGTCATCAATCGTTTTGGAGAAGGTATAGCCGGCCATCAGCTCGAACTCTTCAGTGAACTGCCGGTTCACGGTCAGCGTGGCTCCGTTGTAGCGAGAGCCGGCTTCAGTCTGAAACTGATTGATGGCGTCGTATGCCGGGTTGAGGCGCTGCGGGGAAAAAACCGGGCGACCGAGCTGCTGCGGTGTGGGCGCGGGAATGCCGAGGCTGGAGGCGTTGTTGGCGGTGAGGAGAACCGGGGGCGGGAGATTGCTGTTGATGGTGCGCCCCAGCTTTACGCCGTGAACGAAGCGATACTCGGCGCTGATGGTCCAGAGCGCGGGCAGCTGATGCTCAACGCCGAGCGATGCCGTTTCAGCGTAGGGGTTTGCCAAGCCTGGCTGGGCCTGCCAGACACTCGGCGCAATGTCGGGGCGAGGTGCGGTGAAAATCTGCCCGGACTGGTAGAGAGAAGCAGCCTGGGCACCATCGACAGTTTGCTGCCGGGCGCGTACTCCGTTGAACTGCTGGATGCGATTGATGGTGGAAAGCAGGTAGCGATCAACGAAGATGCCGAAGCCTCCGCGCACTACCCAAGTATTCGAGGGCGACCAGGCGAAGCCGACTCGGGGACTGAAATTGAATGGATGCTGAGGGAGCGATGAAGGTAGATGGTTGTCCTCGTAGCGCAAGCCATAATCCAATGCGAGGCTGCGCGAGGACGTCCAATGATCCTGAACCCATGCCGCGGTGCGCAACTCGCCGAAGTTAGTATCTGGATCGCCGTAGTTCTGGGTGTAGAAATCGGGTTGCGCAACCGAGAGGGCGGCAAGGGAAGGAAAGACATAGAGGCCCTGGAAACCTCCGAGATCAGCGGAGCGCAAAGCAATATGGCTGCCGGCGATACCTGCCTGGAAGAGGTGTTTACCGCGCTGCCGCACGATGCTGTCGCCGAGGTCAAAGTGGGTTTCATACCGGCGACTGTTTCCATCCCACGGCGTGCCGAAGTGTGCGATGCCGGCGACGACGATGCCGGGTTCCTGTGTAGATGCAGTGCGCAGTGCGACGCGCCGCTGCGCGAGCTGGAAGTCGAGTTGGTTGAGCAACCGGGGCGAGCGCGTCCAACTCCAGGAGCCGTTGATGCTGTTGTCGTCGTAGAATGCCGATCCGCGTGCGCTGAGGTCGGAGAGATCGTCGGTATGGAAAGCGTCGTTGACGGAGCGGTTGTTGGTAAGCGCATAGCGAAGCATCAGGCCTTGGGTTGCAGAGTCAAAGTCCAGCCGGCCAGAAAGCTCGGTCTCCTGATTTGTGGTTGGGAAGAAGCCCTGCTGCAGGCGAAATCCGTGGAGCGGGCCGGCCTGACGCAGGGCTCCATCGATGGCGGCGGCGAGCTTTGGACTGAAGTCGCTCGCGTCTTCGCCGCGTGCCAACTCCTGCTCGCCCGCGAGGTAATAGTAGAGGCGGCTTTTCTCGATGCGGCCTCCGGTGGAGAGTCCGGCGCGGATACGATTCTCATCGGCTTTTCCGGGAACGACCTCGAGCACCGGTGTGCCATTCAGAGCGCCGTTCTGCACAAACAGAAATGCGTCGCCATGCTGGAGGTTTCCGCCGGAGCGCGTCTCTACATTCACAGAGCCGCCTGCCGATCCGCCGGACTGCGCTTCATATCCATGGTTCACAATCTGGAAGTCGCTGATGGCTTCGGGCGAAAGCTCGGTACGGCTGAGGCCGGTATATTCGTCATTGTCGTCGGTGCCATCGATGTAGAGAGCGTTGCTGGTGGGACGAAGGCCGCCTGCGCTAAAGCCGCCGAGCTCGGCTCCGGGAGTCTGACGCGCGAGCGCCGGATTGGCCGCGGCAACTGCAGGGGCAAGCAGCGTGAAATTGATGTAATTGCGATTGGGGATAGGAAGCTCCTCAATGCGACCGCGGTCGATGTTCGCCACTGGAGAGGTCTGGGAAGTGTCGAGCGCCTCGGTTTGCGACTGAACGATTACCTGTTGCGTGGCGCGGGCCGGAGCTAGCCGGACAGTGACGCCGGTTGTCCGCCCAACCGCGAGGGCGAGAGAGGGATTTCGCCAACTGGAAAAGCCGGGGGCCGAGACCGCAAGCTGATAATTTTCACTCGGCAAATTGAGGATGACAAAGGTGCCGTCGGCGCCGGTAATCGCGCTGCGCCGGATGGTGTTATCCAGAGAGGAAACGGCGATGCGAGCTCCGGAGACGACAGCTCCGGAGGAGTCAATGACTGTACCCGAAAGGCTGCCGAGGCTAATGCCGGACTGAGCTGACGCATAGGAATAGACAAAGATGAAAAGAGTGCCGAATAACTTTCTGGCCGCGGAGTCGAAGTCGGCCAATACGCCGTCACAATCGAGGAAAAGCTGCTTCATCCTGCAGGATATCACTGCCTGGATTCGAGCTACTAACTGGCTGCCACCTCCGGAGGCAAATGCGATGAGGGACTCGGGAAAGAGTTTTATTTTTCTTCGCGCGAGGGGGACCAGCGTATACCAGCGGAGAAGGTGGGCTGGTAGTACTCGCGCTGGATCATATATTGCGGGCTTCCCTGGTAGAAGCCGAAGACTTCGTTGTCGAGGTTGAGTCCAGAGACGATGAGGTCGAGGCCGTGTGCGAAGCCGACGCTGCCCTGCGCGTCGATCTGAGTGTGGGAGTAGAAATAGATGTCGCTGAGCGGGCCGGTGACGCCGCCGGGGGTGCCGTCCTGAAATTGGTATCCGTAGATGCTTGCCTGGTTATAGGAAATTCCCATGCGCATGGAGTAGCGTCCGCGATCGTAGGTAGGGCTGACGTTGAATACGTTGGGAGAATTGCGCAGCAGGCGGGGATGGTCGGAGCGTCCGGGAATGCCGTTGGTGCGGGAGCCGATGTAGCTATAGTTGGCCGACATTCCCAAGCCGCCGAGGATGCCGGGCAGATTGGTGTAGTGCTGCAGGTAGGAGGCTTCAAAACCGCTGAGCCATGCACTGCCGGCGTTGACCGGCTCGGTTGCGAGATAGTTTCCGCGATCTGCAGGCGGCGCGCCCGGAGGCAGAAAATTCACGAGCTGGAAGCTGCTTTCCACGATGGGACTCTGGAGGTCCTTATCGAAGTAGCCGCCGGAGATAACTCCGAATAGTTTGAAGTAATGCTCGTAGAGTAAGTCGATATCATCGCCGGTTTCTGCCTTGAGGTTGGCGTTACCGAAGCTGACGGAGAAGCGGTTGGCGCCGTTGCCGGAGACTGTCCAGCTAAGGGGCTGAGCAATGTCCTGCGGATCGGGGCGGGAGAGTCCGCGGGCATAGATGAGGCGCACATAGCTGTCGGGTCCAGCATTGAAGCGCAGCGAGGCGCTGGGCAGAAGAGTGTAGTAGGAGCCGGAGAAGGCATTAGGAGCAACGATTCCATTGTCGCCGAAGGCAAGGTTGTGCACGCCGTCGAAGGTAGTTTCGGCGCGCAGGCCGGCGATGAAGCGCACGCCGTGAGAGAAGTCGATGGTGTTCATGACATAGCCCGCGCCGATTTGCTCGACGAGGCCGAACTGAGAGGAATCCTGCCCCTTGGTGCTGTCGGTGCTGAAGGCTGAGGCGTTGCTTTTCGCGTAGGCGAGTACGTCTTCGGCAGATACGTTGTAGCCGAGCCGGTAGGCGCCTCCGTTGTAGTAATTATGGTTGATCAGACGGTTGGGAAACTGGGACATTGCAATGGTGCCGTTAGGGGTGAGCGAGAGCGAATAAGTGTCGGCGTATTTGTGCTCGTTGCTGAAGTGTCCGCCGTACTCGAAGGTGGCCGAGTGATTGGCAATGTGGTAGATCTTCGCGCCGGAAGCGCCGATGCCGAGGTTCAACTGCACGGCTTCGCCGAGGTCGCGATTGATATTGCCGAGGGTGAAGGTGGTTGGATCCTGGATCTCGGCGAAGCAGGCGCTGTTCCATTGCGGAAGGAATTTGTCGGTGGTCGCGCCGGGGTTGAACTGGCAATTGCTGGAGGGAAGCGTCGAGCTGAAGAATGCGTCTGAAGACGGCGAATTGCCGTAGGAAGAGCGGCCGATATTGGCCTCCCATGTGTACCACGTGGTGTTGAAAACGTGGTTGCCTCCGAAGATGACGCTGCCAACCTGGATGTCGGGGTTGCGGAGCTCTCCATCATAGGAAGGCGTGCCACCCTGGTTGCCGGGGTTGAGGAGCGAAACGTTCGGGGTGTTGTCCTGAAGCTGGTAGGCCCAGCGGTCGCCGTAGTTCTTGAAGTCGGAGTAGAGATAGCGGGCGTAGAGGGAGGAACCTTCACGGATGCGGTAGTCGAGGCTGCCCGCAGCGCCGTAGCGGGGACGGAAGTATTGGTATTCCCTGAGGCTCGCGCCATCAAACCAGGTTGAGCCGTTATTTATGTCGGGCACCGGCTCGAAGTCATCGATGCCGCGTCCTTCCCAGTCATAGGAGCCGCCGAGGATGAAGCCAAATTTTTTCGCGGGGCCGAAGCGCTTGCCGAAGGTTGCGGTCTCGGTAGTGTTGCCGCGCCCATGAATGATGGGAGTGTAGCCGCCGAGGCCGGTGAACTCCAGAGTTGGCCGATCGGTCGCGGTCCTGGTTACGAGATTCACGGAGCCGCCAACGCCGTCGCCTTCCATATTGGCCTGAAGGGTCTTGCTGATCTGAACAGATTCGACCAAGCTGGAGGGGATGGCGTCGAATTTAATCTGACGCACGCCGGGCTCCTCGGAAGGAAGATTCACGCCGTCGACGGTGGTGTTGGTGAGACGCGGCTCGGTACTGCGCACCTGCACGTACTTGCCTTCGCCCTCATCGCGCTCGAGGGTAACGCTGGGGAGGCGGCCGAGCGCGTCAGCGAGATTGGCATTGGGCAGACTGGTGATGACCTGGAGCGGAAGGGCCTGGAGGAGGTTATCGGCCGAGCGTTCCTGATTGATGGCCTCGGCTTCAGCGGAGGCGCGCGCGGCGGTGACCACAACCGACTGCTTGGCGTCACCGACCAGGAGCTTTGCATCGAGGTTGAGGGTCTGAGCGGCGGTGACGGCTAAAGATTTGGTGAAGGTGGCCAGGCCGACGTAGCTGATCGAGATGTTGTATTGTCCCGGCGGGAGGTCCCTGATTACATAGCGGCCCTGCTCGTCGGTGGTCACGTGGACGTCTGCGGAGGCAATGGAGACCTGTGCTCCCATGAGGACAGCGCCGGACTGATCTGTGACGGTTCCGGCGACAGCGCCGCGGACGGACTGCGCGTTGACGCCAGGCGTAAGGCCGCAGAGCAGCAATGCCAGGAAAAGAAGAGGAGTTAAACGGACTATGCGGATGAGGGACAATCTTTGATCGGTCATTGGCTTCTCGCGAAATGCTTCAATTTATCCGTGGAGGATTTATCCGTAAAGGATTTATCCGCGGAGGATGGTTCGCACGATCAAGCCGATGATAGGAAGCGAATGTTACCGCGACGTGAAGCCTGGGTTTATGCCAGATGAAAATAGAAGGCAGGCGAAAGCTTGGAAGAGCATTGCGAGGCGGCCTGAATTCCATCATTCCAAGGGGCGACAGTATGGGCAGCAGCCACAGAGCGTGATTCCTATTATGCTGCACTTATGATTCGCACCATTGCTGTCGAAGGTTACAGGTCATTGCGCGACCTCAAGTTGCCTCTGGGCCAACTCAATGTCATCACTGGGGCGAACGGAAGCGGTAAATCCAGCGTGTACCGTTCACTGCGGCTGCTGGCCGAGGTCGCGCAAAACGAGGTCATAGGTGCTCTCGCCAGGGAGGGAGGTTTGCCGTCGACGTTCTGGGCTGGTCCCGAAACGATCGCGCGCAGCGTTCGCCAGGGGATGCATGCGGTCGAGCCGCTGGCAAACCGGAAGGTCGCCAGCCTGAAGCTGGGATTCGGGGGAGATACATATGGCTACAGCATCGATCTCGGGTATAAGCCGCCGTATCAAACCATGTTCCAGCTGGACCCGAATATCAAGCGCGAGTGTGTCTGGCATGGTCCAACGTACCGGAAGGCGGCTGCCCTGGTTGATCGCAGGAACAACTTCGTGTGGCTTTCGACGACGCGGGATGAAGAGCCAGTGCTGTTGACACAACACCTCTCCGATACAGACAGCATGCTCGCCGGCGTTGCCGACCCACACCGCGCCCCGGAGATGCTTGCGGTCCGCGAAGCCCTTCGAGGCTGGCGGTTTTACGATCACTTTCGCACCGACTCCGAATCGCCCACGAGGACAGCACAGATTGGAACGTTTACGCCGGTCCTTCATCACGACGGAAGCGATCTTGCCGCCGCCCTTCAGACGATCATCGAAGTTCGGTCAGACGAAACACTGGGCAAGACGATTGAGGATGCCTTCCCCGGAAGCCACCTTTATGTAGAAGAACGGAATGGACGTTTCGAGTTGCAGTTGCGGCAGCATGGACTGCTGCGGCCTTTGTCGGCGGCGGAACTGTCGGATGGAACTCTGCGCTACCTTCTATGGACGGCCGCTCTGCTGACTCCGCGGCCCCCGGAACTGATGGTGCTCAACGAACCCGAAACCAGCCTGCATCCGGAGCTCTTACCTGCGCTCGCCAGGCTGATTGTTGCCGCTGCACACCAGACACAGATCATCGTTGTCTCACACGCACAATCGCTTATCGATAGCCTTACGCCAGACGCCGCATGCACACACCTGCACCTGACGAAAGCCTTCGGCGAAACTACGCTGGAGGGGTCAACCCTGTTCAATGCGCCAAGCTGGAATTGGCCGGCGCGTTAGCGGATCCGGTCTCGATGCTGCCAGTGTCAAAATTGCGCGCGGAGATTGCAAGCGCGCGCGGCTGGTTCTGTTGACTATCACATCTTGACGGTCATTATGAGTGAATGGTAGTTTGATTTCCATGAGCGAGCAGAATACCGATGTAATCCAAGGCACGCTGGACATGCTGATTCTGAAGACGCTGAGTCTTGAACCGTTGCATGGGTTCGGCATCGGGCGGCGGGTCGAGCAAATTTCGCGCGGCGTTTTCAAAGTGAATCCCGGCTCGCTGTTGACGGCGTTGCAGCGCCTGGAACGAGCCGGCTGGCTGGACTCGGAGTGGCGGCAAACGGAAAATTCGCGTCGCGCGAAGTTTTACCGGCTGACTGCGGCAGGCAAAAAGCAGCTCGAGGTGGAGACGGCTGACTGGGCCCGGCGCGTCTCTGCAATTGCGCGGCTGCTGCGGGAAGGGGCATAAGGCAATGTCTCTGTGGCGCCAGCTTACCCATGGCCTGCGCGGATTGGCTCACCGTAAACAGCGAGACGGCGAGGCGGACGACGAGGTGCTGCACTATCTGGAGGAAGCAACTGCGGCGTGGAAGTCGCGGGGACTTTCCGATGAAGAGGCGAAGCGAGCGGCGAGGCTGGAGGTTGGAAATATTACGGCGGTTGAGGAAGAGGTGCGCTCGTACGGATGGGAGAACAAAGTGAGAACGTTTGTCTCCGACCTGCGCTTCGCAGCGCGGCAACTGCGCAACCATCCCGGATTCACGGTGGTCTGCATTCTGACGCTGGCGCTCGGCATTGGAGCGAGCACAGCCATCTTCAGCGCGATCAATCCGATTCTCTTCAAGCCGCTTCCCTATCCTCATCCGGGGCGGGTGCTGATGATCTGGTGCACGTCGCAGGGCAGTCGCTGGGAAGTATCGTTCGGCTCATACCGAGAGCTGGCGGCACGCAGCCACAGCTTCGACGCAACCGCTATTTTTGAGCCGTGGCAGCCAGCGCTGACGGGAGCAAGCCAGCCGGAGCGGCTGGAAGGGCAAAGCGTAAGCGCGGAATTTTTCCGGGTGCTCGGAGTTGCTCCTGTTCTGGGGAGAGATTTTCTCGCTTCGGAGGACACCTTCAACGGCCCCAGGGTGGTTATTCTCAGCGACAGCATCTGGCACCGCGTTTTCCATGGCGACCCGGCGATTCTGGGCCGCGCCGTGAGGCTTAGCGACGACAACTATACCGTTGTGGGAGTGATGCCGCGAGATTTTGAGAACGTGCTGGCGCCACGGGCTGAAGTATGGACGCCGGCGCAGTATGATCCACGACAACTTGTGACTGACCTCAACGGTTGGGGTTGGGGAGAGCATTTACGCATGGTGGGGCGGCTGAAGGCGGGGGTGAGCCGCCGCCAGGCCACGCAGGAGCTGAGCAAGATCGCGAGCACTCCGTGGCCGCAGTTTCCGCGCCCGCGCTGGGCGTCGCTGCGACGCGGGCTCATTGTGGATTCGTTGCAGGACGATATTGCTCACACGGTGAAACCGGCGCTGCTGGCGGTGCTTGGCGCGGTGATCCTGCTGCTGGCGATTGCATGGGTGAATGTGGTGAACCTGGTGCTGGCGAGAGGCTCGCAGCGACGGGAAGAGTTTGCGGTGCGGGGCGCGCTGGGGGCATCGAAGGGACGCATCATCCGGCAGCTGATCACCGAAAATCTGCTGCTGGCATGGTTCGGAGGAATGGCGGGAGTGATTGTGGCGTTCGCCGGGCTGCGCGCGCTGGTAGCGCTCAGTCCCGCCGAGCTGCCGCGCACCGACGTGATGGCGATCGATCCTGCGGCGCTGTTCTTCGCGCTCGCGGTCACGGCCATGGTGGGCATTGCCGCGGGCCTGATTCCTGCGATTCACATTTCGCGCGGCGAAATGCAGGCCGGACTGCAGCAGAACTCGCGCCGTACCGCGGGCGGGCGTGGCTCGACGCGGCGCGCGCTGGTGGTTATTGAAGTTGCGCTGGCTTTTATTTTGCTGGTGAGCGCAGGGCTGCTGCTTCGCAGCATGCGGCGGCTGCTGGCGGTAAATCCTGGATTCGATCCATCGCATCTGCTGACGATGCAGGTCGCGACGTCGGGCCACCAGTTCGATAATGTTGTATCGGCTCCGGGGGCGGGGGCCCGGGCGGGCGATCGCGCGCGACGCCGCTTCTACGAGCAGGCGCTCGATGCCGTCCGGCATGTTCCCGGCGTGGAGCAGGCGGCGTTCACGAGCCTGTTGCCGCTCAGCGACGATCCGCCGGTCGATGCGCTGTATGGCGCGCAGTTCGAAGACCAGAGCGGCGACACCGGTGAAAACGTATTCCGTTACGCGATCAGCCCTGAGTATTGCGAGACGATGGGCATTCCACTGCTGAGCGGCCGTTTTCTCGACGAGCGCGATACGGGATCTTCGCCGCAGGTTGCGCTGATCAGCGAATCGCTGGCCAAGAGCCATTTTGGCCACGCGAGTCCGCTGGGGAAACGGCTCCATGTGGGTCCCAGGAATCGGCCATGGTACACGGTGGCCGGCGTGGTGGGCGATGTGAAGCAGACATCGCTCACGATCAATCAAAGCGATGCGGTCTATCTTTCGAGTGAGCAAACCTGGTTCGCGGACGACAGGCTGTCGTTCGTGATTCGAACGTCGGGCGAATCGGCTGCACTTGCACCGGCGATCGAGCGGGCGATCTGGTCAGTCGACAAGAACCAGCCGGTGGTGCGCGTAATGACGATGGAGCACATGATCGCCGGTACAGAAGCCGAGCGGAGATTTGTGCTGATTCTGTTCGAGGCGTTCGGCCTGGTGGCGGTGGTGCTTGCAGCAGTGGGAATGTACGGACTGCTCTCGGGCAACGTGGCGGAGAGAACGCGGGAGATGGGCGTGCGCGCGGCGCTGGGTGCTTCGCGGGGCGACATCCTAAGCCTGATTCTTCGCGACGGGATGCGGCTGACGCTGTTCGGCATCATGATCGGGCTGTGCGGAGGCATTGCTGCGACGCAGGCAATTGCGACACTGCTTTTTGGAACCTCGCCGCTCGACCCGATTGCGTGGGCTGGAGTGGTGGCAATGCTCGCAGGCGTGTCGGCGATCGCATGCTGGGCGCCTGCGTGGCGGGCATCGCGCGTGGATCCGGCGATCACTCTGCGCGCACAGTGAGGGTGGCCGCGGCCTAGCCGGCGCGCTTGCTGCTCGCTCGACGGGGCTTCGGGGTGCTCTTGCCCTTGACATTGAGCGCCACTGCATCGCGGATGAGATTCTTCAACGCAGCTTCATCGATCTGTTCACCTTCGTGGATGTCAATGGCGCGCCTGACATTCCCGTCGAGGCTGGAGTTGAACAGACCTGCGGGGTCGTTCAACACAGCTCCTTTGGCAAATGTCATTTTGACGACGTTCTTGTAGGACTCTCCGGTGCAGACGATGCCGGCGTGAGAGAAGACGGGAGTCCCCATCCACTTCCACTCTTCGACGATTTCAGGGTCGGCGTGGTGGATGATTTCGCGCACTTTGGCGAGGGTTTTGCCGCGCCAGTCCCCAAGCTCGTTGATTCTTTCGTCGATTAATGCGGAGGCAGATTCGACGGCGACATGCTTTTTCATTTTGCAACTCCAACTACACGCATATTTTCGCTGCGCTGAGTGTAATTCTGCAAGCTCGGACTAGGTGGGGATTCTATTGAGGCGCTGTGCCAAGAGCCATGCGAACTTTCAGCTTCTGCTCCTTGGTTGCGGTCGGGGAATCCAACAGTCCTTGAATAGCGGAAGCCGCCGTGGCATGATCTTTGGCGGTCGCGGCGACGGCGTTGATTGCTTCAGTCTGGACGGCAACGAACACGTCATGGGCAGCTTGGGGCGGCGCCGCCGGGTTCATCGCCAGCGCAAACAGCGAGTTATTGCGCGCCTGCTCCGGCGGAGACGCTTTGAGACTTTGGGCACTCGCCTGATCCACCGGGTCACTGGCAGCCTTGATCAAATTCGGGAAACAAGCCTGGACCACGGAATTGTGCTGAGGTGCGGCGACAACGATAGTAACCAGAATCGCTGACGCCTGTAAGCGCACGAACGAGTCTTTGTCTGAAAGGGCTCCGCAGATTGCCGCCGTGTCTTTTTCTATTGTCGGAAGTTCCTTGTCAAGCAGCGAATTCGCGTGTCCATTGTGGAAGAATGCAATTCCCCTGGGATCTCCGCTCCTGAGGTCCGCAAACGCCTGAGTCAGAGACGTCTCTGCGTAAGGCTGTACCTCGGTCTGAGCCTGTCCCCCTAGGGTAGAAAGACCAAGCAACAGCAAGAGCCCGGTTCTTAATCCATGAGCCATGCTCTTCTCTTCTCTCATTGGCGATCTGGATTGCTTAGTGGCGGACCAGGCTGCGGATCCAGTTCTGGACGGGTTTTTCGAAGTAGTAAGTCACCAGCATGGCGGTGCCGATGAGCAGGCCGTAGCTAAGCCAGGGATCGTACTGGGCGAGATGGAAGCGGGCGAGGACATGGTGCTGGTGGAGAAGGTTCCAGAGATTGAAGTGCAGGATGTAGAGGCAGTAGCTTGATTGTCCGACGACGGCGAAGGGGTAGAAGCCGAAGAAGCGGGCGATGAGGTTGTGTCCGGCGAGTCCAAGGATGGCGAGGGCGAAGAGCGGCATCATGAGGCCGTCGTGCATCATTGGGTACGGCATCTTGTCGCCGTAGTAAAGGATGGCATAGATGCCGCACATGCCGAGCAATCCAAAGAGAAGGCGCTGGCGGGCGGCGCGGGGAATGATGGCGTCAAGGTCGGCGAGGGCAATGCCGAAGAGAAAAGCGGGAAGGTGCGGCGGCGGCGTGAACTTGAGGGCGCGAATCCAGAAGCCGTCAGTATAGCGGCCGGCGTGGATGACTCCGTCAGGATGAAACCACATGTAGAGGCCGGGGAGAATCATTCCAATGCCCCAAAGAGCGAGCAGGACGGCGACCAGGGCCCAGATGCGGCGGGGACGTTTCCAGAGAACAACGACGGGAAAGATGAGATAGAAAAAGGCCTCGGTACACATGGTCCACGCGGGCGTGTTCCAGAAGGTGGAGAGCACGGGACTCCAACCCTGGAGCAGGAGCGGCGTGAGCACGACGCCGAGCGCGAACTGGCCATGGCTGCGGGCGTGCCACTCGTCAATAAGCATGCCGAGCGAGAGCAGCAGGGCGAGGAAGTAGACGGGATAGAGGCGGGAGAAGCGGGCGATCCAGAAATTGCGGGTCTTGAGCAGGCCTTTCTGGGCGCGGTCGGAGTAGTTGTAGGCGAGGATGTAGCCGGACATCAGGAGGAAGAAGCTGACGGAGGTGTATCCGTTATTGACGATGGGCGCGAAGGGGCCGAACCAGCGTGGATTGGAGAAGTGGAAGAAGACGATGTTGAGGGCGGCGAAGCAGCGGAGGCCGGTGAGGGCGGGAAGGGTTTCCTTCTTGGGTTGTTGAGGTCTCGGCGGAGGCGCGGTGGCGGCGGGAGCCGGAGATAGCCCGAGTTGGGAGATGGCGCTCAGAGCTGGTTAATCCCTTCGTGCAAGGTTAGACGAAGATTTCGCCTGTGAATCCTACGCGGTGACGAGCGAACCGACCCTCTCGCCGGAGATGACGCGGCGGATGTTTCCCGGCTCGTTCATATTGAAGATGATCATGGGCAGATTGTTATCTTTGCAGAGGCTGACCGCAGTGGTGTCCATTACTTTCAATCCGAGGCGCAGGATTTCCATGTAGGTAATCCGATCGAATTTGACGGCATTTTTTTCGATGACGGGGTCAGCGTCATAGATGCCCTCGACTTTGGTGGCCTTGAGCAGCACGTCGGCCTTGATCTCCATGGCGCGGAGCGAGGCGGCGGTGTCGGTAGAGAAATAGGGGTTGCCAATGCCGGCGGCGAAGATGACGATGCGTCCCTTTTCAAGATGGCGGATGGCGCGGCGGCGGATGTAAGGCTCGGCTACCTGATTCATCTCGATGGCAGACATGACACGGCAGTGGAGGCCACGCTTTTCGACGGCGTCCTGAAGGGCGAGGGCGTTGATGACGGTGGCGAGCATGCCCATGTTGTCGGCGGAGACGCGGTCCATGGCACGGGCCTGCTCGGCAACTCCGCGAAAGAAATTGCCTCCGCCAACGACGACGGCAACTTCGACTCCCTGCTCGCTGACTTCGGCGATTTCGCCGGCGATTTCATGGACACGGGCTACATCGACGCCAAAGCCGCGACCCGCGGCGAGAGCTTCACCAGACAACTTGAGAACAACGCGCTTATACATGCTCATTGAAGTATCGCACGGTGCTGGCCATTCAGGACTGCGCGTCCAGCGCCAAGGTGGAGCGAACAGTGATCGGCGCTCGCGTTGGTCGCGGCGCTAAGAGCTGCGGTGATCCTTTTCGAAGAAGCCGTTGATTTCGCCGTAGGGGATGGTTCCGTCGAGAGAGGCGACAGTTCCCTGCCGGGCGAGTTCTGTTGCGGTGCGAATGAATCCGGTCCACGCGGCGCGAGCGAGGGCGGAGCCGACGCTGATGCGACGGACTCCGAGTTGGGCGAGGTCTGCGATGGCGAGGCCGGTGTTGGAACTGAGAAGGATGTTGACGGGCATGGGGCCAGCGGCGGTGACGATGGCGTGGATGTCGTCGCGTTGGGTGGGGCCGGGTGCGTAGAGGACGTCGGCTCCTGCTTCGGCGTAGGCCTGGAGACGGCGAATGGCTTCGCGGAGAGGATCGGAGTGGCCGGTGAGAAAACATTCGGCACGGGCGGTGAGCAGGACGCCGGAGTCGCCGATGGCAGAGCGCGCGGCTCGGATGCGTTCGACGGCGAGCGGCAGATCGAAGAGCGGATGAGCAGGGTCCCCGGTTGCGTCCTCGATGGAAAGGCCGGCGATGCCGGTGGCGGCGCAGAGGCGGACATTGTGGGCGACGCCTTCGGGTTCGACGGCATAGCCGAATTGGAAATCGGCATTGACGGGCAGGTCGACGGAGGCGACGATTTCGGCGATGTGGGCGAGCATCGTGTCGCGCGAGACGGCGAGACCGTCATCGGGAAGGCCGCGGGAAAAGGCGAAGCCTCCGGAGGTGGTGGCGAGGGCTTTGAAGCCGAGGCTGCGAAGATAGCGGGCGGTTCCGATGTCCCAGGGATTGGGGATGACGAAGCAGCCGCTCTGGTGCAGGCGGCGAAACTCGGCGCGGCGTGCGGCGAAGTCGGAAGAGGACATCAATATATTGTGCGCCATATTGTGCGCCGCCGGGATGCACTTGAGAAGGGCGACGAAAAAACCGGGGTAGAATCCCAATCATGCTGCGTGCGTGTTCCGTGCTGATCGTTCCGCTAGTAGCGGTGGCTTTGTCCTGTAATTCCGCTGCTCAGCAGCCCACCATACCATTTCAGTTGCAGGACAATTTTATTCGTGTTCCGGTCCGGTTGAATGGACAGGCCGTGGAAGCTGTGTTGGACAGCGGCACCGGCGGTATAGGAATTGACCGTGCGTTTGCCAACTCGCTCGCGCTGAAAATGGGCGCCTCAATGGGAGCAGTCCGCGGAGGAGGTGCGCCAGTGCGGCGTATTCCGTCACAATTGACGATCTCGATTTCGGCCCGGAAGATATGAAAAGTGTTTCGGCAATTGCATTGAGCCTTGACAGTATTAGTTCCTCTGCGGGGTTTCCGGTGCCAGTGCTTGTCGGCCGCCCTGCCTTCATCGATCGGGCGCTTCTCATTAACTATCCGGCGCGAAACATCACCTTTTTCCCGGTCGGGGTCGAACCGCCCTGTACCGACCCCATCCCGCTGACTTTTTTGGGGGGTGTTCCGGTCGTTACGGCCACTCTGCGGGCGACCACGACAAGTCAGCCGGTCAAGCTGCATCTCATCGTGGATCTCGGGACTCGGCATTTCGCAGCGATGGTGGGTGGCCCTTTTCTCGATTCCGCAGATGGAAAAAAACTGAAACGAGCCGGCCATTCGATGCAGGTGGGAACCGGCACGGGCGGCGCTGTCATGGGAAGTTCGGTCGCGGTTGCTGAGTTGACAGTCGGATCAAATCACTTTCAGAATCTTGGCGTCGCACTTACTCAGCATGTCGGGGCATTCGCCGAAGGCGCCGCAGACGGTAGCTTGGGCGTGCCCCTATGGAAGGGTGGAAGTATCACCTTTGATTATGCGCATCAGAGACTCTGCCTTGATGTGCCACGAAGCATAACCACTGAAAGTTCGGTTGCCTTCACAACCATGCAAGCGAAAAAAACCGGCCTAGTGGCCGGTTTTTTGAATGGGCGATGAGGAAGACTTACTGCGGTTCTTCTGAGGACCTGACCTGGGCGACGGTCCAGTTGGGATCGCCTACTTTGAAACGGGCGAAGCGGCGGACGGAGATGTTTTCGCCGAGCTTGCCGATTTTGGTCGCGATAAGGTCCTTGATGGTGACGGACTGCTCCTTAATAAAGGGCTGTTCGAGGAGGCAGACCTCTTCGTAGAACTTGCCCATTTTGCCTTCGACGATTTTTTCGATGACAGGAGCGGGCTTGCCGGTTTGCGCGGCCTGGGCACGATAGATTTCCTTCTCGCGGTCGAGGTCGTCGGTGGTGACGTCTTCCTTGCGGATGTAGCGAGGATCGGTGGCGGCGACGTGCATGGCGATGTCCTTGAGCAGCTCCTGGAAGTCGGCGGTGCGGGCGACGAAATCGCTTTCGCAGTTGACTTCGAGGAGGACGCCGATTTTTCCGCCGGCGTGAATGTAGGTTCCGACAGCTCCCTCGTTGGTGGTGCGCGAGGCTTTTTTGGCGGCCGAGGCCATGCCGCGCTTACGCAGGATGACGAAGGCCTCTTCCATGTCGCCCTTCGATTCCTGCAGCGCCTTGAGGCAGTCGCCCATGGGTGCTCCGGAGCTTTCGCGGAGTTGTTTTACGAGCTTGGCATCGATTTTTTCGGATACAGCAGACATTTCTCTTTTTCCAATCCTTTTTTGTTATGCAAACACGTCATGCAAACACGTCATACAGACATAAGGAAAGCGTGGCCATGGATGGAACGCAGCCACGCTTCCCTGAACTTCAGCGGCGTTGCGCCGGGCAGGTTAGAGGCTGCTTTCGGCCGCCTCGGCTTCTTCCAATGCGGCGACGATTGCGGGGGCCTTGCGGATTCCTCCGCCGAGGGCGGCTTCGAGGTCGACGACTTCGGTGTCGACGGGGGCCTGGATGTCGGTTGCGGCTTCGGAGCTGCCGTCTTCGGCGCCCGCCTGAATGTCGGCGGTGACGCCGGCGATTTCGGCGGATTGCTTGTCGCCGGCCATCTGCACGCCTTCGATGACGGAGTCGGAGATCTTGGAGGTGAAGAGGCGGATGGCGCGCAGGGCGTCATCGTTTCCGGGGATGACGTGATCGACGACGGTGGGATCGCAGTTGGTGTCAACGACGGCGACGACGGGGATGCCGAGCTTGCGCGCTTCCTTGACGGCGATGGCCTCGTTGTTGGAGTCGACAATGAAGAGAGCGTCAGGCAGGCGGCGCATGTTTTTGATGCCGGCGAGATTGGCCTGGAGATGCTTGCGCTCGCGCTCGAGCTTGATGACTTCCTTTTTGGTGAGCAGCTCGTAGCGGCCGTCGGTGGCCATGTCATCGAGTTCCTGAAGCCGCTTCACCGATTTCTGGACGGTGATCCAGTTGGTGAGGAGTCCGCCGAGCCAGCGCTGGTTGATGTAGAACATGCCGCAGCGATTGGCTTCTTCGGCGATGGCATCCTGCGCCTGGCGCTTGGTGCCGACGAAGAGGATGACCTTGCCGGAAGCAGTCAAGTCGGTGACGAACTTGCTGGCTTCCTTAAACATTTTGAGGGTTTTTTGCAGGTCGATGATGTAAATGCCGTTGCGCTCGCCGAAGATGTACTCCTTCATGCGTGGGTCCCAGCGCTTGGTTTGGTGCCCGAAGTGGACTCCAGCTTCGAGCAGTTCCTTCATTGTGATTGTGGCCAAACAGCCTCCTTTTTAGACTGCATCCCGGCGGTTGTGGTGCCGGGATTTAATTCCCTGCTGGGAAGATTTACTTCTGAACCTGCTTTGAGCTGCCAGTCCTTCGAGGTAAGTCGGAGGACCGGCAACCGCTGCCAATTAGCGTTTGCTGAATTGGAACCGTTTGCGTGCGCCCTTCTGCCCGTACTTCTTGCGTTCCTTGCCGCGTGCATCGCGGGTGAGAAGGCCTTCGGTCTTGAGAGTCTTGCGCAGCTCGGCATTGAACTCGAGCAGGGCGCGTGCGATGCCCATCTTGACGGCGTCGGCCTGCGCGCTTACTCCGCCGCCCTGGACGGTGGTGACCACGTCAAAGGAGGCGGCGAGTTCGGTGAGCGCGAGCGAGCGCTTGGCGGAGACGCGTTGCTGCTCGGTTACGAAATAGGTCTCAAGAGCTTTGCCGTTGACCTGAAAATTGCCGCTGCCGGGGCGCAGAAACACGCGGGCGATTGCCGATTTGCGTCTTCCGGTTCCGTAATATTGGACTATATCTGCCATTCGTTTTCCTGAACCTTAACTTGAACTTGTCACTCTAAGTTTCTGCTTCTTTTTCTTTAAGCGTCGATTTCCAGAGCCACCGGCTTCTGAGCAGCGTGCGGATGCTTGTCGCCGCGGTAAACATTGAGCTTGGAGGCCATTTTACGGCCCATTTTTGTTTTGGGGAGCATGCCCTTGATCGCCTCTTCAACGATCTTTTCGGGCCGGCGCTCAAGCAGGCGGGTAAAGGACTCTTCGCGCAGACCGCCGGGAAAGCCAGTGTAGCGGCGGTAGACCTTCTGCTGGCTCTTGAGACCGGTGAGGCGCACCTTTTCAGCATTGATGACGACGACGTGGTCGCCCATGTCGATGTAGGGCACGTACTTCGGATTTCTTTTGCCGGCGAGAACGCTGGCCGCTTCGGTGGCGAGACGGCCCAGGGTCTTGCCGCTGGCGTCTACGACGAACCACTTGCGGTCGATCTCATGCGCGCTCGGAATATATGTCGACGTCACTCTTTGCTTCTCCTCGGACCAGATCGCGCCGGAGCGCGAACGAAACGCAATTGCCCGCGCGCAGTTTTCGCGCGGATTCCAAAATTCCCCGCTGCTTACAAAGTGCTGTTCGCGTGAGGCGGGCGCAGACCTAAACCTGTAGGGTTTCCACAATCACGTCCCTGCTGGACAGACGGGCAGACGTGAACTGCGCAAGGAGTTCAGGATACGAGAATTCGGGGGTGGAAGTCAACGCGGAAGGTGGGGCGGAAGCGGCCCGGGACGGAATTGGATCGTAGTATCCTCATCCCGGTGCATTTTCCCCAAAGGAGTTCTATGCGTCTTGACCGGGTGGTGACTTTTCTGCTGACGGCGAATGCGGAGCGGTGTGTTCCGTTTTATCAGGATGTTCTGGGGTTCAGGTTTCTGCGCGATGACGGGTTTGCGCTGGTGTTCGATCTGCATGGCACGATGCTGAGGGTGGCAAAGGTGCCGGAGTTTACTCCTGCCCAGGGCACAGTGCTGGGATGGGAAGTAAAGGACCTGGCTGGTGCGGTTACGGAACTGGCGGGCAAAGGCGTGGCCTTCGAGCGGTATCCGGGAATGAAGCAGGACGCCGACGGGGTGGCGACTTTTCCGACGGGCGATAAAGTGGCATGGTTCAAGGACCCGGATGGGAATGTGCTGTCGCTCTCGCAGCACGCTTGAGACTCAGGCGGTGCGATAGAGCGTCGTGATGAGCGATTCCCTTCTTGCGTCGACCATGGATTCGGCATTGGCGAGAGTGCGGGTCCAGAAGAAGAACGAGCCGGCGGCGAGAAGAAGCAGAACGGGCGGGGCGAAGACCGCGTGACCGGTCATTTTCAGCGGCAGGTAGACAGCGACGCCGATGGCGAAGATGACAATTTGCACAAGGACGCTGAGGAGGCCGTTGCCGGCTGCTCCCTGTTCGCGGCTCATGCGGGTCATGTTCATGCGATAGGCCATGGTGATGGAGAGCAGGTTGCCGATGCCTAACTGCGCGGGCACGGCGAAGGCAAGCCAGCAGATGGTGACGGCAAGAATCTGCGGGCCGGGCATGCCGGTGCGAAAGGCGACGATGATGCAGACCAGCGCCAGCTCAACGAGGAAGATCATGGTGTGCATGATGTTTTTGGCAAGCATGATTTTGCGAAAGGGCGTGGGCGAGAGGAAGTAGAGCTGGATGCCGGCTCCTTCTCCACCGAGATTGTTGTAGATGAATCGAGTGAGGCCGAGGAAGCCATAGGCGACGCCGAGGGGCAGAGCAAATTGTCCGCTGAAGCCGTTGCCATGGCCGCCGCGCGGGCCATTGCTGAAGAGGAAGACGATGATGAGGGGGGCGAGAAAGCCGTAGAGCATGACTCCGCTGCGCATGAGATAGCGTATTTCTTTTTCAATGACGGCGGCGACGGGGCCTGAGCCTTCGAGCGGGTTGCGGCGGGCGCGCGCCGGCGCGCGTTTGGCGGCGAGCGCGGGCGCCTGGCCGAGGTTTTCTCCGCGATATTCGGCACGGAGACGGATGTTGAGCAGTGCTCCGGGAATGACGGTGTAAACCAAGAGAAAGATCAGGGACGCTGTGGATGGGGCCAGTTTTCGGTCGCGGGCGCTGTTGATGGCGTTGGCGGCGAGGCCCGGCGGCAGGAAACCGGAGACGCGGTCAATGGTATGGAAGTTTCGCATGATTCCGGCGCGGGTGACCTGATGATTGTTGTGCTGATGAAGGGCCGGATTCAGCAACTGCAAACCGAGGATGAGGAAGAGGAAAATGCCGCCGAGGATCTCGCGGGTTTTGCGCTGGGCGAGCCAACGATCGATCCAGGAGAAGATCATGCGGGTGAGCAGGATGTTGAAGGCGGCGAAGAGGGCGAGGGTGAGCGTGATCCAGAGAAACAGATGAGGCTGCGCGATGGATGCGCCGACCCAGATGCCGAGCAGCGCGATGCCGCCAACGATCGAGCCTATATCGAAAAGGCCGAACAGAATATAGAAAAAAGCGTAGGAGCGGAAAGTGACAGGGAAGCGCAGGAGAATGCTGAGGTCGGCGTTCTCCTGAAATGAAGCAATGGTGACGGGGATGATCTGCCAGGCGATGAGCACCGGCCACAGCAGCACGGCGAGCAGGCGCGGCGATTGATGCGCAGTGATCTGCCAGGCGGCGACTCCGAGGCCGACACCGAGGACGAGACCGATGAGGCCGAAGAACGACTGCATTGCGATGCGGGCGGCGAACTCGAAGTTTCCGCGGCGGGTGCGCAATGAGTTCAGAAACATTCGCCAGCGCATTTGAGCGACAGCGCGATACTGCTCGCGGACATTGACGGTGGTTGAGTCGGCGTTTACGGTCAGGCCAGCCATGAAAGCTCCTGCACGTTTTCCGGATTTTCGGCGCCTACGGTGTTGAGGAAGATTTCTTCGAGGGTGAGTTTCTGCTCGCGGGCGGAGCCGGGGAGGGTGGAGGCGATGCCGGCGCGCAGCTCTTCGAGCGAGCCGTTGGCTACAAGTTTTCCTTTGTCGATGATCGCGACGTGACTGCAGAGGCGCTCGACGATTTCAAGCACATGCGAGGTCAGGAAGATGGTAGACCCGCGATGGATCATTCCCTGAAGCATGGATTTGAGAGTGCCGGCGGCGATGGCGTCTACGCCCTCGAAGGGCTCGTCGAGGAAGAGGATCCTGGGCCCGTGAATGACGGCGGCGGCCAGAGCGAGCTTTTTCTGCATGCCATGGGAAAAGTCGGCGATGAGTTTTTTGGGTTCGTTGGCCAGCTGCATGAAGTCGAGCAGCTCCTGGGTGCGGAGGTTGGTGGTGTCGCGGTCGAGGCCGTACATGCGACCTACGAAGCGGAGATATTCCGATGCGGTGAGGCGGGCGAGCAGCGCCATGCCTTCGGGGACGACTCCGATCTGGCGCTTGAGGTCGAGCGCGGATGCGGAGAAGGTCTTACCGAGGATTTCGATGCTGCCGGCGGTGGGCTCGAGAAGGCCGGTGAGCATTTTGATGGTGGTGGATTTTCCGGCGCCGTTGGGGCCGAGGAAGCCGAAGAACTGGCCAGGCGCGACCTGGAAAGAGATGTTGTCAACGGCGGTGAAGCTGCCGAATCGGCGGGTGAGTCCCTGGGTAGTGATAGCCGGCGGAGTCATTGGAGGCAAGGATATCGGGAATTGCCCGCGATGCCTACTGATTTGTGGGAAGAGATGGGTTACTTCGGCCGTGCGACGATGTCGGTGCGAAGGACGGCATAGACGACAACGATGGAGACGGAGGACGCGGGAATTGCGCCGACGACGAGCGGGTGATGGAAGAAGAGCCATCCGGTGAGCACGGCGGAGAGCAGATAGGCGGACAAGATGCTTGCCTGCATGAGCAGGCGCTCTTCAAAGCGCAGCCGCTCTCTTGGAGTTTCGCTTTTTTCTTCTGCGATGAAGTGGGCGAGGCCGCTCATGAGGGTGGTCCATGTTCCGGTGATGTAGGTGGTGACGATGCCGGGAATTTTGAGCTGGAGCATGGCTCCGCTCTGAAGGCCGACGGCGAAGGCGACGCAGCCGAGGAGGATCTCGATGGGAAGGGGCGAGTTGCCGGGGGATGAACGGCGGATGGCGATCCAGCCGGCCTCGGCGGCGAGCAGGATGAGCGCCTCCAATAAAAGAACGAGAGTAATGGCGCGTGCCCAGACGACGCCCTGATGAACTTTGCGCGCAAAGGCTGAGCCGGCGACGGCTCCGACGGCGTAGAGGCAGAGCGCGAGGATGGGATGGACGAGTTCTCCGCGAGGCTCGAAGACGGCGAGGCCGGTGAGGACGGTGTTGCCGGTCATGTTGGCGACGAAGGCGTGGCCGAGGCCGAGGTAGCTCCATCCGTCGGCAGAGCCGGAGGCGACGGCAAGAAGAACGAGCAGCACATCGCGTTCGGTTGTGCGCACCGGGTCGGCCTCCATGTTCGTGAGATGCGAATTTTCTCGCAAATTTGAGTTGGGCGTGGCACTCTGGCGGGATGAGTTTCCTTGGCCGGGTGGTTTGCTGTTTGTTGGTTGGTTCGCCGTTGGTCTGTGGGGCGGCGAGCGGTGGGGCACAGGATTCGTCGCAGGCGAACACAAATGCGGATTCGTTGAAGGGCAAGCTTGTGTATTTGCGCGGAATGGAGTCAGGCGACACGCTGAGCTTCAATGCGCAGGGCGTGCTGATCGGGCGCAACAAGCCCGTGGTGTTCGACGCCAGCGCGCTCATGGTTGAGGACGTGAGCCAGTCGACCACAGAGTTGGAGATCAAGGGCGATCGAGTGGAATTGGTCTTCGATAGCCCGTCGCATACGCGGACCTTGAACGATCTGAAATTCCACCGGCTTGCGAAGAAAGTCGAAATAAGAATTGCGATCGATCCTTCTCATCCGGAGCTTGAGCAGACGGCAATTCACAAGGTGTTTGCGATGAGCGCGCAGGAAGCGCTCGCCACGAAGTCGGCCGCGGAAGAGACAAGAGCGCTCGATTCGATCGCCACAATTTTGGATCAGTCGCCGATTCCGATTAAGCCGACTGCTACTCCGGTTGAGCCCACTACTTATAACGGCGCTCCAGTGTACAAGCCGGAACCCGGGGTATCTCCGCCGCGGATCAGGCACTCGGCATACCCGCAATTCACAACGGAAGCAAGGTCACAACACATCCAGGGAGTCTGCATTCTGGACATGATCGTCGATACTAAGGGAGTTCCCCAGCAGATCCGCGTTTTGCGTTCTGTCGATCCGGGCCTCGATCGCAATGCCATGATCGCTGCAAGCAAATACCGTTTCACGCCGGCAATCTACCAAGGAAAGCCCGTGCCCACCCTCATCAAGCTTGAGATCAACTTTCGAATCCCTTGACCCTCCGGATCGGCCTTTTGTGCGCACGGGTCGCCTTCCATGTGGATGAGGATGCGAATTTTCTCGCAAATTTAAGTTGGGCGTGGCACTCTGGCGGGATGAGTTTGTTTGGCCGGGTGGTTTGCTGTTTGTTGGTTTGTCCGCCGTTGGTCTGCGTGGCGGCGGGCGGGTCGTCTTCGAGAGACATCGCGAAGAAGTTAAACGGCAAAATTGTTTTTTTACGGGGCATGGAGTTGGGCGACAAGCTGAGCTTCGATGCGCAGGGCGTGCTGATTGGAACCGATAGGCCGGGGCCGTTTGCGTTCAGTGCCTTGAAAATTGAGAAGGTGCACGAATCGGGTGCGGAGTTGGAGATCAAGGGCAATCGAGTGGCACTGGTTTTCCAGGCCTCTTCCGGATTCCCTTCCTTGAAGGACATACGCTATGTGCCTCTGCAGGAGCCCGTGGAGATAGCGATTGCCATTGACCCGGCACGCCAAGGGTCCGCGGACATCGCATTCCAGAAAGTGTTTGCGCCCGGCCCTCAGGATGTTCTTTCCGGAATGTCCCCGGAAGCTGAAAAATCCGCGCTCGATTCCCTCGGCTCGACTGAGCCATCGAGCGGCGCACCCAACAATTCAACACCGGCCACTGGCGCGACCAGAGGAGGTCACAGCGTAAACCTGACAGAAATTTCTCCTCCGCGCCTCATCTATTCTGTAGATCCGCAGTACACGACGGAAGCGAGAGAGAACCGGGTTGAGGGCGTCTGTATTGTGAGCGCGATTGTTGACGCGAACGGACGTCCCGTCCATATCCGTATCGTCCGCCCTCTGGACCCGGGCTTGAACGTTGAAGCGATCACCGCAGTGAGTCAGTACCGATTCGCGCCAGCGATTTATGAGGGGAAGCCGGTAAGTGCCCTGATTCATCTGGAAGTGAATTTCCGGATTTATTGAGTAAATTTGAGCGCGATCCACATTGCGCGTGGGCTGCGCCAGCCCTATAATCGGGGCGTTTTCGATTTCGTTTTGGAGATGCGCCTTTGTTCAGCCGACGGCCGACTCTGATCCTGCTGGCAGTTCTTTCGTTTTCGACGGTGTGTCTGGCGCAGAGCTCGCCGGACGCGATTGGGCAGTTCTCGTCGCAGCGGGATGTGGGGACGGTGCTGCACGCGGGGACGGCGAAGTTCGATGCGGCGCAGGGGCAGTACACGATTTCCGGCAGCGGCGAGAACACATGGGCAACTGCGGACGCCTTCCACTATGTATGGAAGAAGATGGACGGCGACGTTGCCCTGAGCGCGGAGATCGCATTTGCCAATGGCGGCGGGAATCCGCACAAGAAGGCGATGCTGATGATACGGCAGAGCCTCGACCCGGACTCAATATATGTGGATGTGGCGCGGCATGGGAACGGGCTGACGTCGCTGCAGTATCGCAATGCGACCAGCGATTTGACACGGGAGATCGAGCTGAGCGTGACCGGGCCGCAGAGGGTGCGGATTGCCAAGCGCGGAGATTTTTTCTACGTGTGGTATGCGGGCGCGGATGGGAAGTGGGTGTACTCGGGCGCTTCGATGAAGCTGCCGTTGAAGGGCGACTTCTACGTGGGGCTGGGGGTGTGCGCGCACGATAAGGATGCGACGGAGACGGCGACGTTTTCAGCGGTGAAGCTGACGGAAAGCCCGGTGAGCAACGCGGGGATGGGGGGCACGAGCGGGACGCTGTACAGCACGCTGGAGGTGGTTCCGATCGGGTCGACGGACCGGCGGGTGGTGTATGTGGAGGGGGAGCATTTCGAGGCTCCGAACTGGCTCGCGGACGGCTCGGGATTTTTGGTGAACGAGCACGGGCGGATTGAGAAGATCGGGATGAACGGCGAGGCTCCGGCGGTGATCGATAGCGGAAGCCTGAACATGATCAACAACGACCATGTGCTTTCGCCGGATGGAAAGCGAGTGGCGATTTCCGACAACACGGTTTCGGGCGGCTCGCGAATTTATACGCTTCCGCTGAGGGGCGGAACACCGCAGAAGATCACGGAGAATGCTCCGTCGTATGCGCATGGATGGTCTCCGGATGGGAAGACGATTACGTTTTGCGGTGAGCGCAATGGCGAGTTCGACGTTTACACGATACCTGCAGCGGGCGGCGAGGAGACGCGGCTGACGACGGCGAAGGGGCTGGATGACGGGCCGAACTATTCGCCGGACGGGAAGTACATTTACTTCAACTCCGAGCGGACCGGGCACATGCAAATATGGCGGATGCTGGCGGACGGGTCCGAGCAGGAGCAGGTGACGCACGAGGCGGCAAACGACTGGTTCGCGCACATTTCTCCCGATGGGAAGTGGATGGTGTATCTGGCGTACGCGCCGGATGTAACGGGGCATCCTCCGGCGAAGGATGTGACGCTGCAGTTGATGTCGCTGCCTGACGACAAGACGAGCCTGCTGGCGAAACTGTTCGGCGGACAGGGGACGATCAATGTGCCTTCATGGTCGCCGGACAGCGCGCGGGTGGCGTTTGTGAGCTATGCATTTGTTCCGGAGATGGGGGAGTAGATGGCGCGGGTGACCGGTTTTGGGGGAGCATTTCTGCGGGCGGAGAATCCGGCTGCGCTGTACGCGTGGTACGAGAAGTATCTCGGAATCGGCGCGGAGGAGGGCAGCCTGGTGTTTCCCAAGGACAAGCAGCGCGCGCATGTTGCGGTGGCGTTCTTCCCGCGATCGTCGAACTACTTCCCTGCGCGGCAGCCGGCGATGCTGAATTTCCAGGTGGACGATCTGGAGGCGGTGCTGAATCGGCTGGGCGCCGCCGGGGTGGATGTGGACGATAAGCGGGAAGAGTGCGAGTACGGCAAGTTCGGGTGGTTTACCGATCCAGAGGGCAACCGCGTAGAGCTTTGGCAGGTGCTGGCCGCACGGGGATCTTCGTAAACCTGCTTATTTTGGCGATCCCGCTGGGCGCGGATCCGGCTCGGGTTATTGCTGGGTCAGCATGGTATCCAGGCGGTCGGGATCGAAGCCGATCATGATTTCTTCTCCGACAACGATGGTGGGTGTGGAGCGGCTCTTCAGCTTTGCCAACTCGCGCAGGGCTGCGGGGTCGGACTTCACGTCCTTGTACTCGAAGGGGATGTTGCGGGCGGTGAGGAACTGTTTGGCCGCGTAACAAGGGGGGCAGCCGGGCTGGCTGTAGAGGATGACTCGCTTCATTGTTTTCTCATCGTAGCAAAGTTGGGGATGCCGACCGGTGAGGCGATAGCTATCGTCCCAGCCGAGCGATCAGCGCTTTGAAGTCGGCATCCTGAGCATATTTCTTAAACGAAGGATCGGATGCAGGATTGGGCATTTCCTCGCCCTGAAGCACTTGATCCTTGTGCTGGAACGCTAGTCCGAGATTCTTCAGAACGGCTGGCTTGTCGCCTTCATCAGCAGCAACGCAGGCGAGATTGTAGTAGTTCAGCGGGTACTCAGGATCAGTACGCACCAATTCCTGCAGGAGCGCTTTTGAGTTTGCTGTACGCCCGCTGATTCCGTAAGCCATCGCCAACTGATCACCCAGGATTCGACGCTGCGTGAGAGTCAACTTCGCTCCTGCCTTCCCAAGGTCCCGGACCTTTTCATAAGGAGCGATAGCATCGGAGAACTTCTCCTCACGAAAAAGAGTCTGGCCCAAGTACATCTGTGCGGCGACATTCGAAGGATCGCGGCTGACCAGCTCCCGGAAGCCCCGCTCCGCTTCCGCTAGATGTCCGGTTTGATATAGGTGTTGGGCGTTCTGAAACGCATCCGTTTGTGCACAGGCGAGCGCGGAGCCAATTACAAGCAGCCCTGCAACCGCGAGAGTCTCAGCCGCTTTAAACCGTGCTCTCGTCCTGCCCAACTCGTGATTAAGATGGCGCCAGATTTGGATCACCGAGTCCTCCTTTGTACGTCAACTCCAGATACTTCTAGCGCAGATTCAATCATAGGTCGAGCCTGGGTTGCGGCGGATCCCCCAACGATCGTCGTGCGGCGCGTAGTTGCGAGGGTGGAATTTCGCCGGGGAATTTTTCGTCGGGCTTTCCGGCGATGGCGACTTTCATGAAGTCCATCCAGATGGGGAGAGCGACGCGGGATCCATTTTCCTTGTTGCCGAGGGACTGACGGTTGTCGTATCCGGTCCATACTCCGCAGGTGACTGAGGGGGAGAAGCCAATGAACCAGGCGTCAGTGAAGTCGCTGGTGGTGCCGGTCTTGCCTCCAAGGGGATGATTGAGGGCTGCTGCGGCGGCGCCGGTGCCGGTGCGAGTGACCTCCTGGAACATGGACATCATGGTGCGCGCGGTTTTCTGGCTGATGACTTCGCTGACTTGCGACGCAGGCTGGTTTAGGGGGATACCGTCGGCGGTGGTGACGCGGCGGACGAGGCGCGGGGCGACGCGGACTCCGTCATTGGGAAAGACGGAGTAGGCATCGACCTGCTGCTGGAGGGTAACTTCGACGGACCCGAGCGCGATGGGGAGGAAGGGCGGGATGTTGGAGGTGATGCCAAAGTGGTGGGCAGTGGCGATGACGCGGCTAATGCCAACGCGCTCGGCGAGGCGGACGGCGGGGATGTTGCGCGAATCGGCGAAGGCTTTGGAGAGGGTGATGCTGCCGAGAAAATTTCCTTCGTAGTCGTGCGGAGTCCAGTTGCCGAAGGTTGCGGGCGTATCGAGGACAATTTCCTGCGGCGTCGCTCCAGCTTCAATGGCGGCGGTGTAAACGTAGGGCTTGAAAGAGGAGCCGGTCTGGCGTTCGGCCTGAGTGGCACGGTCAAACTGCGAGAGGTTGAAGTCGCGTCCGCCGACGAGGGCGAGGATGTCCCCCGTGGAGTTGTCGATGGCGAGCAGCGAGCCCTGCGCGCCGGAATCTTCTTCGAGTTTTCCGCTGAGCAGGCCGCTCTCGAGTCCGGTGACCTGAACGTAGATGATGTCTCCGATATGGAGGAACTCGCCCGCGGTCTTGAATCCAGTCCATGCCCAGTCGGCGGCGGTGAGCAGGAGCTGCTGCTGGCCGATGCGCGCGGTGACCTGATAAGGCAGGATATTGGTGACGAGCGCGTGCACGTAGCTCCCGGGCGCGGCGGGCTGCGTCCAGTCGGGATGCTTGAATTCGTCGAGACTGATGCCGCCGGCGATGACGTTGAGCAGACGCCCGCGCCAGCCGCGGCTTTGCTCGTAGGCGGCGAGGCCGTCTTCAACGGCGCTGTTGGCGGCCTGCTGGAGATCGAGGTCGAGGGTGGTGTAGACCTTCAGCCCGGCCTCATGCACGCGGTCGGACCCGTACTCGCGATCGAGCTCGCGACGAACTTCTTCCACAAACCAGGGAGCGACGCTGTTGGGCGGCGGCTGAATGTGGAGGCCGAGAGAGGCGGTGCGAGCGGCATCGGCCTGCGCGGTGGTGATGGCTCCGTCTTCAAGCATGGCGTTGATGACGGTGTTGCGGCGGCGGAAGGCGCGGTCGGGATTGAGGATAGGAGAGAACTCGGATGGGCCTTTGGGCAAGCCGGCGAGCATGGCGGCCTCGGGGAGGGTGAGATCGTTGGCGTGTTTCGAGAAGTAGTATTCGGCGCCGGCCTCAAAGCCGTAGACGCCGTGACCGAGATAGATTTGATTGCCGTAGAGGGTGAATATCTGCGGCTTGGTGAAGGCGTGCTCGATCTGGAGCGAGAGAAAGATTTCCTGAAGCTTGCGGCCGATGGTGCGCTCATCGGAGAGAAAGAGATTGCGCGCGAGCTGCATGGTGAGGGTGGATGCGCCCTGGGCGCGGCCCTTGGGGCGGAGATCGTGGTAGGCGGCGCCGATGACGCGAAAGAGATTGATGCCCCAGTGGCTCTCGAAGTTTTTGTCCTCGATGGAGATGACGGCCTGACGCAGCACGGGCGAGAAATCGTTATAGGAAATGTTGATGCGGCGCTGGAGAGCGAAGGAGCCGAACTGGCGCCCGTGGATATCGTAGAGCTCGGTGGTGGTGATGGGCTGGTATCGCTCGAGGTCCTGGATCTGAGGAAGGTTGACGGAGTAGACGAGCATGAGTCCGCTGAGCGAACCGAAGGCGATGGCGAGCAGCGCGAAAAATGCGAGGGCGACGCTGCCGGCAACTTTTCTGCCGCCGGTGCGGGGACGGAAGGAGCTAGATGGATAGTAAGAACTGAACAGGGGAGCGGGCGGATGGTCTTCCGGAGGAGCCCACGAGCCGCGCTTCTTCAAGGGCCGCCCTTTATGCGCTCTTCCGTTTGAGGACGTCGAGGGCCTTGTTGAGCTGGTCGTCGGGATGAGGGACGGGGCGCGCGGTTTCGTCCTCTTCGGCTAAGAACTGATCGATGGTCTCGTTGACAACGATGTTGGGGGTAACGGCCTGATCCTGAATTTTGTTTCCGGAGGGCGATTGATACTTGGCGACGGTGAGGATGAGCGCGGCTCCGTCGGGCAGGGTGATGGTTTTTTGCTGGACGCCTTCACCGAAAGTGCGGCTGCCGACAAGGTCGCCCCGGTGGTTGTCGAGAACAGCGGCGGCCACAATTTCAGCAGCGCCGGCGGTGCCATTGTTTATGAGGACGACGAGCGGAGCTTTGGTGATGAAGCGAGATGAGTCAGCGGTGAAGGTCTGCTTGGGAACGGTCTGGCCGGCGATGGAGGCGATGGTGCCGGACTGAATAAAGGCGTTGGCGAGGCGGATGCCCTGGGCGGAATCGCCCTCGGCTACGTCGCGAAGGTCGAGGAGGACCTTGGTGTTGCCGTTTTTGGGCATGGCGCGCAGCCTGGCTTCGAGCTGATCGACTCGATCGCGAGTGAGGGTGCCGGGCTTGAGATAAAGGATGCTGGAGTTCTCATACTGCTGCTCGGCGAGAGGCGGGGACGTGACCAGGGTACGAGTGAGGGTGATCTGATCGGGCTGCGGTTTGCTGCCGGGACGGATGAGGCCGAAGTTGACGTTGGTGCCGGGCTTGCCTTCGAGCAGGAGGCGGATCATCGCGAGAGACATCGGGCGAGTGGTTTTGCCGCCGATGGATTCGATGATGTCTCCGTCGACGAGGTGGGCGGCGCGATCGGCGGGGCTGCCGGGAACCACGGAGACGACGGTGGCATAGCCGAAGCGCTTGGAAACGTCGATGCCAACCTGCGCGGTGCCTTCGTTCTGGTGGGCTTTGTAGGCGCTGAACTCGGCGGGGGTGAGATAGCTGGAATTGGCGTCGAGCGATTCAAGCAGACCGTGAAGCGCGCCGATGGTCACGTTGTTCATATCGGGCGTGGTGACGTAGTCACTCTGGATTTTGTGCAGGACCTCTTCATAGACGCCCATCTGGCGGTATGCGCCGTCGTCGGTCTGGGTATCGGCGGAGACTCCGCTGGAGAGGAATGCGCCAAGAAAGACGATGGCGACGAGGGCAACAGAGAGGCCGAAGACTGCGCGCTTGAAACTTTTTGACATAAGTATAAGACCGGGTGCGAGAAGCACTGGTTAGCTCGATGATACTCCAGCTGGTGGCGGCGGGCAGAATCGAACTGCCGACCTACGGGTTATGAGTCCGTCGCTCTAACCATCTGAGCTACGCCGCCTGAATTTGGAGAGGAGCAGCTTTATGATACGAAGGGCTGGAGCGGGGGTCAAACCAATGTCGTTTGCGTGAGATTAACGAAGAGGGCGAGCGTTTGGATTCATATTTTTATGATAAAAAAATCATTCTCAAGTTGCACACAAACGTATTGCGAAGGGAGTAGTCTTATCGACGCTGGGCAATGATGCATAGCGCAGCCAGGCCGCAACGGCGCAGCTAGTCGAGTGATGGCCTGACATATGGAGGAATGACAACATGAATCGCTCGATGAAATTGAAATCCCTGATGGTAGCCGCAGCTGTTTCCGGCTTGATGAGCGGGGCTACCGCAGTCCAGGCTGCAACCACCAGCTCGACTCCGGCGGTGCAGTCAACCAATTCGGTGCTGGGCAGCGCGTCGCTGAGCAGCCATGTTCCGAAACATGCCTGTAAAGGCCAAAACAATTGCAAGGGCCAGGGCGGTTGCAAGAGCAGCGACAACGGATGCAAGGGCAAGAACAGCTGCAAGGGCAAAGGGGGCTGCGCAACCGACGGCTCCAAGATGCCTGACTAGGCCGGCCGTAGCCTTTGTCGAACACGGGGCCGGCAGCGATGCTGGCCCTTCCCTTTCATCCCTGGAGAGCCGATGCCAGCCAATCGATTTAACGGGTTCACCGATTACGGAGTGGGGATCGGGCTCCGTGTTCCGCATTACCAGCACATACTTACGCGCAAGCCGGTCGTGGATTGGTTCGAGATTATCTCGGAGAATTACATGATTGACGGCGGGCGTCCGCTGGAGGTGCTGGACAAGATTCTTGACCAATACAACGTGGTGCAGCACGGGGTGTCGATGTACTTTGGCTCGGCGAGCGACCCTGACCCGGAGCACCTGCGGCGGTTGAAGCGGCTGGTGAAGCGAACCAACACGCCGTGGCTGAGCGACCATCTTTGCTGGGGATCAGTGGATGGGCGCTACACGCACGATCTGTTGCCCATGCCCTATACCTGGGAGGCGGTGGAGGTGACGGCGAAGCGGGTTCGTCACGCACAGGACTTCCTTGAGGTTCCGGTGGTGGTGGAGAACGTATCGAGTTACGCGGAGTTCCACGCCTCGGAGATGACGGAGTGGGAGTTCCTGAACGAAGTGGTGGAGCGGGCGGACTGCGGGCTTCTGCTGGACGTGAACAATATATATGTGTCGTCGCAGAACCATGGTTTCGATCCGTTCACGTATGTGAACGCGGTTCCGGCGGAGCGGGTGGCGCAGATCCACATTGCCGGGCACTCGAAATTTGAGAAGTACACGCTAGATACGCACGATCATCCAGTGCTGGAGCCGGTGTGGCAGCTTTACGAGCGGGCGATCGAGCGGACAGGGCCGACGGCGACGCTGCTGGAGTGGGACGACCGGATCCCAAGCTTCGAGGAAGTGCATGGCGAGGCGCTGAAGGCGGAACGGTTCCTGGCGGCGGCGCGCGCAAAGCAGGCGACGGCTGCTCCGGCGGTTCGCGAACTGGCGGGAGCGGGGCTGTGAGCGGATTGCTGGAGCTGCAAAGGCGGGTGGCGGCGGCGATTCTGCATCCGTTGACGCGCAGCGAGACGATGCCGCGGCGGCGGCGGGATGGCGCGTCAAACCAGCGCGAGGCTGAGGCGCTGATTCGGCCGAACGACCGGCTGAGCTCGTTCGAGCGGCTGGAGATTTACAACCGGCAATACTGGTTTCGGCTGTACTCGGCATTTGAGGAGGATTTTCCCGGGCTGAAGGCGGTGATCGGCAACGCGAAGTTTGAAACGTTGATGCGAGATTATCTGACGGAGTGTCCATCGACGTCATTCACGCTGCGCAATCTGGGGTCGCGGCTGGAGGAGTGGCTGCTTGCGCATCCGGAACATCTGGAGCCGCGGCGGCAGCTGGCGATGGATATGGCGCGGCTGGAGTGGGCGCATATCGAGGCATTTGATTCCGGAGAAGAAGAGCTGCTGGATCCGGACGATCTGATGGACATCGATGACGATTCGCGGATTCGATTGCAGCCGCATCTGCGGGTATTGGAGCTGCATTATCCTGTGGACGATCTGCTGATTCAGCTTCGCAGCGAGGACGGCAGCGGCGATGCGTCAAGCAACAACGCGAGCGTGGCACGAACGACGAAGCATGTGCGGCGGGTGACGATGCTGGAGCCGGAAGAGATATTTGTGGCGGTGCATCGGCATGCGAATACGGTGTATTACAAGCGGATGCATGGCGAGGATTACCGGCTGCTGAAGGCGTTGCTGGGCGGCGAACCGCTTGGGCGCGCGATTGAGCTGGCGTTCGAGGGCAGCGCGTTGGCGGATGAAGAGCGCGAAAAGTTTCTGCAGAGCGCTTTCGCATTGTGGGCCAAGATGGGCTGGTTTACGCGGCAGATTTCAAACTAAGGATTGAACGTATGAGCACGATCCGCGACTCCGCCGTTGCGCGGCTGCATGGGCATTTCACGCGCGCATGCCGCTTGCTGCAGTCGCCTTTTCTGTTGGTGGTGCGGCTTTACTGGGGATGGCAGTTTGCGCAGGACGGATGGGGAAAGCTGCACCATCTTGCTCGCGTGACGCAATACTTTGGCAGTTTGGGAATCGCTCATCCAGGATTGGTGGCTCCGTTTGTGAGTTGGGTGGAGTTGATCGGCGGCATTTTTCTGATATTGGGATTGGCGAGCCATATCACCGGCCTGGTGTTGGCAGTCAACATGTTTGTTGCGTACTGGACGGGCGATCGAGAGGCGCTGCGCTCCTTTATCAGCGATCCGGGGAAATTCTATGCGGCCGATCCTTTCACGTTTTTATTTGCGGCACTGATTGTGCTTGTCTTTGGCGCGGGATTGTTCTCGCTGGACGCACTGATTGCGTGGCGGTTATCGGCTGAATCCAGAGACGATATAGCTCGCGTCTAGAGACGGCGGAGCTCGCGCGACAGGGCTTCGCTGACGCGATCCTGTTGGTCGATGGTGATGGCGTTGAAGAACGGCAGGGCGATGGTGCGCGCGGATTCTGATTCGGTGACGGGCAGCGCAGCATTTTTCCATGCCGCATACGCGGGCTGAAGGTGGATGGGCGCAAAGTAGCGGGCACAGCCGATTCCCTGCGCGGTGAGCGACTGGATGACGGCGTCGCGCTGGCGGCGATTGCACTCCGGGCGAAGCCGGACTACATAGACAAACCAACTGATGCGGACGTGAGGAAGTTCGAGCGGCGGCAGGATCAGCGGCTCGAGTTGCAGGCGGTCGTTATAGGCGCGGGCGACGCCAGCGCGCGCGGCGAGGATGATTTCGATTCGCTTGAGCTGTTCGATGCCGAGGGCGCAGTTGATTTCCGGCAAGCGGTAGTTGTAGCCGAGCTCGGAATGCCATTCGTCGCCTTCATGACGACCCTGATTGCGCAAGGCGCGGATGCGGCGGGCGAGCGGCGCGCTGGGGGCGACGACCATTCCGCCTTCGCCGGTGGTGATTTGCTTGTTGGGGTAGAAGGCGAAGACGGCTGCGTCTGCAAAGCAGCCGACGCGGCGGCCATGATATTCGGCTCCGATGGCTTCGCTGGCGTCCTCGATGACGAGGAGGCGATGACGCTGGGCGATTTCCAGGATGGCGTGCATGTCGGCGGGCACGCCGAAAGTGTGGATGGCGAGAATAGCGCGGGTGCGAGGGGTAATGGCGGATTCGATTTTCGCTGGATCGAGATTGAGGGTTGCGGGATCGATGTCGATGAAGATGGGTGTGGCGCGTTCGTAGCGGATGGCATTGGCGGCGGCGATGAAGGTGAAGGAGGGGACGATGACCTCGTCGCCTTCTCCGATATTGAGCGCGCGAATACAGAGGTGGAGGCCGGCGGTGCCGGAGCTTACGCCGATGGCGTGCGGGATTCCGATGTATTGCGCGATGGCGTGCTCGAAGGCTTCGAGCTTCGGGCCGAGGCTGAGGCGGCTGGTGCGCAGGACCTCGGTGACGGCATCGATTTCAGCCTGATTGATGTCGGGCGCGGAGAGCGGGATGTTCATGGATGCCGCTTGATGAGGAGTTCCTGAGTGAGCGGGATGGTGGTGAGGACCTCGACGATTTTTTCTGAGGCGTGGCCGTTGCCATAGGGGTTTTCCATTCCGGCAAGCGAGGCGCGGAATTTTTCGCTGCGGGCCTGCTGGATTTTCTTGCGGATGGCAGCGGGTTCCGGCGGCGAGTCGAGGACGTTGGCGGGGCGTTCCCTTCCCTGCTGGCGCAGGCCGATGTTGACGGTGGGGAGCGCGAAGGACGCGGTTTCCATGATGCCGCTGCTGGAGTTTCCCACGAGGACATCTATGTGGCGAAGAAGGCTCCAATAGGTGATGGGATCGAGGTTGGTGAAGATTCGTCCGTTGCCGCGGGCGGCAAGGAAGCGCTGGGCGCGGTCGATGAGGTGGTGGCTGCCTGCGTCGGAGTTGGGATAGCAGAAGAGGATTTGGCCATCGATGCCGGTGAGAGCGGCGAAGAGCGCCTCTGCTTCTTCTGTAGTTTCGCGGCGGATGGTTACGGGATGATAGGCGACGAGAATGGTGGGCTGGCTGAGGTCAAGGTCGAGGCGCTGCTGAATTTCGGCGCGCGTGAGGAGCTGGCTGCGGCGGAGATGATCGAGGGAGGGTGCTCCAGCGCGGTGGACGCGCCAGGGTTCTTCACCCAGGGCGATGACGCGCTCGCGCGCGAGATGCGTAGAGGTGAAGTGGATGTGGCTCATTTTGGTGAGCGCGTTGCGGACGACGTCGTCGATGGCGCCTTCGCTGATTTCTCCGCCTTCGATGTGGGCGATGGGGATGCGCAGGGCGAGAGCGACGGAGCCGGGCGCGAGCATCTCGTAGCGGTCCGCGATGAGGAGGAGAAGGTCGGGACGCATCTGGCCGAGGAGATCGGCGAGGCCGAGCGCGGCTACTCCTATTGTCTTGGCCATGCCGACATCGGTGTCGGAGTTGAGGAGGCATTCGATGCGAGCGGCGATGGGAATCTGGTCCCGCTCGATTTCGCCGGCGGTCGATCCAAAGGTGGGCGCGAGGTGCGAGCCCATGATGATGAGCTTGAGGTCGACCTCGGGATGCGCGGCGAGGTCTTTGAGCGGCCAGTAGAGATGACTATAGTCGGCGCGTGAGCTGGTGACGACGGCGATGGTGCGCTTCATGCGGTGACATGCTCAGTGTGCTCGGTGAGGAGGGCGGCGCTGGGCTTGTAGGCGGGGATGACACCGGTGATGGCGCGGAGAAGAGAATCGAGGTTGCGTTCGCGGATAGCTTTCTGGAGGAGTTCGATGACGTGGATTGCTGCGGCTGGGGAGATGCTTTGGCTTTGAATTGCCCGGAGCGGCGCGGGCGTGCTGTCGCAGAAGGATTCACTGGCGGAGAGGAGCCGTTCGTGGAGTTTTTCTCCGGGGCGCAGGCCGGTGTAGACGATCTGCGATGTGGAGCCGCTTTGATGAATGAGGAACTCCGCGATCTCGTGGATGCGGATCGGTTTTTGCAGATCGGGGACGAGGATGGAGTTGGGAAATTCCTCGGAGAGCGAAGACAGGAGGAGCGCGGCGGCTTGGTCCATGGTGAGGAAATAGCGGGTGGCGTTGGGATGCGTTACGGTGACGGGTTCTCCCTGGGCAATCTGCTGCTGAAACAGCGGGACCGCGCTGCCTTGCGACGCGTAGACGTTGCCTAGACGCACGGCTTTGATTTTTGTTGTTGAGGTGTGGAGAGCGAGGGCGGTGAGTTCGGCGATTCGCTTGGACGCGCCCATGATGCTGGCAGGGTCTGCCGCTTTGTCGGTAGAGACAAGGATGAGTTGTTCGGCACGATGAGCGACGGCGGTTTGCGTGAGAGCAAATGTTCCCAGCGAATTGTTTTGTATGGCTGCAAATGGATGCAGCTCCATGAGCGGCACGTGCTTGAAGGCGGCGGCGTGGAAGACAAGCTGGGGACGATGCTGCGCAAAGACCTCATCGAGCGCAGGGGCATCGCAGATGTTGATGAGGATGGATTTGTGGGGCGCAGCGAGCTCGCGGTCGATTTGATAGAGAGCCTGCTCGGATGCATCGAGGAGCAGAATCTGCGCGGGATGGTGAGCGGTGAGAGCGCGCGCGAGCGCCGATCCGATGGAGCCGCCCGCTCCGGTAATGAGGATGCGTTTTTGCGAGATGACGTGGCTGGGAATGCGGATGGATTCGGGCGAGAACGAGGCGCTGAGGAGCGCGCGAGATGGCTGGGAGGGCGAATTCATCTCTTCGATTGTAGCTATAATCAGGCGCAGCAATGAGTCGCATATCTTTCATCCGCTGGTCTCCGAAACCAATCTATTTTGCCTATGCAGCTCTGGGGCTGAGCGCGCTTTTTTTCATTCCGCCGGGAGTTGCTGAAACCTCGAAGGCTGCGCTCGAAGCCGGGCGGCTGAACAACGTGGGCGTGGCGATGATGAACCAGCAGCTCACGGAAAAGGCGCTGACGAAATTCGAGCAGGCACACAAAGCGGACCCCTCGACGGCGATTCCGGTGGTGAATGAGGGCATTGCGCTGATCTATCTGCAGAGATTGCCGGAAGCAGAGACGAAGCTCAAGCAGGCGACGGCCATGGACCCGCGGAATGCGCGCGCGTGGTATGCGCTGGGGCTGGCGCATCTGGATGAGGGAAATCCCAAGCTGGCGATTGAGGACATGCAGCGGGTGGTGAAGATCGACGCGACGGACGCTGACGCACATTATTTTCTGGGATCGATGTATGTGAACCTGGCGGATTACGCGCACGCAAAAGAGGAGTATGAGGCGGCCATCCGGCTGAACCCGGTGCATGCTTCCGCACAGTTTGGTTTGGCGCGGGCGCTGCAGCGGATGGGGCAAGTGGCGGCTTCGCATGAGCATTTGAAGCGATTTCAGGAGCTGGTGCAGGGGAAGATTTCGTCTCCTTTGAGCGCGGCGTATGGCGAGCAGGGGCGCTATGCGAAGGTGGAGGACATGATTGCGCCTGCGGTGGCGGCGGGGCCGATGATTCCGGTGAAGTTTGCAGCAGAGCCGCTGGCGGGCGGCGCAGCGGGCGGCGGGGCATGCGTGATCGGCATTGAGAGCGCGGCGAGCAAAGACCTGGTGGTGATGGGCGAAGGAGCGTCGGCGGTCCACGCCTACAAGAATGTCGGCGGGAAGTTTGAAAAGATGCGTGCGGCGCAGACCGGACTGAATGCGAGCGGCAAAGCGGTGGCGTGCGCAGTGGGCGATTACGACGGCGATGGAAAGGCCGATCTGGCGGTGGCGATGAGCGATCGCGTGATTCTGTTCCACAACCTGGGCGGCGGAAAGTTTGCGGATGTGACGAAGGCGGCCGGGATTCAGGCGTTGAATCGGCCTTCGGGGCTGACGTTTATTGATTTCGACCATGACGGCGATGTGGACTTGCTGGTAACGGGATCGTCGACCGGGCATGGCGCGAATGTGCTTTGGCGAAACAACGGCAACTCGACATTCACGGAGTGGACCGGGCCGACCGGGCTGGCCGGGACGAGCGCGACGACGGCGGTAACGCTTTCAGACATTAACAACGATCGCGCGGTGGATATGGTGGCGACCGGTGCGGGGAGCGCTCCGGTGATTTATGAGAACCGGCGCGAGGGCGCATTCAAGGCGGTTCCGCTGTATGCGGATGCGGGACTGGGGGCGACGCGGGGCGTGGCGGTTTTCGATTTCAACAAAGACGGATGGATGGATGTTGCGGTGACGCATGCGGCGAGTCCGGGGGTGAGCTTGTGGCGGAACGTGGACGGCACGCGGTTTGAGCGCGTGCCGCTGCCGCTGAAGGGAGTGAAGTCGGCGTGGGGGCTGACTCCTATCGATATTGATAATGACGGATGGATTGACCTGGCGGTACTGGTGGAGACGGACAAGGGCGCGGAGCTGCGGGTGCTTCGGAATTTGGGACTACGAGCGGGCGGATGGGCATTTGAAGATGTAAGCGCGGCGGTGGGCGCGGACAAACTGATCCTGAAGGAGCCGCGATCGCTGATTGCAGCCGATGTGGATGGCGATGGCGCGGCAGATTTGATTGTGACGCAGGCGGGGGGCCCTCCCATGGTGCTGCACAATGTGGGCGGGAACAGGAACCATTCGATCAGGATTGACCTGACCGGGCTCGCGGACAACAAGACGGGAATCGGCACGAAGATCGAAGTGTTTGCGGATGGGCTGTGGCAGAAGTTTGAGGTTGCAGGCGCATCGGGGTATCTGGGGCAGGGCGCGAACGAGATTGTTGCCGGACTGGGGCAGACGAACCATGTGGACGTGGTGCGGCTGCTGTGGCCAACGGGCGTGCCACAGGACGAAATCGATCTGGAGGCGAACAAGCCGGTGGCGTTGAAAGAACTGGACCGGCGGGGGAGCTCGTGTCCCGTGCTGTTTGCGTGGGATGGGACGCGTTACAAGTTTATTTCCGACGTGATTGGCGCGGCGGTGATCGGGCATTGGGTTTCACCGACGGCGACGAACGAGGCGCGTCCAGATGAATGGATCAAGGTGGACGGCGCGGACCTGAAGGCGCGCAATGGGCTGTACAGCCTGCGATTCGGCGAGCCGATGGAGGAGATCAACTACATCGATCAGGTACGACTGGTGGCGGTGGACCATCCGGAGGGAACGGAGGTTTATCCCGACGAGAGATTTTTGAACGAGGCGCCGTTTGCTTCAGGCAAGGCGGTGGTGGTGTCAGCGTCGGCACATTTGGCGGCCGGTGCGTGGGACGATCACGGACGCGATGTGTTGCCGCTGCTGGCGAAGCAGGACCACAAATATGTGCGCGACTTCACGAACCTGAGTTATGCCGGGTATGCGAATATGCATTCGCTGACACTGGATGTGGGCGCGTGGACGCCGGAGCATCCGCTGCGATTGCTGCTGCATGGGTACATTGAATATTTCAGCGCGAGCTCGATGTATGCTGCGTGGCAGGCGGGACTGAAGCCTGTTGCTCCTTATGTAGAGGCGCAGATGCCGGACGGAAGCTGGAAGCAGATTATCGATGACATGGGATTTCCGGCGGGGCTGCCGCGCACGATTGTGGTGGACCTGACGGGCAAGCTTCCGGTGGGAGCGCGGAAGATTCGGCTGACGACGAATTTGCAGATTTATTGGGACCAGGCCCTGGTGGACAACGGAGCGGGGAACGATGCATCGCAGGCGCGGCAGACGGAGATGCCGCTGGCGAGGGGGCGGCTGGCGTTTCGCGGATATCCGCAGCAGATCGAGAGCGCAACAATCGAGGGCGCAACCGGGGATTCGCCGCCGGGCGACCTGACGTACAACTATGACCGCATCAGCGCGACGGGGCCGTTCCAATGGCAGCGCGGCAGCTATACGCGATATGGAGATGTGACCCCACTGCTGGGCGCGGTTGATAACCATTATGTGATTTTCGGCAGCGGCGAGGAGATCGATGCGGAATTCAGCGGGGCGAAGTTGCCGGCGCTGCCTGCCGGGTGGAAGCGGGATTATTTCTTCTACGCGAATGGATTTGTGAAGGACATGGATTTTTATGAGGCGTCGCCATTCACGGTGGCGCAGATGCCGTTCCACGGCGAGAGCACGTATCCGTACCCGGCGAAGGAGCATTATCCGGATGACGGAGCATCGCTCGACTATCGGCTGGACTGGAACGACCGCTTTGAGTCCGGCATGCGGACGCAGCGGCTCCAGTTCGATTATGAGCCGGCGCTTTTGCATCCGTGAGCATTGCGCTTCTTTCTGCGGTTGAGCAACTCGCTATGCTTCGGCGCGGGGAGGTTTCGGCGCTGGAGCTGGCGGAGGAGCATATACGGCGGATCGAACGGCTGAACCCTGTATTGAATGCGATTGTGGATTTTGATACGGAGCGGGTGCGCGCGCAGGCGCGAGAGGCGAAGCGTGGGCCGCTGGCGGGCTTGCCGGTCACGGTGAAGTCGTCGATTGCGGTGAAGGGATATAAATGCGAGATCGGGAGCGTGCTGAATCGCGGATTTGTTCCCGATGAAGACGCGGTGGTGGTGGCGCGGCTGCGCGCGGCGGGAGCAACGCTGCTGGGCACGACGAACTGCCCGGAATTTCTGATGGCGTACGAGACGGACAACCTGCTGTACGGGAAGACGCGGAATCCGTGGAAGTTGGAGCGGACTGCGGGAGGATCGAGCGGGGGCGAGGCGGCGGCGATTGCGGCAGGATTATCCGCCGGAGGCCTGGGCAGCGACAGCGGCGGATCGGTGCGTGAGCCAGCCCACTTCTGCGGCATCTGCGCGCTGAAGCCGACGCCGGGACGCATACCGGGGCGGGGACATTTGCCGCCGTGCGTGGGGCCGTTTTCGATTCTGGGAGCGATTGGGCCGATGGCGCGAACGACGGGCGATGTTGCGCTGATGTTTCGGGTGCTGTCGGGGCGGGATGACGAGGATCCAGTGAGCGCGCCGGTGGAGTTTCGCGAAGTGTCGCTCGAGGACGTGAAGCGGATTCCGATTGGGTGGTTCGAGGATGATGGGATCACTCCGGTGACGGAGGAGACGCGGCAGGCGGTGCGAGATGCGGCTACCGCGCTGGAGCGGCGCGGGTTTACGGTGCGGAGGTTTCGACCTGAGGGGCTGGAAGAGGCGCGGGGGTTGTGGTGGAAGTTTTTCGTGCAGTGCGGGGCGATGTTTTATGAGCCGACAATCCGCGGCCGGGAGGGGGAGCTGAGCCCGATGTTTCGGGATTTTCTTGCGCTGGCGCGGGCGGAGGAGCCGCTGTCGGGTGAGTCCCTGCTGGCGGCGTGGGCGGAATGCGATTTGGTGCGGAGCAGGCTGCTGGCGGAGATGGAGAAATGTCCTTTGCTGCTTACGCCGGTTTGCGCGGTACCCGCATTTGGGCATGGAGAGCGGGAGTGGACGATCACGGGACAGAGTGTCCGGTATCTGGACGCAATGCGGTATACGCAGTGGTTCAATCTGCTGGGTTCCCCGGCGGCGGTTGTGCCGGTTGGGCGGTCGGCGGAGGGGCTGCCGATCGGGGTGCAGATTGCGGGCCGACCCTTCTCGGATGAGGAGGTCACGGTACTAGCGGGTGCGGTAGAGGGAGAATTCGGGAATTCACCTCCGAGTTTGGCACGGGGCTGTTAGGTTATTCTGGAATAAGGAGTTGCGGGATGCTCGGGCGGGTTTTTGGGCTCAAGTTGGATCGGCGGGCGAAAATTATCTTGTGTTCGAAGTTACTTTTTGTATAATCCAACATCACAGTGAACGGCGGTCCTCCCGCTTTGCGCGCCGTTAAATAACATCTCTCAAAATGCACGTAATTTTGAGAGTAATAGGAAGGGACCAGTTCATGAATATCTTTAGCACTATTTTCAATTTTCTGTATGAAACGATCCTTGGTTGCAGTCACCAGCATTTGACCCGTCCATTCACCTTGCAGAAGCAGACCTACATGGTTTGCCTGGACTGCGGTAAGCAGATTTACTATTCGGCCGCCACGATGCGTCCGCTCAATAACCGCGAGGTGCGACGCCTGCATGCCGCGCAAACGGGCGAAGTGCGGGTGATGCCGTCCAATACGCCTACGCTGGTACCGGCGACCGCGAGAAAGTCAAACGCCGCCTAGTTTCTTTTCCTCAGATCTGTCGGACAAGGAGCGCGTGAGACGCATCCTGATTATTTGCGGGGCCGCTAACGGGAGAGTGTCCCCTCTTATAATCGAGTGATGCGACTCATCTTCTTATCCGGATCGGCTGCGGGTTCGTGATTGTCGAGATTACCGGCATCACGAAGGTCTATCGCGACAAGCAGCAGAGCGTATCGGCGGTAGACGGGATTGACCTGTCAGTCGGAGCGGGCGAGCTGTTCGGCTTGCTTGGTCCGAACGGCGCGGGCAAGACCACGACGATCGGCATATGCACGACGCGCACACTGCCCACGAGCGGGCAGGTGCGAATCGCGGGTGTAGATGTGGTGGCGCATCCGGCGACGGCGCGGAGAAGCATCGGCGTGGTGCCGCAGTACAACACGCTGGACCGCTCGCTGACAATCTTCGAGAACCTTTACTTCCATTGCAAATATTTCGGCTTCAGCGGAGCGGAGGCGCGTGAGCGCTCGAATGCGCTGCTGAAGCAGTTCATGCTGCTGGAGCGGGCGAAGAGTTTTCCTTCGCAGCTTTCGGGCGGCCTGCAGCAGCGGGTGCAGATTGCGCGCGCGATTGCGCATCGTCCGGCAGTGCTGTTTCTGGACGAGCCGAGCGCGGGGCTCGATCCGCAGAGCCGCATCGCGATGTGGGATGCGGTACGCAAGCTGCGCGAAGAAGGCATCACGGTGGTGCTGACGACCCATTACATGGAAGAGGCAGACGAGCTTTGCGAGCGGGTGGCGATTATCGATCACGGCAAGGTGCTGGCGCTCGATTCTCCGGAGCGGCTGAAGACAACGCTGGGCGCGAACACGCGGATTGAGCTGGCGCTGCGGTCGAATGAAGGGACGCATCCGCTGGCGGAGACGCTGCGAAGGTTGCCGCAGATTCGCAGCGTGGAGCCGATAAGCGGGGGCCTGCGGCTGCTTGCGCAAGGCATCGACGGGCTGCTGCCGGAGCTGGTGAAGGCGGCGCAGGGGTATGGGGTGCGCGATATTCTGATCAATGAGCCGAGCCTGGAGACGGTATTTATCCGGCTGACGGGGAGAGACCTGCGTGAGTAACGAGACTGGAGTGCGCACGGCGGGGGTGTCCTATGCGGGGGCATTCGCAGGATTGATGATGCGGGACCTGCGCGTGCTTCGCCGCGAGCTTGGCCCGTTCATTGTGCGCATCGTGATGCAGCCGCTGCTGTTTCTATTCGTGTTCACTTTTCTTTTTCCGCGCATTGGACAGATGGGAGCGGTGGGCGGCGCGAATTTTGCGACGGTGCTGCTTCCGGGGCTGATGGCAGTGGCGATCATGTTCAGCGGAATTGCGGCGGTGGCGCTTCCCTTGTCGCAGGAGTTCGGCATCACGCGGGAGATTGACGATCGAGTGATGTGTCCATTGCCGGTGGCTGCGGTGGCGGCGGAAAAAGTTTGCTTCAGCGCGATCCAGAGCATTCTGGCGGCGCTGCTGGTGCTGCCGCTGGCGATATGGGTTCCGGCAACGCCGGTGTATGCGCATGTGGCAAGCTGGCCGATGCTGATTGCTTCGCTGGTGCTGGCGAGCCTGGTGGCGGGAGCGCTGGGGCTAGCGATTGGATCGAACGTAAAGCCGCAGCAGATTGGGCTGGTGTTTTCGATTGTGGTGGTGCCGATTACGTTCCTGGGATGCGTTTACTATCCCTGGGAGGCTTTGAGCAGCGTGCGCTGGCTGCAGATTGCGGTGCTGGCGAACCCGATCGTGTATATGAGCGAGGGATTGCGGACGGCGCTCACGCCGGGGGTTCCACACATGCCTTCCCTGCTGACGGTGCTGGCGTTGCTGGTTTCATTGGCGGTGCTGGGCGGAATTGGGTTGCGGGGATTCCTGGGGAAGGTCATTTCCTAATCCAAAGTTTCGCGAAGTCAGCTCGCGTTAACCTGTTTTTCGATCCACAGGTCTAACATACGAAATAAGTCCTGGGACGAAGCAGGGTCCATATTTATGATTTCCCGCATTCGCAAACCGCCGGCGTTGGTTATTCCCGCGCTGCTCGTGTTTCTTGCCGGATGCGGCGTGGGGCAATTCGGGACGGTCAGCGCAAATGGGGCTTTCTCCATTGCGGAATCCGCTGCGGCGACCAGCTCCAACGGGCAAATCCAATTTTCGGCGCGGATGCCGTCGGGAGAAACGGCGGCGGTGGTGTGGTCGGTAGCCGGCGGGGAGAACGCATCGTCGCTGGGCGAAGGACATATTGATGCGACCGGGCTGTATACGCCTCCCGAGGCGCTCTCTCAGGACACGGTTCGGATTCAAATAGCCGCGCGGCTGAAGGACGATGCGGCAGAGACGGCGCGCGCGGTGGTGAGCGTTACGCCGGGATTTGTGCAGTCGCTGCTGCCGGAAAATGCGTGGCTGAGCACCGGCACGACGATTGAGGCGACGGCTGAAATCGCGGAGGTGAATGCGGGCGCGGTGCACTGGAGCCTGTCAAGAAGAGCGCAGGGCGGAGGCGGTGCGGGCGGCGCTGACAAGGGGACGCTGAGCAACGAAAGCTGCCAGCGCAGCCTGGACCAGTACACGACGTGCAAGGTGAGCTACACGGCACCGTCGGTCGCAACCGGCGGAGCGGTGTATCTGAGAGCTGCGGTAAACGGAGCGGCGACGACTGCTCCTTTGAAGATTCTGCTGAACCGGGATGGAGTGAGCAGCAGCCCGATGCTGAACCAGGCGGCGCAGACGGGAGCGGTTGCGCTGGGCGCGTCAGGCGGCAATGACAATGATTTCGATACTTATAAGGATGCGACCGGCGAATCGTATGTTGCGGATTGCTGCGGCGGCACGCTGGGCGCGCTGGTGGAAGACGGCCGGAAGGAGCAGTATATCCTGAGCAACAACCATGTGCTGGCGGAGTCGGACCAGGGCAGGACGGGCGACGCGATCGATGAGCCGGGAATGATTGACGACGGATGTGTTCCGCTGAGCCATGCGGGATCGACGCTGCGGCCGATCGGGACATTGAAGTATGTCGTTCCGTTGAATACTCCGAAGACAAATGTGGATGCGGCGCTGGCGATGGTGGCGGCGGGAGCGGTGGATGCGAACGGCAGCATTCTGCAACTCGCGGCTCCGGATCCGGCAGCATCGGTGCGTTCGCCGGGCGCGAATGAGATGCTGGGCGCGGCACCACCGGTAGCAGGCGATGGCGAGGTATTGAATGCTAGCAACCTGAACGGGCTGAAGCTGGCCAAGAGCGGGCGAACCACCGGCCTGACGTGCTCGACGGTGGCGGCGGTGGACCTGAGCGTGAAGGTCGACTACTTCAAGGATTGCGCGGAGACACAGTCGTACTTCACGAAGACCTTCACGGGCCAGATTGGAATTGCGGGGGACAGATTCTCGGACAGCGGCGACTCGGGGGCGCTGGTGGTGGATGCGTCGAATGCCGAGCCGGTGGGATTGTTCTTTGCCGGAGGAACCGATGGGCGGGGACATGGATTGAGCATTGCGAATCCCATTGGAGATGTATTGAATGAGCTGGGAGAGCGGACGGGCAGCAGCATGACGGTGGCGGGAACGGCGACGCCGCATGCGGTCGCGTGCGTTCGCTACGACAGCAGTGCGGCCGCGGAGTCGGCTCCGGTTGGGCCGGAGGAGAGGGCGCGCGCGGAGCGGGTAGCGCAGACGGGCGGCGCGGCGCTGGTGAATCCGGAGAATGGAATTCTGGGGATGAGCAGCGGGGCCAGCCTGGATAATCCGGGCGAAGCTGCCCTAGTGGTTTATGTAGACAAGACCAAGGGGAACCTGAGCGTGCCACAAACGGTGGACGGACTGCGCACGCAGGTTATCGCGACCGACATGGCAGAGCTGGTCCGCGACTCCGCGCCGAAGACTCCATCAGCGACGGACGGGATTGCGCTATCGGCGAGCGTGCTGGCGCGAGCGAAGGCGGTTGTGAAGCAGTACGCTCCGAGACTGCTGGACGACCCGGCGATTTTCGGCGTGGGGGTAACGCAGAGCCTGGACAATCCGCATGATCCGGCGCTGCTGGTGCTGGTCGATCCGGAGATGGTGGATTCGGAGATTTCCCGGCGGGCGATGCCGGCTGTTATTGGCGGCGTACGCGTGCGATACATGGAGCTGCACCGATTCCACGTGACGCGATCGAAGTATGCAGGGTTGAATGCGGCCCCGAGTTGCGCGCTGAAGAAGCTGGCCGGGAGCGGGATTGCCGATCGCGGCGTCTTGCACTAGCGCGCGGCGACTTCCGGTTCCCGCGAAGCCGTGAGCTTGCGCTTGAGGTCTTCGGCGATCTGACGGCCATGAAAGCGGCCATTCTCGATAAAGATTTCATTGGTGCGTGAGCCGGCAACGATGACGCCGGCGAGATAGACTCCCTTGACATTGCTCTCGAGACATTCGGCATCGCAAACGGGCAGACGATCCTTGCCTTCGAAGTTGACTCCCAGCGAGGTGAGGAAGTCGAAGTCGGGATGGTAACCGGTGAGGGCGAAGACGGTGTCATTGGGTATGGTCCGATTCCCTTCCGGCGTTTCAAGAGAGACGGTGTCCGGGGCGATGTTGGTTACGCGGCTGTTGAAGTGCGCGGCCACCTCGCCTTTCTTAATGCGATTTTCGATGTCGGGGAGAATCCAATACTTGACGTGCTTGTGAATGGCGGGGCCGCGATGAACCAGAGTGACGCGAGCGCCGTGACGCCATAGCTCAAGCGCGGCGATGGCGGCTGAGTTCTTACCACCGATGACGACTACGTCCAGATCGTAGTAGGGGTGCGGGTCGTCGTAGTAGTGGTGAACCTTGGGGAGCTCTTCGCCGGGGATGTTGAGGTAGTTGGGGAGATCGTAGTATCCGGTGGCTACGATGACTTTTTTGGTGCGGTAGGTTTCCGCTCGGCCGAACTTGTCTTTGGTGAGGACTTTGAAGTTGCCGTCGCTGCCGGTGATGCATTCGACGTACCGATAGAGGCGGGTGTCGAGGGCGTAGTGCTCGGCCACCTTGCGGTAGTATTCGAGGGCTTCATTGCGGGCGGGCTTCTGGTTGGGGCTGGGGAAAGGGATGTCTCCGATCTCAAGCAGCTCGGGCGTGGTGAAGAAGGTCATGTGCGACGGGTAATGAAAGATGGAGTTACAGAGGCAGCCTTTGTCGATGAGGACGCTGCGAAATCCGGCGCGCTGCGCCTCGATTGCACAGGCCATTCCGGTTGGTCCTGCGCCGATCACCAGCACATCGAAGTCGTCCGCTTCCCTATCGCGAGCGTTCATGCTTTTAGATTAGATGATTCATATAATGAAGACATACCAACAGGATTGAGGAGCGGCTGAATGGCGGACAAACGCAGGGAGAAGGACTCACTGGGATTTGTGGAGGTGCCGGCGCGGGCGTATTACGGCGCGCAGACGGCGCGGGCGGTGGAGAACTATCCCATCTCGGGGATGCGGGCGCATCCGGAGTTGATACGCGCGATCGGAATGGTGAAGCAGGCGGCTGCGGAGGCAAACCGGGACTTGGGGCTGGTCGATAAGGAGCGTGCGGGAGCGATTGTGAGCGCGGCGCGGGAGGTCATCGACGGCAAGCTGACGGCGGAGTTTGTGGTGGATGTTTTTCAGGCGGGAGCCGGAGTTTCGTTCCACATGAACTCGAATGAGGTGATCGCCAACCGCGCGAACGAGGTGCTGGGTGGCAAGCTGGGCGAGTATGCGAAGGTCCATCCCAACGACCATGTGAACTACGGGCAGTCCACGAACGATGTGTTTCCGACGGCGATGCGGCTAGCTACGCTGCTGGACCTGGAGACGCTGTATCCGGTGCTCGATGAGCTGGCAGCGAGCTTTGCGGCGAAGGCGAAGGAGTTCGACGGAGTGATGAAGTCGGGCCGCACGCATATGCAGGACGCGGTTCCGGTGCGGCTGGGGCAGGAGTTCGCGGCGTACGGGCTGGCAGTGGAGAAGGGCAGGAAGTTTCTGGAGACGGCGGCGGATTCGCTGCGCGAATTGGGGCTGGGCGGGTCGGCGGTGGGCACGGGGATCAACACGCATCCGGAGTATCGTGCGAAGGCGATTGCGAACCTGGCGCGGATCTCGGGGCAGCGGCTGGTTCCGGCGGAGGACATGCGCTGGGCGATGCAGTCGAACGCATGCATGGGTGAGGTGAGCGCGGCGCTGCGCGGGATTGCGCTGGAAGTGATCCGTATCTCGAATGATTTGCGGTTGCTTTCCTCGGGCCCGAACACGGGTTTCGCGGAGATCTATCTGCCGAGCCTGCAGCCGGGCTCGTCGATCATGCCGGGGAAGATCAATCCGGTAATGCCGGAGCTGGCGGCGATGGTGAGCTTCCAGGTGATCGGCAACGATGCGACGGTAGCGTACGCGGTGCAGGCCGGGCAGCTCGAGCTGAACGTGATGATGCCGGCGATGGCGTACAACGTGCTGCAGAGCATCACGATTCTGGCGAACATGCTGCGCGTGTTCAACGAGCGATGCGTGCGCGGCATTACGGCGAATGCGGAGCGCTGCGATTTTTATGCGCAGAGCACGGTGTCGCTGGCTACGGCGCTGAATCCTTATATTGGATACGCGAAGGCGGCGGAGCTGGTGAAGGAGTCGATTGCGTCAGGCGAGTCGATTATTTCGCTGGCGCGGAAAAAGAAGCTGTTGAGCGAGAAGGATATTTCGGAAATTCTCGACCCGGCGCGGATGACGGAGCCGGCTTCTCCGCTGGAAGCGGCGAAGGCGAGAGACAAGTAGGAAAGGGGAGCGACGGTGCGCTCCCCTTTTGAGTGATTCTGTAATGTCATTGTGGATTGGGTAGCGCTCCGGTGCTGCCGCATTCTCCACTTGCGGTTCCGGGTGGAACGGCGAGCGGGCCCTGCTGATCAGAGCACAGGAAAGTGTATTCCGTCGGTGGAAAGGCCAGTCCGGTATCGTTGCTGCCGAGCAGCCCAAAGCTGTCCTCAGTATTCGCCGCCCAATAGGTCCATTGCAGATGGTGAACGGCGATGCCTGAGGCGTTCGCGCTGGTGAGCGTGTAGCTGCTGTTGATGAAGTTCACGAGATCGGTAAACCATTGCCCTTCCGAGCCGTTGCCGGAATAGTTGGTTGCGCTGCTGGTTTTGCCTGTGCCGAACTCTCCAATCCACACTGGCGCAGAAGTGTAGGCAGTGGCTCCGGTGTTGCTCCAGGGATACGCGGAGCCGTTCCAGAACGGGCTGACGTTGCCAGCGTTGATGTAGGCCCAAGCCTTGTTCCATACATCAGCGAGGCTTGAGGACGAGCATCCCGAGGCATAACAGGTGCTGCTGTTGAACCATGGCTGCTGAAAAACGCTCGGACCATAGTCGTGAGGGGAGTAGACCAATTCGTTGTTCACTCCCGGTCCAAGGCTGGAGCCGCTGCCTCCGGCATTGAGGACGATCGGGCCGCCGGGATTTCCGGCATTACCGTTCACTCCTTCAAGCTGTCCACCATCCCAGTCAAAGTCATATGGGCCGTTGGCTGGTGTGCCGTTGGCGGAAGGAAACTGCGAGATGCCTTCGACAAAGATCAGTGGATAGGCCCAACCATGGCTGGAGGCCTCGCCGAGGATATCGTCGCCAGCGCGCTCGGCTGCGAGGCGCCAATCGACGCAGGTCGAAGTGCTGACACACGCTGGAGCAAACGGATTTGGATTTGGGTTGGTGGCGGGGCTGATCCCGTCGCCAGTTCCCCAAGTGGCGCCCTTAAGGTATGCGGTGCGAGAGGGGGTGTGCGGCTCATTGCGAAGATCGAAGCCGATGACGATGGGAGATCCGTCCGATGCGTTGAGGTTGACGGCGACAGTATCCGTGGCTCCCTGGGTCTGCGGTACACCATGCACCCAGTCTTCCATATGAACCCAATCATTGAGCCAGCCTTGCTCGGTGTAGTTATTGCTTCCACTGACGTAGTACCAGAGGCCGTTCGCCTCATTGCTGTTGCCGGCCTCGGAACGATGGTTGTCGAGGATAACGTGGAGTCCAATGGACCCCGCATAGTTCACGATCCGTGCGAGGATGTCGCGGCTGTGGGAGCCCTTGCAACTGGGGCAGGCGCTGATGGTATTTGAGTTCGGAATAGGATCCTTGTCCCACATCGCGTTCGAGAAAGGGATACGAATGGTGTTGTACCCGTATTGCTTGATCTCATTCACGATGTAGGTATAGTCGTGATACTCGAGCCCGTGCGCAACAGAGCTGGTGGTCTCAAATCCGTACCAATTGATTCCGGTGACAATGAATTCGCTTCCGCCGGGGGTCAGGATTTCAACCCCGCTCGTACTCCAACCGGAGGCCGCGCCGTAAGACGGGCTGGCGCACAGGGACAACGCTGCGGCCACAGCAGGCACCGCCAGACGATACAGCGCTTGGGATAGAGGTCTCACAGGGTGAATCTCCTTGGGTAACGTGCGGAGTAGGTTCCGTGAGCAGAGGATCGGGATTCAGATGGGCTGCGGGCGGTAACAACAGCTCCAGATCGCTTCGATGGGAAGGTCGAGGCAGCAAGTTGTCCCGAGTTATCTGGAGCGCCCAACTTTCGTATGTAGCTTGACGGAGGAGCGATGGTCAGATTACCGGGCCGGATTTGCTCCGGTTGAGGATGGCTTCTACGCGCCGAAGGTCTTCTTCGGTGTCCACCCCGATGGTGTCGTAGGGAGTTTCGGCTACGTGGATGCTGAGTCCGTTTTCGAGAAAGCGTAGCTGCTCGAGTTTTTCTGCGGCTTCGAGTGCGGAGGGCCGCAGGGTTGGGAATTGCTGAAGCGCCTTGCGGCGATAGGCGTAGAGGCCGAGATGCTTGAGGTAGCGGACGCTTCCCTGCCGGTCGCGGTCGTAGGGAATGGCGGCGCGGGAGAAGTAGAGGGCGCGTCCGTCGGCGGCGGTGACGACTTTGACGGCGTTGGGATTGTCGATTTCGCCGCGGGAGTTAATTTCGCCGCGGGCGCTGCTGGGCGCGAAGGGCGTGGCCAGCGTGGAGATTTGTACTTCATGGTTGCTGAAGGGCTTGAGGAGGGCCTCGATGTGCTCGGGGCGGAGCATGGGCTCGTCGGCCTGGATGTTGACGTAGACGTCGGCCGGGATCGACTGGGCGACGGCGTGCACGCGATCGGTTCCGCTGGCGCAGTCGGCAGGAGTGAGGACGGCGGCCAGGCCGTGCTGCTGGGCAAAGGCGAGGACTTCGCTGGCGTCGGTGGCGATGAGCACATCGTTGAGGAGCGGGCAGGCGCGGGCGGCGCGGTAAACCCAGGCGAGCATGGGCTGCCCGGCAATTTCGCGAAGGACCTTGCGCGGCAGGCGAGTGGAGGCGAGGCGCGCAGGGATGACGGCGAGGGTTTTCAAGGATGAGACTCCCGTGGTGAGTTTACCTTCGCTGAAATGTTTTGGCGTTGGGGGCGTGTCATTGATTCGATCGAGTCTTCTTGTTTTTTGACGACAACAGAAATTCGGCTGGGGTGATGACGGCTATGTCGCGCCACGGGTGCAGCACGAGCAGGTCTTCGTCGCTGCTGACGAGAACTTCGGCTTCCGCGATTGCGGCGAGAGCGAGGAACTGATTGTCACCGGGATCGCGGCAGGGAGGATCGACACTTGAGAGATCTTCCGGGCGCACCGCGAAGAGGGAGACGCTGCGACGAATTAATGCGGCGAAATCACGGCGCAGCTTTCGGTTTAGGTATCGATCGAATTTTTTGAGCTCGAGCACGCGCTCCAATTCGGCTAATGTATCTGCGCTGGCACACAGATCGCAGGTCGCCAGCGAATGCTGCAACGCTTGATGCGGAATTGAAGCGGTACGCAGGGCCGCGCTCACCAAGGTGCTGGTGTCAAAGACGATTCGGCGGCTCATCGAGATTCATGCACCAGCCGGTTTACCTGTTTGTCAGTCAAAGCAGCAGAGGCCCGGGTCGCCCGTTTCCGGGCTTTGGCGCTCCACGCCTCCAGATCGGAGACGGCTTTGCTGCGCCTGCGACGCGCGTCGAGCAGTTCTTTCATGTCCTGGGGCGATACGATGAATGCGGTGGGACGCCCGTGGCGGGTGATCGCGACCGCTTCGCGCTGAGCGGTGTCGAGCAACTGCCCAAAGCGATTTTGCGCTTCCGCGGATGGAATTGTGATCATCGGCAGTCCTCCAAAATAGCTAATTTAGCTATTTTAGCTAATTGCCTGATTCCTGACAAGGCGATCTCGAACATCTTTCGAGATGGGGCACACGGAAAGATGGCATGGGAGAAAAAGCCGGTCCTTCACTCGCTGCGCTTCGTTCAGGATGAGATCAAGAAAAAAGAACCGCTGCCTATTGTTTGGTAGCGGTGTCGCTGTCGATCCAGTATTCACTGCGGGATTTGATGCGGAGGTCGGAGCGGTCTTTCAGCTCGAGGTGCAACGCGTGCATGCCGGGGGTGGGCGCGGTGGGGTGGAAGCTGAGGACGTAGGCGTTGGGCACATCGCGGGAGACGGCGATGAGTCCACGCTGAAGGCTGCGGGCGTCGCGGAAATGGAAGAACTCGCCTCCGGTGAGTTGGGCGATGGATTCTGCGGTATTGGTGCGGAGCGAGCTGCGCGCGGCGAGGAAGGCCATGGTGGCAAGGCGCACGGGCGGGGCGAGCTGCGAGATGCAATCGAGGACCTGCGCACTGTAGTGTCCCTTGTACTCGGCGTCGGCGCCTTCACGGGAAAAGCAGCCGTGGGCGGGGCCGGGAGTGGTGCCATTGAATTTTGACGCTTCGTGGGAGACGGCGGAGCGGGTGCTCGAAAATCCAAAGCTGTACATGGCGGTGTTTGTGTCGCTGATGAGGCGGAGAGCGTCAGTGAGCGTGGTGGTGCTGCCCTGGTCGATGGTTTCGCTGAGCAGAAGGATGGCGCGGCGGTAGCGGGTGGGCTGATCGCGCAGGAGGCCGACGGCGAAGGCGAGCGCGTCGAGAATGGCCGCGCCTTGATCGCCGGGATAGAGATTTTCGAGCTGCGATGCGGCGTCGCCCGTATTGGCAATGAAGGGCAGGAGCAGACGGGGCGTGCTGTCAAAGGCGACGAGAGCGACGCGATGCTCGACGTTGCCGATGAGGCCGTCGAGGATGGGGTCGAGATTCTGGTAGTCGGCGAGGTGACGGGCGCCGGCGCCTCCGGTTTCCACGACGATGACGAGGGCGAGGGGCTGCGAGTCGGTGTCGTCGACGAGATTGAGATGCTGGGGCACGCCGTCGTCGGTGAGAAGGAAGTCATTGGCGGTGAGGGTGAAGACGACGTGTGCGTCTTTGGTGGTGACGAGGGCAGGAACCTCGACCAGGGTGGAGCGCACGGTGAGGGTAGGAGTGTTGGTCTGGTTTGGAGGCGGACTTTGAGATGATTGCGCGGGCGCGGCGGCGGCGAGGGAAAGCAGGAAAGTAACGAGCAGAGCGGCGGAGCGCATGAATTGATTTTATGCGTGGCCGATTTTATGCCAGCGAAGCGCGATCTGATTCCATGTGGGAAGGATCAGGCTTTGTGGCGAAGAATGGAGGATGAACGCTCGGGCTGGGGAGGAACTCGCGGGATCTGATCGGGTGGGGTTGAGCAGCTCAGCTCAATGACTGCGCGCAGCCGATGGAGCCATTCGGTGGGATGGGTGAGGACGGGGATTACGAGGTTGAAGTCGGATTCGCTGTAGGACGGGGCCATGTTCTGGAAGAGAATTAAAGGGGCGCGAGTGTGGGCGCGGATGAGGGCGATGGCGTCTGCGGGGCCGCAGAGGCGGGTCTCGGAGATGATGACGGCGACCGGCTGAATTTTATTTTCGAGGGCGGAGCGGAGCTGGGATAGGGACGGACACTCGTCTATGGTGAATCCAGAGCTGCGAAGCACCAGCAGCCTTCTGCACTCGTCCGGACCGAAGTGGATGATTCTGGCGACCATTTATTTCCTGTTTGGGGGAGGCCAGAGAAAATTGCGTGGGTTCTGCCTGTAGAGGATACACCTTTTACCAGCAGCCATAGTGGACGAACCTGCGCGCAGGGCGAACTTGCATCCCATAATGGGAACCCGCCCCCAGGAGGACCGCTCTTTGACACATGCTTCGGCGCAATCTTCTGCTCGGGCTTCGAGGCCGACTGGATCGAGGCAGGGGCGGTCGTGGCTGTGGCGGCACAGAAAGCTGCTGTGGATTGTGGGCGCGATTTTGCTGGTGGCCCTGGTAACGGGGGGCGTTCTGGCGGAGAAATACTGGCCCTACCGGTATCGCAATGTGAAGCCGATGCTGGAGCAGGTTTTTGCGAGCAAGGTTACGGTGAGCCACTATCACCGGATTTATTTCCCGCATCCAGGTTTTGTGGCGAAGGAGCTGACGCTGCGGCGCAACTCGGCTCCGGGGGCGCCACCGATCGGCTCGACGCAGGACCTGATTGTGCAGGGGAGCTGGGCGGACCTGCTGACGCTGCGAAAGCGGATCATGCTGGTGGATGTGGTGGGGCTGCACGTCATGATTCCGCCGGTTGGAAGCGCGGACATGGCGAAGGACTTTCCGGCGGGAAGCAGCGCGGATTTTGCCGGGCCGTCCATCATCGTGGAGAAGCTGCATATTCACAAGGCGGCGCTGGACATTATGCGGACGAACGGCGGCCGGTACACCTATCCCATACGGGAGGTGGTGATTCGCAACCTGCAAATGGGGCAGGCGATCTCCTATTTTGTGGACATGCAGTACACCAACCCCGGGGGGCATCTGGTGGCGAGAGGAAGTTTCGGGCCGCTGAACCCGAAGAACCTGGGCTCGACGCCGGTATCAGGAAAATTTACGTTTGCTCCGGTGAACCTGGACCAGATAGGAGAGCTGCGGGGAATATTGTCGGCGAAAGGGGATTTTCAGGGGCCGCTGACGGCGGTTGAGGGCAATGTGAAGGCGGAGGTTCCGAACTTTGCGGTGAGCGATGGAAGCCCGGCGGCGGTGAGCGGGTCACTGCAGTGCACGGTGAACGGGCTGAATGGAGACGTAGTGATGCACCAGATTGTGGTGAAGACGGGAGAGACCACGATTGACGCGGGCGGAAGCGCCCTGGGGCGGCCGCAGGTGACCGATTTGAAGTTGACGGTGGAAAAGGGGCGGGCAGAGGACCTGCTGCATCCGTTTTTAAAGAACGAGCCGCCGATTGTGGGGTCAGTATGGCTGAAGGCGCATGCGCATCTTGCGCCGGATAAAGAGGGGGAGACCTTTTTCCAGCGCCTGACCATGGAAGGAAGCTTTGACGTGCCGAATGAGCGGGTGACGGACACGAAGACGGAGAAGTCTTTGTCGAGCTTCAGCCAGCGGGCGCAAGGAGGCAAGAGCGATTCGGAGAACAACGGGGCAGCGGACGTTTTGTCGGGGCTCAAGGGTCCGACGACGATACGGAACGGTGTGGTGTCGACGCACCGGCTGACATTTGAGATTCCGGGCGCGTCGGCGGATCTGCATGGCTGGTACGACCTGAAGGACGGAGGGGTGCATCTGGACGGCGACCTGAAGATGAAGTCAGACATATCGCACGCGGTGACGGGTTGGAAGTCGGTGCTGCTGAAGCCGCTGTCTCCTTTTTTTAAGAAGAAGAAGACGGGAGCGGTGGTGCCGATAGCGGTGACGGGGAAGACGGGACATTACCAAGTGAGTTCGAATATTCTGCACAAGAAATGAGAGCGCCACTTCGTTAGGCTGCGAGCAGGCCTGCGCGGCGAGAAGCGAAGAGGCGGTTACCTCCAGAGGATTTATTCCTTGAGAGGGAAAACCAAGCTGCGCAGGCAGCATCCATTCCCAACATCGGCCATTGCGCGGCATTCTCGCCCATGACCGAGTCTCAAAATCCCGTACCGGAGGCTCAGGTGGCTAATCACAGGTGGTTCACACTCCCGTTCACAATCGCGCTCACCGCTCTTGCTGCAATGCTGGTGGGCAACGTTGCAAGTGCTCAAACCCCAGTAACGATTTATGGAGCGTGGCTGTGCAGCAATGACGGATGCGGCTGGAATTCGGTGCGAAACATGACCGACTTCGACACCGCCAATCACTGGCTGATCGATCGGGGCAACGGAGTCCCGTCGGTAAATATGGTGTCGCTCTCTTTCGTGAACCCGTTGAAGCTGCTCGCCCAGACCAATGACGCAAACACCCAGAACGGCATCCCGATCGGAATGAATTCGCAGGTGGTCAGCTATTTCACCTCGCATAACGTGCGGGTGATGCTGTCGATCGGAGGTATCACTTACACCAGCGATTGGGACTCTGCGCTTTCGACCAACGCGACGCAGCTGGGACTGAACGCCGCCGCCGCAGCGAAGAGCCTGGGAGTAGGCGTGGAAATCGATTATGAGAACACCTCAAGCGCGAATCTAAGCGGGCTGCAGGCTTTTGTCTCGGCATACCGCTCGCAGATACCGTACGACGCGACGGGGAACAATCCAAGCGCCAGGCTGACGATTGACCTCGGCGCCGGAGACCAGTACCTGAGCAGCATTGCCCAATATGCGACGCTGAACTGGCTGCAGACTTCAAATCCGGTGCTCGACTATGCGAATGCGATGGTGCCGAACAAGCAGCCAAACAGCGCCTCTACCGCGGAGAGCAATTGGCAGGAGCACATTGTAGGAGAACCACGCTACTCGCCTCCAGTGCCTCCGCTCGCGCCAGCGAAAATGGCGGTGAGCCTCTATATCGTTACCGGAACCAAACCCGCACCGGAATGCATTACCTTCAGCTCGTCGCTGGAGAAATCGACGGGAAGCTGGGTACAGACCGTTGCTCCCGCGGGCGCTGGAACAACGAGCGGCGCGCTGGGATTCATGTTCTGGGCGGCCGAATGCCCTTCAACGCAACGGGTGTGCACCACTCCGCCAAACTCGTGCCAGGGAGGAGTGGGAGTCGGAGCTACCACCTACAACATTCCCGTTCCCATGCCGGCTCTGCGGCAGCAGTAGTGGGCTGATACAAGAAGAGGCTGCGGTGATGCCGCAGCCTTTTTTGTTTTGCTCGCGACGATGAGCGTTGTATTTTGCCCGCTTCCGCAAACTACCATCACGTGACACCAAACGGCGCCAACCGTGCTACCATTTTCGCGATTTGGCTCAATAAGCGGTCCATGCTCCACGCGAACGAAGACTCACGATGAAAAAGACAATCCTAAGCGTCGCCGTCGTCTTACTCTGCCAATTCGCCCACCCACAACAGGCCGCTCCGGCCGTCAACCTGAACTCATTGGGGTTCCTGCTCGGTAAATGGGTGGGTGAGGGAAAAGATGCAGGCATGCCGGGATCGGGCTACTGCTCGTTCGAAGCCGCCCTGCAAGCAAAAGTGATTGTACGGCAGAATCATGCGGAATATCCCGCAACCGCCAACCATCCGGCGGTCGTTCACGATGATTTAATGATCATTTATCCGGACTCAGCGGACCATCAGGTCCGCGCCTTCTACACAGACAGTGAAGGCCATGTCATTCGTTACACGGTTGCGGCCGCGAGCGATGGCGGGAGTGCAGTCTTCCTCGGCGACGCGGAAGCCGGCGCGCCGCGCTACCGGCTCACCTACACTGTCACTCAGACGGAATACATTTCACTTACCTTCGAAATAGCGCCGCCCGGTCACCCGGATCAATTCCACAAGTATATTGAGGCAAAACTCCGCAAATCCGGCAAAAGTGGGTAGTCATGTTATGTGGCATGCCTTTATGAAGGGATGTCTGGCCTGGGTAGCTGCTCTCTCCGCAGCGACACTGCTCTTCTCCCAATCGCAGCAAGCTCCGCTGGCGAAGGTCTATGTCGGTTCCGATGGCCTCGCTCACATCGTGGATGCGGCCGGGAAGGACACGGCTTTTCCGAAAGAGCAGGGCCAGGTCGCTGTTGACTCGCCACAGCTTTCTTCAGACAGGCAGTCCGCAGGCTGGCTGCTCGAAGAGGACAATTGCTGTACCTCCTATCCGATTCCCACCGGAGTTTTTATCTACAGCCATGGCAAGAAGTGGAGACTGGGAACCGGCCAGATGATCTACGACTGGTGTTTCCTCGATGGAGGAAAGGAACTCGCGCTTTCAGCCGGGCCAGTTCACAATCCGGAAGGGCAGGACCTGCGTCGCTTCGATAGCTCGTCTGGGAAACTATTGCAGAGTTGGAGTGGCGACCTGGACGCGGAGCGACCCGGTTGGGCCGCATGTCTGAAGCAATAAACTTTGTTACTGCGAAGGCGCATTTCGTTGCTGTATGCGGCGCTCGATTTGCCGCCATCGATACAGCGCGGCTAATGTCCCGCCGCCGCACAAGAGAGCTAGTCCAATAATCAGCCCATAGGCCCAAAAACCCGCTATCCACCAACCGTGCACTATATACCTCCCATGCCGAAGGTAGTTGATGGTCAGCAACAGAACGCACGTAATCGCATACGGCGCCACGCCCTGAGTCAAAATGAATTTCGGACGGCCCATTCGATGAAACACGGCGTCGGTTTGATCTCGTCCACTCCGATAGCGTTTAAGGAACACAGATAGACTCTTCATGGACTAGGGCTCAGTGTGAGGGTCACTCATCGCCTTCTCGCAACTTAGAGATCACGCTGAAATCTTCCAGCGAGACGCGTGGGAGATTCAGGATCGTCATTTGCTTATCTAACAAAGTTGGAATATTCAGCAGTATTATCCGGAAACTGAATTTCCCAGTCTTCGTAACCGGTAAAGCTAAATACTTCGAGCTTGAAATCATTGGCAAATTCGAAGAGCAAATCACCCGTGTCTTCACGCATACGCGCGTCAGTGACAAGCTTATCCTGCAACTCTTCTTGTAAATCCGTGATTGCATCGATGGCAGCTGGCAATCCGTATTTTTGCTGATGGTCAAAGCTGCTTAACATCGGCTTCCCAGCCTTTATGAGGCGCCAATATTGTGCGTGGAGCCTCGAACCGTTCCCAAAAATCAATTGCACGGAAGCACATCCAAGTTCAGGATACGCACCGCCGGAAGACACCCGAACCGGAGCATTTCTTAAGCCGGATAACGACAAGTCAAGATTCTTGACTACCATGGCAAGTCCTACTCTTCTGCTTCTCGCAACTTCGCAATCACGCTGAAATCTTCCAGCGTGGTTGTGTCGCCTTTGATATCGCCGTTGGTTGCGAGCTCGCGCAGCAGCCGGCGCATAATCTTTCCTGAGCGCGTCTTCGGCAACTGCTCGGTAAATCGCAGATCATCGGGACGGGCCAGCGCGCCGATTTCCTTCGCCACCCATGCGCGCAGCTCGTTCTTCAACTCTTCTGAAGGCTCGTTTCCGCCTTCCAGCGTGACGAATGCCGCAATCGCCTGTCCCTTCATCTCATCGGGCCGCCCGACAACGGCCGCCTCCGCAACTTTGGGATGCGCGACCAGCGCCGACTCGACCTCCATTGTGCCCAGGCGGTGCCCGCTCACATTGATCACGTCATCGACGCGCCCCATCAGCCAGTAGTATCCGTCGGCATCGCGGCGCGCTCCATCGCCGGTGAAGTACACTCCCGGAATCTCCGACCAGTAGGCCTTCTTGTAACGCTCGGGGTCGCCATAGATAGTGCGCGCCATCGACGGCCAAGGTTTTTTGATGACCAGCAGGCCACCTTGTCCTGCCGGGACCGGCTCGCCCCGGCGCGTGACCACCTCCGGCACAATTCCGGGAAAGGGCCGCGTCGCCGAACCTGGTTTCGTCGGAATCGCGCCCGGCAGCGGCGTAATCATGCTCGCGCCCGTCTCGGTCTGCCACCACGTATCAATAATCGGGCAGCGATTTTTGCCGATCACCTCGCGATACCACATCCACGCCTCGGGATTGATCGGCTCGCCCACCGTCCCCAGCAGCCGCAGCGAGCTCAGGTCGTGTTTGTCGACAAATGCGTTGCCGTTTTTGATGAACGCTCGTATTGCGGTAGGAGCGGTATAGAACACCGTGACTTTGTGATCGTCGATGATCTTCCAGAAGCGGTCCCACGCGGGAAAATTTGGCGCTCCTTCATACATCAGCGTGGTCACGCCGTTCTGCAAAATTCCGTAGACCACATACGAGTGCCCCGTAACCCACCCAATATCCGCCGAGCACCAGTACACGTCGTCGTCCTTCAGATCGAACATCAGCTTGCTTGTGTAATACGTCTGCACCGCATAGCCGCCGGTCGTATGCACGAGTCCCTTCGGCTTGCCCGTCGTCCCGGACGTGTACAGGATGTAGAGCGGGTCTTCCGCATCCATGTGCTCCGCCGGACAATCGTCGGAGGCCTTTGCCACCACATCATGCCACCAGTGGTCGCGGCCATCTTTAATCGTCAACGCCGACCCGGTCCGCTTGTATACCACCACATTCTTCACTGAAGGACACTGACCCAACGCTTCGTCCACCGTGGCTTTGAGCTTCACCTCGCCGCCGCGCCGGTATGAACCGTCCTGGGTAATCACCGCTACGCACTGCGAGTCGTTCACGCGGTCCACGATCGCATGCGCCGCAAATCCGCCAAAGATCACCGAATGCACCGCGCCAATGCGCGCGCACGCGAGCAGCGCAATCGCCAGCTCGGGAGTCATGCCCATGTAGATCGCAACGCGGTCGCCCCTCTTCACGCCAAGCGACTTCAGGGCATTGGCAAAGCGGCTCACTTCCTTGAGCAGTTCGCCGAAGCTCAGACGCCGAATCTCGCCCGGCTCACCTTCCCAGAGGATTGCCGTCTTGTCTCGCTTGCCGCCGAGCACGTGCCGGTCGAGGCAGTTGTACGACAAATTTATCTTCCCGGCCACAAACCACTTCGCCCACGGCTCGTCAGTTTTGTTGGGCCAATCGAGCACCTTCGTCCAGGGCTTGAACCAATGCAGCTCTTTCGCAACGCCCGCCCAGAACGCCTCGGGGTCGGCAATCGAGCGCGCATACAGCTGCTCATAGGCGGCCAGGCTGCCCACGTACGCTTTAGCCGCAAACTCCGCCGGAGGAGGGAAAACGCGATTTTCGCGAAGCACAGAACTGAGATTTGGATCGGTAGAAGTGGAGGAAGCCATTTGCGTCAGTGTCCCGCCTTTGCGACGAAAAATGTAGGCGTTTCGCCCACGCACCACACTAAAGGCTCAAATCACCTCTCGGCAAGGTGCGCGTCGCGCAGGAGCATTCACGATTCCAATTCCACGGGAGGCGATCCGGGTCTCCCCGAACATTCCGGTGGCAATTCGCCCTGTGACTGTGTATTATCTGCTGAAAATGAAAGACGATAGTTCCCCTAAGTCCAAATTACAGCTCTGATTTCTCTTCCCGGATTCTGACTACGGATTTTCCTATCGGCGTTCATCTCCTGTTCCCAGCGGGCCGCATTGCGCCTGCGGGAACTGAAATTGGGCCTCCGAGGGAAAGCATAATGTCAACACAAGTCACGGTCCGGGAAACGCCCGCGCCTGCTTCGTTCCGCCGCATCTCGTCCATTGCCCGGCCAAAGTACCTTCTCTTTGCCGCCATCGCTCTCATGTACGCCTATGTTCTCTGGCATAACGAGAGCTTTCTCGTGAACGCGAAAGACCCAGAATGGACCCATATACACTCTTTCCGGTGGTGGCTGCTTCCGCATGGCCTTCTCGCCGCGTGCGCGCTCTTCCTTGGCCCTCTTCAATTTTCTGACCGGCTGCGCAGGCGCTTCGCCAAAGTGCATCGGGTCATGGGCAGGTTCTACGTCGCCGGCGTTTTTCTCGGCGCTCCTCTCGGAATCTACATCCAGCACTTTGAGGAGCGAATGGGAGGTGCACGCTCATTCACCATTGCGGCCGGGGTCGACGCGACGTTGTGGATATTCGCCACCGCCATGGCAATGATGTTTATTCTGCGCGGCAAGGTCCAGCAACACCGCCAATGGATGACGCGAAGCTTCGCCACGGCGCTCATCTTTCTCGAGGGCCGCGCCGTCATGGGCGTCTTTAACATCCCTGAGCGTAACGCAGAGATCGTCGTCTGGTGCTGCGTTGCGGCCGCGTATCCAATCGCCGACTTCGCTCTCCAAATGCAGGAACTCTACCGCACGCGGCCCGCTCCCGCCAAGGCAGCGCGTCGCGTGCCGCAGGTCGTTTGATAAAACAACGTTGATGCGGTACGCCCCCGTTGCCCGCTTAGGCCACCGGATTTTACAATTACGGCCATGTTCCAAGTCGACGAAATCGCGGACGACATCTATCGCATCTCCGTGTTTGTCCCGGAGTTCAATCTATCGTTCAATCATTTCCTGGTGAAAGATGAAGAGCCGCTGCTCTTCCACGCCGGGTTCCGGCGGATGTTTCCCATCGTCCGCGATGCGGTCGCGACTATCATCGAACCGTCCAAGCTCCGCTATGTCGGGTTCAGCCATTTCGAATCCGACGAATGCGGTGCGCTCAATCATTGGCTGGAAGCCGCACCCAATGCGCAGGCCGTTTGCGGACTGGTGGGGTGCATGGTGACCGTCAATGATTTCGCGATCCGCGAGGCCAGGCCGCTGACCCGTGAGGACGTTCTCAGCACCGGCAAGCGCCGTTTCCGCTTTGTGCCGACGCCGCATATCCCGCACGGCTGGGACGCCGGCGTGATGTTCGAGGAGACCGGCAAAACGCTGTTCTGCTCCGATCTGTTTCTGCAGACGGGGGAAGGGCCGCCGGTGACAGACGCCAGCGTTCTCGACCAGTGCCGGACAGACCTGATTGCGTTTGAGAGCAGTCCCTTCGCCGGGGCAACTCCGTACACCCATCACACCGAAGTGGTCCTCAAAGAGCTGGCCGCTCTCCGGCCGCAGACACTTGCCATCATGCATGGCTCCAGCTATTCGGGGGACGGCAGCCGGGCGATCATGGAGCTGGCTTCGGTATTGGAGGAGGTTCTGGGCCCCAAAGAGGCCGAGGAAAGCAGTGTGATCGCGGCAGCACGCAATCTTTGAGCGCGCCGTATTCTTTAGAGGAAAAGCTGTGGGTGCCTCAGTTCCCCGTCCGCAGCAGCAGCACGCCGCCCACAAACGCCAGCACATCCACTATTGCTGCGCCGATTACCAGCGCCCACATGGCGGCAGTCCAGGGACCGCCGTTTTGCGACACGACATGATGTATCCCGTGGACCATGTGGATGGCAACCAGCAGCACGGCGATACCGCACACAATCTTCAATGCCCGCATCGTTGCTCCCGCCTTTCCAGGGAATCCTACCGCAACTCACGGCCATTACCGACCCAAAAGTTTGGTTCCTGCGAGGTTTTCCATCGCCGCCGCCGGACAACTCCCGCATGCGATGAGATAGCATCTTCCTAATAACTCGCCTCCCTCATGCGTTCTCCTGCCTCCCTTTGGCCGTGCCTTCTCTGCCTGGCCCCCTTCCTTGCGCCGGGCCAGGAGAAACCCGCGCCACAGTCGACAGCGAGCATCATCGGCACGGTCGTCGATGTCCAACACAATACAATTCCTGCCGCGGTTGTTTCGATTCAGGGCGCGAGTTCCGCCGAACAGGCCATCCTCCGGACCAATAACGACGGATTCTTCGCCTTCCGCGATCTTCGTCCGGGCGTCACTTACCATGTCAGCATTACTGCAAGTGGATTCGCAGCGTGGACTTCGGCGGCCACCGTCCTCAAGCCGGGCCAGGAGCTCGATCTCAAAAACATCCAGCTGGATATTGCGGTAGTGCAGACTACGGTCAGCGCGATGACGCTCGATCAGATCGGCACCGAGGAGGTCCACATAGAAGAAAAGCAGCGGATTGTCGGCATTTTCCCGAACTTCTACGTGACCTATAATTCGAATCCCGCGCCGCTCACAACCAAGCTAAAATTCGAGCTTGCTCTCAGGTCGACAATCGATCCGGTTAACATTCTCAGCGCCGCCGCTTTCGCGGGTTTCAACCAGGCAGCCGACACGCCCGACTACCGGCAGGGAGCCAAAGGATATGGACAGAGGCTAGGGGCCGGCCTGGCCGACGGCTTCACCAGCAGCATGATCGGTGGAGCTATGCTGCCCTCACTGTTCCACCAGGACCCGCGCTACTTTTATCAGGGCACCGGGACGGTCGGTTCGCGGGTGCGCCACGTCTTCGCCTTTTCTGTTCTCTGCAAGGGAGACAACGGCCGTTGGCAGTTCAACTACTCAGGCGTCGGCGGAGACCTCGCCTCCGGAGCCATCTCCGACCTCTACTACCCGCCCACTAATCGCGATGCGGCAAACCTCTTCTACAACGCCGCCCTCGCCGCTGCCGGACGCGTCGCCAACAACCTCGCCCAGGAATTCGTCTTCAGGAAACTTACGCCCAGCGCAAAGAAACATCCGTAGCTGCTCGCGAGGGATCCGTCTCTCTGCTACGGAAACCTGGTATTCAGCGCGTAAATTTCCTGGGTGCCGATGTCGCGCGCGGCGAGAATGGAGTCGTCCGGGGTTCGCCGCTTGCAATGTTGGCGCTGTATCAGTGAGCGCCGGCGGGCGCCTTCCTGCCGGGCTTTACCTTTTTGAAGAGCCAGACGAGGCCTACGCAGGCGAAGCAGAGCAGGGCTACCCAGCGGAAGACGTCGACGAACGCCCAGAGCAGGGATTGCCGGCCGACCTGATGGTAGATCTGGGCCTGGGCGGCGATGGCTCCAGCGGCCGGCCCCAATCGACGGTCGAGGAAGCGGGCGGCGGCCGCTGAATGCTGCTGGAACAGGTATCCGGCGCGTGGAATGGCGCCGACGATCTGGCTCTGGTGGAGATCGCTGCGCCGTATGAGGAGGGTTTGCGCGACAGAAATGCCTACCGATCCGCCAACATTGCGGACCAGGTTGAAGATGCCGCTGGCATTACCTATTTCTTCATTGCGGAGGGTGGCATAGCACTGGGTGGTGATGGGAACGAAGACGAAGCTGAGTGAGAATCCCGTGATGACGATAGGCCAGAAGAGCGTCCAGGGGCTGATGCCGAGGTTGACGTTTCCGAATTTGAGCGACATGAAACCGAAGACGATGAAGCCGAAGGTGAGCAGGTAGCGCGCGTCAACCTTGCTGGTGAGCCAGCCGATGATCGGCATAGCGACAATGGCACCGAAGCCTCGGGGGCCGACAATGATGCCGGCGGTGAAGGCGGTGTAGCCGAGCAGCTCCTGATAGAAAAGCGGGAGGAGCGTGATCATGGAGTAGATCGAGACTCCGAAGAAGAGGATGAGCAGAGAGCCGACGGCGAAGTTGCGGTCTTTGAGCGTGTGCAGGTTGACGAGCGGGGTTTTGCTGCGCCAGGAGTGAACGATGAACCAGGTAAGCGCGAGGACGAAGAAGAAGACGGCCCAGCGGATCCAGACAGCGCCGAACCAGTCGTCTTCCTGGCCCTTGTCGAGGACGATCTGCAGGCATCCCGTCCAGACGGCGAGCAGGCCGAAGCCGATGTTGTCGAACTTGCTCACTTTGGCGTTTTTGATATAGGGCGGGTCATGGACGAAGCGGCTAATCATGAAGACGGCGAGCGCTCCGATGGGGATGTTGATGTAGAAGGCATAGCGCCAGCTGTAGGTGTCAGTAAGCCAGCCGCCGAGGGTGGGGCCGATGATGGGGGCGACGACCACTCCAAAGGCAAAGACGGCCATGGCCATGCCGCGTTTGCGGGGCGGGAAGCTCTCCAGCAGGATGGCCTGAGAGAGGGGTTGAAGGGCGCCACCGCCGGCTCCCTGGACGACGCGGGCGATGAGGATGAAGCCGAGGGAGGGGGCGGCTCCGCAAAAGAAAGAGGCGATGGTAAAGATGAAGACGCAGATGATGAGGAAGCGCTTGCGTCCGAATTTGAGGGCGAACCAGTTGCTGGCGGGAAGAATGACGGCGTTAGCGACGAGGTAGCTGGTGAGGACCCAGGTGGCTTCGTCAGTGGAGGCGGAGAGGGAGCCTGCGATATAGGGAAGGGCGACAGAGGCAATGGCAGTGTCCAGCACTTCCATGAAGGTGGCAAGCATCACCGAGACGGCGATGAGCCAGGGATTTACGCCTCCGGTTTGGGGCTGCTGGTCGCGAGTGTCTACCATTTGCCGTGCTTTTCAGGGTCAATACGGGGGTCTTTCGGGGCGGGATGAGATTCCGGCCTGAAGGCTTGATTCCTCAATTGGATACAGGAACGGGGCGCTGGGATGCAGAGCGTTGGGGCGAGGCAAGAGCTTTCGATTGCTGGCGCTGCATCCTACTATAGGAAGCCTGCATCAAATAGATTGACAATAACTCACTCAAGTGCGAAGCTGATTCAGGAATAGAGGGTAGAGCACCCAAAGAGAGGCTGAGGAGCAGCGGGATGGCAAAGATTATCGGAATTGACCTGGGAACGACCAACTCGGTGGTGGCGGTAATGGAGGGCGGCGAGCCGAAGGTGATCGCCAACGAAGAGGGCGGTCGGACTACGCCGTCGGTGGTGGGCTTTACCAAGAGCGGGGAGCGGCTGGTTGGGCAGGTGGCCAAGCGGCAGGCGATTACGAATCCGCAGAACACGATTTATTCGATCAAGCGGTTTATGGGGCGCCGGTTCAATGAAGTAAACGATGAGATGAAGATGGTTCCCTACAAGGTGAAGCAGCAGGGCGACCATCTGGTGGTTGAGGCGCAGGGTAAGGACTACACGCCGCCGGAAATTTCGGCAATGATTCTCCAAAAGTTGAAAAAAGCTGCGGAAGATTACCTTGGCGGAGCGGTGACGGAAGCGGTGATCACGGTGCCGGCGTACTTCAACGACGCGCAGCGGCAGGCGACCAAGGACGCAGGCAGGATTGCCGGTCTGGACGTGAAGCGCATTGTGAACGAGCCGACGGCGGCGGCGCTGGCGTACGGCCTGGACAAGAAGAAGGAAGAGACGATTGCGGTTTACGACTTCGGCGGCGGCACATTCGATATTTCGATTCTTGAAGTCGGCGAAGGCGTGGTGGAGGTGAAGTCGACGAATGGCGATACGCACCTGGGCGGCGACAACATCGACCAGAGGATTGTGGACTGGATGATCGAGGAGTTCAAGAAGGACGAGGGTCTGGACCTGAGCTCGAAGGGCAACGAGATGGCGCTGCAGCGGCTGAAAGACGCCGCGGAGCGGGCCAAGATCGAGCTGTCGACGGCGATGGAGACGGAGATCAACCTGCCGTTTATTACTGCCGATGCGGGCGGCCCGAAGCACCTGGTAAAGAAGCTGACGCGGGCGAAGCTGGAGCAGTTGGTCGAGGACATTCTGCAGCGGTCGATTGAGCCTTCAAAGAAGGCGATGGCCGACGCGGGCGTGGACGCGAGCAAGATCGACGAAGTGGTGCTGGTAGGCGGCCAGACACGCATGCCGCGGATCCAGCAGATCGTGAAAGACCTGTTCGGGAAAGAGCCGCATCGGGGGGTGAATCCCGATGAGGTGGTCGCCGTGGGCGCCGCAGTGCAGGCGGGCGTTCTGGCAGGGGATGTGAAAGACCTGCTGCTGCTCGATGTGACTCCGCTGACGCTGTCGATTGAGACGTTGGGCGGAGTGGCGACGGGGATGATTCCGCGGAACACGACGATTCCGACGAAGAAGACGGAGACGTTTTCTACAGCGGCGGACAGCCAGACGGAAGTGGAAGTCCACGTGCTTCAGGGAGAGCGTCCGATGGCGGGGCAGAACCGTACATTGGCGAAGTTCAAGCTGGGCGGAATTCCGCCGGCTCCGCGGGGGGTGCCGCAGATTGAGGTGACGTTCGATATAGACGCGAACGGCATTCTGAATGTGACGGCGAAGGACAATGCGACCGGCAAGGACCAGAAGGTGACGATTACGTCGTCTTCGGGCCTGAGTAAGGAAGAAGTCGAGCGCATGGCGAAGGAGGCCGAAGCGCACTCGGCGGAAGACAAGTCGAAGCGAGAGGAGATCGAAGCGCGGAACGGTCTGGACAGCCTGGTCTACAACATCGAGAAGATGCTGAAGGAGAACGGCGATAAAGTCTCCGGGCCCGACAAGACCGATGTGGAGTCGGCGCTGGCAGACGCGAAGAAGACGCTGGAGGGCCAACCGAGCGCGGCGGAGTTGAACGCGGCGCGGGAGAAGCTGACGGCGGCCTCGCACAAGCTGGCGGAGGCGATGTACAAGGCCAATGCGGCTAGTGCGGGCGCGGGAACAGCCGACGGAACCGGATCTTCGGAGGGGGCTGCGGGAGCAGCGTCCGGAGCCGGCGAAGAAAAGAAGGACGAAGGCGTGATCGACGCCGAGTATGTGGATGTGGACGACAAGCGATGACGCAGCCTGAGGCTGCGAGTTTGCGAGGGGCGTCCGGATGGATGCCCCTAGTTTTTGGGGAAGCAGAGGACTTTGCGATGACAGACACGCTTTGGAAATGCGAGCAGGTGCGGGCAGGACAGGTCTGCGAAAGATTGATGTTCGACACGCGGGAGGAGGCGGAGTCGTTTTTGAAGAAGATGAAGCTGAACGCTCCGGACTTATTCTGGCGGCTGGAGGCGGTGGCGGCGAAGATGGTGTGGAATTGATTTGAGGATAGGGATGAGGGTCAGCTATCGATAACGCTTGGCGTTAAACGTCCCCCGTGATAGGCTGAACCATGATTCAGTCGTTCGCGGATGAGGAGACGGAGAGAGTCTTCAACCGCTTTCGCAGCCGCAGATTTTCATCGATTGAACGTGTTGCATTTCGAAAGCTGCGGCAGATCTGGAACGTGAAACAGATCGAGCTGTTGAATGAACCTCCCGGCAACCGCCTGGAGAAGCTTCGAGGAGACCGAGCAGGTCAATGGAGCATTCGCATAAACAATCAATGGCGAATTTGCTTTGAGTGGAGAGATGGCGATGCCTATGAAGTCGAAATCGTTGACTACCATTAGAACCAAGGAAAAGATGCCGCCGCTCCATCCGGGCGAGATGCTGCGGGAAGAGTTCATGCGTCCGCTGGGGATTTCCTCCAATGCGCTGGCGCTGGCGCTGAGGGTTCCCGTAACTCGGGTTTCAGAAATTGTGAATGAGCGGCGCAGCATAACAGCGGACACGGCACTGCGGCTGGCGCGTTACTTCAGGATGCCTGCGGATTTCTGGATGAATCTCCAGAGTCAATTCGAGCTGGAGAGCGCCGAGGACGAGCTGGCGGCGGCGATTCGGCGTGAGGTGCGTCCCGCTCCGCGGAATCGGAAAACTGGAGAGCTGAAGCAGCAGGCGAGCGCGTAGTAGAAGAGAGAAAATGCCCCCAACACAGAGCAAAGATTATTACGGAATACTTGGCGTAAAGAAGACGGCGTCGGCGGAGGAGATTCGTAAGGCGTTCCGCAAGCTTGCGCGCAAATATCATCCCGACGTGAATCCCGGCGATAAGCGTGCCGAGGAGCGCTTCAAGGAAATCTCCGAATCCAACGATATTCTGAGCGACGACAAGAAGCGGAAAATTTACGACCAGCTGGGCTTCTATTCGGACCAGATCGACCCGGCGCAGGCGGAGGCGGCCGCGCGGGGCGGTTATGGCGGCTTCAATCCAGGGGCCGGCGGCGCGGGCGGGCAGGGCGTTCCATTTGATTTCGGCGGGTTCGATTTTTCGGATTTTGCCAGCCAGGCGAGCAGCGCGGGACGGCAGCAGCAACAGCAACAGGGCGGCGCGGGATGGGGCGGCTTTCGCGATATTTTTTCCGGCATGTTCAACCAGGGCGGCGGCCGCGAGCAGCGTGGGCCGCAGTCGGGAACCGATCTTGAATATCAGGTGCAGGTGGATTTCTGGACGGCGATTCGCGGAGGAACGACGCGGCTGCAGATTCAGCGGCAGGAGGTTTGCCCAACCTGCAAGGGGAAGGCATCGACGGGTGGGTCGCAGACGTGTCCTGAGTGCAACGGATCGGGCCAGGTGACGCAGATGGGCGGCCGGATGAAGTTCAACATTCAATGTCCGAGGTGCGGTGGATCCGGCAAGGTGCAGCATGCGTGCGCGACCTGCCACGGGGAGGGCACGGTTATTCGGACGGAGCCGCTGGAGTTTCGCATCAAGCCGGGGACGAGGGACGGACAGCGGATACGGCTGGCGGGCAAAGGCAATGCAGGCATGAGCGGCGGCCCGGCGGGCGATCTTTACCTGATTATTCGCGCGGGGACGCATCCAGTGTTTACGCGACAGGGCGATGATATATACGTCACGGTTCCATCGACGGTAGCGGAGGCGGCGCTGGGGGCGAAGATCGAAGTGCCGACGATCGACGGTCGGGCGCAGTTGAAGATTCCGCCGGGAACGCAGAGCGGGCAGAAGCTGCGGATGCGGGAGCGCGGGGTTCCTTCGTCGGCGCATGAGGGCAAACGCGGCGACCAGATTGTGACGGTGGAGATTACGGTGCCGAAGGTGCAGGACGAGCGGTCGAAGGAGATTCTGCGGGAGTTTGCGAAGCTGAATCCGGAGAGCCCGCGCGAGGCGATGTGGGCGAAGGTGTAGCGCCTATCGAAACCGAGCGGCTGGTGCTTCGCCCGCTGGTGACAGAGGATGAGGAGGCACTTGCGGCGGTACTTGGTGATGCGGAGACGATGCGCTGGTATCCAGCTCCGTTTACGCGGGACGAGGTGCGGGAGTGGATTGATCGGCAGATGGGACGGTATCCATCCGGCTGGGGCCTATTGGGAATGGTGGAGAAACAGACAGGCCATTTAATTGGCGATTGTGGCGCGTTTTGGCGAGAGATAGATGGTCGCAAAGATCTGGAGGTCGGCTACCATGTGAATCGCGAACGCTGGAACCAGGGGTTTGCGACGGAAGCTGTGAAGCCAGTGATTGAAGCGGCGTTCAACAGAGCCGGCGTTAATCGCGTGATTTCGATGATTCGTCCGGAAAATGTTCAGTCGCGACGAGTGGCGGAGAAGAACGGACTTACGCTCGATCGAGTGGTGTTCTGGCGCGACTATGATCATTGCGTCTATCAGCTATTGAAGAAGTGATTGCAGAGATGGCGATGGAGGAACAGGCCGGCGGGGAGCACGTTCTAGAAGAGCAGGTTCGCGAGGACGCGAACGATGTTCTGAATGCGAGTGTGTCGTACGCGAAGCGGATGCTGCGGCGGTACGGGCAGTTTGCGCCATTCGGTTACAGGATGAACAACGACGGCGATGTGGCATTTGAAGCGGTGGCACAGCACGACATGCCTCCTGAGCCGGCGATGTTGCTGGAACTGCTCTACCAGCAGCTCGGCGAGCGGGCGAAGAAAGGGCTGCTGCTGGCCGCGGGAACTGCGTCGAATGTGACGATGGGCAAGCCGTCGCCGGAAGGCTTTCCGGATGCGGTGATGGTTGAAATCGAGCATCGGGATGGGTATTGTGTGCAGGCTTTTGTTCCCTACCGGATTACGGGCGGTCAACTGCACGGGTTATTCCCGCGGGTGGTGCGGTTTGGTAAGCTGCGGGTGCAGGGCGGAGCGCCGCGGCTGTTTGGGCGGTGAGTATGCCGCTGCTTTTTGAGTGGGATCAGGCGAAGGCGAGATCCAATCGGAGGAAGCACCGCATCGGTTTTGAGGAAGCATCTACCGTATTCGGCGATTGGCTCTCCGTCACGATACCGGACGCGGAACATTCGACCGACGAACACAGGTGGATCACCCTGGGGCGGTCAAGTAAAGGAAATCTTCTGGTAATTGTGCACACGGAAAGCGATACTTCAATTCGACTGATCAGTGCGCGCGCCGCAACACGCGACGAGAGGAAGCAGTATGAAGAGAACGACTAAAAAGAAGCTGGAGGCCGTTTTGCCCGAATACAATTTTTCCGGCGGGGAGCGCGGCAAATATGCAGGGCGCTATGCCGAAGGCACGAATGTAGTGGTGCTGGAGCCGGACCTTGTTCGCGCATTTCCTGATTCAAAGTCTGTGAATACTGCCCTGCGTCTGTTTGTCGATGTCGCGAGGCGCAGCCGGAAGGCTTAGGATGCCGACGAAACGCAAATCGAAGGGCGCATACATGATCTCGGCGGTGGCTGAGATGTATGGGATACATCCGCAAACGCTGCGGCTTTACGAGCGCGAGGGGCTGCTTAAGCCGTCACGCACAGAAGGCAATACGCGGCTGTATACGGAAGACGACCTGGAGCGGCTGGAGTTTATTTTGAATCTGGCGCGGGACCTGGGCGTGAATATTGCCGGGATTGCGATTGTGCTGCAGATGCGCGAGCGCATGGAAGAGATGAACCGGCAGATGCAGAGCTTTGTGGATTATGTGCGCACGGAGATGCTGACGCGAATGCAGCAAGGGTTCGGGCAGCAGGGCGCGGCCATGGTTCCGCTGAAGCGTCCGATTGTTGTTCCTCCGAAGGGGCGGCGTTGATTCATCTCACAATCAAGGTCCTCTTTGGGCTGGGACTTTTCGGACTGCTTTCATCTTCAATCTTCAGCGGGCTGGTGATGGCCGGCGTGCGGCGGTTTGTGGCGCGGCGCAGGCGGGCGGCAGAGAGGGAGTTTTTGCCTCCGGTATCGCTGTTCAAGCCGTTGCATGGCGCGGAGCCCGGCCTTGAGGCTCATCTGACGACGTTTTTTGAACAGGATTATCCGGAGTACGAGATTTTGTTTGGCGCGCGAGTCGCATCTGACGAGGGGTTGGAGGCGGCGCGGCGGGTGGCGGCGCGACATCCGCATGTTCCGGTGAAGTTTGTTTTAACCGGCGAGCCGTGGCACATCAATGCGAAGGCCTGCACGATGGAGTTGATGGAGCGGGCAGCGGCGCACGAGATTTTTGTAATCAGCGACAGCGATGTGCGAGTCGCGCAGAATTATCTGCGCGAAGTTGCTGCTCCTTTTGCCGACAAAAAAATTGGTGCGGTGACGTGCCTCTATCGCGGCGTTGCTGAGCGAGGATTGTGGGCGAAGCTGGAGGCGGCGGGCATGTCGATTGAGATGACGGCGGGCGTTCTGGCGGCGGATTTGATGGAAGGGATGCAATTTTTACTGGGCCCAACGATGGCTGTGCGACGGAGCTGCGTTCGTGAAATGGGCGGATTCGGGGCGCTGGGCGCGTATTGCGCGGACGATTTTTTGCTGGGGGATACGATTGCGGCGAATGGGCATATAGTCGTGCTTTCGACGCATGTGATCGACCATGTGGTGCTGAATTCGGATTTCGCGGATTCGCAGAGGCACCAGATCCGATGGATGAAGTCGACTCGATTTTCGCGACCGAAGGGGCACGTTGGGACTTCCCTCACCTTCAGCGTTCCGTTTGGCCTGCTGGCCTGCACGGCGGCAATGCTACTGCACCATCCGATGCTGGGGCTGGGATTGCTCGCCTACAGCGTGCTCTCGCGCGTGGCGATGGCGATGATTATTGGAGCGGCGGTGGTTGAGGAGCGGCATCTTTTGCGGACGGCGCTGCTGTATCCACTGCGGGACCTGCTGGGATTTTGCTACTGGGCGGCGAGCTATGGAAGCCGCGAGATCGTGTGGCGAAATCAAGTGTATCGGCTGGATACGGGTGGGTTGATGCTGCCCCGCGAGGACGCCCATCGGGAGCGCGAAGACGCGGCTTCGACGGCCTGAGAATTTAGACTAGCTATTGTCGATGCCATGCCCTAAGCTGAGGCGAGTCCCAGCACAAACCCGATGTTGATAATTTTTTTTGAGCAGCGCAAACGCGCCGATGAGTCCTCCTGCGTTGAAGTTCACGGGCAGGGCCAATTCCCTGCCCCGCGAGGTGATGCGCGTTGACGGGCGAGAAGACAGCGGTGATTATCGGGGCCGGTCCGGCAGGGCTGACGGCGGCGCTCGAGTTCGCGCGACGCTCCGAGATCAAGCCGATTGTGCTGGAGGCGAGCGAGGAGATCGGCGGCATCTCGCGGACGATCCGGTACAAAGGAAACCGGATGGATATTGGGGGGCACCGCTTCTTCTCCAAATCAGACCGAGTGATGGACTGGTGGACGGCGCTGATGCCCATCTCCGGCGGAGAAGACGGCGCGGAGCGATACGCGGTGCGCTACCAGAACAAAGAGCGCGAAGTGTCGGCGACGACGACGGACTCCGATTTAGTAATGCTGGTGCGACCACGTAAGAGCCGGATTTATTTTCTGCGGAGTTTCTTCACCTATCCACTGTCGCTGGATGCGGCGACGCTGCGGCTGCTAGGGCTGAGGCGGACGTTCAAGATAGGGATGGGATATCTGCGGGCGAAGCTGTTCCCCCGCAAACCGGAGAAGACGCTGGAAGATTTTCTGATCAACCGGTTCGGCGTGGAACTTTACCTTACGTTTTTCAAGTCATATACGGAGAAAGTATGGGGAGTTCCCTGCGACCAGATCAGCGCGGAATGGGGAGCGCAGCGGATCAAAGGCCTTTCACTGCGTACGGCGGTGCTGCATTTTCTGAAAAAGACGTTTGGATGGCGGCGGAACTCGAAGGATGTTCAGCAAAAAGGGACTGAGACGTCGCTGATCGAGAAATATCTTTATCCGAAGTATGGGCCGGGGCAGCTTTGGGAGCACGTGGCCGAACTGGTTAAGGAAAAGGGCGGCGAGGTACGCACGGGATGGCGGGTTACGAAACTGCACGCCGAAGGCAGTCGCATTGGCGCAGTGGAAGCGGTGAACCGGGTGGGAGAGAAGGAGACAATCCGGGCGGATTACGTTTTTTCGACGATGCCGATACGCGAGTTGATTCGGGGACTGGACTGCGACGTTCCGGCAAACGTGCGCGAGGTGAGCGAGGGGTTGGTCTATCGGGATTTTGTTACGGTGGGGCTGTTGGCAGACAAGCTGTCGGTAACCGAGCCGGACGGAGGGCCGCTGAAGGATACATGGATTTATATTCAGGAGCCGGATGTGCTGCTGGGACGGTTGCAGATCTTCAATAACTGGAGCCCGTATATGGTGGCCGACCCGGAGAAGATCTGGATTGGGCTGGAGTATTTTTGTTACGAGACCGACCCGCTCTGGAAGATGCCGGACGAGGAGATTGCTACGTTTGCCATTGCCGAGGTGGAGAAGATTGGAATATTAAAGAAAGCGGATGTGCGCGATGCGCATGTGGTGCGGGTGCCGAAGACTTATCCCGCTTACTTTGGGACTTATGACCGCTTTGACGAGATTGTGGAGTATGTCAGCCGATTTCAGAACTTATATCTGGTGGGCCGGAATGGGATGCATAAGTACAACAACCAGGATCATTCCATGCTTACGGCGATGACTTCAGTGGATAACATTCTGGCGGGCATGAGCGATAAGTCGGTAATTTGGAACATCAATACGGAGCAGGATTATCACGAAGCGAAGAAGTGACCCGGCGCTCTCGCTCCAGACGTTTCGCGTCGGCATTATTCCGCAACCCGCCGTGATTGCTGAGCCGACCTGCTATTCCCAGCGACTGGTGTGTTTCGCGAGCCACCAGCAAGGGGTGGCTGCGTGCGGAAAGATGGAATGGGAGCAAGGCTCAGCCACGGTTCCCATGAAGTCGTACTCGTCCTTGTTTCCCTTGAGCGGGGTTGAGAGGAATTGATCGACGTTGACGGTGCCGTATCCGGTACCATGCGCCATTCGGACGCGCAGCGTGGCCCAGTCGATCAGGTAAACCAGAACAATTACTGCCAACAGGGTGCGAAGAACTAGCCAGGATACGCGCTTCATCGCAGGGGCCGCCTGGCTGGCGGCAGATGACGCAGGACCTCTTCGGGCTCGGGGCGAACTCGGAAATCGGCGTGGGCTTCTGCGAAGAGGACGGTTCCGTCGGTGGCGAGAACGTAAGTAGCGGGGAGGATAAGCTTCCAGCTCTGGTCTCCATTAACGAACGGAAGGTTGACCAGCACGTTGCGATAGTGCTGCTGGTGATAGGGCGGGATGGTGTAGTTCAGGCCAAATCGGTCCGACACTTTGCATCCGTCGTCGTTGAGCAAGGGAAAAGGAATTTCATGCTGGCCCTGGGTGAAGTCGCTTTGCCGCGTGGTTTGCGGGGAGATGGCGGCGAAGAGGGCTCCGCGCTCGCGGACGATAGGATACAAATCGCGCCAGGCTTCGAGCTCGGTGATGCAATAGGGGCACCAGCGTCCACGGAAGAAATTGAGGATGAGGGGGCCGAGGGCGAGCAGGTCAGAGGATTTGACGAGGCGTCCAGTGGAGTCAGCCAGCGCGAACTCAGGAGCTTTTGCGCCGATGGGCAGGATGTTCTGCTCGATGCCGGTGGCGAAGAGGTCTTCGACGGCGCGATCGTTGATGGCGAGGCGCTCGGGCTGGACGAGGGTTCGCGTGTTAGCGGTGATCTCGTCGAGCTGGTCCTGTAGGTGAGGCATCAATTGACCCGCGCGACGCAGTGGGCGGGATACTTGCGGGCGTAGGTTAACCAGCTAGAAAGCAAACCATAGTCTGCGTGCATTTCGCAATACGCCCAGATGTATTCATCCTTTCCTCGCGCGAAATCGCCTGCGCCTATATCCACCAACCAATCGGAAAAGTCCCTCCCTTCAAACTCACCGGTTTTAAGCACCGACATGTAGGGCTTCATAAACTCCCACATTTGTTCGAACATATCCGCGATCTCAGAAAGGTCTAGTTCGCGCAGTCCGTTCAGTGTCTGTTGCAGGTCACGATCGTCGTTCTGGTTCCCAAAATGCCAAGCCAAGCTGTCCGAACTCATGCTCACGTCAAAGAAGTGAATTCCGGCCATTGCACGGAGACCTCGTGGCAACGTGTTTAGTGTTTGGTGGTAAAGGTCGCGATTATCCTGAACCCCTTCTGGCAGGAGCCGTTGTAATTCAGCAGAAAGGAGATCAAACAATACTTCGTCGCTTTCGGCATTCCGAATTGCTTCAACCGTCAGCGCCATCGCATATCACCTCATGCCTTTCATGCCGGTAAGCATGCCCATGGCGCGGCGCTGGAGCATTCCGCCCTTGCCGACGCCTTTGAACATTTTGCGCATCTGCGCGTACTGGCGCAGCAGCTGATTCACTTCCTGCACGCTGGTTCCGGAGCCTTTGGCGATACGTTTGCGACGGGTGCCGGAGATGATTTCGTGATGGTTGCGCTCTTTCTGGGTCATGGAGTTGATGATGGCCTCGATGCGCACGAACTCCTTCTCGTCGACCTGGCCGGCCATCTGCTGCATTCCCTGAAAGGGCCCGACGGAGGGCAGCATTTTCATTATGCTTTGCAGCGAGCCGAGTTTGCGGATCTGGCGGAGTTGGTCGCGAAAGTCTTCGAGGGAGAAGCCGTCGCCGCTGAGCGCCTTCTTGGCAAACTCTTCGGACTTTTTGCGGTCGAGGTTTTCTTCGGCTTTTTCGATGAGCGTCATGATGTCGCCCATGCCGAGAATGCGGCTGACAATGCGGTCAGGATGGAAGGGTTCGAAGGCGTCGGGCTTTTCGCCAGTGCCGATGAACTTGACGGGCTGGCCGGTGACGTGGCGGATGGAGAGCGCAGCACCGCCGCGAGCATCGCCGTCCATTTTGGTGAGGACGACACCGGTGAGGGCCAGGCGCTTGTGGAACTCTTCGGCGGAGCGGACGGCGTCTTGTCCGGTCATGGCGTCGGCGATGAAGAGAACTTCCTGTGGCGATAGCAGAGATTTGAGCTTCGCCATTTCATCCATCAGGTCAGAATCGACGTGGAGGCGTCCAGCAGTATCGACGATGAGTGTGTCGCAGCCGGTGTTGACGGCCTCGCGGCGAGCTTCCTTCGCGAGGCGTTCGACGAGAGCGGTCCCGGCGGACTCGCTTTTGATATCGCCTTCGTAGAGCCTGGCCTTAATGGAATTAGCTACAACCTTGAGCTGCTCGCGCGCCGCCGGACGATAGACGTCGACGGAAACGAGCATGGGGCGATGGCCACCTTTTTGCAGCCAGGCGGCGAGCTTGCCGGAGGTTGTGGTTTTTCCGGAGCCCTGGAGTCCAGCCATAAGGATGACGGTGGGCGGACGCGAGGCGAACTGGAAGCGAGCGGTGTCCTTGCCGAGGAGCGCGATGAGCTCGTCGCGGATGATTTTGATGACCTGTTCGGTGGGCGAGAGCGCAGTCATGACTTCTTGGCCGACTGCTTTGGCGCGGATATGCTCAATCAGCTCCCTGGCGACGTTGAGATTGACGTCGGCTTCGAGCAGAGCGATGCGGATTTCGCGCAGCGCCTCCTGAATGTTTTCTTCGCTGATGGTGCCTTGTCCGCGAAGATTTTTGAAGGCGCGCTGGAGCTTTTCGGAAAGGTTCTCAAACATGGCTTGAGGGTAAGTTTATCAGCGTGGAAGGGCGTGGGAAGGAGGCGTTTGGCGCGTGAATGGGACGCGCGAGGCGATTTGACCGGGCGATTTGGGGCTTGATATTATGAGAGTGCGGGGTGGAGCAGCCCGGTAGCTCGTTGGGCTCATAACCCAAAGGTCGCAGGTTCAAATCCTGCCCCCGCAACCAAAAACTACATCGTAATCAACGGCTTGGACCGCATCTCCATTGCCGCTCTCGGACACACCAGAAACGCGGTCTCGATGATAGCCGCCATCCTCTGCCTGCGGGCTTTCACATGAGCAAGCTTACATTCGCCCTGAGCTCCCTCGCAAAGTATGCGGTGCGGCAGTCTTCTACCTGTCCCTACTGCGGGAGTGCGACTCGGATCCTCCAAAGAAAGCACCTACTGCTGCAACTGCGACGCTGTGATCGATGCGCCCTGCAATTTCGCTATCCGCGGGACGAACCGGAGCAGAGCAAGAGGTTCTACCAAGTGGCCTACAAGCAGGGCAGCACTACCGAATTGCCGCCCGAAGTCTCCACGCACTTTTCGGGGGTACGAGATGCCGCCGATGACCTAAAGACAATCCAACCTCTAGTTCCCAGCGGGAAGTTGCTCGATTATGGGTGCTCTTGGGGATACTGCACGCGCCAGTTCATCGAGGCCGGATATGACGCGGAAGGATTTGAGATCTCCGAGCCGCGGGCGCAATACGGGAGGGGTACTCTCGGACTCCGTATCACCAGCGATATTACAGACTTCGAGGATTCATCATTCGATGTCATTTACACAGCCCACGTCCTCGAACACATCCCAACCCCCAAGGCAACGCTGAACGAATTTAGACGGCTCCTCAAGCCTGGAGGGATGCTGTTCCTCTACGTGCCCAACTGCGGAGGAAAGAGAGCGAGAGATCAAGGCGTACATTGGGGGCCGATGATGGGCGAGAAGCACGTCCTTTCCCTGACGGCCGAGTTCTTTCTGAGAAACCTGCCGGCGCATGGGTTCGACGTATCTCAACCCACAGACCCCGACGGAGACGAGTTGCGCGTCATCGCTCGCCGGGGCACAGAATAGGTCACAGAACCCCCTTTCAGGAACAACTGGGGCACAAATAAATCAGCATGAATTATGAGCTTCTTGCAACAGAGTTAACGAGATAGCGTTTTATAGTGTCTTCCTCGTTGGGCTTATAACCCAAAGGTCGTAGGTTCAAATCCTGCCCCCGCAACCAAAAAAATCTATGTAGTTTCAGCGACTTCCAAATTTCGAGTTTGGAAGTTTTCTTTTTGGTGAGCAGTTAAGTGACCAGAATCGAATTTGCTCTCGGCTTCTTTGACCGCTTTCGAAATCTCGCGCCCTAGTCCGTCGGATTCTCTGATTTCAGCAGAATTCGCGGTTATGCGTTGCGGTTCCGCGAAGCCTAGGCGCCCTCAACCATCGTTCTTGCTTCCACCAAACTGCAGCCATAAAGCCTGCGCGCGGTGTAAATCGCTGCAACAGTTTCGCCCCGTGCTGCGAGATCACGCAGACGCTTCTGTTGCTCATCGCGGGTAAGGGACTGCAAATGCACAAAATCCTGGGTGAGCGAAACTGGGTCATCAATCACGGTATAGGGCCGCAACAGATCAAGAAATTTCTGCGCGGAGGGAATCGCCCGCCAGCGGACCTGCAAATACGGCGGTGACTCCATCCGAACCGGATAATCTTCATACAAGGTCGAAGTGCTCCCATACCAGCGCTTCTCGGTGGGGGCTTTTTCTGCCGCTTCGTTCTCAAGGGCTCTCGCGAGTGGAGCGACTTCACCTGCCAGTTCAAGTTCCACATATACAGATGTCTGGGTGGACGTCCTTCCCTGCATCGAATATGCCTTCGTGCGCTCATGCACAAGGCGCGCCGAGCGTATCTCACCGAAAGAGAGGAAAACAACTGTGAGGTCTTCGGGCGGAAGTTGGTAATTCAGATAAGAACGGAACTGGATAAAAACGCCCTCATCCTTGGTCCGCGCCAGCCAATTTGAAGTGCGGAATCGCGCCGTGATGTACCTGCGCGTAAGCAGCAAAATAAGGAACAACACTGCGGTCAGGTAATAGCCCACCTTCCAGTGAGTTTCAATTGCACGAACGGCGAGCACAAGAATGGCAGTGATCCACGCAACTGCAAGCAGCAACGCCCGTGTTCGCGAATAGCAGAAGACACGGTCGCTCGGTCCTGCTTCCACATCTCTAAGGCGCAATAAACGCATATTCTCTACCTTGGCAAACGATGTGAGTGGACAGGGGCCTTAACTGGGGAAATCTCGAGGCTGCTCTACCCACGAACGGTACCCGATACAGCCAGACAGTTTGTCAACCGATTGTCATTTATCGTGGTGAACATTGGGGCTATTGGCGGATTCGAAGATGCTTACCTGGAATGGCTTCATCTGGATTGAGACGGGCCGCTCCGCATTCCATTGCCGGCGAGCGCCGGGGGCAAACGGTAGAGTCACTGTGTAGCGTTGGGCTGCGCCGGACGGCAATTCGAGCGCGCTCGCGAGGTCCAGCGAGTAGGTTTGTTCGCGGCTGGATGGATTGCGTAGAGTTACGATCCAGCCCGCGGGGCTCCAAGCGGCCCAGCCGTACACCTGCAGCTTGCCGGGATCGCCGCCGATCCAATGCGTGTCCTGCAGAATGGCAGCATGTTGGCGCGACCACCTGGCGGCACGGGCCAGAATATCCCAGTCGTCCTGGCTTAGCAGCGATGGGGTGATATACATCTCCTGCAACTGCGTTCCGCTGCCGAAGAACGACAACACCTCATCGGGAAAATCGTTGCCGGGGTCGGTATTGAGGCCCTCCGCCTTTTGCGCGTAGATCATGCCGTGCAGCATAAGCGAGTTGAGCGGATAGAGTGGGCCGCGGAGCACGATGTTTTTATATGTTTGCTCATCGCGATAGGTAATCCACCGCTGGCGCTGCGAACCCACCCCGGCGAAGGTGTGGTCTTCGCCGCCGCGCCAGATCGAGTCCGCATAAAACAGCCAGAAGGGAGATGGATACGTGCCGGTGGTGAGATTGATGAAGATGCCGGGCTTCTGCCGGCGCAGTTGGTGGATGAGGTGAATGGCGGCGGCAAAATCACTGTCAAACAGGGAGCCGGGAAACACGCGGTCGGCATTGCCGGTTCCGTCAAACTTAAAGAGGTTCACGTCGTATTTGGTGACCATCGCCGAGCAAACGTCAGAGAACAGGTGGAAATATCTGGGCCCGGAGAGCGCAAAGCCATCATTCATAATTTCGAGGCCATGCGCCTTCCCATAGGCAATCCGTTCGACCTTCTGCTGCTCGTATCCGCCCCAGGGCGAAAACCACACGCCGATTCCCGCATGGTAGGTTGCTGCCGCTTTGGCAACGTTGCTAAAGCCATTCGGAAAGCCCGGATTAATTCTCCACAGCGAGTTCGGATTATCCCAGCCGTCGTCGAAAACAAAAGAGCTGAGGTCCACATGGCGTTTGGTCACCAACTCGGCGCCAAATGCATGGATGCGATCCAGGGCATCTGCTTCCGAGTATCGGTTGGTGTAGCCAATGTCGTACCAGGTGTTGTAGTTCAGAAAGGGCGCGTAGCGGCGGGGTCGTTCATTTTCAAGATAGGCAAGGAAGGCGCGCCTCATCTGGCCGGGAGCAAACGTGCCGATCACCGCCGAGTAGGTGACGGACTGGCCGGCGCGCAGCGGTAACTCGCGAGTGATACCGGCGTCGGCATCTCCGCTGCTTACACGGCTGACGGACAGGGGATTTTCCATTCCGAAAAACATTTGCGCGTCGGCCAAAGGCGATCCCTTCACTTGGCCCACCACGCGAGCGGAGGAGTCATGGAAATGGAGCGTCGTGACCTCAGCGATTGGCAGGTCGCGATTCCCGGCGGTGATGGTCAACTCCTCGCGCATATAGCTGCGGTCGGGATGGTTCAGCAGACACCAGCGGAAGTGCGATCCGGAGCTGTTATCGGCAAGAGTGGCGCAAACTTCCTCCTCGCCGGCTGTCCCGGTGGAGGGCTGAGATCTTGAAAACGGGGCAGTCCAACGCAGCTTAGAGGCTGGCAGACTAGTGCCGCTTTTCAGCGTTATGGTGAAGAGATCCGGAACCTCAATCTTTTGACCCGTGAGGCGATCGCTGATCTCCATCTCGGGCCGGCCGGAGGATGCGGAGGATAATCGAAGCGAAAGAGTCTGGTTGGACAGCGTGGTTTGATTTGCCGGGCGTTGCGGTTGCGCCAACGAAATGGCCGAGAGGAGAAGCAGGGCGAGGAAAAGAGTTGCCGGCCGAGCTGACGCGCGCAATTCAAACATTCTCGCTCGCCCCATCGTGCTTCCGGGTAATTGAAGGCTAGAGATTGGATAATTCGGGGCTAGCCCGCTTCGGGCGCCTGCTCGCATTCCGAATAATTACCAATTCTTACGAGTTAAGGCAAATTGCAGCGCGCCTTTTCACCTGTTGTCTTTTTTCATAGACGTGGGCTCGGGTGTGAGAAATCGCCTTGCGGGGGCAGTTCTGGCGCAGTTGAAGGCTTTGACAGCGGGCGCGCCGCTGATTTATGTTTCCCGCACAACGAAAGCATACGAAACAGCCACCATAGCGATTGCTGCGGCTACATCCGACACTGAAAAGGGCGCCGTTGGAAAAAGCGGAGTTGCAAGGTCGCTCAGAAGAGGTTCGTTTGGCGAACAGTTCAAGAGCTGATGCGGCAAAGCTGATTGGTCCGTTGCAGGATAAGCTTAGAAATCTGCTCCAGGAACTGGTGCGGACCAACAGCGTGGCAGTGCTTGCGGGAGGGGACGAAACGCCGGCGCAGCGCGTTCTCGCGGAATTCCTCCGCCAGCAGAGCCTGAAGGCCGAGCTGTATGATACACAATTCATTCTGAAGTCGGGTTTTGCGCAAGTCCGGCGGCACAAGCCTTATGCCGGCCGAAAGAACCTGTGCGTGAGGCTCGCGGGATCAGGGCGCGGCAAAAGCCTGCTGCTGAGTGGCCACATCGACACCGTTCCTGCCGGCGAAGCAAGCTGGTTGCGCTCTCCATGGTCTGGAGAGTTTCAACAGGGACGGGTGCATGGTCTGGGCTCTTTCGACATGAAGGGTGGTCTGGTAGCAAACGCGGCAGTCGTTTGCGCGCTGCACGCGGCAGGGATCAAGACCGGCGGAGACATTCTCTTTGAATCCGTTGTAGACGAAGAGTGGGGCGGAGGCGGCGGAACGATTGCGGCACGTCTTCGCGGAGATACGGCCGACGCCTGCGTGATTCCCGAGGGAACACAACTGGAGATTTATCGAGCGACGCGCGGAGGCTTCGTGGTCGATCTGATCGTGGAAGCAGGCGATCCATCCAGCTATTTTTCCAATGCCGAGGTAGTCAGCCCGGCAATGCCCATCGGACGCCTGCTCGGATGGATTTCAAGCCAGGCCGAAGCACGAGCGAAGATACGTTCGACAGGAGCGTATTCAAGCTTCCCCGATCCGGTGCCTGTGCAGGTGCTCGCGGTTGAATCCAATCGCCTCGATCCGCAAGTGCCGCTCAGCGTTCCGTCGCGCGCAACGGTGCGCGTCTATATGCAGTTTCTTCCGGAAGAGGAGGTGGATGCGCTGATCGCAGGTTGGAAACAGGAGCTGGAAGAATTTGCCGCTGGCGATCCATTTTTCCGGAAGTATCCAATCCGATGGGCGCCACTGATTGGCGGGCCACTTTACGGGCACGAAGTCGAAGAGGATCATCCCTGGCTCCAGTGTCTCCAGAACGGCGCTGCGAGCGTGCGCGGCGTTCCGCCGGTGACCACGGCGGCTCCCTACCCATGCGATGCGGGTCTGATTCACCGCGATTTTGGAATTCCCACGCTCCTGTTCGGGCCTTGCGGCGCGGGCGCGCACAATCCCAACGAGTACGTGGAATTCGATTCGGTGATCCGCACGGCGGAGGTACTGCTCACCGCTGCTCTGGAGTGGACGAACGCGTAGCCGACAGGTTTTTCTCGGGTGGGTAGCGGCTAATAGATGTCGACGTTTTGCACGACGCGGTTAATCACGCCGTTGGGACTCGGTACGTCGGGCTTGAGGCCGAACCGAAGAGCCCCAAACAGGCCGAGCAACTGCCCGAAGATGACGTCGAGAACCGGCCGATACAAATCCGGAATCTCAAAGAACCCGTCCGGAGCCAGCACGTACTCGGCATCCGCCCACAACGATTCAGGATCGCTTGTAGCCAGCGCGACACGGGTGCGCACCAGTTCCTTGAATCCGATTTCGCGGAGCAGATCGACCTCATACTGGCGGCGCTGCGGCTGGCTGGACACCAGGCTGACGAACAACGTGTCGCGATGCAGCGCAGCCATGGGGCCGTGACGCAGCGCGAGGGTAGACTGCGTGAACGTCTGCAGATTGCCGGCGCTCAGCTCGAGCACTTTCAACGCACACTCCATGGCAGCGCCTGCCAGCACTCCCGATCCCACAAAGCACGCGCTGGTGTAGCCGTCCTGAAAAAGCTCAGCGGCCAGCTCGGCGGCTTTGGGAAGCAGCGCCTTGCCTGCCCGCACCAGCGGGTGAAGAATCGTCTCGTATTCCGCCATTTCCCATGCATGGGCCAGAACCTGACCCGCCACCACCATGTTGGTGAATGAGCTGGTCATGGCCAGGCTGCGATCATTGGTGGCATCGTCCAGCACAATCGTCAGGCAATTCTCGCGGCCTTGAATCGCGCGGCTCATCCGGCCCGAGGCATTGCAGGAGACGACAATTTGCGCGATATCCGGACATTCGGCGAGCGCTCGCTCAAGCACCGCCACGCCTTCCGGGCTGTCTCCTGAGCGGGAAAATGAAATCCACAAATAGCGCTTGTTCTGCAGGAGATATTCCGAGAAGCCGGTGAGCAGGTTGGTACTGGCTACGGGAATAACCTCGCACTGCCATTTGCTGCGCAAGAGGTGGTGCAACGAATGGCCGATGTAGTCCGAGGTTCCAGCTCCGATCAGGAAAACTGTGGGCCGCTGTTCCAACGGACCATCCACGCCCGCGGCGGTCAGGAATTTCTGCAATTCGCTCTGGCGCGATTTGAGCAGACGGAATGTGCCCAGCCAGGTCTGCGGCTGTTGGGCAATTTCGTCGGGCGTGTGGGTCAGCCCCCGGTCGAGCTTTTCAGCAGCGGAGAGGTCGAGCATTGCCGCCAGAGGGTCCACTGATGGTTCTCCTTTCCGGCCTAGCCCGCAATCCAGGCGGTCAGCCGCAAGGCGTATCGTAACAAAACGTAATTCTAAAATGCAATTCGTAATTTCAATATTCCACGGAAATCCGCGCTCAATCGGGGAGGTTCAGCGGGCCGCGCGGAGTGGATAGTGGTGCTCTTTGAGGAAATTGCGCAACAGCGTGCGATCACGGAAAGCCTCCGTGCCTCCGGGCCCCAGAGTTGAAAGGGCGCCGGTGATGTTTCCCGCCCGGGCGCAAATCTCCGGTGACACTCCTTGAATCCAGCCGGAAAGGAAGCCGGCGTTGAAGCTGTCCCCGGCGCCGATGGTATCGACCGGCTGCACCGGGACCGGCGGAACCCAAAACCGCTGCGATTTCTGCTGAACCACGGCGCCACGGCTGCCGCATTTCACCGCGATCAGCGGCACCTGCGCCGAAAGCACTTCAAGCGCAGCTTCTACAGTTTCGCGACGTGCTATGCGGCAAATCTCATCCTCGTTAGGCAATAGCAGATCTACGAATGGAAGCAGTTCCTGAAGCACCCCATCCCAGCGATCCTCCGGGTCGTCGTTCGTGTCCATTGACACCTTGATGCCGCGGCGCTTCAGCTCTCGAAAGAGCTCAGGCAGGCCGGGCTGAAGGCCCTTCTGCAGGAACAAGGACGAGAGATGAAAATGTCCGGCGGATGCGAGGTAATCGATGTCCAGGTCTGCGATCGTCATCTCGAACATGACGCCGGGATAGGTAAGGATTCTCCGGGATTTCCCATGAGGCAGCAGGATGGTGACGCCGGTTTGCAAGCCGGTTGTGCTCACGGTGGAGCGGGAAATATCGACACCGCCGCCGGTCAGGCGCTCTCCGGCAATCCGACCCATCTCATCGGTTCCGAACCGGGTGATGAAGCCGATCCGGTGATCCAATGCGGAAAGATTATGGGCGAGAATAGCGGACGAGCTTCCCAGCGTCATTTCAAAGCCGCTTGCCAGGACTTCGCGGTCGAGCGGAATCTCACTGTCAAGGCCATACAAGATCAGGTCCAGGTTCACCTCGCCGGCAATCGTCAGGTCGAAAGCAGCCATCGTTTTTCTACTCAATCGGGTTGGGGCGCTCTCATGACTGTGGGGAGTTCATGCCTATGCGACAGGGCGATCAGGATTCCACATTATTACCCTATTCTCCGCCTTTCCTGCTCGCACTTGATATTTCGACTCATTACTTTTTCGAATCGCAAGGTTAGAACGAGCTCGCATCGATGTCAATGCTGTTGCGCCGCCCAGCACGTTTTCGAGGCTACTACCGCTCCGCCCCGGTTCCCTTGACATTCAAGTTAAATATGGAATAAAAGGAACTCAATACGAAACCATAGAGAATAAAAACAAGGTTTCGCATTTTGGTTTGCTTTTTTCTGGAGGAGTGATGCGAGGTCTCCCAACTCTCGCCTTAATTGCAGCGACGGCGCTGTTCTTTACTCAGCCGTGCCTGCGCGCGCAGTCAACAAATGAAGCGGTACTCGGCGGAACCGTGAGCGACTCGAGCGGAGCCGTAATACCGGGAGCGGCTTTAACGCTGACCAACACCGGCACCAATATCTCGGTGCGCACGCTAACCAGTGCGCGCGGTGAATATTCCTTCCGCAATCTCGCCCCCGCCACGTACAAGATGCTGGTCAGTGCGGCGGGCTTCGGCACTGTGGAGCAGGATAATATTTCCCTCACGGTTAACCAAAAGGCCACCCTGAATACCACTCTCACTCTTGCCGCGGCAGCGGAAACCGTGACGGTCCATGCCATCCCCGTACTGCTCGATGCTGAAGACGCCACGCTCGGAACGGACGTCAGCAGCAAATATCTGGTCCAGATCCCGCTGATGAACCGCGACTCCTTCGGCCTTACGTTTCTCGCCGCCGGGGTGACGGAGACGACGGGCGCCGGAACCGCCGACAACTATCCCGCAGGAACCAACTTTGTTTCCAACGGACAGCGCAATGCCACTGCAGAAATTCGCCTGGATGGAGAGCTGACCAGTGCTCCTGAGCAGGGTGAAGGCGGTACCAGCAATGTGTATTACCAGCCCTCGGTAGAGGCACTTCAGGAGTTCAAGGTCGAGAATAATAGCTTCTCCGCCGAATACGGAAATAACGGCGGAACGGTGGTCAATACTGTAATGAAGTCCGGCACCAATAATTTCCATGGCAGCGCGTGGTGGTTCGGGCAGCGGGGGACATTCGATGCCCGCGACTTCTTCAACACCGGCCCTGTTCCTGACCATCAAAGGGACCAGTATGGATTCTCGGTTGGCGGTCCTATCCGGAAAGACAAGACTTTCTTTTTCACGGACCTGGAAGTGATCCGCGACCGCGCGCCTGTAAACATCGTCGCGACTGTACCCACCATGCTGGAGCGTCAAGGTGACTTCTCGCAGACCATGACCGTCGACGAGAACGGCAATCTCGTACTCAATCAGATCTTTGATCCGTTTCACCCTGACGCAAACGGCAACCGCCCGGCATACAACGGGAACCGAATCCCGGTCGGTGAGATGGACCCCATTGGCAAGGCGATCCTGAACCTCTATCCTCTGCCGAACCAGCCCGGCGATCCTGGAGTCGGCACCAACAACTTCCGCGACGTCATCATCTCCGCTTCCAACAATTGGCAATTCGACGTGAAGCTAGACCAGAACTTCGGGCCGCGATCGAAAATAAGCGCCCGTTACAGCCAGAACCACAACAACGGCAGCACGCCCAGTCTTTTCTTTGACGACATATTTAACGATGGGATAAATTTCGTCGGCGACTTTTATAACGACGGCCTGGAGTACACCTTCGTTCCCACGCCAAACACGATCTGGGTGAGTCATTTCGGAATCGATCGTGTCTCTCAACCCTCGTTCAGCAAGACTCCCGATCCGACGAGTTTGGGATTTCCTTCGTATCTCGTTGCGGCCAACGGGATCCCGCGCATGCCGTCGTTCCTGCCGAACTCCAACGGAGATTATTCACGCTTTACGCCTCTCAACAGCCAGTGCTGTGTCGACACGCGCTTCGCCCATACGCTGCTGGACTATAACTCCTCATTCTCGTGGACCCATGGTTCCCACAGCTTCAAATTCGGAGGCGAGCAGCGACTTTTCTATAACAACTTCTTCCAGCCAAACTATCCCACCGGTTTTTTCAGTTTCGATCCTGAAGTAACGGCATCTACACCCTTCGACACGCAAGGCGGCGTCCAGGGAAATTCCTTCGCGAATATTCTCATCGGCTACGGCGACTCGGGCGGCATCAACGTTCTGCCGCCGGTGGAGGACCTCTCTCGAGAGACCGCGTTCTACGCTCTCGATAATTGGAAGGCCACCCAGAAGCTGAGCCTCAACCTCGGCATTCGCTATGAGTGGAGCAGCCCTTACACGGAGCGCCACGATCGCAGCCAGTTCAGCGATTTTACCGGGAGCAGCGGTATTGCGATTCCCGGACTGAGCAACGACCTGCTGGGAACGACTGTCTTCGCAAGCGACGCCCACCGCACCATTCCTGTCGACCGCAACAACTTCGCTCCCCGCATCGGGCTGGCCTACCAGCTGAATGATAAGACGGTCTTCCGCGGCGGCGTCGGCGTTTACTACGGCATGAACGTGGCGACCAATTTCCAGTACCCCGGCACGGCGTTCAGCGCCAATCCACCTGTCTTCTTCACGCTCGATAATTTTCAGACTCGTTACGCTACGCTCGAGAATCCGTTTCCCGCCGGTATCGAGCAGCCCGAGGGGACAAAGTACGGCAAGCTCGCTAATTGGGGGCTTTCCAATGGCAACAATCTGGACACCCAAACCGCCCGCAACGCTGAGGTATATCAATGGAACCTGGGCGTGCAACGCGACATCGGATGGAAGACGGTAATCGGCGTAGACTATTCCGCCAACCGTTCCACGCACCTGCCGTGGGGCGGTTACAACAGCACCAGCAATCGCAACTTCATTCCTTCATCGGTGCGACGCCAGTACACCAGCGACCAGCTCAACGCGCTGGTCGATAATCCGTTCCAGTCGATGTTCAGCGGTCCAACTGCAATCTTCAACGAGCCAGAGTCGCGCTATGGGCTGCCTCAGATTCCTTTCATCAACCTGCTGCGTCCCTTTCCTCAGTTCGATGGAACGTTTTCCGGTTTGCCAAAGCTGATTGCCAGCTCCTGGTATAACGCCCTGCAGGTGCGCTTCCAGAAGCGCGAGAGCCAGTACGTCTCGTTCGAGGGCAACTACACGTGGTCCAAACTTGAAGACGATTCTTCCGCCGGCTTTAATGCTTTTGTCGGAAATCTCGACAGCGGCGATCCTCAGGAGTTCGACAATCTAAAAGCCGAATGGTCGGTGAGCGCGAACGACGCAACCAATCGCCTAGTGGCGGCGATCGTCGCAGACTCGCCCGTCGGGCGGGGGAAGCTGATCGGCTCCAATATGAATCGCGTGATGGACGACGTGGTTGGCGGTTGGCAGGGTTCCACGATCTTTACCTATCAGACGGGTACGCCCATGCCCATTTCGATGGCCAACCCGCGGATCGCGGACGGCAACCAGCGCCCCGATGTGGTCTGCAGCCAGGAGCTGACGGGGATCAGCATGCATAGGGCTGCCTTCACTCAGCAGCCCTACCTCAACGCCGGATGCTTTGCCGATCCCGGCGACCAGCAGCCCGGCAATGCGCCACGTTATTCCTCGAACATTCGCGGCGACAGCATCCGCAACTTCGACGTCTCGTTTATGAAATCTCTCATCCTGCGGCACGAGAGCCCGCTTGAGCTCCACCTTGATCTCTTCAATTTCACTAACACGCCGCGATTCGCCTTCCCAGCCTTCGATTTTGAAGACCCATCCTTCGGAATCGTCAGCTCCACCGCGGCTGGGTACAATCCGCGCCACCTGCAGTTCGGCGCGCGCTATCAGTTTTGAACAAGGCGAGGGTTCTCCCTCTGCTGATGTTTTCTGCTTGGTATCGACCAGCAATATGGTGGAGTAGATATGGGCTCGGGCCGTTCCTGGTTTTCCCGCATGCCGTGGATTGCTGTGGCTCTCGCAGCGCTGATCACCGGCGGTTTGTTCGCGCAAAAGTTTGATGGAACCGCGCGCGTCTGGCTTCGCCGCGTTCGCATCGCGGCTTATCCACTGACCCCCACGAATGCGGCCCAAATCACACAGCAGGCGACAGAAAGCGGCGTGTATGGAATCGAGGTCGATAACGACATTCCCGGACGTTATGAGTCGCTGCTCGATCCGACACAGAAGCTCGACGCGATTCGCCGGGCGGCGACCGCAGCGCATGATTCCAATAACAAGGCCTTCGTCTACATCGCGGGATTGGAATGCATTTCAACAAACGCGGACGGGCCGCACACGCTTGCCAAAGAACATCCCGGATGGCTGCAGAGAAAAATTACCGGAGAGCCGGCAATCTTCAACTCCAAGGCCGCTTTTTGGATCGCGCCGGGTGAAGAGGACGTGTGGGTAAGTCCCTATGCGCAGGATTGGCGACGGCTGTACATGCAGCGCGTTAGACAGATCGCCGGTACCAGAATTGACGGCATCTACGTGGACATTCCGTACTGGATGACCCACTTCACCGGCTGGGAAAATAGTTGGGCGAGCTTCGATCAATCCACTGTAGACGCCTTCCGCAAACAAACCGGGCTGGATGCGCGCAAAGACATCAAGCTGGGCGATCCGGAAGATCCCGGGTTCAGAAAATGGGTCGACTTTCGAATCCGGACGATCGACGATTTCCTCGCCGAAATCCGCAGAAACGCCGTTGCAGTGAATCCCTCGATTTCCATTATCCCGGAGATCTATCCTGGGATCGAAGAGGCCGTGCCGCGTGTCGGAGCCGACGTGTACCAGCTTTATCCGCTGGTCGACGCGATCGCTCACGAATACGAATTCGGCGATGGAGACGACCACACTGCCGCCTCGCGTGCGCCCTTTGACTGGTTTATGTACCAGATCGGCATGCGCAGCTTCCGCGCCTTTGCCGGAGAAAAACCGACCTGGATATTGAACTACTCGTGGGACGGCGCCCGCAACGTCAAACCGCGCGAGGCCATGCTTATGCTGGCGATGTCGGAGCTGATGGCCGGTGCCAATTTCTGGGACGTCCGCGGTCATGTGATGTCCGGCTCCAATGACATGCCGACGCGCGTAGAAATATTCCACTGGATTGCAGCGCACGAAGACATATTTGGCGCGGTGCGCGAGCCGGTGGGTGAAACCGGCGTTTACTTCTCCGACGAAACCAGAAATCTTTATCCAACCGAGTTTATCGATGCCTACCGCGGAGTCCTGCTGTTGTTACTTCAAAATCACGTGCAGTTCAGGATCGTGACGCCCCGGACGCTTGCGCAGTTCCACGGCAAGGTTCTGGTGCTGCCCGATGTACGCATTGCGAGCGACGAGGAAGTATCCGGCTTCCGACATTACGCGAATGCGGGCGGTCGTATCGTGCTCACCGGCAGAGTGGAAAACCGACTGCGAAAACTGGCAAACAGCGTCGAGTTTTCCGGCGGTACTGAAGTTCGCTACCTGAAGGCGGCAGAGAAGGATTTTCCGACGTCGGAGCCCTCCAGCGCGCCTCGCCTGCTCCATGCGATCGCCACACAGTCAGGCGTTCAGGTGAGCGCGTCGAAGAACGTAGTCGTGCATGAGGCGCGCCTCGGCGGTAGAACGTTTCTCTTCTTGGCAAATTTCGACGGAATTCGAGCGGGAGAAAATCTCGACCCAACGCCGCAGCACGATATCCAGGTGCTTGCGCCGGGAGCGCTTGGACATACCTTGCATCTTCTTCCCTTCCTCGGAACCGAATCCGTGATCCACGGAACTGTCTCGTCCGATGAGGTCGAATTTCGCATTCCGGTGCTCGAGCGCGGCACGGTTGCATGGTTCGAATAGTTGCCGATTGAGACACGAGTAGCATGTAGCTCTGTGCCTGCTTCCCGATGGGGAAAGTAGATGCAGGAATGTGACGCGGCAGCCCCGCGAGGGGGCCACGCGCGATAAAGATTTCCACCGGACGAAGCCAGGAAATCGGCGCGATTGCGTGGATATTTTGGCCAACCCAAAGTCCAGCGATCCTCTCCTATTGAACAGGGAGGTAACTACCTCCTCCGAGGTTCCAAATGGGTCTACTCACACCAAATGACATCAAGAACTTTGAATCGCTCTACTCTCTTCAGCTCCGTTACCTTCTCTCCACCGAAAACCAGATCGTCAAGGGATTGAAGAGCATGATCACGCACAGCAAGGACCAACAGCTCAAGCAGGCATTTCAGTCTCACCTCCAGGAAACCGAGGTCCATGTGACTCGCCTGGAAGAGATGATTCGCGACCTGAAGGGAGAGGTTGACGACAAGAAGGATCCAATCGTCACGGCTCTTATCGGCGCGGGCGACAACATCGTGAAGGAATCGCAAGAGGGCGCGGTGCGTGACGCCGGCCTGATCGCATCCGCGCAGAAGATCGAGCACTACGAGATCGCCTCGTATGGTTCGGCGCGAGACTGGGCGAGGATTCTAGGCCATTCAAGGCATGTCGGGCTGCTGCAGCAAACCTTGGATGAAGAGAAACATGCAGACGAACTCCTCACGTCGATTGCCCAGCGGACCAACTCGAGCGCGGCGGCTGCAGCTTAACACAAGCTAAATTCGACTCAGACCGAGGGCAACGAGAAGGTTGCCCTTGTCTGTTTGCTACAGAGAAATGAGTGCAGGGCAGCGTCGCCGGGGAGAAAATTATCGCTGCGTTGGATCTCCGCAAAATAATACGGTTCCGCTGAATCCGTTTTTTGCGATTTCGTCGCAGAGCGGAACCCACTGGCAGCCTTCGCATGCTTTGCGGATTGTGCCCGCCGCGAATGCCGCCCTCAAGCGAGTGAGCGTAGTTGAGTCGAGCCGAAGCGTTTCATTTTCGCACACGGGTTGAGCGAGCAAATCGCTCAGTGCCTCGATCGCGAGACGGTCGCGTTCGCTTACGCTGGCGCCTCGGCAGTGGCATTCAGAGTCGGCCAGCAAGGGTTCGCAAACGTCATCGGGGCCCAGGATTATCTGGACTGTCTCGTTTCCGGAGGCGATCCGGCGCGCGATTCGCTCCAAGTTCGAGACGAACTGCGGCGAATATCCCCGCCCCACGAAGGTGAGCATGCAGAGCAAGTGGTGCGGGCGAATGCGAATGGTCACGAGCGTGTCTTTGGAGGAAACTCCCGGCTTCACCGATGGAAGGCGGCCACTTCAGGATACGCTCGCGCAAGATCGGGCCGCCGATTTCTCCGACTCAGCTTCCGCCTACCTCCTCAACGCCTCGGGCCCTCCTCAACGCTTCGGCCGGACAATCAACGCTTCGGGCCGAAGAAAGCGACGACTCCGACAGTGAGCGTCGACTGCGCATCCACCTTTTCAGTATCTCCCTTATGAAAGAACTCCACGTTTGACCAGTCGTGGCGATACTCCACCCGCGTGAGCCACCCTTCGGTCCATTTATATTCGTAGGTCGCGGTGGCCTCCTGCACATTTTGCGCAGCGCCAGTCATAAAGCCCTGGTTGTCGGTGAAGTATTCGTAGCGGCCGGTGAACGACGAGTGAAGATTCATTTGTTCGTGCGCCGCGAAGGCTATGCCTTCCCAGTGCGGGGAATCTGAAGGGAAAAGTGCGGTGACGCCGTCCACATCGATCGTGGAGGAGGGAATCTTGTTTTGTCCATAGTCGTAATTGATGTACGCGCTGAATTTTGCAGTGGGCGTCAGCAGAAGAGTGGTGTCGATCAGATTGCGATAGCCGTTTTGCGTGTCTGTGTTTGAAGGGCCGGTGTAATAGTTGAGGTTCCAAGTGTATTTGGGCTTGACATACGCGCTGGTCAGCCCAAGGGTGACGCCGCCATTATTCGCCACGACATCGTTCCATCCGTTCACCACCTGCAGGCCGACTGTCCAGGCTTTGGTGACGGGCAGCGAGCTGCGCAGCCCGAAATGATAGAAAGGAATCGCCCAGGAAAACAAAAGGGATCGCGAGTAATTCCAATTGTCCTTCGATTCAATTACTTCTGCGCCAGCGGAGGTGACGAATTGGCCGAAGTCCAGCTCTGAGCCATGCCACCTGGGGGGCTTTAGGCTGATGTAAGCCTGCTCAAGATAATTGTCAGTGTCTTTGTCGGTGGCCGGATGAATAATGACATTCGTACGTCCGAAGACCAGGTCGGCATGAACACCGATAGGATCGGGATCATGGTTCAGCGTGAGTTTGGCGGCCTGCAGGCTGAACTGGTCAGTCTTGTCGTCGAGATTGTAGAGGTCATTGACTTGTCCATTCGCGGCATTGCCGGGTCGATTGCCGTTATAGCTGTAATAGCCGTCGAGGAATCCGCTGAAGTCGATTCCGCCTACGCTCCAGGTGGACGAAGCCGCGGGAGCGGCGGAGGATGGCGGCGGAGTTGATGCCTGTGCTGCTGTGGGTGAGGCGGCCGCAGAAGCGGTGCTCTGCGCCGGAGCTGTTGCGGAGACGGTAAGACAAAGGATAGCCACTGCCAGGCCGCAGAATAAGCCCTGTGTTTTCAAATGCGTCAAGATCGGCCCTCCGAAAGAGTGGATTCGCCAACACACCGGCGTAGATTCGGGCACCGCAGAAGTTTTTTTCACGGTAGATACATGAACGCAAATTACACATAAGGAATCCATGAAGATTTCGTAAGATTTTGCGGCTTAATTTCCACAGGCAGCCCGACATTTTGAAAAACACATTGAAGTTTGGGGAGGCATCATGCAAACTTGAGACAATCACTGCTACAGCTGCATTATTTTGTGCTCCACATGCTCCAGAGGAAATAAGAACAAGCGCCTGACATCAGGCTCGGACAGCAACAAAGGCCCGCAGCGCCCTTTTTCGAAAAATTGCACCCAGCACTCGCCCGCAGACTGGACAGGACAGCCTACGTGCAGCATAAGCGCCTTCAGAAGAAACCAGCGACGCTCTCCCGGCAATCAGAGGATGCCGCGATGAATGCGGTGCGGTCGAGAGCCGACGATCTCGAAAAGCTGTGCGATTTTACTCGCAGCACTTCCCTGCTCGATCTTCATCAGAAGCCCGGTCCGCAGCTCGCCGCTCTTGTCCAGTCCATTTTCGAACTGAATGCAGCAGCGATCTTCGACGCCGACCTGAACGAGGTCTACAGCGCAGGAGAGAGCTTTGCCGAGACTGAGAATGCCGTCCGGAACGTCTATTTTTTTGAGACGGTGCGCGATAATCCCGAGATTGGCCTGGTGTGCCGAGTACTTCGCATCGGCAATCTGCCCATAGGAGCGTTGCTGCTCAGGGGAGAAATCGGCGAAGGCGTCAGCAACGCCCTTCCTTCACTGATTGCGATTACCTTTGACCGCTACCATGCTCTGGCGAACGAAACGCGTACGGAAATTGCGCGCCAGACCGAGCGGCTGCGTACTACCGTGCTTGACAGCCTAGCCCACGCCTACAAGACGCCGCTTACCGCCATTCAGGCGGCGAGCAGCGGACTTTCGGAGATGGGAAATCTGACCCCAGCGCAGGCGGCGCTTATATCGCTGATCGGTGAACAGGCGCACCTGCTGAACACGCTGACCACGCGGCTGCTGAAAACCGCTCGTCTGGAGGCGCATGACCTGGCGCTCCACGCGGAGCCAGTGGCGATTGCTCCACTGATTGACGATGTAGTCGCTAGTTCGCGGGAGAATTTGTCCAGCCTGTTCGTCAATATTGTGCTCTCGCCGGATGACATATCCGTAGTCGGCGATCGCGAATTGCTGGGAGCGATGCTTACGCAATTGGTGGACAACGCGGGCAAGTACGCGAGCGCCGGAACTACGGTCACGATCAAGGCTGCGGAGCAGAGCTCCGCGATCCTCTTGTCGGTGCACAATCGGGGACCTGCTATTCCGGAGACAGATCGGGAACGGGTCTTTGACCGGTACTTCCGCTCCTCCAGCATCCTGAATCATGCGCCGGGGACAGGTATTGGCCTTTCCATTGCGAAACACGCTGCGCAGGCGCATGGAGGCGACGTGTGGGTGACGAGCGACCCGCGCCATGGGACTACGTTTTTCGCTTCTCTGCCTGTAGCTTTGCAAGGGGCGCAACCGCAATGAGCGAGGCGTTGCGGATCTTGCTGGTGGATGACGACGCCGCGATTCGCCGCGCGTTGCGAACTTCTCTGAATGCGCTTGGGCTGCAGACGATTGAGGCTTCCCGCGGAGAGGAGGCGCTGCAGCTTGCTCTCGCGAACGACTTCGATGCCGTGCTGCTGGACATGAATATGCCGGGCGTTGGCGGTATGAAGACACTATTGCGGCTGCGCGCTTCCTACCCGCGGCTTCCTATCCTGATGCTGACGGTGCGCGACGAGGAGCAGGACAAGGTGGCGTCACTGGAGTGCGGCGCGGACGATTACATCACCAAGCCATTCAGCATTCGCGAATGCATTGCGCGCATACGCTCGGCGGTCCGGCGCGCGCAGGCTCCGGAGAGGCCGCTGGATGCGCCGGTAACTATCGGAGCGATCCGAGTGCTTCCAAGCCGCCGCTCTGTATCCAAAGACGGCAAAGATATTCACCTTACGCGCAAGGAATACGACATTCTCTATTACCTGATGACGAATGCCGGCCGGGCGGTGACTTATGGGCGTCTGCTGACTTCTGTATGGGGCGCGAGTTATCGCCAGGAAATCGATTACCTGCGAACCTTCGTTCGGCAGTTGCGCAAGAAGATTGAGGACGATCCGGCCAATCCGAAATATTTGCTGACCGACGCCTACATCGGCTATCGCTTTGCGGAATCGGTCTCGGGTGAGACGGGCGCGGAGATGGCGTAGCAACGCCTTCATTCCCCTAGCTTTTATCTCCGCAAATCGCACATTCCTCTCACACTACTTAAAGCCTGTCCACATTACTGATCACACGTAAGTAATGTATTTCCCGCAACGGGCCACCACTTATCAAAAGTAACGCTGTTGTTTCAGGATTTCGTTGCCTGTGACGAACCACGCGTTCAAGATAGCCCCACAAATTAATTAAAACAATCGCACTCGATTACGCTCCCGCCGTGGAGCACTATGCCTTCAAAAGGCAGATTCGCACGCTTGTGCTTTTTCAGTGGACTCAACGCCTGTCCACTTCTTCTGACTTGTTGCCGGTCTCTTTGAAAGAGCCGGCTAAATCGCATATACGCGTCGCACTCGCACCGCAGCGAGAGCCAAGTGACCAAGGTCACCGGGGCTACACATTCACTGCGGGTACGGCAACAGGTAAACGAACGTTTTTCGGAAAAGACCAGGCGCAAAGCATGCCGTGATGCTCGACCGCCAATTTTTGAAAAGCACAAACACAAAAGAAGAAGTGTGACAGATGCTCAAAAAAAATCTTTTCATTCTTATGCTTTTAGTCATCGCACCAATGTGCGATCGCGCCGTGGCCCAGGCGACAGTAGTGGGCGGCCAAGGCTCTTATGTTTACGTAGACGGGCAATCGGGATCGGATTCGAACCCGGGCTCATCGTCGCAACCTTTCAAGACGATTCAGGCAGGAGTAAAAAAGGCGCTTTCGAACAATCGATCCGGAATTGCTACTGTGGTATCCATTGCGCCGGGCGTGTACCGCGAGACGGTCACGATGATTTTTTCAAAGACCTCCGCGCCTATCACGGTGGAGGGATCCTCGGGCACCGTATATATTGACGGCGCCGATGTGCTCGCGAATGGTTCTGAGAACGGCGACGGCACATGGACATATCCCTGGACGGATACTGTGGACGGTTGCCCGCTGCCGGACGGCTGGTATACCGGAATGCCGCCGATCATCCGCGCAAACGAGATGGTCTTTCTGAATGGCACTCCACTTACGCAGGTTATGTCGAGCTCAGCGCTGGTCGCGGGCACCTTCTATGTGAATAGCCCTGGCGGTGAAGTGATGGTAGATCCGCCCTCGGGAACGAATATGAACAGCGCTCAGGTGGAGATCTCTGCACGCAGGGCTACCTTAAGCGCGGACGCACTTCAGAACGTCGTTTTCAATAACCTGGTCTTTCAACATGCCGCCTCCTGCATGAATGAGGCGAGCGCGACGATCGGCAGCAGCTCCAATGTTCTGGTTGAGAATGTGCAGGCGAACTGGAACAACTGGAGCGGCCTTGCTGTCAACGAATCCAGTGACGTCACGATTCAGAATCTGGTCGCCAATTACAACGGCGCGGTGGGATACAGCAGCTTTGGGAACAAGAATGCCCTCTACTCGAATAACGAGTCGGACTACAACAACTGGCGCGGTGAAATGATCGGTTTTTATGACTATGCGCAGGGCGGCACCAAGCTCATGCACGCGCACACCGCAACAGTGAGCGGCCAACGGTCGTATAACAACGGCGCACAGGGACTCTGGTTCGACACGGATGACATGAACGTGACGGTGACCGGGGCCGAGCTCACAGGAAATCTGCTGGGCAATCTGCAGCTCGAAGCCAACCAAGGCCCGATCACCCTTGAGAACAGCAGCCTGTGCGGGGGAGAAGTGGGCGTTAACCTGATCAACAGCGCCGGCGTCACGATTAAAAATAACCATTTCTATGGCAACGGCAGCCCACTCAGGAATCAGAACGGCCAGGTTTACCTCTCCGGCAATGCAGGCGGCAGACTGGTATTAAACCTTGAGACCGGAACGGAGACGAATGTCTTCACGTCAGACACGAAGATTGAGAACAACTCCTTCACCGGCGTGGGCTCCAATCAATACGTGTTCAACACCTACCTGTCCGGCAATGACTGGTCGAAGTTCATCGACAGCATGCAGTCTTCGAATAACGATTGGTTTAACGCGTCAAACCCGAATGCGTTTGGACTTTCGAACGGGAAACATCTGGACTTTGCGGGCTGGCAAAGCATCGCAAATGACGCCACATCCTCATGGCAGTTGTCGTCCGCGGCGCAGAGCGGCTGCGACGTCCCCGCCGTAGCTTATCCGGACTTCAATATATATGCCCACAACGCCACGTCCTATGTCTCCAGCTACACCATGTCAGGTGGGAACATAACCATTCCTCTCCAGGTGAAATCCTTCGGCATGGGAACGGTGACGCTCTCCGCGCCGGGCCTGCCTACCGGGGTCAGCGCGTCCTTTAATCCGTCCACGCTGGTCAGCGGCAACTCCGCGGTTACGCTCACCGCGTATTCGAATGCAACATCGCAAAGAGCTGCGGTAACGATCTACGCCACCAGCGGCAGCAGAGTACACACAATAACCGTGTGGGTTGGAATAACGCCGGGAACGCAGGCACCTCCCACAACTCCCAAACCGGCGTCAGCATCGATTTCAGCGCAACCTTCCAACATTTCCATCTCTGCGCCAGGCGCTGCGGGCACCACCGTATTGGCGCTTGTGCATTTCACAAACAATCTCATTAAATTCTCCTGCAGCGGATTGCCGGCCGGAGCTAAGTGCGTTTTCGGCAAGCTCACAGGATCGGGAGCTTCCGGGACCGCTTCTTTGCGGATCACCACGACGGCCCCGTCGTCGTCCACCGCGCAGCTCACACCGGGGCCCACGCAGAAGCGCACAAATTTTGAGTACGCCTTTGCATTCCCCGGAGCGATTGCGCTCTTCGCGCTCTTCACATCCCGTAAGCGTTATGCCCAGTGGACGAGAATGCTTTCCCTGATTGTGATGGTTTATTGCGGATTGGGCATGACAGCGTGCGGCGTATCTCCCGGCAATGGACAAATCATCGCTCAAGCGAGCGGTGGAACGAGTACGGGATCTTCGGGTTCCGGCAGCGGTGGCTCGGGAACATCGGGCAGCGGTTCTGGCGGCGGCTCGGGGACGTCCGGCAGCGGCGGTTCGGGGACTTCAGGCTCGGGCAGCGGCGGCGGTTCGGGAACATCCGGCTCAGGCGGAGGTTCGGGCTCAGGAGGCGGTTCGGGCTCGGGCGGTGGTTCGGGCTCCGGCGGTGGTTCGGGAACATCCGGATCGGGCAGCGGCGGTTCGGGTTCAGGCGGTGGGTCAGGTTCAGGTGGTGGATCGGGCTCAGGCGGTGGTTCGGGGTCAGCCGGCGGTTCGGGCTCAGGCGGCGGTTCGGGAAATACGAACCCCGGAACACCTACCGGCAACAGCACTGTAGCAATTACGGCAGTCGCCGGGAGCCAGACAGCCAAAGTATCAATCGCATTACGCGTGCAATAGCGGGTCGTCCAATCCCCGCTTCGCCCGCACCGGGCGCTGCAACTGACAGCGCCCGGTTTTTTTGTGGCACGGAATCTGCCACGTCCAATATGCCGTTATGCGGCCTTGGCTTCCGCCCAGGGGTCGAGAACCACCTTCGTGCAGTGGTCCTGCTTGTCCCGGAACATGCGATATGCCTCTGGCGCTTCGTTGATGGACACGCGGTGACTGATTACGAATTCAGGATCAATCTCTCCGTTCTCAATTCGTTCCAGCAGCGGCTTCATGTAGCGCATCATATGGGTTTGTCCGGTTTTGAAGATGAGCGCCTTGTTCATAAACGCGCCCAAGGGAATCTTGTCGTCGAAGCCGGCGTAGACCCCAGGAACCGAAACCGTTCCACCTTTTTTACAGGCCATGATGCATTGCCGGAGCACGACGACCCGGTCCTGGACCATGCGCATTTTCTGCTTCGCGCGATCGTACATAAACTGCACTCCATGTCCCCACGCCTCCATGCCGACTGCGTCCATGCAGGAGTCCGGTCCATGATTGCCCGTCATTTCGCGCAGCGCGTCCAGAACATCAACCTCGTCGAAGTTCAGGGTTTCGGCACCGCCTTCGCGCGCCATTTGCAACCTCTCGGGCACGCGGTCAATTGCGATCACCCGGCCCGCACCAAGCATGAAGGCGCTACGGATGGCGAATTGACCGACCGGACCGCAACCCCAAATCGCGACCGTATCGCCGGACTTGATGTTGCAGTTTTCCGCGCCCATGTACCCGGTTGGAAAGATGTCGGACAAGAAAACGACCTTCTCATCCGGCAAACCGGACGGCACTTTGAGTGGGCCTACATCCGCGTATGGCACACGCGCATACTGCGCCTGTCCACCTGCGTAGCCGCCCAACATATGCGTGTATCCGAAGAGGCCGGAGGGCGAATAACCCATTAGCTTTTCGGCCACCCAGGCATTGGGATTGGAGTTGTCGCACAGGGACCAGAGCTGCTCCTCGCACGATTGGCAATGTCCGCAGGCAATGGTGAACGGCACAACGACGCGGTCGCCTACCTTGAGCTTTTCGCGATCAACACCCGGCCCGGTCTCCACGACTTCGCCCATGAACTCATGTCCGAGAATGTCGCCCTGCGCGATTGTGGGCACCAGCCCGTCGTACAGGTGCAGATCAGACCCGCAGATGCAAGTGCTGGTGACGCGCACGATTGCGTCACGCGGGTTCAATAGCTTTGGATCAGGGACGTCATGCACCTGCATCTTTTCTTTGCCCATCCAGCAAACGGCTTTCATAGAATCTCCTCTGATTAAATGTGGGCGTGCCGATATGCCGCGGCAGATCTCAGGCGGTGCGGCGCATGGTTTCAGGCAGCTCGGGTGAAGGCATGTTCGACGTTTCCCGCAGCAGCATATGCAGCAAATGGCCGTGGATACCGCGCGGCCCATGGGTCTGCCCAACGGTGGTCGGCATCTCGCCCGCTTCCAGAAGGGACTTGAAGCGGCGCAGATCCTCGCGAACAGCGAACTCCGGGTTCTTGCCGAAGAAAGTTGCGAATGCTTTACCGAGCGCGCCGCCGGGAGGAACATATTGCATTCTCAAGTTGGCGATGATCGAGCCCTCGCGCGCGCCGGGCAGGAAGTCGATGGAGCCGCGGTTCTCGACCTGCGAGCCTGGCAAAGAACGCCAGGTGATTCTTTCATTCGGAACGTCGTCAACGATCTCGGCGTTCCAACTGATTCTGGAGTTCAATGGGCCAACCGCGGTCCATCGGGACTGGCCCCCCGCGCCGGTAGTAACGGAGTGGAGGTGGCGCATGAATCTGGGCAAGTTTTCGAAATCACGCCACAGCCGGTAAGCGCGCTCAGCCGAACAGCGGATGGCGAAACTGGCGACCGCATCAAACCCCTTGCTCTCCCTGGTCTGAGCGGACTCAGCGTTCTGCTTCCAGGCCAGCATTCCGACGGCGCCGAGCGTGGCGGTCGCGACCAGGCCTGGGTTTCTGCGGATGAGGCCGTACGCACCAATCAGGCCGGCAGTCAGCATCAATGGCGATTCAGCAATGGGCTGAAGGGACGAACGTTGCGAGAAATTTTCACGAGAATAGCGCACGGGAACCAGCCTTTCGGATGGAGGAAGCAAAATTGCTCGTTCAGGCATTCACTACGGACGTGCGGGCTTATTTTCTATGATTCGCATGCAGACAACTGCTGTTGCCGAGCGCGAAGAAAAAACATCCATCGGGGCAGCGGCGTTTGTAGCTGGAGCCACCGCAAAGCTTGCGGTTGTCACCGGAGGAGAGCATTTTTCAGGAGGTTGTTCGCCGGGTCGCCTATTTCCCCAGCCAGTGCGCGGCCCACGTCCATAACAGCGCCAGCGACGCTGCGAAGAGAATTGCAGTTGTGGCCCATCCCAGCAGATTGACCGGGAAGGAATTGATCTTGTCTCCCACGATGCGCCGCTTGTTCGTCATCAGCACAATGAGGAGCATGAGCGGCGGAGTCGAAAAGCCCTGCACGATTCCGGCGAACACCAGCGCCTTCATTGGATTGATTCCTAAGAAATTCATTGCCGCCGCCGCGAACATTATTCCGGCAATCGATCCGTAGAATGCCTTGCCGTCACGAAACCTCAGGTGCAAGCCGTTTCTGCACTCGAAGCTCTGGCAGACGTCGTAGGCGGCCCCGGTGGTCATCACCGGCAGTGCGAGAAAGCCCACGCCGACGATGCCGAACGTAAACAGCAGGCTGGCGGCATGCCCGGCCAAAGGCGTGAGCGCCTTTGCGGCGTCGGCGGCTGTTTCGATGGTGTGCCTACCGGAGGCGAACAACGTAGCGGCTGTCGCAATAATGATGGAGTACATCACCAACGCGGAGAAGAACATTCCAAAGAAAACATCAAGCAAGGTCTTGCGAAGCCGGCACTCTGTAGTGCCGCGGCGTTGCCGAAGCCGAACTTTCCCGGCGGCTATTTTCTCCTCCACTTCCTCGTTTGATTGCCATGTAAATAGATACGCCGAGAGCGAAGTGCCGATCATAGCGACGAGAATAGCCAGGGTGTTCGAATCAAGCTTGATCGCTGGATGAAAGAAGGAGTGAAGAACCTGGTGCAAGTCAGGATGGGCCAGGATCATGGACACGACATAGGCCAATAACGAAAGCGCCAGGCCGCGGAAGATGTTGGAGATGAGGCGATACGATCCCCATATTTGCAGAGCAAGCGAAAGCAGCGCGACAGCCGCCACCAGCACTGCATGCCGAAGCGGAATAACAAGCTGCAGCGCCGCCGCAATGCCACCGATATCGGCGCCGGCCTCAATGGTGTTGCCGATGACCACGCCCACAAGCGTCAGATAAAGAAATGTTCGCGAGTAGTTGCTGCGTATCGCCGAGAAGAGGCCCTGACCAGTGACTTGGCCAAGCTTCGATGATAGGTAGACGACGGTCACCATCATCGGCAATAGAAACGGGGCGGTCCACAGCAGCGAGTATCCGAATGCGGCGCCGGCTTGCGAATAGGTTCCAACGGCGGAGCAATCATCGTCCGCTGCTCCAGTAATGATGCCGAGGCCGAAGGAGCGCAACAGGCTCGCTCGCTCTGATGCTGGAGGGCCAGCCTGCGGCGACGCTTGGTCAGCCATGAGTCGTAAGACGCGCAGCGAACCGTTGGCGTTGCGGAACAGAGGCCAAATACCTCATGCTGATCGAGCGTCAATCCTGAGTCGGCATATCCTCCGGCGCGGATTCGCGGTCAAGATATATCGCGCAATTGGGATGGAGTCGCAGCGCGGTTGCGGGACAATCCGGGCCAATCGGGTCGAAGAGAGTACGGCGAACGGCCTCGCGCTTGCTTCGACCGGGGACGCAGCAAAACAGTCGGCCGGCGGCAAGCAGACGAGGAACGGTCAGCGTGATGGCGTACAACGGAACGTCTTCGATGCGGCGAAAACCTCCGTCGTCGACCTGCTGTTTGCGGCATATTTCGTCAAGCTGCACTATCTTCACTGCGGAAGGATCGTTCAGATCGGCAGGCGGATCGTTGAATGCGAGATGACCGTTCACTCCAATTCCCAAACACACGATATCGATGGGCGCTTCGGCAAGCTTCGCGGCATACTGTTTCGCGGCAACATCAGAATCACTTGGATCGTCTCCAGGTTCAATCAGGTGAACGGCGGCAAAAGGCAGACGATCGAAAATCGCGCGGCGCAGCCACAGACCGAAGCGCTGCGGCGCATCGGGCGGTAAACCAAGATACTCATCCATGTGAAAAGCGATCATACGGGACCAATCGATTTTGGGCTGTTCGATAAGGCTGGCGAGCATCTCGGCCTGGCTGGGGGCGGCAGCAAATATCATCCGCACTTTAGATTGCGCTGCTAGCCGGCGTCGCACTTCGGCTGCTATATCGGCCGCGGCTTTCCGGCCCATCAGAAGACGGGATGCTGCTCTATGGATGGAGATCGAGGATTCAGGCACCATTGCCACGCCTCAGTATTATGCGCGAATCATCAATGCGGGGGCCAGCATGGGCGAGTCTCAGGCTTTGGTTATATTGGTGAAGGCGTGTGATCTGGAGCAAAGGGATGTTATCTGAACTGAAACAGCAGGTGCTGGAAGCGAACCTCGCGCTGGTGAAGCACGGCCTGGTGATGTTTACCTTTGGGAATGCCAGCGGAATCGATCGAGGTGAGGGGCTCGTTGTTATCAAGCCCAGCGGTGTTCCCTATGAAAAGCTCAGGCCCGAACACATGGTTGTGACGGATATGCACGGCAAAGTGGTTGAAGGCTCACTTAAACCCTCCTCTGATCTGGCAACGCATATTTTCCTGTACCGTGAATTCCCCGCCATCGGCGGTGTTGCCCACACTCACTCCGAGCACGCAACCGCCTGGGCGCAGGCCGGCAAATCGATCCCTTCGCTCGGCACCACTCACGCAGATTATTTTTATGGGGAAATTCCGGTTACCGACGAATTAAGTGACGAAGATATCGTCGGCGACTACGTCCACAATACGGGTGCGGCAATCGTGCGACGTTTCGCGGGAGTTGATCCGATGTCCTTACCGGCGGTTCTGGTTGCGGGTCATGCCCCCTTCACCTGGGGCAAGACTCCGCTCGAAGCAGCCGAACACTCCGCGTTACTTGAACTGGTCGCTCGCTTGGCATATCGCACCCTTACCATTAACGCTGAATGCCGCGAGATTCCGCGGGCTCTGCAGGATTTGCACTACTTCCGCAAGCACGGGGAAAAAAGTAGCTATGGACAATAACGTGGCGATGGATCGCCGCCTCTGCCTACGCTTCATACTCCCAGGAAATTTATGGCCGTCGTAGCGGGTATTGACTTTGGAACTCTCAGCGTTCGCGTCACATTGCTGGACAGCGAACGTGGACGTCTAGGCACCGCGTCCGCCGAGTACCCCCTGCATCGCAGATTCGACGATCCCGACTACGCGACGCAATCGCACAGTGATCAGATGAAATCTCTCGTCCAGGCGACCTGTCGCGTACTGGAAGAGACAAACGTGAGTGGACTTAAGGTGGCAGCAATCGCCGCTGATACCACGGGATCGAGCGTTATTCCGGTCGACGCATCGCTTAACCCTCTCGGCGATTACTACCTTTGGTGCGATCATCGCGCAAAAGACGAAGCGCGGCAGATTACGGAGCTTGCCCATCAGGAGGGTCTTGAAGCGATCGATTGGTGCGGTGGCGTGTACTCGCATGAATGGGGATTCGCAAAACTGCTGCACTGGCTGCGTAATAATCCGGAGCAACGCGGCAGGTTTGCCACTGCGCTTGAGAATTGCGATATGGTTGCAGCCACGCTTTCCGGCGTTCGGAAGTGGGATGCGGTGAAGCGCAGCGTCTGCGCGATGGGTCACAAGTGGCTTTGGAATCCCCGATGGGGAGGATTGCCGCCGCAGAAATTTTTGTCGAAGCTGGATCCGTTATTCGATGGGGTGCGCGAGAAGCTTGCGGGAGAGTACCTGACTTCGGACAAACTGGCCGGACATCTGGCTCCCGAGTGGGCATCCAGGATGAACCTGCGTGCCGGGATCCCGATCCCTGTCGGAGCATTTGACGCGCATTGGGATGCAATCGGCGCGGGCTGCAAAACGGGAGATGTGGTCAACGTTGTCGGCACCTCCACCTGCATCATCGCCATGCAGGTGAAACCGTCGCTGATCCCCGGAGTCTGTGGAGTTGTGCCGGGCAGCGTTCATCCCGCATTCACCGGAGTGGAAGCGGGGCTTTCCGCGACCGGCGACATTTTCGAAGCCATCGCCAGACGCGCCGGAAAGGGAGTCGCCGAGCTTTCGCGGGGGCTGGAGAAATATCGCGCCGGACAGACCGGACTTCTGCGGTTGAGTTGGGACAATGGGGACCGCACCGTCCTGGTGAACTCCGAGTTGGGTGGGGTGACTCTGGGATGGAACCTCATCCACACAGCCCAGGATGAACTCCACGCGGCCATTGAAGGAACGGCGTTTCATACGCGAATCATTCTCGAGCGAATGGAAACCCACGGTGTTCCGGTGGAGCGGGTGATCAATGCAGGCGGGATTCCGCAGAACAATCCCGTGCTCAACCAAATTTACGCAGATGTGCTCGGCAAACCCGTGCTGGTGCCGGATGGGACTCCCACCAGCCTCGGCTCTGGAATATTTGCGCTGCTTGCTGCCGGAGCTTTCCATTCGATCGAGGAGGCTCAGTCGCGCATGTGCCTTCCGCTGGTGACCTACACCCCTCAGCCGCGGGCGCACGCTATTTACAACCGGATGTTCAATCTCTACCGCCGACTGTATTTTTCACTGGGAACGGCTGATGCCGCGGCCACCCCGCTGGGAGATATTCTTCCGGAACTGCGCAGGATAGCGTCGGAATCGATTAAAAATTGAAGTTCGGAGTAAGCGAGCTCCCGATAGAGGATTTGCTCCCGACATCCGGAGAAATGCGCTTCACCCTCCTACGAGTTGCGCGATCCGAGAGCGGTACCCCCGGCTCAGCGGTAATTTTTGACCATCACGCATCAGCACAAAGGGTTCGCCTCCCGGTGTATCCGTTCGTATTTCCTTCACATAGTGCAAGTTGACGATCGTCGACCTGTGGACCCGGATGAACGATGCGGGGTCCAATCGTGCTTCCAGGTGTGCCATCGTTTCCCGCAGCAGGTGGCTCTCACGCTCCGTGCAGATCCGCATGTAATTCTCTTCTGCCATTACCCAGCGTATGTCGGTGACCGGAAGAAACAAGATGCGGCCTTTCGATTTGAAGACAATCCTGGTGGTATAAGGGGGGTCTTTCTTTGCGGCTGAAGCAGAGACTCCATTCTCATGCGGAACTGCCAGTTGGATGCGTGCACGCTGTACGGCTTCCTTGAGCCGCTGGCGGGTATAGGGCTTCAGCAGGTAATCGACTGCATTGATCTCAAAGGCCCGCACAGCGTATTGATTGAATGCTGTGGTGAAAATGATACGCGGGAGATCTGCGCCATTCGGGCCGGAAGCAAGTGCCGAGAGAATATCGAAAGCATCCATTCCGGGCATCTGGATATCGAGAAACAGAAGGTCCGGATGCGTGAACTGCACCAAGTCGATCGTCTCCAACGCGGTCGCGCCTTCTCCCACAATGCTGATATCACTTTCGTCGGCCAGAAGCTGGTGCAGCTTCTGCCTCGCAAGCACCTCATCATCGGCGATTATTGTTTTGAGTGTCATTGTCGTATCCAATGCTACTGCCGCTTAGACGCGGACGAAATTGGAGGGGCAGCATAAGAGTCGCGTGCACCTCACCGTCCGGATATTCGTTCAGTTCAAAACACTGGGCAATGCCGTAGTGGAGGGCCAATCGCGCTTTGACGTTTGCGATGCCGACCCCCTTCTTCTCATCAATTCCCGGCCGCAGACCTCGTCCGGAATTCCGCACACAAAGCCTTAGCCGGCCTTGATGGTTCTGGGCCTCAATCCCGAGGAATGCCTCCCCCTGTGTCTTTGCAACTCCATGAAGATAGGCGTTTTCTACCAGTGGCTGCAGAATCATCGCCGGCACTTGAGCATCCAGCACTTCCGGTTCGATGGCGACATAGTGATGGACGATTGTCTGGAAGCGTATCTTTTGGATCGAGAGATAGATCTGAATAAATTCCAGTTCATCCGTGAGCGGAATCAGTTTTGCGTCTCCCCTGTCCAGCGTCATACGCAACATGCTGCTCATTCGTTCCAACATCAGGTCGGCGGCTTCCACATCGGACCGCATCATGCCAGAGATGCTGTTCATGGTGTTGAACAGAAAATGTGGATTGAGCTGCATCCGCAGCGCACGCAGCTGGGCGTTTGTCAGCTCCGACTCCAGGCGCATTGCGGTATATTCCTTTTCCCGGAGCTTGTGGTAATAGCCGACTCCGCGGAACATACAGAAAGCGATCCAGAAGATAACGAGATTATTTATCAGCTCCTCATCGAGATAGATCTTCAGGGTATGCAGGTAGCTCCACTTGGGATTAGGAGAGACACCGTGAGGGAACATGGCAACCCAGAGCGCCACCTGCAAAATGCTCACAACCAAACTGACTGGGACCAGCCAAATGAGAATCGTCCTGAGACGATCGTTCCGAAGGGCCTGCCAGAGCATCCACCACATCGCAAAGGAAATAATGCCCCACAGGCAGAAATAGGCTTCTTCGGCGAGGAAAAGCCGCAAGAAGTTTGCTTGGTAGCCCCAAGACCGGGACATCGCGTAGTCCTGAATGGAAAAAAGCAGCCCCAGCAATGCCCACCCGGACAAAAAGATCGCGGGGTGCATGATCAAAGGCCGACCTGTCACGTTGTGTTCGTCAGTCAGTTCCGCTAAACCCCCTTAATTCGATTGAGCCAAATCCAGAATTGGAACCTCGGCTATTGGAAACTGCTCTTCCTGCAACTTATTGTCATATACGTAAAGATTCGCGTGCGGATGCTGTTGCAGCCAGTCCGCAGCCCGTTGGCTCTCCTCGGCCTGTAAAGATGACGCCGAAGTTGCACATCTCGCCAAGTCTGCGTTGACAAGCTTCTGCGCATTCAAGCCACCCTGCTTCGCTGCAACGCGGAACCAAACGCAGCTCGCTTCAGAATCGCGTGGTACGGCTCGTCCATCCCGCGACAAAACGCCGAGTATGGCCGAAGAACGCCACGCCCCCGCCTCTGCTGCTTTCTGAAGCATGGCGGTGGCCTCACCTGGTTTCTGAGGCACCTCCGGGTGGTTTACCAGGAGCAGTCCGAGCGAGTGCATTGCAGGCACGTACCCGGATTGAGCCGCTGATGTCAGGTAGTCCGCAGCCTTCCCGAAGTTGTGGACGTGGCCGGAAGCAACGGAGTAGAGCGTTCCCATATCGTATTCAGCGTCTGGGTTGTGCTGTTTTGCGGCGCGCAAGAACCACTTTTCGGCGGTTGAATGATCGACCTTAACGCCATAACCCATATAGTAGACGAGACCCAGGTAGGACTCTCCGCCAGGATCGTTGCGTTTCGCAAGTTCTGTCAGCAATTCAATTCCCAAGTGAATATCGCGCGGAACGCCGATACCCTTCAGATACATTACGGCCAGGTTAAGCTTGGCCATTTGGGATCCACCTGCCATTGCGCGGCCAAACCATTTCGCCGCCTCTGCAGGATCAGCTTGCACGCCAATGCCTTTTGAATAAAAAAATCCCAATTGGGTCTGCGCTCCGGGATCGCCCTCGTTCGCGGCCTTTTGATACCAGTAGGCCGCCAGAGCCGGATCCCGCGGAACGCCGCGCCCTGCGAGATAGTTTCCAGCCAACAGCAATTCACTTTTCAGGTGCTTTTCCGCAGAACTGGTCGAAACCTCATCCTGCCGGATATCGGGAGGAGAACCGTTCATCGCGGGTGCCAGATTCTGCGCCGGAAGTGCAGCGGACGCTAACGACAATACGAGCGCGACGGATTTCGCGCGAAGCAATACGTGCAACGCCGACATAACCGTTCTCCCTCAAGTGACCATTCGACCGGCACTCGACTCTATCCTCGCCCCTTCGGAAGGCTTTGGAATTGTCACTTATCCCTATGTGGAATGCAGTTCTTGCCGCTTTTCCGCCACCCGTCACTTTGAATCCGCAATTGATCACAAATTGTTCACCTTACACTTGGGTCCTGGTTGGCTGGGAAAAGGGGAACACGCGGAGATGACTCGAAGAGTCTCTTCACGGGAGTATTCTGGAAGGTTCGAGCACCTTCTGGTTTTGTGGCGAGGGTCGGATGGGCGACGTCCTTTTGAAAGTGAACGGTGCGGATTTCCACGTGCAGGCCGGCGACGGGGAGAGCCTGCTTTCAGTTCTGCGCAACCGGCTCCAGCTTACGGGCACAAAGTATGGGTGTGGCGAGGGACAATGCGGCGCCTGCACTGTAATTATCGATGGCAGAGCCAGACGGTCCTGCCGGACAGTGGCGGCGACGATTGCAGGGTCGATCACGACTGTCGAAGGACTCGAACACAACGGAAATTTGAGCACGGTGCAGCAGGCGTTTCTTGATGAGGAAGCATTGCAGTGCGGCTACTGCACCTCCGGCATGATCATGTCCGCTACTGCGCTTCTTCGGGATCACGTTCAGCCCAGCGACCAAGAGATTCTCCAATACATGAACGGCAATATCTGCCGTTGCGGAAGCTATCCGCGAATCCTGGCCGCCGTCAAGAGGGCTTCGCAGCGCCTCGCGCAGGGAGGCGGCCATGGTCGGTGACGAACTTGAGATGAAGATTCAGCAACCCAGCCTTCGGGAGCGATTGGGTTGGTTTGGGCTCGATCGCCGCGATTTTCTGAAACTTTGCGGCGGGGGGCTGCTGGTTTGCCTCACGGGTGCGTGGGGTGAGGCGCAGGAGTCCGGCCGGTTCCGCGAGCACGCTCTGCCCGACGAAATCGGAGCGTGGATCCATATCGATGAAAACGGCCAAATTACTGTTTTCACCGGCAAAGTAGAAATTGGACAGAATATTCGGACTTCGCTGGCGCAGCTTGTAGCCGAGGAGCTGCGAGTTCCATTCAATGAAATCAGCATGGTGATGGGTGATACCGATCTCACGCCCTGGGATATGGGAACCTTCGGCAGCCGCTCGACGCCGACAATGGGTCCGCAGCTCAGGAACATGGCAAGTGCGGCGAGACAGATGCTGGTTGAAACGGCAGCGCGCCTATGGAATGTGAATCCAGCCACCCTGAAGGCAGCCAATGGCAGCGTGACAAATCCTCGCGGTGGCCAATCTCTGACGTATGGCGAAATTACCCATGGGGAAAAGCTCACTCAGGTTATGCCGGCTGATCCGCTGCTGACACCACCGAAGGACTGGAAAATTGCGGGTACGCCTGAACCGAAAGTCGCTGGTCGTGAGTTTGTGAACGGCAAGCATGAGTATCCTTCAGACGTTGCGCGACCAGGAATGATGTTTGGCAAAGTACTGCGGCCAAGCGGATTCAATGCGAACCTAATTTCGGTAGACGCCGGAGCGGCGGAAAAGATGACCGGAGTGAAGGTGGTACGCGATGGCGATTTTATTGGAGTGGCAGCGCCGGAGGCGTGGACGGCGGAGAAGGCGATTTCTGCGATTCAGTCAAAGTGGAATGTGCCGCCGCAGATCTCGAATCGGGAGCTGTTCGATTATCTGCGGAACCACCCGGATACGGAAGATGGGGCTCGGCAGGATTCGACCGGATCGGGTAGAACGGCGGCGCGTGCGATCGACGCGGAGGTAAAGCTTGAACAGCATTACACGGTCGAATACATCGCGCATGCGCCGCTCGAGCCGAGAGCCGCAGTGGCCGAGTGGAACGGCGACAAACTGACGGTCTGGACTGGGACGCAGCGACCGTTTGGCGTTCGCGATGAACTCGCAGAGACGTTTCGCATTCCGAGCTCGAAGGTTCGCGTGATCATGCCCGACATGGGAAGCGGCTACGGTGGCAAACACAGTGGCGAGTGTGCGGTTGAAGCTGCGCGGCTCGCCAAGGCTGCGGGCAAACCAGTGAAGTTAGTGTGGACACGGGAAGAGGAGTTCACCTGGGCGTATTTCAGACCGGCGGGTTGGATCGAGATTCGCAGCGGAGCAACACGTGAGGGGAAGCTTGTTGCGTGGGAATGCCACAACTACAACTCCGGTCCGTCGGGCATCAGTTCGCCGTACAACATCGAGAATCAGGTTACCCAGTATCATCCCGCGAAATCGCCGTTGCGGCAGGGATCGTACCGGGGGCTGGCTGCGACCGCCAATCACTTTGCGCGCGAATCGCACATGGACGAACTTGCGCATCAGATCGGGCTGGATCCGCTGGAATTTCGGATGAGAAATCTTACGGACCCCAGACTTCGCGCCGTTTTTGAGGCGGCTGCGGAGCGGTTCGGATGGGGACGCGTGAAGGCGACTGCAGAGCGCGGTTTCGGCATTGCGGGCGGCGTTGAAAAGGGAGGATATGTTGCCACATGCGCTGAGGTTGAGGTCGATCCCAAGAGCAAAACAATCAAGCTTCGTCGGATTGTCGAGGCATGGGAATCCGGCGCCATCGTGAATCCGAACGGGCTTCGCAATCAGATTATGGGGGCGGTGGTTCAGGCGATCGGAGGGGCGATGTTCGAAGCGATCCAATTCAGGGATGGACGAATTTTGAACCCGCACTTTGCGCAGTATCATGTGCCCCGATTCAGTGACACGCCGGAAATCGACGTGGTGCTGGTTGACAGGAAGGATATTCCGTCGGCCGGGGCGGGAGAAATCGGAATCGTCGGTCTGGCGCCGGCGATTGGCAACGCCGTTTTTTCGGCAACGGGGACGCGGCTGCGCAAGATGCCGATGGAATTGTGAAGAGTTCTCTTGTGGTCTCTACCAGAGAAATTTCAAGGCAAATTGCACTTGCCGGGAAGCGGTCGATGTACTTGTGATGGCGCCGGCCGTGCCGGAAACTCCAGTGGGCGTAAATGCGATGAGGTTCGGGATATTGAAATTGGCACGATTAAGCAAGTTGAATATCTCTGCCCTAAACTGCACTGACAGACGCTCGTGAATGCTGGTGTCTTTGAACATGGAAAAATCCCAGGTTCCCAACCCTGGACCTCTCAGAGAGTCCCTTCTTAAATCGCCCCAGGATCCGCTATTGGCGGGAGGCGGCAGGAAGGCGTCTGGATTGAACCACTGCTGAGGCGTGCCGCTGATTACGTGCCCGTGGAAGTTCGGATTCACAAACGGCCTTACCGGATTGCGAGTATCGCCATCGTTCGATGGGTTGTAGCTCAGTTGTGGGGTGATCGGAAAGCCGGACTGGATTGTGACAATGCTGTTTACTGACCATCCGCTCACCGTGCCATTCGCGAAGCCGTGCAGATCATGTGCGAAGGCTTTGCCATTTCTAAAGGGCAGCACGTATACAGCACTGACGACACCGATGTTTCTGACGTCATAGGTGGCTGGGCCCCAATCTGCATGTACATCATAGGGATTCGAGACGAGGCCGGGGGCGTTTCCTGCCGTAGTTTGATTCAGCGAATCTCCCTCGTCGAGCGCCTTTGACCAGGTGTACGCACCTCGAAGCGAGAGGCCATGGCTGTAGCGATGATTTACATCGAGCTGGAATGCGTTGTAATTGCTGTCCCCTATGGAAAACCAAGTCCAGGTGTTCGCGAGAGTTGGATTTGCCTTTGGCGTGCCCGCAGGGACGTAGAAGGATCCGGATGGAATCGCTGCGTTCGCCAACGGCGCAGGAAAATTTGCCGGATACGCACCCGGACAGGGCGCGGCCGGGCAGACTGTCGGGATGGGCGTATTGGCGTCGACGCCGATGAGTTGATGGTATCCGTGCGATCCAACGTATCCCACCGTAAGCGAAGTGTCCGGCGTCAGCTCCTGCTGAACTCTTAATGAATACGAAATCAGGGTGGGCATCTTAGGGTTGGGCTGAACTCCACCGGGGATCAGTAGCGCATTGGCAGCCGGGGGAGCCGTTGGCGAGATTGGCAGGCCCGACACCGGCAACGAAGCGATGCTGTAAGTCGGATTGAAGGGCGCATTCTGATCCATTCGGTATCCGAGATCGTCAAGCAGCTCGTTGTAGATGCCGAATCCTGCGCGAACTACAGTCCTGTCCTGACGCGGATTCCACGCGAGCCCGATTCGCGGCTGAGGAAGAAACCGGGCATTGTTTTCGCTGAAAGCATTAGCAGCGATACGCGGCTGGCTAGAGATAACCCCGTGCTTGAATGTGTAATTGGCGGCTCGGCCATGAGCTTCGTTCCAGCCGGTGGAGAACTCGCCGCGAAGGCCGAGGCTGACCGTTAATCTCGGACTCATGCGAAGTACATCTTCGGCGTAGACGGCTCCAAATAGAGAACGCCAGTTCATTTCAGTAGGCGCCGGACTATAGAGGAAGCTGCTCGTTGTTCCGGCGAGAAATGTCTTCAGGCTGGTGAAGGTCGCTTGTCCAAATTGGCTGAGATTGAGAATTTCGTTCGATTGAAAGTTCTGGAACCAAGCGCCGACACTCCATTGTTGCGGACCATGGGACCAGGTGACACGATCCTCATACGTGTACAAATTCCGCACCACGGGCAGATTGCTGCCGTTATTGCTGCCTGCCAATCCAAGCTGGGCCTGCGGATTGGACGCAGCGCTTCCTCCGACTACCACCGCTCCCACAGGCCGGCCACTGACGAAACCTGGAACCCCAGCGGCGGGCGTGCCGGGAGTGGGTTCCCCAGTAAAGAAGTAGCCGGCACGCGAATAGCCCACCCGCGCGACGTTTAGGAATGGAGCAAAAGCATGTGTTTCATCGAGGCTCAGCACCTGCTCCCGCAGATCCAGAATGTCGCTGCTGTAAGGATTAGCCGTTGTCGCTGTGACATCCCCACCATCATCAATGGTGTAAACCGCAGACAGGGTATCCGTTGGTGAGAATGCCAGGTCGAAGCGGGCTGTGCCGAAGTCCTCACGGATCCTCTGGAGGGGGCTGCCGAAAACCTGCGCAATTCCATCAAAGTCGGGAGCATTGGCGGGGGGAGTGGGCCAGAGGTTGAGAAGCGGTACTACGCTGGGTGCGGCTGCCGCTCGCGAAGCTAAATCGGGCACAAATGCGACTGAGGTCTGATGAAGGTTCTGCCGGAAACCTTCGTAGTTCCCGAACAGAAATGCTTTCTCTTTCTTTAAAGGGCCGCCCAGTGAAGCTCCGAACTGATTGCGCTGGAACGGCGGCACCGATCCCTTGTCGAAGTAATTTGGAGCGTCAAACACGTTATTGCGCAGAAACTCATAGACGGAGCCGTGCAGCTGATTTGTGCCCGACTGAGTAACGATAATCACTTGCGCGCCCGGCCGCTTGCCGTATTCCGCGCTATAGGAATCGCGAAGCACATTGAATTCCCGCACGGAATCCACACCTAACAACTGCTGGCTGGGGCCGCCGGGTTGCATGTTGTTCTCTGCCGCGCCGGTGAACTCGATTCCATTGAGCAGGAACAGATTTTGTTGGGGCCGGTTCCCGGAGACTGCAAAGTTGTTGCCGGTGCTCGAGTTCGACACCCCAATCCCGCCGGTCTTCTGCGACGTGAAATTGACAATGCCGGGATTCAGCGTGAGCAGAAGATCATAGCTGCGCCCATTCAGCGGGAGATCTTTTACCTGTTGCTCTGCTACAAGCCCTGAAATGTCCTGCGTGGATGTATTTACGACTGGGACATTCTCGTTGACAGCTACCTGCTGTTTGATCTCTCCAACCTGGAGCGTCAGGTCCGCAGTCGCGGCCTGGTTGACGACCAGGAATATGCCGGTACGCATCTCCTCGGCGAAGCCCGCTTTGCTGGCGTGAACCTCATAATGTCCAGGCGGCAGCTCCAAGAGTCGATATTGTCCGGACGGATCGGTTAGAACAGTTCGGGAAATTCCTGTGTCCGTATTGTCAGCTGTCACCATTGCACCCGGAACCGCAGCTCCCGATTGGTCGGAGATGTGCCCCGACAAACTCGCCGAGACTTGCGCAAATGCGGGAACAAAAATCAGGCTCGCGAAACAGCCCAGCAGCATGAGCGCATATCGAGAAGGGTGACACCTGAGCATTCAATCTCCAGAGGACAGTTGGATTTGGGACGTCAACCGGAACGGTCTGTGCTCAGCCGAGATCCAGCTTTTTAAGGTGAGGAGACCTGCAGATATCCGGCAGATATTATCGACTTTAACTATATGGAATCGTATCGTCAAACAGCTCTACGGCGGCCTGACTGGGACTTGTTCGATCAAATACTTGCGCGCATTGAAGCTCGCTCGCCTCATTTGCATGTTCGCCTTTCTTTCGCCTATCATGCCCGGGAATGGTTATTGAGGGCGGCGGCTGAGGGCTGAAATGTGGGTAGCAACCTCGAAGGGATGGAAGTTCTGAGCGCAACCGAATTGCGCCGGGAAATGATCGCCCGCAATCATGCTCGCGGGCAGCAGTTCGCCCACGAAGTTTCCTGGGGCCCATCGGCCAGCGTTCTCTTTGAGGAGGCGGAGGGATTGCACGGCAACTTTTTGCCGGCGTCCTGGGCTCGCATCGCCAGCAATCCTGCGTGGCGGAAACGCCTGGCGAAAAGCTACACAGCCAGCCGGTTTGTGCCGCGAGCGCGCGATCGCAAACGCTCTGAGTTGGACTGCGCCACCAGCTCCGATGCCCTGCTTATGAACATCTTCTGTTATCCACGGGTGCTGGTCCGCAAACCGCTGTGCGCGCTATTGGGCATTGAATCAGGCCTATCGCCGGAGTTCGGCTTCCGGCCGCCCACTCCTCTGGTCAGGAACCATATCGATCGAACCGAAATCGACATGAGGCTGGGCGATCTTTTGATCGAAGCCAAGCTGACGGAAACAGACTTCCAGCGCGCTTCCGACCGTCTACTCTCACGCTATTGTCATCTCAATGAGGTTTTCGACCCGGAGCTTCTGCCCGTCCACGACGGTGTCGTACATTCATGGCAGCTGATTCGCGGGGTTCTGGCGGCCCATGCAACCGGCAACTCGTTCTTCGTGATTTGTGACCGACGGAGGCCCGAACTCATCGATCGCTGGTTCGAAGTGATGCGCGCCGTCGTCGACTGCTCACTGCGAACCCGGCTCGGAATTCTCACCTGGCAGGAGATCGCTGTCACCCTGCCAAAGCCGGTCTGCAAATTTCTAAAAGAGAAATATGGCATCTGAAGCCGAGTCGCGTCTGCCGTTGGCTGCTCCTCGATCTGAACTCCTACTTGACAATCAGTGGACCAGATGAGGCACATACCTTTGTAGACGCGCGGATTGCAGAAGGCTCGGACTACATCGCGTTTATTGAAAATGGCTGAGAGCCGTTGAATCTCGCGCTCAGGCGGATACGTCTATTCTCCAGCTTGTGAAAGAGTGGGGTATCGATGAAACCGAGCCGGCGCATTGCATACCAAATTCCGATCCTGCTTGTCGGTGCCGCTTTGCTCCTGCAGCACCATCCTCGTTTGTTATTGCAGGCGCAGGTCACCTTCGATCCGGGGTCAGAAGCATCGGGGTCAGGGATGGATCAGATCGAAGCCCACAGCATTCGGGGCGACATCACGGCCATCTCCGGCGATAGGATCACAATGAAGACCGACGAGGGAGAAACCTACTCCGTATCCACCGGACCCAATACGCGCTTCCGCAAACAGCGCGACCTGATCAAGCTTTCCGATTTACATGTCGGAGACATGATCGCGGCTGTCGGCGACAAAGATACAAAAGCGAAGACGCTTGGCGCGATGTTCGTGATGTTCATTGACCGCGAGCAGTACCAGAAGATGCGTGCCGACTTCGGCAAAACGTGGACCGCCGGCGTGGTGCAGTCAGTCGATGGCACGAACATCATCGTCAAGAGACCAGATAACGTTGTGCAAACCATCGCCGTTGACGAAAATACCTCCTTCCGCCGCCATCGCGAAGACATTACCCTGCCCGACGTAAGAGCGGGAGACAACATCAGCGCGCACGGCGCTCTGCAGAACGGGAGCTTTCTGGCAACCGTCGTGAACGTCGGCGGCCCGCGCGGAATCGGCTCCGGCTCAGGCCATCCTGGCCCCGCTTCTGATACCCATTGATTGTTCTTATGCCGAGCCGCCGAACAACTCTCGCCCTTCTGTTGGTTCTGTCGCAACTTGCCGCGGCTGCGCTCCTGCGCGCGCAATCAGCCAATCCCGGCGCGGCGGCTCAGGTCCCCTTACAGCCGATCGCTGCCGGAGGCATCATTCATGGTACCGTCAAGTCCGGTTCCATTCCGCTTCCAGGCGTGAGCATCACTGCAGCGAATACCCTCACCGGAAAAAAATATTCAACCGTAACCAACGTCACCGGCGCCTACAGCATGGCGATTCCGCAAAATGGCCGCTATGTCCTCCGCGCCGAGCTCTCCGCCTTCGCCGCCACCACGCAAGAAGTCTTACTGAACGCCACCAGACGCGACCGACAGGCGGATTTCACCCTCATGCTGGCTTCTCGCGCGCAGCATCAGGAACAGCAACAGGAGCGGCTAGCGCAGGCTAGCCAGTACGCCGGACGCGGTCCACAAAGCCTCTCGCTCACAGGCGCCGCATCCGACCTGATCGCCGCCGCGTCCAGCAACGCATCTGAAACGCAGCTCCCGTCTGTTGCCGGAAACACGGATTTTTCCAGCGAATCCGTCGCGGTCGCAGGACAAACTGGCTATACGAGCCCGCTCGCGGGAATCAACTTCGGCGATTCACTCCAGGCCAGCGGCGCGGACGCATCGACCGCCGCGGATGAGGGCGAGGTTCCCGGCGGCGATAGGGGAGGATTCGGTGGCGGACGAGGCGGATTCGGCGGCGGACGAGGCGGCGGAGGAGGAGGTCGCGGCTTTGGCGGGCGCGGCAACTTCCGGCACTTCAATCCCAACCAGCCTCACGGAGCCATCTACTGGAACGGCGGCAACTCCGCGCTAAACGCGCAGCCTTTCACCATCCGCGGACGCCAGAGCGCCCAGCCCGCCTACGCGTCGAACCGCTTCGGCGCAACGCTGCTCGGCACACCGTACATCCCGCACCTCGTTGAGCACGACACGCGCGACTTCCTCTTCTTCAGTCTCTCGGGCCAACGCTCTTCTACCCCGTTTGACGAATACGGGACCGTCCCCACCGTGGCCGAGCGCGCGGGAAATTTCCAGGGACTCACCACGCAGACCGGCGCACCCATCACCATCTACGACCCCGGCTGTTACGCAGGCGATCCGAACGCAGGCCTGCCTTTTCCCGACAACACACTTACCAGCCAATGCATCACCGCGCAAGCCACAAAACTTCTGAACTACTTTCCGCAGCCCAACCTCCCGGGCGAGTTCCAGAACTATCGCGAGATCACCACCGCTCAGACCAACACCACCCGCATCGGCGCACGCCTGATCCACAATTTCGGTAGTGGAGGCAACACGGCCGCCCTCGGGAACTTCATCCGCCAGCGACTCGGCATGGCCAGCCAGGGACTGCACCAGAACCTCAATGTCAATTTCAATTACAACCACTCCGCCAGTGATGACCTCAACATCTTTCCGGGCCTCGGCGGTAAGTCCCAGAGCCAGAGCTACTCGCTCGCGCTCGGCTACTCGATTACAAAGAACCGCCTAACCGACAGCCTTACGCTAAATTTCAACCGCAGCGACTCCCAGGTCACCAACTACTTCACCAACGCTTCGGACCCCGCCAGCCAGATCGGTCTGGCTGGGCTGCCGACGAATCCTCAGCTCTTCGGCCTGCCCAACATATCGCTGAACCAATTCACCAGCCTCAACGAGCAGCAACCCAGCTTCAACACCAACCAGTCCATCGCGCTCGGCGACACCGCATCATGGATTCACAACAAACACAACTTCCGGTTTGGAGCCGACCTGCACCGCGTTCAGCTTGATCTTTTAGGAGAAACCAACTCCACCGGGACTTACACCTTTACGGGCCTTTACACGGAAGCGCCGGGAACCAGCCCTAACCTGCCGACAGGCGAGGCAACCTCCGGATCTTCGCTCGCGGACCTGCTCCTCGGCATGCCGCAGCAGACCAGCATCCAGGCTCCGTATCAAAAATCCTATCTGCGCGAAAACATTATTGACGCGTACGGACTCGACGACTGGCGCGCTCTGCCCAACCTCAGCATCAATGCGGGCGTCCGCTACGAATACTTCTCGCCCTACTCGGAAAAATCCGACCGCCTCGCCACTCTGGACACCGGCGACGATTTCACCAAAGTGGCCACCGTTACGCCCAACTCCGTCGGTCTGTTCAGCGGAAAATTCCCGCGCACCCTTGTCAAACCCCAGAAGCTCGACTTCTCGCCGCGTATCGGCATTGCCTGGCGCGCCTTCCGCGACACGGTTGTCCGCACAGGCTACGGCATCAACTATACGAATGGGCAGTACGAAAAATTTGTGCAGGACTTCGCCTTTCAGCCGCCCTTCGCGGACGTGCAGACCAACGAAAACACCATCGGCGCAACAGCCGTCGCCACCCTCGCCAACGGCTTCCCCGCTCCCCAGGCCTTCGGAAATTACGCTGTTGACAAAAACTATCGCCTGCCTTATGTGCAGGTCTGGTTCCTCGACGTGCAGCGCACACTCCCGCGGAATATTGTTCTCAATGTCGGCTACAACGGCTCCAAGGGAACGCATCTTGACATCGTGGACGCGCCAGGCCGCAGCGCAACGCAATCTCTAAGTGGCGTCCTCTACGACTTTGATAACGACGTCGCCTTTTCAAACTACAATGCGCTCGCCGTACGCCTTCGCAAACGCATGCAGAATGGTGTTGCCGTAGGCGCTACCTACACCTACTCTCACTCGATCGACAACGCCACCTCCATCGGCGGCAATGGCGGCACGTCTACAGGAATCGCGCAGAACTGGCAGAACCTGCTCGCGGAAGAATCGAACTCCAGCTTCGATGTGCGTCACAAGTTGCGCGGCGATTTCGTCTACGAGCTGCCCTTCGGCCCCGACGCGCATTACCTCACCGGCGGTAACATTCTCTCTCGCGCGCTCGACGGGCTGTCCATTTCAGGAACCTTCGCCTTCTCCACCGGCAATCCGCTAACGCCTTATTACCAGGCCGCGATTCTCGACGTAGCCCGCGGCAGCGCCGGCTCGCTGCGTCCCGACCGCGTCCCCGGCATCTCGCTCATCGCCGGCGGAGGCTCGCTCCACAACTGGTTCAACAAGGCCGCCTTCATTACTCCAGCCGACACCTTCGGAACCGCGTCGCGCTACTCCATCCCCGGCCCGGGCACCATTTCCGGCGACATCTCGCTCTCCAAGACTCATCGTTTTGGGGAAATGAAGACCCTCGAGGTTCGCGCCACCATCGACAACTTTTTCAACACCGTCCAATACTCAGGCGTTGATACCACGCTTGGCTCCGCAACCTACGGCCAGGTCACCTCAGCCGCTGCCATGCGCCAGTTCACCTTCACCGCGCGTTACCGTTTTTAGGGGGATTGGGAAATGATGAAGCAAACAGCTCTCGTCCTCGCGCTCTCCCTCACGTGTGCAGGCGCGCACGCCCAGCAACCGCAGCAGCCCGCGCCTTCGCAATACACGTTCAAGGTCAACAGCGATCTCGTCCTTACCAATGTAGTAGTACGCGATAAGAAAACCGGTGCAGTCGTCCGCGGACTCACCGCCAACGACTTCACCATCCTCGAAAACGGCAAGCCGCAGCGCATTTCCACCTTCGACTTCGAAAGCGTCGATCAGGCCGCACCACTCAATGAAGCCACCATCAACGGACAGGCCAGCCATAGCATCTTCAACGCAACTAACGGTATCGCGCGCCCTGAAGAGCTTCGCAATCACCGCCTCATTGTCCTCTTCTTCGACATCACTTCCATGCAGCCGGAGGACATCGAACGCTCTCAGGAGGCCGCCCGCAATTACATCAACAAGCAGATGCAACCGGCGGACATCGTCGCCGTTGCCTCGCTCGACACTTCACTCTCGCTCGACCAGGACTTCACGCAGAACAAGCAGTCGCTGCTCAATGCGGTGAACAGCTACTCCGGTTCGTCGGCTCAGGGCTTCCAGGCCGGGGCTACCAGTACCAGCAACCAGGTTGAAGACGCCACTTCCTTCACCGCCGACGAGAGCGAGTACAACGACCTCAACACCGACCGCGAGCTCTTTGCCATTGCGTCCATTTCCAAATCGCTCGCCGGCATCAACGAGAAAAAATCCATGCTCTATTTCTCCGGCGGAATCCAGCGCGACGGCATCGAGAACCAGGCCTCCTTGCGATCTGCCATCAACACCGCCGTGCGCGCCAATCTTTTCATCTACAGCGTGGACTCGCGCGGCTTGGAAGCGATTGGCCCGTTGGGCGATGCATCTACGGGCAGCCTCCGCGGAGCTAACGGCTACAACGGCACATCGCTGCAGAACAATTTTGACTCGAACTTCAACACGCAGGAGGTCATGTCCACGCTTTCCTCGGACACCGGCGGAAAAGCCTTCTTCGATTCGAATGATTTCTCTCCTGCCTTCGAACGCATCCAGCGCGACACCTCTGTCTACTACGTCCTTGGCTTCCGCTCCACCGACCCGCGCCGCGATGGACGCTACCGCCGTCTCTCCGTCAAGATCAATCGCCCCAACCTCAAGCTGGAATACCGCCCCGGCTACTACGCTCCAGCGGATTTCAAACACTCGAATCGCGAAGATCGCGAGCAACAGCTCGAAGACCAGCTCGCCAGCGATCTGCCGACCACCGATGTGGCCGTCTATATGGAAGCCTGGTACTTCCGCACTGACGACACGCACTACTACATCCCGGTCTCGCTGGTTGTGCCCGGCTCGCAAATTCCCTTTGTTAAAGGCGGAGACAAAGACAAAGCCACGCTCGACGTAATCGGCGAGGTGAAGGACTCACAAGGTCACGTGATCGGGCAGGCGCGCCAAACGGTCAAGCTCAACATTGATCAAGCGCAGCAGGTGCGCCAGAAAAACGTGCAGTATTCTACCGGCTTCAATCTCCCCATCGGGAAATACCACGTGAAATTCGTCGTGCGCGAAAACGAAACCGGACGCATGGGCTCATTCGAAACAGACATCAACGTCCCCGATCAACGCAAACTCCCACTCAAGATGAGCTCCGTAGTGCTCGCCAGTCAACGCATCGCCGTATTGAAACGCGACGACAATCCCATGGTGCACGATGGCGAGGAACTCGTGCCCAACCTGCCGCACGTTTTCCTCCAGAACCAGCACCTGTACTTTTTGTACGAGGTCTACTCGCCCGACAAGAGCCCAGCGGGCAAGTCAAAGGTGCGCGTCCTCACCAGCATCGAATTCCTCAACGGCAGCACCAAGGCCTTCGAAACGCCGCTCGTCCAGGCCACCCAGCTCAATGAACCAAACCGCAACGCGGCCGTGTTCCAGTTTGACGTGCCGCTCAGTGGCTTCAAACCGGGCCAGTACACCTGTCAGGTGAATGTCGTTGACGATACCGGTGGCAGCTTCAGCTTCCCAAGAATGGCAATTCTGATTCGCCCTTCCGCGACCGTGAGTATAAAAACGCGGAATGCTGCGGAGCAGAAATCAGCTCCGGGGAATTAAAACAGCAGCCTGCGCGGCAGTTTGGTCGCCGCCGCGCATTGCAGGTTAGTTCTTCGGTGTCCTCAGGTCGAAGCGGTCCAGGTCCATCACTTTGGACCACGCAGTTACGAAATCCTTCACGAATTTCTCTTGCGAGTCCGCGCAGGCATAGACTTCCGCAATTGCGCGGAGCTGCGAATGCGACCCGAAGATCAGGTCGACGCGTGTGCCGGTCCACTTGAGCTCGCCCGTCTTGCGGTCGCGGCCCTCGTAGACGCCGTGGGAGGAACCGTTTGCCGACTGCCATTGGGTGCGCATGTCGAGCAGATTTACAAAAAAGTCGTTGGTCAACGTCTCCGGCTTTTTGGTGAAGACACCATTCTTTGAATTTCCGGCGTTTGCGCCGAGGACGCGGAGGCCCGCGACGAGAACCGTCATCTCGGGACCGGTCAGCGTGAGCAATTGCGCGCGATCCACCAATGCTTCTTCAGGCGCCATGAGGTGCTGGCCGTTGCGCAGGTAGTTGCGGAAACCATCGGCTACAGGCTCAAGAGGAGCGAAGGAGGGCACATCGGTTTGGTCCTGCGACGCATCCGCACGACCCGGGTTGAATGGCACCTTGACTTCGTGTCCGGCTGCCTTCGCGGCCTTCTCGACGGCCGCACTCCCGCCAAGAACGATGAGATCGGCAAGCGAGACTTTCTTGCCTCCAGATTGCGAGGCGTTAAAGTCCTTCTGGATGGCTTCGAGCTTCTGAATCACAGTTGCCAGCTGAGCCGGCTGGTTCGCTTCCCAGTCCTTCTGCGGCGCAAGGCGAATACGCGCGCCGTTCGCGCCACCGCGCTTGTCGGAACCGCGGAAAGTCGATGCGGACGCCCAAGCGGTCGACACCAATTGTGATACGGACAGACCAGAGGCAAGGATCTTTGCCTTGAGAGCGGCGATATCCTTTTCATCGATTAGTGGATGGTTTACGGCGGGGATCGGGTCCTGCCAGATCAGCATCTCTTTCGGAACGAGCGGGCCCAAATACCGCGCGATTGGTCCCATATCGCGATGCGTGAGCTTGAACCATGCGCGCGCAAACGCGTCAGCAAACTGATCGGGACGCTCGTGGAAGCGCCGGGAGATCTTCTCATAAAGCGGATCGAAACGCAGGGAAAGATCGGTGGTCAGCATGGTGGGCACACGCTTTTTCGACTTGTCATGTGCATCTGGAATCGTGGCAGGAGCATTCTTCGCCTGCCATTGATAGGCGCCGGCCGGACTCTTCATTAATTCCCATTCGTAATTGAAGAGGTTGTCGAAGAAGTAGTTGCTCCACTTAGTCGGCGTCTGGGACCAGATGACTTCTGGGCCGCCGGTGATTGCGTCTGCGCCGAAGCCCGTGCCGTGCCTGCTCTTCCAGCCGAGTCCCTGATCCTCGATGGCTGCGCCTTCCGGTTCGGGACCTAAGAACGAGGGGTCGCCGGCGCCGTGAGTCTTGCCGAAGGTGTGGCCGCCGGCGATGAGCGCAACCGTCTCTTCGTCGTCCATCGCCATGCGGAAGAAGGTTTCGCGGATGTCGCGTGCGGCAGCGACCGGATCGGGCTTGCCGTTCGGCCCTTCCGGGTTTACGTAAATCAGGCCCATCTGCACAGCGGCGAATGGATTACTCAGCTCGCGTTCGCCACTGTAACGTTCGTCGCCGAGCCATGTTCCTTCTGGTCCCCAGTAGAGTTCTTCGGGTTCCCATACATCCTCGCGGCCGCCAGCGAAGCCAAAAGGCTTGAATCCCATGGACTCGAGCGCAACATTTCCGGTGAGGATGATGAGGTCGGCCCATGAAATTTTGCGTCCATATTTCTGCTTGATTGGCCAGAGCAGACGGCGCGCCTTATCCAAATTTGCGTTATCGGGCCAGCTATTGAGAGGTGCGAAACGCTGTTGCCCAGCCCCCGCGCCGCCCCGACCGTCGGCGATGCGATAAGTGCCTGCGCTGTGCCATGCCATGCGAATGAACAGTCCGCCATAGTGACCGAAGTCGGCCGGCCACCAATCCTGCGAGTCCGTCATCAAGGCGCGGAGGTCCTTGACGACTGCATTCAAGTCGAGACTCTTAAACTCCTTGGCGTAGTCGAAGTCTTCGCCCATTGGGTCGGACAAATTGGAGTTGTGATGCAGAACCTGAAGATCCAATTGGTTCGGCCACCATTCGCGGTTGCTGCGTGCGCGTTTATCGCGGGCTGTGAACGGACATTTACCTGTGCTCTTTTCCTCTGTTTGTGAAGCCATCTTTTTCCTCCGGTCAGGTTCAGCTTCTTTATGGTCGGAGTGCACCGAAGCATCATCTTTTATTTTAAGCGCGGTGAGGAGACAGAAGACAGCGTGCCATTTCGTTTAGCCGTGGCTGGTTGCAACCCGGTGCAGGTTCGCTATTTCCACCGAAAGATGCTGAGCGAGAGGGCAAAAGGAATTGCGAGCCAGGTAAGCAAAATGGCGATGGGAGCGAACAAGTGTCCTATGGTTGTGCCTTGCAGCATGTTGGCACGCATAGCATCGATCGCGGCTGTGAGCGGGAGCAGTCGGACCAGAGGCTGAATCATCGCCGGGAAACGGGTCGCAGAAAAGAAGACTCCGGAGAGAATCCACATGGGGAGCATGACCAGATTCATCAGGCCTGAGACGCCCTCGATAGTACGGGCGCGGGAAGAGATGAGCAGGCCCAGCGCGGAAAATGAAACGGAGGTGAGCACGCAAAGGATCGCGAGCTGCCACAACGATCCACGAAACGGCACTCCAAAGACGAGCCACGCGAATCCAAGAAAAGCGACGACCTCGACGGCCAGCATCACCAAACGGGAAAGCAGGAAAGACGCGAGATACTGCCAGCGTGGCATGGGTGAAGCCACCAGCCGCTTGAGCAGATTCTTTTGCCTGGCATCGACGATCGCGAAGCCGAGGCCCCAAATCGCTGAGCCCATGAGGTTCATGCCGAGCAGACCGGGCACCACAAAATCGATATAGCGCGCCCCCTTCTCATGCACGAGGCGATCGCCGATTGGGACCACCGGCCGCTGCCCTTCGGCAGCCTGCACGGCACGATCAGCCAGCATGCGAGCGGCTCGGGCGTCAGGGTTGGTGTCGTCGAAGTGGTACGTGACGCCCTTTGGAGTTTGAACCGCCAGCAGCAAAATATCGTCAGTCGCCAACTTCCGCGAACCGGTCGCCTCATCCATTGTTGACGCCGTCAATCCCTTATCGAGATTGAGCGCTTGCGTGAGCTGAGCGGTGGTTGCCCCGACCGGCAGAATGTCGGCAGGGCGATTTCGGAATGCGATGCCAAGCCCAACCGCCAGGAGGACAGGAAAGATGAAGACCCAGAAGATCGCTTCCGGTTCTCGCAGGAAGAGTCGGAAACGGGCCGATGTTAATTGATAGAGGCTGCTCAGTTCCAGATTTTTTATCGCGTTATTCATCGCGCAAATTCCTCCCGGTAAGTCTCAGAAAGACGTCATCGAGCGTCGCTGAGTGAGTGCGGAATTCGCTCAACTGCAGATTTCGGCCGGTAAGCTCGGAGAAGATTCGCGGAACGGCGGTATGCAGTTCACGAACGGAAACCTGGTGCAGTCCGGCATCGACACGGTAGGCGTGCACGTCAGGAAGATCGGTGAGGAAGGTGAGGCTGGCAGGAGCGCTTCCGTTCTGACGATCGCCGATAGCGAACTCGACGATGTGTTCTCCGCCGACGGACCCGATCAACTCCTGCGGACTTCCCAGCGCGATGATGTTTCCGTGGTCCATAATCGCGACGCGGTCGCAAAGGCGCTCCGCCTCATCCATATAGTGGGTTGTCAGAATGATGGTGCGACCTGACATCTTGAGGCGATCGATGAGTCCCCACAGATGGCGGCGAGCCTGCGGATCGAGCCCGGTCGTGGGCTCGTCGAGAAACAGGAGTTCAGGGTCGCCGACGAGGGCGCAGGCCATCGCGAGCCGCTGCTTTTGTCCACCTGAGAGCGCCATGACCCGCGCGCGCCGCTTATCCTCGAGTTGCGCGGTGCGAATGGATTCGTCAACGGAGATGCCTCGCTTGAAGAAGCTGCGAAACAGCCGGAGAGTTTCTTCCACGGTCAGCTTGTCGGGAAATCGGGTTTCCTGCAGTTGAATTCCGATCCGCTGCCGCAGCTCAGCCTCGTTGCTGCGCCAGTTCATGCCCAGCAATTCCACTAATCCTTCGTCGGGAGCGGTAATCCCTTCACAGATCTCGATCGTGGTGGTTTTGCCGGCGCCATTTGGGCCAAGCAGCCCGAAGCATTCTCCCGATTTAACCTGCAAATCAAGCCCATCAACTGCCACAACATTGGCAAAGGCTTTTCGGATACCTTTGAGCAGCAGGGCTGGGCCTCCCTGCTTGGCAAGGGATTTTTCAGACGCAACCGAGGATTCGGCAGCGTCCGAAGTTGATGTCGCATAATTGGAGGTGCTCTCCGCCATCGCATAAGACTAAGCTGGAAGCCTCGAAGCCAGCAAGAGGCCGAGTCGAACCGCATGACCGGTACAGGCAATCAGCCGTTCCGAGCTGTGCGGCACTCACTGGGCGAGAAAGTAGCTGGTATCGTAATGACCGAATGTCTGTCATCCGCATCGGCGTTGATACCGGCGGCACTTTCACCGATCTTCTATTGCTCGACGATCGCGGGCTCCGCGTGCACAAGCTCCGCTCAATTCCCGAGGATCCGTCCCAGGCAATTCTTGAAGGCATTCGCACTCTGCTCCAAGGCTCCGGCACGGATGCTTCCCTTGAAGTTACGCACGGCTCAACGGTTGCGACAAACGCTGTGCTGGAACGCAAGGGCGCCCTAATCGCATTGATTACCACGGCAGGTTTTGAAGACGTGCTCGCCATCGGCCGCCAGACGCGGCCTGAGTTGTACAACTTCAACGTGATTCGTCCCGAACCGCTTGTGCCGCGAGAGCGCATCTTCGGCCTTGGCGAGCGCCTCGCATATGACGGCTCTGTGCTGCTGCCTATCAACCCCACCGAAGTCGAATCGCTCATTACGCGCCTCCGAGTCTTGCTAATCGAGTCTGTCGCTATCTGTTTCCTTCATAGCTACGCAAATCCCGCGCATGAGAGGGAGGTAGCCGCGGCCCTTCGCAGCGCCGGCTTTCGGGTCTCCGCCTCGTACGAAGTGCTGCCGGAGTACCGCGAATACGAGCGCTGGGCCACCACCGCCGTCAACGCGTACGTAGCGCCACTGATGACGCGCTATCTCGATCGCCTGCACACAGGGTTGACAGCATTGCGTCCCGAGACTTCTCTGCGCATCATGCAATCGAATGGTGGATCGATCTCTGCCCCGCGCGCCGCGCAGGAGGCTGTACAGACTATTCTCTCGGGACCGGCAGCGGGCGTCGTAGGCGCGCAGGCCATTGGCAATCTTTCCGGTTTCACCCGCCTCATCACTTTTGATATGGGCGGGACATCGACAGATGTCAGCTTGGTCGACGGCAGCATCGGAACTACGAATGAGTCTGTAGTTGGCGATCTGCCAGTGCGTCTTCCCGTGCTCGACATCCACTCCGTGGGTGCAGGCGGCGGTTCGATTGCATGGATTGATTCAGGCGGCAGTTTGCGCGTTGGCCCGCGCTCTGCGGGGGCGCAGCCGGGGCCGGCCTGCTTCGGCACGGGCGCTGATCTCACGGTGACAGACGCAAATCTTCTGCTCGGCCGGCTCGATCCTTCGTTTTTCCTTGGCGGCCGCATGACACTCGACCTCGCGCGCACCGAGCGTCTGGCAGGAGAATTCGCCGCCAGTCTTAATCTCACACCGTCACTCCTTGCCGAAGGCATCCTGCGTATTGCGAACGCCAATATGGAGCGCGCTGTCCGCGTCGTAAGCGTGCAACGCGGCTTCGATCCTCGCGATTTTGCGCTGCTTGCGTTCGGAGGAGCAGGCGGGCTCCACGCATGCGCATTGGCCGACTCGCTGGAGATAGCCACTATCCTCGTCCCTGAACATGCCGGAGTCCTTTCGGCGCTTGGAATGCTTCTTGCGGACGTGGTCAAAGATTATTCGGCAAGCATGCTGGCGCCACTTACACAGCTCAAGAACGGCGATTTAAGGATGAAGGCGAACCTGGACGTGCTCCGTAAATGTGCAGTGGCCGACCTCTCCTCAGAAGGATTTGGGCAATCCGAGATCATGCTCGCGGCAGCACTCTCCATGCGTTATAGCGGACAGTCCTTCGAAATCGATGTTCCCTGTAGCGACGAGGAATGTATTGAATCGCTCGAGGCAAGGTTTCACGAGCTTCACCAGCAGCGCTACGGCTACTCCAATCCGCAATTCGCCACCGAAGCCGTTCAGTTGCGCCTGCGCGGGACTGGCCGCACATGGAAACCGCAACTCTCCGCGCAGACAAAAACATGCGCCTCAGAAGCTAAACCGCACGCGGTCCGGGATACCGTCTTCCACGGGCAGCTTTTGTCTACTCAGGTCTTCCGCCGCACCGAACTCGCTCCGGGCGCTAAGGGGAAGGGCCCTGCGCTCATTGTCAGTGGTGAATCGACGACGGCGATCTCTCCCAGCTGGCAGTGGCGCATCGACGATTCCGGCACACTTGTCGTCCGAAAAGGCGGCCACTCATGAGTTCTCTCGCCGTCGATCCGATCGAACTCGAAATTTTCAAGAACCTCTTCGTATCCATTGCCGAAGAAATGGGTGTCGCGCTGTGCCGCACCAGCTTCTCACCGAACATCAAGGAACGTCTCGACTACTCCTGCGCACTTTACGACGAGCAAGGCCGCACGATCGCGCAGGGTGATCATCTCCCAGTTCACCTGGGCGCAATGCCTCTTTCTGTACGTGCTGCGATAGAACACACTGTGATGGAGCCTGGGGATATCGTCATCCTCAATGACCCATTCCGTGGTGGCACGCACCTGCCGGACATCACGCTCGTAGCTCCGGTTTTTCTACCAGGAGAACCTACAAAACCTGCATTCTTTACGGCGAACCGCGCGCATCATTCCGATGTCGGCGGGATGAGCCCCGGCTCATTGCCTCTGGCACGAGAGATCTTTCAGGAAGGCCTCATCGTGCCTCCGGTAAAGCTTGTCAAGCGCAACCAGCTTGACAATGAGATTCTCGCGCTTATCCTTGCCAACGTGCGTACGCCGGATGAGCGCAAAGGCGACCTTACGGCGCAGATTGCTGCCAACCGTATTGGTGAACGGCGCCTGCTGCATATGGTCGCACGATATGGCCACGAAACAGTTCAGCGCTACGCCATGGCCACACAGGACTATGCCGAGCGTGTGCTGCGCCGCACGATTGCCGCCATTCCCGATGGACGCTACGAATTCGCAGATGCTCTCGACAATGACGGGTTCTCCGAAAAGCCCGTCCCGATCCGCTGTGCGATCACGATCGCGGGCGATCACGCCACCGTTGACTTCACGGGCTCCAGCGTACAGACCTCCGGCGGCGTAAATGCGAACTTCGCCATCACACTTTCGGCAACTCTCTATTGCTTCCGCTGTTTGGTGAAAGAAGATGTGTTGTACAACGCTGGCATCGCCCGCGCCGTCACGCTCATCGCACCCGCTGGAACAGTAGTCAATGCGAGGCATCCTTCCGCGGTTGCAGGCGGGAATGTTGAATGTTCGCAGCGAATTACTGACGTAGCTCTGGGCGCGCTCGCTTCTGCGCTTCCGCATCGCATTCCTGCCGCGAGCCAGGGCACCATGAACAACCTCACGCTCGGCGGCAAAGATACAAGGGAGGGATCGAGGCACGGACAGGCGTTCGCGTATTACGAAACTGCGGGCGGTGGCATGGGTGCGCGCAACGGCCTAGATGGCTTGAGTGCCGTACACACGCACATGTCCAATACACGCAATACGCCTATCGAAGCGCTCGAACAGACGCTGCCGGTGCGTGTGGTGCAGTACGCGTTGCGCCGAGGCAGCGGCGGACAGGGTCACTACCGCGGCGGCGACGGCTTAATCCGCGAGTTGGAACTGCTCTCGCCCGCATCCGTCACGCTGCTTACCGAACGCCGCAATTCTTCACCTTATGGTGCAGCCGGAGGAGGCCCCGGCGCTGCGGGCCGCAACACCCTGATCCACGCCGACGGCAAGGAAGAATGCCTTCCTTCCAAAGTGTCGCTCGAGCTTACCGCAGGAGACCGTCTGCGCCTCGAAACGCCGGGAGGAGGAGGGTACGGTCCAGAATCCACTGAGGCACCCGATGCCTGAGGCCTTTGCCTGGCTGCGTCACGCACCGCGAGACGCACGCCGGGCTCTTCTTGCCGCTTCGCTCGGCTGGGCGCTGGACAGCTTCGATGTGTTTCTCTTTGCTCTCGTTTTGCCCGCCTTGTTGCACGATCTTCACCTGAGCAAAGCCGCCGCCGGACTGCTCGGTTCGATCAGTCTGATCGGCGCCGCTATTGGGGGCGTACTTTTCGGCCTTATCGCCGACCGCTTCGGACGCACACGCGCTCTCATCAGTTCGGTACTGCTGTATGCGATTTTTACGGCTGCGTGCGGATTTGCGTGGAACTGGAGCTCGCTCGCCGTCTTCCGCTTGTGCCTGGGCTTTGGCATGGGCGGCGAATGGGCTTCCGGCGCGTCCCTTATCAGCGAAACATGGCCTGAAGCATCACGTGATAAAGCGTTCGCGCTTATGCAAAGCGCTTTTGCATTGGGCTATGCGCTGGCGGCATTGGTGTCCTTCATACTGCTGCCACGTTTCGGCTGGCGAGCCGTGTTCTTCATCGGCATCTTGCCGGCCCTGCTCACGTTCTGGATACGCCGCCGTGTGCGCGAACCTGAAACGTGGCTCGCCGGACGCACTAAGGCAAAAGGCCAAATCAGGCTAATGATGCTGTTCCGTCCGCCGTTCGCGCAGGCTACCGTGGCGCTGACACTGATGAACGCCTGCTGCCTTTTCGCGTGGTGGGGTTTCAACCAATGGGTGCCGACATACCTCTCGTTGCCAGTGACCAACGGAGGCATTGGTTTCCCGGCATCGACGATGACGCTGGTCATCATCGTCACTCAGCTCGGCATGTGGCTTGGCTACGTAAGCTTTGGTTACCTCGCGACCGCATTCGGACGTCGTCGGATGTACGTCAGCTTCTTGCTCGCAGCTGCTGCCCTGCTCACATTGTTTGCAGCGACGCGCTCTCCGCGCGTGTTACTGGTCCTTGGGCCATGTCTCGCTTACTGCGCTACCGGCTACTTCTCTGGCTTCGCTGCAATTACGGCCGATACCTACCCAGCGCACGTTCGAGCTACTGGACAGGGCTTCACTTATAACCTCGGGCGGCTCGCCAGCGCCGCTGCTCCATTCACTGTGGGTGCGTTGGCACAAACGCGCGGATTCCCCACAGCATTCCATCTCGCCGCCGCATTCTTTGTCATGGCTGCGATTCTCTGGGTATTCATTCCCATGAATACCCCGGTGGCAACTTCGAGGCTAATCTGACGGGTGCCACTTTCACATGCCAGGAGGATTCGTGTGGCCGTGAGTCGCGCGCGTTATCCTGAGTGGCATGGATCGGCGGGAATTTCTTCGGGCGTCGGGAATGGCGGGAGGTTCGCTGGTTGCGGCAAATGCTTCGTCAATGGCGGCGGTCGCAGGTTCTTCTGATTCTTCCCGAAACGTTAAAACTGAATTCGCGATTTATCAGGAGCGGCGCCGCTGGGAACTCTGGAATCTGCTGGGCGATCTGCCTTGGGACCATGAGGCTGCCCCGCCGCAACTGGTGCGGAAGGAAAAGCATGACGGGTACGTTTTGGAGCGTTGGATTCTGGACCTTAATGGTGTCGAGCCGGTTCCGGCGCTGCTACTCATTCCCGATCGTCGACAGGATCCCGCTCCTGGACTGCTCTTTATCCACTGGCACGCCGGACAGTATGACCTGGGCAAGGAGCAACTGCTCCGTGGAACCAGTGTGCAACCAGCGTACGCTCCGGTTTGCGCGGAAAAAGGACTGGTGACACTCGCCATCGACAGCTGGTGCTTCGGCGAGCGTAAGCACCAGCCGAATGGACATGAAGGTGAAGAAAACACATTCAAGCAAATGCTATGGCAGGGGCGAGTGCTGTGGGGAATGATGATGCTGGACGAGTTTCGAGGCCTCTCCTACCTCGCCGGACGTGCTGAAGTAGATCCGTCGCGGCTGGGCGCAATCGGCATGTCCATGGGCGCCACTAAGGCATGGTGGCTCGGGGCACTTGATCCACGAGTAAAGCTGACTATGGATGTCTGCTGCCTGACCGATTACGAGTCTTTGATTGACACTCACGGGTTGAGCGGCCACGGAGTTTATTACTTTGTTCCATCGCTGCTCAAGCATTTCGATACGTTTCAGATTAATGAGTTGACGGTTCCGCGAGCTCATCTCAGCGTGAACGGACGAAAGGATCCACTTACTCCTCCGGAAGGAGTGGAAAAGATCAGGAACAAGCTGCTGCCGTTGTATCGCACCTACGGGCGCGAGCAAGACTGCCGGATTGAGCTTTTTGACTGTGCTCACGAGGAGCTACCGGCGATGCGAGATCAGATATTGAGATGGATGGATCAATTCCTCGTGTCGCGTTCAAGTTGAACTATCGACTGCAGCGGAGGCTGTCTTTTCCCCAGAGTGTTCCTATTTGCTTGCGGCGTGTTGGCATGCTGTGCAGAGTTCCCCCACAATGCGTTTGCCCTGTTCGATCGTAAAGATGCGATCGACGGCTGGAAGGTGGACGTCTTCTATGTCGCCGCCGGGCCAATGAACCTCCACTTTTGCAACAGTAGCGGCACTGCCTAGTCCGAAGTGAACGCGTTGATCATTTGAAGACATGTAGCTACCTCCGCTGAGAACGTCGCCACGCTGGCGGATTCCACCGGCGGTAAGGTAGACGGTGGCTCCGAACGCATCGCGCGGCCCTTTGCTGCCGCCCACGAGCTTGAGTTCGACCCAGTGGTGATGATCGGGATTGACATTGCGAAGCAGTATCGCATGGCCGTCGAGCTGGTTGATGACCACATCGATTTTGCCGTCATTGAAGAGGTCGCCAAAGGCCGCGCCGCGACTGGCCGCAACGATGGCTAGTCCAGTATTTTCGACTGGCGGAACGAGCGTGAACCTTTTGCCTTGCCCATTATGGAAGAGCAGCGGTCGCTGCGCGAAACTGGTTCCCCAGTCCTGCTTATCGACGCCGGAATACACGTGGCCGTTGAACATGAAGAGGTCTTTCCAGCCGTCGTTGTCGTAGTCGATGAACGCAGCGCCCCAGCCCAGGAAAGGAATGGTGTCCTGCGCGATGCCGGCCTGATAGCTGACGTCGGAGAAATTGGCTTGGCCGTCGTTATGGTAAAGAACGTCATAATCGTCAGAGAAATCGGTGACGAAAAGGTCGTCCCATCCGTCATTGTCGTAGTCGCCGACGGCCAGCCCCATGGACGCGGCCTCGCGTCCCTCCTGATTGAGTGCAAACCCAGAGGCGTAGCTGTCATCCTCGAAGGTTCCGTTTCCTTTGTTGATGTAGAGGTAATTGGGCGTGGAGTCGTCGGCTACGACGAGATCGACTTTGCCGTCATTATTCAGGTCAACGAAGGTGGAGCTGAACCCGTAATACTTGTTCGGATCTTTTACTCCGGCTTTGCCGCTCACATCGGAAAAGGTTCCGTCACCATTGTTGTGAAAGAGGTGATCAGGCTCGCCTTCGAGTCCGCGCGGTCCGCACATCACGGCGATGCCACGGAAGTTGCAAGGGGTGTAGCCCACCGCTTTGGAGCCGGGCACCGGCGGATTGGAGATGTCGTAATGGACGTAACCGGGGACGAAGAGGTCGAGGTGACCGTCTCCGTCGTAGTCGCCAAAGGTTGCTCCTGTGGACCAATTGCCGAGCGCGACTCCCGCCCTTTCGGCTACATCGGTGAAGGTTCCGTTGTGATTGTTGCGGTATAGGCGGTTCTTGCCGTAGTTGCTGACATAGATGTCCGGCCAGCCGTCGTCATCAAAGTCGCCGACCGCGCAACCAAATCCCCATCTGCCGTTCGTTACGCCCGCAATATTCGCAACGTTTGTAAAGGTGCCGTCGTGGTTGTTGCGAAACAGCGCGGCATGTGGAGGAGTGGTCTTTCCAGTCAGCGCCTGGTAAGTCGATCCGTTGACTAGATAAATATCAAGCCAGCCGTCATTGTCATAGTCCAGCAGGCAGACGCCGGAGCCGTTGGCCTCGATGATGAACTGCTTTTGCGGAGTGCCCATGACGTGGCGCCAGGAGGCGAGCCCGGATTGGCTGGAGATATCTTTGAAGATGACGGGACCGGACTTGACGAAGCCTCCCGCGGTAATCGGCCGGTGCTGGGCATCGTAAACGGCGGCGTGCGGCCCAGCGGTGGACGTGCCGCCTGCGCCCATCGGCTGCTGGTTTTGCGGGGGAACGGCTTGAGCTGGAGAGAAGGTGGACGGAACGATTCCTGCGAGAAAAAGGGCGACCACGCGAAAGGACAACCGGGACCCTCCAGCCGACAATGCGACAAGGATAGCAAACGCCCTAATCGCCGTTCCACCTCTTCAACCTCAAAGCGCCTTGACGCGGTAGAGGACGACCCCATGCGCTGGGACAACGGCATCGATGGCGTCGTCTGTCTTCTTTGTCTCGCGTGTCCACAGGTTGTCCAAAGAATAGCCTCGTGCATTCGCAGGAAGGCCTAAGTTAGCGGCTTTTATTGAGACTTTCTCCGCCATCTCGCCGGTGTTGAACAAACCTACGATGGCGACGCCATTCCGTTCCAGCTTGGCGAACACCTGCTGATTTCCGGCATTGACGACCCTTTTAGCGGCGATCGCATCCTGGTCAACGGCGAGAACCGCGGTGTTTTTAAGGTATTTCAAATCCAGCGGGTCGAGTTGCGTAAGATCAACGCCAAGGATGAAGGCTGACGATCCAAGAGCCCACAGACTCATCTGAGTCTGACGTTCGACTGGGGTAAGCCCGTCGTTGCTCCCATTCCCTACTTCGACGGAGTCATAGTCGTTGAAACCTCCGGGAGCAGCGTAGGGCTGCCACTCGGCAACATAGTTGAAGCGCTTTGCAACATCTGCCCAACTGGTCAGTGGATAGCTGCTGCCGTGTTTCTCGCAGCGATAGCATTCGACGTCCGGCGCGAATTCCCATTGATTTGCGTATTTCATCAACGTCGGGGCGATGGCGTGGGTAAAGCTTCCCTGTGTGACATCAAGGACCATCGGGCGCCCGCTCTGTCGTATCGCGTTCGACCATGCCTTTATGTCGGCGACGTTGCTATTTTGCATGCCGTCGATCTTGATGTAGTCGACGCCCCACGCCGCGAGCATGTCCACCCATGAGTTGATAAACTCCTGCGCTCCGGGCTTCGCATAGTTAATGCCGATCATCCCGCGGCAGTTGTAGTTGCTTTCCTTTACAGATGGTTCCGCAATCTGGGCAGCAGTGAACGACGTCCCTTTGATTCGCGCACCGTTGCTTACCGCCTGCTTGGAGATACCAGGCGTAACGTAGATTCCGAACTTGATCCCGAGGCTGTGGAGGTAGTCGGCAACCACCTTTATGCCATTGGTATCCCCTTGAGGCGGGAATCTCGATGCGTCTGTCACCCAGCGGCCATAATTGTCGACGTTGGGGCCTTGCCTGCCCGGACACTGATACCAGAAGTCGTCAAGGTTTACGTATTCGTAACCCATTTTCTGCAAACCGGAATTCTGGAGCGCCCGCGCCTGGGTTTCGATTTTCGCTGCGGTGGGCTGGGAGCGGAGGAAACTCCAACTGCTCCAGCCGAGCACCGGTGTTCGCCCAACACCGTTGTCCTCTGCCCGGACGTTCTGTTGGAGAACCACAAGAATACCCACCAATGCGAGCACCAGCGCAGCCGTCAAGGCATGTGTCGATTTCTTCATGAAAACTTTCCTTTCGTTATCAATGTACCCTATTCGCTGTAAATGGTAACAATACAAAACTACAATCCAAGGTCGCGGTAGGGGCGATGGAAAACCGCGCAGCCTGAACACGAAATTCCATACCCGCGTCGCTTGTGGCCTATTTTGCTCTGCCACTGACACTCCACCACATCCCCGCTGGTGATTTGTATCCTCTTTGCGCGAGTTTTGGTTGACATTGCTGTAAAAAGTAAGGTAAAACAACCGATGTCTCATGCGCAACCGGTAACAATCTGCTATTTATCGAAACATTTGCACAGGATGTGCAATGAACCGGGAACCTTGTATAAGGGGTTCGACAAGAATTTCGTTGCGGGGTCAAATTTGGCCGTCGTCGTCCAAAGGCAATGAGCAATATTGATCTGGTTAAGGAGGGCAAACTGATGATGAACGAGGTGCGCGTAGCTATAAGGTCCTTTGTGCTCTATGCGGCGTTGGCGCTTTTTGCCGTCATGGGACTGTGCCACGGACAGGACACCAGCGCTTCCCTCAACGGAACCGTCACAGACCCGAGCAATGCCGCGATCCCGGGTGCGACTTTAGTGTTGACGAACGAGGCGACAGGCTTTAGCCAAACACTGAAGTCCGATTCCTCTGGCGAATACAACATCACTGGCATTGCGCCCGGCAAGTACGATCTGCGGGTGAGCGCAGCAGGGTTCAACTCCATAATCAATAGGGGAATCGAGCTCACTATCAGTCAGGTGGGACGCGTTAACGCTCAGCTTCCGCTGGGTAAGACGCAACAGACAGTGACCGTTAATGCCGGGACTTCGGCGATCAATGTCACTGACGCCACATTGGGCGGTGGAATCGCGCCGGAGACACTTCAGGATTTTCCGTTGATCATATCCGGAGCGCCCCGTTCGTCGGCGACTGTGGCGCTAATGTTGCCTGGCGTCACAACCGGCGCCAGCGGTAATGCCTATAACGCCCAAACCAACGGCGGTCTGGTGAGCGGAGATGAGGCTCTGGTGGACGGTGCCACGGCGATGGAAGGCTTCATGAACCAGAGCGGCATGGTGAGCCTGGAGACCGACTTTGGCATGTCACCTGATATTACGAGCGAGGTGACGGTTCTGACGGCCAATTATCCGGCGCAATATGGCAACAGCACCTCCGGACAGATCGTCATTCAGACCCGATCCGGCGGCAGTCAATTCCACGGAGCGGCTTACGATTACCTAAGCAACAGAGCGCTGAATGCGTTTCAGTACGGCGCGCCCGCCGGACAGGCAAAACCGGAAGACACGCAGAACGACTATGGTGCAAGTATTGGCGGTCCGATGGCTGTGCCAGGTCTGCATGGCCGCGACTCGTTCCTGAAGGGCTACTTTTATTTCAATTGGGAAGCGTTCAAGGAGGCAGGGGGCGTAAACTCAGCTACCCTGACGATACCTTCGCTGAATGACCGCGCAGGAAACTTCAGCGGAGTGGGTACTCAGCTGTACTATCCGGACGATCCTGCGAAGTTCGGTGCGGATGCCGGCCAGCCGATTGCCTATCAGGGAGTGACGGACCAGATTAATCCGGCATATGAGGACCCAGTTGCTGCCGCATGGATGGCGCAATTGCCGACGCCGACGAACAGCGGCGAAACAAACAACTACTTCATCCCCAAGTCTGGGCAGGGATCCCTGACGAACAGCGAGAATGTGTACTTCGGTCGCGTTGATTTCAATCTTGGCGAGATGGATCATGTGTATTTCACCACATGGTGGCAGTTCACCGGAGTGAATGCAGAGAGCGACCTGCCGGTCTCGATCTCGACTGCCGAGCCGGCGAATCCGGAAAATGCGAACATCCAGCGTCTGAACTGGGAGCACATCTTTTCGGGTACGATGAACAATCACGCGACGCTTGGATACCTCAATCGCAACGAGGGCTACTATTCGCTGAACGGTAAAGCGGACCTGCCGAAGGTATCGGGCGTGGCGGACAGCACCTTTCTGCCAAGATTTACCTTCGACCAAAACTATGCTCAGTTGGGCGACAACGCCGGGCCATCCGCATCGGCAACGCTCACCACGCGCGGTACCTGGGCCTTCAATGATATTTTCACCAAGGTCGCCGGGGCTCACACGATCACAGCTGGGTTTCAGTGGCACCTCGCGGGAACCACCATCCACGGAGGCGCGAATGGAGCTTTTCCGGGCGGAACCTTCGGGTTCAGCGCGGATACGACCGGCAACCAAAGCTGCCCGCCCAACTCGCCCTGCCCCGGCAACGCCGCGGCCAGCTTTTATCTGGGCGCGGTGGGCAGCGGGCAAGTCACCTATTTCAACGTTCCAGTCGTGTATCCGCGGCAAGACGGCTGGGCCGCCTTCGCGGGCGACAGCTGGCGCGTCAACCGCAAGCTGACCGTGAACTACAGTCTGCGGTGGGACTATATAACTCCATTTCGCGAGAAGTACAATAACCTTTCCTTCTTCGATCCGAATGGGTTGAATCCAGGCGCGGTGACCAGCAGCGGGCAGGAGTTGCATGGACGGCTGGCGTTTGCCGGGACTAAATTCGGAGACGCGAGCTACGGCGCTCCTTATCCTGAGGTTCCGTTCAAGCACGCCCTTTCGCCGCGCCTAGGCTTTGCCTATGCCGTTACGCCGACGACCGTCATCCGCGCAGGGTACGGCATCTATTTCGGCCAGGCGTTCTATCCAGGCTGGAACGGCGGTATGGCGCAGGACGGCTTCAACAAGAACTACAGCTTTAGTGAGTCTCCAAGTGGCGGTCTCCAGGTTCCGGCGCTGTATCTGCAAACCGGCATCAACCCGGCCAACGTGGGCCCGACGGAGGACATCTCAGCGAGCTTCGACAACGGACAAACTCCTTCACTGTACCGGCCTCTGGATGGAAATCGTAGACCCTATTCTTCCCAGTGGAACTTCAGCATCGGCAAGCAATTGCCGGGAGAAACTGGAGTTACGTTGTCCTATGTAGGAACCAAAGGGACCCATCTTCCCTCGGCGCTAAGTCCGGTCAATGTGCTCGATCCTAATAATCAGGCAATCTCTTCGCTGGGAGCGGATTTGAGTGTAAGCTATGATTCGCCCGGCGGCCCGGCAACGTTTGCGCAGGACGGTGTATCGGTGCCGTATGTTGGGTGGGCCGATCAGATGACGGGATGCTCGCCAACAATAGGACAGGCGCTCCTGCCTTATCCGCAATACTGCGGTACGCTTCAGGGACTGAACGAAGGGCACGGCGACTCTATCTACAACTCGTTTCAGGCCGAGGTGGAGCGACGGATGCGTCGAGGGCTATATCTGCTCGGCTCCCTGACGGTGTCGAAGCTCTACACGAATGCCGCTTATTCAACGCAGTCGGCGGCCGGAGGCACTGGCAGCAACAATGGCAACTTCTCGCCCTTCGACGAGTCGCGTGAGTGGGCGCTCTCCCCAAGCAATGTGCCGATCGCGTTGCAGATATCGGCGGTTTACAATTTCCCGTTTGGACGAGATCAGAGGTTCCTCAGCTCGCGAGGGCCGTTGAATGTACTGGCCAGCGGATGGCAGGTCAGTCCGCTCTACCGTTACGAATACGGCACACCGCTGTCGTTCAGCTCGTCCTCCTGTCCGACCGCCGACCTCGCTCCATATTTCCGCGAGTCATGTGTTCCGGGTGTTCTCCCAGGTCAGGTCCCTCTCCTGCACGGGCGCGGGAGCTTTAATCCCGCAAAAGACAATGGGCAATACCTGAATCCGCAGGCGTTTGAGAGTGACTTTTCCACCTTCGGCTACACCGGTTACGGGAAGGCAGTCTCGACGATATATGGGCCGCCTTACAAGGACGTGGATGTCGCCTTTTCCAAAGACACGAAGATTTCCGAGCGTGTCACCTTCAAGTTCACGGCGAACTTCTTCAACTTGTTCAACAACCACTATTTTGTTTCGCAAGGGGAAGGTCCGGCCTCTGCGTTTAATACTGACGTGTTCAACTCCTTCGGGCAGTGGAACGGTACCGTCAGCAACCCTCGCAACATTCAGGTAGCGGGGCGCATCGAGTTCTGATCTTCGGCATACGTTGTCCTCCCCAGGAACCGTCCGCATCCGAGTGCAAACCCGGTCCCGGGCGGTTCCAAATTTGTCTGTGCAGCCGGGAGTTGGGAATCGATTCGTGCCGTCAGCAGCTCAGGGGTGAGAGGATACCGACGGAATGGGACCGTGAGTTTGGGGATGCGAGTGGAGCCTAAGGTAGGTTTCCACCTCGCTCTTTGAAGCGGCGATATCGCCGAGTTTTCGGTAAATGCGAGCGAGCGCGTAATGCGGCTCGGCATAGCCGGGGTCGAGTCGGCCTGCGGCCTGAAATTGACTGATGGCATCTTCCGTTCGCCCGGCGTCTTCGAGAATATTGCCCAACTGGAAGTGGGCGAGTGCAAGATCCGGCTCCAGGCGAATGGCTTCGCGCAGGTGAGCCTCGGCCTCGCTCCTCTGATTGAGGACGCGCTCAGTTGTGGCAAGGTTCAGGTAAGGCCACGCATCCGCATGTCCGGATTTTAAATTTAGATCGATCGCCTTCTGATAGTTCACAACCGCGAGGTCATTCCGGTTCTGTCGGAAATAACAAAGGCCGAGATTGTTGTAGGCCTGAGCCATGTCCGGGGCGAGCTGAATAGCTTTTTTTAATTGCAGGATCGCATCGTCGTAATGGTTAGCGTCATAGTCCAGCCGACCGAGCCAGTAGGGATAGAGCGCATTGTTGCTGTTCTTCTCAGCAAGCTCATTCAGCACTTTGCTGGCCCAATCAGGATGTCCGACGCGGATGTAGGCCATAGCCAGCGAGAACGAGAGCGCAGACGGCAGCGGGGCGATTGCCTTTGCCTTGTTCCAGGCGATGGCCGCGTGCCAGGCGTCACCATCGAGAAAATAGACTCCGCCAAGGAATTGGAGAAGGCGGGCGGCCTCGGGCGAATGAGGATCGCGGTTGATTTCTGTCAGCAAAGATTTTTCCGCCGCGATGTAGTCGTGAGCTTTGAGAACCTGTTTCAACTGCGATGCAGTAGACGGCGGGAGGCCCAGCGCATCTACCTGCGAAAAAGTCTCGGTCGGTTCGGCGGTTTGTGGGGAAGCACTCGCGCTCAGCACGGAAGGCTTCATTATGAGTAGCGCGAGAAGCATACACTGGCTGAAGATCAAGCGGTTCTGTAGATGGCTGTTCATCGCTGGCGTTGGTATTCAGGCCAGTATAATTGGGCCCAGTATGGTGGTCTGTCGACGCGGGTCGAGACTGGAGCGGGTGCGCAGATCACTCCGACTCGTACCTACGGTCGCTCGGATGCAGTTCCTGCTTGCGATGGTATTTCTAGGCGCTTTTCTTGCTCCACAACTCCACCCGCAGCCGGCGACAGCTTCATATAGCCGTACTGTCGAGCAGATCCAGCAGCAGATAGAACAAGGTCACCTGAGCAACGCACGAACCCTGATTAGCGCCGCACTTAAACGCTTCCCCTCGGATGGCGGCCTTGAAGATCTATTAGGGATTGTCGAGGCGGAGCAGGGCGACACGGAGCTTGCCCGCCAGGCGTTTTCCGCAGCCATTGATCACGATCCGAAACTCGTCGGCGCCTATTTGAACCTGGGACGCATTGAGATGCAGGACGCGGGCAGCCATGCTTCATCGCGGGCCGAAGCTCTGCGAATCTACCAGAAGGTGTTAAGCATGGATCCAGCGAATGCAGAAGCCAGCTTTCAGGCAGCAACGCTGCTGATGTGGGACGGAGAGTATGCGCCGTCGCTTGCACATCTTGCCAGATCCGACGCGGCGATGCGCGGACAAATACGCGTCGAGGCGCTAAGGTGCGCGGACGAGGCGGGGCTGAAGAATACGGCGGCGACGAATCGCGCTGCAGCAGAGATGATAGCTAACCCGGAACTTCGCGAACGAGATGCGGTTTTTGTGCTCCCCTCGTTGCGCGTGGCCCGCCGCGCGGACCTGATCGACTCAGTATTTACAGCGGCAAACGTGCGGACTCCGCTGTCGGCCTACGGGCTACGCGTGCTTGGCCAGGCGAAAGAAGCGGAGGGGAAACCGGCAGAGGCAACGGCGGTGCTTGAACGCTCATTTGCGCTGGATGGGAGCAACGTCGCGCCACTTGTAGACCTGACGCGTATTGCGCTCGCAGGGAAGCACTACACTCAGGCGCTCGGCTATCTCGCACATGCTCGCGCGCTCGAGCCCGGCGACGCTGCCCTTGCCTACGAGTACGGCCGGATTTGCCTTAACTTGAGCCTGTTAAGTGAGGCGCGTCGTGCGATGGGTGAGGCCGTCAAGCTGGATCCAGATTCGCCTGACTACAACTTTGCATTGGGCGTCGTGTCCTCTTACGCGCAGGACGCCTCGGCGGGTTTGCCGTATTTGCAGAAATATCATCAGATGCGTCCCGCCGATCCTGACGGCGTGCTTGCCTTAGGGACAGCGTATTTCCGCGATGATGATTACGTGGACGCGATGTTATGGCTCAAGCGAGCCGCGCAGACTGCAAGCACTGCAGCCTCGGCCCATTATTATCTCGGCCGCATTCGTCGCCAACAAGGGCAGTACAGCGACGCGCTTGCACAGCTAAAGCAGGCCGAGACGTTGCAACCCGATCAAGCCGCCGTTTCTGCCGAACTCGGACAGACATACCTGCAAATGCGAGAGTATCCTGAAGCGCAAAAACAGCTCGAGCATGCGCTCACCATGGACGCGAACAACTACGTTGCTAACTTTGCGCTCATGCAACTCTATGCTCAGACGCGCGATCCGAGGCTTGGCGCTCAGCAGAAGCGGTTCAGCGAGATCAAGGAAAAGAATCAGGAACAGTACCGCGAGGAGATGCGGGTGATTGAAGCGCGTCCCCAGGTTGAACTCAAAGATAACTAGATCGCGCTTTGCTCCGTTCCACGTTCGAATATTTGCTGAACCAGCACTTGCTGAACCAGCACTCGAGAGGGAATGAGGTTTGAACACCGTATCAAGAAGAAGCCTGCTCGCTATTATGGGATCCTGTGCGTCCGGTATGCTGCTGCCGCGGCTGTTCGGGGCAGCACCGCCCGAATCGGCACAGCCGTTATTCGTGCCAATCCCCGCCTCCCGCTCCGGCATTAAATGGAGGCACACCAGCGGTCGATCGCCGAATTACTACCTTCCGGAGACCACCGGCGCCGGATGCGCATTTCTCGACTATGACAATGACGGCTGGATGGACATCTACCTCGTCAACAGCGGCGCATGCGACTTCTATAAGGCGGCGACTCCACTACGCAATGCGCTCTATCGAAACAATCGCGACGGCACGTTCACTGATGTTACGGAAAAGGCCGGCGTCGCCGGCGGCGGCTACGGGATGGGAGTCGCAGTCGGAGACTACGATGGCGACGGCTTGCCAGACATGCTTGTGACCGGCTACAACAGCTCTTTTCTGTATCACAATAATGGAGATGGAACCTTCACAGACGTAACTAAAAAGGCCGGCTTAAATCTCGACGGCTGGTCAACAAGCGCGGCCTGGTTTGACTATGACAATGACGGGCGTCTCGATCTTTACGTCTGTCAGTTTGTCAAATTCAACCGCGAGACGAATAAATTCTGCGGCGATGCGGTAACCAGTGAACGCCATTACTGCGTCCCGAGCATTTATCCACCTTCACGCAGTTGGTTGTTTCACAACAACGGAGACGGAACGTTTACCGATGTTTCGGAGGCAAGCGGCATTGCTGGATCGCTCGGCAAGGGTTGGGGCGTGGTAGCCGCGGACGTCAATAACGACGGTTGGATGGATCTATTCGTCGCCAATGACACAGTAGAGAATTTTCTCTTCGTGAATAAGCGAGGCAAGTTTACCGAGCAGGCGCTCGAGGCAGGAGTTGCCTACAGCCAGGACGGACAGACGCGCTCGGGCATGGGTGTGGATTCGGCGGACTTCGACCAGGATGGGTGGATGGATCTGTTTATAACCAACATCGATCACCAGATGTATTCGCTTTATCGCAACCACCACGATGGGACATTTGACGACATGGCAACTCGGACGGCGCTCGGGCAATCGACCCGAGAGATGAGCGGGTGGGGCGTGCGTTTCTTCGATTATGACAACGACGGCAGCCTCGACATTATCATAGCCAATGGCCACCCTGACGATCAGATTTCGCTCATCTCGCCTAGCGTGACCTATCGTGAGCCGCTGCTTTTATTCCACTACGACGGCAAACTGCTTGAAAATGTGAGCGCCTCTGCCGGTCCGGTTTTTCAGAAGGACTTTGCAGCACGCGGTCTTGCCCTGGGCGACTTTGACAATGATGGCTCCGTAGACGTGCTGATCGCTATCAACAATGACGCTCCGCTACTCTTGCGCAATCAGGCTGCGCAAGGCCGGTACTGGCTCGGCATAAATCTGGTTGGCAAGACTTGCAATCGGGACGCGATCGGTGCGCGCGTGAAGTGGGTGGCCGGCGGCCTGGAGCGGCACCGGATGAAGACCGGCGGTGGCAGCTTTCTTTCCAGCTCCGATCCGCGAATGGTATTGGGGCTTGGGACAAATGCTGTGCTCGATCGTCTGGAGGTTCATTGGCCCTTGCCAAGCAAGCGGGTCGATGTGTTCACCAAATTGCCCGTCAATCGCTACATCACCATTGAAGAAGGCCATGGCATTGTTGCTTCGTAACCGAAGCAGAGCATTGGCGCTCGCGATTATGAGTCGAACCGGCCATTCGGGTACAGCGTTAATGTGCCGTCTTCGTTCAATTTTTGGTGGCAGGCCCAACGCACGGGATATTTCATTCCCTTTACCTCAATCTCCGCCTTGAGCTTAAGTCCCTGCCATTTCGTCCCTCTGGGGAGCACGAGCTGTGCCTGCCGAATTTTGCCCGGGACCGGATATCCCGGATCTAAGCAGCCGCTGTGCAATGCAGTTCCATCGGGGCTTTCCACCGTGACCCGGAGCACGCCCGGCACACCTGCAATGCCATCGTTCGCGAATCCGACGATCAAACCGGCGCGGCTCCCATCGTCATAACTCCAGATCATCGATGGCCGAACCCTGTATCCGATTCTCCGATTAATTCTATCGAACGAGGCTGGAAACGCCTCGTAATAGCTCTTCAGGTTTTCCGCACTGATGTCGTGAAAATTCCAGAGAGACCAGTAATTCGCGCCGACATCCATGACGTGCGCGATGATGTCGTCAACCGGCGATATTCCTTCGTGCAGCGGGAGCGACTGTGGCGGCTTGCCCGGCACTCCCTGTTCCAGCGCCACGGCAACCCAGGGCGGCCGGTTGCTCAGTGCCTCAATCTGCACATTTTCGATAAAGATCGTATCGCTGCGAATCCAATTGTTGCTTCGGATCGTCCGGTCGAGCACCCAAGAATTTCCAACGTGGCTGGTATCCGGCTGGGTATTGGTAACCAGCGGGGTCTTAGTAAAGTGCTCCAGTTGGACCTGAAGCATATTGGCCCAGGTCCGCTCAGCGGTTTCGAAATCAGCAAAAGGGCTATTGACGAAAGGCCAGGTATGACCCTCTCCCCAGAAACCGTACATGAACGTGTCGATACATTCGATCGAAGGATTACCATTGAATTCCGCAGCCAGCAGGCCGACGAGCTCCCGGAACGCTTCCTGGAAGAATGGATTGTCATACCGCGGCTGGAAATGCGCCCGCGGATTTTTTAGATAGCTTACGTTCGGCGGATGACCCTCCGCCCAGTCGCCCACGAGCTTTACCATCGGAACCTTCTCCAGCACAAAATCCGGCAGGGCCGGAGCGTGGAAATAATCAGGCGCGGACAACTGAATACGGAGCGCTACCCGCTTATTGTTCTTCTTCGCCAGTTCAAAGGTGAGACGCAAGTAATCGGGAAAATCGAGGCGCCCGGGACGGGATTGGATCTCTCGCCACGTTGGACGAACATAAAGGAGCTGCCCAAGCGGAAATTGGACAAGCTCTTCGATCGCTTGCGGAATATTGCCGGATCGGATCTCCTCTGTGCCCATATCCGCGGTGATATAGGTCACAAGTCCTTTGCCGTAATTCGGCACTACTGCCTCCGACGGAGTCGTCGTCATTACGACCTGATCTGTAGGAATTACCGCATCGGGAGGATCTTGCGGAAAAGGCCCCTGGTTCAACCGGTCATTTAACTTCGGCCCGGAACCGAAATCGTATTTTTCCCAATTATGGGGGGGGACAATTCTCTGAGCTTCCGCTGTCCTGACGCTTGCCGCGATTGCGGCTACGCTTCCAGCTTTCAAAAAACTTCTTCGATCCATGGGTTTTCCTCTCTGGATAGCATGAGATCCAGTTGACTCAAGCCGACGCTATTGAGTTTCGTAGCACCCGAGGTCAGTTTTCCCGCCGCGTACCCTCGGCCGCCCATCCAGGTCTTTGGCGCCGACGATTGACGAGTCGAGATTGGCGCCTGCGTTGCGCGCGGGGGAATCCGATCGCAGATGAAAGTTGTTCGCCGAACGGTCCACGAACCGTGGATCGGCAAAGAGAGATTGCTTTCCGTTCCCGGTCGCGTTCCGGTACTGCGCGAAACTCCCGTACTCCTTGCCGTCGAAAGACCATCTCACCGCGCTCGGACCGCCTGGATCGTAGTACATATTGTGGTCCAAGGTCACCGTCGGGACGCCAGGTTCTTCGCGGCCCGATCTGCTATTGAGTGCGCGGCGGGATTTGCCAACATAGATGATGTTATTTTTGAAAATATTGTTGCGGAGATAAAACTGCATCTGAAACTCGCCGGTGCCCGTGTTCTGCGTATCGTTCTCGTACAAGGTGTTGTTCACGATCATTGTGTCTTCAGTCGTCCCACGTTTCCGGTCATAACCTCCAATCGTGATTCCCGCCGTATGGCAGGAGTAGATGAGATTGTTGCGCGCGATGATATGGCTGGTTGAGCCGTTTCGGTGCTCACTCGCCAGTTCCAATCCGAAGTCCACATTGTGTATCACGTTGCGCTCGATCAGGACTTTCGTCCCACCATCCACATAAATTCCATCCGAGCTCACGTCGCTCCCGTATGCAGGATTTCCTCTGGAAGTGATGTCGTAGACGAGGTTCCCGCTGACGACGCCGTCGCGCGCGCGATCGACGGCCGGATTCGGAGCGGTCCGCTCAAAGCCAATAATGTCTATACCGATGTTGTTGTTATCGTGGACAGTGTTTCGGGTCACCCGGAAATTCGTGACGTTCCCGTTCAGTACCAGTGATTCGCTGGAACCAGTCTGCAGGTGATGAACGTTGTTGCTATCGACTACGAGATCGCTGATGGGAGTTGTCGCGTCTGTTCCGTAGACGGCGATGCCAAAGCCATTCGCGCCGTGTCCGGATCCTATGCGTCCCGGATAAGTTTGCTCGATATTGTGGACATCGTTATCTAAAATCTGGATATGCGAGCCGCTGCCATAAACACGGATTCCAAAAGGAGTGCGCAGGAGATCGGCGGTCTTGTAATGCCGAATTTCGAGGCCCTGAATTCTGACGTAGCTGACGTTGTGCAGCGCGACCATTGCGCTCGGGCCAATCTCTGGGGTCAGGCAACCTCCATCCAAAACCGCCCTTTCCCCGGGGGCGCTGCGGAACGTAATGTAGCCGCGCGCCGCGTTACCGGACACATGGAGGGCGAGCCGCTGGCAGTATGTGGCTCCTCGAACGTCCACGGTAGTTCCGGGCTTGGCCACATCCGCCGCGTGCTGCAGGGTCCGGAAGGGTCTTTGTTCGCTTCCTGGATTTTCGTCATTGCCAAACGGAGAAACATACAATGCCGTGTTGGAATTCTGGCCCGCTTGAAAGGCCGGCGACACTATTGGCAAGAGGAACAAGACGAGCAGCTCAGCCGCAAGCTTCAAAGTGGTTTCCTCCTGATCCGGCTAATCGGTTGGTCCAAGCTGGCAGCAATCCCGGGGTTTGAATCCAGAGCCCCTTGATCAATTACGACCAATTCGATAACAACAATAACCGCATGCGAAACTATTTGCAATAATTCGTAACCACAAGATATACACATTAACCGTTGAGGAAATATTGATTGCCCCGGAAGGTTGGGCAATTCTTAATGTGGCAATGCCCAGTTTCTGCGCATGACACAGCTTGCAATCTGTTGGGAACGAAGGGCCGCGGGAGCAGGATACCGTTTGGACATCCGGGCGCCGAAAGGAAAGACGAATCGAAGGCATCAAAAAGTATGTGATAGCATTCATTATTTATCCTTTTGCGCAGGCAGGGCTTCCTTCCTATGAAAGATCGAACGAGAACCTCGGCTCGCTCCGCGCCGGTTGCTGTAAGTCAAAAAGGTGATTCAATGATGGCGGAAGAGCGCCGCCAGCAAGTCTTATCGCTCTTGCAGACTGATGGCCGCGTGCTGGTTAGCAGCCTGGCGAAATTATTCAACGTTTCCCAGATCACGATCCGAAAGGATTTGGATTCCTTACATCGACGGGGTCTCCTTCAGCGCAGCCATGGAGGAGCTTTGCCGCCGTCATCGAGCGCTCTCTTCGATCCGTCTCTCCAGGAAAAGCAGCAACTGCACACCGATGAAAAGCAGCGGATCGCCGCAGCGGCTGCAAAGATGGTGCAGGAAGGCTCCTGCGTAATGCTCGACTCTGGAACCACCACCGCCGCCATTGCACAAGCGCTTAAGAAGTTCTCCGCATTGACTGTGATCACTAACGCAATCAATATCGCGGCCGAACTCGCATCCACTAACCTGGAAGTGATTCTTACTGGCGGCATGCTTCGTAAGAATTCGTCCTCTCTTGTTGGCCCTGTGGCGGAAGATGTCCTGGCGGAAATGCATGCTGATCTTCTTTTTCTGGGTGTCGATGGTTTCGATCTCGAGATTGGATTGACCACCCCGAACCTTCTCGAATCTCGCGTCAATCGCGCGATGATCGGCTCCGCAACCAAGGTCGTCGCAGTCTGTGACTCGACCAAGTTCTACCGCCGCAGCTTGTCGCGAATCGTACCTATTTCCGCCCTGCACCATGTCATCACCGATCAGGGCGTGCCGCACGCAATCGCCGACGCACTCAGGAAACTGAATATTGGGGTCACGCTGGTTTAGGGGAAGCCCTGATGACCGAGTTCGGTCTACGTACGGATTCCCGCTGGCGCCCGCAATAAAACGTTGACCTCTCTCACAAATCAGGTGGCGAATCAGCGAGTATTTATTGATCAGACGTACCACGATGAATGTTCGCGGGTTCAAATCGCGTGGAGATGAAGCCGTTCACCGCAATCCGGAATTGAGTCTTCCCAATCATGCCATCCAGTCCCGTTCCGCTAAGAGTCACAAGATAGTCGCCCGGATGAGTGTAGGCGTGTGGGACCTGCTGTCCCTGAGCGGATACGCCATCGCCGAAATCCCAGTGATAGGTGATCGCGGGCGTCTCGGAATCGCTTGTATTCGCGGTGAACTTCACCGTCTCTCCGGCGGCTGCCGACGACGGGTGCTCCGCCCGAACTGGCGGAGCCTCTGCAGGAACCGCAGTGTCAATGATCTTCAGGACACGGACGGAATGGGGAGGCTGTGTCACTACGATTGAATTTGAGTTCGTCAATTCCTTCTGGTCAAAAACGTCTGTAACCGAGTACGGCCCTTTGCCGTTCAAATCCAGCGTAGCCAGTGTGACGTCATGTGTGCGCGGGGTTTCCGTCCAGTTGAAGATGGTTAGAACGCTCTGCCGCCGGCTTTCCTTCAGCAGAAAAATACTCGGCTGCCGGTCTTCCGGCAGATACGACATAAGATCAAGCGGTGTAGAGGAGCGGCCCAGTCGCGCCATTTCGATGAGATCCTGGTTCTCGACCAGGGCCAGGCGTTCCGGCTCGGAGCCGAGTATCGGCAGGTCGTCTCCAATTTCAAACATGCCGCCTGATACTGCGGCAAGCGCGATAGAGACTTTGGCCTCATCCAGCGTGAGCGGGTGCATACCCTTATGTCTGGGCCGCTCGCCCACCATTTGCTCTGAAACCGTGAAGGCGTCTGGATCTGCCACGAAGAAATTGCGATTCATGTAATAGCGTGCCGCAATTCCTGGAGCCGCTTCCCTGCTGCTGGAGAATGCGTGTCCAGCGTCCTGCGAAATACGCCCAAAATCCACGTACCCGACGGGGTTCAGCATGGCGCTCCCATCTTTGTCGAGCAGCACGTCGTCCCCTACAGTCTGCCGGATAACGTCCAGCCCGATCCGTTGCGCCTCCATCGCCGTGGTGTGCGGACGATAGTAGTAGCCCTCAATGGCGCTATCGTCCATGAAGTCCAGCTTGATATAGCGGATTCCCCAAACATGAACCAACGTCGAATATGTCTGCCGGAGATACTGCTGTGCGCCCGGATTGGTGCAATCCAGCATATAGAGTTGGTCTTGCTTTCGCGTCACCCACCCGGCGGGGATGGGTTGACCTTGAGCGTTGTGGACCAGCCAGTCGGGGTGCTTCTGGTAAACCCACGAGCGTTCTGAAACCTCAAAGGGCGCGGTCCAGATTCCGGGAATGAGGCCCATCCCGGTTACTTTTCTTTCCAAGGGCGCAATGCCGTTCGGGAACAGCGTCGCATCTGGCGTGGTGTACTCACCGCGAGCATACTGATAGCCCTCGTCGATGTGAAAAAAGTCGTAGCCAAGCTGCTTCAGGTGCTGGGCTTCCCAGCCCGCGTTGGTCAATGCCGTGCCCGAGCTCAGGCCGAAATAATACGCAGTCCAGCTCCACCATCCCAGGGGCGTTGGCTCGGAAACGCGTGGATGATGCAGTTGCCGGATGATGTGTCCATAAGTCTCCAACTGCCGGTGGTAATCCGTATCTAAGCTCAGCAGCAGCCTTTCGGAAACCATCTGCGCGCCCGCCGCCAGGGGCAGCCGCAACGCCACTCGATCCGCCGCCGGAGTGTCCCGCAGCGAATTGTCCTCTTCCAACTCCGTCGTTCCAGTGGAGTCCACTTCATATGCGGCAATTTGCTTGCCACCCGAATTGTTCGTGACATGGATGCGCAGGATCGTGAGAAAGCGATCGGAGGTCAGGGCTCCCGCGAAAAAGCTCTCGTGGCTCTTCCTGTTGTAGATGAGCTGACTGCCCACGGCGCGATACAAATCGGGTGAGCCGTCGTCGTATGTACCGAAATCATGGATGGTAATGGCCGGGCGGTCCTCGCTGAAGCTGTCGGAAAGGATTCGATCGTCCGCGGCCGACCCACCCAGATTGAGCATGGGGGATCCTGCCGCTGCGAGAGGCCGAATCGCTTCGACCTCGATCGATTTCGACGTGGTGTTGTCAACCGTCGCCTGAATGTCCGCGAACGGCTTATCGGCATAATGGCGGAGACGATAGACCAGGTCCGGCTCCCCGTTCAAGCCGGAAAACGCGACCGTCCATTCCTCCGCAGGTCCCAGATCATCTGCTATCTGCGCATGCGTCTCGGAATGATGCGGATAATCTTTGGACTGAAGCCAGCGACCGTCAATCTTGGCGGCCACGCCCGCATTGAGCGAGGCACCCGCACTATCCGACAGCGTATAGCTCCCATCCGCTGGATCGATTTTGACGTTGAGCTCCGAATTTTCGGTTTGGGCCCGCAGGCTGGCACATGGCCAGCACGCCAGCAGCAAAATACCCAGCCCGCAGTTGACAATGGCGCGGAAACTCTCGCCCGTCAGAATGCTCTCCATAACTGTCGCCTCCATGAAATTGTCCGGCGTATTCACGATGGAATTCCCGGAATTTGCACCGCTGCTGCATCGTCCGATATCAAAGTAAACCTACCAGAAGCGCGCGCCCGGTTTGCCGGGTTACTCTATAGGTGCTTTCATTTGATTGCCGGGAGAATAGTAGCGAGTCGCCGAAATATCTCGTTAAATAATTGAAAACAATTTTCTTAATTCGAGCCTTGTGACGTTGGAGACTGCGAGTTGAGTTCGCAGGTAACATTTTTTCGGTTACAAAATTGCACTGTTTGCGCACCAAAGATCGCTAGGAAAATTTGATCGGAGCAGCTATTGTCATTTCAGAGTTGAGTTGTTCTTGGGGGAGGGCTGCTCGATTCGTGACGCGCCAGTGGGCTTTGCTCGCTGGCGTTTTTCATCTGAGCACGGTGAGCGCGTCCGCTCACAATATCCCGACAAATGCTGAGTGGGGCACAGCGGCTATGAAGCGCGTCCTGCTTCCCGAATTGGGAGGACCCCCCGGAAAAATTAAATGGGTTGTGTGTACGAAGTGATGGACTCTTCACATCTTAGGCTTATACCGGAGAGCAAAAGTCCGGTTTCGAACGAGAGCACGGGTCGCCAGCTCATCCTTTCCTTACAGGCGAATCGTATCCCGGAGCTTTCGGTTTCATTTCAATTTTGAGGGATTTCCAATGGGCCTGCCTGAGTTGGCTAGAAATCTCATGACTGCTACAACGGCTGAAAATGTTTCGAGCACGGGCGTTGCGCCGCAAGTTTCGCTCACGGACTTGTATGCGGATAAAGGTATGCTGGTCTCGCGGGCGGAGGAACGGAATTTGTTTGCTGCAATCTGCCTGAATGTAGATAGCGCGGAAGCCGCGTATAAAGCGCGGCGTTCGCGCTTTAGATTCGCGGCTAAAAAATAAAGTAAACCGATATGCCCTTCTGCCCGAAAAGGTGAGAGTAAACTAGCTTTCCCCGCCGTGTTCCTTCACTACGCCGTGCGGAGTTTTATCATTTCTGATATCCCGTGCGCTGCTGGTTTATTCGGGTGGACAAACGCTGATCACTGCACAACAGGTTAGAACGCCCCCATGCATCTGATAGGGTTTGCAATGTTGCTGGTGCTTTTCGCTCCGTTAGGGATTAGACAAGAGGCCCATGAACTCCCTTCCACGTCGGGGAAGGCCTTCCTTTGCCTGTGTTCGCCAATTGAAATGCAACCTGAACAGGAGAGCCAATCAGATTATTTGCACGTGATAAGTTGTGCCGCGTACGTAGACGGAATATCGGACGGCATATCGCAAGAATCGGCGTTCGCACACGCAATGACGAACAAAGAGCCACCAAGACCGACTGTTTGGATGTCGCGAAATTCTGTGTTGCCGGTTACTCGTCAGCACTGCGCATTCTGGGGGAACCGGCAAAACCCGGCTTTTCCGTGAAGTGCCGAGCAAATACTCCATCATGCATCAGCATGAACGCTCGCATTTGAATCTGGAATTCGGAACTGGATTCGCGATTCACCACCAGGCGAAGCTGATCCGGAAGGGAGTGCCAGTTCAACTCCAGAACTGTATTGTCTGAGACTCGCTCGATTCGGCCGGTCGATCGGAAAAGTCGATAAAAATGCATTTGCCCTTGGACAATCAAAAGATCGCCCTTCTCATCATTCACCATGCGAATCGTAGGAATCGCGCAAAGGTCGTTTCTTAATCGCTCCAGATAGCGGGGCATCGGGTCCGGCATTCGCTCTTTGATTAGGTTGCGGGCCTCTAACTCCTCCCGACTGATTCCAAGCACTGTCAAAGCAACCATCGATTTATCTGTGTTCCGTTTCTGCCGCCATACCGCGTCAAGCAGCCACAGAGCGCACGCCTTCACGCGCTCATCGCCAGCCACCCCGCAATACCAGATCAAGCCTTTCAATACGTGGCTCCCTGGGACTGACAATGGCAATGCCTGCCCGGAACGGAAGGGAGCAAACCACGATTCGATTTTTTCCTGAAAATCATCCAGTCCCACAGCATCCAGAAGCGGACGGGCATCGCGGGCCCATCCCCTCGGCATGCGAACCGGCGCGTTGCCACGCAAGTGTTTCAGCAGTGCACGCCATTTCAGGCGCTGCTCGCCAGTCATTTGGCGAAAATCGCGGCGGACGCATTCACTCCAACAGCGCGCCGGATCGAGCGGCTCCCACTCGTCCATCCAGAGCAGCATGTAAAGAGTCTGACGGAGGGATTGCATGCTCGCCTGGCTCTCAGACATCTCTTCGCGCAGATTTGCCTGAAAAGCGCGCAAGGCTCGACAGAGTTCCGGAGTGAGGTCGCTTCTCTTCAGATAGTCTGTGATGCGGTCAATAGGTCCATATGGAGCGATGCGGCCGAGCAACTCAGTTGTCGCTTCTATGATCGATACCAACTCCGGTTCCGCGAACTCCGCGCTTATGCCATACAGAACGCGGAGGAGCCTTGCGAAAGTGATTCGTGATTTGTGGGCATCCTCCAGTTCTGTGTCATGTTGGTCAAGCCAGCGAATTCGCCTCAGCACGGCAAGGGTTTGTTGCGGCAACTCACGCTTCGGCAACTTGCGCCATGGACTCACATCGAATGCGGGGGTTGCCGGATTCCTCTGTTCTTCGGCGATCAGAAAATCATTCAGGCGTTCATGGGCGGCGCGAAGAGGATCACGAGGCGTGAGCAAGAATCCGTCAGGGCACGGAACTTCCATGGAATATGAATATACGATGTTCGCCAGCGTTAAGGATTGCGGTCTAGCTAGATCACCGCTCTGGCCGAGTTGTCTGCAATACGGAGTCTCGACTCCAAACTCCCGATTCGGAGGACTCAACGAGCCGGGCCTTGTCACGGTTCAGTCAAGGTGGTCTTGGCCAAGCCGTCCTTCGACTTTCGCATGATGATCTCCGCTGCGCCCTCGACGATATGGTTCGGCAGCGCGCCAACATGCTCATATCCGTGACGTTCATAGAACCGCTGGGCCCCAGCGTTGAAAGATGACACGCACAGAAAGATGTGCTGCTCGTCCCGCAGGATTCGCTTCTCCGCAAATCGCAGCAGCATCGCTCCGTAGCCGCGATTTCGAAATTCAGGTGAAACGCACAGCGATTGTACATAACCCGTGAATGGCCCTCGCATGTCAATCAGCACGAATCCCAATCTCCGATCAGCATCCGTCGCGATGAAGAGCTCTTTGGAGCGATCTGCCACTTGCGCCAGTGCGCTGGCACGGTCGCGACGAAGCGTGATCCACGGCTCGGAACTCGCCATCAATTCAGCACACCAGACAGTTTCGCCGTTCGACGCAGATGCGGTCAGCATTCCGCGCAGGGCCAGAGTTTTGATGAATCCCATGGTTGTGTTCCGATCCGCATGCGCGTCAGCAAACCAGTACAGGGCGCGGACGATTACCGCCCGTCACGTAAAGCCCGAGCGCGGGTCCAGACTACGAAGCGCAGAGCTGGTAGAACGAGATCATCAGGCACCTGGATCCACTCTCGGCTCGCATTATCCGTGGCCAGCGAATATTGCTGCGCTTTCAATCCATTTGCCAAGATTTGAATAACCGCGATCTTCGGACCAATCGTAAATTGGGAAGAGGCAGGAGAACGTGTGATTCTTCATTGTACCCAGGTTGTAGCGGTCGATGGGCATGTTGCTCAACAAAATTCCGTGGAACGCACCTGTCACGGAGACTCCTGTGCTCGACACCACCGAGATAGGGGAACTGGTCAACCTCACCGAAGACACGCATCCCATTCATCTGCATCTTGTTCGTTTCAATTGCTGGATCGGCGGGAATCCGACGTTTTTCATTTTCAGGATAAAAGCGACTTTCGCTACCTAGGTCCGCCATGCCCACCGGACCCTGTGGAGGCCGGATGGAAAGACACTGTGCGCGCCGAATCCGGAGAGGTCATCTGGATTATTATGAAATTCGACCGCTACGCCGGGCGCTATGTCTGGCACTGTAATATCCTCGAGCACGAGGAAAACGAGATGATGCGCCCGTATGAGGTTCTCGTGAACGGGAATACATAGCCGGCCGACCTCTTCACGATTGCACTCTCTACCATCTTCCAAACCAGAGCAGTTCTTCTTCCGTGCTAACGCCACCCGCCGTTTGGACAACGTCGTAAACTGCGTTCGCGGGGCAAGCTCCCGGTATCTGGCAAAGTCGAGTGAGGCCTGTGGAACCGAGATGGAACCTGTCGCGAAAAACGCCCAAAGATCCGACCATAAGTGAAAGCGCAGAAAAACCGGTGATAGTCGTCGTCGAGACTCCACGAGGAAATCACAATAAATATAAGTCAGGACGAATGAAGCTCTCGAAAGTTATGCCCGAAGGTATGATGTTTCCCTATGACTTCGGCTTTTTCCCTGAAACAAGAACCGAAGACGGAGATCCTTTCGATGTTCTGATCCTCGGGGATGAGGCGACCTTTCCGAGGTGCCAAATCGATTGCCGACTGATTGCGTGATGAAGGCCGAGCAAAGGAAAAAGGGGAAACAGTGCCAATCGCCCAAGGACTAGGAATCCGAACGGTCATCGAATCAGAAACTGATGCGTCCAGCGAACTGAATCTGTCGCGGACTGCCCAGTGGATTGGTAATCACGCCTGCACCTTGAGAGGTGAAGGCGCTACCGCTCAGAGGCACAAACCCGATCACGTTCCCGTTGTTGTCGAAATTGTACGGAGTAAAATTCGGATCGCCTTCAAAGTTGTTGCCCGGCGTGTCGAAGCTTGGCGTGTTGGTGATATTGAAGAAATCCGCGCTCAAGCGCAATTGGCGTCCCTCGCCCAACTGAGTGAGCTTGATAATTGAGATGTCGGCGCGCTTCTGGAAAGCTCCGCGGAAGATGTTGCGGCCTCCGTTAGCGAACCCAGACTCGAAGCTATCGCATACCGTTGTGCCGGCTGTAGTCGGGCCGCAGGGCGGAACTCCGTCCTGACCGGGGGAGACAAGCGGATATGCGAAGGTTTCCGGCTTAAAAGCGACGTTTGATGGGAAAGCGCCTTTGTGACCGGTAAGAGGCTGGCTCGGCTTGACGCCGGGGCCAGCGGCAGCACGGGGTTTGTCAGGAAATCGTTGGCGGAGAAGAACTGACTGCCGACGGTGCCGCTGAAATCGTAGACGTTGTAGGGTTGTCCGCTCTCCAGCGTTACGATTCCGCTCATGCCCCCGCCGTTGGCGGCCATCTTTTCCAGCCGGCTTCCGCACCTGATTTGGAATGAAGTAGTCGTAGCTGAGCGTGGTGAGGCCCCGGGCGGCCAGCACCAGAACAAGTAGCAGCAGCGAAAGCGCAACCGTCGTAGGATTGACGTGCAACCACAAGTCGTACACCGCAACAATGGCGCACAAGCCAACACTCTTCACTTCAAGTCCGCGGTCTGGGTCGATGATGCTTGAGTTTTGCAAACCTTTGTTCCAGTCTAGCTATCAATCCTACGAGTACAATCCCTTCGACAAAGCCCAATGGCATGACATATAACGTTCCCCATACATGACCACCAGGGAGCAGCTTGTCGAAAATCCACCACATTAGGATCACATGCAAGAACAAGAACAATGACGAGAGTGTCCAGAAAAGCCATGACCGCCATCGTGTTCGACCGAACAAAATGACTCCAACAAACGTTAGGCAGGTCCACACGATGGCGGCGTGCCACTTATGCGGTTCCTGCGGCTTGTCGAGCATTATGCAAGCCGCAATCGTGGCGATCGCTCCAATCCAGATAATGGCATTATCACCGAGTGTGTGCTGCTTGTTCAAAACGTTCGGCATGATCGATACCTATCGTAGCCCGATTTCCATGCGGTAATCGCTCCAAACCATGCGGCTGCCTTTCCCACGTGAGCAGCATCCTTTGCTATTGCTTTGTTGGATATTTTAAGGCCTCCTCCACGGAAAAATTGCTTGACCACGTTCTCTTTGAAATGCTTGGCGACAAGCCGATATTCTCGGGACCCGCCTGCGAACAGCGCCGACAGCGGCAGCATCTCGTTTGCCGCGGAAGAGTGAACAGCTTCTCAGCAACGATCAGGTAGGAGGATTGGCTTCTCAGGCGAGGCATCTTCCTGCTTGAATCGATAATCATCAACACACTAAGGCTGGCAGGCAGTACGTTAGCGCGTTGCCAGTGCGACTTCGAGGTTGCCGAAATTTCCTGTGGATTGGTCACGGACTCCGAGGACTAGAGACGCTGCTCCCGACTTCAGGGTGATCGTCTGTTTGGCGCGGACTATTCCGTTGGTCAGAGCTGGACGCTGGTCCGGGCTTACGCTGCTGGTTATGCGGATTAGCGAATTTGCTATCTGCTTCCCGGCGGCGTTGTATTCGAGGATGGCGCAGTCGATATCGGCGACGAACTTGCCTGAGGCGTCCGGCTGATAGTGGATGGTGCTTGCTTCAATGGCGAAGCCCACGTCCGCCGAGTGCGCTGACTTGCTGACTTTTGCGGAGAAAAGCACGGACGTTGCTGCGGGCGCGCCGTGCTGCATGGCCGTCTTGAACTGGTCGGCGGTGGGCGTTGGTTGGGGCGGTGGATCTTTGGCGTAGTATCCCTTGCGATAGATGAGCTGATCGCCCTGCTGCTGCGGGGTCGGTTCGAGACTCAGATTTATTCTGCGGTAGCCGCCGTGCCATGCGCTATTTGAGGGGGTGTAGGAAATGGTGTAGTAGCTTCTGCCCTGATTGAAGTCTTCCTGAAGGGAGCGAGCGATGTTGTTGTTGAAGCGCGCGACTCCTCCTGTGGCACCGGCGATGTCTCGCATTTCGGTTTGCTGCGAGGCGACGAGTTGATCGTCTTTTGTGACGTTGATGGATTTGTCGCCGTATTTGCCCATGGTGAGGAAGTTTCCCGTTGTGTCGGCGGTGGTCTCCCCGGCAATGTCGGGCACAGCGACTCCGCGAACATCGATGGGATAGATGGCGACGCGCGCGCTTTCCAGTTCCTTGTCAGTGTTCTCCTGCATGGGAATGATTTGAGCGCCGGTGGCGATGCCTCCTGGGCCGGTGGGCGTCATCTGGGTATAGCCGAGAACGCCGAAGGGCTGGCCCTGCAGGGGAAATCCAGAGGAGAGCCAGTACACATTCTTTCGTCCCGGGTAACTGAAAGTTGCCGGCGTTCAATCCCTGCACCGAAAATCCGTGCCGGTCGAGCACGACGACGTCGGTGACAACGAGGCGCCCTTCGGTATGCAGCGTCGTCGTCACGGAGGCCTGCGGCTGGGGCAGCGCCATGCCGGCGTAGGGCTGGTTATAGAATCCTGTGTTCGTACGCGCCGCGAGACCCGCCCTTCCCACTTTCACCTCAAGAGGGTGATAGTCGTCCACGGTGTTGGAAAGGAATATGGGCAGCGTGAATGTGTAGTAGGTGTGGGCGTCATCCACGCAACTGGCGATTTCACCGGCCAGATCGTTAGAGGCGTTCAATACGCGTCCTCCGCTTTGAACAGCGAGCACGGGCAGCGCGAGGTTTCCCGAGTCGGCGCCCTTCGCGTTGGTTACAGGCTTCAGGAAGTTTTGGTAGAAGACGTTGTGGGCGGTGCTGTTTTCGGAGTGCTGCAGATCGACGGCATAAAGGGTGGTGCGCGTTTCGCGCAGGTCTGTAGATAGCGAAACGATTGAACCCCAATCCGAATGCTTGTCCCGTTCTGACACGCCGAAGTGAATTCCGGCAAGCATGGGCCATCCGGGGCCGATCCATAGCAAGAGCTTTCTCCCCGGCCTGGTTCCCTCATAAGCGAGCAATTGAGTGAGGACCTTCAGCGATAGCTGGAAGCGCTGGATGGCTCCTTCGCCGCCCATGGCCACGTTGATGGTGTTGACGGGCACCGGCATTTTCTTCAGCTCAGCGATCAGGATGTTGCCATCGCGCGTGGGCTGGTTGATCTTCAGTCCGGTATCAGAGAGGAGAGCGATGGACATCGGGACAAAGAGCTGTCCATTGTCGCGGCTTAGATATTTGTCGATTTGGTCGCGCTCTGCCGCTACGTTCTGGAACGAGTTGTTCATGCCATCGATGAGGAGAATGACTTGTACGGGGTCGGAGGCGGTCGCCGCGCCGTCTACCGACCGGAACGAGGCGATCTTGGCCGGCTGGTGGTTATCAAGGAACGTGAAGTCTGATTGGGTGAGGCCCGCGACCGGCTTGCCCGCGGAGTCAGTCACGGTAGCGTCGAGGATGATTCGTCCGATTTTCTTTCCGGATGCGTCGCGGCTTCCCGGAGCTGCGGGGGGGCGCTTTTGCAATTGGGGCGGGGCTGCGGTTTGGGAGAGCGCGAGCGGCGTGAAACAGACAATCAGCAGAGCAACGAGAAAGCGCCTGTTCATAATGGCTCCGACAGCACAAGTCTCAGACGATCGCGGCCCCCGGTAAGTCTCAGCGGGATTTACGTGGTGGCTCCATTATGTTATTCGGTCGGGTGCATTCGGATGGCACCGGATGCAATTTTCGTCGCGTCAAGGCGCGGCGATCGACGATTGTGTCGCCGGCTTCATCTGAGAGGTGGCGTCCTCAACGGCGTGTCGTGTTGCCGGTTACAGAGTCCTCGCGCGGCCATACGCTGGAAGCGCAACGAAACCCTAGATCGCGGTGGCGAAGATCGGTCGGTGCACTCATCCGGCCCGACACTCGCACATCACGCAATATGTTGTAGAACGATCCACCTTTTAGAATGTGTTCGTCCGGCCCTCTGCCCGTATCCTGCACCCATTCCCAAACGTTCCCCAGCATGTCAAACAGCCCAAAGCCGTTTGGCCACTTTGTTGCCACCGGATGAGTACTGTCATCACTGTTCGCGTCGTACCACGCGATTGCCAGGAGAGCTTGCTTTGGCAGGTTGGCAGATCCTCCGTAAGCGGCCCACTCCCACTCCGACTCGGTGGGCAACCGCATGGCGACACGCGAGCAGTAGGCCGTCGCGTCCCTCCAACCGACCGCTGTCCACAGGCAGGTCACCGCCCTTATAGCGTGAGGGATCTGCATCCATCACTCGCTTGTATGCAGCCTGGGTCACCTCGGTTCGGCTAATCCAGAAGCCCCGAGCGATAGTGATCTTTTCTTTGTGCCGTTCGAGACCATAGCATTCCTTGTCTTGAGGCAAGCACCCTGTAACGTAGTTGCCAGGCGGTATCCATTGATAGGTCAGACCGTCTCGTGGATTCATCTTTGAGGAACCTTTGGGAACAGCGAAGAGAACAGTGACCAGAGTCGCCGCAATGACTGGCAGCCCGACAACTCTGAATTTTCTCCTCGAACTTGCGAATGGCAAAGGACTGCCCCTTTCACTCCGGTGGTCTAATCCTCCGAGCGTTGGCGGCATTCTAAGGATCCCGGTCCAAGACAATCCATGCTCATTTTTTAGCCGACCGTCCTCATCCTTGAAATGACAGCTCTGCCTTTATCGTATCGACAAATACCCTCGTCGTACTCACCGAACGTGAGTTGTGCGCCGGCGATGGGAGCCGTCGTAGCTGGTGGTGATGAGCTTTTTGAGGAACTCTCAGATATTCCCCTACCCCAAGTGGGTCGCGACCGTGCAGTGTCGCGCGTCAATCGCTCGAAAGATCTATCGGTCCATTCTGAATCGTCATTAAGAATGGAGGCTGTGATGTGATCTTGAAACCGCAGGTGTGTTCGGTTCCGCAGGTCCACTCAAGATTTTCGGCGCAATCGCAATTTGTGGCCGTGGATTGCTCTGCGGTGAGTGCTGCAGCGTTATGGCATTGCGCTTTGCAACGATTCCGATTTACTTTGCGCAGCTCAGCAAAGGAGTCTTGAAGTGTGAGGTTGTCCAGATCCCACATAGGATTACTGGGGGAAATCAACTTCGAATTCAAACCTCAGACGTTTAGGGCCTGACAAACTACCTGTTTGTGGATTTCCCATCCCTTCACTTCATTGCTGAAAGGGCGGACTCCAAGGCCCATTCGACATCGCCCGAAATCTGATAGCGCTGTGCCTTCTGCAACAGGGTGCTTCTTTTTGATAGAAGACACTCTACCTTCACTGTGCTAACCTGGTAGGTTTCGACTGTCGGATGTCAAGAAGTCCCGTAGTCGGTTTCGTCAACCCCGCGGCCGAATGTGTAAACAAGGCGCAACTTTCAGCTCTGAGACCTTCGCTCATCAAGAAAGTGCCATTTGAAGATGGGGGTGCCATCCGGAGAACCCTTACTGAGAGATCACCATCTCAGATGTGCTGCTCATGGAAAACGTCCTTTTGGGAAGAAAAGGAACGGAAAAGGGAAAGCTATAGTCCACTTCCACCTGGACTACATCTCCGGCTGAATTGCAGGTTGAGCATGATGATGCCCCAGGAGTCGTCGCCCAGGTTGGCGTAACGGTGAGATTGCTCGAATCGATCCCGGGAAGTTCGATGCTTTGAACATAGGTTTGAATGTCAGCCTGATTGGCGGTACAACCGCCAGCGGCATAGCCAGTACTCTCGCTGTCGCATTCGGTTCCCCAGGTGGAACCGCGAACAATGGCGTATCGAGTTGCCTCGCATGCTGCGTTGGAGATGAAATGGTACGAATACAGGGCGAGGCTGACCTCAATGACTGCGAAAAGCATGATCATCAGCAGGCTTATAGACAACGCAGTTTCGATCAGCGTACCGCCGGCTTCACTACTCAGCGGATCCCTGTGCAGGCGAAGGTGAGCAACGATATTGAAGTTGCGCTGACGCATTAGTCCTGCTCCTGCCGCATCTGGGCATATCCGCTGAGTGAAAACGAGGAGGGGATACCTGGATAATGAAACATGGTGCTGACATTTGCGGAGGTACTCACACTCACATAATTGACGACATAGTTTACGTTGGTGGAAGTGGTGCTGGTCGGACAATCCGCCGCAAGTGTGGAAGACGAGCCAGAACAGACGTGGATCGCGGTCCGCTTGACTGCGCCGGTACTCGTCGTTACCGATTCGCAAACGCAGGAATCCGTCGTGGTTGCGCTCAATGACGTGACATTTGGAGCCTCATCCTTGGCGGCCAGTTTTATGCCCGCAGAATCCTTAGCGGTGAGATTGGATTGCGCGCCGTAAGCTACACCGGCTCGGGCGGCATTCGAGACCTCGATTGCGGCATAGGCAACTCTTCCGAACTCAGCGGAGGCGATGACCAGCAGAGTCAAGATCGGCAGAATGATAGCCAGCTCTATAAATGCGCTTCCGGAATTGTCCCGGAGTTTGTTCTTCATAATAGGGTTCCCTTTTTTCAAGATTTTAATAAGTTGGGCCAATGGCCGATCATGCAGCCCTGGGCCGATCATTCGACCAGGACGGGGTGCATCAGAGGAGACAGATTGCTCCCTGAAGTTTGAGTGAAGCTTTTAATTTCGAGCGTTGCCGTCTTATCAAAGAGAGTGTTCACGATAAGATCGGTCGTGAGAGACAGGCCGCCGCTACCGCTGCCGCTGTCCTGGAGAAATAACTCCGAATCGGGTGCATAGATAATGCCGGTTACGACCCCGGTGGCATTGCCTAATGAAAAACTCAGCTGACTCGAATCGGTCCGGCCGGCAAATAGGATAATCCCGGGATAAGCGCCTGTAGCGTCGAGGTAAGTCAAGTCCAGCGCGGCGCCCGTGGGAGTGGCTAGGCCGCCAAGAAGATAAAGAGTGACATCGTTGCCCTTCACGTTTCCGCTGAATTGGAGGTTGTGGCCTGGATTATCAAATACGTAGACACCTGGGCTGAGCTGGACATTATTCAGGGTGATGTCGCCATCAATTTTATAGCAGAGAGTGCCTCCATTCGCATTGATCTGGGCTAGGGTCGTGGACGTGCCCGAAAGTGGAGCAGTGGCGCTGCAAGGTACATTTTGGTCATCATATTCGGGCGCCGCCAGACCTGCGAGCGGATCATCCGCCATGGCTGTGCCTGTGACCGGGGCGGGAACGCTATCGGAGAGTTGGCCGGTGGCACCTCCGACGACAGCGACCGACCCCGCTGTGAGGGTGCCGGACTTTCCGCCCAGGTTTAACGCGCTAGGACTATTAGAGTTCACAACTACTCCGCAACCTGGAGTTGACACGTCAAACGATCCCTCCAAGTCCATCGCGTCAGCGCTGGTTTGATTCAATACGTAAACGCAGTCGTTGAGGGGAGCTGCATTGCCGGCGACTGCTCGAGCGGCGACGGAAAAGGTGCTGTCGCCCAAAACCTTCATGAAGTAGGTCGGCGTATTTTCCGCGATGATGACTTCCACATAAGCTGTAGTCGCGAAACCGGTGTTTTCGACCTCGTGCATAGGGGGGTTGTTCACGGTGACAGTAACGCCATTGGAACCATTGGTGAAGCCGTTGAGAGAAGCGTCGGCCAATGCGGCGGCCGTGGCCGCTGGCGACCCAAACCTGACTCTTGATGCGCCAGCCAGAGCGGCGCTGTCGGCAGCAGTCTGGACGAGTCTTCTTTCGTGTAGCATCACTCCGACATCAGTTGCGAATCCAGCAAATCCAAGCAATACCACCATGCTGAAGGCGACCAGCACGAGGGTTTGACCACTTTCCTCGCCAAAGCTTTTCATCTAGGTTCTCCTGCGGCGTAGTGGGGCTTCTGCGTGACCAATTTATCGCAATGGCTACTCGTTAGGCCCAGATGCATATTTACTTAGGCATCGGTTTGGTTCCAATACAATTCTTACCTTATAGCGCACGAAGGTACCTTAGTCCGGCTCACTGTACGTGGAGCTTTCTCTAGTTACGCGCAATGAGTACTGATCTGTTCCCTATCAGCAACGCAATCACCGAGTCAATGTGTCATATACGCAACGGTCTTTCGCTACAGCTCCAATATCTGTGCTTCTTTCAAGTCCCGGCCTCGGGCCGCATTGTGACCGTCTTAATAAGTGTTTACTTCCTTCGCCATGAAAAAGCAGCAAGTGAGTCAAGAAATATGTTTCAGCTGATGTTTATAAGACACTACAGGACCATAGCGCAATGTGCTCTCAGCTTTTCTGTGCATTTATAAATACTTATGCTACGGCTAGTTGAACAGGAGGCTATTGTGCTTGTTCTCTTTAGGCAACAAACCTCAATACATTGCACGCACACGTGGATAAAGACGACTAGTCTTCCGGCGACGCAACAAATTGCGTTAAAGGAGACAACAAATGTTTACGCGACAAATTCGTGCTATTACCCTGACTCTGGCTCTAGCCGTCCTAGGCGGCTCAATCCTGCACGCGGCGACCCCAGCAAGCAGTTCCGATAACACATCCACACTGTCAAGTGCCGGCCCAACTGGTGGGGATCCCGAGCCGACGGGCCCCGGTGCGATCAGCATTATGGTCATGATTCTGCAAACTGGCATAGAATAAGTTTGCTTATATCCGGCCGCCATAGAGAGGCAGACACAGATGCATGTTGGTTACATCGATCTTCTGCTCTGGGCGGCCGCGTTTGCCGGTCACATCACGCTGTTGGCCGTCATTTTCGTCCGGCATCGAATTAGGGCTTTTCCGCTGTTCACTGTTCTCATTGCAGTGAATGTCTTGAAATCGTTGATTCTGTACCTTACTTTTCTTCAAGGTTCCAAAAGCTCCTATTTCTATACCTACGTGTTTTTTTTGATTCTCGATCTGACTTTGCAATTGGCTGTCGTATTTGAAATGGCCTCCCGCGTGTTTCGGCCAGTGAACTCGTGGGGTAGAGATGTGGCCCGCAATCTGTTTTCACTCGCAATCGCAAGTGTCTTGCTTGCGGTCGGCCTGACCTTTCTTGCCCAACCGCATACTCGGCTTCCAGTCAAGGCGGCCATTATCCGGTTCGACTTGTTTTCGGCTGTCCTGGTCAGTGCACTCTTCGTGGGCTTCGTCGTGCTGTCCGTGCGGGCTGCCCTGCCGTGGCGAACACATGTGGCTCGTATCTCGCAAGGTTTGGCTGTTTATTCAGTCGTTGACGTTGTCCTCGAGAGTGCACGCACTTGCTTTGGACTGAACACGACAACAGCGCTTTACGTTCTTTTGTCTCAGGTGAGAATAGCGGTCTATTGTGCGTGTCTGGTGTATTGGATTGTTACACTTTGGCAGGATGCACCGGCTCCAAAAAGTCTTAATAGCCAAATGCGCTGGCAATTGGCCGCGCTACAGGACCGAGTTGCACACGATCTTGCGAGCATTCGTTTACGGAGAAAGTAATGGATCTTCGCCTAATAGCGTTTTTGTTGTTCGTAACGGCATTTCTTTTTTGCATCGCTGCATTCGCAACGTTTTATTGGAAACGATCACGAGCTAGGGCCAAAGTTGAATGGAAGCATTTAATTGCGCGTCTTACTTTTCTGGATCGCGATTCTATTCAGCAGGTCGCGCTAGATCACATTGATGATTTCGGAGGTGTCCGAGACGATGAAGGGGCGAGACTTCTCGATTCGTCCGATGTTTGGCATCTGATTGGCGGAATGCCGGGACTAGTAGCGCTTGAAAGGAACTGCGAAGTATTAATTGAATTGGCCTGTTATCTCCAGCGTTGGTATCCGGAGGCAATGATGGCGGCCGAACAACTCCGCAACGATGCAAGAGAGATTCAATGGCACGTGGGTAGATTGAAGGACGCCGTGATTCCAGGGAAAATGGAAAGTGAGTTCGCAGACTATGCTCGGCCTGCGATTGCCGGCTACTATCTTATGACTCGTCGTGTGTTGGCACTTTACGAAGCCGCAGACTTCATGGCGTTGGCCGAATTGCAGCGTACAATCTAAATCGCGGAAGCCCAATCGACATCTTACCTTTTTGTCGTAGGATTATGTCGCAAGGCGCATTGCTACTGCAACGACACGGCCCACCACTTCTACCTTCTCTTTAAATCTCAGTGTGTTGTTTGGCACACTCGAGAGCATATGGCTTAATAGAGTCAGGTAGATTCCCGGCTTATCAAGTTCGCACCAGCTGCAGATATATCCCTCATGTGTTAAAAGCAGATATATTGGACGTTCAAACTCACTTGCTCCCCATTTATTGCGCGGCACGATAGTTCTCAACCGCGTGTCCACTGTAACAATTGATCCGGGCCTAAGCATCGGCGACAGGCCGGCGTCTCTTATGCCGATAATCGCCCTCCTATAATGGCTCACGGAAATATTGCGCTCTGGAGGCAGCAATTTAGTGTCGTCCGGTGGAGGATCTGAGGCGAAACTGTAAGGTAGCAAATCCTCTGCGTGATCATTCAGCGGACCTTTTGAGATCAAAAGTGTCGTATTCGGGCCAGCAACAATCTCTCCATAGGCAGGGGAACCGCTCTCCGGATGACACTGGCGCAACAACTCTTCCGCGGGTTCTTGGTAGATGGTGGCTAGCGAAATGAGTTTCGGGATAGTCAACTCGTGTTTCCCACCCTCCACCCTTGCAAGCCAACTTGCAGAGATGTGGAACGACGGTTCACCCCAACTTCGAGACAAGTGAAGGCTACGCTCTTTCACCTCTCGGAGGGTAAGCCCCCATTTGTGTCTGATCAATCGAAGTTTTGTACCCATTTGTTCCATGTTGTTAACTCTTGATTTCCAACTCGATTAGAGAATTTTGGTTGAGTGCATAAAGGAAACAAGCGCAAACTCTTTTCGGGAGAGTCGCAGCTGTGCTTGCGCGATTTGGAGAATTTTGCACTTAAATTCCGGCGTTGCTCCGAGCTGTGCGTTCGCTAATTTTGCCCCTTGATGCATTTCTATTTCGCACGCTTCTTCGCCCATCTCTTCTTCTGTGCGGCTGATATTTTGGCCCTGGCTTCGGCACTGAGAACGCGTTTCCTGGTGGAGTTTCTTCTCCCATTACGCCAGTCCCCTCCTCCGCTCAGTAGCCGCCTTGCTTGTTGAAGGCGCGCAATGTCGGCATCAATTTCAGCAAGAATGTCGGTCGCTGTCATTAAATCTCCTCTCAGTAGCAGCATAGCGCAAATGTCGTAAAAATCGGCTCTCGCCAATCTGGCGCGACAACCACCCCCTTTCTGATGCTTTCCCGTGCTGTCGTGAGCGAAGGCGGCTGCGTTGCACATCAGTGCTTCAGGGCGAATCGGAAAACGACGATTGTCAAATCGTTGCCCAGAGAACGCTCTTGGCAGGCAGAGAGATATATATATATCGGGATAGCTTCCGAAGGTGAGGTCTCAAGCAGTCTGCTGTAATTGGCGGAGCGACGAGTTGGACCCGCGGCCTTCTGCGTAAGGGCCTCCGAGTTGTTGGATAACTGCAAGTTCTTGAAGAATTCGCTCAGAAGTTCAACGAATCGCGATTCTGTGAACATCGCCCGCTCTTCGGATCACGATAAAAAAAAACGGGAGCGGCGAAACTTTGCCATTCCGCGCGCTCCCAGATTCAGGCCCTCTGTCCTGGTCCCGACCGAATTCTAATCATCGGCTGGTTGTCTTTCCGCTGCTTGCTCGGCTTGCCGGAGGCACGATGCCATTCATCCGCAGATACTCCACTAACTGGCCGTAGTGATCGTTGGTATGCCCGATGTTTGCCAGCATGACCAGCAGACGCGTTGTGATACCGGGGCCGTACGGCAGGAAGCCAGGTTTCGCAAGTGGCGCATTGCCGTCGTCCATCATGCGCACTCCGCGATGAAGGTAGGCAAATGAGTCCTTCAGATACGCGATGACTTCAGCTTTCGTCTTTACCGAGGCGGATCCACTCTCGCCGGGCCCGAGATCTCCCGCAGGGCTCTTCGCCGCCAGCAAGGTCGCGCCGTCAAGGTAATTGTCCGCGGCGATGTGTTTCAATTGCTCGCGAAAGTTTCGCACTCCCTTGAACTCTCCTGCTTTCGGCGCAAAGCCGTATTTTTCGGCAGGCATGGCCTCGGCGACCGCTAAGACCTTGCGCTCAGTGAATTGCAGCAGGTATTCCACCTGATCGCTGTTCTTCTGTCCGGGTGTCCGGTCGCCAGCCCGTCCTTGCGCAAAACTCGTACCTGCGATCGCCAGCACGATCGTAATCAATGCACATGATTTCTTCATATTATGCTCCTTGAGCAAGATGACCACATGTAGGCATGCACACGAGCACACAGGCGTAGCTCGCGCGCAGAAATCAGGTCAGATGTTCAGGAGCGTGGAGGTCCCCGGTCGGTCTCCGGAGCACCGATGGACGAAATCAAAATGGGTGCAGTCAGCGGAACTGTGGCGTGATTGCGCACGTCGTTTAGCGGGCTGCTGGTTTCGAAGCGTGTGAATTCGACGGCGTAACCCCGCGCCAGTGAACGGGAGGCTGCAGCGGGCCGATGAAGAACGCACCAGATCGCCGCCGGGCGTCCGAATGGACTCCTTCCGTGCGCAAGTCTTCCGCGCAATCGACGCGACGCAGGCTTTGGAAGAATCGCCACACCATCCGAATGCAGAGACGCCGAACATGAATAGCAACAGTCCGGCAGTGATCGTCTTGCTGCGCACGTTATGTAGACGGCTTGGCACGAACAAGGTTATCTTACGACCTCGCCAGAGCACTTGCGATCTAGATTCCCGCAGAGTTTCACTAATTCTGCGGCACCCGCCTGTAAACTCTCGACATCCAAAGCGCCGAAGCGAAGGAACAAGCCATCGCTGCGGGCACGGGCGACACGATATCTACTCAGCAATGCCAAGTCGAGCTTGCTCGCTTTCCTGACGGCGCGAACATAATCGCCCTTGCTGTGCATCACTAGCAAATGCACCCCCGCCGGATTCGAAGACCATGTCCAACCTAGCTCCGCCATAGGAGCCAAGCCATCAACGAGCGTTTTGCGCTTGGCCCCGTACACGGCACTCATTTTCCGTAAGTGAGAGGAGAAATGTCCCTCGTCCATGAACAGGGCCATGGTCATTTGTGGCAGAGGTGGAGTGAAGCCGTCCATCTGCGTGCGAATATTTGTTATCGGTTCTACGAATTCTTCGGGGATGAGCAAATATGCGAGCCGAAGCGAGATAAACATGCTTTTGCTCAAAGTACCTAGGTAGAACACACGCGCCTGAGTATCGAGCGCATAGAGAGGGCTCAGCGGCTGACCCGCATAACGAAACTCGCCATCGTAATCATCTTCAATGACCCAGGAGTTGCTGCGCTTTACCCATTCCAGCAACTCGAAGCGGCGTTCTAGGCTGACCGCGACTCCCGTTGGATACTGGTGAGAAGGAGTTACATAAGCCAAACGCGCCCGTGCAGCGCGGCTCAAGCCGGCCATAACGTGGATGCCCTCTTTATCCACAGGCACGGGAACGGGAATTGCATCCGCCAGACGAAAGGCGGCGCGTGCACCCAGATAGCACGGATCCTCAATCCACACCTCGTCACCGCGATTGAGCAACAATACGGCCAAAGCCATCAGCGCTTGCTGGGCACTATTGAAGATAATTACCTGTTTCGCAGTGCAGCGGATTCCGCGAAACTGCGCCAGGTAGCGAGCTATTGCTTCGCGCAGATTCGACAGTCCCCGCGGATCGGCAAAGCCAAAAGCGGCATGGCCAAGCTCTCGCGCCGCGCGATTTTGAAGACGCCACCACAATCTCCATGGAAATTCTCTTATATCGGCGGTCCCGGCGTTGAAGGCACGGGGGTTCTCCGGTTCACGACAAGCAGCATTGGCTGCAACCACTTGACCGCGGCGTGACGCGTTAGCAGACCGTCGCCGTTCCCTACGAGATGAGTGTTCAAGCGGGGCCACCCGCGCGGCGACGAATGTTCCGCGTCCCACTGAGCGCTCAAAAAAACCTTCATCGGCCAATTGTCCGAAGACTTCTTCCATCAATCCACGCGAGACGCCGTAATCTTCAGCCGCCTTCCGGGTTGACGGTAGTCGGTCACCGTGAGAGAGCACTCCCTGCAACACAGCATCCCGCAAAGCGCCGTATACATCGCCGCGCTTCGGACGAGCGGCACGTAGCGGCGGAAGAAACACACCTTTCGGCTTGCGCATATTGGTTGATTTTACGAACCGCGGAGCCCGTTCCAAAATGGTCCATTGTGTAAGCCCAAAACGGATCTGGAAAATAATTCGTACTTGTCTTACTTTGGGTCTGAGGAGCCAATGAAGAAGGTTCTATTTGGGATCTTTCTAGTGTCCATGCAGGCTATTACTGTCGCAGCGGGTGCCGAGCAGCTTCCATTCATCAGCGATAGCTTCGCTAAGGCGCGCGCCGAGGCTTTGCATCGAAGATTGCCGATTTTTGTCGAATGCTGGGCGCCGTGGTGAAGCACGTGTCACCTGATGAGGAGCATGATGCAAAGTGCCGACCTCACCAGGTACGCCGGGCAGTTTGTCTGGCTCGAGCTCAATTTCGATAAGGCGGAGAACCAGGCGTTCCTGACGAAATATGGCGCTGTCAGTACGCCCACGTTTTACATCATCGATCCGAAGGATGGGCATGTTGCTGCTACACAGGCCGGGGCGATGTCCCTGTCCGAACTTCAGCAATTCCTCAGTCGAGGCGCCCACAACGTCTTCTCGAAGACGCAACACACCGCTGATGCTGATCTCACGCGTGGTGACGCTAACATCGCGAAGCATCCCAAAGAGGCAGTGACCGCGTATCGCGAGGCGCTGCATCTCGCTCCAGCGAATTGGCCTCGCCGTGAACTGGCTGAAGCATCGTTGACGACAGCGCTCCAGGCGGCACGCGAATATCAACTGTGCGCCAAAACCGCGGCGAGTGAAGCAGCGGAATGAGGCGGGACGCGATGTTCGGACGAACTCTGGTCGCAGGTATGTGGTGCCTTGTCACCCCAGATACCGCTCCGTGGACGGAAGCCATGGCCGACAAACTGGAGCCGCTCGCGAAAGAAGCGCTCTCGCTTTCAACAACGGTACGAGATCATCGTGACGAACTTTATCGCACATTGATGTACCTTGCGGTTGCGCGCAACGACAAGGCGCAAGCCGGCCAATGGGGCGACCGCTGGTTAAAGGAACTCGATTCGCGACAGCCCACCAACGACGATGAGCGTTCCGCGGTGGATATAGCGCGGGTTGAGAACATTCAAACGTTTGGTGATCCGCATCGGATCCTCCCTGCACTCATGGCTTCAGAGCGTGCGATGCCGGACAGCTGGAATGCCTCATTGCGTGTCGCGCAGATGCAGACTGCAGCGAAGAATTACGAGGAAGCGATTGCCGCTTGCGACCGCGGCCTCACACGTAATCCTGGACCGGCAGGAGAATCGTGGTTACTGCGCGTTAAGGCCGATGCTCTGACGCAAGAAGGAAAGATGGCGCAAGCGCACAACGCTCTCGAAAAGGCATTACAATCCGCCCAGGCTATTCCGAGCGAGCAGTCGCGCAATCACACTATAGAGAGTATCCAGCAGGCGCTAAGGTCAGCGCAGAAGGCACAAAGGAATTAGCCCAACCTTAGCCCAATAATTCATCTCGTGATCCAGTTCCGAATCGCTCAGCATCTGCTTGATTTTTTTGAACTGGACGGATGCCAACCACCTCCTCCGCTTCCGTTACCCACTCGCCATCGAATGTGTCGTAAGCCGCAACCCCCCCTATTTTTTTGTAGTGTTGATGAGCAGGTCGATCCCGGTGTCGGCTTCACCGTTTGCCCATTGCACGAGGAGGCTGGGAAGGTCCCCGGTTTGCAGTCGAATGACAGACACTTCGGGAAAGATGTGGAGCTTCACCGGAATGTGCGGGGTCTGGAAGCTTCCGTTGCTCTCTCCCAGATAGAGGCCGACATCAGGGTTCTCTGCGGAATCAACGAAGTAGTAGAAAAGATCGGGATTACCGTCGCCATTGAAGTCATCGGACAGGAATGTAACAAATCCCGCTGGGCCCTCCACGTGAACCGCGGAGCCCCAGTAGAACCTGCCCGAGGTATTGGCGAGCAGGCTGGCGACGCGCTCCCCCCTCCCTGCTTTCGCCCCAAGATAGGCGAGCAGATCCGTCCGGCCATCGTGATTCAGGTCAGCCGAAAACAGTTCGGCGGCTCCGGTATCCGTGGTGTAGCTGACGACGCCCGGGCCAAAGTCGCCCTTACCATTCCCCGCGAAGGTCATTATTTGCCCGTTGGCAGGAGTGTCGATGGCGAAAGCGATATCCTGGTTGCCGTTTCCTTCAAAGTCTCCTGTGACCAGATTTGTGAGGGCCGGATCGTAGTAGCTGTGGAGGGTAGCTGGGACCTGGTAGTCAGTCCGTTTGAATGTGCCGTTACCTTGGTTAATGAAAATGCACAGCTCAGAGGGCTCGGAGTTGTTATCGAGGTTGTTTGAGAAAGCCAGCACCGCGATATCCGGTTTGCCGTCTTTATTGAAATCGTCGACCACGCCCTCGATTCCGGAGAGCGTGTCTGGAAGCGTGCCGTTGTATCCCGGAGTAAAGACGCCGTTACCCTGGCTGAGCAGCACAGAGATGGTAGCGCTATTGTATCCATACGAACCGCCACTGCAATTCGAAGGCACGCATCCGCCGACCAGGGTGATGATGTCGTCCTTGCCGTCACCGTTCACATCTGCCACGAGGTAGATGGCTGCAACTCCAGAAGCAATGGAAGTGACCGGTCCCGTGACGGAGAAGTCTCCCTTTCCATCTCCGGCAAGAAATTCATTAGTGGTGTTTCCGGTACTGTGTTCGGGAATTATGGCCGCTATGAGGTCCGTCTTTCCATCTCCGTTGAAATTTCCCTGGAGATAGATGTCGGGCAGATAGCCGTTCGGAACAGGAATCAATATCGGCTTAGGCGCGGAGAAGGTTGGGTTCTGGGCTTGCAGCGCAACGGGGGCTACGATGGCGGCAACGACGAGACCGATACACAACAAAGAGAGTTTTCTCATAAGGACTCGTTTTCTCAGTTGAACGTGCAGAGGGATGATCTTCGGAAGAATCTCCAGGCAGAAAGAGAAGCAAGCCCGGCCGGCCGATCTGGCCGAGGCAGCGAGCAAGAAGAGATGTGCTCGCCGAATACGATGCCGCCTAAATAGAAGATGGTTATCTCACTCTTGCCTGAAAACACTTATCAATGAGAAATGCCTTTGCCTATTTACCCCAGCCACTGTCGTATAGGTGGGCGAAGTTCGCCTGCTTGTCTGCGCGCGTCCTGGTGGAGAGACGCGTTTGATTAAATCAAAACTCCATACGGGAAGAATCGCGGATTACCGCTGTTCTCTGGCTGTTAGCAGCCTATATCGGTTTGATTCCGTTGATTTTTTAAGAGGACGCACGCGGCGAGTTCATCAAGCCGATGTCGGAATAAATAACTCAAACCCGGTGCAAACGGAATCAATTCCTTCTCGCGCGCGCATTTCCGGAGAACAACGTGAAATCAACCTGAGAAGACCTAAACCGAACCTCAGTAGGAAGCACCTAAATGGATCAGCAAGGCTTACCGGGGACTACAGCAAAATCTTCCAGAGTACGCGATTGCGACACTAGCAAAGCTTGCTGCACTCTTCGCGAAGGCAGGAGCACCTCGTAGGCTGGGTAAGCCTGACTTCATCCGATCATTCCCCGCCTTCCGGCATGGTTCCAACACGCCATCTCCGCAATGGCTCGCCAATCAACGTCATCAGCACAACCGCGCACATGATCGCTACTCCGTCCCGAGGCATCTGCATCATTCCCAATGACACCAGAAGCGTGGTCGCAACGGCCGCGGGCTGCGTAGCGCGAGCCAAAAGAGTGACGGCAACCGTTATCACCGCCGCAATCACTCCGGCCCACACACGCGCCAATGGTACCCCGCTAGAGGAGACCACCGGCGCCCACCATGCATGCGTAATGATCAAAGCCGTAAAGCCTGCAAGCACTCCAATCAGGTGCCCAACAATTACGTTATAAGGCTTCGCGCTGGGGCGCTTCGGCGCCTCGATCAGTTCAAATGCAGTCGGTCCCAGACTTGCAAACACAAGGGGATGATGAGTCGCCCATCCCGCCAAACCCACGACAAGCAGAAGGGCCCCTTCGCATGCAGGCGCAATTAGAAAGTCTTTTCTTGATGGTTTGCTCACCCTGACTCCTGTTTTGTCGGATGCGCAACAAAATCAGCCCGCTGCCAAGCAGGGCACGCTCTTCTTTTCCCCATGGATCGTTGTAGGCATCGTCCGTATTCAACGAACAAGAACTCAAACCGTTGAGGGGAACGACTGGCCGGCCGTCATTAACAGGCGCCAGGATCATCGCGTCTGATATCTGCTTTATACGTTTTCGGCATGGTGAGCCATAAAGGAAATTGCCTGTCTCAGTGGAGCGGGCAGCTAGCGAGCGTAACTCCAAGCGAAGCTGGCATCGAGCCAAGTTCGGAACTTTCCAGACGTGTGACTTTGGTAATTTGATCGCCGGTCGCGGATGGAAATCGTCCGCTGCGAATCTTATACTTTCGGAGATCTCTGCCGATCCTTGCAGCTGAATGATGCTGTCTCCAATTTCGGAATCCCGAAGTGCCTTCCAGCACCTGACAGTTTTTTGTTGTCAATACCTGTGACTCTGTGGAGAATGTCTTGCGCTGAGTCGCTCATCGATACGGAAAGAGCCTCAGGATTGGAGCACCAGTGCAATCCATTACGACGCCGGAAGGCGTTTCCGATTCGTTCCTTCCATTTTTCGTGGAGATATTGCAAGGCTGTCATAAGCTGGTTGAGTTGGTAACTCCTCCTCTCGAGTCGGTTGCGGAGTACCTTTGGCAGAATTGGCCGGCTACTGGTGATTTACTCTGTCCGCAGCGCCGTCATGGGGTCGATGCGCATGGCTCGCCCGGCCGGAAGTAGACATGCGGATGCCGCAACAAGAAGCAGAAGAGCCATAACCGAGAAAAACGTGAGTGGATCTGTCGGTTTCACGCCGAAGAGCAAGCTGTTCATCATGCGCGTAAGCCCCAGAGCTCCAATGAGCCCAACAACGATGCCTATGACCGCCAATCCCATTCCCTGCCGGAAAACGAGCGACAGGATGCTTGCCCGGCGCGCTCCAAGCGCCACGCGGATGGCGATATCGGCGGTCCCCTGCGTGACCAGAAATGACATCACGCCATAGATGCCAATCGTAGCGAGAATCATCGCAAAGCCGGCGAAGGATCCTAGCATAGTCATAGCGAAGCGCTGGCGTGCCATCGAATCCTGGCCACGCTGTTCCATCGTGGCGGTGTCGTAGACCGGAACATCGGGACTCATGGTATTCACCAAATGAGTGATGGCGCTGGTGGTGGCAACCGGATCAGAGGATGTGCGCGCAACGAAATACAGCGTCCCATTCCTGACCTGGGCATGCGGAAAATAGACAACCATGCGCGTTCCGACGTTGAGTCCGTACTCTTTTACGACGCCGACCACGCCCACGATGGTAACCCACGGAGAATTGTCCCCGCGGCGAATGTGTTTGCCGATTGCGTCGCCACCCGGCCAAAAACGGTTCGCCATCTTCTGATCGATGACCGCGACGGGGGGCATTTTGTCTGTATCGGTTTGAGCAAAAGAACGCCCACGGAGGAGCGGAATCTCCATCGTGCTGAAATAGGATGGCGTCGCAGCACGAAAGTCAACCTGCAACTCCGGAGCATTTGGAAGCGGCGTATAACCTTCGATGTGTATGCCTCCCCAACCGACGGCTGAAGTGAAGGGAAGCGCCGAAACTGCCCCAGCCGCTGTGACTCCGGGCAGAGTCCTGGCGCGCTCATTCAGTTCCTGATAAAAACGAACCCGCGTCTCCGGATTCCTGAACTGAGGTCCATAGGCTCCAACATCCATTGAAACCACACCGCGAGGGTTGAATCCAGGGGGCACGTTGGCCAACCGCACAAAGCTGCGCACCAACAAGCCAGCCCCCACCAAAAGCGGGAGCGAGATGGCCAGTTCGGCGATAACCAATACGCCTCGCAGCCTGTCATGACGAACACTTAAACCTCCGCTCAGAGAACCCCTGCTGCCAGCCTTCAGGTTCTCCGTCAATTCCACATGGGAGGCGCGCAGAGCCGGCGCCAAGCCAAACAGGATTCCGGTGAGAACCGCTATGGCAAAGGTAAATCCGAGCACCCGGAAATCAATTCCGAGCGCATCGAGCCTGGGAATGTCGCCCGGGTGCATTCTCTTCGCAATCAAGATGCTCAGTTCCGCGATACCCAGTCCGGCCACTCCGCCCATCAGGCTCAACAAAATGCTCTCAGTCAGGAGCTGACGCACTACCCTTCCTTTCCCCGCACCCAGGGCTCCTCGGATCGCGATCTCGCGCTGCCGCGCAGTGGCCCGCGACAATAGCAAATTCGCTACATTCGTGCAGGCGATGAGCAGCACCAGAAAAACTGCTCCAAAGATGATCAGCACTGCAGTGCGTGCATTGCCAACAACCTGTTGCATGAGTGGAAGCACACTGATCGTGAAAGAGGGATCGCGATGTTTCTCCTTGCGGATCTGGGCCGCAATCACGTCAATATCGGCTTGAGCCTGCTGCACTGTAACTCCGCGCTTGAGGCGCGCCAGGATGTTGTAGTTTTCTGAGCCGTAGTTTGTAGGGTCTTTTGCTTCTTCCGGCGGCGGCATAAAAATCTCCGGTTTCTCGATGCCGGCAACCGTGGGAATCTCCTCGTGGTCCAGATGAAAACTCGACGAGAGAACTCCGACAATCGTGTGCGGATGGCCGTCGAGTGTAATAGAACGCCCTACAGCATTGGGGTCGCCAGCAAACTGCTGTTGCCAGAAGCCGTATGTCAGAACCACCGTTTGAGGTTTGCCCGGCAGATCCTCCTCCGGCAAAAAGGTGCGGCCGAGCATTGCCTTTGCGCCCAGCATAGGAAGCAAGCTTGAAGTTGCCTCGATGCCATCGACCTTTATAGCCTTTGAGAGCTCGGTGAGTATGAAGTTGTCGCCAAGTGCAAGGGCCGTATCGTCGAACACATGGTTTTGGATGACGATATTGTGATATTGGCCGGGCGAAGGCCAGTCCTGGGGAATGCCGATACCCGGTGAGCGCAGCCAGAGGATTGCAAGACGGCCCGGGTCAGGATAAGGCAGCGGCTTGAGCAGCAAAGTACTGGTGACGCTAAAAATGGCGCTATTGGCCCCGATGCCGAGCGCCAGCGAGAGCACAATCATTAAAGAAAGACCAGGCGTCTTCGCGAATGATCGCGCCGCGTAGCGGAGATCCTGCGTGAGATCCTGCAAAAATTTTGTGCCGCGCGATTCGCGGCACTGCTGCTGCACCTGGGAAATGCCACCCAAACGCCACTCGCGCACGGCGCATTGCCTCGTCCGCGGCGACACCTTTGCGGCGATGCTTCTCCGCTTCGTACTCAAGGTGTTGACGCAACTCTTCGTCGGTCTCAGCATCCATTTCCTTGCTACGAAACAAAGCGCGCAGACGATAAAAAAGGTCATTTAGCATTGGATCCTCCGGATGCCAGTTCGAGAATATGGCCCACGACGGAAGTCAGTTTGCGCCATGCCGCTGTCTCCGCTTCCAGTTGCTTTTGCCCGCGAGGTGTCAGCCGGTAGTACTTTGCACGGCGATTGTTTTCGCTGGTAGCCCATTGCGCTTTGATCCAACCACGGCGCTCCAACCTATGCAGCGCGGGATAAAGCGACCCCTGATGCACCTGCAGCGCTTCACGGGAAATCTGCTGCAACCGCTCCGAGATGGCCCAGCCATGCATCGGTTCGAGTGTCAGCGCTTTCAGAATGAGCAAATCCAGTGTGCCTTGAGGGAGTTCCAGCCGCTCTTCTATCATCGAAATCCAGTTCCCCTATTGCTTCGACACAACGATAATGCATTCTATCGTCGAAGTGCAATGGGAGGAACGGATTCATTGTTATCAAAATAGACCGGGTGCGGCGGCTAACAATGAGCCGTTGGAAGAGCTGTTACCTCTTCAGCTATGCGGAGACCAAAGACGCGGACAGTTCTTTAGGATACAGCGACTGTGGCCTTTATCTAACCCCAATCAAGAGCCGTGCCGGGGTGAGTCCGAGCGCGCGGGCGATCCGGACAATGTTAATCAGGCTCACGTTTCGCTCGCCGCGCTCGATTCCCCCTATATACGTCCAGTGAAGGTCAGCTCTTTCGGCCAGGGCTTCTTGCGATAGTCCCATCGAAAGCCGCCTTTGCCGGACGGCCTTGCCGAGCTGAATCCGCGGATCAGGGGTCACGCCCCGATCTTCACGGAACAAAGACGATGCTTCTAGAGACGATAAGTATTATACTGGCCACCACAAATGGCTAATCTCCCTCAGATTGAAGCGTCCGGTAGACGCGCAAGACCCGCGGAAAGCGTAGTTCCGCCCATTGGCCCGCACCGACTGACTACCCAGCAGATCGGCCGGTTAGGCGAACTTCTGGTGCAATACGACCTGCTTCGCCACGGCATGGATTCCGCGCCGATGACAACAGACGCCGGGATCGATTTGGTCGCCTATTCCCCAGACAAGCAGGCTTCATTCACGATTCAAGTCAAGGCCAATCTCGCCCCCAAGCCGGGCGGAGGCAAGGGATCTCCTGCTATCGATTGGTGGGTAGACGAGGACTGCCCAGCGGAGTGGATCGCCTTTGTCGATGTTTCTACTCGGCGAATCTGGATGCTGACCCGTGAGGAATTAACCTCTGCTGCACAGCAGCGTTCAAATGGCAAATTGCACCTATATATGTACACAGACCCGGACTCCGGCACTCTGGCCTATCGGCGCCATGGTGCTTCTCGCTTTTCGGAGTTTCTATTCGAAAACCGCACTTCCTGCCTCTTCAATGGCAATCAGCCCCCCAGGTAGCCACTTCCGCTGGAAAAGCTCGAAATCTGAAGCCGAGTTTCCCCTTCATGGCCGGAAAGCTGGCCGCGCTCCTTCGCCAGACAGGCTAGGTTCGGCGTTATGTGTATATTTCATGCGACTGTTCTCGCCAAAGTAGAGCTAACATCCAGAGGATGTTGATCTCAACAAGGGCAGGCCAAATGGCGCGACCGAAACGGGATGCTGTGTTCACCGAGATTGCAGGCAAGACAGTCGAATCGATGAAATATGAGGAGAATCCTGATTGGTAGGCTCTGGAACTTGCTTTTAGCGACGGCACGCTGCTGAGTTTCGAACTCAGCTCCCGGGTTGAGGTTGAGGCTAACTATCTAAAGGCGCGAATGGGAACCTCAAGCTGATCCGGAACTATGGCCAGGTTTCCGGCGCTCCTGCCCAGAACTGACCAACCCCGGGCTACTTCAATTGGTTGACTTCCTGTCGAAACAGAGCGGAAATGTGGACACCGGAGAGGAGGTTCGCAGGTGCCCGATACCCTGGCAGAGGAGATCGCGGAATTGCCCCGGCTGAACCGGGCGCAGCTTCGGGCAAAATGGCGATCAGTTTTGAAGAAAGAACCCCCGGCTCACCTTCGCAAACAGTTGCTCATTCCGCTGCTGGCTTACAAAATGCAAGAGCAGGCGTATGGCGGGCTGGGACCGGAGATAAAGCGCCGCCTGCGTGAGTTGGCGGCCAGCTTCGAATCGGCGTCAAGTCAAGCAGGCGCAAGGCATGATTCCCGGCGCCGGATTAAGCCTGGCACCCGACTTATTCGGCAATGGCAGGACAAAACCCATCATGTGACCGTCGGCGAAGACGGCTTTGAATACAACGGACACAAATATTCGAGCCTTTCCAAAATCGCGCGCCTGATCACCGGCACTCGCTGGTCTGGACCCCTCTTTTTCGGTATCAAGCGAAAACTGAAAAAGCAGGGCGGCCAGTGAGCGCAGTGCAGAAACGAGCGATCCGCTGTGCCATCTATACTCGAAAGTCTTCTGAAGAAGGTCTTGAACAGTCTTTCAATTCCCTGGACGCACAGCGGGAAGCCTGCCAAGCATACATCCTTAGCCAACGTCAGGAGGGCTGGAAAGCAATCAATATTCAGTATGACGATGGGGGATATTCGGGCGGCTCGATGGAACGCCCTGCGCTCAAACGTCTGCTGGCAGATATCGATGCCAAGAAGGTCGACACCGTTGTTGTATATAAAGTAGACCGAGTCTGCTTCGGGGACTGCTCTTCGATGAAAGTGGAAATCGCTTCTCGCCATCGCACGCTATCAAGAAAGGTAAGCGCTATCGTTACTACATCTCTAATGGCAACGAGAAAACAGGTGGTAATGGACCAATTCGTATCCCTGGACGGGATATCGAAACTCTCATCATCGCCAGATTGAAGGAGTTCTTCGCGTCTCCGGATCAGGTCGTGTCTTCCCTCTCGCTCGCCGATGATGGCGTTGCCCAAATACGGAATATTGCTGAGGCGGCAAATGCGTGCGCGAAAGAGTTGAGTGGATCTTCAGCACCACAGGTGAATGAAATGCTGACTGCAGTTTCGCTTCGCGCGACAGTGCTGCGGCAATCGATCAGAATTCAGCTTGAGCAGCACGCGGTTCGCGCGCGGCTGCTCGTGAGAAATGAAACAGGCAAAGATCCCGAGATCGTTAATAAGGATGATTTGATCACGTTGGAAATTCCAGCCACACTGAAGCGCCAACGCGGCGAACTGCGGCTGATCATCCCGGGCCCGCAAGGAAACGAGCCACGGCGGGAGTCCGTGCATGCGCTTGTAAAAGCGATCAGCCGGGCACATGAATGGGTGCGAAGAATCGAGACTGGAGAATTCAAAGATCAGAGGGCGATCGCTGTTGCCACCGGCATAAATGAGCGATATATCAGCCATATTCTGCCTTGCGCATTTGTTGCTCCGGATGTCGTCGAGGCCATCATTGAAGGGGATCACACTTCTGATCTAGATCTTGCTTGTCTGCTGAACAATGCATCCCTGAATTGGCGATATCAACGAAGGTGTCTTCATGACCGTTGAAATTCCATGCTCAATCGCGTTCACAGTGACAAAACTGATGATGGTGTTGGCCGAATATACCGCGCCGGTACGGGTATCCTCTTTGGCAGAAGATCGGCATCTTTGGCCATGGTCCGGATTGCGGGGCGCGCTCTCTTGCGAGCCGCTAATTTGGGCTTGGTCCGGGTGGAGGCGCTGAAACGGTTTATTCGCAAAGAAGAATCCGCTCCTCATTGTATCGACCATCTATCGGCAAGCTTCCTTTAGACGCGCTCGTAAACGTCTTGCTGTCAAATTCTAGCTTTAAAAACTTATTTTTCGCGTCTCTATTGGCTTGACCGTAGAACAACAACTTGATCAAAATTGTTTGACCGGTCCTGAACAAGTAGATCGAATCGGGACGATTGGTGGAAGGTGTAATTTTTATTTCAGGTCGAAGACGCCAAAGCAGAGGAAAGTAGTTCATGCGGTAGAAACCAGTAACCTTGTAGGTCACGCATGACGCGAGTTCCGATCTGTTGACTCTATCGATTAAGCTTCTCCAGGCATGGTCGGCAATTCGAGAACTCTCTGTAGAGGCCAACTCCTCACCTTCATAAACATAGAAATCCGCCTTTGACCAAGCCGTCACTGACGGGATTTCGTAAATGTGGACGATTCTGATTCTGTTTGATGACGGAATCCCACAATTTCTCGCGAGTATTATCGTCACCATAGTCGAGGAACTGCTGGAGTTCGAGGTCCAAGATAACTATCCCCGCGACGTTTTGGGCTTGCCGAATTTTGCACCTTCGAATTGGAAAAAACCGATAGTCAAGATCCTGATTATTTCCTGATTCCTTGTTCTTTTCCGCCCCCTCCGCGTAGACGAATACGCCGTTTTTTCCTACGAACGACACCTTGGGCTGCCCACGAAGATGGGCCGGAACGTAATTTTCCTCGTATCGAACGCGCATCAACTGGCCTTCGGGGTAACAACAAGCGTTCAGGATGTTCTGTTTAAACAAGTCATAGTGAGTGGAGCTAAAGATGAACATCACGTGACTGTTCCACCTTTCTGAGCGCACGAGGAAGCTGCGAAATTGATTTTAAGCGAATAAGCCGATCGTGATTCTCTTCGTCAGCATTCTCATAGGTCCAAGTTGCTTGAGAAATCCAAAACGCGCCCAATCCCGCCGCAAGTGCTGGTTTAATGTCCGACCGGAGTGAATCGCCTATCGACCATGTGAAATTCAGGTCGAGGGATAGATCTGTGCATACACGCTCAAAGCTGGTGCGGTCTTTATGCTCGACGATGAAAATAGACGCAAACAAACCGGCCAAGCCACTCTCCGAGAGACGATTTCGGAATGGCGATGACACCAGAGCAAGACAGAAGAGTGCGGGAAGCTCTTGGCTCGAAATTGACCAACCCTTGTCCTTCGTGCGGGAGATCCGGAACATTTTATCTTGTCGACAAATTTCTTCTTATGCAGCTGCACGAATTACCGATATCAACTCAAGCGCCGACGTCGATAATCCCGTGCCTTGTGGTTTTCTGCACGAACTGCGGGTTAGTGCAACAGCACAATATCCACACCCTAGATTTGGCGGAACCGCTAGGTTTGCCAAAGCCTGGTGAGGTTATCTGATATGCCAGAGATTCTCCCTAAATCAGATGAACCGGAGCTTCAAACCAACCCCATCACCTTCCTTATGGTTCCGGGAGTATGCGTATGCACACTATAGCGGAAGAACAATTGGAGGTTATTGCGTCGGGCGGTATGTTGAATGCAATCTATATAGCCGCATTCGGTGTGTCGTTTGGAGCCTTTTTGACGCTGGCATGCACTGTTTATAGCGTGACCATCATGGATGCTAAGAAGAACGCTATCTTTTTTGCGTTGATGGTCATGTTTGGATTCGTTAGTTTGATTTTGCTAATTAAGGTCTCAGTTGATTTGCGGAAGACTTCGCGAAAAATGAATGAATATCGAAAAGCACCAGCTATGCGGCGGTGGTGAGCTTTTTGTACTCCAACACGGGAGCCTCAATCAGTTTCATCATGGTGTCGCGGAACAGAAACGGATTGTTGCGGTTGTTGAAACGAAAGGTCATTTCATCAAGGTAGGCCGGAAGATGTTTCGCGGAGACTTTATGCCACGAACCAATGATGCCGCGCTTGACCAGCGAGGATGCGGACTCAATGCCATCCGCCGTGATGTCGCAATCAACGTAAATTCCATCTTTGTGGCGAACTGTCCTGTGCTTATCGCGGGAGTGTCCGGCCCTTGATCGTCTCAACACGAACGATTTTCATTCAGGCACCCTATAAAGCTTTGCGAGCAACTTCACGGGATCAATGGCGAGTGCTTTTGCGACCTCCCCGAACTCGACAACATCCAAACGGCGCTCACCACGTTCGTATTTCGAAACAAATGATTGAGGTCGGCTGAGGCGTTCGGCGAGTTCCGCTTGCGTCAGCCCGGCCGATTTCCGGGCAGACACCAGCAGAATACGGAGGCGCTTGTACGGATCATTTCTCACGCTTAATTAGTCGCTGGGAGTGAGTGTAGAACCGAAAAGCGAATAACCCAAAAAGGGTTTAGACTTCCAACTTACGTACTACCTGCCGTATGTAATTGATTTCAAAAGCCTGGCGGAGAGAGGGGGATTCGAACCCCCGATAGAGCTTTTGACCCTATAACGGTTTAGCAAACCGCCGCCTTCAGCCACTCGGCCATCTCTCCGGCTGTCTGCAGTGAGTATATAGGAACTCCGCCGCCGATTCAGGCTATCCAATCCTCGCCATTTTCCCGGCTTTCCTCAGCGCGTCCCGTCCTCACCGCATCGTACATAAAGCGGCTTCTGTTTGCGGATGCCGCGCGAATTCAAAACGAATGGGGTGGTGTGTATGGCAAACAGCAATGTGAATAGCGCCGCGACGAGCGCGACGGACCGCAACACAGTAGCCGGCTATTTCGCCAGCAGCGAAGACGCGCACCGCGCGATTAACGAGTTAGTCGAAGAAGGCTTCAGCGGAAGTGAAATCGGGGCCGCGTTTCATGGCGGCACAACCTTCAGCAGCCCCGAACAACGCCGTTCGAGAACAGGCGAGACCACGGAAAGCGCGCCACCCCCAAAGGTCGGAAGAGCCGACTCCACCGGCGGCGGCGCAGCATCAGGCACGGAAAGGGTTTTCCCATGGGGATTTGCCACGGGCGGCGGCACAGTTTTCGCAGGTGCCCCCACCAACCCGGGTCCGATTCCCGGCGGCGAGATTCCTTCAACTTTGCCCAGAGAGATACCGAGCGAGCTTCCCTCGCAATTCGACAAGTCCACATCTTCCGAATCGCGGACCGTTGCGGCCAACACTGGCCGCTCCGAAGCGGCCACACAAGGCAAACGCGAACCCGCATCTGAGAAGGAAGCGCTGAATTACGGAACCGGCGAAGGACACCTGCCGCTCTCTTCGAATTACGACTACGCCTACTCTGGCTCCGCCTTTGAAAGCTCTTTTTCCGGCATGGGCGTTCCGGCAGAGCATTCGCGTCGGCTGTCGCGGGATCTACAGCGCGGCGGCGCGATCGTCACAGTCAGAGCGGGTTCGAGAAATTCGACCGCCGAAGCAGTGATGCAGCGCAACAATGGTGTGATCCGGTACGACACGCCGTCGGCTGCTGTCGAGCCTGCCCGCGACAGCGGCGCTCAGGAGCCTCGCGTCGAGGTCTATGGCGAGATCCACCGCGTCTATCCGGGGAATATCCCCGAACGAGACGTGCGCTCGCGAAAGGCCTCATAAGGCGGATTCCCTTTCAACGGCCCCGTCAGCACGTCGGGGCCATGGGCCGAACCAGCAGCCAGAACAGACGTTATTTTTTGCACTTCCCACCGGCAAAGTGTAGATCGGGTCGCGGTTCCGGGTATATAACCGAGACTTCAGTCATGCTCCGACAGAACACTATGCCCAAATCCTTAATTCGCGCCTCGTTGGTCGTGCTCGCCCTTTGGGCTGCGGTAGCCTTCGCCCAGCAGCCTCCATTGAATTCACCTCTGCTCGATCATATGGTGGGCAATTGGGTGCTCACCGGAAATACTGAGGGCACGCCAACCTCGCACGATGTTGAGGCCGAGTGGGTGCTCGGACACCATTATTTGCGCATTCATGAAATCTCGCGCGTGAAAAACGCCAGAGGTGAGCCCGACTACGAAGCCAGCGTTTACGTCGCTTGGAATGAACCTTTAAAGCAATACGCCTGCGCCTGGTTGGATGTGTTTGGCGGCCTTTCCGCTCAGTCCATCGGGGTGGCAACGTTAGAGGAAAACAAAATCCCGTTTATCTTCCACGATCCCAAGGGTGTTCTGAATTTCGAAAACGATTTCATCTACGATCCTAAAACCGACACCTGGCAATGGGTGCTTGATGGCGTAACGAACGGCGTGCATAAACCGTTCGCTCGATATCAGCTAAAGCGCGCTTCAAAAACGTAATCGCAGTTTCAGTCCGGGCCTTGTCGTGAGAAGGCTGGCCAAGCGAAGCATACTCGGCCAGGCGCGTTCCGGTGGGTCAAATGACAACTTTGGTGAGGCTCTGATCTGTGACCTCACCGCCCCGGCTCTTGTGTGGGTGTGCATTTTTTGATGGCTGCAACCTCACCCGTCTTCGCGTTACGCTCACTGGAGATGCCCGTACTTGCCGCAAAACAGAACGCCCCGCCTTCGCGCGGAATGCGCCTGATCCCGCTGGCTGCGGCCACCTACTTTATGGTTGCGGGCGGTCCCTATGGAATTGAAGACATCCTGGGTGGCGCGGGATATGCGAAGGCGCTCATCATCCTGCTCGTGCTTCCGCTCATCTGGAGCTTCCCCACCGCCCTGATGATCGGTGAGCTGGCCAGCGCGCTTCCTGAAGAAGGCGGCTTTTACGTATGGGTACGGCGCGCCATGGGGCCGTTCTGGGGATATCAGGAGGCGTGGCTCTCACTGGCCGCCAGTGTCTTCGACATGGCGATTTATCCCACGCTGTTTCTGCTCTACCTCAATCGGCTCTTTCCCGCCTGGACATCGGGTTGGCACGGAACGGCGTGGGAGCTGGCGCTTATTGCCGTCTGCTGCCTCTGGAACCTTCGCGGCGCTCCGGCAGTGGGCGACGGATCCGTGGCGCTGTTCGCTATTCTGCTCTCGCCTTTCATTGTGCTGGTAATCGCAGCGGCGTGGCACGGCCTGCACCTGCACGGCAATCACGCTTGGAGATCGTCCGCGATTGGCGGCGGAGGGCTTTCGACGGCCATCCTGGTTGCGCTTTGGAACTACATGGGATGGGACAACGCGTCGACCGTCGCGAGGGAAGTCAACGATCCGCAGCGCAATTATCCACGCGCCATTCTTCTCGCCACCGCTGTCGTGGCATTCAGCTATGTGATTCCGCTGGCCGCAGTGGCGTTCGCCGGACTCGATATTTCGCAGTTCACAACCGGCTCCTGGGCGGACGCGGCGAGCAGATTGGCGGGACCCTGGCTCGCTGTGTGCATTGTGGTCGGCGGAGCGCTAACCGGCCTGGGAATGTTCAACGCACTCACCATGAGCTATGCCAGACTGCCGATGGTTTTGGCCGAAGACGGAATGCTTCCCTCTTTCCTTGCCGTGCGCAACCGCTTTGGAGTGCCGTGGGTTGCCGTGCTGCTCTGCGCGTCGGCGTGGGCCCTGGCGTTGCAATTCAGCTTTGAGCGATTGATTTCCATCGACCTCATGCTTTATGGAGGCAGCCTGATCCTGGAGTTCATCGCACTGGTCGTGCTGCGTTTTCGCGAGCCCGGGCTCGAGCGGCCATTCCGCGCCGGAAGCTTGGCAACAGCCATTTCATTGGGCGTTTTTCCGACGGCGCTCATCGTCTATGCGGCATTCATCTCGCGCGACGAACGCATGGCGCACATCCCGGCGCTTGCCTTCGGATTGATCGTAGCTGCCGCGGGGCCGGCCTGCTACGGCATCACCCGCACGATACGAGCGCGAGTCGCGACCGAATCGTAGGCCGAGATTATGTCAGGCTGGGCGCGTGTTCGGGCGCTGATGCTCGATTGAAATTCTTCGCAGCCCTCACAATGTGGTCGCGCGCGTAATCCGCATCATGCCAGCCATTGACCTCCACACGCTTGCCTTCGAGGTCTTTATAGATCGCAAAGAAATGCGTAATTTCCTTCAGCATATGCGGATAAATCTGCGAATAGTGCTCGACATTGTGGTAGCGGGGATTGTTTTGCCCCACGGCCAGAACTTTCTCGTCCAGCACACCCTGATCGAGCATCTCCAGCAGACCGATGGGCCGAACTGTGATCACGCATCCGGAAAAACTTGGCGCATCCACGAGCACCAGCACATCCAGCGGATCGCCGTCATCGCTGAGCGTGGACGGAATAAAGCCGTAATCGCCGGGATAGTGCACAGGCGAGTAGAGGTTGCGATCAAGCCTGAAGACATTCAACTGCTTGTCGTACTCGTACTTATTGCTTGATTCGGCCGGAATTTCAATCACCGCGTTCACGGCTTCAGGCGATTTCGCGCCAATCGGCAATTTTAGATAATCGGTCATTCCTGTCCTGTCTCGTGGGTTCTCCGGGATGTCCGGATCATTATTGGCGGCAGAGGAGCAACGTTTATAATCAGGCAAAATGAATGCTCATGTCTATGTCATGTTGAAGCAGACGGTCCTCGACCCGCAAGGGCAGGCCATTCACGGCGCATTGCGGAAGATGCAGCATCGCGGAATCGAGGACGTGAGACAGGGAAAATATTTTGTGCTTCGCCTGGCCGATACGCTCGACGCAGCCTCGGCCCACTCTGAGGTGGAGCGCATCGCGCGCGAAGTGCTCACAAATCCCGTCATCGAAGAATTTCGATTTCATCTGGAAGAAGCGGACTGATTTCCGCCTTAAAGTGAAGCAGCGCCGCAGGAACTGAACCAGAAAAAGTTATGTGCGGAATCGTCGGCTATGTCGGCAGCAAGAAAGTCGTGCCGGTCATCATCGAAGGGCTGCGGCGGCTGGAATATCGCGGCTACGACTCGGCGGGAATCGCCGTGGGCGGAAACGGGAATGGCTTTGACCTGCGGCGCGCCCCCGGCAAGCTGAAGAATCTTGAGGAGGTCATCCGCGAGCGCCCCATCGATGGCACTTACGGCATCGGCCACACGCGCTGGGCCACCCATGGGCGGCCGACGGAGGAAAACGCGCATCCGCATCGCGACTGCAGTGGGCGCATCGTGGTCGTGCATAACGGCATCGTGGAAAACTACCTCGCGCTCAAGCATGAGCTCTCCGCCGACGGCCACAAATTTGTAACCGAGACAGATACAGAAATTATTGCGCACCTGATTGAGCAGGAGATCGCCTCTGCCGCGCTCTCAGGCAAGACGATGCCGCTGGAAGAAGCAGCGCGCCGCGCCGCACGCCGCCTGACCGGTGCATACGCCATCAGCGTCCTCTCTGCCGATGAGCCCGATAAAATTGTGGCCGCGCGCAACGGGCCACCCGTCGTGGTCGGCCTCGGCGAAGGCGAATATTTCGTTGCCTCCGACGTGCCGGGAATCCTTCACCATACCCGCGATCTCTACTTTCTCGCAGATGGTGACGTCGCCGTCCTCACCCGAAGCGGAGTGGAGCTTACCGACCTTGAAGGCAACCACATTGAACGCGCCGTCCAGCGCATCTTGTGGGACCCCATTCAGGCGGAGAAGGGCGGCTACAAGCATTTCATGCTCAAGGAAATCTTTGAGCAGCCGCGTGCCATCCGCGACACTACGCTGGGCCGCATTTCCATCGAAACCGGAAAAGTGTTTCTGAGCGAGATGAAGATTTCGGATGAGGAATTCCGCCGCGCCGGCAAAATTAACATCGCTGCCTGCGGCACAAGCTGGCACGCCGCGACCGCCGGTAAGTTCATGATCGAGCGGCTGGCCCGCGTGCCGGTTGAAGTGGACTACGCCAGTGAATATCGCTATCGCGATCCTATTGCCGATCCTTCCGCGATCGGGCTGCTGATCACACAATCGGGTGAAACCGCCGACACCATCGCGGCCCAGCGCGAGATGATCGCGAAAGGCGCGAAGACCGTCGCCATCTGCAATGTGGTCGGAGCCATGATCGCGCGTGAGGCTCATGGAGCAATCTATACTCATGCCGGGCCGGAGATCGGCGTCGCGTCGACCAAGGCCTTCACCGCGCAGCTCGTCGCCATCTTTCTCTTCGCAGCGCACCTCGCGCAGATACGGGGGACCATCATTGAAGGGGAAAGCAAGGCTCTGCTCGAGCAACTCAGCCTCCTTCCCGGCAAGGTCGAAGAGGTCCTTCGCAATGTGGACAGCGTATGTGAGCAGCTTGCCCGATCCTACTCAACCGTTCGTGATTTTCTCTTCCTCGGTCGCGGCATTCACTATCCCATCGCGCTTGAGGGCGCGCTGAAGCTCAAGGAAATTTCCTATATTCACGCGGAAGGCTACCCCGCGGGCGAGATGAAGCATGGGCCGAATGCGCTTATCGATGAAACCCTTCCGGTGGTGGTGCTCGCGACAAAAGACGAGAGCAACCGCGACTCAAAGCTGCGCTATGAAAAGACGCTCTCCAATATTCAGGAGGTCTTAGCCCGCTCTGGCAAGGTCATCGCCGTTGCAATAGAGGGCGACCAGCAGATCGCGCAGCTTGTGGATCATGTGCTTTACGTTCCACCCGCACCCGAGCTGCTGTTGCCCGTATTGGAAGTAGTACCGCTGCAACTGTTGGCATATCACATCGCTGTGCGGCGCGGGTGCGATGTCGACCAGCCTCGGAACCTGGCAAAATCGGTTACGGTGGAGTAGCGCGAGCATGCATTCGTGTTTGGCATAGAGGCCGAACCCGTTACACTGGTCTGCGGACATCTCGGACAACTCTGGAGGACATTTACCGCTTGGCACGCCAGCTTTATACTGCATATCTTGATCAGAAGCTCCTTTTATCCGATCGCGCTCAGTGTTTTCACCTCGAGTTTTCCATCCCCGAACTACCGTCCTTCGACTTTGTCGCCGGCCAGTTCGTTTCGATGGTGGCGGACGACCCAAACGGCAAGCAACAGACGCGCGCCTATTCCATCGCCTCCGCTGCCGCGGGCAATCGCTTCGATCTATGCGTCAACCGCGTCGAAGGTGGGTTCTTTTCCAACTTGCTGTGCGATCTTGAGCCGGGGCAGCAAGTCCAGTTTCACGGCCCACATGGGCTGTTCACATTGCGCCAGCCGCTGACTGACAGCATCTTCATCGCCACCGGTACCGGCGTCGCTCCCATGCGCGGCTTCACGCAACATCTGTTCCCGGAATCGGGCGAAGACCGCAGTCAGGGACGCGATTTCTGGCTGGTTTACGGAACCCGCCATGAGACCGAGCTTTACTACCACAAATATTTTGAGAAGCTCGCCGCAGAGCGCCGCAATTTCCACTATCTCTCCAGCTTGAGCCGTCCTCATGATGGATGGGAAGGGCTGCGCGGCTATGTGCAGGACCACGTCTCGCAGATCGTCAAAGACCGCAATAACGGCTACCACTTCATGCCCGTGCCAACCGCGGCGGAGCCGGTCGGCTTCGATATCCACGCCTATATCTGCGGCCTGAACGAAATGGTCTGCCACAACCGGGACAAGCTCGTCGAATTGGGCTGGCAGAAGAAGCAGGTCATCTTCGAGCGCTACGACTGACTGCGCGTCAGGACGACACCCACCAAAGTTAACTTCCCTGCGGGTGCCTCGACGGCAAGTCCCGCAGCCTCTTCGCCGCGCCCTCGGGCGTAATATCGCGCTGCGGCATGCCTAGCGTTTCGAAACCCACCATGAACTTCCGCACGGTGGCTGAGCGCAGCAGCGGCGGATAAAAATGCGCATGGAAGTGCCACTCCTCATGTGCCTCGCCATCTGACGGAGTCTGATGAAATCCCATCGTATAAGGAAAGCTTGTCTCAAACAGATTGTCGTAGCGGGTCGTGGTCTGCTTCAGAATATCGGCCAGCGACGTCTTCTCGCGCTCGCCGAACTGCGCCAGCGACCCAACATGCCGCTTCGACAGCACCAGCGTCTCGAACGGCCAAACCGCCCACCACGGCACCGCGACGAGAAAGTCCTCATTCTCGCAGACCACGCGCTCCCGCTGCTTCGCCTCCACCTTGAGGTAGTCGCATAACAGGCAGCTCTGATTTTCGGCAAAATACGCCTTCAGCGATTCCGTCTCCCGCGCCGGCTCATCCGGAATATTCTCCGTCGCCCATATTTGGCAATGCGGGTGTGGGTTGCTGGCGCCCATCATCGTTCCGCGATTCTCGAATATCTGCACATAGCGCAGTTCGGGCTCGCGGCCCAGTTCCTCGTACTCCGCCGCCCATGCGTCAACCACTCTGCGAATATCGGCTGCCGCCATTCGCGCCAGGGTAAGACTATGGTCGGGATGAAAGCAGATCACCTTGCAGCGACCGCGTTCCCGCTCGGCCTTCAACAACGGAGACGCAGCCGCTCCGGGCGAAGGCGAGTCCGGCAACAGAGCTGGGTAATCGTTATCAAAAATGTAAATGCCCTCATACTGCGGCGTTTGATGCCCTCCCGCGCGCATATTGCCGGGGCACAAGTAGCAGTCCGGATCGTAATGCACTTCGGAAACCTGCCGCGAAGAATTGACCTCGCCCTGCCACGGTCGCTCAGTGCGCTGCGGCGAAACCAGCACCCATTGACGGCGCAACGGATTGTATCGGCGATGCGGAAATTGGGGCGTTGAGGACAATGCGGCTTCCTTTCAGTCGATGTGCACGCCAGCGCGCGGCCCGCATCTCTCAAGAATATCAATTAGCGCCGCGCCTTTAGAATGCAGAGAGACATGGCCCATCCGCTCGCTTCCCTGCTCGACACCCACACGATCACGGCTCTCCATGATGCCGCGACCGGGCATTGGCACACCAGAATTGCAGCCGAGGACCCGGAGCGGGACTTCCTCAGCGTCATCCGGGCACAGCATCAAGCGAATTTCGAGTTGTGGCATCTTGAAGACGAAGCCCGCGCGCCGCAGGCCACAGACCGCGAAATTGTGGAGGTCAAGCAAGGCATCGACCGCGTGAACCAGCGCCGCAACAACCTGATGGAGCGATGCGACGCGCTTCTGCTCGAAGCTCTCGGCCAGCACGGGCTGCCCGCGCCCGCTGTTCCGCTGCACTCAGAGACTCCGGGGATGATCCTCGACCGGCTTTCCATTCTCTCGCTAAAAATTTTTCACACACGCGAAGAAACGCAGCGTGCCGGCGCACCGGAGGGTCACGCTCGCAAGAACCAGCACCGTCTTCGCCTGCTTGAGGAGCAGCGCAGCGATCTGGCGACATGCCTTGACCAGCTATGGGAGCAAATCATCGAGGGAAAACGGCGATTCAAGCTTTATCACCAGCTCAAGATGTACAACGATCCTTCGCTCAATCCGGCTGTCTACAAGAAAACCCAGCCCTGAATCGCTGTATCATAAAGTGTTCGCCTCAAAGATGACCCCCACCTCCACTAGTTCCGCTCTGCCCGCCGCTGAAGCTTTGCCCATCGGAATGCCCGAAGCACACGATCACCCTCACATCCACGCCCCGCGCGCCGGAGCCACGGCTTCGCGCATCGCCGATTACCGCGAGCTCTTTAAAGACCGGGTCACCGCGATGGTGGTTCTGACGGCGTGGGCTGGCTTCTATCTCGGTTCAATGCAGTCCGGGATCAGCAGCGTGCAGCCGGGCCTGCTCGAAGCTCTCATCGGCATCGGCCTGGTTTCTGCGGGATCGGCGGCCCTCAATGAATGCCTGGAACGCAGGTTGGACGCCAAAATGATTCGCACTGCGAACCGCCCTATGGCCACTGGTCGCATCGGCCTTGCCCACGGCATCGTGCTCGGGCTTGCAGCGATCGCCATTGGAGGAATCTGGCTGGCGCACTCCACGAACCTGATTACCGGCACCCTCACCCTTATCACTGCGTTCAGCTATGTGGCTATTTACACGCCGCTCAAGCGCCACACCACTCTCGCTACGTTCATCGGGGCATTTCCCGGAGCCATGGGCCCGCTGCTCGGCTGGACTGCCGCGCGCGGCCGCATCGAGTGGCCCGCAGTCGCGCTGTTCGCCATTCTGTTTGTCTGGCAGTTTCCCCACTTCATGGCAATCTCCTGGCTTTATCGCGAAGACTACGGCCGGGCCGGAATCCGTATGCTGCCCGTTGTTCAGCCCGACGGCTGGTCGACGGTAATCGAGGCGCTCACTTATGCCGTTCTCATGATTCCTGTGAGCCTGCTGCCCGTTTATCTGCACATCGCCGGAATCTACTACGGGATCACAGCAGCAATCCTCGGCCTGGTCTATCTCGGGTACACCATTCGCTTCAGCCGCATCACTCGTTCCCGGTCCACGATCGAATCGAAGATGTATGCCCGCGACCTGCTCAAGGTGAGCGTGATTTATTTGCCCGTGCTGCTTACAGCACTCATGCTCAACGCGAAGAGGTCGTTATGAACTTTCTGATGCACGGCGACGGGAGCCGATAGAAGCATGCCTGTCACGCAGACTGCGCCTGTCTCAAACAGGAACACCATCGCCGGAATCATCGGCTTGAGCCTCGCCGCCACTGGTTTCCTCTTCTGGCTGATTTATGTCCACACCGCGCCGCAGGCCTTCGCTACCCGCCTGCTGTTTCTGCCTGCCCTCGATGCCATGCTGAACGGACTGGCCGCGGTCTGCCTGATCGTCGGCTTCTTTTTCATCACGCGGCGCAACATCAGAGCGCACCGCCGCTCCATGATGACCGCTCTGGTTCTCTCGTGCTTGTTTCTTGTTTGCTACACCATCAATCACGCGCTTCACGGAGACATTCTCTACCAGGGTCAAGGTCCGCTCCGGACCATCTATTTCTCCATCCTCATCAGCCATATCCTGCTCTGCATCGTCGCGCTGCCCATGGTGCTTATCACCTTCTTCTTTTCGCTTACGGGCCGCTTCCCGCAGCATAAGAAGATTGCGCGCTTCACTCTCCCTGTCTGGCTCTATGTTTCGGTAACTGGCGTAGTGGTATTTGCCATGCTGCACGCGGGAGCGAAGTAATGGAAAAGAACGACGGCACCCGCCAGTTGCTGCATGCCGGCCTTTGGACATTGGCCGCCGGAGTAGTCGCCGCGCTGCTCGCCTCCACTGTCTTCGGAGGGATCAGTAAGCAAGGCCCGCATACAAACTCCGGCTGGATTGCCCTGCTGATCGCCTTGATGTGCCTTCCATTCGGGTCCGTGGCATTTGCCCTCGGAGCTGCCAAATGGCTGCGGAATCGTCGTCTCGCCGGTTCAGAAAACGAAACACCGCAGCATTCCCCCAAGCCGCTTTCTCGGACTACCGGCACCCTGTTATCCTTCTCAGAACACTCGAAGCTGTCTCATAAACACGAGGACTCCTGAAACGGCACGGATGAGACCCGCCCTCGAAGCGGGGCTCAGGTTCTTCGCCAAAGGCGAATTGTTTAATATGAGACGGCTTTTCAACGGAGCACCGTATCCATGGCAAAAAGCGTAAATAAAGTCATTCTCCTCGGCAATGTAGGCAAGGACCCGGAAATCCGCGCTACCGGCGGCGGCACCATGGTTGCCAACTTCAGCCTGGCCACCACCGACCGCACCAAAGATGCGTCCGGCAACTGGACCGATCGCACTGAATGGCACAACCTGGTCGCCTTCCAACGCACCGCTGAGATCATCCGCGACTACGTGAAGAAGGGCTCCAAGATATACGTCGAGGGCAAAATCCAGACCCGCTCCTGGGACGACAAGACCTCCGGCGAGAAGAAATACCGCACAGAAATCATCGTCAATGATCTTTCCCTGCTCTCCGGCCGGGGAGAAGGCGAAGGGGGAGGCAGCTACAACCGCAGCAGCAGCACGTCTTATGACCAGCGCAGCCCCGCTCCCGCCGATGACCTTGTGCAGTCCACCGAAATTACCGACGACGACATCCCGTTCTGACCTATGACCTTGACTGAAGCCCCTGCTCGATAGAGCTGGCCGTCAAATTTGTACGTGATACGCTCGCTCGATTCGGCGCTGGAATTGCTGCTGACGGTAAGATCCTTGATGCCATGCGTCACACCCGGGCCAAACCGGAAGCCTTCGACAACGGGCACTTCGCTACCTGCGAAAAGCGAGACCCATTTGTCGTTCACTTTTCGGAATACGAATAGCTGGCAGTTGCCGGTTGCGCCACACAACAGTTTTCTCCCTTGCAACACAATCCCGGGACTCTCGCCAAGGTCAACTCTCTTCGCCCGAAGTTCGTCGTCCCACGAATCCGGCGTGTCATACGCGGACTGTTCTACCGCGTCCAGGATCTGGTGTAGCTCTGTTGGGGAGAGCTTCGCGGCAGCCAGCGTATCCTTTTCCCCTGGGCTCTGGGCATGAGAAAAAGCTGTCACAACCAATGACACCATCGCGATTGCTACGCATCGAGGGACAATCTTCATTCGTCTTCTTCTTCCTCTTCGATCGCAACAAATCGGGCCCAGCATCAAACTGTTCCAACACAAGTAGCTCAGTGGCTTCATTTTAAGCAAACGGACATAAATATGAGCTACTTCCCTTTCGGGGCCTCCAGCTAACCCAAACCAGCCTCTCGGGACTCCAACTTAAAGGTTTAAAGGGTATTTGGAGGCTCGAAATGTTCATCATCGGCATCATCGCTGCGATTATCCTTATCTGCATTGTCGTTTTGATCATGAAGATGCGCGGCGGGAGCGCCAGCGGCAGCGGCAGTGGCAGCCCTCCCCCCGGACGCGACCGCTTTCAGCATGCAGGTCCAGGCGAAGCGAAACCGGAAAAGCCGCGCGCTACCGGCGTCGACTAGACTTGAACCATGCTCGATGAACTCTCTTTCCGCCGCCATGCGGATCACGCCATTGAAGCGCTAAAAAAAAGCCTGATCGACGCGGAAGAAACCGGCGACTTTGAAGCTGAGGAACAGAACGGAGTTCTGAATATCGTTTTCGATGAGCCACCGGCGAAATTCGTAATCACGCCCAATGCTCCCGTCCGGCAAATATGGATTTCCGCACTCTCCACCAGCTTCAAACTCGACTGGTCCGAGGAGCGCGGCGATTTCTTCTACCCCAAAGACTCCCTCACCCTCAAGCCGCTGGTGGCGCGCCTCATCAACCAGCACCTCGGCAGCAATTCTGTCGTGCTGGCGTAGCGACGGCTTGCTCCTGCGCACGCCGGACGGCTATGCTGGAAAGTTTTATGAGCCCAGCCAAATCCATCCCGAAGCAATCCTCGGACAAGTCAAAGCCGTCCGCCGAAGAACAACGCTGGACCGATAAAATCCTCGCCCCCGCGCTCGCCAAAAATCCTGAGCGCCCCATCGGCAATGCCTCCGGCAGTAATCTTGATGCACACGGCGATGCACGTTTCACCACTGTGTCCGGCCATCCGGTAAATCGCCTCTATACCCCCGCCGATCTACCTGAGGATTGGGACCCGGCGCAGTACCTCGGCGACCCTGGCCAGCCTCCCTACACGCGCGGCATTCACCCGACCGGCTTTCGCGGCAAGCTCTGGACCATGCGCCAGTTCTCCGGCTTCGCAAGCCCTGAAGAGACCAACCTTCGCTACAAATATCTGCTGGCCAACGGCGGTGGCGGCTTATCCGTCGCCTTCGATCTGCCTACGCTCATGGGCTGCGATTCCGACGACCCGGCCAGCGAAGGCGAAGTCGGCAAGTGCGGCGTTGCCATTGATTCGCTCGAAGACATGGAAATCCTCTTCTCCGGCATCGACCTTGAGAAGATCACCACCTCCATGACCATCAACTCGCCCGCAAGCATCCTCTGGGCCATGTATCTGGTCGCGGCGGAAAAGCAGGGCGCGGACTGGACGCGCCTCTCCGGCACCCTCCAGAACGACATCCTCAAGGAATACATTGCGCAGAAGGAATACCTCTACCCGCCTGCGCCCTCCATGCGCCTCGTGATTGACACCTTCGAGTTCGGCGCGCGCTCCACTCCCCGCTTCAATCCCATCTCCATCTCCGGATATCACATCCGCGAAGCCGGCTCGACGGCTCTACAGGAGCTCACCTTCACCCTTTATGACGGCGTTGAGTACGTCGAGTGGGCGCTCCGTCGCGGCCTCGACATCGATGATTTCGCGCCGCGCTTCAGCTTTTTCTTCAATTCGCACAACGATTTTTTCGAAGAGATCGCGAAGTTCCGCGCCGCCCGCAAGCTCTGGTACGGCGTCATGACCAACCGCTTCGGTGCGAAAAACCCGCGCTCCACCTGGATGCGCTTCCATACTCAGACCGCGGGAGTTTCGCTCACCGCGCAGCAGCCGAAGAACAACATTGCGCGCGTGGCTCTGCAGGCCCTCGCCGCCGTGCTCGGCGGAACACAGTCCCTGCACACCGACGGATTCGACGAAGCCCTCGCCCTGCCCACCGAAGACGCCGCCCGCATTGCCCTTCGCACCCAGCAGATTCTCGCCTACGAGTCGGGCGTGGCAAACGTCGCTGACCCGCTCGGCGGATCCTATTTCTTAGAGCGCATGACGCTCGACATGGAACAGGGCGCGCTCGCTTACTTTGAAAAACTCGATCGCATGGGCGGAATGGTCCGCGCCATCGAGCAGGGCTTTCCGCAAAAGGAAATTGCCGAAGCCAGCTACGCCTACCAGCGCGCCGTCGAGGCGCACGAAAAGATCATCGTCGGCGTGAATGAATACGTAATCGAAGAACAACTCCCGCCCATCCTCTACATCGACGAGTCCATTCGCGAGGCGCAGACGGCCAAGCTCCGCAAGCTACGCTCGACCCGCTCCAATGAAACTGTCGAGCGTGCCCTCGCCGCCCTCTGCCGCGCCGCCGAGCGCGACCCGCAGACCCCGGGCAGCGGCATCTCCGCCGAGAACACCATGCCCTACATCCTCGATTGCGTGCGCGCCTACGCCACCGTCGGCGAAATCGCCGGCGCATTAAAGAAAGTCATGGGCGAGTACCGCGAAGTCGGCATTCTCTGATCATTTCCTGGAATAGGTTCCTGCTCTAAGCGGCAAATATTCCGCCTCTGGCGCCAATGTGCGTGTCGTTGGACGCCTAGTCCTTATAATGCAAGTCAACCCATGCGGCTCCCGGCCACAATCCGCCGAATCGTGCTGACAGGATTCATGGGAGCGGGCAAGTCCACAGTGGGGCCGTTGCTTGCGCAACGCCTCGGCTGGGATTTCCTCGACGTCGATACCGCCATCGAATCCCGCGCCGGGAAAACCGTAGCCGAAATCTTCGCCGAAAGCGGAGAATCCGCCTTTCGCGCGCTCGAAGCGGAGGCCATCCGCGACCACGCCCACCTAGACAACCTCGTGCTGGCGCTCGGCGGAGGCGCAGTCGAAAACGCCTCTACCCGGGAACTGCTCGCCCATGTCGACCAAACCTGCGTGCTATTTCTCGACGCGCCGCTGGACGTGCTCGTCGCCCGCTGCCTCAATCAAACCGGCGCATCCGCGAGGCCCGTCCTCGCTGACCGCGAAAAGCTCCTCAGTCGCTTGAATGCCCGCCTTCCCCATTACCGCGCCGCGCATCTCACTGTTACCACGGCGGAGGATTCTCCGCAGAAGGTGGTGACTCACATCGTCCAAGCTCTTGCTCCACGCTGTGTTCAAGGCAAGACCGCAAAAGGTGTTCCTACCCGATGAGCGACAGCCCCGTCGTCCTTACTCCCGATCAGGCCAACACCAACATCAGGCCGAACCGCCGCCGTGGCGACATTATCTTCACCATCGGTGTGCTGGTACTGCTTGCGGTCGCTTGGTATGTCCGCCGCGAGCTGGTGATCATCTACGTAAGCGCGCTGTTCGCCGTGGTGCTCATGCCGGTGCTCAACGGGATCATGAAGCTGCGTATCGGCAAGTGGAGTCCAGGCCGAAGCTCCGCCGTCGCCATCCTGCTGCTGGCTGTCGTCGCCGCCATCAGCCTCTTCTGCCTATTCGCCATTCCACCCGTGGTTCACGACCTGCATGATTTTGCCGTTCAGATGCCCACTCGCGGGCCCCAGGAGCTGTCGCACATCCGCAAGCTTCCGTTCATGGAACACGTAAACCTCGATGCCATCGACGCCAAGATTCGCGACTTCGCCTCCAATCTCGCAACCTTTGTCTTCCGTTCCATCGGCAGTTGGGCCGGTACTGTATTCGACATTGTCATCGGCGTAATCCTGCTCGTCTATTTCATGCTGGAAGGGGAAATCGCCTATTTTTGGATCCTCTCCTTCTTCCCTGCCGACAAGCGCCGCCGCCTTGACTCTGCCCTGGGCCGCGCTGAAATCCGCATGGGCCGTTGGCTGCTCGGTCAAGGAACCCTGATGCTCATTCTCGGCACTTCGAGCATCATTGTTTTTCGCCTGCTGCATATTCGCTATGCCTATGCGCTGGGCGTGCTCATGGGGCTTTTTAATCTTGTGCCTGTGGTCGGGGCCCTGATCTCCGTGTCGCTTTCTCTGCTTGTCGCCGCCATTGACTCATGGGGTCGCGTCCTGGGAGTCCTCATCTTTTACGCCATCTATGCTCAGGTAGAAAACTCCTACCTCACGCCGCGCATTATGCAGAGCACTGTGGATCTCGCCGGACTGGCGGTAATCATCGCCCTGCTGCTCGGCTCCGCCCTCGCCGGAGTTGTAGGAGCCATGGTTTCCGTGCCTACCGCCGTGCTCGTAGCCGTCCTGCTAAATGAATACCTGGTGCAGTCGGAGCCGGTGATTACGCCGGGCGGAACAGCGGTCGAGGTTCCGGCGGTCAAGGCAGACTAGCGGCAGATAGCGCGATGTACAATAAGTAAATTTAATGTTGTACAATGGAGAAATGGAAGTCCCCATCAGTCAATTTCGAAAAAACCTCTTCCAGCTCGTGAACCGCGCCTTCGAAGGCACCGACGTCTGGGTCCTGCACAATGGCCGGCGCTTCAAAATTGCACCGGATCCAAAGCCGGGGTCCCGCCTCAGTCGAATCTCGAGGCTTGACATTATGAATCCCAACGATTCCGGTCGGCCTTCCCTGCTCGAAGAGATGACGCGTGCATGGGAAAGCGATTGGTCTGATCTTTGATCGCTTACCTCGATACCAACGTAGTTCTCTGGTTGGCGAGCGGAGCTTTAGCGCGCATTCGTCCCGCTGCTCGGCGAGCGCTCGAACGTGCCGATCTGCTCGTTTCGCCCATCGTGCTGGTCGAGCTTGAATATCTTTTCGAAATAGAGAGAATCAGGATCTCAGCCCGCGACGCGCAGATCAAAATAGAGACCGAGATCGGAGTGAGAATTTGCGATCTCCCCTTCACGCAGGTCTCCGCGGTCGCACTCGATGAAAAGTGGACCCGCGATCCATTCGATCGCATCATCGTTGCTCAAGCCAAGGCCAACGGCCTGGCCCCTCTGATTTCTGCCGACCGGGAGATCGCTGCGCATTATCCACGAACGATCTGGTAGGCGCACCTTCCAGAAAATCTTCAGCATCGACAATCAGCCCCCACTCTTTTTGAACTCACCCGGGCGGAACTGGTATAAGGGCCGGGGAAACTTTTCACCTCACGCGCCGCATACTTGCATCCCCGAACCAGCTACCACCGAGAACTCCAAAAAGGAAAACAATGTCCACATCGAGACGGGACTTTCTAAAGACGACCATCATCGCCGGAGCAGGCGCGGTTTTGCCGGCCGTCACAGCACTGGCCGCTGAAAGCGGCGCGCACGGGCCACTACAGCCCGATGCAACTCATGCCGCCCCAGATACCGCCGCCGAATACACCCGCGGCATTGGCAATTATCCCGGCGCGCCCGAAGCCTTCTTCGGCCCGGACCTCGTCATCGATAATTCGACCTACCGCAATCTCGCCCTGCTGCGCCCCGCCTATCACTCCAGCAGCTACGATTACAACCTCACCGCACAGCTCGTCACCGACGGCATCAAGGACACACGCCTCCCCAACTGGATCGCTGTCTCCGCCGGGATGTCCGGAACCCTCCCCATCAATGAACGCGAGCTTCTGCTCAATCACTTCCCCACCGGAACCATGGAACTCACCGGCGGCCGGCCCTCGGTGCAGATTCTGCTCGGAGGCGACACGCCCCCAATCATCGATCGCGTCGCCGTTTTCATCGCCACTCCGCTCCAGTTGTCCGTCGAAGGCATGACTGTCACGGTTTCAGTGTCAGACGACGGCCGCGACTGGCAGAAGATGGGAAGCGCTCAGCAGCCGCAGCCGCTCTCTCCCGAAGGCTATCCACCCGACCTTGTGAAGTCGTCGCGTCTCTTCTATCCGTCCATCCCACTCAGCCAACCCTGCCAGAAGCGCTACTACAAGGTCGATCTCGCCGCCTCAAACGTTCCCGAAATGTCCTTTTTTCCCATCTGGCAAATGGGCCAGGTCGCGTTCTACAAGAGTGACCAGCGCGTCCAGATTGGAGGCCCTTACTCATTCACCAGCGCGTGGATGTCCGCTGGCCTCGCCACCGAATGGGTCTACGTCGATCTCGGCGCACGCTGCACCTTCGACCGAATCGCCCTTTACTGGATCGCCCGCGCTGCCGAAGGATCAATCCAAATCTCCGACGATGCCAACAACTGGCGCGACCTCCAGCCGCTTCCCGCCACCTCCAGCCAGACCGACAACATCCGACTCGCCTCGCCCGCGCAGGCCCGCTACGTTCGAGTTCTTATGACCCGCCCCACCGGTCCCTCTGGCTACATCCTCAGCGAAATCGAGGTCTACGGCCGCGGCGGTCCCGTCCCACGCCCTCACCCCGCGCCTGCTCCCGACCCGGACGGTCGTCTCAACCTCGCGGGAGGCGCATGGAAACTTCAGCGTTCCAACCTCGTCACCGATTCCGGCGAATCTCTTTCCAAATCCGGCTACCAGGACGCCTCCTGGCTCGTCGCTACCGTTCCCGGAACCACCCTTGCCTCCTATCTCAACGCCGGCGCAATCCCCGACCCCAACTACAGCCAGAACCAGCTCTACATCTCGGACTCGTACTTCTATTCCGACTTCTGGTACCGCACGGAATTTCAGGCCCCGCCCGCCGCAAAAGACGAAGTCGCGTGGCTCAACTTAGACGGCATCAACTGGAAGGCCGACGTCTTTCTCAACGGCGAGAAATTAGGCCGCATCGAAGGCGGCTTCATGCGCGGACGCTTCGACGTAACCGGCAAACTCCGCGCCAACCAGCCAAACGCCCTTGCGGTCCGCATCGAAAAGAACGCCACCCCCGGCAGCTGTAAGCAGAAAACCTTCGAGAGTCCCGGCAAAAACGGCGGAGCCCTCGGCGCAGACAATCCCACCTATCACGCCTCCATTGGCTGGGACTGGATCCCCACCATCCGCGGCCGGAACACCGGCATCTGGGGCGATGTTTATCTCACAAAAACCGGCGCAGTCACGCTCGAAAACGCCTTCACCACCACTAAGCTTCCCCTGCCCGATACCTCCCGCGCCGAAGTCACCATTCAGGTCGATCTCATCAACCACCACAACCGCCCGATCTCCGGCACGTTGCGCGGGCGTTTCGGCGACATTCAGTTCGAGCAGCACCTCAAGCTCGCCGCATCCGCCTCACAGACCATCAAGCTAGAACCATCCACCCAGCCGAATCTCCGCATTCAAAACCCCAAACTCTGGTGGCCCGCCGGCTACGGCGATCCGGACCTTTACGACGTAGACCTCTCCTTCGAAGCGCACGGCCACACACTCGACAAGAAATCCTTCAAGGCCGGCCTGCGCCAGATGACCTACAGCGAAGAGGGCGGCGACCTGCGCCTCTGGATCAACGGACGGCGTTTCATTGCCCGCGGAGGCAACTGGGGATTCGGCGAATCCATGCTCCGCTATCGCGCCCGCGAATATGACGCCGCCGCGCGCTACCACCGCGAGATGAACTTCACCATGATTCGCAACTGGGTCGGCCAGATCGGCGACGAGGCATTCTACGAGGCATGCGACCGCCACGGCATCGTCGTCTGGCAGGACTTCTGGCTCGCCAATCCGTGGGATGGCCCGGACCCCGACGATAACACGCTCTTCATGAGCAACGCGCGCGACCTGCTGCTGCGCATCCGCAGCCACGCCTCCATCGGCCTGTACTGCGGACGCAACGAGGGCTATCCGCCCCCGCCGCTCGAAAGCGGTCTGCGCCAGGCCATCGCCGACCTGCACCCGGAGATCCATTACATCCCCAGTTCCGCCGACGACGTCGTCAGCGGCCACGGCCCCTATATGGCCATGCCCCTCAGCTTCTACTTTCAGAACGCCGACAAAAAACTCCACAGCGAAATGGGCATGCCCAACATTCCACCCATTGAAAGCGTCCGCCTCATGATGCCGGAGAGCGCCGTATGGCCGCAGGGACTTGACTGGGGACTCCACGATTTCAACCTCGCCGGCGCGCAGGGTGGCCGCAGCTTCCGCGGCGCAATCGAGAACGATTACGGCGGCGTCACCAATGGCGAGGAGTGGGTAACGCTCGCTCAGTTCGTAAATTACGAGGGCTACCGCGCCATGTTTGAGGCGCAAAGCAAATACCGCATGGGCCTGCTGCTCTGGATGAGCCATCCCTGCTGGCCCTCCTTCGTCTGGCAGACTTATGACTATTATTTCGAGCCCACCTCCGCTTACTTTGCCTGCAAAAAAGCCTCCGAGCCGCTCCACATTCAGTGGAACCGCTACACCGACGCCATCGAAGTCGTGAACTACAACGGCGGAAACGCAACCGGGCTCACCGCGAAAGTCGAGATCCTCAACATGGACGGCACAACCAAGTGGACCAAATCCACCACGCTCGACAGCAAAGAGGACAGCATCGCCGCCGCCATCCCAATGCAATACCCCTCCGGACTAAGCGCAGTCCACTTCATCCGCGCCACCCTTAGCCGCGGAGGTATCGTGATCTCCACCAACATCTACATGCGCGGGCTTGAAGAGAATAACTGTCGCGCCATCCGCGAGCTTGCCCGGGCGCAGGTCCGCGCCACGACCACCCCGCAGCAGCAGGGCGACCTGTGGAAGCTCACCACTCAACTTGAGAACACCTCCGCCTTCCCCGCCCTCATGGTCCGGCTCAAAGCCGTCCGCGACAAATCCGGAGACCGCATCCTCCCCGCCATCTACAGCGACAATTACGTCACTCTGATGCCCGGCGAGCGCCAGACCATCACCACCGAATTGAGAAACGCCGATACGCGCGGCGAACGTCCGCGCATCGTCGTAGGAGGATTCAACGTAATTCACGCTTGAGCTTCCGGCGCCCCCATCCTTGCCGCGGCTTTTGCGCGGCAGCAGTGGGGCTTCGACTTCCGTCCCTCCTTTCCCACCGCTTCCACAGCTCTCCACAAAATCTGCACACCTTCTGCGCCTTGTCCAGGCCTTTCAGCGGGCGTACTGTTTTCAAAGCCCTCCCCAATTCCCGGAATGAAACCGGGGTGGTCGCCGCGCTGGCAGGCCTTTTCCGCTACCAGCGCGGGGATACGCGATTCTCCACAGTCAAATGCCTGATTTTGAAGCTCTCTCTCCCCGATTAGCATCTAAAATACAAGATGTAGTGGTTATTTCTTGACATCCACTATTAACAGCGGTACTTTGCCATCTGCGGCCCTTGAAAGACTTTGGCCGCAGGCTAGGAAAAGAAGCACTTCTACCGCTCCAGACCGCACGATCTGCTGAGCGGAGATTTTCTTCCAATGCCTCCTGTTTCTGGCACGACCTGTTCGCCGCGGTTAACTTTTTCGCCGCCAGTTTTTATAAGCTAGCCCCGGCTTGGGGCACGTAAATTTCATCTCTGGGAGGACCACCCCATGGCCGAGGCCACCAAGAAATCCGTCGCAACCTCCGCGTCTTCATCCGCCGTCAAATCCGGCTCCTCCGCGTCGAACGCCCTGCGCTTCGACCGGTTCTTCTCGAAGCCCAACGTCTCCCCCTATGACGAAGTCCAGTGGGAGCGACGCACCGCGCTCATCAGCGACGCCTCCGGCAAAACCATCTTCGAGCAGAAGGACGTAGAAGTCCCCGTCGACTGGTCCATGACCGCGACCAATATTGTCGCCAGCAAATATCTCCATGGCCAGATCGGCACCCCCGAGCGCGAGACCGGAGTTCGCCAGCTCGTCTCCCGCGTCGCCGAAACTGTGCGCGACTGGGGCCTGAACGGCGGCTACTTCTCCACCCCCGAAGACGCCGCCATCTTCCACGACGAGCTCGCGCACCTGCTCGTCACCCAGAAGGCCGCCTTCAACTCGCCTGTCTGGTTCAACGTCGGATGCGACCGCCTCGAGCCCAAATCCGACGCGCAGAACTGGCACTACAACCAGCACACCTGCGCAGTCGAGTTCTCCGTCACTGGCTACCGCACCCCGCAGTGCTCCGCTTGCTTCATCAACGCCGTCGACGATTCGCTCGACTCCATCCTCACCCTCGCCAAAACCGAAGGCATGCTCTTCAAGTGGGGATCCGGCACCGGCACCAATCTCTCCACTCTTCGCGGCTCCACCGAGCAGCTCTCCGGCGGCGGCACCGCCTCCGGCCCGCTCAGCTTCATGCGCGGATTCGACGCCTTCGCCGGCGTTATCAAATCCGGCGGCAAGACCCGCCGCGCTGCCAAGATGGTCATCCTCAACGTCGACCATCCCGACATCATCGACTTCGTCGAGTGCAAGATGAAGGAAGAAGCCAAGGCGTGGGCGCTCATGCGCGAGGGCTACGACGGCTCCTCCGGCCCCGACAGCGAGGCCTACTCCAGCATCTTCTTCCAGAACGCCAACAACTCCGTCCGCGTCACCGACGAGTTCATGCGCGCTGTCGAAAAGGACACCGACTTCACCACCTACACCGTCAAGGGCCATGAGCCGGTCAGGACTTACCGCGCCCGCGACCTCATGCACAAAATTGCCGAAGCCACCTGGCAGTGCGGCGACCCCGGCATGCAATACGACTCCACCATCAACCGCTGGCACACCTCCAAGAACACCGCCCGCATCAACGCCTCCAATCCCTGCTCGGAGTACATGTTCCTCGACAACTCCGCCTGCAACCTCGCCAGCTTCAACCTGCTCAAGTTCGTCACGCCCGCCGGAACCTTCGACATCGCCGCCTATCGCGCCGCCATCGACATCCTGATCACGGCCATGGAAATCCTCATCGACAACTCCGGCTATCCAACCGAGTCCATCGCCCGCAACTCGCACGACTACCGCCCGCTCGGCCTCGGCTACGCCAACCTCGGCGCGCTGCTCATGGCCTTCGGCCTTCCCTACGACTCCGACGCCGGCCGCGACTTCGCCGCCACCCTCACCGCCATCATGTGCGGCGAGGCTTACCTCCAGTCCTCGCGCATCGCCGAAAAATGCCCCGCGCTCGCCTCCGCCACCCCGCTCACCGCATCCGTCGAACATAATGGCGGCGCCTGCCCCGGCTTCTACGTCAACCGCGAGCCTTTCCTCGACGTCATCCGCATGCACCGCGCCGAGGTCAACAACATTGGCAAATCCCATAAGAAGGGTGTCATCCTGAGCGAAGCGGAACGAAGTGGCGCGAAGTCGAAGGACCTGCTTCTTGAAAATTTCGCCGTTCCCCAGTTCGACGAGCTCCTCGACGCCTCCCGCGACTGCTGGGACAAAGCTCTCGCACATGGCGAGAAGCACGGCTATCGCAACTCGCAGGTCACCGTCCTCGCGCCTACAGGAACCATCGGTTTCATGATGGACTGCGACACCACCGGCATCGAACCCGACCTCGCCCTCGTCAAGTACAAGAAGCTCGTCGGCGGCGGCATGATCAAGATCGTCAACAACACCGTGCCCGCCGCGCTCTTCAAGCTCGGCTACAACAACGACCAGGTCAACAACATCGTTAGCTACATCGACGCCACTGGAACCATCGAAGGCGCGCCCGGCATCAAGCCCGAGCACCTCGCCGTCTTTGACTGCTCCTTCAAGCCCTCCAAGGGCACGCGCTCCATTCAGTACATGGGCCACATCAAAATGATGTCCGCCACTCAGCCCTTCCTCTCCGGAGCCATCTCCAAAACCGTCAACCTTCCCCATGACTGCTCCATCGACGACATCGCCGAGGCCTACACCGAATCCTGGCGTCAGGGACTCAAGGCCGTAGCTATCTACCGCGACGGATCGAAGGGCGCGCAGCCGCTCAACGTCTCCGACGGCAATAAAGCCAAAGCCATCAAGTCTGCGGGTGGGGGCGCAGCCGCCGACGAAACCCTCATCGCCGCCGCCGACCGCGTCCTCGCCGCCATCTCCACCGGACACGCCGCGCCCGAAGCCGACGTCAAGACCCTCGAAGCCAAGCTCTCGGAAAAAATCGAGATCTCCGCGCGCTCGGTCACGGAAACGGCAACCGCCTTCACCGCGGCCCTGGCCTCGATCGCCACCATCACCGATGCGGCCACGCGAAGCGATTCGCAACCCACGCAGGCCCCACCGCGCGCCGTCCGTCATCGCCTCCCCGAGGAGCGCGCCTCCCTCACCCACAAATTCGGCATCGCCGGACACGAGGGCTACATCACCGTCGGCCTCTACCCCAACGGACAGCCCGGCGAAATCTTCATCCGCATGGCCAAGGAAGGCTCAACCGTCTCCGGCCTCATGGACAGCTTCGCCACCGCCATCTCGCTCGCCCTCCAGCATGGAGTCCCGCTCCGCGTCCTCTGCGAGAAATTCGCGCACAGCCGCTTCGAGCCCTCCGGCTGGACCGGCAACGAACAAATCGGCTACGCCAAATCCGTAATGGATTACATCTTCCGCTGGCTCCAGCTCCGCTTCCTCTCCGGAACCCAGCTCTCACTCTTCGTCGGCCTCGCCGGCAGCGCCGCCTCCACAAAATCCGATGTCATCCTTGGAGCCGAGCGAAGCGAAGCCCTGAACGAAGTGAAGGGGCTCTCCCCCGAACAGCACTCCTCCACCCGAGGCATGGGATCAACCGCCGCACCCCAGGGCGGAATCGTCTCCGACCTCGCCGCCTCATCCACCGCTCAACTCAAGATCGAAGACCGAGGCCTCTACCACGCAGCCGACGCCATGCGCGACATGTATGACATGGGAGACGCACCAAGCTGCCACACCTGCGGAGCCATCATGGTTCGCAACGGAAGCTGCTACCGCTGCATGTCCTGCGGCAGCACGAGTGGCTGCAGTTGATGCGCCGCCCCAATTCGGAAACGCGTTTATCAGCTTGATTCATTTAGGAACGAGGCTGGCCACGATCCCGAAAAGATGGGGTTTACGTGTGAAGTTCATGGTACGTTTTGACAAGATCAGATGACCGCTACCTGCTTACTTTTTGAACCAGTGGCAACGGCGCGACCAGACGTGCCGTTGAGCACGGGGCGAAATCCCTATCTCGATAGACTTAACTCGTTCACTCCCACTCTCATTGAAAAAGGCACGCTGAATCTGATAAGCCTATTTTGTGGAGGAGGAGGATTAGATCTCGGTTTGAGTTTTGCCGGGTTCCGCACATCGGTTTGCAGCGATCTCTCCCCCGCATTTGTGGACTCCGTAACCTATAACATTCCTCATTCTGTAGGAATATCAATAGATGCTCTTGAGCTGACCGGAAAGCAGTTACTCTCTTTGGCGGGGACCAAGTCGGTCGACCTCATTGCTGCGGGCCCCCCTTGTCAATCGTTCAGCATCCTTGGAAAAAGAGGAGCACTTTCGGACCCAAGGGGAAAATTAGCGCTCAAATATTTCGATTTGATTGCAGAAGTGAGGCCCAAGGCCTTTCTCTTTGAAAACGTACCTGGACTTTTGTCCGTCAACGATGGTTCTGATTGGAAGCAGCTCTGGTCCCATGCCGTTCATCGAACTGGATACGATCTACACTGCGCACGCCTAAATGCCGCCTTTTTAGGGGTCCCACAATATAGGGAGCGCGTTGTTTTGGTTGGGTTTAAGAAAAAGACACAATTTACATTCCCGGTCCAGCCCACGGGCGACAAAGCGGCCGCGCTAATTAGGGCCGCCGGAGCAGCCGGAATCCCAAGTGCTTGGGCGTTGGAAAATGTTCGAGGATTACCGAATCACTTGGTGCGGATACATGGCGAGCGGGTAAGGAGGCGCTACAGCTTCATTACCCAGGGTGGCAGAGATAAGATTGACCATACAGACAGAATCGACGGTTCACGCCCGAGCGGAACAGTCTTGGTTGGCTCTGGCGGCGGCGGCGGACGCCCGCATATACACCCGCTTGAAGACCGAGTTATTACAGTGCGCGAAGCGGCTAGGCTTCAGAGCTTCCCTGATTGGTATGTCTTTCAAGGAACATCGACTGCCCAGTACAGGCAAGTTGGTAATGCTGTGCCTCCACTCATGGCATACGAGATAGGAAAAGCGATTCGCGAGGCCCTCTTAGGTGGTTCCAGCAGCTAATTCATATCCACAACTACCATTCCCCGAGCATACTTGGCGGATTACGCATCATGCCGGGATAATCACTCCGACATTCCTCTATCAGTTAGTATTGGCCGCATCAATCTATCAAGACTCGCGAGATCCATCTTCAGAAATCAACCATTATTTAGTAACCAACAAGATTGTTCCCCCGAACATTCGTTCCGACAGCAGGCAATCGGATGTATGGCGAGATTATCAACAGGTCTTGAGCGAACTAGGTCTAATCACCTCCACCCGCGGACGAAATAGAATCGGATTTACTCCGATCGGTTTAGCCTTTCTCGATGGGGCCATTGGATTCACCGACCTGATTACTCGCCAGGCGCTGCGGGCGCAATACCCAAATGGACACCATACAAATCTAACTGCCGGAGCCGGACGGTCGTCCGTAGATGGATCATTCGCGGAGCAACAGGCGCGAACCGGAATAATAATCAAGCCGGGAATCCTCGTTTGGCAGGTTTTAGACGGACTGATAGAAGCGGGTGCCGAGAGTTCTCTGTCCGCGACCGAAATCGAGAGATTTCTGATTCCTTGCAGGACGAACCAAGAGGCGGCTCTTGCGATAGCAGCGATCTTGGCATTCCGCGCCGGCAGCAGGCCCGTTCAGGCTTCACTACAAAGCAAACGCCGAAACGCATCTGATTGGACCAAACTGCTCGGTCGTACGCACGTTTTCGCATTGAGGCGTGATTCGCGTTTGGTGCTGTCCGTCTTCTCCAGGGCTAATCGCGGCGAAATACGCAGAGAGCTAATCGATCTTCTGCGGCCAGAGAAATTCTGGCTGCCGACTGCCGATTCCTCAAGCAATTCCTGGTACTCATGGTTTGGAGAACTCGATACGGACGTTTACCCAATTTCTGAAGAAGAACGGCCAGGGACGGCAGAATACGCCGGAGGCAAGGAACCGGAAGAGGACAACTCAACCGAGGACGCAATAATCCTACGCCCCTTCGGGTTGATTGACGAGGAGCATATAGAAGAGAGTTACCCGCGCGGGGAAGATATCTCTTCAGTGTACTCAGCAGACTTGTCAAACAGCGCCCATCGCTTGCACGATTCCATGGTTCGCCTTATTGCGAAACGATGCATTACGAAGCAAGCGTCCGTGTTCGAAGATCCCCGGACCGTGGACCTGCTGGTGCTACATCGTGGTATTGAACTTCTCATTGAGGTGAAAAGCGCCAACGCTCTCAACCTTGTAAAAAAAGTAAGGACTGCCGTCGGTCAAGTTCTGCATTACGACTACTTGCGATCGCTTCAATCTTCAAGCCGCCGGCGGCGAGTCGTCGCGCTCACAATTGATGTTCCTAGGGAACACTGGGCAAAGCGGTTCATGTGCGATTACCTCGCCATGGATCTCCTGTCGCTTCGCCAGGGTGAGCTTAACGTGTACACAGACGATGCAATTGCTGCCTCATTTTTTGGAACGGAATCCTAGGGCAGCCGGTTCAATGCAAAAGAAGTTTCGTAAGCAGCTTGGATCGGTCCAATTTGATATCGTGCTCCCAAATCTGGACCACCCGCCACCCCGATTTGGACAACTGCCTCCTGACTTTCTTGTCCCTCCTTTTGTTCGATTCAATTTTTCCGTACCAGTAGTCGAGGTTTGACTTAGGTGGTCGAAAGCACCTTGAGCAGCCATGCCAAAAGCAGCCGTCGAGAAATACAACGATGTTCGGAGGTACAAAAATGTCGGGTGAACCGTCAATCTCAGGATGCATTCTGTGTCTAATTTTTTTTCCCTTTAGGTAATTGTGCACGTAGGAATCCAAGCAGGATTTGCTTCGAATTCTCGACATAATCCAACTTCGTTTTTTCGAATCGACGGTGTCCATACCAACCAAAATGGGGCCAGATTACCACTCCGTGTGCATCAAGAAATGATCCCCCTATTATCTCCAGACAGGCCCTTTTACAGCATACGCGCCCCGGTCATCACTTGCGGCCACGTGTCCGCCTCACTAAGCCGCCAAAATGAAAATAGCCACCCGCTCCTCACGTCTTGCGTTTCTCTCCGCATGCAGGAGCCACCATAATCCAAGATCACGGTAAACTTCCCAGGACCTCCGTCCCGATCATCTCGCTCGTCACATCCGTCGCACCGCAGCCATCAATGCCGCCGCTAATCCGCGGCAACCCGTCCCCAAAAATAAGTTGCGGTCTCGCATAAAAAATCGTTTTCACAACACAGCAGAAGCCGCTGAAATTCCTCTTGACGCCGCTCGCTCACCAGACTCATGATGAGTCCCTGTTACCTGCGGCCCGCTGCGCGGCAAACAAGAAAAACAATCGAAAGCCAATCCTCGGAGGTCACCCTATGAAGCGCAATTTGTCTCTCGCGCTGATGCTTCTTCTTGCCGCTCCACTCGCCGGTTTTGCAGAGCAGCAGCTCATTCCGGCCGGCTCTCTTTTATCCTGCATCATGGACGAGCACAACCTCTCCTCCAGAACCACGAACGTCGGCGATCCGGTGCTCTGCAAGATCGGTCATCTCAAAGTCTATGGCGGCTCCTCCCTGCCTTACGGTAGCTACATGGCGGGCCAGTTCGAGGCCTACAAGGACCCTGGCCACTTCGTCGGTAAAGGTTGGATGGAGCTGACCTTCGACCACATCGTCATCCCGCCCGACACCGTCATTCCTGTAGAGGCCCGCGTCGTCGATGTCCCCGGATACTATGTCGATCGCTATGGTCGCATCCAGGGCAAAGGGCACCGCACACGCGACGTCGTAACCTGGATGATTCCCATCCTGTGGCCAATTGATCTCATCAACCTGCCGCGCCGCGGCCCCAGACCCAGGCTGAAGGAAGACACGCGGCTGACCCTCAAGGTTATGGATGACTTCAGAGTTCCGCAGATCGGGCCTCCAGAGGACGAGAGTCCCCGCCTGTCTCGCCGGTCTTCGGACTACCAGCCCTCCTCTGACGATCAGTCGCCCCCGCCGCCGGCTCCGGTGCAATCCGCCGAGAACAACGACGAGCAACCCGATTATCAGCAACCGCCGCAACCGCAGTATCAGCCAGAACAATATCAACCACAGCGGCAATATCAGCCGGCGCAACAGCCCATCGTGCAGGTGTATATACAACCCGCGTATCAGCCGCCGCCGCCCATCATCCGAACGTATGTGCAGCCGTGGTATGTTCCCCCTCGAGTGATCTATCTGCCCCCAAGGCCCACCTACTATCGCTACTATGGTGCCCCGATCGCCCGGGTCGTCAGCCCATATGGGCGAAATTACTATGGGGGATACTGAGCGGGACCAGGAGATGAGGAAGAGGAAATAAGAACAGATATGAGAAAAGATGGCGGGTGGGCCCGGGAACAGGTCACCCGCCAAATCTGTCAAGCGTCTTTCCCAAAAATTCCCCGTATCTCATACAGCCAACGCGCAAAATACTTCACCCGCGGATGCAGTTGAATTTCTTCGGCCTGATAAAATAGAAATAGAGAGAAAAAACAAGGACCGCACCATGCGGTCCTTTTTCATTTTCCGGAGTTTCATTTTCAGGAGGAACCTATACCGGACATAAGCGCCGCCCCACAGCGGACGCTTTTCTGAAAACATCGCGCGATCAATCATCTGCGAAGACGCGCTTTTCTGAAAACCAAGCAGATTTAATCATCAACGAACCAAACGCATGTATTTTTTTCAGGAGAGGTCTAGATGCCGGAAGCGAAGGCCTACAGCGAACGCTTTTCTGAAAACATCGCGCTATCAAATACCTGCGAAGACACGTTTTTCTGAAAACCACGCAGATTCAATCATCCACGAAGCAAATGCATATATTTTTTCCGAAGAGGTCCTAAATGCCGGACGCGCGATGCCCACAGCGAACGATTTTCTGAAAACATCTCGCTTTCAATCACATGCAATGGGAGAATTTTCTGAAGCCAGATTCCCATCAATCACTTGCATCGAACTGCCTAGTTTTTTCGCGCAACCGGCCAGAAGTTCCGCTCCGGATCCTCCATCTGCGAGCGGATTGTCTTTCAGCTCTCCCATGTCTTGCACAGGCTTGTAACCAAAAGGCGTCTCGAGACTCTCTTGCCTTAAGGGAGACGAAAGTGAAACAACGTGACGCAATATCGCTTGGCGTGTCGGTCGCGTTCCTCGTCGCTGCGATTTCCTTACCAGCCATGAAGCAAGACCGGAAATCCAGGTTTCTTGGAAACGCCGAACAAAACGCAAAAGAAATGATAGAGCAGGGCCGGCAGACCTTCCGATTCGATACCTATGGCGACGAAGCATTCTGGACCGGCCAGCTTAAAATCCAACAATCAGTGGCGGCCCTGCCGCCCACGACCGCTCTCGCGCTTGGACTGAAAGTCGACTCAGACGCACTCCAGCCTTCGACGCTTGAGGCGATCAAACACGGCAGAGTCAATCTCAATGACCCTGCCGTGACCCTTCAGCTCATCAAGCAGAACGCCGTTCTGGGCGTAGTGGGCACCTTCAACAACAACACGCTGACGCGAGTCGGCTTCACATGCGCCCTTTGTCATTCCACTGTGGACAATTCCATCGCTCCGGGAATCGGAAGGAGAATCGACGGGCTTGGAAACCGCGACCTGAACGTGGGCGCAATCATCGCCACTGCTCCGAACCTGCAGCCGGTGGTGAATCTGCTGAACCTGGCGCCGCGGGACGAGGGCATAACAGCAACGCAGGTCCGCGCCGTGCTCAATAGCTGGGGGCCGGGCAAATTTGACGCGGAATTGTTTCTCGATGGCAAAGCGTTTAATCCGCAGCAGACCACGAACGGCGTGACAACTGGGACCCACGTTCCCGGCGCAACATTGATACCGAACGCGCGAGGCCTCTCCGGACACAATCTTCACACGTGGACGGGAGGTTGGGGAACAGTGACTTACTGGAATGCATTCGTGGCTGTCGACGAACTTCACGGCATCGGCACATTTTTCGACGAGCGCTTTGATGACGCGTCGCAGTTCCCAATTGCTGCGGCCGCAAAACTGGGTCATGTCTCAACGGATCCGGATAGCGATCGTGTAACCGGCAAGATGGCCGCACTGCATTTCTATCAACTGTCGTTGCCTGCGGTAGAACCGCGACCCGGGATTGACTTTGACCCGGCCGCAGCCGCTCGGGGCGACGAACTGTTCAGCGGCAAGGCCAATTGCAATAGCTGCCACCACGAACCATTGTGGACCGAACCAGGTTGGAATCAGCATTCAGCCGAAGAGATGAAGATCGATAGCTTCGAGGCTGACCGCTCCCCCGGCCATGCTTACCAGACGATGAATCTGGCCGGCATCTTCGTGCGCGAACGCGGACTATTCATGTTCCCGCAGGACAAAGGCCGCTTCTATCACGATGGCCGTTTCCAAACGCTGATGGATGTGGTCAATAGCTATGACACACGATTCAACCTCGGGCTTTCAGACCAGGAAAAGCACGATCTGGTGGAATATCTGAAGTCGCTCTAAATCCGTGGAATGCGTTCTTCGCGAATGCCACAGGTGCATTGCCGTCGAGCAGATCGGCGGCAAGGACACCAGAAATCCCTAGCTGGCTAAATTCTTAGCCCGGGTCTAACTCTTGTCCGGAAGGTACTGGATGCTTCAGCGCGTAGGAAGGGAAATTCCGCCAACCCCTCGCCCCTCCAGTTCCAGTAAGTTGCGGGAAACCGCTGCAGCTGGTATAAGCAGGTTACCTTCGTGATGCACTTTGGGAGAAAAAGGTTGGCAAGTCGTTAAATACGGTTTACCACTTATTGAAATAAAGTTGCATTAGAGCTTTTTTTAGCAGCGAACCTCTCCGTTCGGGTCGCCCATGACCTGTTCGTTTTAGAAGTGAGATCGGCCTCGACTCACTTCCTCCCAAAGCCTTTGGAAAGACAAAGCAATCTGGCCATGCGCATGTCATGGCTGGAGTGGTGTTGCACCCGTCGGCCCCCGATGACGTGTACCCCATCCAGTCTATACGCGCGAGACGGGAACTGCAGTAGCGCAAACGACTTGACCGGTTTTGGTCTGTAAGTGAACGAGGTATGTCAGCTCCGCAAGGAGTTGACCCCAACCAAGTGGGGAAGGTCAATGACTTTCAAGGGCGTTCTTGGAATGGTGGCGATCGCGGCGTGCATAATTCACGGCAGCCGCTCTTCAGCGCAGGCGAGCATCAACGAAAATCAGAACACTTATATCTATGTGAATGGCAGTACAGGATCGGATTCTAACCCAGGAACTTCAACAAGGCCGTTCAAGACCATTCAGGCCGGTGTAAACAAAGCCATTTCCGATGCAAGATCCGGAATCGGCACAAAAGTCATGATCTCCTCCGGCACCTACCGCGAAACCGTAACCTTGAACTATAAGAGCAATGTTCCTATCACACTGCAGGCGGATTCAACGGGCGGAGCCGTCATCGATGGCTCTAATGTGCTGTCCGGCTTCTGGAAGGCAAGCAGCGCCGTTTACGCGTATTCGTGGAAAGACAGTGTGACAGGATGTGCGCTGCCGAGCGGCTGGTATACCGGCATGCCTTCCGTGGCTCAGGCGAATGAAATGCTGTTTGTCAACGGCATGCCCATGACGCAGGTGATGTCTTCGTCGCAACTTCTCGCGGGCACGTTTTACGTCAACCACGGCGGGGATGAAGTGGAAGTATATCCCCCTTCGGGCACTGATATGAACACCGCTCAGGTGGAGATCTCGGCACGCAGGGCCACCCTCTCGGTGGACGGCGCGAGTAACCTGGTGTTCCGCGGACTTGTTTTCCAGCATGCGGCGTCGTGCATGAACAACACCGGCGCCACTGTTGGAAGCAGCACGAATATCCTCGTTGATTCAGACAAGGCGGAGAGTGGAACAACTGGGGCGGCCTGGGTGTGAATGACAGCACCAATGTCACAGTAGAAAACACTGTCGGCAACTACAATGGCGGTCCCGGCCTTGACGGCTACAAAGACCTGGACTTGCTGTGGCAGAACAATGAAACCGACTACAACAACTGGCGTGGAGCGCAGGTAGGCCTGTATGACTTCGCTCAGGGCGGCACCAAGCTCATGCGCGCCCATACGGCAAATGTCATCGGCCAGAAATCCTACAATAACGCCGCGCAGGGGCTCTGGTTCGATACCGACAACATGAACATAACGGTTGATGATGCCCAGCTGGTCGGGAACCTTGTTGGCAATCTTCAACTCGAGGCGAATGAAGGCCCCGTCTCCGTGAAGAACAGCACCTTCTGCTCCGGCGGAGGCATTCAGTTGATCAATACGGCCGGGATCACCATGAGCGGAAACGTCCTTTACAACAATGGCGGACTGTCTTTCCAGAACGGCCAGATATTTCTTGCGGGCAATCCCGGCGGCCGGGAAGTGACCAACTGGCAGACCGGCCAAGTGACGAATGTTTACACCAAGAACGCGACTATAGAAAACAATGTGATCATTGGTGTCGGTTCCAGCCAGTATGTGTTCAACACATACCTGAGCGGCAACGACTGGTCGGAGTACATCAATAACCTCACCTCCAACAGCAACCATTGGTACAACGCCTCAAATTCAACCGCCTTCGGAGTTTCCAGCCACCAAACCACGACCTTTGGCAGAGCATGTCGGGGCAGGACGACAACTCTGTCTGGGCTACGGACTCGAGCAGTTGCGGTGTTCCATCTACTGCCTATCCCGACTTCCAGCTGCTGGCTCATAACGCCGCGTCGTACGTGTCTAGCTACACCATGTCCGGCGGCGTGATCAACATACCGCTCCAGATACGGTCATTCAATTACGGCACGGTCCGACTCTCGGCTAAGGGAATGCCCTCGGGAGTAACAGCATCCTTCAGCAGTGGCTCCCTGGTCAGCGGCTCATCCACGCTGACGCTCAAGGCCAGCAGCTCAGCCCCGTACGAATCTGCCACCATTACGATCTTTGGTGTAAGTGGAAACCGCGTCCACACCATCACACTCAAAGTCAACGTCAGGCCCTCGTAACAGCCCTGCTAACTGAGAAGCCGCAACCTCTATCAAGAGATTGCGGCGTTTTCATTTCCGCCGGTTGCCCAGCAACCCTCTCACGGCTTTACCGCTTCCCTTTGTAGTCCACAAACAGCTCCGGGAATTGCCGCTTCAGCGCCTCTATCTTCGGACGGTCGCAAACCATAATGTAGGGATTGTCTGGATGATTCAGCGCATAGTCTTGGTGATAATCCTCCGCGCGATAAAAGCCCTTCAACGGAGTCACCTCCGTCACGATCGGCTTTGCAAAAACCTTCTCCGCATCCATCTGCGCGATATACGCCGTGGCAATCCGCTTCTGTTCGTCATTTGAATAGAAAATCGCCGACCGATAAGAGGTGCCGACATCCGGCCCCTGCCGGTTCAACTGCGTCGGATCGTGCGCCACGGAAAAGAAGATGCGCAGCAGCTCGCCGTACGTAATCTTCGACGGATCGTAGACAACCTGCACCGATTCCGCATGTCCCGTGGTCTCCGTCGTCACCTGGTCATAACTCGCGGTCGAAGCTGAGCCGCCCGCGTATCCAGCCGTCGTATCCAGCACGCCTTTGACCCGCTCAAAAACGGATTGCGTTCCCCAGAAGCAGCCTCCAGCGAACACTGCCGTTTGCCGAGCCGTTTTTGCGGCCAGCGGCACATCCACCTTCGCCGGCGGAATCGGTGTCGTGCGCGCGGCACAACCAACAAGCGGCGTAAACAGAGCCAAAATTCCAACCATGGCCGAAGTGACTCGTGAGCGGATCAGCATACAGTCAGTCTCCTTTCTTTCAATGGTACGCATCTTCCCGGGAACAGATACAAAATATCCCGGCGGCAATCCCGCCGAAGGGACCGTGTATTCCACAGAATTTTTTTTCGCAATTCGGCCAACTTCTTTGTTACATTTTGCAACACAGCCAGTATTGGATCGGCCCGCGGCACGCCAGCTATCCCCCATAAGACTGGAGCGGCTTCAAAGCCTTTCGCGCGGGTCGTGTAAGTCCATTGCAAGCCTTGTTGTCTGCCGAGGTTTCGATGAACTACCCGTCTCCCCAGCTTTCGCTGGCTTCTTCGTTGCGTTGTGCCCTGTCTCTCCGTAAACTCAGCATGCTGCTGGCTGCCGCAGGTTTGTCGGCATGGACACTAGCCGCTCCACCCAACGCGAGCGCGCAGGTCTCCGTCTCACCCACATCTCTCACGTGGGCCAAAGTCGCTGTTGGCAATGCGGGCGGCCCCAAGGTCGCCACCCTGACAAACAACGGCTCCGCGGCCATAACCATCAGCAGCATCGCCTTCACCGGGACCGGCGGCGCCGACTTCACCATCTACCAAAAGACCTGCGGAACTACCCTCGCGAGCGCGGCCAGCTGTACCGTCACCGTACTGTTCAAGCCGAAAAGCGCTAGCACCTTCACGGCAGCCCTCGCCTTTACTGACAATGCGAGCGGCAGCCCGCAGGAGGTCGCACTCTCCGGCATCGGCACCGGCGGCGTCAATACAGGATCCGCGTCCCTATCGCCCTCCGCCCTGAGTTGGAACACCGTCGCAATCGGAAACGCCGGAGGCCCCAAGGTCGCAACTCTCACGAACACCGGTAGCAGCACCCTCAGCATCAGCAGCATCGGCTTCACCGGCACTGACCCCGGCGACTTTAGCATTTACCAAAAGACCTGCGGAACTGCCCTCGCAGCCTCCGCCAGCTGCGCAGCAACCGTGCTCTTTAAGCCCACCGCCTCCGGCACCCGCACCGCCTCGCTCACCTTCGGCGACAGTGCAGGCAACAGTCCGCAGCAGGTCGCACTCACCGGAATGGGCTCCGGCGGCACCACGGGAACCGTCTCCGCCGCGCCCACAAGCCTGGCCTACGGCAGCATTGCCGCGCATACAACCAGCGCTGCGAAATCCATCACCATTTCGAATACCACCACCGCTGCTGTCACCCTGAGCGCCTCCGGCCTCTCAGGTACAGGTGCAGCCGACTTTGCCGTCGCCTCCACAACCTGCGGCTCCAGTCTCGCCGCATCCGCAAGTTGCAGCGCCAACGTCGTATTCAAGCCCGCGGCCGCAGCTTCCTATACTGCAACGTGGAGCATCACCAGCAGCCACAGCGCAACTCCGCTCTCCGTCTCTCTCTCCGGAACCGGGACTGCGACTTTGGCCTCCGCCACCGTCTCGCCTGCCTCGCTGAACTGGATAGTGGTAACCATCGGCAACTCCGGCGGTCCAAAAACCGTTACTCTCACCAACACGGGCACAACTACCCTCAACATTTCCAGCATCGGCTTCACCGGCGCCAACCCGGGCGACTTCTTCATATCTTCAAAAACGTGCGGTTCCACCCTGCCGGCATCTGCCAGTTGCACCGTCGCGGTGCGTTTCAAGCCCACTCTTGGCGGCGCGCGCGCAGCAACTCTCGCGTTCACGGACAACGCGACCGGCAGCCCGCAAAAGGTCTCGCTCACCGGCCTCGGAAATGGCGGCAGCCCCATTACGCCTGCCAGCGCGATCCTGGCTGAGGGAGCCACGCAGCAGTTCACCGCCTCCGTCCCGTCCAACTGGCGCACCTCGTGCGGCTCAGCATCGCAAACCGGTCTCTACACCGCTCCGCTCACGCCCAGCAACTGCATTGTCTATGCCGATCCCACAAATGGCGGATCGGAAAGCCTGGCGCCAGTAATGGTCACCACGCCCATCACCGTCACTCCGGCCGCGGTGAACCTGCACGCCATGAGCACCCAGCAATTTACATCCAGCCAGCCCGTCACGTGGACCGCATCGTGCGGCGCCATCTCCGCGGCCGGCCTCTTCACTGCTCCGACCACACCCGGCACCTGCACCATTACCGCCAAGGCGTCCACCGGCACAGCCTTAGCCGCAACCGCCACAGCCAGCATCGATGTAGTGAACTACACCGCATGGAAGGGAGGCGGCGGCCTCACTGGCGCGCAGACCCATGAGCTGGTGCTCACCCCCGCCAATGTCAATTCGGCATCCTTCGGACTTCTCTGGCAAGCGAAGGTGGACGGCTTTGTCAACGCACAGCCGCTGTATATGAACGCGCTCACCATCAACGGCGCACCCCACAATGTTGTCTTCATCGCAACCGCCAACGACAGCGTCTACGCGCTCGACGGAGTTACAGGAACACAGCTCTGGCAGGTCAGTCTGCTTCCGGCGGGAGCTACCGCCGTCAACTCCTCACTCGTGGCATATGCTGACCAGCCGCAGATCGGCATCCTCAGCACTCCCGTCATCGATCCTTCCACCAAGACTATGTATGTGGTCACCGAGAGCCTGGAGCAGAATGCCACTACATATCCGCACCGACTGCACGCCCTCGATGTCACCACCGGGCAGGAGAAATTCGGCGGTCCCGTCCTCATCACCAACCCTCAATTAGCTCCGATCCACAAGCTCCAGCGTCCCGGGCTGTTGCTCTCGAATGGCTCTGTTTACGTTGCGATCGGATCGCTTAACGACGCCAGACCCTACAACGGAATGATCTTGTCCTTCAACGCCGCCACTCTCGCGCAACAGAGCGTCTGGGTCGTCACGCCCACCGGATCTGAAGGCGGCATCTGGATGGGAGGGGCAGCCCCCGCGGTGGATGAAAATGGCGACATTTACGTTGCAACCGGAAACGGCACCTTCGATAGCGTCTCCAATTTCGGCGAAGCCGCCGTCAAGCTAAGCCCAACGCTGCAGTTGCTCGACTACTTCGCGCCCTTTAACTGGTCTGCCCTGTCCTCCAAGGACACTGATCTGGGATCGGGTGATGTCATGATTGCGCCGGATCAGAATGGCCCTTTTCCCCATGAATTGGTGGTGTGCGGAAAGCCGACTCCCGTGTATATGCTCGACCGCGACAACATGGGCCATGCCGGGACAACATCGAACAACATCGTTCAAACGCTGGACAACCAGGTCGGCGCGCTCGGTCCCGGTGCAACCACCGTCTTTGCCTGTTACACCGCCCCCGCAATGTGGCAGCAGAAGGTCTACTTTGGCGGCAAATGGGACGTCCTGAAGATGTTTACGCTCAATCCGTCAACCGGCATGCTCTCACCAACCCCGGTTTCGCAGGACACCCTGACATTCGGCTATCCGGGCGCCGACCCGGTCGTCTCGGCAAACGGAGACACTAATGGGATCGTATGGACGATCGATCCCGGAACGGGTACGCTTCGCGCCAACGACGCCACCAATATCGCAAACCTTTTCTACTCGGGCAGCATTCCCGGTGGCGCGCTCCGATGGACCGTACCCACGGTGGTGAACGGACATGTGTACGTGGCAGAGGAGGGTCTGGTGTTCGGCTTCGGCTTGAAATAGGGGCTTCAATCTTCGGAATTCGACAGCCGTTGCCGTTTTGAAACTCGCCAGCTTATAAGACCTCTGCTTATGAAAAAATATGTTTCAAAAAACGGCAGCCCTCTGCTATGCTCTCGGTCGTGAGGCATGGAAACGACCCCTAGCCTCTCCCCCCACAAATTGACGTCGCTCCGTTCGCTGTCCATGGGCAGCGGATTTCTCTCTCGCTCGTCTGCCCGAGATTGCATATGAGATATTCTGTTTACCACACTTGCGGCCACGTTTTGAGGCGCATGCTCACGAAAGCTGCGCTGCTCGCCTCAGTGATCCTGTTCGGATGCCTCACTGCCTCTGCACAGGTCTCCGCCTCGCCCTCTTCACTCAGCTGGTCAAAGGTCGCTGTGGGTAACGCCGGCGGCCAAAAAGTGGCCACGCTTACCAATGCGGGCAGCTCTGCCGTCACAATCAGCAGTATCGCGTTTACGGGAACGGGAGCGGCCGACTTTACGATTTTCAAGAAGACCTGTGGCACAAGTCTGGCCGCCTCGTCGAACTGCACTGTGACCGTCCTGTTCAAACCGAAGGCTGCCGGCACTTTCACCGCGGCTCTTTCCTTTACCGACAGCGCGGGCAACAGCCCTCAGAGCGTGTCCCTCTCCGGCATCGGAACCCTGGCCGGAAGCGTCGGCGCATCGCCATCCAGCTTGGCTTTTGGCAGCATAACCACTGGATCCACGAGTGCTTCGCAAATCATCACCGTTGCGAACACCACATCGAGCGCAGTGACACTGGGCGCGGGCGGTATCTCCGGATCGGGGGCGAGCGCTTTCGCTGTCACATCGAGCACCTGCGGGTCCAGCCTCGCCGCATCGGCAAGCTGCACTGCCACCATAGCTTTCAACCCGGCAACCGCAGCATCCTTTTCCGCAACCTGGATCATCGTTAGCGGCCTCACTCCACTCTCGGTCGCCTTGTCCGGCACCGGTACGGCACCCGCCGGGGCATCCTCGATCTCGCCAACTTCCATCAGCTGGAGTAAGGTCGCCGTCGGAAACGCCGGAGGCCCCAAGGTCGCAACGCTCACCAACAACGGTACAACTTCCATCTCCATCAGCAGCCTGGCCTTTACTGGAGTCAACCCAGGCGACTTCGCGATCTACCAGAAGACCTGCGGCTCCAGTCTCGCCGCGTCTGCCAGTTGCACTGTAACCGTGCTCTTCAAGCCGACCACTTCCGGGACGCGCACCGCGACGCTGGCAGTTACCGACACAGCATCGAACAGTCCGCAGCAAGTGTCTCTCTCCGGCCTCGGCACGTCCACCGGAAGCGTGGCTGCTTCGCCCGCCAACTTGCTCTTCGGCAACACAAACGATGGCTCATCCAGCGCTTCGCAAGTTGTCACGGTTTCGAATACCACGCCATTTGCTGTAACGTTGAGCGGCGCGGGCATCTCCGGCGCGAATGCGGGAGATTTCACCGTCACCTCCAGCACTTGTGGCTCGAGTCTCGCTGCGTCTGCAAGCTGCTCCCTTGGCATCGTATTTACTCCCACGACGGTCGCTCCGGAGACCGCCTTGTGGACCATAACCAGCAGCAACAGCCCCACTCCGCTCGGCGTGAACCTCTCCGGAACCGGTACTTCCGCCGGAAGCGTCACCGCCTCGCCTCTCAGTTTGATCTATGGCAGCGTTGCTGATGCATCTACGAGCACTTCGCAAACCGTCACCGTTTCAAATACCACTGCGAACGCAGTAACCCTGAGCTCCGCCGGAATTTCCGGCACAAACGCAGCCGACTTCGCCGTTACATCCACCACCTGCGGCTCCAGTCTCGCTGCATCTGCAAGCTGCGCCGTCAGCATAGCATTCACCCCCACGATCGTGGCTCCGGAGACTGCCTCATGGAGCATCACCAACAGCAACAGTGCCACTCCACTCACAGTGTCACTCTCCGGAACGGGCACGAGCGGGACGGGAATCTCGCCACCCTCCGCGATCGTAACTGAAGGCGCGACACAGCAGTTCAGCGCAGACCCAAGCGCCACATGGTCCACTTCCTGCGGATCAGTCTCCGCCACAGGACTGTATACTGCGCCGCTTGTTCCCGGCTCCTGCACTGTCACGGCGACTCCCGCAATGGGGAGTGCCTCGTCCGCAAATGTGACGGTGAGCTCGCCCATCACGCTCAATCCAACGGCAGTCAATCTGCATGCTCTCAACACACAGCAGTTCACGGCTGGCTCTTCCGTCACTTGGAGCGCCTCATGCGGCTCCATCTCGACCTCCGGCCTGTTTACCGCTCCGGCATCACCTGGGCCATGTACCGTTACTGCAACGGCGTCGACCGGCACCGCCTACACATCAGTCGCGACGGCCACTATCGATGTAGTGAACTACACCGCCTGGAAAAACGGTGGCGGGAATACCGGCGCCCAGACAGACGAGCTGCAGCTCAATGCTTCCAATGTCAACTCATCCTCCTTCGGCAAAGTCTGGCAGGCAAGCGTGGACGGCTGGGTCAACGCGCAGCCACTTTACATGAACGGGCTCGTCATCAACGGTTCGCCGCACAATGCAGTCTTTGTGGCCACTTCAAATGACAGCGTCTACTCTTTCGATGGAGATACCGGCGCGCTGCTCTGGCAAACGAGCCTGATCCCGCCCGGTGCTACCGCGGTTCCATCATCTGCGGTGGGCTTCACCAGCGGCCCCACGCAAATCGGCATTCTGAGTACGCCGGTGATCGACCCCTCGACCAACACGCTCTACGTGGTCAGCGAAACCTCGGAACAGAATGCTACTTACTTTCCGCACCGGCTTCACGCGCTTGACGCGACGACCGGCCAGGAGAAATTCGGTGGCCCGGTGCTGATTTCAAATCCGCAAATGGCGCCCCTCCACAAGCTCCAGCGCGCTGGGCTGTTGCTCGCCAACGGCAATGTCTACGTCGGCATCGGTTCCATGCAGGACAGGACTCCCTACAACGGCATGCTGTTCGCCTTCAATGCTTCAACCCTGACGCAAGTCGGCGTTTTTGTAGTTACGCCGAGCGGCGATGAGGGCGGCGTATGGATGGGAGGCGCAGCGCCTGCCGTGGACGAAAACGGGAACGTCTACGTCGCGACCGGCAACGGCACCTATGACGGCGCTACCAATTTCGGTGAATCAGCGATCAAGTTTACCCCCAACCTGCAGTTGCTTGATTACTTCACGCCGTACAACTTCGACGCCCTTAACTCGAACGATCTCGACGTGGGATCAGGCGATGTCATGGTCGTTCCCGACCAGACCGGCCCTTATCCGCACGAGCTGATCGTTTGCGGCAAACCTACACCTGTCTATCTGCTCAATGGCGACAACATGGGCCGGGTAGGCACTCTATCCGACAACATCATTCAACGATCCGATAATCAAGTCGGTGTTCTTGGCGTCAACTCGCATCTCCTGGTCGCGTGCATGACCTCGCCCGCAATGTGGGGACAAAACGTATACTTTGGCGGCAAATGGGACGTCCTGAAGATGTTTACACTGGACCCGACCACCGGCCTGCTTTCGTCCAGCCCTACCTCTCAGGGAACGCTATTCTACGGCTACCCGGGAGCGGTTCCTGTTGTTTCATCGAACGGCGCGAATAATGGCATCGTATGGACCATCGATACCGGAACGAACACCTTAGTGGCCAACGATGCCAACAACCTCGGGACCGTACTGTATTCAGGCACTATCACCGGCGGGGCACTCATCTGGACGGTCCCGACCCCGGTCAATGGGCACGTCTACGCGGGCGGAAAGAACGTAGTCTTTGCGTTTGGGCTCACCCATTAATCTCAAGCCAACGCTGCTGTTCACGAGTCAATGAATGTCCTGAGCATCGGCGAAATCCTCTGGGACGTCTTCCCCGATCAGGAGCTGCTTGGCGGCGCCGCGCTGAATTTCTCCGTCAACGCTGGCCGACTCGGAGACTCCACCACGCTCATCACCGCAGTCGGCGACGACCAGCGTGGTCGGGCGGCGCTGGCCGAGATGAAGAGCTTCGGCTTGTCCACGGATTTCGTTCAGCGCGCGAACGACCTGCCTACCGGAGTTGCCACCGTCGGCACCAGTGCATCGGGAGAGCCGCAGTTCGCGATTCCCCGCCCTGCCGCCTTCGATCGGGTTCGGCTTACTCCGCAGATTCTGGAAGCGGCCGCGCGTCTTAATCCCGATTGGCTCTACTTCGGCACGCTGCTTCAGACCGAGCTGCAGGTCGAAGCTGCCACGCGCACGCTCCTGGAGACGCTGCCCGGAATTCGCGGCTTTTACGACATGAACCTTCGCGAGGGGCACTGGAATCTGCCGCTGGTCGATCGGCTGTGCCGGCTCGCCTCTGTACTCAAGTTGAATGAGGTCGAAGCACAGACGCTCTCAAGGCTCACCGGAGCGCACGCGTTCTCCCTACCGGCGTTTTGCGAACTATGGACTGCGCAATACAAGCTTGACGCGATCTGCGTGACGCTCGGCCCGGACGGATGTTTCGTCTACCGCAACGGCTCAACCGAAAGCGTTCCAGCATTCCCGACAAGCGTGCGTGACACCGTTGGCGCCGGAGACGCCTTCGCGGCCGCCTTTCTCCACGGCTATCACCGCGGCTGGCCAATGGTGAAGACGGCCCGATTCGCCAACGCGCTCGGATCGATCGTCGCCAGCCGGGCCGGGGCCACGCCATCCTGGTCCATCGAGGAGTGGGGTCGCGTGGCCTCGCAGAATCCCGACTAACTACTGCGGCAATTGCGGGCTGCCCGCGGGTTGCACGTTGCCGACCTGCCAGCCGTTGGTCGACTTGGTCAAGTTGGCTGTGGCCGTTTCGTCACCGCTCGCCTCCCTGGCGATGCGGGGAAAGGCGGTTTGCATTTCCGTCGACTTCGCCCAGTCCGGAAGATCAGACACCTTGTAGTGATAGGTCACGCTGTAGGTGTTGGCATCGGCGTTGTCGCTCGGCGTATAGCCGTCGATCGAGCTCACCTTGAGATGGCCGTAGCAAAAGTTGCCATATCCGGGCTGCGTCTGGTCCGCCGTCCACGTCGAGCGGCCTTTGCTGGAGACGTCGTAATCGTTCACCTGCTTAGAACCTACGAGGAACCTTTTCTTCTCCTCCGGGATCCTTGTCAGCAGTCCTGCGTCTGTGAGTGCGTCGAAACCTTTCGTCTGGTCTTCCTTTGCGGCGTCCGCCTGCGCGGGAAACTTCATCGGACTCGACCAGACGCATTGCTGCCGGGCGCCGTAATAGTCGTTGAGCGCCGATTGAAAGGCGCCTTTGTCTACCTGGTTCTTATGGCATCCTGCCGCGGAAAGCATGGCAACACATACGGCGATTCCGATAACTCGTCTCTTTCGCATCTACTCACCTCTCGTAAAGGTGGGATGCGGAAAGAGAAAAAACGCAGAGGCAGCTTTCGATCAAATCGAAAGCTGCCCATAGCGTATAACGAGGAACTCAGGACAGTATCAGAGCTAATGCGGCTTACGGTACTCGATTTCATCGCCGCGCAAATAGTACTCAAGGGAGCAATGGTCAGATCCGCATATCATAGATTGCAATCCGGCAAACTGAGCCCTGGTAATCAGCCCGAGCGACCCGCATCCGGGACAGGCAAGCACCGCCCAGTAGGGGTCTCTTGTATCACCCAGCGATCCCGCGTTCTCGAGCAGAAAGAGCGTTCCCGGCTCCATCTGTTCTGGAATCCATTGATCGAGCAACTGCAGTTCCGATGACATTTTGCCTTCTCCTGTCTTCGCTTGCGCCCCGTGTGTTGCGCCCGTTGTATCGCGGTCCGGTGTGGGGAGTTGCCGTTCCGCCCTGATGCCGCTGTTCTTTTGACCGCTAAAATGAAAAGCGGTTTTCCCTGCTCCTCCTGCGGATGAATTGTTCTGGATATCGGAGACCGCTACAAGCCAGTCCGCCGCCATGGCGGGGAGCTGTTTTCGCGGATGCATGGGCGTTTCGCCTGCGGTCCCACATTTGGAAGACCGGCAACTCCTAAGTCGAATCGCCGTTGTCAGAATCTTTGATGCGTCCCGCCGCTATGTCAATATCTTCTGTGGTTCACTCGACCCGTGGAATCATTCCCGTTTCGGGTAAACCTACTTCTCTACTTCCACGCCACGCCAGAAGGCGATGTACCCCTTGATCTTGCGTGCAGTGGGCTTGGGATCGGGATAATACCAAGCCGCGTCCTGATTTTCCTGTCCGTCGACCAGCAGGGAGTAGTACCTCGCCTGTCCCTTCCAAGGGCAAGTGGAAGTGGTGGAGCTGGGACGAAGATACTCGCGTTTTACCGAGCTGTCGGGGAAGTAGACATTGTCTTCAACCACCTGAGTCTTATCGCTTTCCGCGATGGTGACGCCATTCCAGACTGCTTTCGCCATAGTGCCTGGTTCCTTAATCTGAGTGAAAGTCCGACAATATACCTTAACAGAAATCAGATCACCTAGACGGGCTGTTTGTCAGTTCCAGTTGCTCGTGAGCTGGGTTTCTAGGTGCATAATTTCTTCCCGGGTTCCTCTGTTTTGTTGAGGTTAGGTGTTTGGCGGGACTGTAAGTCCACTGTTTTGAAATGGTTATGCATAAGTCAACCGTTTTCTTATATTTGAGGTTGAGCACCACGAAACGGGCAACAGGGCAAGGCAGGCACCGGATCTGAGGTTGTCACTTGGTCGATTATCCCGTTGTCAGTTGCTCGCTTCTGGCTTCTGTTTCGCTTAGTTTTTTCCCGTGTTCCTTTGTTTTGTTTGAGTTAAATGTAGGGCACCGCTATAAGTCAACCATTTTCATACAGTTGCGATTAAGTCAATCTTTTTCACATATTTAAAGGGCAAAACGGGTGCGAGAAAGCCGGCAGCCGATAGGAACTCAAAAAGGAAGGGCGCAACTTATGGCTGCGCCTTTTGCAAAATTGACTCCTATATCCAGTATAGCAATTCTGAATAATTCAAATGTATTTTCAAGGGCCGTGGAATGTATGAGTTGCGCGGTTTAGGCCTTGACACGATTTCGAAGAAGAGAGAGGGCCGCTTAATGGCTAACTTCGATTGCGTTTCGCGATCGCACCCAGGCCAGAAGAGGCCGGGCCGCGAGCACGATGGCCAGAACGATGGTGATCTCCGCCGGGGTGTTATCGCCCTGCTTTACCCCCCACCAGTAGTGGACCACTCCGGCGAGGGCGGCAAGGTAGGTCAGCCAGTGCAGCCGGGTCCAGTTCTTGCCGCCGAGTTTGCGGATGGACCAGGCGGTTGAGGTAAGGGCCAGAGGGACCATGAGCAGCCAGGCGGTAACTCCGGCGAGGATGAACCTTCGGTGACTGATGTCGTCGACAATAGCAGCCCAACTGAAGCCGGCATAGAGCCAGAGATAAGTCATCAAATGCAGGCAGCCGTAGAAGAATGCATAGAGGCCGAGCATCCGGCGAAAGCGAATGATCCAGACGAAGCGGGGAAACAGGCGGCGGATGGGTGAGATGGCCAGGGTAATGACCAGCAGGCGCAGGGTTCCCCGCCCGGTAAAGAAGGTGACGGTGTGGGTGGGGTCGGGACCGAGCTTGTTCTGGAAAAGGTGCACCAGCAGCCAAGCGACGGGAACAAGACAGGCGATGTGAACCAGTATCTTCAGGACAACGATGGTGCGATTGGGGATGATGCGTTTGGGCATTAGCGCTTTTGAGTCGCCAGTCCCAGTTCCCAGCGGGCCAACTGGAGACTGACAACTGACTACAGGAGACTTGATTTAGTAGTTTTTCTTCAGGTCCATGCCCTTATAAAGAGACGCAACCTGATCTTCATATCCGTTGAACATGAGCGTGGGCTGGCGCTGCTTGAAGATGGAGGCGCCGATGACGCGCTCGGTCTTCTGGCTCCAGCGGGGATGATCGACGTTGGGGTTCACATTGGAGTAGAAGCCGTATTCGTTTGAAGCCATGTCGTTCCAGGTGGTAGGCGGCTGCTTGGCCACGAACCGCACTTTGACGATGGATTTGGCGGACTTGAAGCCGTATTTCCAGGGCACGATGACGCGGACCGGCGCGCCGTCCTGGTTGGGCAGCGTTGCTCCGTAGAGGCCGAAGGTGAGCAGGGTGAGCGGGTGCATGGCCTCATCCATGCGCAAGCCTTCGGAGTAGGGCCAATCGAGGGAAACACTGCGAAGAGCGGGCTCCTGCCTGGGGTCGTCGAGCGAGAGGAACTGGACGTATTTGGCTGACGGAAGCGGGTCGCACTGCTTGATAAATTCCGAGAGCGAGTAGCCGACCCACGGAATGACCATGCTCCACGCCTCAACGCAGCGGAAGCGGTAGATGCGGTCTTCGAGCGGGCGCAGCTTAAGCAGCGTATCGATGTCGAAGGTCTTCTTGTTTTTCACCAGCCCTTCTACGGCGACCGTCCAGGGGCGCGTTCGTAGGCTGCCAGCGTAGTGGGCGGGATCGTCTTTGCCGGTGCCAAACTCGTAGAAGTTGTTGTAGTGGGTGATGTCGTTATACGAAGTGGGCGTAAGGCCCTTGGCCGAGAGCGGGCTGGGAACCGTCGCGAGTTTGGTGTCCGCTTCGACGGGGTCGGGACGCAGGAGAGGGGTGAATCGTTCCGCGGCGAGCGCTGCTGCGCCGACAGCGCCGGCGGCCATGAAGGCGCGGCGATTCATATAACCAGAGCGCGGCGTGATCTCGGAAGATGGAATGGAATTCGGATCGGATTTGCGAATCAGCATACTGTTTCCTGACTATTCGACTCGGATCGGGGTCTCTAAGATACAGTACGCCAAAGAAATGTTTTCAGATGCAAGGGCGGAAAACCAATGCACCGCAGGCACCCTCCAAACCATTGACACACAAGGAGCATGGAAGCGATGGCGACAAGCGCAGCGGAGCATCAGGTGACGGCCTTTGACAATGATCGCATGTACCAGGCAGCGGAGATCCTTCTGAAGGCGCGCCGCGAGGTTATGCCGATTCACGAGCTGCCGGAGAAGCTGCGCCCGCACAGTCTGGAAGAAGCGTATGCGCTGCAGGATATTGTGGCGGAGGCAATCGGAATGATGGGCGGCTGGAAGGTGGGCGCGCCGACGCCGGACGCGACACCCGTGGTTTCGCCTATGCCGCTGTGGGGCGGCTTCGCAAAATCCGGCACCCGCATGGCGGCATCCTTCAAGCGGCTTCGCGGAGTGGAAGCCGAGGTCGCCTTCTGCCTGAGCAAGGACCTGCCGCTCAGGGCGAAGCGGTATGCGCGCGAAGAAGTAGCCGACGCGATCGGCAGCGCACATCCTGCGATTGAGTTGCTCGAGTCAGCCTACTTCGAGATCGAAAAAGTGGATCGCCTCTCGCTGCTCGGAGACATGCTGTGCAACGGAGGCTTTGTTTATGGGGCAGCTGTGCCCGATTGGCAGAAGCTCGACCTGGCGGCCGAATCGGTTAAGGTGACCGTGGATGGGGCGGTAAGGTTCGAGGGCAAGTCGTCGAATCCAGGGGGAACCGACCTGCTGCGGCTGGTGACCTGGCTGGCAAACGAGGGCAGCTACCGCACCGGAGGGCTAAAGTTCGGCCAATGGATTACAACTGGAACCTGGTCGGGTGTGACCTACGCCAAGGCTGGCTCGACGGCAGAGGTTCGCTTTTCCCGCTTCGGCGAAGTACGGGTGAATTTCGAGTAAAGTACACGGGATGTTACGGGGCCGATTCCTGCGCGCGTTTTCTGAAATAGGGGAGCGAAAGCTGCAGGCCAGCCCGCAGCGGCACTGTCGGTACCCAGCCCAGCACCTTTTTCGCCTTGGCGATATCAGGCTTACGGCGGACGGGATCATCCGCCGGCAGCGGCTCGTGGCGAATGGCGCTGCGCGATGCGGTCACCGCCAGAACCTCCTGCGCGCACCTGAGGATTGTCCACTCGTCCGGATTGCCGAGGTTCACGGGGAGATGCTCGCCGGACTTGGACAGCCGCAAGATTCCGTCGATGAGATCGGAGACGTAGCAGAAGCTGCGGGTCTGGGTGCCATCGCCGAAAACGGTGAGCTCCTTGCCGGTGAGGGCCTGCATCATCAGGTTGGAGATGACGCGGCCGTCAGTGGGCTGAAGCCGCGGGCCGTAGGTGTTGAAGATGCGGACGATGCGCGTATCCACGTGGTAGTAGCGGTGATAGGCCATAACTGCGGCTTCGGAGAAGCGCTTCGATTCGTCGTACACGGAGCGCGGGCCGATGGGGTTGACTTTGCCCCAGTAGGTTTCGGGCTGCGGATGGACCTCGGGATTGCCATAGCACTCCGAAGTAGACGCCTGCAGGAATCTCGCGCCCGCGGTTCTGGCCAATTCGAGTAGATTGAGGGTGCCGAAAGAGCCGACGCGCAGTGTCTCCGGCCCTAGACGCGCATAGTCGGCGGGACTGGCGGGCGAGGCGAAGTTAAAGATATAGTCAACGCCGCGGACTTTCAGAGGCTGGCATATATCGTGCTCGAGCAGGCTGAAACGCGGCTCATCCTCGAGATCGGCAAGATTGGCCGGGTTGCCGGTCGAATAATTGTCGACTCCGAGCACGTTGTCGCCGTCCGCGATCAGCGCGTCGCAGAGATGCGAGCCCAGGAAACCCGCCGCGCCGCTCACCAACACATGTTTTCCAGCCACTTGCCAGATTCCTTTCGCTAAATACTTTTGAGCGCTCTGGCGCTGGGAGCCGGATGGGGACGCCCGACGCTGAAGTATGTGAATCCTTTGTCATGCATCGTTTCCGGATCAAAAATATTTCTGCCATCGATCACGATGGGATGGCGAAGCGCGTGGCGCAGCCGTTCAAGGTCGACGGCCGCAAACTCCTGCCAGTCACTGAGCACGAGAACGGCGTGTGCGTCTTGCGCGGCCTCATACATATCGGCGACGTAGCGCACCTGCGGGCCGGGTGGGAGAACGGATTTCGTCCGCTCCATGGCCGCGGGATCAAAGAGGGTGACGCAGCAGCCCTCCTTCAGCAGCATTTGCACGATCTCGACGGCGGGCGATTCGCGGATATCGTCTGTTCCGCCTTTGAAGGCGAGGCCGAAGACGGCGAGGTTCTTGCCGCGCAGCGTCCACAATGCAGCGCGGATTTTGCGGAAGAAGAGCTTCTTCTGCTGGCTGTTGATCTTCTCCACCTCTCCAAGTAGATCGAACTGCTGCCCGAGTTGCTCGGCAACCCAGCGGAAAGCGGCAATGTCCTTGGGAAAGCAGGAGCCGCCGTAGCCGATGCCGGCGCGCAGAAATTTAGGGCCGATACGTTCGTCCATGCCCACCCCCTGCGCCACTTCCTCGATGTTCACTCCGGCGGCATCGCAGATGTTCGCGACCGCGTTGATGAAGGAAATTTTCATGGCAAGAAAGGCGTTGGTGGCGTGCTTGGTGAGCTCGGCGGCCTTGGTGGACATTTTGAGGAGGGGCGGAGGATTGCCGGGGGTTCGCGGTCCAGGGACAGCATGAGGCAGGGCGTAATACTCGCCCGAAGTCAGCGGTTCGTAAATCTGCCGCATAAGCTTCGCGGCGCGCTCGCTCTCGACGCCGATGACAATGCGGTTGGGGTGGAGGAAGTCGGTGACGCCGGTGCCTTCGCGGAGAAACTCCGGATTGGAGACGACGTCGAAGCTTTCCCTGGAGGCGCCGTTGCGCTCGAGAATGCGCGTGATCCACTCATTGGTGTAGACGGGGACGGTGCTTTTCTCGACGATGACCTTGTAGCCATCGATGGCTTGGGCGATGGCGCTGGCGACCGCGTCCACATAGGAGAGGTCGGCGTCGCCGGTGTCGGACTGCGGCGTTCCTACAGCGATGAAGATCGCATGCGCCTGCCGGGTGGCGGCGTGCAGCTCGGTGGTGAACTCGATGCTGGCGCGACTGTGACGCCCGAGCATTTCGGGAAGGAAGTCCTCGTGAATTGGGACTCCGCCTTCGTTCAGGAGACGCACCTTTTCTTCGTCGTTGTCGACGCAGATGACGCGATGCCCGATTTCGGCGAAGCACGCCGCTGAAACCAGGCCTACATAGCCCGAGCCGACTACTGCAATTACTGTTTGCTGCTTCATGCTGCTGCCCCGCCGACTAAGTGCGCCGGCCATAATTCTGGATTGATACTGCACGCGTTCGACTTGCGGCGAATGCGGTTGAAGGATGAATTTAGGATGCCTGAATTGCGGTGCATAGTCGAGGGTAACGGATCATTATCGTCACTCTCGGGAGATCGTCCGCTGAAGGGCGGAGCAGATTTTTTCCTGGTCGGCGGCCTGCAGGTAGGGATGCATTGGCAGGCTGAGCACGCGGCGGGATGCTGCTTCGGAGATGGGAAATGCTCCCTTGGAATGCCCGAGGCTGCGGAACGCCGGCTGCAGATGCGCAGGCACGGGGTAGTGGATGGCGGTTGGTATGGCTTCCCGCCGCAGAGCCTCGGCTACTTTATCGCGACGGTCCACCGCTATGGTGTATTGAGCGTAGGCGCTGCGGTTTTCTTCAGCAATGAATGGCAGCGCGGCAATGCCGGCAAGCCGTGCTCGATAGCGGTCCGCGACTTCGGCGCGCAGCGACAATTCGTGGTCGAAAATTTCAAGTTTGGCCAGCAGGACGGCGGCCTGAATGGTATCCATGCGGCCATTCAGCCCCAGGCGTACGTGATCGTACCTTGAGGCCTGGCCGTGATTGCGAATCTCCAGCATGGCATTGGCGAGCGCGTCGTCATTTGTGAAACACGCACCACCATCGCCGTAACAACCCAACGGCTTCGATGGGAAAAAACTGGTGCAGCCAATGGTGGTGAGGTTGCAGGATGCGCGTCCTTTGTAGGTTGCTCCAAAGCTCTGCGCGGCGTCTTCGATGATCGGCAGGTTGCCGGCGATGGACTGAAATGCGTCGATGTCGGCGCACTGGCCGTAGAGGGAGACGGGCATAACGGCGCGGGTGCGGGGTGTAATTGCCGGGGTGAGGCGCGCCGGATCGAGGTTGTAGGTTCGCGGATCAATGTCGGCGAAGACCGGGATTGCGCCGAGAAGAAGGATCATCTCCACGGTTGCGATAAAGGTGAAGGGCGAGGTGATGACCTCGTCTCCGGGCCGAATTCCGAGCGCCATGAGCGCGATCAGCAGAGCGTCGGTTCCGCTGGCGCAGGCGACGCAATAACTGCTTCCGGTGCGCCGCGCCAATTCGCGCTCAAGCTCGAGGACCTCTGGTCCAAGAATGAATTGCGCGTGGTCAAGCACTGCCTGAATGCGGGCGTCCACGCGCTCTTTGATTCCGCGGTACTGGGACTTCAGGTCAATGAATTCCATCGAAATTCGCTCCGGCGCTCCCTAGCAGTGCACAATCTTGTCCGAGTGAATGCCCTTGGTAGCGTTGCGAGTGTCGATCACGAGCCTCGACTCTGCCACGATGCGGGCATAGTCGTAATCGGAGTGGTCGGTGACGATCAGCACGGCATCGTACTGGCCGAGATTTTCGAGAGGAGTGCTGCTGAGGTTGAGGTCGTAATGGCGTCCGCGCCCGACACGGGCGAAATAGGGATCGTTATAGGCCACGATCGCGCCGCGTTTGCGGAGGAGTTCGATAATGGTGAGCGCAGGAGACTCGCGCAGGTCGTCGATGTCCTTCTTGTAGGCCACCCCAAGCACCAGGACCTTCGATCCCTTCAGCGGCTTGGCATGCTCGTTCAGGGCAGCGGTCGTCTGCTCCAGCACGAAGTACGGCATGTTGCTGTTGACCTCACCAGCCAGCTCGATGAAGCGCGTGTGGAAGTCGAACTCCTTCGCTTTCCACGAAAGATAAAACGGATCGATGGGAATGCAGTGACCACCGAGGCCTGGTCCGGGATAAAACGCCTGAAAGCCGAAGGGTTTGGTGCGCGCCGCATTGATCACCTCGAACAGGTCGATATCCATGCGAAGGCAGAGCTGTTTCAGCTCATTCACCAAGGCAATGTTGACGCAGCGGTAGATATTTTCAAGCAGCTTGGTCATCTCCGCGACAGCCGGCGTAGAGACAGGAACAGTGCGATTGAAGATACTTGCGTATACCGCAGATGCAAGCTCCAGAGCGACTGGGCCGCACCCGCCGACAACTTTGGGAATGTCGCGACGGGCAATGGTATCGTTGCCGGGGTCTTCGCGCTCCGGCGAAAAGGCCACATAGATTCCCGGCGTCTCCGCGTCACGAGCCACGCGCAGGCCGCGCGCATTTCCTCTTTCCAGCAGAGGGACGACGACTTCCTCGGTAGTTCCGGGATAGGTGGTGCTTTCGAGAACGATGAGCTGTCCGGCACGGACGAACGGGGCCAGCGCTTCGAGAGTTCCGGTGATATAGCTGAGATCAGGCTCGTGATATTCATCCAGCGGAGTGGGCACGCAGATGATGACTACGTCCATGCGCGCGATCTCGGCGTAATTCCCGGTGGCGGCAAAGCCGTTTCGCTGCGCCTGCGCGACTTCGGTGCCGGAAATGCGCACGATGTAAGAGCCGCCGGAGTTCAGCGTATCCACTTTATTTTTGTCGACGTCAAAACCGATCACGGCAAAACGCTGCTCGCTGAAGAGCAACGCCAGCGGCAGTCCGACATAGCCCATTCCTATGATTCCAATGCTGGCTTTGCGGGTTTCGATTCGGTTCTTGAGTTCGGTAGTAATTGAAGAGGCGGTCACGAAAAGGATCTTCCTGCGGAGCAAAGATTCGCAAATGGAACATTCGGGCAGAGTTCGATGCGATAGGGGCCGGCTCAAGTGCAACTTACGCCTGAGGCTGCGAAGACTGACTATTATTTACTCCGGCGAACGATTGATTTTAACATGCAGAGGCAACGCTCTTGTCGATTTCGCAGAGCGTTTCCGGCGCATTACTTCTGTAGTTAAACCTCAAATTTTCATCGAGCTTGTCGTATTGACTTGGCCTTTTTTAGGTGTAGAGTTTATATACGCTCTGCACGTGGTCAGCTCTTCGTCTTTACGTCGTCCCAAAGGGGAAAACGCTGGGCTCGTTCGGAGTCATCTCCCGGAGGATACCCCCCATGAATCTGAGCGATATTTTCGCCAGAAAGAATTTATGTTGTGCGGCCGCTGCTCTGTTGGTAGCCGTTGGGACGACACCCGCCATTGCGCAGCGCGGAATTGTCGATGACTGGACGAATCATCATGTAAAGTTTATGAATCCTGGTTCGGAGATGGACGCGGTAATGAGCGGCCATCGTCAGCAGTGG